>CAXXNY010000021.1:0-609028 GCA_963674805.2 Christensenellaceae bacterium
ATCACATCGGAAATCGGACTGATTGAGATTCCGCATCTGATTGCGCCGGCGGGGATTGCAGAACTCTCCAAAGGGGTGATCAGGGTGAATGATCCCGGTATACTGCCCATCGGCATCCCGATCTATTTTATTCCGGGCATTAAAAATCATTATCGTGAAGACGCCAGAGCACATGACCTGATGGATATCGACTTCATGCGCGGCGAAGAGGTCCAGTGCGTCGGCATACTGAACCAGGATATTGCCGTGCCGTGCTCCATTGTTACGCTAAGCTCGCATACAAAGGTCGTCTATATCGACAAAAACAGGAAGATTGCCGCGAGCAACACCCACCATCAGCGGTCAGTTGTATGATGCCATCTTAAATCATAGCAGCATCGGGAAAAGTTTTGGTGGAAAAAGAGGGCGAGCCGGCCGGCGGCTATACATATCAGGAACTGATACAAATCGCGTGCGAATGCGTCGCGAATACCGGCCTTGGCAGAACACTGCTGATGCCGCGCTTTTTGCAGGTGCTTTTAAAAACAAACGCATGGGAGCGGGAAGTGTTCACTAATGCCGCGATTGCCGCAGATGACATGAAAGCTTTCGAAGATATGCGAAAACGCGGGCTGGCGAATGACCGGTATATTGTTTACGGGCATCAGAACCGCTGTGAGATGTATCAATACATGCTAAGAAAGTTCTACGGCGATAACATGGAAATCACATGCATATCGGACAAGGACAAAAATCGGGCAAGCTTACCGTTTTAGGGTGTATCGCCGTTGCTGAGCATCTGATCAGTCACGCTTAAGCGGCCGCCCATCAAAACGGCTGAGAGAATAGATTCGACACGATAAAGGAGGAAGTACAAGATGTTTAGAATGCACGGCGTTGTACCGCCGATGATTACCCTCCGTTTAAAGAAAACGGAGAAGTGGATTATCCTGCGCTGAAAACGCTGGTTACCTTTTTAAAAGATGAAGTGGACGGCCTGTTTGTCAACGGATCATATGGCAGCGGGGTTATGATGACCGAAGAAGAGCGCAAAAAAGTGCTTGAAGAAAACGATCAAAACGGCGGACGGCAAGGTCTCGATTGTGGCGCATGTCGGCACAGCGGACAGCCTGAGTGCGGCCCGGCTGGCCCAGCATGCCGCTGACTGCGGCGTTCAGGCGGTATCGGCTGTCGGCCCGTTTTATTTCAAACACGCCCAGAACGATATTTGCGGATTCTATGACGCGATCGTAAAAGCGGTTAACGGGAAATGCGGGATATATGTGTACAACAATCCGAAATTCCAGGGATATGAAATGAGCCTGGACCTGATTAAAAAGCTGAAAAAAGACATCGGGGTCACGGGCGTAAAGGATGCGACGTTTGATATTCTGGCGCATGCAAACTATATGCGGCTGCTCAAAGATGAGAATTTTGATATTGCATTGGGCACGGAAGCGATGTGGCTGTCAGCCTGCACATTAGGCTGTGAGGCGTTCATTCCGGGGCTCGGCAATGTTTTCCCGGAGATCTGCCGTACGATGTTTAAACAGGGCATATCGGGCGATATGGCGGCCTGCAGGGAGACGCAGTTTAAGGTGAATGAGCTTAGGGATATCATGTATCTGGCCCGGTCCACACAGCTGGCGATCTATGCGATGCTGGAAGTAAGAGGAATCGTAAAGTGCTGTCCGCGTGCACCGTTTATACCGGCCGCTGAAGCGGAAAAGGCGGCAATCAAAGAACGCCTTAAGGTGTTAAAGATGCTATAACCGGCAAAATGCCGATAACATACTCTATAAGCAGATATAAAAGAAAGAGACTTCATTCTATGAAGTCTTTTTCTTAAATTAAAGGATTATATGATTTTCCGAAAAGGCTTAAAGGCTGGTGCCTAAAGCAGTCCGTTGTTATGCGCAATATTGATCGCGTGCAGCCTGTTGCTCGCGTTGAGTTTCTCCATAATGTTTCTTAAGTGCACTTTTACGGTGTTCTCGGATATAAACAGCTCTTTGGCGAGCTCTTTGTTGGTTTTTCCCAAACGCAGAAGCTCTAAAACTTCTTTTTTCCCGCGGGCTGAGCTCAACGTTTTACCGCCTGGTTTGATGTAAGCGGATGCGTATGGCTTGATCTGTAGTCATATCCGGCCCCGCCGTTGTTTGCCGCCTGCTGTGCGGCCTTTTCCTCGGCATTCGGCCTCGTATGTATCTGCAAATTCTTTCAGCAGCATACCCGCCATCGGAGGAGAGATGATAATCTCACCGTCATGAACCAGTTCTATGGAATGGATTAGCTGCTTCATATCAATAAATTTGGAAAGGTAAGCCCTTGCGCCGATGTTTAACGCGGCAAAAAGGTCTTTGTTTTCCTGGGAATGGGTTAATTCGATGATCTTCAAGTCCGGATATTTCTGGCAGAGCAGCTGGGTATATTTCAAGCAGGCCGGCTCGGTAAAATATGTGTCAATTATACAGATATCCGGGTTATAGTCGCCGATTTTTTCCATACAGTCTTTAATCGTGGGTGCGGCATAGAGCACTTCCATGTTTGGCTGAGCATTGATAATCCGAGTCAGCCCCTCGCGGAAGAGCGTCAGCTTATCACCGATCACGATACTAATTTTATCCAAAATAAAACCTCCGAACAAATCAAACGTGTTTTCTCATCCGATTTTAAAAAACTAAAACCTTTTCTGAGAAATAATCAAGAATCCACTAAATTGTTGATAAATACTGTTGTTTTCACTACCTTTCACAAACATTGCATCAGATGCATAATGGAAAAGTGTTTTCGTAATGATTGATTAGTGCCTGCTAATCAAAGTGTTAAAGGGCCCGCCAATCATTGGCAAGCGAAAGAACGTTTTTAATAAAAGCGCATGAAAACGAGAGACTTGACGCTTATTTTGCGTTTTACAGACAGCATAAGTCTAAAAAATGGTAACCGGTGTGTGGAAGGGTACCATTAATTACTCGCCCATTATCTACTACCCATTCTATTATGGAATTCCGGTTTTGTCAATCTGAGCGGAATCTGCGGCAAGACGGCACCATTGGCATATAACCCCATTTTTTATCTGTCTGTTTGCGCCTGTCTCGCCGGCATCCATTAATAATCTAAGTACTGATAAAAGAATAAGCTGAATCAGCCTACTCAATTGTCCGACGTTTATTCGGGTAAGAATTCGCTACCCGAAAATCTTTTTTTAAAGTGCAGATTTGCTTATTTTAATTCACTGATTTCCTTGCGGAGCGCCTGCACCCATGTTTTATTATGTTCAAGCAGGCAGGGAATATCGGCTGATGCGACGATACACTTACAGCCGCGCGCAACCGCGCCCTTCAAATCCGCAGGGGTGGCCACCGGCTTCAGGATATGAATGCCTTTTTCGCGGCATACGGCTTCAAATTTGACCCAAGATTCTTCAACTTTTTCTGCGACACCGGGTTCTTCTACGCCGCCAAGGTTCATCGCAAGGTCAAAAGGACCAAGGGTCGCGATTTTTACGCCTTCAACGGAAAGAATATCTTCCATGTTTTCCATCGCTTCCACTGTTTCAAGTAGCGGAACGATCGTTGTTTCTTCGTTTTCCTGACGCCAATAATCTTTAAATGGAGTCACGCCGTACTTATTTGCGCGAAGGAAAGGATATGCAATCCGATTGCCTTCCAGCGGATATTTTGCCGCTTTCATCAGCGGTTCCAGCTGTTCGCGCCTCTCAATTGATACGTGGATAATCTTGCATCCAAAGTTTAAAGCCTTGTAGACCATGCCGACATCCGGCAGAAGTATCTTTGCCATGGGTGCAACATCAGCGGCATAAGCGGCTCTGACAAGGTTATCAAATGAACCCCCGTAAGGAGATGTTGCGTTGTCTTCCAGGTTGATTAATACGTAGTCCCAGCCTGTATAGCCCATGAGTTCAATCACCTGAGGATGTTCAATATTACAGATGGTGCCTATTACAACATTTCCGTCCTGAAGCTCTTTTAAGATGTTTTTCATGTTTCATTCCTCCAAAAATCCCAGCTCGTCACAGTAACATACTCTTGCGATGCAAGTATACCTTTTAACGAATAAGGGTGTATATACTTAAAAAGGATGAATTTCGGATAATTTTTAATCAGAGACCGTGATACGCATCAGCGCAGAGCTGATGGTCTGCGCTGTCCAGCTGTTTGCGTATGCGTATGGGTTTATCTTAATATGTAGATTGTGTCCGGTAACAATTGATCCGGCCGAAGCACCTTTAAACAATCTGCTCTCTTAAGAAATGGCAGACCTGATCAATACTGACTCGTGATTCCTTTTTAATGCTTGCGAGTTCCCGCTCAACGGTATTGTACCGTTCCTTATTGCCAAGATCATCCAGGCGCCTGTAATATCCCAGCCTGCGTCCTAAGTTGAAATTCTCTTTTTCTGCCGCAGGCAGCCCCAAATACCGGTCGATGATGGCCAGCATTTTATCCTTATCTTCCGGCAGCCGGCCTTCGACTTCGAACAACAGATTGACGGAATGATCGTTTGAGTAATAACTGGTGACGCCTTCCAGCCCTTCAATCAGGCGTTTTTGTTCAATAATAATCTCTTCTTCGGTTTGGAGACGGAATATACCCTGCCGCATCTTTTCCTCGAGCCCGGAACCAACCTTAACGCCGATGGTGCGGACACGGATAAAGTCCGGATTAATCGCGTTTAATACCCGCGCTGTTTCACGGACATGTTCTTCCCACAAGTCTTTGCCGCCCAGCCCCATAATTACGAATTCCGAAAATTCCATATCTGCATCCTTGGCCATTTTACCTGCTTTGATTAATTCTGCGGCAGTTGTCCCCTTGTTGATGAACTTTAAGACGGTATCTGAGCCGGACTCCAGTCCGCAGTACAGACGGTTTAAACCGGCCGCGCTGATTTGGGCAATTTCTTCCGGCGTTTTTCTCACCATTGTTGCGGCGCGCCCGTAACTGGTGATTCTTTCTAAGGTGGGGAAGAGTTCTTTTAATTTTGCCAGTATTTCGAGCAGTTCATTTGTTTTCATAATAAAACTGTCGCCGTCCTGAAGAAAACAGGACTTGAAGTCATAATGACCGTAATGTTCCTTGGCAATCTCAATGTCTTTTAAAATATCTTCCAAAGGCCGGATTGAAAAGTCCATGCCCTTATAGTTAACGCAGAAATCGCATTGATTCCACGGACAGCCTCTGGTCGTTCTGATCAGCAGGCTGTTTGCTTCTGCAACCGGCCGGATAGGGCCGAGTTCAATGGGTGTTTTAAACATCGCGTTTTACTCCTTATATGATGAATATATATTTTTATACAACATTCATCAACTGATATTCTGATCAATTAATAGAATACTGATAAAATAATCTTTTTTTATACGGACAATCAATAAAAATGACGCAGCTTTAGGTTTTGATATCTTTTCCGTGAATGGTCCAATGCAGGTATAATACAATCAAATTATCTGCTTGTCATGTAAATATCATAAGCCGATATATTGATATCGGCTGTGACTATCTATATTTATAGTCTTATTTGTTACGACTTGCTTACGACCGGTGACCGGCCGAAGTGTTTTTGGTGCATTTTAGCGGTATAAAACATCAACACTACACTGATGATGCCGCAGACCGTACAGAACAACATCATTGCATTAACGCCGAATTGATCGATTAAAAATCCGTCAACAACACCGCCGATTACTGCGCCCAAGCCCGCAAAGGAACACAGACCGATTAGCGCCTGTCCGCGCGTCCGCTCGTTCGGTTTTACGATCTCATTGATATAATAAACCGAAATCAGATAGAAAATGCCGTTCGCGGCAAAACTGAGTGTCAGACTGAAATATATCCAGCCGACACTAGGCGCAAGCGCGACGCCGATCGTTTTTACCAGCGTCACAATAATTGATAAAACGAGCAGGTTCAGATTCTTATATTTTTTCAACAGCCAAAACGCCAACAGCATTGGCGGGAGCTCGAATATACAATTAATAAAAATCGCAGCGCCCAAATCAACGGTTCCGCCGCCGACACTTCGGACCAGATTAATCATAAAATTCATATAGGACTGGCTGACCGAGGAAAAGATTACTGCAAACATAAACATTACAAAAGTCGGATTTCCCTTCAGCATTCCAACAAGTGAGCTCGGCTTCTCCGCCTTGTCGGATTGATCCGGATGCCTGCCCGTGATGGATTCGGGCTTTGGGAGGATCAGAATAGACAGAATAAACAGGACTGAGAGAAACAACTGAATCGGAAACAGGATTTCCGGAGAATGGTTTTGGACGACGACCCCCAGAACATAGGTGGTTAATGCGCAGGATATTGAACCCGAACCGCGGGGTATGCCAAAGTTGATGTTCAGGCCGGTATTCTGGAACTGCATGAATGCCGCACTCAACAAGGACAATACGCTGATGACCAAGGCCTGCGCAAAAGTGAATGCAACCATAATGGCAATGATAGAAGGCGAACCGTATATAAAGATGCCGCCGATGAATAGCACGATGATATAAAACAGGATAATAATAAACTTGAGTGGAATATGGTTGTACCTGTCGGCGAAGTCTGATACGCACATTTGTATGACGATCGCCGCAATGGCCGCAGCGGACATGACAACGCCGATCTGTGAATTCGTAAGTCCGCGGTATTCTAAAAATACCACCGCAAAAAGCATATAAGGCACGATGCTTGCAAAATAGATAAATTGTATGGCAGAAAAATTGATGATAATTTTTCTTGAGATGTTTTTATTGGCAGTCATTGATTCGGTTACTCCATGGTGTTTTCTTCTGACGGGGAAGTTAAAAAATAAACAGCTGATATGTTGGCGGAGACTGAAAATGAGATACCGCGTAAACATGTCGTCATCCTTATAACCCAAAATATTATAGTATAAAACCTGGATAAGGCACTAATTATTAAGTAGTATTTTTCATGTCTATTTTGTAAAGGTTGAAGCATACGGGAATGAACCGCGCCTTTTGAGCAGCGCCAAACAGGGCAGCCCGAAAGATGAATTGCCTAAGAAATTCACGTATTTTGGGCGCCAGCGGGTGTTTGGCGGGCCGTTTAACCGCACATTTTGAACACCAGTGTCATTATAGCGGCCTGGCCTCGGCAAATCGGATCAAATTAAAGCAGCGGCATTGAAAAAAGTAAAAATTGTTGCATTAAGGGAAAAATGTTGACCCCTACTAAAGTATTATTGACATAAATTTTAAGCCTATAGTAAGATAAACCGGACCTAATAAATGATAAGCTTAAACACTTTTTTACATTAACTTGCACCTGAAACATCAACGCAGCACCATACATGTTCTGGTTTATTAACGATCAAAATAACAAACGAACCCATTGAATTGCGAAGCGTGTTTTCCAATAAAAGTGAATAAACTTATTGTAAGATAATCAAGATTTTTTAAGGAGGCAAAAAAACGTGAATGATATTCTGAAAAGAATGAACACAACAGGGATTGTGCCGGTTGTGGTGATCGAAGACAGCAAGAACGCCGTGGCGGCAGCCAAAGCCATGTTTGCAGGCGGCGTGGATATCATGGAAATCACACTGCGTACACCGGCAGGGTTGGATTCCATCAAGAAAGTCGCGGCGGAATGCCCGGAAACGCTGGTAGGCGCGGGCACGGTTTTAACGCTGGACCAATGTAAAAAGAGCGTTGAAAACGGCGCGAAATTTATTGTTTCGCCAGGGTACAATGCCAGCATTGTTGACTGGTGTATCGAAAATGATATCGTGGTGATACCGGGGTGTGTCACACCGACCGAAATCACGGTGGGGATTGAAAGAGGGTTGAAAATCTTAAAATTCTTCCCGGCGAACGTATACGGCGGATTGTCCGCAATGAAGGCGCTGGCCGGTCCGTTCGGGGACATTAAATTTATCCCGACCGGCGGTGTGAACGCGCAGAATCTGGGTGAGTTTATTGCGGCGCCGTTTATTCACGCGGTGGGCGGCAGCTGGATATGCGCCAAAGGCGATATCTCAAATGGCAGCTTTGATAAGATCACGGCGTTATGTGCCGAAGCGCGCCAGATTATCCTGGGATTTGAATTCGCGCATATTGGCATCAATACAGCCGACAACGATGATGCGGCCGCGGTCAGTGCGCAATACGGGAAAGCCTTTGGGTTCCCGGTAAAAGAAGGCGGCAGCTCTATTTTTGCAAGTCCGGGCATCGAAGTGGTTAAGGGCAGCTATCTCGGTAAGAACGGGCATGTCGCCATCAGAACCAATGATATTAGCCGCGGGATCGATTATTTGGAAAAGAACGGATTTGCGATTGACATGGAAACCGCGAAATACAAGGGCGACACCATGATCGCTGTCTACCTGACGAATGAAATCGGTGATTTTGCGGTTCATTTGTTACAGAAATAAGGAGGATCTGAGATATGAAATTTCTGACGTTTGGTGAAATTATGCTGAGATTGAAAGCGCCGGGCCATGAGCGGTTTTTCCAGAGCCCGATGCTGGAAGCGACGTTCGGCGGCGGCGAAGCCAATGTGGCGGTATCTCTGGCGAACTTCGGCGAAGATGTGGCCTTTATGACGGTCCTGCCTGATAATGTAATTGGTGAAGCGTGTATCCGCGAACTGCGCGGCTTCGGCGTGGACACCTCAAAGATTATGAAAAGCAACGCAAGAATGGGGATATATTTCCTGGAAGCTGGCGCAAACCAAATGCCGAGCAAGGTGGTTTATGACCGCGCAGACTCGGCGATTGCCAAGGCAAAGGTCGGGGATATTGACTGGGACAGCGTATTTGAAGGCGTTGATTGGTTTCATATCACCGGGATCACACCGGCGATATCCGAAAGCGCAATGGCACTTTCTCTGGAAAGCGTAAAAGCGGCAAAGCAAAAAGGCATCACGGTTTCCTGTGACCTCAACTACCGGAAGAACCTGTGGAAGTACGGCAAAAATGCGGCAGAAGTGATGAGCGAACTGGTGAAATATGTGGATGTCGCGATTGCTAATGAAGAAGACTGCCAAAAATCGCTCGGTTTCAAGGTGGACGCAAATGTTACCGGCGGCGAGCTGGATACCAAGAACTATGAGAAACTGTCGAATGATGTGCTAGAAGCCTATCCCAATCTGAAAATGATTGCGATTACCCTGCGCCAGAGCGTCAGTGCGGACATCAACGGCTGGGCGGCATGCCTGAACGACCGTGAGAAGTTCTATCTGTCAAAACACTATGACATGCGTGATATTATCGACCGTGTCGGCGGCGGAGATTCATTCTGCGGCGGATTGATCTATGGATTAAACAACTATGACAATCATCAGGATGCGCTTGAATTCGCCGTTGCGGCAAGCTGCCTGAAGCACTCGGTCATCGGTGATTTCAACCGTGTCAGCGTCGGCGATGTTGAGAAGCTCATGGGTGGAGACGGCTCCGGCAGGGTTCAGCGGTAAGGCCATACAGGCCAATGCCAATCCTTGCATAAAAAAACAGATTACTAAAATTAGGGACTTTCCGGCATTTTATCGGGAAGTCCTTTTTTTCATACTAAAATGCTTTACGAATAATGATATATAGTGTAACATAACTACAATGTAACTTTCCCTCCAATAACTGGTCTGTCCGAAAGCTGTACTTGGCAGTAAAATTAGCTGGCAGAAGGAGGCGGGACATAAAGACCAGAAAACCACAGATTTACAATTATTATTCGCAATGAGGCGGACTTATATGGGTATGCCTGTAATACAGGCCGATTTGTTTGTATCGGCGTCTGATCGTTTCAAAAGACACGGTATCTTTATACGCTGAAAAGGACGCGCGGCTTTTTACCGAATCGAAAATTCCTGATAGAGCGAAGATTGCGATTCGGCTGAAAGATAAAAATCATTTGCGAATATAATAAATCTACTTAATCATGAGGAGGAGAGCGGAATGGAGAAAGCGCTTTCGAAAATTGGGATTAAAACAAAAATAGGCTTTGGTATCGGAGATTTGGGATTTAATATCGGTGTGCAAGCAACAGCCCTTGTGCTGATCAAGTTTTATACCGATACACTGCTGATTGGGGCAGGAATTGCCGGTATTGTTGTGCTTGTTGCTAAGATTGTGGATGCCGTGACAGACCCTGCAATGGGATTTATTGCGGACAGGACACACACCAGATGGGGCAAATACAGGCCGTACATCTTGTTCGGGGCGATTCCTTTCGGTCTGTCCTTTTTCTTACTGTTAAATGCGCCTGTGACATGGAGCGAAGGCGCACGCGTAGGCTATGCGTTCGTGACCTATATATTCTTTTGCCTGATGCTCACGGTAACCAATGTCCCATACCAGTCGCTGCTGCCGGTATTAACAAAGCGTGCGGATGAACGCGTTGCATTATCCTCATTTCGCTCGGTGCTCGGGATACTGGGTGTATTGATTGCGGCCGTCGCGATTGAGTCCTGTGTCAGCGCTATCGGCGGGGATAACAGCGCGCATGGATACCGGGTTGCCGCAGGCATTTTCGGCGGCGTTATGGCCATCACCACGCTGCTCTGCTTTTTTTGGACAAGAGAAAATTATGTTGCGAAAACCTATGTAAAATTATCCATTGGCGAAAGTATTAAATTATTAGTCGGCAACAAGCCGTTTTTAATTCTCTGCGCCGGCGTTTTGCTGACGATGACAGCGGTGAATATATTAGCGGCGACGATTTTCTACTATTTTGAATATTACCTTATGGACGCAGGCGCCGGTCCGATCGGCTTTGGCATCGCATTTTTTGCCGCGATTGTGACGATGCCGCTATTTGTAAAGATTTCGAAGACCAGAAGCAACCGGGACTCTTACATTTTAGGTATCATTGTGATGATTATCGGATTACTCGGCATGTTCATTGTAGGCAGATTGAATTTAATCCTTTCGTTTGCGTTTATGCTGGTATTCGGTATCGGCCTTTCAACTCATTACCTTTGCCCATGGCCGATGGTTGCAAATACGGTTGAATACAGCCAGATGAAGACAGGGGTCAGAAAAGAGTCAACATTCTACGGGCTGTTCTTCTTCATGGTGAAGCTTAGTGCGGCGCTGGCCGGATTCATTGTCGGGCAGGTGCTTGAAGCAGGGAAGTATGTTGCGAATCTGGTGAACCAGGCAGACACCGCCCTGATGAGTATCAGAATGCTGACCACCATTATTCCGATTGTGGTTTTAGCCATAGGGGCGGTGGTGTTGTCGTTTTTTAAGATTACCGGCAAAATGCATGAAGAAATGGTCAGAGACATTGATGCAAAGGGGATGATGAGCTGACAGCTAAAACAGAAAATCCGCTTTTGCACCGCGCCTTGGTTATTCCATATCGGATTAACGTGTAAAAGGCGCCGTGTTGATTCATTTGGGACGCCTTGACTTATTCTAGGAAACCGGCGGAATGCAATTTGGCGCACTGATTTGCCCGTCAAATGTCTGCCCGCCTGAAAGGGAAAACCATGTACGCAAATTTAATTGTACTCGCTTTGCTTTTATGCCTGCTGCCGCCCTATATCTGGACGGAATACAACTGGGATAAAAAACACTATTTCTTTACCAAAATGGCCTGCTCCCTGCTGTTTGTTACCGCAGCGGTGCTCGCGCTTGTTCTTTTAAAACCAGACCGTTTTTACGGCGTGATGATTATTATTGCACTCTGCTTTGGGCTCATCGGAGACCTGCTTCTGGTCTTTGTTGATACCGAAAAGTACTTTATTCTCGGGCTGTCGGCGTTTTTGGTCGGTCAATTGATTTACGGCGCAACCTTCTTCATCTATTTGGGATTGTCGTGGATTGATGCCGTCATATATCTCGGTGTAATCGGGATAACGCTGATTATATTCAAGGCGGGCAAGCTAAAGTTTGGGAAGATGAAGCTGCCCACAATTGCCTATCTTTTGGGTATTGATTTTATGCTCACCATGGCGGTGTCCGGGCTGTACAAAAGCGGCCTGCCGGGATTGGTCAGTATATTGGTTGCGGTGGGTGCAGTATTGTTTATCTTGTCGGATCTGATTTTGTCCTTCATGCTGTTTGCGCCCAAGGAGCCGAAATGCCTGCGTGCGCTTAATCTGATCACCTACTATCTTGCGCAAGCCAGTTTTGCGCTGTCAGTTGCCTATATGGTCTAAAGTGGCGTCAAAACCAGCGCGAAAATAACAGCGAACTGTCCCAATCATTATTTGGCGCATTTAAAAGCACGGAGTATCATGCCTTACCGCGTATACTTTTAGTATACGCTTAATTTAGATAAAGCTGCCCTTGCATGATATGTTGTATTTCATAGAAACACACATGATTGTAATGGTTGCCCGATACCGTGCCTGATTTAATTTTGGGGAATTCAAACTTAATTCATTACAATCATTTGCATTACTCTTTAGAACGCGCACTTTATATTGGCTTTTCTGAAACGTTATGCTAATCTGATTACATATCTTTTTTGGAGGCCGCTTATGCATTATACTTCTTTGGAAAACATGAAGAAAGTATATGACCGTTATATTCGTAACCATGCAGCGTTTAATAAAAAAACCGTAAAAGTCATAGATATCGGCGGAAATAACATTAACGGGAGCTATCGGGATATATTTGCGTCTCCAAAGTATCAATATAAGGCCGTGGACGTTGCCAAAGGCAAGGGCGTTGATATTGTACTGCGCAATCCTTACAAGCTGCCTTTTAAAAACAATTCAGTTGATATCATGATAAGCGGACAGGCATTTGAACATATCGAGTTTTTCTGGCTGACCTTTAAAGAGATGACGAGATGTCTGCGGGACGATGGCATATGCGTCATCATTGCGCCTTCAAGCGGTCCGGTTCACCAGTTTCCTGTGGATTGTTACCGTTTTTATCCCGATGCGATGACGGCGCTGAGTAAGTGGGGAAGCTGTAATTTAATCGACAGCTGGCGGGAAGAACTTGGCGAATGGAAGGACATGGTCGGTGTTTTCTCTAAAGCAAGCATAAAGCGCTGCTTTGAAAATGATATTCATTATAGCAGGTCAGAATTCTATAAAGATAACGATCGGCATCTTGACGATACGCATCTGACAAGCGGACTCTACCCTTATTTTGATGTCTTGAGATATCTGCACGATCAGGTAAAGCCAGATCTTTATTTTGAAATAGGTGTGGATAAAGGGAACAGCCTAAGACTGAGTCAAACAGAAACCATCGCCGTTGATCCTTTTCCGATTGAGAATCTAACATATGATGAACGTGTGTCTTTATACAAATTAACCAGTGATGATTATTTTGAGTTTCGGGCAGAAAGGGACCTCAAAGATAAAGACATTGATATGGCGTTTATTGATGGGATGCACCACTTTGAAAATGTATTAAAAGACTTCATTCACATTGAACAGTATGCGAATGAAAACACAGTTGTGGTGATCGATGACATATACCCAATGTCAAGCATACAAGCGCAAAGGAACAGGGAGACGAGTATCTGGATGGGGGATGTATATAAAATTCACCATTGCTTAAAGCGCTATAGACCGGACCTTAGCATATGTGTGCTTAATACGGCGCTTTCAGGATTACTATTAGTCACCCGTTTAGACAGAAATAACACGGTATTGAAGGAACATTACAACCGGATATTGGACGGGTATTTGGGGGAGTTGGATATTGTCGGAGATTATATTGACAGGCGCTTTTCTACTGAAGCCGATTACGTGGCACTCATCAATCAATTTCTCAATAACAAAGATACTGCAGCTGGATATAAAACGTCTGCTGCACCAATAAGCCAAAGATTCGCAAATGAAGTTTTGGAAACACGGATAACTGATGTCCGCAGAAGCGCAGAAAGTGAAGAAATCATAGATGAAAAAGATCGGACAAAGGCAAGTCCGGACGAACAAATGCGTCCGGAACCTCCCGGTGCTAATCACAATAATGAAGACGACGCATGCATTCCTGAAAACATTTGCCGGTTAAACCGGCTGATGAGAGTGCTGTACTTTATATTGTTTGATCGAAAACAAATAAAAATCAAGCTTAAAAAAGCGTTTAAAAAAACCCAGTCATAATACGGGATATTCTCCAGTAAAAATTGAGAACGATATAGCGAAATGACCTGCTCTGAGAGCACACTGCATTGAGAGCGGCCCGAGAACAGGTCATTTTATGAATTTTAAGTTTTAAACCTAGTCAGCGGCTGTCTTATTTATCCTGCGGATAAACAAGCCCCCAGTCCTTTCTCAAGGCGTCCATCAGCTCGACTACCTCAAGTGTCACCTGATGCGAGAGAACGGGATGCTCAGTCTTGCCTTGCTTTACAGCTTCCTCAAAAGCCGCAATCTCATACTGCATACCCTGGTCTTTAAATTCGAATTTTAGAGTACGGGACGGTTTGCCGGGTTCGTTGATGATCATTGTATCTGTGCAAAACCACCGGTCAGTTAAATGAACAGAGCCTTGATCAAAGTAGAATGTCGCAAAATTATCCACATCATTATAAGACGTTTGTGTACAAGTGCAAATCGCGCCATCAAACTCCATAATGATACTACTGTAAACATCGACATCATTTTCGATTTTCGCAAAACTCGTATACCGATCCGGCATTTTGCCAAATAGATAGCGGAGTACGTGGATGGGATATACGCCCAAATCCAGAAGTCCGCCGCCGGCCATTGCGTTATAATACCGCCACCGTTCACGTGTTTTGGTGCCGCCATAGCCCTTATTCGTGGACACAGTATGAAGCTCGCCAAGAGCGCTTGTTTCCTTGATTTCTTTAACTTTCTGCATGGATGGGAAAAATACAGTCCACATTGCCTCCATTAACAGCTTTCCGCTTTCTTTCGCTGCCGCCAGCATTTCGCGGACTTCGTCGGTGTTGATCCCCAGCGGTTTTTCACAAAGCACATTTTTGCCGGCTTTTAGGCAGGCGATGACCATGTCTTTATGGAATGTATGCGGTGAGCCGACATAGATGTTCTCAATATCATCATGAGTTAAAAGTTCGCGCCAGTTATCATAATAGTTTGGTATACCGAATTTTTCAGCAAATGGTTTTGCGGTCTCCAGCCGTGTGGTTGCCACAGCGACCATTTCTCTGCCGTCCACGTTTCTGCCGTCTTCAGCAAACTGTGTTGATATCTTACCAGATCCTATAATACCCCACTTCATTTTGTTACCTCCTAATATTGTTATAGAGCGCTGCTTTATCTGAAGCGTTCAGCAGCACTATTTTTTCGGCTGCAGGTTTCTTCCGTTTTGTCCATCGCATACTGCAGTGATTCAAACGGCTGAAACGGCAGTGGGTTCTTTTGCCAGTATTTCTTTTAACGCCTGAGAATAGGCGATTTTCAAGTCCCGTACCGATGTTAAACTTCGTGATGCCGGCATCAATTAACCGTTTCGTTAAATCTTCCGGCAAGTCGGACCCGCCGTGCATGACCAAGGGGATGGATACCCGCTTTTTAATGGCAATCAGACGGTCAACATCAATTTTCTGCTTTCCGTGATACAGACCGTGAACGTTGCCGATTGCGACCGCCAGAATATCAATCTGTGTCTGTTCCACAAATTCCGCCGCTTGGCCGGGGTCGGTCATTTTTGACTTTGACTCCGCTTCGCCGTCTTCGCTTCCCGACAGCGTCCCAAGCTCTGCTTCAATCGAAAGCCCCTTGGTGTGTGCGGCATCGGCGAATTTGCGTGTAAACGCGACATTATCTTCATAGCCGAAGTGTGAACCGTCCACCATAATGGACAGCCCCAGATCAAGACAGCGCTGAATGTTGGCCTCGTTCTTGCCGTGATCCAGCGCAACCGCCACCGGGACGGACGCGCTTTTAGCGGCGAACATCGCGATGTTGGCAAGAGTGTCTAATCCCGCAAACTCTAAAATCGGTTCGCCCAGCATCAAAATCACGGGAGGCACTTTGCTTCTCTGCCGCGGTAATCACAGCTTTTGTATATTCCATATTATGCACGTTAAATGCAGGGACTGCAAATGGTTCGCCGGATTCGTGCGCAATATTCAGTATTTGTTTTGTTGTCAATAAAGGCATAGTTAACGTCCTTCCTCAAGTCTGATTAGATGTTCGTAAGCGTCACTTGCAGATTGCAGCGCATCGCCTTGCGGGACGCATTCCATAGAGAGACATTTTGTATACCCAATCTCCTTCATCTTCTTGATAATAGACCTAAAATCGATATTACCTTTGCCGACGGGCAGTCGGTTGGTATCCGAAAGATGATAATGGCCGATACGGTCTTTGCAGTAATCAATGGCATCGGTTTGGCTCACATATTCATAGTCAATCTGGAATGAATCGAGCAGCAAGTCCACATCATCAAGGTCATATTCCTTGATAAAGTCATAAGCGTCGCTGGCATGATAAAAGGTATTGACCTCGTTTGAGTTGATCGGTTCAAGACACAGCGTAACGCCGCGTTCTTTTGCGTATGCTGACAGGATGCGGAGACTGCCCGCCAGACGCTGTTTGTAGGCTTTAAGTGTATCTGTCTCTAAAAGCCTGCCGCGAATAAAGCCGATCGGCATCACGCCCGCGCCGAGAAAAGCAGCAGTTTCGATTTGTTTTTTATATTCCACGATAAATCGATTGAGCTTTTCTTTGTCTGTGTCGGTTAAGCTTGACTTCAGCTCCGCAAAATAAAACGGAATAAACATATAGATACTGAGATGATTTTGATTGAGCATTTCTTTCAGCACCTGTTTTTCGTCTTCAGACATTTTATGAGAGAACAGGTCAAGCCCGGTAAAACCGGATGCCTGTGCCATTTTCAGCTTTTCCTCTAATGTGCCTGCCTTAAAAGTTATGGGCCCGAACTCGGTCGGGTATGTGGATAATGAAACACCGTATTTCATATGATGATCCTTTCTGTTTTAAATTGATAAATTTTGTTTTGAAAAATCGTCCAGCCGGTGGTTGATATCCTGGAGCGTTTGATGCACATCACGGTAAATATCAACAATAGGCTGGTAAGCCTGATGGTTTGCCGTATCAGGCAGATACGTTTGCGCTTCTTTCGCAAAGGCCTTTGCGCCTTCGTACATATCCTTAAAAAGACCAATCCCAACACCCGCGAGTATTGCGGCACCCTGGCCGGTGGCCTCGTCAACAGTTCGCGTGACAACGGGCTTCCCGATAACATCGGCCTTGATCTGCTGCCACAGCCGTCCGCGTGAGCCTCCGCCGACGCAGACAATCTGATCAACCGTCTTGCCTGACAGCGCTTCCTGCATCTCGATAATGATCTTTGCCTGATATGACAGCCCTTCCAGAACCGCCCGCAGCATATGCCGCGAGGTGGTGTTGTGGTTTGCGCCTAAAAAGTTCGCCTTCATTCTCGGGTCCCATTCGGGTGCCCCGCTGCCTCTTAAGAACGGGGTAAAGATCACGCCGCCGCTGCCGCAGGGCAGGTCTTTACACATATCAAAAAGCTCATTCAACGGGATATCAGGTGCGGTAAAGTGCCAGTCATTGCAAAGGCCGAGCCGTTTTACCGCCCATTCCACGCTGATGCCGGATGAGACGATGCCGCCCCAGATGATAAACCGTTCCGGATCGGGATGGCGCCCGTGACGCTGACCCAACCGTTTTTCCGGCAATTCTGCGCCGCGTTCTGACACGAACAAAAACGGTTCAGCGGTTCCTGAGGAATCCAGTATTGCCGAACTGCCAAAGGTGTTAGCGGAAATCGTGGCGCATGGATGGTCATGCCCGCCCATGATAACAGGCGTGCCCTGTTTTAATCCGGTCGCGAATGCGGCCTCTTTTGTGACGATGCCGATCTGCGTTCCGCTGGCGCATACATCCGGGAAGACCTGAGTGCTAACGCCGACGGCTTTTGTGATGCTGTTTGACCAGGTGTTGGTATTGATGTCAAAAGCCATGGTCCGACATGCGATCGAATAATCGGTGACCGTTTTGCCGGTGAGCTTAAAATTAATAAAATCGGACATCTGCAGCCACTTTGCGGCACGGTCGAAAATATCAGGATGATGGCGGCGCATCCAAAGGATTTTTGGCAAAGAGAAAATAGCGCCGATCTCAAGACCTGTTTGATCAAATACAGCATCATTGCCGATTTCTTTATGGAAAACATCCAATTCGCTGATACTTCTTGCGTCAAACCACGGGATGACATCACACAGGACTTCGCCGCCTTTGTCTATCGGGATGACCGACTCTGCCATTGAGGTGACCGCAACAGCGCCGACACGGGCAAGCCCGTGAGCGGCGTTGATATCTTTGATGCAGCTGACAATACTCGACCACAGCAGTTCGTGAGAATAACAGGGAAGGCCCCATTTGTCGTTTGAAATAACAGTCGGTATTTTAGCGCTTGCGGTTACTTCCCCTTCGGCGTTAAATAAAAGCGCTTTCCAGTTGGTTGTGCCGACGTCAATTGTTAATAAATCCATCATAATGGTTTCCTGACTTATTTTTCAAATATGAAAAAGCGCCCGCGCCTGTTTCGGCGTGACGGTTTCTTTGTATCATACGGATAACTGAATAGAGGAATGATAATTAAGGATTGGCGGACAACAACGGAAATAACAACGGTATCGACAGCACGCGCCGGCTAAACAATCAGCTGGTTTCTTAAGAGATAGAGCTTCGGCTCCGGCTTTTCCTGATGCTGTTTATGCAGCAAGCGGAGCAGTACTTCGCCTGCCTTTAAACCCATATCATAGGGGGACTGGACGTAACAGGGTATTTTATACCGGTACTTGGACGTATAGTCGTCCAGCGTAAATCCGGCTAATTCGACATCTTTGCCGATTTTAACATCCAGCGCATTCAGCGCCATGGTTACACCCTCGGTGATAATCGGGTTAAAGGAGATGATGGCTTTATTCTCTTTTTTCTGGGCCAGGAAGTCTTTAACCGCCCGGTAGATCCGGTCGTGCGTAATCAGATCCGTACTGACTGTGACATCTTTTCTGCTGAGCCCGTAGTCTTCCAGCGCCTGCATGGAGCTTTCGTACCGCCGCTCGTTGCTTTTATACTGGATTGCGTTATAAAAGAACGCAATGTTTCGATAGCCCTGGTCCAGTACATGCTTGGTCAGTTCATATGCACCCTGAATGGTATCCTCGCCGATCGATTCATAGGTTTCATGGACGGTGTCACGGTCGCAGTAGACCATGTTGGAAAAGCCCTTGGTATAGTCAGATAATATGATATCGTTTTTTTCCGTTGATGCAATAACAATGCCGGCTACGCGCTGCTGTAAAAGCGAACGCAGATAAAAGCGTTCCTTTGCGGCATCATAACCGGTATCGCAGACAATCAATAAATATTTATTCTCATAAAAGAACTGGTTTAATGCAACACAGACCCGGCTGAAATACGGGGTTAAATCAGGTACGATAACGCCAATCGTATTGCTGTGTCCGCGCTTTAAGTTCTGCGCAAAGGTGCTGGGAACGAAATTTAAATTCTTAATTGCCTGCCCGACCTTTACAGCGGAGATTGGGTTGATGCTTTTTGCATCCTTGATATACCGTGACACCGTGCTGATGGAGACGCCAGCAGCTTCAGCCACATCTTTGATTGTTACATTTGCCATTCTTTCTACCTCATCCAGTAACAAAATCTCTTATGTAGTATTATACAATATTGCGCGCGCATTTGGTTACTTATCTTGATAGAAATAAGCGTTTTCACCATATTTCCTCAAATAGTGTTTATCCAGCATTTCTTTGGGGAGCAGCGCAGAGTTGGGATTTACCGTACGGGTAAGCAGCGCCATTTTTGCGAGTTCGTCTAAAATCAGGCTGTGTTCGATGCTGCTTTTCACGCTGTCACCCCAGGTAAACGGGCCGTGGCCGGCTGTCAGCACCCCGCACATCTGCATGGGATTGATACCCTTAAACGCCTCGACGATGACCTTGCCGATGTTCAGTTCATATCCTTCGGCAATCTCCTCCGGCTTTAAGTGCCGGGTGCAGGGGACTGCGCCGTAAAAATGATCTGCGTGCGTGGTGCCGTATACGGGGATAGGCTCACAGGCCTGTGCCCATGCGGTTGCGTAGGCCGAGTGCGTGTGCGCGATGGCCTGAACATCCTTGAAGTTACGGTAAATCTCCAGATGGATATCAAGGTCGACAGACGGCAGGTAGCGATTATTCGAATCCGGACTGCCGTCAAGATCGGTTACCGACATATCGTCCGGCGCTAACAGCTCGTAGTCGATGCCGCGCGGCTTAATCACGACGACGCCTTTTTCACGGTCAATCGCACTGACGTTGCCCCAGGTTAAGATAACCAGGCCGTATTTTACCAATGCCATGTTTCCGTCATAGACTTTCTTTTTTAAGTCGTTGATACTCATATTGGCCTCCCGCTCTTTTAACCGGTACGCGCTTAGCGCTCATTCTCAATCGCAGTAATTTGATCAATTCTCGGATTGTGGCGCTCTCCGGCATATTTACCAAACAGCCACGCTTCAATAACATCCAACGCCTTTTCCAATGATACCATCCATGCGCCGGTGGCCAGCATATTGCTGTTGTTGTGTTCGCGGCTCATGATTGCCGGGAAGACATCATAGCACAGCGCACAGCGGATGCCCTTGCACTTATTTGCGGCAATCGCCATGCCCTGGCCGGTTCCGCAGATTAAAATGCCTTTGTCCACAGCGCCGGAGGTGACGAGATCCGCAACTTTTTTAGCGTAGATGGGATAGTCTCCCTTTTGACTGTTGTCGCATCCGACATCAGTGACAGTATAACCGCGTTTTTTGAGTTCTTCAAGGACGCGGAGCTTAAAATCATAGCCGGCAAGATCGCACCCCAATGCAAGTTTGAATTGAGTTTCCATTTTGTTCTTCCTTTCTTTTAAACTGATAAGTGTAATAACGATACCGCTTTTTCAGCGATATCTTTTGCTGATAATTTAAAGTACGCCATCAGGTCCTGACGCGAACCTGAACGGCCGAATGTATCGTTAAGCCCGATCCTGGCTAAAGGTACGGACGGGTTTTCCGCCATGACTTCGGCAACCGCGCTGCCCAGCCCGCCGATGATGGTGTGGTCTTCGGCTGTAATCACCGCATTGGTTTTGCCTGCGTATTTCAGGATTAAGTCCTTATCGATCGGTTTAACCGTATGCATATCAATTACTGCGGCGCTGATGCCTTTTCCTTTTAACAACTCTGCCGCTTTTAATGATTCCGAAACCATATCACCGATGGCGATCAGAGTGATATCACTGCCGTCTCTTAAGACGTTACCCTTGCCCCATTCAAACGGTGCGTTATCCTTTGTATAGATATCGTCGCTGGGGAAGCGGCCGAACCGCAGGTAAACCGGGCCCTCATGTTTAATGGCGTATTCAACGGCTTTATATGTCAGCGCTTCGTCTGACGGTACGATGACCGTCATGTTCGGGAACGTCCGCATAATTGAGATGTCTTCAATCGCCTGATGTGAACCGCCGTCAGGGCCGATCAAGACACCGCCGTGTGTGGCTGCTATTTTAACATTGAGTCCGGTATATGCGATGGAGTTGCGCACCTGTTCGCAGGCGCGGCAGGAAGCGAAGATCGCAAACGTACTGGCGAATACCGTCTGTCCGCAGGTCGCGATGCCCGCGGCGGTTGTCATTAAATCGCCCTCTGAGATGCCGATGTTGATAAACCGGTCAGGATAAGCTGCCGCAAACACCTTTGTGTTGGTTGCCTTGGAAAGGTCGGCGTCCATGACCCAAAAATCATATTTTTCCGCTAAGTCTTTAAGCGCATTACCGTATGCTTCGCGTGTTGATAAAGCCATTAGTTCTCCTCCTTTAACTTGGCAAGCTGTGCTTCGAGTGCGGCGAAGGCACCTTCAGCCTGTTCCTTGTTGGGCGCAACGCCGTGCCAGGATACCTGGTTTTCCATCAGCGGAACGCCTTTGCCTTTAACTGTGTGGCAGAGAACCGCGACCGGCTTATCCTTAATGGTTTTGGCCTGATCAACAGCCGATGCGATTGCTTCAACGTCGTTTCCGTCGATGCTGATGATATGCCAGCCGAAGGACGCAAATTTTTCTTCCAACGGCAGGTCGTTCATGATTTCGGCGACCGGGCCGTCGATCTGGAGCCGGTTGACATCCACAAAAGCGGTCAGGTTATCCAGCTTATAGTGCGCAGCGGTCATCATGGCTTCCCATACCTGACCTTCCTGCATTTCGCCGTCGCCCAGGATAACGTAGACGCGGAAGAGCTTACCTTTGCGTTTGGCATAGAGCGCCATTCCGTTGGCGGCAGACAACCCCTGGCCCAAAGAGCCGGACGACATATCCACTCCGGGCACCTTTTTCATATCCGGATGTCCCTGCAGGAAGCTGTCGATTTGTCTGAGCTTTGCGATTTCATCTGTGCTGAAATAACCTCTCAGCGCCAGTGCGCCGTAGTAGGATGGCGCCGCGTGCCCTTTTGACAGCACAAGACGGTCCCTGTCCGGATCTTTCGGATTTGCGGGGTCAATATTCATTTTCTCAAAATAGAGTACAGAGAGAATATCTGCAATTGAAAGCGAGCCGCCCGGATGGCCGGATTGTGCGTTGTAAACGCCTTCAACTGTTTTGATTCGGATTTGAATTGCTTTTTCTTTTAGCTTAAGCGCATTCATGTGATAAATATCCCTTTCATTAAATATGTATATGATTCATGATCTTTTTGACAGTTCGTCTAAAATGGCCTGTGAAAACTTTGTGCCGATACGCGTTGCACCGGCATTGATCATGGCCAAAAATTGATCAGCAGTTTTAATGCCGCCGGAGGCTTTTACTTTGATTTTGCCTTTTGAAAGATCACTAAACAGCCGGATATCTTCAACCGTAGCGCCGCCGCTTGAAAAACCAGTGGATGTTTTGATATAATCCGCTCCGGCAGCGATGCAGGCTTCACATGCCTTTATCTTCTCTTCTTCGCTTAAAAGACAAGTCTCGACGATCACTTTTAAAACGGCGTCGTTTCGCACTTTCATCATTTCGCTCTTAATCTCTGCGATCTCATCCCTCACAAAAAGCCAGTCGCCGTCTTTCGCGCGGTTAACACTCATAACCATGTCGATTTCGTTCGCGCCTTTACGGCAGGACTCGACCGCTTCAAATACCTTTACCGCAGCGGTAGTGGTTCCGTGCGGAAAAGCGATTGCAGCGCTGATATTGATATCACTGCCTTGCTGCCGCGTATATGCCGTGACCCAATCGAGCGTCGCAGGGGTAATGCAGATACACGCATATCCGTTTTCGACGGCTTCGGCACATTCTTTTTCTATAATCTGACGGTTATCTGTGGGCAGGAGTGACGAGTGATCGATTACAGCGGCATAAGACCTTAAGTCTGTCATGATAATTACCTCCAATTCGCTGATAATGTTTTCACACCAAATATTACTACCAAAGCGGTGAAAAAGTCAATATAATCAGTATTACATACCGTATAATAGGCGAATAAGGCTTAAATATACGCATAAAAGCATAAAATTACGGAGCGGAATAGCATATAATGGAAGAAAACGATTTCAGGAAATAAGTTCTTTTATCTATGATCCTGATATACCTAAACTGAAGCGGTGATAAAAAAAGTAAATATAAAATATTGGAATATGTACTATTATATGCTGAAAAATCGACGAAAAATATGAATTTCAGGCTAAAATCATTGACAGAGCCAGTTAACTCATTTATAATCTAGCTGAAAACGTTATCAGCAGGAGGGATTGCATGGAAACACCCATTTTACAAGTAAATCATATCACGAAACAATTTCCCGGCGTCAAGGCATTGGATGATGTTTCCTTGGATTTGCGAAAAGGTGAAGTGTTGTGTATTGCCGGAGAAAACGGTGCCGGCAAGTCAACGTTAATCAAAATCCTTTCGGGCGTTTATCAGCTTGACGGCGGAGAAATCATTCTTAATGGTAAAAAGCTGAATATCAAGGCCCCGAATGACGCGCTTGCGTATGGATTTTCTGTCGTTTATCAGGAACACAGGCTGATTACCAACCTAACTGTTGCTGAAAATATTTTTTTTGGAAGATATCCGATGAAGGCGGGCGGCTTTGTTGATTTTAAAAAGCTGAACCAGGACACCAAGGAACTTTTAGACAGTCTGGGCATGAAAATCCGCCCGAGACAGTCTGTCAGCGATTTAAGTTCGTCCCAATCCCAAATGGTGGAAATAGCAAAGGCGATGTCAATCGGCGCAAAAATCATGATTCTGGACGAGCCTTCTGCGGCGATTACTGATAACGAATTGGAAAAGCTGTTTAAGATTATTAAGCAGTTGAAAGAAACCGGAAAATCATTTATTTATATCTCCCACAGGTTAAAAGAGCTGTTTGAAATCGGCGACCGTGTCGCCATATTAAAGGACGGGAGCCTGGTTGGTGTAGAAGATATTCAAAATTTAAATACGAATAAAATTGTCTCAATGATGGTCGGCAGAGATATCGGAAAGGTATTCAGACCGAAAGACAGAAAAATAGGCGACGAAGTACTGCGCGTAGAACATCTCACGAACGATATAGTGGAAGACTGCAGTTTCTCCATCCGTGCCGGTGAGATTGTTGGATTCTCCGGCTTGGTCGGCGCCGGCAGAAGCGAGCTGGCCGAATCGATTTTTGGATACAGAAAGAAGCAAAGCGGAGACGTTTTTGTCAACGGAGAGCTTGTAAAAATTAAAAGCCCGAAGGACGCAATCTCAAACAGGATCGGGTTTGTCACAGAGGATAGGAAAACGACGGGCGTTATCTTGTCAAAGAGTGTCGGAGTTAATACAACCTTTGCAATTCTGGACCGCATTTCGCCGATGGGTTTTGTGGATAGAAAGAAAGAAAAAGAGCTGATTAATAAATATGTCGATATATTAAAGGTAAAGACACCTTCTATTGAACAGGAGACCCAATTCTTATCCGGCGGAAACCAGCAGAAGGTCATTTTAGCCAAGTGGCTGCTGACAGAATCAAATCTACTCATCTGTGATGAGCCGACAAAGGGAATCGATGTTGGAACAAAACAGGAATTCTATTATATATTGGACGATTTAGCCCGTCAGGGGATTGCGATTATGCTGATATCCTCTGAGCTGCCTGAAGTCATTGGTTTGAGCAACCGCGTATATGTCATGCAAGAAGGCGTAATCGTGGCTGAGCTACAGGAAAACGAATTGACTGAGCAAATGATCGCAGAATATGCAATGAAGGAAGTGGAGGAAACAAAATGAGCTTGCAGTCATCTGTAAAAAAATCGGCATCAGCCGATGCAACGCAACAAAATTTTGACAGAAAGAAAATGCTTTCAACATTAAGCCCGATTATTGGTTTAATTGCGCTGATTATATTGGCCAGTGCACTGTCCGATGTTTTCCTGACGGCCACCAACATGACTAACGTTTTAAGACAGGTCTCTGTGTTGGGGTTTGCATCCCTTGGTATGACCATTGTGATCTTAACCGAGAACATCGACCTTTCCATTATTGGTACGGTCAGCATGACGACCAGTCTGACTGCGGTGCTGCTCCAGCACGAGTGGGCGGTGCTGCCAACCATTATCGTCGTTATTATTGCGGGAGCAATCGTCGGACTCATCAACGGGATTATCTTAAGCCTGTTCAAGATTGAATCATTCGTTATCACGATGGGGATGCAGGTTGTCTGCTTTGGTATGGCGCTGTTTATTGCCGGCGGAAGAACGGTTATTGTCGATAACCTTGATCCGTTTATGATTGATCTGGCTTCGATCAAGGTATTCGGCCAGATCCCGGTAATGTTCCTGGTGCTGCTTGGCTTCTACCTGCTGTTCTTTGTCTTTACGAAGTATACCAGAATGGGCCGCTATATTTATGCACTCGGCGGCAACGAAGAAGTCTGTTACATTTCCGGCGTTAACGTATCGGCAGTCCGGATTACGGCGTATATCTTAAGCGGATGTATGGCTGCTGTTGCCGGTATCTTCACCTTCAGCCGTTCGCTCTGCGGCGACCCGGCGGCAGGAACTGCGCTCGGTATGTATGTTGTGGCTGCGGTTGTTATCGGCGGCACCAAGATGAGTGGCGGACGCGGCGGCGTGCTGTTCACCATCGTTGGTATCTTCATTATCGGTATTATCAATAATACGCTTAATCTGGTTGGATTCGAATATTATGCCCAGCAGATTATTCAAGGTGTGATTATAATCTTTGCTGTTGTGATCAGCAGCAAGAGAAGAAGATAGCCCCCAGAAGGGAGCGGAAAAATTAAAGGAGGAACGTTATGAAAAGAGCATCACTCAGACTTTTAGTCTTTTTGCTGGTATTGGTATTCGCCTTTACTGTAGCAGGATGTTCTGCAAAGGAAGCAGCAGCTCCGGCAGAAGCTGAAGAAATGGCCCCGGCAGAAGAAGCGGTCGTTGAGGAAGAGCCTGTAGAAGAAGCGCATTATCTCATTGGTATTTCACAGCCTTTTATGGGACATCCGATTCGCCAGGCTGGTACAGTTTTGATCGATGCATGGCTGGCAGAGCATCCGAATGTTGAAGTTATGGTTACAGACGGACAGCTGAATGCCCAGAAACAGATTGCTGACATCGAAGATATGATCACGAAAAAAGTTGATATTATCTTAGTTGCTGCGCATCAGTCTCCGACATTGGTTGGCGTATTACGCGAAGCAAAAGCAGCCGGAATCCCGGTTATCGCTTTTGACAGAACGCTCACAGACCCTTCCGTTCAGGTTGGTATGGTTGTTAACGACGACTATGCAGCAGGCCAGAGTGCGGCGAAACTGTTAGTTCAGGGCATGGGCGAAGAAGGCAAGGTTGTCATTCTTGAAGGTCCTGCAGGCAACACGACTGTTAACCTGCGCCAGGACGGCTTTATGAGTGTTATCAGCCAATATCCTGGAATCGAAATCGTTGACGATCAGGTCGCGAACTTCCAGAGGGTTCAGGCTGTTGATATTTTCGAAAATATCCTTCAGGCTAATCCGGATGTAACCGGCGTATACACACATAATGATGAAATGTCACTGGGCTGTGTCAAGGTTCTTAAAGATGCCGGCGTTGAAGGCGTTACCGTTGTGGGTATTGACGGTCAGAAAGACGCGCTTGAGGCGATAATGGCTGGAGATTATTACGGCACAGTTAGAAAAGTTGTTGAGTTCCCCGCGGCTTTAGATATGGCTTTGGAATATCTTGAAACCGGATCAACGACACCGATTAATTACTTGGATTCTATTCCGATCACGGCTGATAACGTAGCTGATTATTATGATCCGGATGCTGTATTCTAAAAACATGTAAACCTTAAAAGTATCATAGCTGCGATCATTCGCAGCTGTGGTACTTGCTATTTAGAGGGACGATGAATAAACAAGACTTAGCAAAAAAACCATATATATTGGGACTTAACCGGGTGGAGCGCCTCTATGTCGGCGGGAAGCTGCTGGATGAATGGCAGGGTCTCGACAAACAACAGGACAGTGTGATGTCCGAAGAGTTTATTGCGTCTACGGTTGAATATATGGGCCCGATGAAAGACGTCATTGACAATGGCATCAGCCGGACGGTATTGGATGACGGCAGCATTATTAATCTTAGGGATTTAATTAATTCAGATAAATCCGCCTTTTTAGGCGATCAATATAAAGACCGGTGCATGGATGGCCAGATGGGTGTTTTGGCCCGCGTGGGCGACACGATAGTCAGGTTGGTGATCCAAGTGCATCCGACTGCAGAGACGGCCAAACGGTTTTTCAACTATCCGTCGGGTAAATCAGAAGCATGGTATATCGTTAATACCCGTGAGATAGACGGGGTACACCCATACGTGTATGCAGGATTCAAGAAACATGTGACCAAGGCGCCTTGGCGCGAGCTGTTTGAAAAGCAGGATGTGGAAGGTATGCTGTCCTGTATGCACAAAATTGATGTGAATGCAGGGGACATGGTTTTAATCGATTCCGGGATGCCGCATGCAATGGGGGCGGGAAGCCTGTTCCTTGAGATACATGAAGCGTGTGATTATACGATCCGGCTGGAAAAGAATTATGCCGTAAGGCCTTTGGCTGATGAAGAGCTTCACTATGGCGTGGGTTATGACGCGATGTTTGAGATGTTTAGGTATGATACATACACAGAAGATGAGATCAGACAAAAAGTAATGCCAAAACCGGTGACGGAGATCAGCAGCAAAGCCGGAACACTATCAACACTGCTGGATTATGATGCGACAGATAAATTCATGATTAAGCGGCTTGACTTAAACGGCCGGTTCACGATTCCGGATTTTGACGGACATTATATTATGATTACAACCAAAGGGAAGACCACCCTGCACTATGACGGTGGAAGCGTCACAGCGGAGCAGGGCCGCGGCATCTTTGTTCCCGCAGCATGCAGGAACCTTGAGGCTGAGGGCCGGGGAGAACTCGTGCTGGGATATCCTTTTCAGGTATAGGAGCGGTTATGAGATATTCACCATCACTCGCATGCGCCAGCCAGCTCAACATGCTGGCGGACATCAAAGAACTTGAAAAAGCGGGTATCGATATGCTGCATATTGATATCATGGACGGCAACTATGTGCCTAATATTTGCTTAAACCCGGATTTATGCCGGGAACTTAAGTCAGCGTTCCCCAAGATGGAGCTAGATGTGCATGTCATGGTCAAGCGGCCGATGGACTATATTGCGCGTTTTGCTGAGATGGGTGCGGAGTGGTTTACGTTCCACAGTGACGCCACAAACTTTTCAAAACGTACAATCAGCCGGATAAAAGCGGCGGGCATGAGAGCGGGTATCGCATTAAACCCGAGCCAGCCGGTCAGTGCACTGCTGCCGTTTATCGATGAGGTTGATATGGTGCTGATGATGGCGATTGAGCCCGGATTTTCCGGACAACAGTTTATAGAGGACAGTTATGCTCGAATTGATGAGCTGAAAAAAATAAGAGAAGAAAGGCATTTAAAATTTCTAATCAATGTGGATGGCGGAATAAATGCGCCAATTGGAAAACAATGTATAAATCATGGTGCGGATATTTTGGTACTAGGGGTCTTTGCATGTTTTAATCAAAACAAATCCATTTCCTTGGCTTGTAAGGTATTTGATGAAGAATTAAAAGGGTAATCGGAATGAACTATATTTTCTTAAACTTGAAACGATTTGATGTGCCAAAGACACTGGGCGGAATCAGCACGGATAACGATGCAACGGCCTGGGGGAGTAACATTATCTCGGGTATTGACGATGGCGTGAAGGCTTATCAGGATACAACTTTCGCATCGTTTCTGCCTGAAGCACATATTATCGGGGCGGCAAAGGCAAAGAGCAAAGACTCGGTCATGGAGATCGGGAGCCAGAGCGTACATTGGGGGGACGTTAAAACAGGAGAAAATATCGGTGCGTTTACATCCGGCAGAACCGCTAAATCAATGAAAGCGCTGGGATGCGAATGGACGATTATCGGGCATTGTGAAGAACGCCGCGATTTAAACCATATCCTTTCAACCGGCGGATGCGGCGGCCAAAGCGCTGTCTCACGTATCTTGAACGGAAAAGTCAAAGCGGCGCAGAGCGGAGGGCTGAATGTGCTGTATTGCGTGGGGGAGACAGAGGACGAGCAGCCGAATCGTTATGAAGTGATCAAGCAGCAGATTACAGACGGACTTCAGGGTGTGGATTTGTCAAATGTTGTGATCGCATATGAACCGGTTTGGGCAATCGGCCCGGGGAAAACCCCTCCGGACGACGCATATATCAGAAACATTGCGCAGTTTATTAAAAAGCAGGTATCCGTGCCGGTGGTATACGGTGGCGGCCTTAAGCAGGATAATGCCGAAATGCTGGCCTCCATTAAAGAGATTGACGGCGGATTGATTGCATTAACACGGTTCACGGGAGATGTTGGGTTTTATCCGGATGAATACTTGGAAATAGTGGATATATATCTGACTTCAAAGAAAGGTTAACAGACGAATGAAAATAGATTTTGAATACGGACAGGGATTAATGGCAGCGGAACTGCCGGACGAGAGAACGGATGTCTTTATTCCCGGCGAAACAGTACCGGATCCGCCCATTATTCCGGCGGAAGAACTGCAAGCGAAAACGCGCGAGTCTATATTAAACCCGATCGGCATGGACCCCATCAGCAAGCTGGTGAAAGCGGGTTCGAAAGTGACGATTATTTTCCCGGACCGTGTTAAAGGCGGATTCCAGTATAATTCACACCGGAAGGTATCAATCCCGATTTTGATTGAAGAATGCGTAAAAGCAGGCGTTGATAAAAAAGACATTCTGCTGATATGCTCGAACGGTCTGCATCGGAAAAACACCAAAGAAGAGATTAAGAGCATCTTAGGCGACGATCTGTTTAACGAGTATTGGTGGAAAAACCAGATCATCAATCACGACAGTGAGGACTATGATCATCTGGTTGACCTGGGATGTGATGAAAATAATAATCCGGTCATCATGAGCAAGTATGTGTACGAAAGCGACTTGGCGATTTGCATCGGCCACACGCTCGGAAATCCGTACGGCGGGTATTCGGGCGGATATAAGCATACAGCGACAGGCATCACGCACTGGAAGTCGATCGCCAGTCACCATGTACCGGATGTCATGCATAAACCCGACTTCATTCCGGTAAGCTCGCATTCGACCATGCGTAGTAAGTTCGACACGATTTCCATGCATATGGAAAAATGTATGGGCAGAAAATTTTTCATGTGTGATGCGGTGCTGGATACCAAAGCCCGCCAGATTGCAATTTTCTCCGGGTATGCAAAAGAGATGCAGCCGCTTTCCTGGAAGGTGGCGGACGTCCGTACATATGTACCGTATGCCAAAGAAAAGTATGACATTATGATTTTCGGTATGCCCCAAAACTTCCACTACGGCAACGGGATGGGCACAAACCCAATCTTTATGATGCAGGCGGCGTCGGCTCAGATTATCCGCCATAAACGCGTGATGAAAGACAATGCGGTCATGATTTTCTCCTCTATCTGCAACGGCTATTTCCATGACCAGGAATTCCCGTCCTACCGTGAGACCTATGAGCTGTTCCAGCAGGACTATCATAACCAACTGCCGGACATGGCGGAACATGGTGCGGCGTTTGCGATGAAAAAACATTATACGGATGCATACCGTTACAACTATGCGTACCATCCGTATCATGCGTTTTCAATGATGAGCTGCGGCCACCTGGCGGAGAAGCACTGCAGTGCGGTCTATTGCGTGGGTGCATACGAACCGGGCTTTGCGCGGGGAATGGGGCTGAAAACACGTAAAACATTTGAAGAGGCATTAAAAGACGCAGAGAAGTACGTCGGACCCAACCCGAAGATTCTTGCTTTGCCGCTGACCTTTAAACTGGCGGCTGTGCATCTGATGATGGAAAATGAGTCAAACTGAAGAGAAAAATAAAATGGCTGAATTTGAACCCAAAGACGTTTTTAAAAATCCGATTCAAATCGGTATGGTGGTTGAAGACCTGGAAGGTGCGCTCAGGAATTTTGAGGAAATACTCGGTATAGGCCCGTTTACGATTGTTGATTTCCCGCCGGGCGGGGAAGATGTCAAGATGATGTATAAAGGCAAACCCGAACCTTTCACGGCGAAATTTTGTTTCTTCAATTTAGGGAATATCGAAATCGAGGTGATTCAACCGCTGACTGGAAAAACCATCTGGCGGGATTTTTTGGACGAAAAAGGGCCGGGCTTGCACCATATCAAGTTCAGCGTTCCGGAGCACGAACCTGCCAAAACCTATTTAGAGGGGAAAGACTTAAGCATTTCTCAGATGGGAGCTTCGGTCGGCAAGAATCTTGGCAAGGAATGGGTCTATTACGATACGGAAGATAAAGTCGGATTTGCGATTGAACTAATGAACGAGATTGTGAAATAAGAACGCATAGCCGTTCCATACGGAATGAGACTGAAGATAAAAACGGTCTCACGAATATGCAGAATAAACGCAGACGCTGGCGAATATGCTGGCGGCTGCGCATTTGTATAGGGATGAAAAATCCAGATTGGATCACAGAAAGGGATCGATGACCGAAACCATTATCATTATTGCATGCATCACCTTGGTTGGCGCCTTTGTTCAGGGATTGACGGGCTTCGGATTTTCGATTATCGCGATTTCCATTATGCCGTTGATACTGCCGGTGACGCACTGTATCATTATCCTGCTCTCCTGTTCAACGCTTATCACGGGATTCCTGGCGCTTAGAAACATCAGATATGTCAATGTCCGGCTCTTAATTGTGCCGTTAATCTTTTCTCTGATCGGCAGTTATATCGGTTTAACCCTGTTATTTCAGGCCGAGAACGGATTGATGACAAAGCTTCTGGGTGCTGTGCTGGTTTTACTTGCGGCATACTTTTTCTTTTTTGCCAACCGGATCAAAATCCCGAACAATCAGTATTCGGCGTTTGCAGCAGGGCTGGTGTCTGGTGTGCTCGGCGGGCTGTTTAATGTCCCGGGGCCGCCGATGGTACTGTATTATTCGGTTGCGCTGGAAGACAAGCGCACATATTACGCAACGCTGCAGACCCTTTTCTTTTTCACCGCCATATTTAAACTCGGCTATTATATCTTAAGACAGGGCATTCCGCAGACGATCGTGACGGTTATTCCATACGCGGCCGCGTCCAGTGTTGCCGGGATGTTGCTGGGATTCATGCTGTTTAAAAAACTCTGCCCGGAGACCATTAAAAAACTGGTGTACATCATGGTCGCATGCTTCGGGCTGGTTTATTTAATCCGATGACGGGGAACCAATGATTTTATATTTTGTCACAACTTTAATCGCCACGCTCATCGGCTCGGTCGCTGGCATGGGCGGCGGGGTAATTATCAAACCGGTGCTGGATTTAATCGGCGATTATGACATCGTTACGATTTCGATGCTGTCTTCGCTTACCGTTGTCAGCATGGCGCTTACAGCGACAGTAAAGCAGATGAGAAGCGGTTTTTTGGTCACAAAGCCGATGATCGCAGTAACCGCCGGCGCAGTGATCGGCGGCACTTTAGGCGGCGTCATTTTTTCGATTGCAAAGGCGGGCATGAATCCGAATACGGTTACCGTGGTTCAATCGGCAATACTGATTGCGCTCATGGTTTTCTGCCTTTTCTATCAGCAGCTTCCAACGAAGCATGTGCATTCTGCTTTCGGACAGGGATTGGTCGGAATGCTCCTTGGGGTGCTCGGCACGTTTCTCGGCATCGGAGGCGGCCCGATTAACGTGGCGGCGCTGGTGCTGATTATGGGAATCGGCATACGCGATGCGGCCAAGATATCGGTGTTTGTGATTTTATTTGCACAGGCCTTCGGGCTGATCACCAAGGCATTTAACGGCCAGTATCAGATGGTACAGGATTACCGCATGCTGCTGGTCATGATACCGGCGGCGGTTATCGGCGGACTTGCAGGATCTGTTCTTAATATCCGGCTAAAGGAAAAGCAAATTCATCGGATATATATCGCAGTGGTGTTCGCTGTGATGATAATCTGCGGCTATAATATCTATAGCAATATCAGCATTTAAGCAAACCGAAAATTCACATCACTTTTTACGTACACAACCAAATTGATTAATCACATTTTGCCTGGGTTCAATTAAAAATCAATTCAGACTGATTCAGCAACAAAGCAACCGCATATGCTCAAGTGCGCCGATATTTATGCAGTTTTCGTTGATTCTATGCAGAAATCAGCGGAAGTATTGTGCCGAATCAGCATTTATGATATTGACAAGAAGCACCTTTATCAATATATTTAAGTTAATATTCAGTATCTTTCGCAACAACAATGAGGAATAGTGTATGAGCAAAACGCTTAATGAGGCAGTAAAAATCTTAGATGAATTAAGTAATCATGAACAGCTGACATTGACCCAAATCGCCCGTATTACCGGCATGAATAAAAGCTCTGTATATCGATTGCTGAATACATTGATTGAAAATGAATTCGTCGACAAAGATGAAAATACAAAATCATACCGGCTGAGCCTGGGCTTGTTGAGATACAGGCCCGCACTTTTAAGCAGCCGGAACTTAATTTTGGTTGCCAAGCCTTTTCTGGCCGAAATTGTTGCTAAGACCGGAGAAAGCGTTCAGCTGAGTGTACCCACTCACCGCAATACGATCATCACAATCGACATACAAAACAGCGGCGGATTTATTAATCTGTCTGAGAGCATCGGCACGGAAGACCCGCTTCACTGTACGGCCATCGGTAAGGCCTATCTGGCTTTTCTGGACAGCCATCAGAGGGATGTGGTGATTGACCAGATCGAATTCCGGCGCTTGACCAAAAACACCATACTTACCAAAAAGGAATTGATTGAGTCTCTGGATAAAGTCCGGAAAACCGGATATGCCCTTGATGATGAGGAATGTATTGAAGGGATACGCTGTGTGGCATCTCCGGTATTGGATTATATCAGTTTCCCAATTGCCTCAGTCGGGATTACCGGCCCTTCAAGCAGGATTGATGTTTCCAAAATGGAACAGTATGGCGAAATCATCAAAGAGATTGCACAGCGGCTTTCACAAAAACTGCATTGTCCGGTAAACACTTAATTAAAGCAAATAGATATTGCGACAAATAATATTTTTATAGAAGTTAAATCATTTTTAATTTAAGAACCATTTAGCATTTCATATAAAACAGTATTTTGACAAGACTAATTCTCGTTTAATTAAAGACTTGAGTTAGTCTCTTTTTTGCTTAGAAAAGATTGTCCTGCTGTCGTCTGTATACCATGGTTGGTAAGCGAATATCTTAAAAAATAAAACTACAGTTCGATATTTGAAACAATTTGTCTAACGTTTATTATCAGTATTTTATAAAATTTAGCCATTATTACGTAGAAAAATGACGTTAAGTTGGTGTCAGCTGTTCTGTACAGTGAATTAACGGATCAAATAGTGAAACAAAAAGCTCATAATTTGACCTAAATTCAATGGAAATACGGTGAAAATTGACTAAAGTTTCAATATATGAAATAACATATTAAATAATAAAAATATTTTACAAAAAAAGAAGGAGATTAAAAAGAAATGTAGAATATAATCAATAAGTGTTAATAAATGAAAACGAGTTTCAAATAATGAAACAATTCTGATCAAGACATTTGAACAATAAGCCGAAACAGTTTGATCCTTAATGAGTTATTAAAAATTGGTGCAATAAAAAATTAATGAGAAAAAATGAGGAGGAGTTATGAGAGGAAAATTCGACACAAAGGATTGGAACATTGATGTTCCGCCGACAAAGTTAGCTTTTATTGGTGCGGGAATACATGCATCCAATATGCTGTTCCCGAGTCTGCATTATTTGGATTCGATCGAACGTGTGGCCGTATGCGATTTAGATCTTGACCGCGCTGAAAAAATCAGAGTGGAGTTCGGATTTAAAAAGGCTTATCAGGACTACAAAGAAATGTTTGACAAAGAAGAACTTGACGGTGTTGTGGTCTGTATTAATGCGGCGGTTCATCCGAAGGTCGTGCGTGATGCCATGAATGCCGGACTGGACGTCTTTGTTGAGAAGCCCGCAACCGTAACGCCGGAAGAATCGAAAGACCTTTGGGAAATGGCTTGCGATCTCAAACGTATTGTCATGGTCGACCACCAAAAACGCGGTTCGATCGCATATAGAAAAGCATTGGATATCACAAAAGATCCCGATTTCGGCGAAGTAATGATGATCGAATCAAAATCACATGGCTACCCTTATTCAACTTTTTTAACAGGACTGATGGAATGGCATATCCACGTGATTGATGTTTTCAGAATGTTCGGCGGGGATATCGGAGAAGTCAAGGTATTGGGCAACAAGCGGGGCATAGACAGAAGCCCGGTGGGCCTTATTTGTAACTTCGAAAGCGGCGTGCTCGGCGTAGGCGCTTGGGGGACTGAAGGAAACCGCGGCTGCCACAGCGAAAAACTGGAAGTCGTTGCGCACCGGTGTGCCGTCATGGTTGAGAACGCCAGAAAGGTTACCTATTACGAAGATAATAATTCCCAGCAGTGGGAAAGTGACTGGGTACCGCTGAGTGTCAATATGACGCATGTCTTAGACGGGTATGTTCCGAACATTAAAACATTCTGTGATGCGATTCAATCCAGAGAGATGCCGCATCCGAGTCTGTATGATGAATGGAAGAACCTCGAATTAATTTATGAAATATGCGATCAGCTCGGTTTTGAGAAAAAATGGGATATCGTTATCGGAGAAAGGTAGGCAAAATGAGAGATACGTTTAAACAATATTTGATGTATGACGAATTAAGAACAATTGTCGGAGATCAAAATCTGACTGATTTGGAATGCGATTTGGATTCGTACTCCCTTGACGGCTGGTGGCCGTCACGCGTATGGATGAACAGCGGAAGCAAACCGCCGAGACCCGATGTGATTGTCTTTCCGGAATCGACCGAACAGGTATCACAGGTGGTGAAGTTCGCAAACCGGAATGATATACCAATCGTTCCAAGGGGCGGCGGTGCCGGCGGGCTTGGCGGTGTTATCGCCGTTGACGGCGGTATCTTAATTGATATGAAAAAAATGAACCGTGTGCTCGATATTGATGAGATGAGCTATAACGTGAATGTCCAGACGGGCATTATGCAGATTGATCTGGAAACACATCTCAATAACAAAGGATACACGTTGAACCATTTCCCGGCTTCCATGTATTGCTCGACACTGGGCGGCTTCCTGTCCTGCAGAGGATCAGGGCATTTTTCCAGCAAGTACGGCAAAGTGGAAGACATGGTAATTAATCTGGAAGCAGTTCTGCCCGACGGGACGATTGTGAAGAGCCTTCCGATTCCGGTCCATTCAACAGGCCCGAGTTTTGAGAAACTGTTTTTAGGCGCTGAAGGTGTCTACGGAATCATCACGAGCGTCACACTAAAAATTAAAAAACTGCCCGAAAAGCTGTCGTTCAGAGCGTTATTGTTCGACAGTCTCCATTCGGCGCTGGAATCCGCACGGGAGATTATGGTCAGTGGATTAAAGCCATCCGTGGTCCGTATTTATGATGAAAATGACACCAAAGTCATGGTCGAAAAAGTGCTCGGAATCAAGATTGAAACCGGGGGTTATATGGTTATCGGCTTTGACGGTTTTAAAGAAATCGTTGATGTCGAGGAAAAAGTCGCGATGGATATCTGCTTTAAGAACGGCGCAAAAGACTTAGGCCCTGAACCGGGATGGAATTGGTGGAAAAAGCGCTTTGACTTTTATTATCCGCCGTTCACGCTGGAATCATCGAAATGTCTTTACGGCGTGCTGGATTCATGCGCGCTGCATAAGGATATTGAAAACGTCTACAACGGGATGAAAAAAGCGATAGAAACCGAGTTTAAGCAATGGGGCGTGAAATACGTGGCGCACTTCTCTCACTGGTATGACTGGGGCGCATCCGTATATCCGAACTTTATCATCGAAAAACCGCCAACCGACATACAGGAAGCTATTGAACTCAACAACCGGATTTGGACGGCGGGTGCGAAAGCGATCATGGAAAACGGAGGCGTCTTAAACGAGCACCACGGCATCGGCATCCAGCTGGCGCGCCATATGAGAGAACAATACGGGGATGCATTTGGTGTTTTGGAAAGGGTTAAAAAAGCGCTGGATCCAAACAGGATTATGAATATTGGAAAGTTGGGGATTATAGGAAAATGAAAAACATACAAAAACATATCAAAACATTAGAAGAATGGCGCAACTGCCCGATGTCCAACTTTATCTGTTCCGTTGGGATAGAGACCAGGCTGGAAACCAATATGCCGAGAGGCAAGATGCTGCTTTTATCCTTAATGAATGAGGGCGTCAGAGAATGGGACGAAGAAAAAGTCACCCGTGTATATGAATGCTGCCTTTGCGGTCTTTGCACCCAGTGCGGCTTTGATGACACAGATATTCCGGCGGCGATGTCTGCCGGACGGGCGGACATCAATGAAGCGGGCCTGCAGCCGAAGGCGGTCAAGGATCTGGCGAAAAAGATACAAGACAGCAGTGTATGGGAAAAAGCGGATGTATCAAGCATGGCCGGCAAAGCGGTTGTATTCATTACTGCCGATCAGGATAATGCAAAAACATTTGAAAAAATCGCCGAAAAAGCAGGCGTGGATGTCAGCGTTATCTATGAAGGCCAATATGACAGCGCGCTTTTATATGAGCTGGGCGTCTGGGACTTAAGCAAGAAATACTTAGATAAAATCATTAAAATCACAGAAGATAAAAAAGTAAAACACGTTGTCATCGACTCTCCGCATCTTTGGGACAGACTGAAGAGCAATGAAAAAATTGTATCGGTTAGCGAATACTTAAAATCTCTGATCGACAGCGGTGCACTGGAACTAAAGGATTCAGAGTTAAGCAATGTTTCTTACCATGATCCGTGTAAGCTTGTCCGGAACAAAGAGGATGAAACCACGGTCAGAGGCATCTTTAAAAAGGCAAATATTCAATTAAAGGAATTAAGGTGGAACAAAAAAGACGCGAAATGCTGCGGAGGCCCCTCGCTTAAGGTTTGTGCACCAGAGATTTCAAAAAAAATCACACAACGGCGCACCGAACAGGTGAAAGAAATTGGCGCAGATAAGCTGATTGTTTCCTGCAACCATTGCTATACCAATTTTGTTGAAAACAAACCGGACTTTAAGGTTATAAAGCTTATCGACTTTATCCTTGAATCAGCGAAGTAGTGTAAAAGAAAAGGACAAAAAGGTTATGACATACCATCTAGGCATAGATACCGGCACAAGCAGCTGTAAAGTAGCGCTGATCGATTCAAACGGAAAAATCGCAGGACGTTCTGTCGTTGAATATTCGCTTGACTACAGCCACGGCGGAACATGGATAGAATTTGATGCGACCAAGTGGTACAGCGCAGCGATTGAAGCCGTGAAAATCTGCATGCAGGAAACATCGGTGAGTAAGGAACAAATACTGTCCGTTGGGCTGACCGGGCAAATGGTGAGCCTTCTCGGATTGGATAAGGACGTTAAACCCGTCCGTCCGGTAATCATGTGGATGGACCGGAGGAATATTCCTGAAACCGAAGAGCTGAAACAGAGGATGGGTGACCAAATCAGTCACATAACCTGTAACCCAGTTAATCAACAGTACACGCTGACCAAACTGGTCTGGCTTCAAAAACACGAACCGGAAGCCTTTGCGCGGATCGATAAGATTTTGCTCAGCAAAGACTATATCCGTTATCGGTTAACCGGGCAGTTCGCGACCGATTGCAATGATGCATCCAGTACGCTGATGCACGATATCAGAACAAACACGTGGTCAAAAGAGATTTTGAGCGAACTGAACATTAATCCAAACGTATTGCCGGATATTTATTATTCGATGCAAGTTACAGGCACAATAAGCAAAAAGGCTGCGGGAGAAACTGGGCTACTGGAGGGAACACCGGTCGTAGCAGGCTCAGGTGATTTAGGCGCAGAGAATTTCGCAGCCAAAGCTTTTAAACCGGGGGATTGTATGATGCGCCTGGGATCGGCGGCGGCCATGACCGTTCCGGTGAATGAACCGTTACTTGACCCGCACATGAAGGGGATTTGCAGCGGTTACTATAAAGAAGGCATCTGGCTGATTCAGGGGACGACCCAGTCCTTCGCCCATGTGATGAGGTGGGTGAGAGATACTTTTGCGAGCGGCGTTCTGGAAAAACCGGTTGATAATGACCTGTATAACGAGCTTGAAAATGAAGCGCAGAACATACCGGTCGGCTCAACAGGACTCATTTTTAATCCGTTTATCAACGGCGCACCTTATTGGAAGAGCTATATGAAAGGCGCTTTTATCGGTGTATCGCCGGGGCATAAACTGGGCCACTTTGTCAGAGCGGCGCAGGAAGGCGCGGCGTGTGCGCTAAAGGACGGGATGGATGACCTTGAGAAGTACAGCAAAATATCCATTTCGGAATGCGTCGTCACCGGCGGCGGTGGCAAGAGCAAAGTATGGACGCAGATGATTGCGAACCTGCTGAATAAAGAACTGATTGTGACCGAAGCCGTAGATGCGTGCACGGGTGCGGCATTGATGGGTGCAATCGGAATCGGCCTTGACCAGGACACCCTGATTAAAGGGTTGTGGGATAACTATGAAATCAACCGGATTACCGCAAACGAAGATCAGGAACAGAATATTGAGATGTATAACCGTTACACAAAGGTGCATAAACTCTTAGAAGAACTTTATCTGAACCTGCAAAACCAATAAAGGGTGGCGTATAGACCAGCCAAAAACAATCAAAGTAAACGCATTCATAAATAAAGCAAAAGACAGGATACGACATGATTAAAAAAGCAGAAATAATCAATCAAAATGGTTTTATGGCATACGGCACTGTGCTCAATTGGGAAGGCGCTAAGCGCTCAAGTGAAAGTGAAAACCATGAATACTGGGACGCAGTATCTGAGTTTAATACAGAAGGCCCGCTGGTATGTTCATTTCTTAAAATCAAAAAGCCGATTGCTGACCCGATTGAAGAAATGGAATGCCACTATAAAACTGAAGAATTGCTGCTTGCCGCAGAAAATGACGTTGTCGTCATTGTTGCAAAGCCGGATCACACAAAGCAGGCGCCCGACGAAACGACCGTTAAATGCTTTTATCTCAAACAGGGAACCGGCATCATACTGAAACCCGGCATGTGGCACGCACTGCCATGTACGGTATCTTTAAACAGCAGTATGACCTTCATCGTCTTTAAAAAATATACATCATACAGTGAAGATCAAAACACAGCCACAGATATCTTTTTCTCCAAGCTGAAAGAGCCGTTTCATGTTGAACTATGATTTAACTTTTTATATTTGTACGTAACCGTACAAAATAAAAAAAAGGAGAGTAAATAATGAAAAAAAGAGTGAGACCTCTGGTTATTCTGTTGGTTTTATTGCTGACATCCGTATTATTTTTAAGCGGCTGCCAGAAAACAGAAGTAGCAGAACCAGCAGGTGATCAACCGGCAGAAGAAGCAGCTGCTGCAGAGCCGGCAGAAGAAGCGGCAGAAAAGGTAAAAGTTGGGGTATCCATTCAGGGGAACCAAAGTACCTTCTGGCAATTCGTTGTAGCTGGAATGGGCAAGTACTATTCAGAGAATCCGGATCTGGCTGATGTTGACCTTGTGTTTGCAGATGATGACGCTGTAAAACAGATTACACAGGTTGAAACATTGATCCAAGAAGGAATCGACGTGCTGATCTTTAACCCAGTTGATCCGGTTGCTAGCCGCCCCGCACTTGAAGCATGTGAAACAGCAGGCGTTCCGGTTCTTGTATGTACTGACGACATCCTTCCTGAGGACCAGTATTTAAGAAAAGTGTTTGTTGGATCTAACCATGTTGCAGCCGGTGAAATGCAGATCGAAAGAGTTGTTGAAACCTGCGGCGAAGACGCAAAGATCGCTATCCTGATTGCACCGCCGGGTCACTCAGCACAGATTGGCCGCTCACAAGGTTATGCAAACGGATTGGCAAAATATCCGAACATCGAAGTGGTTGTTCAGGATACAGCAAACTGGTCAGCTGACGAAGCACTGCAGGTTGTTGGAAACTGGTTAGCAGACGGAAAAGAATTTGACTACATTGTCTGCCAGTCTGACGTTAAGATGTTAGGCGCGATCCAAGCGATTGAAGAAGCCGGAATGACAGGAAAAATCTTAACCTCTGGTATTGACGGCATTGATGACGCACTTGCTGCGGTTAAAAATGGAACAGCCGACATGACACTCTTCCATCACGGCGAAATCCATGGTTACGAAATCCTGAAGATTGCAATCCAGGTTGCAAACGGCGAAGACGTAGATGAATTTGTCTTCTATCCTTATGGCGAAGCCACAAGCGATACGATTGATGAATACCTGAAGGTTGCAGCGGACAGAAAACAGCTGGTAGAAGATTACTTTGACATCTTCTAACAAAGAGCTTTCTTCTGAAACGAATGGTGAGCGGGAGGCGACTCCCCGCTCACCAAAACTAAAATTCACGTGTAAACAAGAATCTGAAAGGGAGAAAACAGGTTATGGGTGCAGACAGTTACTTGGAAATGAAAAACATCTCAAAAAGGTTCGTTGGCGTACAAGCATTGAAAAATGTTTCTTTTAGTCTTAATAAAGGCGAGATTCATGCGCTGGTCGGTGAGAACGGGGCCGGAAAATCCACTTTAATGAAGATATTGATTGGACTGCTTAAACCTGATGAGGGAGAAATATTTCTAAACGGCGAGAAAAAAGTGTTTCACAGTATGAAGGATGCGCTTGAGAACGGCATCTCGATGATATTTCAGGAATTTAATTCTGTTCAGCATTTGACGGTTGCGGAGAATATTTATCTCGGCCGCCAGCCGTATACCAAATTCAGAACAATTGATTATAAAAAAATGTATCAGGATACACAGGCGATACTCAACAAAATGGGAGTTGATATCAATCCGAAAGAAAAAGTACGCAATCTGACCGTTGCGAAAGTGCAGCTGATTGAAATTGCAAAAGCCATTTCACACAACTCGGATATCATCATCATGGATGAGCCGACGTCCGCATTGAGTAAAGCGGAAATTGAAAACCTGTTCAGGATTGTCAGTGAGCTCTCTGAGACAGGAAAGTCAATCATTTTTATTTCCCATAAAATCGATGAAATATATGCCATCTGTAAGGAGATTACTGTCCTGAGAGACGGGAATTTGATTGGATCAGGCAAGGCGGAAGAGATCAGCGTCCGCCAGCTGATAAAAATGATGGTGAACCGGGATTTGACCGAAATGTTCCCGAAAGAAGAGGCTGAGATTGGAGAAACCGTTCTTGAGGTGAAGCATCTAACAAGAAGCGGTGAGTTTGAGGACATCAGCTTTGAGGTCAGAAAGGGCGAAATTCTGGGATTTGCCGGGCTGATGGGTGCGGGCAGAACCGAGCTGGTTGAGAGCATTTTCGGAATCAGGAAGCTGGACAAAGGCGAGATTTTAATCAACGGAGAGAAAGTCAAGATCAAACAGCCGAAGGATGCCATTAAAATGGGGATCACGATGATACCGGAGGACCGGGCAAAAACAGGGCTGATCTTAAAGCTTACCGTAAAAGAGAATATCTTATTATCTGCACTGAAAAGATGTATGACGCTTTTCTATATCAGCAAAAAGAAAGAACAGAAGTATATTGAAGAGTATTCAAAGATACTTGAAATAAAAATGAGAAATGAAATGCAGATGGTATCGGCATTGAGCGGCGGCAACCAGCAGAAAGTGGTGGTTTCCCGTGCGCTGTTCCCGAACCCGGATATCATTATTTTGGATGAACCCACCCGGGGAATCGACGTAAAAACAAAAGCGGATATTCATCTTTTGATGTCTAAGCTGGCCCAGCAGGGGAAGGCGATTATCATGATTTCATCCGAAATACCGGAGATATTGGGTATCAGCGATCGTATCATCGTTCTCTACGAAGGAAAGATTACCGGTGAAATCATGCGCGCCGAAGCCAACCAGCAGCAGATATTAAGCTATGCGATGGGACAAAACTAATAAGTTTTAAATATTATTCATATTATGAGAAATGAGGAAAGACGATGAGTACTGTTACGAAAACAAAAAAAGGGATATTCACTAAAGAAAACATTATTAACTTTGTACAGAAAAGGGCGATCGTATTGGGCTTCTTAGCGGTTATCATCATACTCGCATTTGCGACCGATAATTTCTTTACGATTAATAATTTATTTCTGGTACTAAAGCAGACCTCGGCAATCGGAATTACCACCGTCGCGATGGGGATGCTGCTGATTATGGGCTGTATCGACTTATCGGTGGGTTCGCTCATGGCGGTAACCGGTGTGTTCTCTGCCCTGATGGTCAGCCAGTCCAATATACCATGGCTGACTTTTGCCTCAAGCTTCGGCGTTGACCCGGCATGGATCGCAATTATTGCTGCACTGGCCATGGGCGCTGCATTTGGTACGTTTAACGGTGTGATTGTTGCCAAAGGTAAAATACCGCCGTTCATCGTTACGCTAGGGAGTATGACCATAGCAAGAGGGATTGCCTTTATCATCTCCAGGGGCATGCCGGTCTCGGCACTGCTTGAGTCTTTTACCAATATCGGCGGCGGAAAAATTCAGCTGTCCCAGACAGACGCAACCTTAAATATTAACTACACGGTGCTATTCTTCATCGGAATAATCATATTAGTCAGTTTTATCATGAGTAAACGCAGATTCGGGAGATATATCTATGCAATTGGAGGAAATGAGGACGCGGCTTTAGCGGCGGGAATTAACGTGGATGCCGTAAAAATCCAGGCATATGTTTTCTCGGGCATGCTGGTCGGTTTAGCGGGTATGCTGTCCGTATCCAGATTAAAAGCGGCGCCGCCTGCCTTTGGGAATGCCTATGAACTGGATGCGATCGCCGGATGTATCATCGGCGGTATCAGCTTTAACGGCGGAATCGGAACCATCATGTCATGTGTCATCGGAGCGCTGATTCTCACCATCATTAAACAAGGCATGGATATGCTGGATGTGCAGACGTTCTATCAGCAAATCGTCAAAGGGCTTATTATTATCTTTGCTGTCTTATTAGACAGGAAAAGGGTCGTCTAACGCAGCCGGACTAAAATATGAATCATTAAAAAAGCATGCAAAATTGCCTGAAAAACAGGCAGGTGTAGTTTGTGTAGCCTAAAACAGAGAAAAAAGCTAAAAATAAAGAAATTTTTTAAAAATGAAAGGTGATTAAAATGGGTAAAAAAATCAGATTAGGTTTGGTAGGTGTCGGGAACTGCGCGGCTTCGCTGGTGCAAGGGATACATTTTTATTCCGACAGCAAAGTGGCGGAGGAACAGGGCGGACTAATGCACTTTAATTTGGGCGGATACGAACCCTCAGACATCCAGGTGGTTGTCGGGTTTGATATCGATTCAAAAAAAATTGGCAAAGATGTCAGCGAAGCGGTTTTTGAATGGCCGAATTGTGCGTACAAAATCGGCGATGTGCCGTTTATGAATGCACCGGTGTTAAAAGGGCCGGTTCTGGACGGTGCACCGGACCATCTGCGCCATTATTACGGAAAAGATTATTTCACGGTTGATAATGACCATGAGCCGGTGGATGTTGCGAAAGCGCTGAAGGATTATGAGGTAGACGTGATTTTGATTAATCTGCCGACCGGTTCTTATGACGCGGCCAGATTTTATGTCGGCGAAGCCAAGAAGGCAAAATGCGGCGTCGTCAACGGCATTCCGGAACTGCTTGCTAGCGACAAGAAGGTTGCGCAGGAATGTAAGGAAGCGGGCATTCCGATCCTCGGAGATGACTGGAAGAGCCAGATTGGCGCTACCATTGTTCACCGGACGCTGGCCAAACTGTTTGAAGACAGAGGTATTAATATCCGTAAGTCTTATCAGCTGAACTATGCGGGGAATACGGACTTTATCAACCTCGTGATGAGAGGCGAAACCAAGCATGTGACCAAGCATGATGCGATCTCAAGCATTCTGAAAAAGGATACGCCGATTGCACCGGGATTTGCATTTGTTGATAACCAGGGCGACCAAAAAACCGCACGTATTATTATTGAAGGAAATAACTTCGGCGGCGCACCGGTCAGATTGCTGCTGCACCTCGAAGTGGAAGACTCACCGAACTCCGGCGGGATCAGCATTGATGCCGTACGCTGCTGTAAGCTGGCGATGGACAGGGGAATAGCCGGTGCGATTGAAGCGCCGTCATCATACTTCTTCAAACATCCTCCGGTACAGTATCCGGATGACGAATGCCGCGAATTGTTAGAAGACTTTATCGCCGGTAAGTAAGGGAACAGACAGCCGATTATATGGAAGGGTTATACGCATGAAAAAGGGAAAAATGGACGTTGTGGTGATCGGGAACATTATCAATGAGACGATAAAATCCCCCACCGAAACCATCGGGCCGGTATTGGGCAGCCCGGCAGCATATTCAAGCCTCGTGATGTCCGCAGTAGGCACCCGGGTCGGATTGGTGTCTTATTACGGAACGGATACAAGCGAATGGCTGAGCCGCCATCTTGCAAAGGTGGACCAGTCCGGGTTGATTTTACACGAACGCAGCACGACAAACTTCTTGCACTACCGCGAAGACGGTACGAAATTTGTTGAATACGTGTATAAAGCGCCGTCCCTTTTTGCATCGGATTTACCAAGACCATATTTGGACTGTGACTATTTCTATATCTGCCCGATGGATTATGAAGTGGATATCAGCGTCAACAAAGTCCTGTTTGAAATGGGCAAGCAAATCGTTGTGGATTTAGGCGGATACGGCGGTGCGACTTCTAAAGACTATTATACGATCTTTGAGGAAACAGGCGACCGTATCCTGTCCGAGGTTGCAAAATACAGCACCATTATTAAGGCGAGCCGTGAAGATTTAACGCACATCGCACCCGATATGGATTTAAACAGCATCTCGGATTATTTCTTTTCGAGGGGCGCAAAGACAATCGTTGTGACATTGGGGGAAGAAGGCTGTTATCTCAACGAGGCGGGACGTACGGAAGTCCGAATCAAAGGCTTCAAATCGGACAATCCCCAAAATTTTACTGGTGCGGGAGACTCTTTCGGCGCCGGATTTATGGCAAGCCTGTGCCAGGATACTGATATTGAAAAAGCAATCCGGTTTGGCAATGCGGTTGCGTCCTTGGTCATTGAAAAAGCGGGCGGGTGTGTCAAAGAAAGAATGCCTGCGCTTAATAATGTAAAGAATCGGATGAATCAAGTGTAGAAAGGAAGAGTTAAGAAATGAAAAAAATTGGAGTTGGTATTGTTGGCAGCGGCTCTATTACCGAAATCGGGCATTGCCCATCAATACAGGCATTACCGAATGCGGAACTGATTGCGCTGTGTGACACAAATCCGGAATTCCTTGAGTCTATGGCGAGAAAATGGGAGCCCAAACGCACCTATCTGGATTACCATCAAATGCTTGAAGACAAAGAAATTCAGGTAATCATCGTTGCCACACCGAACCGCTACCACGCACAGCAGGCGATTGACGCGATGCGCGCAAAGAAGCATGTAATCGTTGAAAAACCATTTGCCTGCACGCATGATGAAGCGTGGAAAATGGTAGACGTATGTAAAAAAGAAGGCGTATTTCTGATGGCGGGCACCAACCAGCGGTTCTGGGAACAGAACGTCATTGCACGTCAGCTGATTGATGACGGATATATCGGAAAGCCCATGATGGGCAGATCATCCCTGCACGAAGGCTGGGGGCTCTATCATGAACAGCTTTCTTTCACGAGATTCCGTGCAGCGCCTAATGAAGCGGGTGCCGGCGCGCTGTTTGACCTTGGCGCACACCGGGCTGACCTGCTGATTTACTTAATGAACAGCAAACCCAAACGCGTCATAGGTATCGTCAAACGGCTGGTCACACCGGCTGAATATACGACACTGGATGACTCGTTCTGGATCATGATTGAGTTTGAGAACGGCGCAACCGGCGTAATCAGCGGTGACCGCTATTCGCCTGCTGTCTCGAATATCTCCGAAGTATACGGGAGCGAAGGCACGATTTTTACAGGATCAGAAGCCACGAACCCGTTCCAGTCTGCACCGCTTGCCGTTTTCACCAGCAAGGAATTCAAGCAGAGCGAACTGCCTGAAATCGTCAGAGAATACCGGTATCCGCAGCTTTTCTGGTCTGAAGATATCATGCAGCCGAGCGGGAAGGTGCCGAAACGCTGGGTACCAATCTATCCGAAACGCGGATGGGCGTATAAGGCGATGCTGGAACACTTCATCGATTGTGTGGAAAAAGACCGTGAACCGTCACTGACGCCGGAAATCAGTGCACTGGTAACTGATGTATTGGTAGGCGCTTATCAGTCCATGCAGACTAATTCATGGGTGGACCTGCCGCTTAAAGAAAACTATATCGTTCCTTTATATTCAGCGCCTGATGTAAAATAATTATTTGATGAAAATCGGAGTCAAAAATGAGACTAGATCGAAATGAAGTCATAACAAACATAAAGAAGAAGCTGATGGAAGAAAGCGAGTCGGTTTCCAATACGATTCAATACGTTGATAACGCTTTCTTTGAAGCGGTGAAGGCAATCATGAAATGCAAAGGGAAAGTGATTATCTCCGGTGTCGGAAAGTCAGGCCACGTCGGCAAAAAAATCGCCGCAAGCCTGTCATGCCTCGGTACGCCGTCGGTATTCATGCATGCCGATGAATCGCTTCACGGTGACATCGGGCTCGTGGAAGCAAAAGACGTGATTATCCTGATTTCCAACGGAGGGAAAACCGATGAAGTTTTAAAGATGATCCCGTCACTTAATATTCTGGGTCCAAAAAAGATTGCCATTACAAGCAGCAACAATTCGCCGCTTGCCAAGCTTTGCGATATATCGCTTTGCGTTAAGGTGGAGAGGGAAATTGACCATTTGAATTTAGCCCCGACAGCAAGCGCGCTTGCCGTGCTTGCTGTCGGCGATGCACTGGCGGTTACGGTTGCCGAGCTGAAAGAGTTTGACAGGCAGAGTTTTGCGGTAAGGCATCCGATGGGTTCTTTAGGCCAAAAGCTTCTCAAAGAATATGAGAGTGCAACAAAGAAAAAGGAACCCAAGCACCCGACGCATATAAAGGAAAAAGGCGTTATCGGGATGTAACCGGGTATAATTTAAATACCTGTACAGCAAAAACAACAAACGCGTTACTTTACCGATCACCAAGACTGCGGGATTCCCCATAAAAACGGATATTGCGCATTGAACACATCAGATATTCCATAAGCCGCTTGAATACTGACATATGGGTTTCGTTTCCTATCATATGGATGACTTTGAAAAAAGCGGCAAGCGCGGAACAAGAATCACCTCAATAAATTGTGATCCGAATAAAGCGCTGTAACATAAGAAATTCTGAAGGGAATACGACGGGCAATGTCTTTTTTTAAAGGGAGGTATCAATGTGTGATCTTTGATTTGGATGGCGTTATCGTAGACAGCGAACCCATTCATATGGAGGTCATGAATGCGGTATGCCGACAATGGGGAGAGCCGCACACTTGGGAAGCGTATACGGCTTATATCGGAAAAAACGACCGGAGAATCTGGACCGAAGTGCGTGAACGGTATCGCGTTGAAATTGCGGTTGACACGCTGATTAAGCAGTATACGGATAAACTAACCGCGTATTTTACATCACAAAAAGAGATTGCGATCGTAAAGGACATCGGTAATCTGCTGAAGGCGCTTAAGGCTGAGGGCATCACATGCGCGATTGCATCAGCGTCGTCCAAAAAGAACATCAGTCTGGTGCTGGATCACCTGCCGGAAAAGGGTGCTTTCAGCGTGATTGCCAGCGGAGATGATGTGGACAGGGGAAAGCCGGCGCCGGATATCTATCTGTATGCAGCCAGCCTGCTTGGGGTTGATCCGGGCGAGTGTGCGGCAATTGAGGACACGCAAAAAGGTGTTCAGGCAGCAGTGAGTGCCGGCATGTTCTGCGTTGGGTTCATTAACCAGACATCCGGCGACCAAAATTTATCCATAGCGGATATAACGGTCAGCACAATTTCTGAGTTATTATAATTAATACAAAACAGTCTGAGCCGGGGCAGCCTTGAACCGGCCGTTCCCCGGCAGACTGATATCAACCATCTTTCTTCCTTTAAACCTGCGCAGCCGCAGGTTTTTTTATATCGCTTTTTATCGCGTGAGGCACACAAATACATTGAGCAATGGGGCGTACAAATCATATTTGCGCCTTTAACCGTATAAAAACTGAACAATGTCTACCATATCGTAAAAACGCTTACTACTCGAAAAAAACCAGAGAAATATAATTTATGGTAGGACTTCTATTTGATAAGGCCAGTTTTTTATAACCAAGATTTCAGAACACAATCCAATAAAAAACAGATAAAAGCAGGAAAGGATAAACAACCATATGAAAGCGATAGTGATTAAAGGACCCAGCATTGTTGATTATGAAGAAGTTGAAGTAAAAAAGCCACAGGAAGGCGAAGCGCTGATTAAGATTGAATCAGTAGGGCTTTGCGGTACAGACTATGAACTATACACCAACGAAATGGTGTATATACAGGAAGGCTTATGCAAACTGCCAATGATCCCGGGCCATGAGTGGTCGGGCGTCATCGTGGAAGCCGGGGATAACGCAGACGGGTTTAAGGTCGGTGATAAAGTGTCGGGCGAATGCACGGTCAGCTGCGGCAAATGCAGTTTCTGCAAAAAAGGCCAGTATGACATGTGCCCCAACCGAACCGAGACGGGCGTCCTGAGCCGGGACGGCGCTTTTGCTGAGTATATAACATTCCCGTTTTCACACTTGCATAAGTTTGACAACATTGCATTTGACGAAGCGGCACTGATTGAACCGACAGCGGTTGCTTTGCAGGTTGTGTTAAGAGCGCATACCAAACCGATGGAAAACGTGCTGGTGATTGGACCAGGCCCGATCGGGCTGCAGGCCGCGCAGATTGTAAAGAAGTTTTTCTCTCCGCGGCATGTGATTTTATCCGGCACTCGGCAGGAACGACTGGACAGGGCCAAAGGTTTTGATCTGGACGGGTATATTAATGTAAAAGAGGAAGACCTGGCGACCCGCGTCAGGGAGATTACAAACGGGGAAATGATCGATACGGTGATTGAGTCTTCCGGCGGATTAAGTGTATTCGAGGATATTGAAAAAGTAATCAATCCATACGGAAAAGTCGGCATGGTTGGTTTTTTCGGTTTAAAGCAGCCGCCGTGCAATTGGGATGCATTCGTCACCAAGAATGTAACCATGTATGGTTCGCTGGGCAGTCCTAATGTATGGCCGGATGTCATCAAGCTGATGGAAACAGGCGAATTGACCACTGACCATCTGATATCGCATGTGATGCCGTTAAAGAGCCTGGAAGATTATATGAAGGCCATGAATACGATGGTTGAGCGGCGGGAAAATGTCTGCAAAATCATCATGAAACCATAAGGGAGAAACACGATGAAAAAAATAATCGATTTATCCTATCCGATTACGCACCAGATGCCGGTGTTTCCGGCAGATCCGGCGGTGGGTATACTGCGCCATCATAATTATCAAAACGGATATTTTGTCAGCCAGATTATAATGGGGACGCATACGGGGACGCATATTGATGTGCCGATTCATAAGATCAGCGGCGGAAAGCCGGTTGATGAAGTGGCGATTGACCGTTTCACCGGCAGGGCCTTTGTAATGGATCTGACGGGATTAGCGCCGTTGGAAGAAATTCATGCGGAGACACTGGACCGGTTTGAAGCGGACGTTGCGGATGTTGAGGCGGTGATATTGAAAACCGGATGGGGCAGCCACTTCGGCAAAGAGGATTTCTTTACGTCTTTCCCCGGGCTTTCGGAGTCCGGTGTTGCGTGGCTCATTGCACATGGGATCCGCCTGATCGGACTGGAGACGCCGTCGGTTAATGCAATCAAACACCAGGAGATTCACACGCTGTTGTTAGAAAAAGAAGTGGCGATAGTGGAAAGCCTTGCGAATGTAAAAGCGCTTGACATGAAGTATGCGGATTTCTTTGCGGTGCCGTTAAAGCTGAAAGGGCTGGACGGCTCGCCGGTCAGGGCATTTGCCATAGCGGAGAGCTGAAGTGTTTTTGATTAAGACAATTGCTTTGAGTTTGCGGCTCAGAGCAATTGTCTGGTCTTTTATATAAGCGGATTAACAGGCGTCAGGTTAAGGATGAGAAAAAGATGAATCGGCACCGGAAGCGTGCTTTTTTTGTATGAAGCATGGTTATGGTTGCGTGATTATGCCAGCCAACCGCACAGCGGTATGTGAAACCTTGTTTCAATCGTTTGGGAAATAGCATATAATACGTCTATAAGATGAATGGAGAAAAAAGATGCAGAATCGGAGATCCAATAAACAAAAGCCAAGACGCAGTGTTTTTTCGATAATTGAGAATACGGTTTTAGTTGGGTTGTTCCTTTTAGTGGTTTATATGCTGAATCATTTTATGTTTACCGTTCCGATTATCGCGAATGTGCTCCAGGGGCTGGCTATGATATCTGTGATGGCTTATGCCGAAGGAATCGTATTGGCAGTAGGGGGCATTGATTTTTCTGTGGCACGGAACGGACTGCTCTCGGCAAGCATCATCTATTATATATTGGAAATGAATATCGCCGGAGGCTTTTTGGCTGTAGTTATTGCGCTGACGGTCAGCATGCTGCTTGGGCTGGTAAACGGAATATTCGTCGCCAAAATTAAAGTCCAGCCGATTATTGCAACACTGGGCACGACGCTGTTTATGCGGGGTATCACCGGAGCAATATCCAACAACATCGTTATTTTCGGGACCAATCCGGAGCTTGCGTTTTTAAAACAGATTACCTTTGGCGTTCTGCCGGTTTCATTTTATGTTGCGTTTGCGATTCTGCTAGGCTGTTACTTCGTATTTCAATACACGATTATCGGACGGCAGGTCTTTGCGGTCGGCGGAGATGAGCGCAGTGCTGCATTAAGCGGACTGAACGTTGAAACCATTAAGCTGTTTGCCTATATGGCTGCAGGCGGGATTGCCGGACTCGGCGGGTTGATGATTGTAGCGGACAGCACGATCGCCGCGCGCTTTTATGCCAGCGGTCCGGAACTGGCGCTTATATTTGTTGCGGTTATCGGCGGCATCTCCATGTATGACGGCTCGCGGATATTCTTTCGAATCTTTATCGGGTCAGGCATCTTGGCGTTTATCAATCAGCTGATCTATACCGTTTATGCGGTCAACTACATGCGCGCGATTATCATCGGTGTATTATTTATGCTGATGGTTGCGGTCAGAAAGAACCTTTTTAGAGGCGGTAAAGGAGACGATACCTAAGAAAAACGAGAAAAATCACGCATTTTAAATGCTTAAAATTGTCCACTTTATATAAATCTAGACGCATTGTGAGATTTTCGGCTTAAAACTACAATGTAACAGTAAGACGAGGGATTATGAGTTTACTGCTGCACTGTAGTTTTTTTGTTTGCTTAAGCAGGTTTAGCGGAGGGTTACCGTGGATGATAAAAAGCAAACCGTTCAAAACAGAAAGCATCTGCTGGCAGGCGTTTTCCCTTCCATTACGACTCCTTTTGTCAATGACAAGATCAGTATCAAACATCTGAAAGAAAACATAGAGCGATATAACAGGATTGAACTCGGCGGGTATATGATCCTCGGCGGAAACGGGGAGTACCTGGGATTAACCGAAAAAGAAACCATGACAGTGGTGAAGACCATCATGCGCTGCAGGAAGCCAGGCAGAACGGTTGTCGCCGGCGCAGGCAGGGAATCCGCGACGGCAACACTGGCGGTCATCAGGGCAGTGGCAAAATACGGCGTCGATGTAGCCAGTATCATTACACCGTTCTACTATGCCAAGCGTATGACGGATACAAATCTGGCGGAATACTTTGAACATATTGCCGACAAATCGCCGATTCCGATTATCATCTATAATTCGCCGGTTTTTGCGGCCGGCCTGGAGCTTTCCGAAACGGTGATCAAGCGACTGTCAGGACATGAAAATATCATCGGCATGAAGAATTCATCGCTTAAGCCGATGGAAGCATACATCAAAGAAGTGGACGAAAACTGTGATTTCTGCTTTCACTCCGGCAAGGCCTCAAACTTCCTGCATGATCTGCAGCAGGGCGCCGTCGGAGCAACGCTGTCCATGGCGATCTATGCGCCGCAGTTGTGCGCAGATCTTTATCAGAGTTTTACGGCAGGCGATATGGAAGCAGCGCAAGCACTAAACAAGCGCGTACTGGAACTGAATCAAAAGGGCCCGTCTCAGTACGGTGTCCCGGGTGTAAAAGCCGCGCTGGATATCATCGGTTATTTCGGCGGGGATGTCAGGTTGCCGTTGAAGAATATAACCGGACAGGAAAAGCAGGACTTAACTCATATATTTAAAATACGCAAGAAGGCAGGAAGATGATGAAGATTTCAATCGGGTGCGACGAACTCGGCATTGATTTAAAAAATAAAATTATCGAAATGTTCAGCAAAAAAGGGCATGAGTTTGAAGATGTGGGCACGTTCGACGGAAGCAACACCAATTACCCGACAATCGCATACCGTGCGGTCAAGATGATGACGGAAGGCGACTGCGACCGGACGATTTTAATCTGCGGCACAGGTATCGGAATGGCGCTTGCTGCGAATAAGATTGAAGGCGCATACGCTGCGGTATGCCATGATATCTATTCCACACAGCGCAGTATCTTAAGCAACAACGGCAACGTCATGTGCATGGGTGCGCTGGTGATCGGGCCTAAAACCGCGGAAACGCTGGTGGATATCTGGCTGAATTTGGAGTTTGACCCGCAGAGCCGGTCGATGCCGAAAGTGAAAGAAATATACGAAATAGAACATAAGAGATTTGGAGCATAACATGACAGCGAATGACATCATGAGGCTGAAAAAAGGCGGGCACAATATCAGGAAACATGTCGTGAATACGATTGTTAACAATGGGGAAGGCCACGGAGGTCCGGCGCTTTCCTGCTCGGATATATTGTCCGTACTGTTTCTGGGCATTATGAACATTGATAAAGACGACCCGGATCATCCGGATAACGATAAGTTTCTCTTAAGCGCGGGGCATAAATGTTTGGGTCTGTACGGCGCGCTTGTGGAAAAAGGAATTATAGATGTTACACTCCTGAGCACATATAACAAGCTGGGATCGCCATTGCCAGGGCATCCTGATGCCACCAAATTGCCGGGTGTCATCTTCAGTACCGGAAGCCTTGGACATGGTCTCCCGCTGGGGTGCGGATTTGCGAAAGCCGCGAAGCTGCAAGGAAAAACGTACCAAACATATGTGCTGATGGGGGACGGCGAACAAGGAGAAGGCAGCAACTGGGAAGCGGCAGGCTTTGCCGTACACAATGGATTAGATAATCTGATCGCAATTATAGATGAAAACGGACTGCAGATTAACGGCACCACCAAAGAGGTATGCAAACCCGCCAGCCTTGAAGAACGTTACGCGGGCTTCGGCTGGTCGGTAAAGTCGGTTGACGGCCACGATGTGAAAGCGCTGTATGAAATGATTCGGTCCGCCCCGTTTGAGACGGGTAAGCCCAGCATGATTGTGGCGAAGACGCATAAGGGCAGGGGCGTTTCGTTCATGGAGGACAATGTTAAGTACCATCACTGGCATCCGGACGACAAAGAGGCCGAGATTGCACTCGCGGATATTAAGACAGCAGAGGAGGGCATGGACTGATGGCAGCGATGGACCCGCGCGGTGCGTTTAATGATGCACTGCTGGAACTGGGCGAAAAAAACGGAAAAATAGTTGGTGTTTCCTGTGATTCTGCATTGGGCGGAGGGATGAGCAAATTCTTCAACGCGTTTCCCAACCGGACAGTGGAAACCGGAATCAGTGAACAAAACGCAATCAGCATCTGCGCTGCGCTTGCCAGACAGGGAATGATTCCCGTGATAGTGGTCATTACACCGTTTATCACCATGCGGGCGTATGAGCAGGTGCGGGACGATATCGGATATATGAATATGCACGTAATCCTGGTCGGATCGGGTGGCGGTCTCGCCTATTCAACGCTGGGTTCCACGCATCAGGCAGTGGAAGACATAGCGCTGATGCGGACCATTCCGAATATGACGGTGTTCTCCCCATGCGATGCTTTGGAAGTTAAACGATCACTGGAGATGGCAGCAGAAATCAACGGTCCGGTATATATACGGATGCCGCGGCAGAAACGCGAAGTGGCGGTTGAATCCCGCAGTATTCAAAGCGGCGTAGCCGAGATGTTAAGGGACGGTCAAGACGTCGCCATTATCGCCGCGGGCCCGATGGTGGAAGAAGCGCTGATCGCTGCGGAAGCGTTAAAGAATAAAGGGATTGATACGGCGGTTTTAAACTATATGACGATTAAGCCGCTGGACGAAGAAACGCTGAAGCGCTATGCGAAAAAAGTAAGGGCGTTTGCCACGGTTGAGGAACATTCGGTAATCGGCGGTCTCGGAAGTGCGGTCGCATCCGCATTGGCGCCGGTCAAAAACGCGCCGCCGGTCAAAATCATCGGCATCAGAGACGGCGCAAAGAACACAGGGCCGTATCAAGAACTGCTTTGCGATTACGGCTTAACCGGTGAAAAGATAGCTGAAAATATACAAAACTTTGTAAAGGAAATCTAGAATTATGACTGTTAATTATTCTCAATGCAGTAACGGTGAAGCGGGAGTCAACTTCACGCTTCAATCACTGAATGCAAAAGCCGCGTCCGGCAAAGAAGAGCTGGTCGCGCGGGTGCTGACTAAAACCATCAGCTTCAAAGAGTATACGTTATTAAAGGACCTCGTCAACACAATTGACGTGACCGAGCAGTTTATGGACGTCATTAAAACGTTCAGCACGCCGAAGGGTGAAACACCGGCGGGCTTCCGCATTGAAACCTTTGTGGCGAACGGCGGTGTATTGATGGTCGATTTGGTCAGGGATATCGGCTATGACAAGAACGGTATCAAACGGCCGACAGGTACGATTTTTTCTGCGGACTCGGCAAACCCGTATGAGGTTGCGCCGATTGCGCCGCTGCTTGGCAACTTAACCTGTAATCCGGGAATCGTATATGACTTGTTTATCAACAACCCCAAGGCCAATGTCGGCGGTAAGTATAAGACACTCGAAGAGGTCATGACATCTCTCGGGGATATTCTGGGCCCCGGATGTGACATATCGGTGGAACTCAACGATCCCTTTGAGAAGGACTTTGACAGGATTCTTGAAGAAGTGAAGAAATACGAGAAAATCTTATCCAAATACCGTCTGGTCATTAAAGTGCCGCATATGGGCCCGATTAACGGCGAAAACGTAAAGGAACTGCTGACCGGAGACAAAAAGTCATCCGCAAAGTTTGAAGCGCCCGCGACCGAGGATGCGTTCAGAAGCCATAACCTATGCCTGAAATTAAGGGAACAGGGGTATCGGATTAACTATACGCTGATGTTTGAACCCTACCAGACGGCATTGGCACTGCAGGCGAAGCCATATTTCATCAACAGCTTTATCCGGCATAGACTGATGCAGACACAAAAAATGAAAAACCTTCTGGCTTATTATGAAATCAGCGGTGAAGACAAACACCTTGAGGATATCCGTAAACTAATGCTGGATGTCGATATGCTGAGCAAGGACGAAGCGGATAAAGACCTGCTATATGTAAAGAAGCTGGCCGAAGACACGGTTAAATACCGCAACTTTGACAACGCGGAAGGCGACGACGGATTGGATTCTGCAAGGCATAACCTGAGACTGTTAAAACAGAACAACCTGCCGGATACAAAACTCATCATCTGCAGTATGGAAGGCCGTTATAACTATCCGGATATTGATAAGCTGCTGACCGATCCTGAGTTCGCCGATGTGGTGGACCGAATCATCATCACGGCCGAGCCGGGATATCTCGCGCGGTTTGCATCGACCTCTCAGGTCATCAGTTACCAGCGCAGATTTATGAATGCAGCGGCAGATGTGAACAAGAAATAGGAGAGCTGGCATGGAAAAGAATTTGATGGGTGTATTTGCACCAATAACAACGCCGTTTACCGCCGATGGGCTGGTGGACTATGCGGGGCTTAAAAAGAACATGGCCTTTTATGCCAAGTCTGGTATCCAAGGATATCTGGCGCTGGGATCAAACGGAGAAAACAAGAACTTAACCAATGATGAAAAAGTAGAAGTCTTAAAAACCATCATTGAAAATAAAGGCGAGGGCCAAACGGTGATGGGCGGATGCATTTTTGAATCCACCTATGAAACCATTCATTTTGCGAAGATTTATGAATCATTAGGCGTGGACTATCTGACCTTGCTGCCGCCGTCGTATTTTAAAAAGTATATGACGGATGATGTGCTGGCGAAATACTTTAACGATGTGGCAAATGCGGTCAAAGTACCGTGCCTGCTATATAATGCCCCGCAGTTTTGCGGCGGAACGGCGCTTTCGGTGAACCTGCTTAAAGCATGTGCAAAAAACCCGAATATCGTGGGCGTTAAGGATTCCTCAACCGGCTCAATCGAATCATTTCTGTTTGGCGTTAGAGACATCATGACAGTAATGGCTGGCTCGGCGAATTTCTTTATGCGGACCGTGATTATGGGCGGTTCCGGCGGTATCGTATCGCTGGGGAATGTCTTTCCGGGTATCGTGAACGATCTTTACCAGTTGATACTGGATAAAAAATACGAAGAAGCGTTTAAGTTAAACGAACGCGTACTGCAGCTCAACAAAGGCATCTCCGGGCAGGGCGGCGTTGCGGCCGTCAAATATGCCATGGATTTAGCCGGTTTGGTCGGCGGAAACGCCAGACTCCCGCTGCTTCCGCTGACAGACGATAAGAAGGAGAACATCCGCAGTCTGTTGGTTAAAGAAGGCATGATATAGGAATTTTTATGAGAAAGATTTTATTAACGAAAAAACTGAATGCGGAAAACGCTGCGCTGTTCAAAGATATTCCGGAACTTGATATGGTCACGGTGCTGGACGGCGACCAGACGGGATTTAACGCCAATATCGCGGATGCGGAGGCTGTGCTTTTATCGACCGCTTACAAGATGACCGATGAGGTTATCTCACAGGCTAAAAACTTAAAGGTCATCAGCAGAACGGGTGCAGGCGTGGATAACGTGGATGTAAAAGCCGCAACCGAAAAAGGCATTTTAGTGTTAAACACACCGGAAGCGAACTCCATATCTGTTGCGGAGCATACTGCGGCGCTGATTATCGCGATATCCAAGCAATTGATTATGTATGACAGCGAGTTAAGGGAGGGCAACTTTGGTATACGCCGCAGCGGGAAAACCACGGACATCCAGGGAAAAATACTGGGACTGATCGGATGCGGCAGAATCGGGCGGCTGGCGGCAGAAAAACTGAAAGCGGCATTTGAGATGGCTGTAATCGGCTATGACCCATACGTGAAAAAAGCGGACGGCATTACGCTCTATGACAATATCGAGGATGTGTTTAAACGCGCGGATTATATTTCGTTGCACATTCCGCTGACGCCGGAAACCCAGAACATGGTGGGGGACCGTTTACTTAGTATGATGAAGCCGACTGCGTATATCATTAACACGGCGCGCGGAGGCATCATCGATGAAAAGGCGCTGGCGGAAAAATTGAGCAACGGCGAGATTGCCGGCGCGGCACTGGATGTTTTAGCCAATGAACCGCCGGAAGCGGATAATCCGCTGTTAAAACTGAAAAATGCGATTTTAACACCGCACTCTGCCGCACTCAGCAAGGAGTGCTCGGCAAGGGTAGCCTATGAAGCAGCTAAGGGGATTGCGGATTACTTAAAGGGCGGAATGCCGAAGTTTGTTTTTAATAAAGAACTAACGAAATAAATGCAAAACGAGGGGAAGAATAATGGCAAAACAATTTGATTTGATCGGATTCGGCGAAGCGATGGTGCGGTTTAATCCGCCGGAACATGTCAGGCTGGAGCAGGCGCAATACCTGAACCTGGCGATCGCAGCCGCAGAATTGAATGTCTGTGTGAACACATCCACCTTGGGTTTGAAAACCAAGTGGGTTTCGAAGCTGGTGGATACATGGAGCGCAAAATATGTGGTGAATAAGGGCAGGGAACACAACGTCAATATGGACGACGTGGTTATCGACAGCTATGACGGATGCGGCCGGGTGGCAAGAAACGGGCTGTGCTTTGTTGAGGTCGGTATCGGACCCCGTGCATCACGCCAGATTTATGACAGGGGACATTCGGCAATCTCTCAAGTCAAACAAGGGGAATTAGACTGGAAAGCGCTTTTCAGTGAAACGGGATGGTTTCATACCACGGGGATCACCTGCGCCATTTCGCCTGCGGCAGCGGACGAATGTGTCAGGAGCCTAATTGCGGCAAAGGAAGCGGGCGTTACCACCAGTTTTGACCTGAACTTCCGCTCCACGCTTTGGAGCCCGGAACAGGCGCAGGCCGCGATGAAAAAAGCGATGCCGTATATTGATGTTCTGATCGGGAATGAAGAAGACTTTGAAACGATGCTGGGTATTAAGGCGGACGACACGACCAAAACATATTCCAAACTGGACCCGGAAAGCTACCGCGGGGTCGCAGAAAAGGTATGTAAAGCGTATCCGAACGTGAAGACCATAGGCACAACGCTTCGCGAAGTGAAGACAGCGACGCTGAATGACTGGCGGACGGTTGCTTACCATGACGGCGAGTTTTACGTATCGCGTAAATATGAAAACCTGGAAATCTACGACCGTACAGGCGGCGGCGACAGCTTTGCATCCGGATTGATTTATTCGTTGATCTCCGGAGAATACAAAGGGCAGGATATGATTGAATTTTCAGCCGCGTACTCGGCTTTATGCCATGGCTTTATGGGAGACTGGAACTGGGCATATAAAGAAGAAGCGGAAAGCGTCATGAAGGGCGGAAGCGCCAGAGTGAAACGGTAAACGATAGGAGCGGTGAGATGAAAAAGATTAATGTTGGACTGATCGGCCATAAATTCATGGGCAGAGCGCATACACATGCGATAACCGACGCCCCCATTTTCTTTGATTTGGGTGTGGAGATCGGTAAAAAAACCATATGCTCAAACGAAGAATCGGTGTTTGAAGCAGCAAAACGGTGGGGATGGGAAAAGGCTTCGCTGGACTGGAAGGAAGTCATTAATGACCCGGAAATTGATCTGGTCAGCATCGCGGCGCCTTCAAAGGTGCATGCGGAAATCGCGATTGCAGCGGCAAAAGCGGGCAAGCATGTGTTTTGTGAAAAGCCGCTGGCGCTGAACATGAAAGATGCCGAAGCGATGGTCCAGGCGGTTAAAGATAACAATATCATCAACTTCATCGGATTCAACTTCCGACGCGTTCCGGCACTTTGCCTTGCAAAGCAGTTAATCGAAGAAGGCACGCTCGGCAGGATCTATCACTTCAGGGCAATATGGTCGCAGGACTGGCTGACTGATCCGGAATTCCCGATGGCGTGGCGGCTGAGACGCTCCATGGCGGGATACGGAAGCCACGGCGATCTGGGCGCACATACGATTGATATTGCAAGATTCCTGCTCGGTGATTTGGATGAAGTCTGCTGTGTTGAACAGACCTTTAACAAAGAACGGCCGATTGCGGTATTTGAAGACGGATTATATGCAGAAGCCGGAAAAGAAAAGGGACCGGTGGATGTGGACGATGCGTCACAGATGCTGGCGACCTTTAAAGATAAAGAAATCATGGCATATTTTGAAGTTACACGTAACGGAACCGGACACAGGAACCAAAACAGGGTGGAAGTTGCGGGCTCAAAAGGTGCGGTGATCTGGGATGAAGAACGGCTTGGCGAGCTGGAATATTATAATACTGAGGACCCGGCACACCTACAGGGATTCAGAAGGATTCAGGTCGGCGAAGCTGTCCATAAGTATATGGCAAACTGGTTCCCGGTCGGCCACATTATCGGCTACGGCGATACGTTTGTAAATGAGTACTATGATTTATTCACTGCGATTAAAAACAATGACCATAGCATTACGCCGAATTTCGAGGACGGCTTAAAAGTACAAAAAGTACTGGAAGCCGCGGAAAAGTCCGCTCACACGCGTCAATGGACAAAAGTGGAGTATTAAACGAGTCCTAAGGAGTATTGATTAAATGAAAACCTTAAAGGCAGTAGATGTCAGCAATGATAACTTTGCGCCATTCGGCAGTGTAATCAAGGTTACCGGCGCGCTGAAATCGGATGCACAAAACGAGATTCAGACCTATTACGGCAAGCTTGCGATCATGAATGAGAGCGGTATTCAGCTTGGGATATGTGTCGCGAAAAACCGGCCGTATGAAGTAACACAGATGGAGCAGCATGTGGAAACAAAAGAGCTGCTGGCTGCGTTAAAAGGCAGTTTTGTTACACCCGTTGCGCCATCAAAGATGGTAGACGGGAAACAAGTGCCGGATTTGGATAAGGCGATTGCGGTGAAGGTCAACCAGGGAGAGGGCGTGGTTTTTGATGTCGGTATCTGGCACTGGACGCCGTATGCAATCACCGAAACTTGCGATGTGCTGGTAGGCTTTAAGACCGACACACCGCAGAATGATTTTATTGCCGAACGCACTGAAGACAGAATTTTAATCGAGTTATAGACCGTTTTCATGAGACACACCTCTTACCGTATGGAAAGTGGCGAGAGGTGTGTGTCCTCCTAATACTTGAGACAGCAATTTGTTTGTACTATGATGATGCTGAATCATAAATGTCTGGAGAGAAAACCATGAAGAACAAAATGACCAACGAAATATTACGAATTGAATTTGCATCAAAAAAAATCAACGGCGTCAATGTTTTGAAAAACGTATCCCTCAATATCTTTGAGGGTGAGATTGTTAAGCTTTTCGGCGACGAAGGGCAAAGCAAGGCGATGCTGGTGCGTTTGCTGGGCGGATTACTGATTCCGGATTCCGGCAGGGTTTTGATTGGCAATAAAGAGGTGGCGATCAGTTCACCTTATGATGCCAAGCGCCTCGGAATCAGCATTATCAATAAAAGGAGTGACCTGCTGCCTAACCTGACAGTGATGGAGAACCTCTTTTTAGGCAGGCGCGACGAAACCTTTGGCTTGTTCTTCAGCCGAAAAAAACAGTACGAACGGTCCAAAGAACTTTTAGATATTTTAGGGTTGGATATTTCACCCGATACAATGGCGAATGAACTGTCGCAGGAACAGATTCAGCTGCTGCAGTTGGAAAAGGCGCTGCTTGATAATCCAAAGCTTGTGATCATGGACCATACGCATATCCTTTTGGACAATAAACAGATCAAGCTGTTTGAAGGCGTTTTTAAAGAATTGTCAAAGCGCAAAGTGGGCGTATTAATCGTTGCGCAGAACTTAAAGGATTTCTCATCTATCTCTGACCGGACATACATTATGAAGGATGGGAGCATCATCGGCCATATAAAATCGTCGGAGCTTGAAAAAGAAAAAATAGTCAATATGATTACAAAAGACTATTTTGTCAATACGGCCAAGGTTCCGCTCGACAGTGCATCCAAAGAGGTGCTGAGAATCGAGAATTTATTTACAGACAAGTCTTTATCCGATGTCAGCTTTTCCGTCAAAAAAGGGGAAATACTGAGCATTACCGGTTCTTACGGATCAGGCAAATGCGAGATCGGCTACACGCTTGCAGGGATGCAGAAAATCAAGGGCGGAGAGATTTTTTTAGAGGATCAGCGGATAAAAATACGCAATCCGAAAGATGCCGTTAAAAATAAGATCAGTTTAATTTCATACGAAAATGATGAAGTCGGGCTGCTGACAAACTTATCACTTAAAGAGAATGTCACAATCCCGAGGCTGAAAAGCATCAGCAAGTTCAGCGTCATCAAAGACGCATTAGAGGACTGCCTCGTTGATGAATTGAGCCGGGATCTCGGTTTTGAGTTTGAAAATAAAGATGCGGATATCAGCCAGCTGAGTCCGGCGGATCTGAGGAAGGTGGGCATCGCAAGAGCGGTCAGTATCAATCCAAAAGTGCTGATTTTGATAGATGCGACCAAGGGGCTGAATGCACAGGCGAAAAAGCAGATACTTGAGCTGTTGCTTTCGCTGGCACAAAGAGGGATGTCGATTATCCTGATATCATCAAACGTTTATGAGATGCTGCAGATATCCGACCGCGTATTGATTTTTGGGGAGAACGTCATAACAGGAGAAATTAATAAAGACGAGTTGAAATACGGGGAATTCATGTATTAACACAGAATATCTTTTCGTTATCAATATAGAATTAAACAGAAATGAGGCGAAGTGATGATAAAGAAGAGTATAAACAGATTTATCAGTAATGATTTGACAGGCATCACGGTCATCTTTACTGCATTGCTGCTGATTGTCATATTTAAATCGACAACCGGGAGGCTGGCATTCAGCCTGACCGCAATATCAAAAGACGTCGCGATTTTCACAATCGTAGGATTGGCTCAGATGGCCACTTTGGCGGTCGGCCAGTTTAATCTGGCGGTGGGTGCAATGGGCGGCGCAGCAGGTATGGTGTGCGGATATCTGATTAACCTGCCGGCCGAAGGCTCCATGGAAGCCGCCGACTACTCATTGGCAGAAGTGGGTCTTGCGATGCCATGGCTGCTCGGCATTCTGGTAGGGCTGTTGGTGGGATTCCTGCTCGGAATTCTGCAGGGATCTATTATCGTAAAGACCAAAATTAATCCGTTCATTATCACTTTGGCGCTGATCAGCGTGATTCATGGATTTAATATGTGGATTACGGAAAACATGTATTTCAGAAACCTGCCGCTGGCATTTAAAGCGATTAATAAATTCTCAATTAACCGGTCGGTATTTATCCCGGAAATGGAGAATTGCCCAAACGGCATACCTATCGTCTTTCTGGTGGCGTTGGCGACGATGCTGGTCATGTGGGTGATATATAACCGGACTGGGCTGGGCAGAAAAATGCTCGCAACCGGCGTCAGCACCAGAGCCGCGGACTATGCAGGCATTAATTCAGGCAAATACACGGTAATCGCACACGGGATTTCGGGTACATTATGTGCGCTTGCCGGCATTCTCACCGTATCTAAACTCGGTGTGGCGCAGACCTCTGTAGGCGATAACTGGCTGCTTTACTCCTTCGCGTCCACCATCTTGGGCGGAACGCTGTTAAGCGGCGGCAAGGTGGGTATAACGGGGACCATGATCGGCGCCGGCATTATGCTGATGATGACGACGGTGCTTGCGATAATGCAGTTATCCGCATTTACGCATCAGATTTTTATCGGCGGTGTACTGCTGTTTGCCTTCATGCTCAATAAGGGCAGAGAAATCTTGATTTTGAAACAGGATAAGATGATGATGGAGATGCAGGAAAGTGTGGCTGCGGCAGGGGGAGACAAAAAATGAATAAAGTAATCGAAAAGCTGTCAACACGAAAACAGCGCACGATGACAAACACATTGGGTGTTGCAACGGTTATCATTCTGCTGTCACTGTTCTTGATGACACAAAGCGGCAAGTTTATCTCTCATGACAATATTATTACGATTTTCAGAGTGTGCAGCGTCACTATCCTGGTGGGCTTTGCACAGATGGTGGTGATTGCGGGCGGCGGATTAAACGTATCTGTCGGCGCTATCGGCGGGCTGGCGGCGGTTATCGTCGGGGCCATGATCCAGCGTGCGGGGATTCACTGGGGCGTTGCCATACTGATTGCACTGATGATCGGCGCCTGCTGCGGCGCATTCAACGGACTGATTATTACCGGTCTCGGGGCTACGGGCGAAATTTCCTGGCTGACCACGTTAGCGACCATGAGCGTTTTTACCGGGATTACGCTGACAATCACGAAGGCAAATCCGTTTTATAATCTGCCTCACGGCTTTGATTTTATCGGAATCTATAACTTCTTTAACTGGATTCCGCTGATGATAGTGTTCACACTGATCTTTACGGTACTGTTAAGCTTTATGTTTAAATCGACGAGCTTCGGGCGCCAGGTGCTGGCAATAGGCGGCAACCAGAAAGCGGCAGAGCTATCAGGGATAAATGTTAAGAAGGTCATTATCATTAAACACATGATTTCCGCATTTATCGCCTCATTCGCCGGCATCTTGTTTGCCACGCGGCTGGGCTCCATCGGAGCGGATATCGGGCAGGACTGGATGCTGTTCTCTTTCGCGGCGCCGCTAATCGGCGGAACGCGGATGGAAGGCGGACGTGTGGATGTCGTCGGCGCGTTTCTCGGCGGACTGCTGTTGGCCGTTGTGTCAAACGGTGTGGTCCACATGGAAGTGAATGTTTATATCGTTGAGTTTCTGGAAGGGATCATCATACTGCTCGCCGTCGGCGTTGACAGACTGAGATCTTACCGTGAAGAACAACGCGAAAGAAGGGAGCGTGCGGCGTTATGAGTGCACAAACCGTACTTGAATTAAAAAACATTACAAAGATTTTCCCGGGCGTCAGAGCACTCGACAATGTCGATTTTAAAGTGAAAAGCGGTGAAATTCATGCACTGATGGGAGAAAACGGCGCAGGAAAATCAACGCTGATTAAAATCATTACCGGCGTTTTTGAACAAAACGAAGGTACCATGTTTTTAAATGGTGAAGCGGTTTCGTTTAAGGCGCCGATGGACGCATTTAAATCCGGCATCAATGTGGTGCATCAGGAAAGAAATTTATTCCCGACGTTCTCTGTGGCCGAAAACATCATGATTGAGCATTACAGCGACAAGATGACAATGAAGGTCAACCAAAAGGAGTTGAACAGAGAAGCGCAAAAATATATTGATATGGTCGGACTGGAAGTTCCGCCCGAAAAGAACGTGGAACTGCTGAGCGCCGGACAGAAACAGCTGATTGAGATTGCGAAAGCATTATCATCAGATGCCAAGATTATTCTACTGGACGAACCGACGGCTTCTATATCCATTAATGAAGCCGAGATGCTGATTAAACTGATTAAAAAGCTGAAAGCGGAGGGCGTATCCTTTATTTTTGTATCGCACAAAATTGAAGAAGTGTTTGATGTCGCGGATGCAGTTACGGTACTGCGCGACGGCAAGAATGCACTCTCTAAAAAAACCGGTGAGATATCCACACCGATTAAGGATATTTCAAGGGATGAGCTGATTGAACGGATGGTCGGACGGACGGAAGAATTCCGGGCGCAGAATATGAGGAACTTTGATAAGGCGGCTATTGTACTGGAAGCCAGGGGAATCCGAAGCGTTGATGCGCCGAAACCAAAGTCATTTGTGCTTAAACAAGGCGAACTGCTGGGCTGGTACGGGCTGGTCGGTGCGGGGCGGACAGAGTTTGCTCGCGCACTGATTGGATATGACCAGATTTTAGAAGGTGAGCAGCGCATTAACGGAAAAACAGTGAAACCCAGAAACATCACGCAGACGCAGCGCAAGCATAAGCTATGCTATTTGAGCGAAAACAGAAAAGAGGAAGGGCTGTTTTTAGACCATAACGTCAAGATTAATCTGACATCATCTGTTTTGCATAGAATCAGAGGATTTTTGGGGCTGCTTAATATGAAGCTGGAAAAGGAGATATCCGAGAAATACAGAACCGAACTCAGCATCAAAACGCCGAGCTTAAAGCAGACAGTCAGAAACCTAAGCGGGGGGAACCAGCAGAAAGTGAACCTCGGTAAAGGCTTGGCGGTGAGCCCTGAAATCATGATTATCGATGAGCCGACAGTCGGCATTGATATTAAAACAAAGGCGGAGATTCACCGCCTGATGTATCAGCTAACCGAAGAAGGCAAGTCCGTCATCTGCATTACATCGGATATGCCGGAACTCATTCAGATTTCGGACCGTATCATCGTTTTTAAGGATGGCATGATAGTGGGGGAACTGAACAACTCAAAATCATATGATGAGATGAGCAAAAAAATTATGAGCCTGATTATGGACTAAAGGCTTTTAACATTTAAGCCGAAAGGCTTAATAAAAACCATAGGAAAGGAAACGAAAAAATGAAAAAAGGTATTGTAATCCTATTGATAGTCGCAATGCTATTAATGGGCGTCGTCGGCTGCGGCGCGGGAAGCACCACTGATGTTACCGAATCCGGTGCAGAAACAGCTAATGAGCTGGACGTTGAAATGGACGTATCGGAAGATGTTGGAACCATGGGGGAAGCAAACTATAACTTTGCTATCGTATACGGAGGCGTTCATCCGTTCTTCGATCCTTGGGCATTCGGTGCACAGGCAGCAGCTATCGACTTAGGGATTCCTTCACCTAACGTAACAAGCCCGCAGAACTGGGATCAGACCGAACAAAACGCGATCATTGACGGCCTCGTAGCCGGCGGTGTAGGCGGTATCGGAATGTTCACAGCGGATGCTGTTGCTGGTAACGAAAAGATTTCCGAACTGGTTGACCAGGGTATCCCGGTTGTCACCATGGGCGGAAAGCCGGCAACACCGACCAAAGCAAGCTTCTGCTATGCAACCGATGTTGGCGCATCTGTTGGCTATGCAACTCAGGCGATTGTTGACGAACTGAAGGCGCGCGGCCTGACAGAAGGTAAACTGGTTCACTTGTGCTCCAGCCTTGCTGACACCAACACGCAGGACAGACAGGCAGCGATTGCTGAAGTTCTGGCAAAACCGGAAAACGCTGGTTTCACGCTTGAGTGGGAATTAGCTGACACAGACGCAACCGAACCTGCAGAAGAAGCGATTTCTGCGATGGTATCATCTTACATCGACGAAGTTGATGGTATTGTATGTACCGGTTACGTTAATGCGCAAGTTCTTGGTAAGACAATGAACGAAATGGAATCTGACCTTGGTGTTGTTGCAATCGGCATCGACGACTCTTCAGACGTACTGACAGCTATCGAAAATGGCTATATGTTCGGAACAATGACTCAGAGCTCCTGGGCAATGGGCTATGTTGGAACATATGCATTGAAGCTGTTTGCTGACGGATATGTGATTGACAGAGAAAAACTCGGCTTAGCTGATGACGAACTGCTGTTCATCGACTCCGGATACTTCCTGCTGAAGAAAGATGGTCTTGCGACTTATCAGGAAACTCAGGAACAAATGGCCTATGACTTCGTTTCAACTATGAAAGACACTTACTTCAAGATGGCTGAATAATGTGTCAACATTTATTTACTCAAACAAGTAAATAAAAGTTAACACTGCAAACCGTAAGGAGCGCAGTGCTAACCAACCAGATAGCTGCAACATATGTTTGTTGCAGCTATATTTAAATTATCACTTTCTTATCATATTTTCAACGGTTAATCTGAGTTATACAAAGAAGACGCGATGATCAAGACGGAGGAAACGGCATGAAACATATCATCAATGTTGGCGATAAAGAAGAAGACAATGATCCCAGATCGTTAAGATATAATGTTAAAGACAGGGCAAGCCGTGTCTTAAGGGATACGTACTACCTGATTGATCAAAAAGATTCGCCCTCGCGCAGACTGACGATGGGCCATACAACCGTTTACCCGACCGGCACAACTACCGGCCATACGCACGGTGATATGGAGGAGATTTACTACGTTATTTCGGGAACAGGCAGAATGGTTGTCGGGGAAGACGAATATGATATCAGGCCCGGTGACAGCCTCTATGTTCCACCAGGAGAATTTCATACCACTATCCAAACCGGCATTCTGCCGCTGACGCTGTTATGGGTAACCTGCGTGGTGGATGAAGATGAACGATGAAAAACGGAGCGCCAGGATGATTGAACAAAAGATGCTGATCGGCGGGGAATGGACAAAAGGAGCGGGAAGCGAGACCATCACGGTCATTAACCCCGCAACCGAGGAAGTTATCGCGACCGCCCCGGCAGCTGTTGAACAGGATATAGAAGAAGCGGTGAACGTGGCCGATGCGGCGTTCGGCGATTGGTCGAGACTGACGCCGTATGCACGCGGCGCGCTTTTAAGGGAAGCGTCGGAGTACGTGCGGCAAAGCGCAGACCGGATTGCAATGCTGATGACAATGGAACAGGGCAAGCCGCTGGCCGAAGCAAAGGGAGAGGTGCTGAAAGGCGCGGATATTTTACGGTATTATGCGGAGGAAGGCGAACGTGTCTGTGGCCGGATTATTCCGGGAGACAAAGCGAATGTGGAAAGCAGGGTAATCTACCAGCCTATCGGCGTCGCTGCGGCAATATCGCCATGGAACTATCCGATCGAACTGCTGGCATGGAAGCTCGGCGGTGCGCTTGCAGCCGGTTGTACAATCGTATGTAAACTGCCTTCGGAAACGCCGCTCAGCCCGCTTATGTTTATTGAATGTATGCTGAAAGCGCCTTTTCCAAGAGGCGTCGTCAATGCGGCAACGGGAAAAGGCGCAGCTATCGGGCCGTTATTACTGAAAAATCCAAAGATAAAAAAAGTAGCCTTTACCGGATCAACCGCAGTCGGACGGGAAGTGTTGGCGAACAGCATGCCCGGACTTAAGAAAGTGTCATTGGAACTCGGCGGCAGTCTGCCGATGATTGTGCACAGCGATTGCGATTTAGAAAAAGCAGGGGCAGGCGCCGTACGTCGGTCATTCCGGAATATGGGCCAGATTTGTATCGCTGTAAACCGGATATATGTACAGCGAAGAATCTATGAGGAATTTTTATCATTGTTTAAAGCAAAAGCCGAAGCCCTCATTATCGGAGACGGCGCCAAAGAAGCCTGTGATGTCGGCCCGATGTGTACGCTGAAGGGAATCGAAACGACACAGCGGCATATTGAGGACGCGCTGGAAAAGGGCGCGACACTGGTCTGCGGCGGCAGCGTTCCGCGGAAGCGGGGCTATTTCTTTGAACCGTCAATCTTGCGGGATGTCAATCACGGTATGCTGGTCATGCGCGAAGAAACATTCGGTCCGCTTGTCGGAGTGATGCCTTATGATGAACTGGACGAGGCGATTGCGCTGGCGAATGATACGGACTATGGGCTTGCGGCTATTGTCTATACCAACAGCTTGTACACCGCAAAGCGGTGCGCGGATGAAATCCAGGCGGGTAACATCGCTGTCAACAATCCCGACGCCGGCGTGATGAACGCACCTTACGGCGGATGGAAGGACAGCGGATTCGGACATGAACACGGCCCGGAAGGCCTGTATGAATATTTGCGTATTAAGCACGTGAAAATGTGTTACAAGCCGTAAAATAAATTGAAGGGCAATGCGTTGATAGGCAAACATTTTAGTGGTAGTATGGTGATAACAGTGAAAAGGTGGGGAGTTTAATGATTAGTGTTTTGATCGCCGATGATGAAATAAGAATCTGTAAACTCATCAAAAAAATTATTGACTGGGAAGCTCTGGGATTTAAAATCATTGATGAAGTGTACGATGGGATGGCTGCGCTGAAACTCATTGAGAAGAAAAAGCCCAGCCTTGTAATCACAGATATCCGGATGCCGGAACTGGACGGTATCGGACTGATTAAGTCTGTGCGGGAAAGGGGAATTGAGGCGGAATTCATCATTATCAGCGGTTATAATGACTTTGACTACGCGAAGTCGGCGGTGGCTTATGATGCGTTTGATTATCTCCTAAAACCAATAGACGAGGATGAACTTCAAAAGACGCTGCTGAACGTTAAAAAGAAGATAGAGAACCAATCCCACATCAAAACAAAGCTGGAACTCAGCAACATGCAGATGCTCGGGCAGGACATGCTTGCGGTCATCAACCAAACGAAAAAGAATGCGTCTATCGCTTCACTGAATCAAACATACGGAACTGATTTTAAGGAAGGCAGCTTCAATATTATATTGGCGTTATGCGACACGCCCAGCAGTGAATCCCGGCAGCAGGTCCAGATACAATGCCAGGAAATCATCAGCCGGTTTAAGAACAAGCACTCAGAAGGTTTGTTTGAACAGGTATTTATGGAAAGACAGAGCGACAATCGGTTTATGGTTGTGGTTAACACTGACCCGAACCAGCCTCAGGCTGTTCAGCAGATGGCGGGCCTACTGCAGCAGGCATACCGCGAGAAAAAAGAGAAGCCGTCCGAATTCAGCATGACCTTTTGCATCGGCGAGCCGGTAAACGATATCAACGCGCTCCAAAAATCATATCAATCCGCAGTAAATGTGGCAAAGGCGCGCGTGGTTCTGGGCAAGGACCGAATCATTGACGCAGCACAGATTGCTGATAAAATTGAATCGGCTAAAAACGTGCTGGATGTCCGGGCAGAAAAGCGGATATCGGTGCTGTTTGACGTTTTTGATGTTAAAGGTTTTGCGCGTGAGATGGAGCGCCAGTTTGAAGCCGCAAATGAACAGAAAAAAAGCAACCTGCTCATTTTCCACCAAATCGGGTATGAACTTGCTGACCTTCTGGACAAATCAATTTTCAGAAAAAAAGCGCAGTTGGATAATGATGCAGCGTTTACCAAGGAAGCGATTATCGCAAAAATCAACAACTGTGCGGAGATTGCTCAAATACAGGCTGTTATATTAGATACGTTTAATAAATTTATCGAAGCATATTCCGAACTGCGAGATAAAGGCGGGGATAAGATTATACAGGAAATCAAGGCCTTTGTTGCGGAGAACTATATGAATGATATTGGTTTGGACGACGTCGCCAAACTGGTATGCTTAAACCCGTCCTATGTGAGCGGTATTTTCCGGAAAAAGGCGGGGGAGAATTTTAGCGAGTATCTCATTAACCATCGCATTGAAACCGCAAAGGAGATGTTAATAGACGTTAAATATAAGATTGTGGATATCTCTCAAATGGTAGGATATAATGACAGCAAATACTTCAGCCGGATATTCAAGAAAAAAGTCGGCGTAAACCCGACCGAATACCGAAAACTATATATATAATGAATTTCTGTTGAACCTTTAATTTTAATGGGGTAAGCATGTTTGAGCGGTGGATTACTAATGCCATAGAACGCGCGAGGAAGTTTTTCAGCCAGGCAAAGATGTTTAAAATAAGGGCCAATCTTGTCACGACCATCGGCCTGTATTTTGTCTTGGTCTTGGTGACGCAGATTGCCTATGGATTGATCAACCTCAAGTATACCAGTATCTCAAACGAACGCAGAAACATCGATACAGTCAAAGAGTATTTAGATCAGGCATCGCTGAATATCGGATTGGACCTTGACCGTTTGGAGCGGATGTCCATTATGGTCTATGACGAGTCCTATTTTTATTTTAAACAAAAAGACGAAGCCATCACCATTGAAAGCGCCAATTCAGAACTAAACACCATCGTTGATATCATCTTTAAAATGAATGAGGATATCTCCGGGGTTTCAATCTACCGTCCAAAGGGCGGGATGATTACATATGTTAACCCATATTCCCCATACTTTTATCTCAGCAACAACCAGTCCCAGTTTGATACGCTGTTGGCGAGCCGGAAAGACGGCGACAGGCTGCTGCGCACAGAGGGCGATAATTTATCACAATCGCTGCTCAGCATTAAATACTACCAGCCGGATGCAGACCTCGAAGAATATGCGATTATTGCGCTTGAAAAACACTGGGGACAGACCGGTGAGTATTTTGATAAGCTGGGTTTATTGGATATTGGTTCAATCATCCTGACCAATCAAAGCGGCGATATTATCATGTCGTTCAGAAAGAAGAATTCGTTGGGGGACGACGAAATCATCCGGAACCGGATGCTGGAAGGGCAGATCACCGAAACAACGGGAACGCTGCAGCTGGACGCTTTGGGCCAGGAAAAGTATGTGTTTTATAACAAGAACACAGGGCACGGGTGTACGCTCTATTATATAACCAGCAGCGACGTATTCAGCGACCACCCGCAGAATATTTATTATGTTATTCTATCGTCAAGTGTTGTTCTGGTTCTGCTTAATATCCTGATGGCATATCTGTTTATCAGGCACGTTTACCGTCCGATCACAAACGCGGAAAATGCGCTGCATGCCATTGTCAGCGGTGATACCGATTTGAAGCTTCATAATACGCAGACAGGCAATGAGCTTGCACCGATGTATAACGACCTGAATTCACTGACGCTGCGTCTGACGGAATTGATTGAATCGGAATACTCGGCCGGCGTCATGAAAAAGCAGGCGGAAATTGATGCGCTCCAGTCACAGATTAACCCGCACTTCCTATATAATACACTGGAATCCATTCGCGGCGAGGCGATTGACGAAGGCGTCGTTAATATCGCAAAAATGGTAAAGGCGCTTGCGGATATCTTCCGGTATTCGATCACGAATAAAAATGAAATGGTGACGCTGGAAGAAGAGATTAAAAACATCGACAACTATCTCAAAATCCAGCAATACCGGTTTAACAATAAATTCGTCGTGGTAAAAGAAATTGAGGAAGAGGCAAAGAAATGCCTGATCCCGAAGCTGATTATACAGCCGTTGGTGGAAAACGCCATTATTCACGGGCTGGAGTTAAAACCCAGCAAGGGCACGATCAGGATTGCCGCCAGATTGATAACGGACAGCCTCGTAATCAATATTGAAGATGACGGGCTTGGTATTGATAAAGAAATGCTGGACAGGATCAATCACCGGCTGGCCACGGGTACTGACATGTACGAAGGCGAGCCGCTGACGGTCGGGCTCGGCATGGTCAATATTAACGAACGAGTCAAATTGATCTTCAACGCAGAATACGGACTTAAACTCTACAGCATGAGGGGAATCGGCACCAACGCTGAACTGACCATCCCCAAAATCATAAAATAGTGCAACAAATATGAACTTACCCTTATTGATAATAAAGAAAAATGGCAGTAGGCTGATATTATCATAATATTAGTATCGGCAGAACTCTTTAAAAAGGCAAAGAGGTGCTTATGAAAAAAGCTATAGTTATGATGCTTGTTTTGGTGACGGCGGTTGTTTGTGTTGCCTGCGGTTCAATTTATGATGCGCCGGATGCGACGTATGCACCAACCGAGACCGTCAGCCAGGAAAGCGCCGAACAGGCCAACGAAGACAACGGGGAGGTTTATTACACAATAGGGATGCATATCATTCTGCCTTATTGGCAGGACCACCGTATCGGGCTTGAAGCGGCAGGCAGAGAACTGGATGTAGACGTCGTGTTTACCGGAGAAAACGGATCGGACGCGATGCGCCAGGTGGATATCTTTGAACAGGTCGTGAAAGAAAATCCGGCAGGCATACTGGTGTGCCCGATTGATCCGGAAGCCATGGTGGAGCCAATCAATGATGCGATTGAAAAAGGCATTCCGGTGGTATGTATTGACACGGATGCCCCAAAAAGCAACCGGCTGACGTATCTTGGGACGGATAATTACCATTCCGGATATGTTGCGGCGCAGATCATCGCCGAAAGCATCGGCGAAAAAGGCGACGTGGGGATACTGACCATCCCCGGCATATACAGCCTTGATGAACGCAAGCGCGGATTCACTGAATGTATGGCGGAATATTATCCGGATATTCACGTTGTGGCGGTCATGAATGACGAGGCAGATCCCGGGATTGCGGCAAATGTAGCGAATCAGATGCTTAAGGACAATCCCCAAATTGTCGGTATATTCGGAACTGATGCGGCAAGCGGTGTAGGTGCGGCTATCGCACTCAGCGAGAGTAATAAATTCGGTGAGGTGAAGGTTGTCGCGTTTGATAAGGATTCTGCAGTGCTTGATCTGGTGCAGGAAGGAAAAGTCGAGGCAACGCTTGTCCAGCGCACTTTTACGATGAGTTATTATGGATTAAAGATGCTGTATGATTACAACCATAACCGGGTTGAGATATTGGGTAGCGACTCGGATGTTAATCCGCTGCCGGATATCGTGGATACCGGGATTATCGTGGTCACACAGGATAACGTAGCGGATTTTCAGGAATAAGTTTTTGAGGTGAACATAGTGAGGCTGTTTGGAGAAGAAATAGCAAAAGACGAACTGTTGAAACATGTCAGCAGCATGAAGCAGATTGTGGACGCAAAACTTGTGACTTTTGAAGAAGGCAGGGCAAAAGGACTGCGTGCCGTGCAGGTGAATGCGGGCGACGGCTTGATGTTCACCGTGCTTTTAGACCGGGGGATGGACATTGGAGATGCATCATATAAGGGCGTTCCGATTGCCTGGAGCTCAAAGGTCGGGATGGCGAATCCCGAGTATTTTGAGAACCAGGGGCACCAGTGGCTGCGAAATTTTTACGGCGGGCTGCTCACGACCTGCGGTTTAATTCAGGTGGGAGAACCCTGCGAGGACAACGGCGTCTTTCACGGACTGCACGGCCGGATATCCCATACACCATGTGAGCGGTTTTGGATTGACGAATATTGGGAAGGCGATGACTATATCGTCAAAGTCACGGGGAGAATGCGTGAAGCGATTATATACGGCGAAAACATCGTTATGACGCGCGAAATAAAGTGCGTGCTCGGCCAGCCCAAAATATTGATTACCGATACCGTTGAAAACGAAGGGTATTTGGAATCGCCGTTTATGATTATGTACCATGTCAACGAGCCTTACCCGATTGCGAGCGAAAAATCAAAGGTGTACTCATCTGCGGATTCAGTGGACAACTTGGTAACCTGTGATCAACCTGGAGCAAAGGACTTTTCATCGGTTACCCCGCCGCTGCATGACTATAAATATGAAACATTTGCACATAATATGCCGATGGACCGAAACCGTGTTTATATGGCGGTCATTAATAATGACAAACAACTGGGTGTATATTTGGGATACAATGCCAATGTGCTGCCAATCGGGAACCAGTGGAAGATGCTGGCCGAACAGGAGTATGTAGTGGCAATGGAGCCTGCAAATACGTATCCGGTCGGCATTAAGGAAGCGCGTGAAAAAGGGTTTTTAAAGACCATTAAGCCAAAAGAAAAACAGGTGATTGAGCTGGAGATCGGTGTCTTGGATGGGAAAGAGCAAATCACAATGTTTAAAGGGCTGTTATAATGTTTATTAATCTTTTGTAAACAGATACCATAGACGCATGGCTTCGCGAAGGGCATCCTGCGCCAGCTAAAACACTGAAGATAAAAGAAAGGGTGCGCACTGAACAGACGATCATCTTTTCTCCTTTACCAAAAAGACCTGTTAACCTGCAGGCCTTTTTATTTATCCGAACACGGGGCTGAGTAAAGGCGGCATTTGTAGTTTAGGCGGAGCAAAATTAGATGGTAAACCAGTCGACCGGATGGTATAATGGAAACTCATTATCAGCATAATAAAACAGTGAAACATACATATAATTATCCGCGTAAAACGCGCTGGTTCATCCGCATCAAATAAAAATATCATTAATCAAAGAAAGCAGGGGAGAAAATAATGAAGAAGGTTTCTCAGGATCAGTTTAAACGGTTTGATATGAGCAAAAAGCCAAAGCGCCAGTCACTCCGGTTTCTGATCAGGCTGCTTTCTTATTTTGATGTGAAAAAGCATCAGAGCGTTGTGACCAGGATCAATATGGAGGGCATTAAACCGCCGTATTTGCTGCTGGTGAACCATAATGCTTTCTTGGATTTCAAAGTGGTGGCGGAAGCGACAAAGCCTCACCGCACCAACAGCGTCGTGGCGATAGACGGGTTTCTGATCAGCGAGTGGCTGCTCCGCGCCGTCGGGTGCATCTGCACGCGAAAGTTCACGCAGGATATGACGCTGGTCCGGCATCTTTGTACTGTCGTTGACAATGGTGATATCGCAATCGTTTATCCGGAAGCACGATACAGCCTTTGCGGAACGAACGCATTACTGCCGGAATCAATTGGTAAATTAGCGAAGCTGTTAAAGGTGCCGCTGGTGGTCATCATCAACCACGGGCACCATATCAACTCTCCGTTCTGGAATCTGACCGAGAGAGGTACGCGTGTTGCCTCCACCATGAAGTGCCTGTTTACGGGGGAAGAGCTGGGGCAACAGAATGCCGATACAATTAACCAGGCGATCCAGCGTGAATTCACTTATGATGATTATCAATGGCAATGGGACAACCAGGTTCGGGTGACCTATCCGAAGCGTGCGGAAGGGCTGCATAAGGTGTTGTATCAGTGCCCGATGTGCCGGACGGAATACCGGATGACATCTCAGGATGATAAGCTGAAATGCACACACTGCGGCAAGATGTGGACGATGAGCGAATACGGCCGTTTATCCGGTGATGATGGTGTTACGGAATTTGCGCACATCCCAGACTGGTATGAATGGGAGCGGGAGAATGTGAAGCAGGAAGTGCTGGACGGGACTTATTCTTTGAGTTGTGATGTCAGGGTGGACAGCCTGCCCAACGCAAAGGGCTACATTGACCTTGGCAAGGCGAAACTGACGCATAACATGCAGGGATTTATGGTGTCGGGTAATTATAACGATGCGCCCTATACCATTGAAAAAACCGTGCCATCCATGTACTCATGCCATATCGAATATAATTACCTGGGCAAACACGGTGACTGTATTGACCTTAATACCCTAAAAGACACCTTTTATATCTATCCGGAAGGGCAGGATTTCAGCGTGACGAAAATTGCGCTGGCGACCGAGGAGCTATTTAAAAATAAAACCGGCAGCAAAGGGATTATTGTGGGGAAAGCGTAATCGTGTGCTGATGCGCCGCTCAGCGGTTTGCCAAAAAAGGCCTTATCAGCAAAAGAATTCACATTTAAAATAAATAAACACTTGCGGTGAGCACCGAGCAATAGTAAAATATACATTATAGTATTTATTACTATTCAAATTAGGCGGTGAATATAATTGCAAGTCACCTTTATACGCACAGGGTAACCAATATGCAGCGTCGCAGGATATGCCCGTCAAAGCCATCTAACCGGATTGTATCACATTGTTTTAGACTCCGTTTTTTTTTGAGAAAGAATATGCGCTAAGCAGACTATGCGGTAACGACTGAATAGAGGGCGTTAGCTGTTTTAAAATGGGTGCGTATACGGATATTTATTTGGGAAACCGGCTGACGGAGATTTAAAAAGAGTGGAACGAGGATTCGATTCTGAACCTCTCAAATATATTAAATAATAGAACTGCTGAGGACAAACCAGGAAAAGGCATTTGAAAACCGAATCGAACGCTTAACGGCATACGCTGATAGTTGTTATACAAAAGTAAGCGGACGCATTGCGGGCAGTGACGCAATCTTATGCCGGATCCGCCGGATTTGGATGATTCGCAAAAGCAGCTCTGATTATAATTAGAACTAATAAATTATGGAGGAAAATGTATGAAAAAATTGATTACGTTGTTGCTGGTACTCAGCATGGTTATCGGCCTTGCTGCATGCGGCACACCGGCGGCAGAACCCGCAGAAGCATCTTCTGAAGCTGCAGACGCTCCTGAAGAAGCGGTTGTAGAAGAAGAAGCAGTGAAAATTGGTGTTATCCTGATCGGCGATGAAAACGTTGGTTATGACAGCGCGCACATCGACGGCATTAAAGCCGCTGCTGCTGCAACAGGTATTGCCGATGACCAGATTATCTGGAAGTATAACATCGAAGAAGATGAAAACGCTTATGATACGGCGATCGACCTGGTTGAACAAGGTTGTTCTTACATCTTCTCAGACAGCTATGGCCATCAAAGCTATATGCAACAGGCTGCAAGCGAAAATCCTGACGTGACTTTCGTTTCTATGACTGGTGACATGGCTGCAGTTTCTGGTCTTGCTAATTTCAAAAATGCATTTAACCACACCTATCAGTCCAGATACGTTTCTGGTGTTGTGGCTGGTATGAAACTGGCTGAGCTCGTTGCTGACGGCAAAGTGCCTGCTTCAAGCATCGACGCTGACGGCAACATCAAAATTGGTTATGTTGGCGCATATCCGTACGACGAAGTGGTTTCCGGCTATACCGGTTTCTACCTTGGCGTAAAATCAATCGTTGATAATGTCGCGATGTTAGTGACCTATACCAACTCTTGGTATGATCCGACTGCTGAAGCTGAAGCTGCAAACGCGCTGATTTCTCAGGGCTGCATCATCACAAGCCAGCACGCTGATTCAACCGGAGCACCGTCTGCCTGCGAAGCAGCGCTTGAATCCGGAACTGAAATCTACTGCGTTGGTTACAATGTCAGCATGCTGTCAGTTGCACCGAAAGCTGCTCTGACAAGCGCACAGAATGACTGGAGTGTTTACTACACCTATGCATTTAACTGCGTCTTAAGCGGCGAAGAAATCATGACCGACTGGGCAGCAGGATATGAAGCGGGTGCGGTTATGATCTCCGAACTCGGCGAAAGCTGCGCAGCTGGCACAGCTGAAAAAGTTGCTGAAGTTGAAGCTGCTCTGAAGGACGGCTCACTTAAAGTGTTCGATACCGCGAACTTCACAGTCGGCGGCGAAACCATCACCTCGACACCGGTATTTGATACGGACGGCGACTGGGTAAAAGATTCCGGCGAAGCTATCGTTGACGGCGTATTTGAAGAATCCGTACAACGCAGCGCACCTTACTTCGGACTGCGCATCGACGGTATTACCGAATTAAACTAATCATTTAGTAAAAAGAATTACGGGAAAGCCGCCCATTTGAGCGGCTTTCTCTGATTAAAAAAGGAGGACCTGTATTGAACGCAGTTGAATCCGCAGTAAAAATGAGGGATATCACGAAAACCTTTGGCCCGGTTGTGGCAAACGATAAGGTTTGTTTGGATATAAAACGGGGAGAAATCCTCTCGTTGCTGGGTGAAAACGGCAGCGGGAAAACAACTTTGATGAATATTCTTTCAGGCATCTACTTTCCTGATGAAGGCGAGGTATTTGTTGACGGGAAAGAGGTCACGATCCGTAGCCCGAAGGATGCGTATGACCTTGGCATCGGCATGATTCACCAGCACTTTAAGCTTGTGGATGTGTTGACAGCCGCCGAAAACATTATATTGGGCTTGCCGGGCAAGGGAAAGCTGGATATGCGTGCCGTCAGCGAAAAAGTCATGGCGATATCGTCACAGTACGGCTTTGAAGTAGACCCTGAAAGAAAAATATATAATATGTCCGTTTCACAAAAGCAAACGGTGGAAATTGTAAAGGTGCTGTACAGAGGCGCAGATATATTGATACTCGATGAACCTACGGCAGTTTTAACACCGCAGGAAGCGGATAAACTTTTTGCTGTGCTCCGTAACATGCGTGACGACGGCAAAGCGATTGTGATTATCACGCATAAACTGCACGAGGTGGAGGAAATATCCGACCGGGTTGCGGTCATGCGGCGCGGCAAGTATGTGGGCGACATGATTACGGCTGAAACCAATGCCAAAGAGATGACCAATATGATGGTCGGGCGGCCGGTGACTTTGAATATTGAACGTCGTGAACCGAAAAATCCGGAAACCCGTTTGGCCATTAAAGATTTAACGGTAATAGATGAGGACGGCATCAAAAAGCTGGACGGCGTTTCGTTTGAGGCGCGAAGCGGCGAAGTGCTTGGGATTGCCGGTATTTCAGGATGCGGACAGAAGGAGCTTTTAGAATCCATCGCCGGCCTGCAAAAAGTGGAATCAGGCAGTATCTCCTATATCCATCCGGGCACTAAGGAAAGCGAAGAACTGATTGGTAAAAATCCGCGGGATATCGCGAACATGGGCGTTGCGCTTTCTTTTGTCCCCGAGGACAGACTCGGCATGGGGCTGGTCGGCAGTATGGACCTGACCGATAACATGATGCTACGCAGCTTCCGTTCGGGACGGTCGGCTTTCACCGACAGAAAATCACCGCGCAATCTTGCGGAACGCGTTATTAACGAACTGGAAGTCGATACGCCGGGCGTTTCGACGATGGTCAGAAAACTTTCGGGCGGAAACGTCCAAAAGGTTTTGGTCGGACGGGAAATTTCATCTGTACCGATGGTGCTGATGACAGCGTATGCGGTGAGAGGACTGGACATCAATTCATCATATACCATCTATGACTTAATCAACCAGCAAAAAGAGAACGGCGTGGCCGTGATTTTTGTCGGTGAAGACTTAGATGTGCTGCTTGAACTTTGCGACCGCATATTGGTGCTTTGCGGCGGACATGTCAGCGGCGTTGTGGATGCGCGAGATATCGATAAACACGAGGTCGGCCTGATGATGACCCGTGTCGGAGGGGAGAAAAAGAAATGAGCCATTTACATACTGAACCGTTTGTACGCATCACCAAACGTCAGGACATCACTTCATGGCGGGCGTGGCTTATCCGAATCATATCCGTCGTGCTGGCGCTTGCCGTTTGTGCGGTGGTCATTTATGCGATGGTGAGATTAAATCCGATCAAAGTGTATGCGGCGATGTGGAAAGGTGCGTTTGGCACATCAAGACGGATATTCGTCACAGCGCGTGATGCTGTGATGCTGCTCTGCATCGGTATCGGGCTTGCTCCGGCGTTTAAAATGCGGTTTTGGAATATCGGTGCTGAAGGTCAGGTTTTAGCCGGCGGGATTGCGACAGCGGCCTGCATGATTTATTTTGGCGATGTCCTGCCGACATGGCTGCTGTTCATATCAATGGCGGCTGCGAGCTTAATAGCGGGTGCGCTATGGAGCGTTATACCGGCGATTTTTAAAGCCAGATTTAAAACAAACGAAACGCTGTTTACGCTGATGATGAACTATGTGGCGATACAGCTGACATCTTTCTTTGTAGCCAAATGGGAGAACCCGTATGGATCCAATACGGTGGGCATCATCAACCAGCGTACACAGGCCGGCTGGCTGCCGCCTGTATTCGGACAGCAGTATATCGTTAATATTTTGCTGGTATTGGCGCTGACTGTTGCTATGTATGTTTACCTGCGTTACTCCAAACAGGGGTACGAAATCGCGGTTGTCGGCGAAAGCGAACGGACAGCGAAATATGTCGGCATCAATGTAAGAAAAGTCGTGGTGCGGACCATGTTTTTATCGGGTGCGATTTGCGGGCTTGCCGGATTCATAGCGGTAGCGGGTGCGTCGCATACCATCAGCACCAGTACGGCCGGCGGACGCGGGTTTACCGCGATCATCGTGGCATGGCTGGCAAAATTCAACACCTTTGTGATGATACTGGTGGCGGTGCTGCTGGTATTCCTAGAAAAAGGGGCGATTCAAATTGCCTCACAATTTGACCTTAACGATTACGCTTCCCAGATGATTATGGGTATCATCCTGTTCTTTATTCTCGGCAGTGAATTCTTTATCAATTATCGACTGATATTCCGGCACAGAAAGGGAGGCGAATTAGCATGACGCAAATTTTCTCATTAAGTCAAGCCGCGATTATTTTTGGAACGGTTATCCTGTTCGGTGCAATGGGCGAAATTCTGACCGAGAAATCGGGGAACTTAAACCTCGGTGTTCCCGGCATCATGTATCTCGGCGGTATCGCCGGGCTTGCGGGTGCGTTTATCTATGAAACTTCGGCAGCGGAACCTCAGGCGTTTGTGGGCATGGTGATTGCGCTTTTCAGCGCTATGGCGGTTTCGGCGCTTGGCGGTTTGATATACAGCTTTCTGACCATCACATTGCGCGCCAACCAAAATGTAACCGGTCTGACGCTGACCATTTTCGGCTCCGGTGTTGCTAACCTTTTCGGCGGCGTTATGAATAAGATGGCCGGCGGTGTCGGGCAGATATCGGTCGCGACCACCAGCGGGGCATTCAGGTCGACACTGCCGTTTTTCACTGATATCAGCATTTTAACCGGCCTTGGGTTCATGGTCTATGCGGCGATTATCATGGCGGTGTTTATTAACTGGTTTATGAACCGGACACGCAAGGGGCTCAACCTTCGCTCGGTCGGGGAAAACCCGGCGACAGCGGACGCAGCGGGAATCAACGTTACGCGCTATAAATACCTCGCGACCTGCATCGGTTCTGCAGTGACAGGCATGGGCGGGCTCTATTATGTCATGGACTATATCAAGGGCACATGGGCCAATGACGGCGGTATTGAAAAACTGGGCTGGCTGGCTGTGGCTTTGGTTATCTTTGCGCGATGGAAGCCACCGCACGCGATTTGGGGCTCATACCTGTTTGGTGTGTTGTTCTGGCTTTTCTTCTATATTCCGGGGCTGACGCGTTCGTCGCAGGAGCTTTTCAAGATGCTGCCTTACGTGGTCACCATTATCGTGCTCGTAGTTGTTTCGTTAAGAAAGAGCCGTGAGAATGAACCACCGGGACATTTGGGGCTGTCGTACTTCAGAGAAGAGCGTTAGCTTTATAAATTGTTATAACAAAAATTCTTGCCGTTATCATACTGATCGTTCGTATTGGTATGGTAACGGCGTTTTATTTTGTATTCAAACAGACGGCGGATTGCCTTCTGATAATATTCAGATGTCCGGTGAAGTATGATATATTAATCTTCGTTACAGGGGTTATTAAACAATCATTACTTTTACGCCGTTATCTTCGAGGCGCGCGACGGCATCCTGTTGCACTTTATCGTCGGTAATCACAATATCGACGTCCTGGAACCGGCAGATATTGACGAACGCTACCTTGTTGAATTTTGAATAATCCGAAAGCACAATGACTTCGCGCGAAGCTTTGATCATCAGCTTGCTTGCGGAAATCTCCTCCATGGAAAAGTTCATGAACCCGACATCAAGATCGACGGCATCCACGCCGATGAAAGCTTTATCCGCATGTATCTGGCTGATCATATCGTCGGTGAAATACCCGTTCAAAGAGAAATGGTTTTTTCTTAAACTGCCGCCCAGCACCATCAGGTCGATATTATTAAAATGTGATAGTTCCACCGCGCTCATGAGATCATTGGTTGCGATATAAAGCGGTGAGATGTCATTTAGTGTTTTGGAAAAGGCGTTGATTGTGGTGCCACCGCCTAAAAAGAGCGTCTCATTCGGTGCAATTAAATTATGCGCCGCTTCGGCTAAGCGATGCTTTTCATCATAAAACAGATCCTGCCGGACTGCAAATGAGGGCTCGAACGACGTAGCGGTATGATACGGTATCGCACCGCCGCGGATACGCTTAAGAACCTGCTGTGCCTCCAGATCTTCAATGTCCCTCCGGATAGTGGAGTGGGAGACATCCATCTTTTTGGCAAGATTCTCAATCGAGATAATACCGGACTTTGCGATTTCGTCTAAAATGATACTGATGCGCTGTTCCTTCAGCATAGAAGTTCCTGCCCTTCAAACGACTGTGATTAAATTTCGCGGTACAATGGTACAAGAAAAGATGCGAAATAGAAAAAAATGATAGAAAATGAAAACTATCTTATGGACTAAAGATAACATGCTGACCGGATTTGTGTCAATTATTTAGCTGAACAGCTGATATTTAGGATGCAACAGGGAACAAAGCATGAAAAATTATAAAAAAGACGGATTTAATTGACACTTTATGATATGCAGTGTATGATAGCTTTTGAAAAGAACTTATCAAAAACGTTCATTTTCGAGCAAAGATATATAAAAAATAAGTATTGAATATTTAGGAGAGAAGCGATGCAGTCAAAAGTTATTATTATGTTGACGAACAACGACAAGACAGTAAAAGAAGCATATGAAACGTTTGAAGCGTGCAAGGATCTGCCGATTGATTATTGGGGATTCAAGGACGTCGGGCTGGAAAAGTCCAAAATGAAGGAACTGGTGGGGGCGATGAAGGCTGCGGGGAAAACCACGTTCTTAGAAGTGGTATCGTATACCGAGGAAGCCTGCATGGAAGGCGCTAAAACAGCGGTGTCGATGGGGTTTGACCATTTAATGGGCACCATATACCACAAGTCTGTATTTGACTATTTAAAGCAGCAGCCCATCAAATTCCTGCCGTTTTGCGGAAAGGTCTATGGCAGCCCGAGCGTGCTCGAAGGCACCTTTGACGAGATTATTGCGGATGCAAACGGCCTCTTGGATGAAGGCGTATACGGAATTGACCTGCTGGCATTCCGGCATAAGCAGGGCGAAGCGCTTGCGCGGGCATACTGCGAAGCCATCAGGAAACCCGTGGTAATCGCCGGCAGTATTAACAGCCCTGAGCGCATTGATTTTGTGGATGAAATCAAGCCCTGGGCGTTTACGATGGGAACGGCGCTGTTCAACAAGAACTTCCGCCCCGGTGAAAGCTTCAGAAAGAATCTAGAGTTTGTTGTGGACTATATGGAAAAAATAAAATAGTGATGATTTAGTCAGTAACGGAAGGAAAAGCAATGTCTATTGAAATAAGCAGCATGCAGAAGCACACTTCGCCGAATCCCTTTGCGCTGGTTTCAACAAAAAAGCCGAACGGGGAGACCAACCTTGCGGCATTGTCGTGGTGGACGTACCTGTCAAACCACCCGGCCACCATTGGTATTGCGCTAAGCCGGAAGGGGTATTCCGGAGAGCTAATCGAAAAAAACGGTGAATTCGGATTAAATCTTGCGGACGAAACGCTGAAGGAAAAAGCGTTTTTATGCGGCACATGCAGCGGACGGGAGATTAATAAACCGGAAAAGTTCGGCATTGAGCTGATGGATGCCGACACGATAGACACAAAACTCGTCAAGGCTAATGCTGGAACAATGGAGTGCAAGCTGGAAAGCACAGTCGATGTGGGAGACCACCGCTTATATATCGCGCGGGTTGCCGCTACGCACCTTGAACCAGAGACCAAACCGCTTTTTGCCATGGACGGGTATAAGCGGCTGGAACCAGCAGAGTGAAAACGCTAAAACTATTGTGATTAAAAATAAGAGTGAGGACGATTGAGATCGTCCTCTTTTAGTTATATATGAGAAGCAGAGCATACATGTAAGGCCTGTGTAAGCGTGATGTTAAGATATTGTTTTGCGTATTGATCGCGAAAATGGTATACTTTTTTTAGTTTGGTTTTGAAAAATCTTTATTTGATGTAATATTCATAAATAAGCCAAAATGTTGTTAACAAGATATTCAATTAGGCGTTTAAAGTAATATTATTCGGTCGCCGCAGGCAGCATTTTATACGGCAAATAAGAAATTAAAATACAATAAAATTTTAAGGATATAAGTTATGTCAGTATACGATATTATTTTCTCTGTTTTTAAACTGCTTGGCGGACTTGGCGTTTTCATCTATGGGATGAAAATTATGTCCGACGGATTGCAGAATACAACCGGAGACCGTTTAAGAAACGGGCTCGAGAAGGTTACACATAACCGGTTTCTCGGCTTGGGCATCGGCGCAGGAATTACCGCCGTTATCCAGTCGTCATCCGCGACGACCGTCATGGTGGTCGGACTGGTTAATGCCGGTATCATGACAATCGTTCAGGCAACACCGGTTCTGATGGGGGCCAGCATTGGTACCACCATCACCGCGCAGATCGCGGCGTTGAAACTAACCAACATCGCCCCGATCTTTTTATTTATGGGCGTGATGACCATGATGCTGGCAAAGAAGCGAAATGTCAGACAGATCGGCGAGGCAATTGCCGGGTTTGGTATCTTGTTCATGGGCTTGACGGTCATGTCCGATGCGGTGAAACCGTTAAGAGAGCTTCAGGCTTTTCAGGACTTTGTGGTTAGCTTTGAAAATCCATTTATCGGCATTCTCTTCGGGACATTGTTTACTGCAGTGGTGCAATCGTCTTCCGCGACAATGGGGATATTGATTGCGCTTGCGGGCGAGGGCATGGTTACGCTGGATACCAGCATCTACCTCATTATGGGTTTAAATATTGGGACCTGTATCACGGCCCTTCTAGCTTCGATCGGCACGACTATTACTGCCCGGCGGACTGCGGTTGTTCATTTGATGTTCAACGTAACCGGCGTTGTGCTTTTTATGGTTTTAATCAGAATACTGCCGATTGTAGACTGGATAAAACTGTTCACCTCAAATCTGTATTCTGACGCATCTTCGGTTAATGACATTGTAAAATCAGAGCTAGCTAATTTTCATACATTCTTTAATGTGACAACCGCACTGCTCCTGATCGGGGTGCCACAGGCGCTGATCAAGATTGCGAGTTGGATCATTCCAGGGGAAGAAGAGCCCCGGGCGCAAAAACGTCTCAAATACATTTCATCACCGTCGATTATTGAAACGCCGACGATTGCGCTCAGCCAGGCCATTAAAGAAGTCAGGGATATGGCCGAGCTGGCGCTTGAGAATTTCAATCTATCGATGAAGGCATTTTTTGAGAAAGACGAAAGCGTGTGCTCACGCGTATTAGAACAGGAAAAGATCGTGAATTTCTATAATCATGAAGTCACCGCTTTCCTCACCCGACTGAGCGTTGAAGAACAGGTCGAATCCGACTCCCTGTTAATTGCGGATTTGTTCCATGTGATTTCCGACTTGGAACGCATCAGCGACCATGCGGAAAACATTGTGGAATACGCAACGGTCAGGATTGACGAAAATGTCAGCATTACAAAAATCGCTGAGGCTGAGCTGCTCAATATGAAAGAAAAAGTCACAGAAGCACTGGAAAAAGCGATTATTGCCTTTATACAGGATGATCGGCAGAAAGCCGAAGAAGTCATTGAGATTGAAAAAATTGTCGACGTATATGAAATTGAGTATAAAGAAAACCACATTAAGCGGTTGACAAAGGGGCAGTGCAGCCCAAGAGCGTCAATGCTGTTTACGGACCTTGTGACCAACCTTGAACGTGTGGCGGACCACTCGACGAACATTGCGTATACCGTAATCGAAAGATAACGGCTGCCTGATGAAACAGAAAACACGATAGTATAGTTTGTAAAAAAATAAATTTAGAAATTAAAAAAGCACGGGTTTCCCGTGCTTTATATTTTTTTCAGCCATCTTTTTTTGGCCGGTTTGGTCAGCATCTCTTCCATATATTCATGGGTTTTATCTTTCAGCATAATGATGCGCTGTTTGTCGCTGCCTTTCTCTTCCGGGAAGATCGGGCTTCCGACCTCCAGTGTAATTAACGGCTTTTTACGCAGCAGCTTAAACGGCCACCAGGCTTCACGGAAACGGAACACCATGGGTACAATCGGGACATCCGAGCGGATTGCGAGATTGAACGCGCCGTTCTTAAACGGGCGCAGTTCGTCATGCCAGGGCCAAAGCGAGGCTTCGGGATAAAAATGCACCAGCTTGCCCTGCTCAAGCTCTGCGCGCATGGATTCCATAAACGCGTTCAGCGCCTTCGGTGTTTCGGGGATCGGAATACCGCCCAGCATCCGTACCAGCCAGCGTATGACCGGAATCTCAAAGTTTGATTTTAAAGAGGCCATATGCGCCTTTTTAGGGAAGAGCGTACACGCCACCATCGGCGAATCCAGTACATGCACATGATTGGTGACGGTCACGGCACCGCCCTTAATGTAACGCAGATTCCTGCGCCCGTGTATTTTCAGGCCGAACCAGAGCACAGATAGAATATCTAAAACCGGGATAGCGACCAGGTAAAACAGCAGATTGGAACCAATCCTGAAGAAGATATTTTTATTAACAAATTTAAAGTTTTCATCCACATGATAGGTATACGGTGTGGGCATATGAATTTTATGCGCATGCGGATCATTCGCGTGCTTTTCTTTAAAGGCTTTTTCCTTTAAAACATAGTGATAAACATCTTCGATTTTTTTAACCGCTGAAGTCACCGTATACTGTTGCGCGTATTCCACATATTCACCGGCCATCCGGCTGCGTTCTTCCGGATGCGAAATCCAGTAATCGATTTTTTCTGCAAGATCAGCAGCTTTTTTGTTTTTAAACAGACTGCGCTCATCCAAAGCAAACTGCTTGGTTGCGCTCATTTTTGCGTTTGCAATCACCGGAACGAGTCCGGATGCGAAGGCTTCGATGCATGCAATCGCCTCGATTTCCGCTTCTGCCGCATGGACATAAAGGTCGCACTGGTTATAGAAATCAGCCAGCGGTTCACGGCCCATATAGTCAAAAACCGGCGGATGCTTCAGGCTTTTCCCGATGCGTTCATAATACTTTTGCTTAGGGCCTTTGCCTAAGAAAATCAACTGGATTTGATCGCGGTATTTGGATTGTTTCGCGGCTTTGATAATCAGGTCCTGCCGTTTTTCCGCCGACAGGCGCCCTACCATCAGGATGTTGAATTTGCCTTTCATCCATTCCGGCTTTTCCAAATCTCTTGGGTGGAAGATTTCATCACAGCCGTTGGTGATGACATGCAGATCGGCCTTATAGTTATGAAGCGACAACTGGCCCGCGATAAAATCCGTTGGGCAGTGTATATGGCCGACATGACGGTAAAACCTGCGCCTGAACCACTGATAGAGTATATGGGGCAGGAAGGTTAAATGCTTCATGCCGATGTTGTATGTAACATTTTCCGGCTGGCAATGGAACGCGCCGATATACGGAATGCCCATTTCTTCGGCAATCTCACGCGTGCGCATACACAGCTTATACGGCAGATAAAGATGTACGATGTCGGCACCGTCAAGCGCCTCCCGGATGACGGCATCATCGGGAACCGCAAAAACCGTCCCCTGATTGCTTATCAGCGGCTGTAGGATACCGAAATCGGCAGTGGGCACAACAAACTTATCCGCTCTCTTCTCGCCTGTGGACAGGATACGGACTTCATGGCCGCGAAACCTAAGGTGATCCGCAAAACGTGCAGCAGAAATAGTCGTCCCATTGTTTTCGTTATCGTACTGGTCGAGAACTAAAACGATTATCATGATGTTGTTTTTAATTAAAAGGAAGTAAAATAATGACTAATGAATAATAGCGGGTTCCTTTTAAGACTAAAACGTTCACATCCCTTCTTTATACTAATATTTTTCCCTCATATTTTATAATATAATGGCTGTATTCTCAAGCCCTGATAAAGGGGATATCTGTTTAAAATACCGCGCGATATGGCGCATTCAATAGACACAAAGGCATAAACGGCTGAATTAATATATAACCCGGTAGACACGTACAGACCAGGGCTGATCGTATGCATACCGCACAATGCGCATTGCGTAAGGCGAGTCAAATTCTGCGGTCAGCTCACAGCGTTCATTGAGAAAGGCCTGCATATCGTCATAGTAATCAAACAGGTTGCCGTACAGAACATTCCAGACCGGCCGGTTTTCATAGATATAGTCCATCTCCTGCGGATAAACGATATAGGCAATTTCATTGCCGCTGATATAAGCGCTGAATGTCATTGCGTTTTCGTCTAAAAGATCCAGGTTGCGGTAGTCGTGCAGGTATGGATAGTCAAACGCGTACTCGGCGTTGAGGTTAGCGAGCACAGCGGCATTCTGAGGCACGGAGGCACGGATATTGCGGATATAATCTTGATAATCTGAATTGAGATAAGGGACAACGCCCGTTACGCTGGTGAGCAGCGCTGCGGCAATTAGACCGCCTGCCAGCCAGTTATTAATCTTTTGAATACTGCCGGCCAAAAGGAACAGCAAGAGGTATCCGAACGGGAAAATCAGAATAATCGACGGCTGTGCAAAACGCCCGATGATAAGGAAACCGAGATTAATGAAGATAAACATCAGCAGCGCCGGCATGACATTCCGTGAGAAACGGGTAAATTCCAATGCCAGCGCAACGACTGCCGCAAACAGAAAAGCAATGAACTGGGCTTTAATCAGCGGTGTGTAGTAGGTAATGTTGGTCATGTGAAACAGTCTGCCGTAAAACTTCGGGAAGGCGAAAAGCTTAGCGACAAATCCGCGTGTCGTACCGAGATCATCCCCGTAGTTGAAGTAGTCGGGAATAAACGTTGGATTAAAGGAAAAGCTGAGCGCAACGAATACAGCAGCAAATCCGGTGACGATTGCAATCAAAAGGAGCAGGTTGCGAAAGCGAATACCGTTCTTAACCAGCATGCCGTAAAGGTACAGTCCGCCGAGTGATAATGCGATGATAAAGCTGTTCGGGTGAATCCCGATGCTGAGGCCGATCAGAATGCCGAGCGATATGTCGGTACGATAAGACCAGTCGCCGGAGTTTTTCTGAAACAGATAAAAACAGGTTACGAGAACCGTAAGGATGACGATCTCCTGTCGCGCGAAATGAGACGCGTAGAGAAACTGTATATCAAGCGACAGGGCGATTGTCGCAAGCAGGCTGAACAGCGGCTTAAAACGCAGTCTCAGCAGTGCATGAAAGGCATAAAGGCATAAGATGCCGAAAATCAGGGAGATCAGGCGTACTGAAAACAGCTGATAGCCGAATATGCTGATGAATGCGATTTGGATGAGGTGAAAGATGATTTTAATCGCATGCGGATAACGCGGAACCAGGTCGAAGAAATACTCGGTCGTTCCCAATCCTTCATGCATCATTGACCGTGTTAATCCGGACAGCCAGGATTCATCCGAGTGCATAAACGGAAAGCGCGTTAAGAACAACAGGCTAACGATTAAATAAAGCGTAAGATAAAGATCAATCGGCCTCAGGAAACCGAAGATTTTCTTTATAGGACCGATTTGATTGTATACGTCTGACTGTCTTTTCATCATTTCATATTATACGATGAAAGTGTTAAGAAGCTCAATCATTTCATAAAAAAACGCCCAGTGCAGGGCACTGAGCGTTTATGGATTCTGTTTACTTTATTCGGTTACAACCGGATATTCAGCAGCAATCCAGCCGTTGTTCATGCCGCCCTTAAGGGAAACAGCATCCAGGCCGTATGCTTTAAGAATCGCAACGGTCTGTCCGGCGGTCTGTCCGCTGTAGCAGGTGACCAGCAGTTTGCCTGCCGGCAGGTCAGCAAAGCCTTCCTGCATGCCTGCACCGTAAGGAACGCTGATAGCGCTTTCGATGTGGCCGAGTGCAAAGTCATCTGCACTTCTGATATCAATAACCGATACTTCGCCGGCTTCAATGGCTTCTTTCGCAGCGTCGACAGCCATGATGTTGCTTCCGCTGTCGGGAATAGCCGCAAAGTAGCCTTGCACGAATGCAAGTACGAACGGATCAAATGTTGCGCCGGCGTCTGCGAGCTCAGTTGCTTCTGTGCTGACGTATGCATCATAACCGTCAACGGTCATAGCGCCGTTTACAAAACCGGATTTGACGGAATAAGCTTCGATTCCGAGCATATTCAGCAGTGCAACGGTCTGTCCTGCGGTCTGGCCGGAGTAGCAGTATACATATACCGGTTTGTCATTCGGCAGCATCGCTACTTTTTCAGCAAGGTCAGTGCCCCAGGCAGCAACAGCTGCGCCTGCGATATGACCTGCGTCATAGTCTTCCTGCTGGCGGATGCTCAGGATAAACGGTTCTTCACCGGCATCAACCTTTGCGAACAGGTCTTCCCAGGAAACGATTCTGTTTCCGGGGAAATCTGCAAAGTAAGCGGCAGCGGCTGTTTTAACCGCATAATCGCTCCATCCTGCCATACCGGATTTCATGGAAACCGCATCATACCCCAGCGCTCTCATGATGCCGACAGTTTGTCCGGCAGTCTGGCCGGAATAACACGCAACGATCACTTTTTCACCGTCAAATTGCGAGAAGTTTTCCTGCATGCCTGCGCCGAACGGTACATTAACCGCGCCGTCCACGTGGCCCTTGTCATAGTCTTCCGCGCTTCTGATATCCATCAGAACAGCGTCGCCGGATTCCAGCATCACGGCTGCTGCATCAGCAGCAACGATGTTGTTGGCATTGTCGCCGACTGTTGCAAAGTAATCCTGTACGAAAGCGAGGATGTCAGCATCAAATTCTGCGCCTGCATCCGGCAGTTCGTTTGCGGTCGTTTCGATATAAGCTTCGTAGCCTTCTGATTTGGAAATGCCGTTGTTGTAGCCCGATTTAATCGAGACCGCATCAATGCCGAGCAGGTTCAGCAGCGCAACGGTTTGTCCCGCAGTCTGACCGGTATAGCAATATACGTATACGGTTTCGTCTTTCGGCAGCATAGCGACCTTATCCGCTAAATCCTGTCCCCAGGCAGCGAGGTAAGCGCCTTCTACGTGGCCTTCATTATAAACGTCTTCCTGTCTGATGCTCAAAATGAAAGGCTCTTCGCCGGCTTCAATTTTGACAGCAACATCTTCCCAGGGGACGATCCTTGAACCCGGGAAAGAAGCGAAATAGTCATTCGCAACGTCCTCCAGCGTCATCGCCGTTTCGGCGGGCGCTGCGGGTTCTTCAGCTGTTTTCGCACATCCGGCAACAGTGAAGACCATTGCCGCAATCAGCAAAAATACGATAAATCTTTTCATAGTGTTCTCCTTATTTTTTTATGACGCATCCCCTTGGACCGGGGCGGTTTGCTGAGCGGGAGCGACTGGATTTTCTACTGCACTGTATTCCAGCCATGCGCCGTCATAAACCCTTACGTCTTTAAAACCAGCATCTTTGAGCGCCGCATAAGTCTGCGTTGCCCTGACTGAGGTTTTACAGAATAAAATAATCTTAGTGTCGGGATAAATCCCTTTATCTAAATAAGTCAGCCTGATATCACGCGGCGATTTATATTCGCCGTTTGCGTAGTTATTCCATACATACTCGATATTGACAGAGCCCGGAATCGTGCCTTCGGCATATTCCGCCGCACTCCGTGTATCAATGATGACGGTACCTTCTTCAGGCTGGTCGATTAATGCTTTGATATAGTTCAGCGTAACGATGAGTTTTCTCTGGCGATCGCCTGTATTGTATTCCGCCGGAGTAATGTCGGGAGCTGCCGTTGTGATGACGGCGTCTGCTTCCGTCAGCGCATTGAAACCGCCGCTGATGACCTTTACATTGGTGTTGGAATACATATTGAGCGACCATTGAATCCGCGCCGCCTGCATGTTGGACGCATCGTCGTAAACCAGTACGGTATCGCTTTCGGTGATGCCGGCATTTGCCATTGCATCTGCGATCTGCGCTTCATCCGCAAGCATATTGTCGTACGGGTCGTTTGTGACGAAAGCGCTCATCGGCAGGCATACCGCGCCTTCAACATGCCCGGCCTGATAGTCCTCCGATGACCGTGCATCAATGATGATTGCATCATCAAGCGCGAGCGCATCTTCGGCGGTAATGATATAGCCGCCGCTTTCATCAAAATCAAAGCTTGCGCATGCAGTCAACGTCATCGTCATCATCAGTACAAAGCATAGTGTTAAAATGATTTTTTTCACTTTTTCCTTCCTTTCAACAACTTTCGCTTTTTTTTACAGATGTGATTCGATTGTTGATACCTGACAGTGGGTGTCAACCAGCCGTCTGTCGATCTTGCCGTCTTTGATGATGACGACCGCCGGACAGCAATCAATACCCAACCGCTTTGCGATACCTTTTGATTTATACGTATCGACACGGTGGCAGTTGTACCCTGTATATTGTTTTTCCATATCTTCGATAACGGAAAGGAACTCACGCTGGTCCTGATCAATTGCGTTATAGACATAAACAATGCCGTTGCCGCTCATGATTTGGTTTTCGAAGATTTCGGTTTCTGCGACGTACTTTTCCGCCATAACGCCGGCTGTTGCGGCATCGCCCACACAGGTTGCGACCTGGCGCAGGAACTTATCGCGGACGTCTCCGGCTGCAAATACGCCTAGAGCGCTGGTTTCCATATTATCGTTGGTGATAACATATCCCTGTTTGGTCATGTCGATAACGCCTTTATAAACGTCTGTGTTCGGGATATAACCGATGAACAGGAAGCAGGTCGCGCAGTCAATAGGAATCAGTTCTTCGGTTTTTAAGTTTTTCAGCACAACGGTCTTTAACTCGTTGTCGCCTTCAAAGCGTTCCACCACGGTGTTGTGGATGAATTTCATTTTCGGATTCGCAAGCGCCGCCGCTTTCGCGATTTCGTTGCAGTCGAAAATGCCTTCGTCATGAATAACTGATACCGTAACCTTGGTTGCGAACTTGGAAAGGAACATTCCTTCTTCGATCGCAGCGTCTCCGGAACCGATAACCACGACCTCTTTGCCTGTATTCGCCGCCGCATCACAGGTTGCGCAGAACGCAATACCCTTGCCGATATAGTTCTGCTCGTTGTCAGCTCCGGTTAACCGCGGCTTTGACCCGTTGCAGATGATAACGGACTTGGCTTCATAAATATTTCTAAATGTTTCAACGATTTTGACATCCCCGCTGAAGTCCACATTTTTAACGTCGGTCAGTTTAAACTCAACGCCGAACTTCTTTGCCTGCGCATGGAAAAGCGCCATTAAATCGGGGCCCGAAATACCTTCCGGAAATCCGGGATAGTTTTCAATTTCGCTGGTATTGGTTGCGATACCGCCGACAAGCGCCTGTTCAATAATCAGGGTTTTCAGCCTTGCTCTGCCGCAATAAATCCCTGCTGTTAAACCGGATGCGCCGCCGCCGATAATGACAACGTCATATTGGTCTACCTTTTTTTCTCTAGCCATTTTTCACTCTTCTTTCTACATAAAGAACTTTACTAACAGTTTTGATCCGATAATCGCGCCAAAGAACATGAAGAATGCAAATACCCATCCAGAAAGCGACAGGGAAGCAATCCCGCTGTATAACGCGCCGATGTTACAACCGGCAGCGATGCGGGCACCGTATCCCATCAACAAGCCGCCGAGTGTTGCAGCGATTACTTGTTTCCACGATTTGATCTTCTTAAACTTAAATCCGGATGCCATCAGCGTTGCGAACAAAGCGCCGGCGATAATACCGATATTCCGCCAGGATGGTCCGTGACTCAGGAATCCAGCCTGAAGGGTAGCCTGTGCGCCAGGGGATGAGAAGTAATACCACTTATCCACCGATCCGCCGACCATCTGAAACAGCCATGCACCCCAATTAGCGAGTACGCCGGATACCCCCCATGGATTACCGGTCGTGACAAAGGTAACAACCTGAAAAACTGTCAGCAGCACAGCCCCGGTAATATAGGGGAGCGCTTTTTTGAACCACATTTGATAGAACTCATTTTCTTTGATTTTATTAAAAAATCCTTTCAATGCGTTCACCTCCTATTTCTACTGAAGATTTCAGCCTGTTTATTTCGCTTTTTCGATCACGCATTCCCATTCGCCGTCGCTGACTTCTTCGATCTCAACGTTATGGCCCTGTTTGCGCGCCCATTCGGGAACGTTCTTCATTGCGCAGCTGTGGTCGATTAAAACGATTAAGAGATCGCCGATATCCAATTTTTCTAATGCTTTTTCCGTTTTTACCAAAGGTATAGGACAAGCTTCGCCTAAACAATCTAATTCTACTTCTTTACCCATTTTTAATATCCTCCAAATTTTGAATTATAATTTTTTCTTTGTACAGCGCATTACTGCGGTGTATCTTCAACTTTGTTGTGCTTCTGCTCGTATTTGTGTGCGATGATAAACAGCACCGCGATAATCGCGAGGTTGCACAACAGTCCGCCGATCCAGCCCATTACATCGGGCAGGAAGATGCGTTTTCCTGTAATAATAAATTTATCCATCCACCAGCCGTAGTCGTGCGCGGCCCAGAGAGAACCAACGATGAAAAAGAAAAGCGCTAACAGCTGCATGCCAAATCCTTCACCGACACGCATCAGCGTTCCTGATGCACATCCGCCGGCAATAACCATCCCGATGCCGAACATAAATGCGCCAACACCCGTTGCGACACTAATCGGTGCAACATAGGATTGGCCCGGAATTGCCAGACCGTTTGCGAAGTATCCATATTTTATTGCAGTAAAGATAATACTCGTCAATGCGAAGGCAATCAAAACCGCACGGGTGATTGATGTGCTCTTGGTCAGATAAGGGTCACGCATTGATGCAGTAAAACAGAAACGAGCGCGTTGTAAGACGAACCCGAAGCAGTTGCCGACAATCCAGTATACAGCCAGCATAGAGTTTCTTGTGCCAAGCCAGATTGCGACCGCGACGATAACGACGAGGACGCCGAGAGCGATCGGAATTTGATTCACTCTTTTTTTCCGGCTTCTTGAGGATCTAGAAGATGTTCTTATTGTTCCTTCAGCCACAGTATTACTCCTTTCAAAAATATTGTTAAAAAATTAACATCTTTGATAATTTTATCACAATGTCCCGATTCTGTTCGCTCAAAATACTTATGCTGTATTAGTTTTATTTATAGTGTATATATGGTATACTTATCACAAAATTTATCAGGACTGTACGCTTATGAATATTGAATCATTGAAGTACTTTTATATGATCGCAAAAGAAGGCAATATCAGTAATGTCGCCAAGAATGTCCATATCTCTCAGTCTGCGCTCAGCCAGCAGATTCAAAAGCTGGAGAGCGAACTGGGATCGAAGCTGATGGAACGGAGCAACAAGGGTGTGGAACTGACCGATGTCGGTGAGATCGTTTATAAGTATGCTACAAAGACCATAAACACCTATGAGCAGATGCTGAATGCGATGCGCGAGCAGGAGAAGAATAATATCTTAGTCAAGATAAAGGCTTGTCACTCGATTGCCGACTATGCGCTGCCGTGTACGCTTGTTTTATCAAACAAGCGGTATCCGCTTCACCGTTATGAATTGTCCTCCGGCTCTGTCGATGAGATTATAACCGATGTGTCCAACAGTACTTATGACCTTGGATTTACCTATTATACGCCGGACACGGTGATTGACGATGACAATATCGTTTGGACGAAAATCGGTACAAACAAGATTGTTCTGGTGGCGAAGAACGGATCTCAGGTTCCGAAGCAAATGACGGTTGAACAGCTGATGGGATCCTGCATGATTACTTTCACCGGAGAAAATGATATTACCGAAACCCTGATAAAGAATTTTGAGAATCTCGGATATACGATCAGCAGCTTAAACTGCAACCTTGAAGTCAGGACGATCGAAAGCGCAAAAACACTGGTTTCCAAAGGCCACGGGGTTGCGTTCCTGCCGTATATCTCGGTTAAAGAAGAGCTATATAAGAAAGAATTCATTCTGGTTGAAGTACCTGAATTCAATATGGATATGGAAATGATGATGCTGTTTAATAAAGAACATACGCCATATGTTCAGGAATTCACCACATGGTTTAATAAGTACGGCAAGTCGTCGTTCTGTTAATCAAAGCTTTGTAAAAATAATTTCCCAAACGCCATTCATCACCTCGTCAATTTGAATGCCGATATTTTGATGGGCATATTTTTCTTCAATCGAACGCACCACACAGCTGTGATCGGTTATGAGCATAAAGGATTCGCCTTTTTTTATGCTTTTTATTTGGGCGTCCGCCTTCAACACCGGAATCGGACACTGGTCTCCGAAACAATCGATTTTTTCCATGATCTTATTTGCCTGTTAAATAAACAGCAGCCTGACCAATGCAGATACAAACAATGCGGCAAAGGTAGCGGCGACTGCCATGAGTCCTTTTTTAAACATATAATTAATATCCAACCCGTAACCGACAGGTATAGCGCGGATTGAGGTCGGCAGAATAAAGGCACAGTTGCACGCGGCCGCAGCAATATAGATGAAGGGCAGCGTGGGGAACATCAGGGTGCCGGAGACCGTAATCACGATGGGGATCAGCACCGATGTTGCGGCGGTGTTGCTTGACGCGTTGGATAAAAACATACCCAGCAGAATGAAAAGCAGGATGAATACACTAGCGCTGGTGACATTTGCGGACGCAACCTGATTGGCCAGCACCTGTGCCGCACCAGTCGAAATCAGCATTTTTCCAAGGGCAAGTCCGCCCGAAAACAATAAGATCATACCCCAGTTAATCTGGCGCACGGCTTCGTCCCACTTGATTAGGCGGGAGTCATCCTCGCCTTTAACGAAGAAGGCCACCGCTCCGGCGAGAAGAAAAGCATAATACGGCTTGAAAGCCGGCAGGATGTCCTGGTAAAGCGGGCGCGTGAAAGCCAGCACGACGGCACCGACAAACAGGATAAGCGCTGCGCGTTCGCTGCGTTTCATCTTTCCCAACGCCTGGTAACGGTCAATAAAAAACGCGCGGCTTCCTGCAAGCTGAGTGGTTTTTGTCTTAATGGTGATGAGATATACACAGGTTACGGCAGAAAGAACAATCAAATAGGGCAGCATTTTAAGTGTCCAAGTGATATACATTAATTCCTGTCCGGTAAATGATTCAATATAATCTATCGCGACCAGATTCATGGCGCCGCCGAGCGGTGTGCCGAATCCGCCGATGCCGGCACCCCAGACGATGCTCAGATAAATCAAATTATCGATATCCGGATCGGGATCGGAAACGCTGGTTGACTCGGTATAGTGCAGCATTGCCGCGGCGATCGGACAGAGTGTGGCGGCTACAACCGCGTTTGGCAGAAACATACTGGTAACGGTTGCGAGGATAAACCACACGACAAGCTGCCGTTTGACACGCGTACCGATGATGGTCAGTGATTTCAGCGCAATGCGGCGGTCCAGACCGCTTTTAACCCAGCATGCGATGATGATGTTTGCGCCTATTAATAATACAGCTATCGGGCTGAAATAATTCGCGAGCACCACGTCAACATTATCAATATTAAACAGAGACGTGACTATGATGGGAAGGAGCGCCGTTACTGCGATATGCACCGGGCGGGTAATCCACCAATATACCATCAGAACCAGCAGCGCCGATGCAATTCTGGCTTCCGGAGTAAATAGACTGCCGGCGGGAACAAAGCCAATTAATGCAAAAGCCGCAAGGCCAATCAAGATATGCAGCAAACTTGATTTTTTCACGTGTTTTCTCCTCGTTTTTTTTAAAGATGTATATTCCATCTTACCTTTTAATAAACCAAATGTAAATATAGTTGGCGCCGATGATGACAAACAGGGCATGAGATGATGACGCTATCAGCACTGCGAATGCGTTTTACTGCTGCTGAAGAGACGATGAAAAAGGTGATAATTTTGTTTGATACCCAATCAAAAAGTTTACATATAATTCCCAAGGGAATAAGAGACTGACCAAAAAAAGGAAGGCGAAAGTTATGATTATTAATAGTGACTTCATTCTGAATTTTGTGAATAACAGCGAAGCCTTAATGTATACGGCTGCGTTTTCGATTCTGTTTCTTACAATTGCGTGGTATACGGTAGCAAAGTACTTAAAACCGCTGAAGAAGTCGTTCATTATTTTCGCGACACTGGTGCAGTTTGCTTATATCATTTGGAGAATCGGATACACCCTGCCGTGGCTTTCGGTGGCAGGGACGATTGTAGGCTTATTATTGTTCGGAGCCGAAGTGCTTGGATTCATCCAGTCACTGACATATCGGGTCTTGTTCTTAAAGGACACAAACCGGGAACTTAAACCCTTAAGCGCACTCGGCTATATACCGACTGTTGACATTATGATCACAACATATAATGAACCCAGCAAGGTGATTAAGCGGACGGTCGCCGGCGCATATAAACTGGATTATCCGAAAGATAAGTATACGATTTATGTATGCGATGACGGCTCAAGAGAAAGCATCAGAGAGATCTGTGAAGCATACGGCGCGGTGTGGATTACACGAAAAGTGCACAACCATGCCAAGGCGGGCAATCTCAACAACTGCTACCAGCATCACGCAACCGGAGAGTTTTCGGTTATTTTGGATGCGGATATGGTGCCGCGCAGGGATTTCCTGCAAAAAACATTAGGCTATTTTAATGAAGAAAAGGTGGCGTTTGTACAGACGCCGCAGGTGTTCTTCAATTCTGATACGTTTCAACGCAACCTGGGATTTGAACGCAAAATTCCGAATGAGCAGGATTTCTTTATGGAAGAAGTCCAGGCGCACAGGCAGGAGTTTAACGCATTGCTGTTTGTCGGCAGCGGCTGTGTATTCAGACGGACGCATCTGGAATCCATCGGCTTTATTCCGACCGGAACCATCACCGAAGATATGGCCACCAGCCTGCTGCTGCAGGAAAAAGGCTACTCGGGTGTATTGGTAACCGACACTTTTGCACAAGGATTATCGGCAGAAAGTTTCGCCGACCATGTGACCCAGCGGTCGCGCTGGTGCCAGGGTAATATTCAGGTGCTCAAACAGTGGCATCCGTGGCGGATGAAAGGCTTAACCTTCATGCAAAAGCAGATCATTACCGACGGCGTATCCTACTGGTATTTCGGCTTAAAGAAAATGATTTTTACTCTGGCGCCCATATTCTTCATCCTGACCGGCATTCCGATTTTTAAGGCAAACCTTTTGATGATGCTGGTGTTGTGGCTGCCGGCATTCATATCCAGCGGTTTCGTGATGCAGCTGTTTTCACACCGCAACCGGTCGTGGAGCTGGGCGCATATCTATGAGATGGCGCTTGCGCCGTATCTGGCTTTTGCGGCGATTTTAGAAATGCTGTCATTCGGCAATAAGAGTTTTGCGGTAACGCCGAAAGGCGTGAAGCATAATAAAACGCTATTCCAGTTTGGTTTAGCCGTACCGCATCTGATTCTAACGGCGCTCAGTATTTTGTCGCTTGTGCTCATTGGGACGAAAATCCCTGCGGCAAGTGTCGGCATGGTGATTGTCTATGGTATCAATGCAGGGTGGATACTCTATAACCTGTTCGCGATTGTGGTCAGCATCGGGCTTTGCTTTGAAAAACCCAGAGTACGGGAGTTTGACAGGCTGGAAGTCGATCAGGCAATCGGGCTGCAATACGGCCGCGTGCAAACAATGGGCCGCCTCATTAATATATCTGAAGGCGGATGCAATATTGCACCTTATCATATGAAAGACACGCAAGCAATGGAAGGGCTGAAACGGGTAAAGATACAGATTGGCAATTCGATAATTCCCGGCAGAGTTGTCAAGGTAATTCCAGGAAAGCAGTCGCTTGCCGTGCAGTTTGATGAAATGTCCAGCGAAACCTATGCGGAACTTGTGGACTTTATCTTCTCATATCAGAAAAGCGGATACGGCGAGTTGTCTAAGAAATCTGTTTTCACATCCCTGATTGGTGTGCTGATGGAAAGCGGCAGGCGCGCATGGGCGAGACGCAGATACGGGAAGCAAGAGACTCCCGATCAGAATCCGGCACCTGCTCCGGAGCAGGCAAAAGCGCATAATAAAGCAGCACAAGGTGCTTGAATTCATAACGGAAAAACCGCCTAACAGCGGTTTTTTTATTTTGTGTAAAACCTGGTACGGTTGCTAAGGCTGTATGAAAGGAGTAAACTATAACAACGGATTAAGCAGCACGCGTTGCATTAACATAACAGCTGTGGCATAATACGATAACACTAAACTTAAGGGAATTGAACTATGAATAGATTTTTAGATATAGCAGAGGAAGTAAAAGCAGCGCAGGCGGCGGGTAAGCCGGTTGTGGCACTTGAATCAACGATTATTTCCCACGGGATGCCGTATCCGAAGAACGTTGAAACAGCGATAGCTGTGGAGCAGGTGGTCAGGGATAACGGCGCTGTGCCGGCAACGATTGCTGTGCTTGGCGGACGACTGAAAGCGGGGCTTGCGGCAGACGAGATTGAGTATCTGGGTAAAAAGGGGCTGGATGCATCAAAAGCCAGCCGCAGAGACCTGCCGGTCCTGATTGCAGGAAAGATGGACGGGGCAACAACGGTGGCGGCAACGATGATTATTGCCGAGATGGCGGATATCCCGGTATTTTGCACCGGAGGCATCGGCGGGGTGCACCGGGGAGCGGAACAGACGATGGATATCTCCGCGGACCTGGAGGAATTGTCGCGTACCGGTGTGGCGGTCGTCTGCGCCGGCGCAAAGTCGATATTGAACCTGGAATTAACGATGGAGTATCTGGAAACCAAGGGCGTGCCGGTGATCGGTTATCAGACCGATACACTGCCTGCATTTTTTACGCGGTCATCTCAGTTTTCGGTCGATTACCGGTTTGACAGCCCGGATCAGATCGCCGCGGTATTGTGGGCGAAAAAGCAGAGCACGGGCGGCGGCATGCTGATAGCAAATCCAATTCCGGAAGTCTACTCAATGGATCCCGGATATATTCAGGATAAGATAGACGAAGCGGTAAAGGAAGCGGAGCGTGCCGGTATTAAAGGCAAGGCCATCACTCCGTATCTTCTGGATAGAATTCAAAAAGAAACAGGCGGCAAAAGCCTGGAAGCCAATATTGCGCTTGTTAAAAATAACGCAAAGCTCGCAGCGCTGATTGCGGTTGCATATCAAACGTGTGAACGGACTGGACAGACATGACAGCCAGAAAACGGATTATTGTAGCGGGCGATGCGTTGATTGATTATCAGTATTTTGTGGAAAGCCTGCCGAAACCCGGCGGAGATGAACGTATCAAAAATGCGGGAACACGTCTCGGCGGTACCGCGGCCAATACAGCGGCGGTGCTCGGGCATTTAGGCGCAGATGTGATGCTGCTCGGCGCTATCGGGGCAGACGCAAACGGGGAATTGATTCAAAATCATTTAAAAGACGCCCGAGTGGATTTGTCACTGCTTACCGTATCGGGCGAGACGGGGTATACGCTGGATTTAGTCGATTCCGGCGGTGAACGCACGATGCTTTCGTACCGGGGTGCTTCCGGAATGCCGTTTGAAATCAGCGCGCAGGTGTCTCAGGCGATGAACGAAACAGCCGTATTGCTGGTGTCGGGGTATCTGCTGACACAGCCGGACCAGGCGAAGCGCACGATTCAGCTTGCGGGAATGATGCGGCAGAGCGGCGGACTGGTGGCGTTTGATCCCTGTCCGGTTATCGGCAGGGTGCCGAAAAAAACGGCGGCAGCACTGCTGGCGCTGACCGATATTCTTCTGCCGAATGCGCGGGAGCTGGAAACAATTCAGCAGTATGAAAAAATCGATGTTGCAAATCATATGCTGTCGCTGCCCTGTGTGGCGGTCAAGCTCGGTGACCGGGGTGCAATTCTTGGGATTAAAAAGGGATTTGCACTGCCGGGACAGGACGCCTTTGAAAAGGATATGATCGTTCCTGCGTCGGTCGCCAAACAAACCGTACAAGACACAACCGGGGCCGGTGATGCATTCAATGCCGGATTTTTATGGGGCATGCTGAATACGGACCATCCGAAAGAATGGATTGGGGCCGCAAACCGAACGGCGAAGCAGCAAATTGCCCAAAACCAAAATGATACAGCAGACCAACCGCATCAGTGATGCGGTTTTTTGTTGAAAAACAGGGTTGACAATACATGGAATATAAATTATAATAGTTACAAAATTATATGAAATATAAATTAGGGGATTTCGTATGTTTAATGCAGAAGCGTTTCTGATCGATCATCAGATTCAGCCGTTTTTGAACCGGGTGATGATACTGGACTATTTGTATCATCATGAGCACCCGTCTGCGGACGAGATTTATCAGGACGTTAAAGAAAAGAACGCGACATTGTCAAAGATGACGGTATACAATGTCTTAAACCTGTTTAAGGAAAAAGGTATGATAAGGGATGTCACCATTAACGACAAAGATACCCGCTATGATATCGTAACAAAAGACCATGGACATTTTAAGTGTACAAACTGCGGACAGATTTATGATTTTGATCTGAATATGGAAGATATCCGGCCGGAGCTGCCTGATGGATTCTCTGTCCAGAAAAAGGATGTCTTTGTATACGGTATCTGCAGCCAATGCCAGGCAAAAGAAAATAATGCATGACCCCCAATCGGGTTTAAATAAAATAAGGAGGCAATTATAATGGAAAATGTAACCGAACAAGAATTTAAAATGCCGTTGATCGGTGATACGGCGCCGTCCTTCACCGCAAACACAACTCAAGGCCCCATAAAGTTCCCGGAAGATTTCCAGGGTAAATGGGTGATTCTTTTTTCTCATCCGGCGGATTTCACACCGGTCTGTACCACTGAGTTTATGACCTTTGCCAGCTTGGAAGAAGAGTTTAAAAAGTTAAACGTACAGTTAATCGGATTATCCGTGGACTCGCTGTATGCGCATATCGCATGGCTGAGAACCATTCAGGAAAAGATTGAATACAAAGGAATGAAAAATGTCGAGGTGAAATTCCCGTTGATCGAGGATATCTCCATGACAGTGGCGAAGAAGTTTGGCATGATTCAGCCGAACTCATCTCTGACACAGGCGGTACGCGCTGTATTCATCATCGACCCGGATGTAAAGGTCAGAACGATTTTGTATTATCCGGCATCAACCGGACGGAACTTCGACGAAATCAAGCGCATTGTTGTGGCTCTGCAGAAGGCGGATAAGGAACAGATCGCAACTCCCGCGGACTGGCGCCCGGGCGAAGACGTCATCATCCCGCCGGCAGGCTCCTGCGGTACGGCGAAAGACCGGATGGAAAGCCCGGATGCGGACAAATACTGTCTGGATTGGTTTATGTGCTTTAAAAAAGAGAAGTAATTTGATAAAATGAACATAAGTCAAATACAACAAGGAGGGGAACGATGCCTGATTTTGGAACCGCATTATCTGGATTAAAGAACGACCGGAAGCTGACCGACGCCGAATTGATACGGGCTGTCCGATTCATGATTTCAGCAGAATATGAAGCCATTCAGCTTTATATGCAGCTGGCGGAATCGACTGACAATAAGCTCGCAAAGGATGTATTGGTTGATATCGCAAACGAAGAGCGCGTGCATGCCGGAGAATTTTTGAAACTTTTAAGTATTCTCGACCCCGAAGAAGAGAAGTTTTATGCCGAGGGTGCCGAAGAAGTAGAAGAAGAGTTTTTAAACAAGTAACAGTAAAATCATTTAAGTGCAGCAGCAATAAAGGGCTAAGTGAGATTTTGAATTTAGCCCTTTTTTATTACTTAAAAGCATCAAAAGGGATTAGGGCGGTGCATTGATAGCCGTACGCGGGAATGGTATAATAATAAAAATCATAAAAAATACGGTAAAGCGAAAGGCATAATAAGATGAATATCGGATACGCCTGCCAGATTGCCGGAAGGCCGGAATTTAAAATAACGACATGCCGGTTAAAAAACGCGACAGAACCCCGCTTAAGGGAGATCACCAAACATAACCTGACGATTTTAGAGAAGATGATTGACTATAATATTACGCACGGCATCCGGTTGTTCCGGATCAGCTCGGATATTATTCCATTCGCTACCCACCCTGTCAATACGATTGACTGGAGAACAGACTATCAAGCCCAATTCAAACAAATCGGAGATAAAATCAAAAAATCAGGTATGCGTGTTTCCATGCATCCCGGGCAGTACTGCGTTTTAAATTCACCGGACGCATGTGTGGTCAGAAGCGCGATTGAAGAGATTGCATACCATGCGGCATTTTTAGATGCGCTCGGGGTGGACGGCCGGCATAAAATCGTCCTGCATATCGGCGGCGTATACGGTGATAAGGCGGCCGCGACCCAGCGGTTTATCGATCATTTTGAGCGCTTGGACGAATCGTCTAAGCACAGGCTTGTCATCGAAAACGATGAGCGCAGCTACCATATCTCGAATGTGATTAATATCGCAGAAGCGCTCAATATTCCCTGTGTGTTCGATAATCTGCATCATGCGATTAATGCGCCAAGAACACAGAAAACAACGGCTTTATGGATTAAAATTTGCGCCAGAACATGGACCAAAGCGGACGGGCCGCAGAAAATCCATTATTCTGAACAGGCGCTGGATAAAAAGATAGGCGCGCACAGCGATACAACCGACCACAGGCACTTCATGGCGCTGGTCCGCCAGCTGCATACGGGCGAAATTGATATCATGCTTGAAGTGAAGGATAAGAACATTTCGGCGCTTAAGTGTATGGCGCTGATCCAAAAAAGATATCAGGCAAAAGTGATTGAGGCGGAATGGGCGAGATATAAATATTGGGTATTGAGCCGGTCAAAGCAGCAGTATGACGCGATACGGAATTTGTTAAAAGATAAAAAAACCGATTTATCGCTTACGTTCTACGACTTGGTTACGGAGGCGCTGAAAACACCCCCGTCCGCAGGGCAGGCTGTGGTTGCCGCCGAACATGCGTGGGGGCATCTCAAAAAGCTCGCGAATCCGATTGAAAAAGCAGCGGTCATGATGCTGGTAAAAAAGCTCGGCCGAAACCTCAAAAAAGAGGACGTGGTCAAACGGAAACTGTACCGGCTGAGCGTCAAGTATCAGGTGGCGTACTTGCTGGATTCTCATTACTTTTTATCCGCACTGGGATAACAGGCTTACTGAGCGATGCAGCATACATCTGTTAAGCAGGAAGATATTGTATCATCCACTTGTTTACACACCCCGGCAGCATGTATAATATCCTTATCACCTATTATATGGAGGTATATATGTTAGCGTTTCTCTCGAAATTTCCACCCGTAGTGCAGGCACTATTCGGAACACTGTTTACATATGCTGTCACAGCTTTAGGTGCGGCTTTGGTTTTCTTTTTTAAAAGCATCAACAAAAAAGTATTGGACACAATGCTGGGATTTGCCAGCGGCGTGATGATTGCGGCGAGTTTCTTCTCACTGATTGCGCCGGCGATTGAGATGTCGGTGGCGATGGGATCCAGGGCATGGTTGACAGCCGGTATTGGGTTTTTAGCCGGATGCTTGTTCCTGTTTGCGGCCGACAGGTTGCTGCCGCATATGCACGTGGTTGATAACGTGGAAAGAGAAGAAGGGGTGGCGAATAACTGGCGAAAGTCCATATTGCTGGTCAGCGCGATTACCCTGCATAATATTCCTGAAGGATTGGCGGTCGGCGTGGCGTTCGGCGCCGTGGCGGCGAATCTGCCTGAAGCATCGCTTGCGGGCGCGGTAGCGCTTGCGATCGGTATCGGCATCCAAAACTTCCCGGAAGGTGCGGCCGTTTCGGTACCGCTGCGGCGGGCTGGAGTATCGAGAGGAAAGTGTTTCTTTTGGGGCCAGATGTCCGGAATGGTTGAGCCGATTGCCGGGGTACTGGGGGCGCTCGCTGTGGTGCTGTTCCGTCCGATCCTGCCGTATGCATTATGTTTTGCGGCCGGAGCAATGATTTATGTAGTCGCGGATGAACTCATCCCGGAAGCGCATGCCGGGCATTCCGACGTGGCGACGATGGGTCTGGTTGTCGGTTTCCTTATCATGATGATGCTGGATGTCGGCCTTGGATAATCATAAGTTGTAGTAAAATAAAAGCATTCTGTGATAACAGGGTGCTTTTTTAGCCAGAAGGCAGTAGCGGTAAAAAGGCAGTATGATGTACGGGCCGTATCTGCAAAATTTTCTATATGTGTTTTATCCTGTTGTATATGGGTTTATATATATGAGGCGGATGCAAATAGAGAATTCTGGGAGAGAAAAAATGTCTAAGCATTCATTTTTATATCACAGGCAATCAAAACAATCGTATGCGGACAATATTCTTCCGATTAGACATCGGGAAGACAAAACAAAGGTTACCGAACAAACTGATGAAACAATCCGGAAAGATGATCTGATTGACCTGCTGCATGCGGGCAGCTTGGGCTGCTGGAAATGGGATATAAAAAAGAAAGAAGTCATGCTGGAGGCGGGTATCGCCAAGGCTTTGGGATATGATGTTGATTTGAATCAACTCGTTATTTCTTATGCTAATATGGTAGATAAACTGCATCCGGAGGAAAAGTCCGTTGTTTCAAAAGAAATAAAGGAATTTCTGGCGGGAAAGATACCGACATATACGTCGGAATGCAGAGTGCGAACACAGAACGGAACCTATAAGTGGATGTTTAATACCGCAATCATCACACAGCGAAATGAACAGAACGAGCCGGAACAGGTTGCGGGCGTCATCTATGATATTACCAGGCGCAAGCTGGGTGAACAAACAAACAAGATGCTGGCCAAGCTTCCGTTTTCAAATCCGGATATCGTCACTATCATGAACTTGGATTTGAGCATTACCTATATTAATCCATCAGGGCAAAAGAAATTCAGTGAAAAGCTGCACGCGATGTTTCCGCCGGAACTTGAAGCCACACTCAATATCGCTTATAACAACAAACGCCTTGAAACCATACAATATGTGCTGGATGACCGAACCTATCTGGTCAAAATCAAGCCGCTGTTCGGTGAAAAACAGTGTATGGTTACAATATCCGATATCTCAAATGTGGTTCAAATCATCAACGAAAGAAACTTATATTTTAACGCACTTCAGTCTATCAAGCAGGCGCTTTTTATCACGGACAAGAACGGGATGATCCTTCATGTGAATAAGGAGTTTGAGCAGCTTTACGGGTATACCGAAGCGGAAGTAATCGGAAAAACCCCAAGCGTGCTGAATGCAGGTAAAGAAACATATTTAAATTTTGGCTATACTAAGAAAGAGTATGAAACGCTTTTTCGTGATATGTGGACATCCATCACCGACTTGGATATCGGGAAATGGGAAGGCACAATGATTAATCGAAGCAAGAGCGGAAAGCCGATGTGGGTCCGTTCTGTGACGAACGCCGTATATAACGACAAACACCAAATCACAAACTTCGTCAGCATGCCGATCGACATCACCACCAGCTTGTCAAGTGAGAACAATACCAAACGCGACCTGTATAAATCGATTGCGGAGTTAGCCGAATTACGAGATAATGAAACGGGCGCACATATGAGGCGTGTCGGCATCTATTCCAAGCTGATAGCAAAAGAACTGGGCATGTCCGAGAAATTCTGTGACGATTTGGAAGTGTTTGCGCCGATGCACGATATCGGCAAGGTTGGCATACCTGATAATATTTTATTGGCGGAAAGAAAGCTGACAAAAGAAGAATTTGAATCCATGAAGCGGCATACGCTCTTCGGGTATAATATTGTCAGGAAAAATAAAGATATGAACCTAGTCTCCCAGATTACGCTCAGCCATCACGAACGATATGACGGCAAGGGGTACCCGTACGGGCTTGAAGGGGAGGATATTCCGGTCGCTGCGCGGATTGTGGCGCTGGCGGATGTGTATGATGCATTGAGAAGCAAACGGCCCTATAAGGAGCCGTGGACACATGAAAAAGCCATGGAACATATCATCAATAGCAGCGGAGCTCATTTTGATCCGAAGATTGTCGATATTTTTGTTAAACTGAATGAAAAATTCAGACGGATATATGATGAGATCAGGGATGAGGATGAATAAACAGAAAGTTAACGCGGTATAATCCCGAAAGGGGATCGTTTCAAAGGGGAAGGCGATTGCGTTATGGATAAGAATGAACAATTAAAAAATTTTAAACCGGCAAAACCAGTTCAAGTACTGAAACACTTTTTGGTTTTATGTATTACCTTAAACCTCACTGTGTTTGCCATGCTTTATCTTGTCGAGAAGAATGTCATTGATATTAAGCGCGAAGAGCTGGAGAGCCAGCAGCTTGAGGAAAATGAAATTATCGCAAAACTATTGGTGGATGAGTTTGATTTTATCATCAGCGATGTGGATTTTTTGGTAGACCGATACAGTGAAAGCATTTCGGTGGACCAACAGGACACGGACGTGATTAAACACGGATGGGAAACCTTTTCGGACGCAAGACAAATCTATGACCAGATTCGTTTTATTGATAAAAACGGTAATGAAAAGATTAGAATCAATCTTGGCAAGGACGGCGCGTATGCAGTGGATGAGGATGCACTTCAAAACAAAGCTGACCGCTATTATTTCGCGGATTCGATTTATCTGTCTCAAGGGCAGGTTTTTATCTCAAAGATGGACCTTAATATTGAAAACGGCAGCATTGAGATTCCCAACAAACCAACGGTACGGTTCGCAGCGCCGGTTTACAGCAATGATTTTGAACCGGATGGCGTAATTGTTTTAAACTATCTGGCAGACGGCATTCTGGATAAATTCCAGAGCCTGCCGAAACCCGACCGACAGAAGCTGTATCTGCTGGATGCAAACGGATACTGGCTTTCCAGTGACAACCCGATGGAAGAATGGACATTCATGTATGACGATAAGCAGGATATCAGCTTTAAAAACCGCTTCCCGGATGCATGGGATCAGATGCAGAATAACAGCGGACTGGTTGTGACGGACGACGGGATGTTTGTGTATTCAAAATTATTTATCGACGATACGTTTATTACGCATCAGGGCATGATAGAAGAAAAGCTGGTTTTGGATGAAGGTTCATGGATTGCGGTATCTTATCATCCGGCTGATGGTCCGAACGGATATCTGTTTAATACCGGTTTTTGGGATATCAGCCGAACGGCTTTGACGGACAACAAGTGGAATTTAATTTTCATGACTTTGGTCTCGCTGGTAATCGCAATATTCGTGTATATGAACAGAGCGGCAAAGGCGCGTGTTGCGTATTTTTCGACCTATGATTCACTGACTGGCGCATATAACCGGCGGGCGGGTATTGGGATGCTAAGTGAGAAGATGCCCAAGGATTCCAAACGCAAATGCGGTATCAGCTTCATCTTTTTAGATGTCAACGGGCTGAAACAGGTCAATGATACGTTAGGTCATGACTTTGGAGACGAGCTGATTGTCACCGCCGCATCAGTGGTTATGGATACCATAAGGGAAGACGACATTTTGATTCGAATGGGCGGTGACGAGTTTTTGATTGTATTAAAGCAGGCGTTCGAAAGTGACGCAGAATTAATCTGGCAGCGTATCCTTCAAAAATTCGGTGAAATCAACGACAATGAATCCCGGCCGTATTTAATCAGCGTCAGCCACGGCATTGTGGCGGCGGACAGCTGCCAGCTGAAGGGTGTTGACGATATGATTAAGATTGCGGATGAGCGGATGTATGAAGAAAAGCGCAAAATGAAAATCGGGCTGGATGTTATCAGAATATAGCCGAATAAAAAAATCAGCCCGGTCAGGGCTGATGAACCAACAAGTCAAGATGGAACCGGGTGTAATGGCCCGGTTTTGTTTCATAAGTAAGAAAGCCGCGGTGCTCTTCTATGATTCCGTAGCTGATTGACAAGCCGAGCCCGGTCCGCTTGTCCTTGGAGTGTGTGGAGAAAAACGGGTCATACATTTTCTCCTGAACTTCTTTGGTAATGCCTTTTCCGGTATCTTCTATTGTGATGCGGACATACCGCTTGCCGCCTTTCAACAGGGGCTTGCAGACAATATTGATTTTTTTATTTTCATCATATTCCGGATATTTTTCATTAAGCGAGTCGCGCGCGTTGGCCAGGAGGTTGAGCAATACCTGCTGGATCTGCTGATACCGACAGTGTATATCCGGGATGCTCTCCGGAATCCGGACGCTGAGTTTAATCTGGTCTTTCTTTAAAACAACCTCAATCAATGCCAGTGTGCGCGAAAGGATATCCTTGATAGCGGCTCTGGAATACCCCTGTTTCTCCTGATGAGAGAACTGGAGCAGGCTCTTGGTTACTTCCGCGATCCGCTTGGTCTCTTTGATGATTTCGGAGGCATATACATCGGCATCCTGCATCTTGTTTTCGGAATCCAAAATCAGCTGCCCGTAATTCATAATGCCGTTAAGCGGATTGTTGATCTCGTGAGCAATCCCGCTGGCCAGCGTCCCGATGGATTCGAGTTTTTGTTTATTCCGTACGCCGGCTTCCATAGATAAAACCGCGTTTTGGGCATCCTTCAGTTTCTTGGTTTTTTTGGCAATCAGCCTTTCCGCATATACAGCCGCGGCAATAAAGACAACGATAATCAGAGGGATAATAATAATTACTGATTGTTCAATCCTCTCATGCAGTGACATCTGATTGTAGATGAGAAAAGGGAACCATTCGTTATATAGTTCTGTAAAGGTGCCGTTGCTGATTACGACAGCAAGCCCCTCGTTAAGGGTTGCAAGCAATTCCGCGTTGCCTTCTTGGACCGCAAAGCAGAACTTTAGCTCAAAGCCGTCCAGTTCAGCCGCGATTTCGGTGACACCGTCATCTGCTAGTGTTTCTACCGCTTGAACGTTTTTAATACCCAGCGCGTCGATTAACTGCTGGCCGACAATACTTTGGGTTAATACGGCATCATATTTTCCCGAACTGAGGAGCCTAAATGCATCCGCATACGTGTCAGCCAGAATCAGGTGATTGGTGTAGCCTTTCATTAGCGCGAATTCATGCATGCTGTCACCGCGCATCACAATGATATCTTTGCCGTATAAATCTTCTTCATTTTTGATGGAGTCGTCATTGCTGCGGACAAAGATGTTGCCGTTTAAGATAATATAGGGGGCTGTGAAATCAAAGACTTCATCACGTTCTTCATTGTAAGCGACCAGCGGAAGAACATCCAGCTGCCCGTTCTCAAGTTCAGCTTTAATGGTATTCCACTGATCGACCTTAAAGGTGATTTCAATGTCCATTTCTTCCGCGACAGCCTTTAGGAGTGCAACAGAAAATCCGTCCGCCTCTCCGTTCGTGGTTACGGAAAACGGCGGGAAATCCAATTCGGTGGCGCTTTTATAAACAGGGGAGTCATCGCTGCCGGCGGCAAACACTGCCCCCGCTGGCCAGATAAGAATGAAGATGATGATGAGATAAAAAAACCGTTTCATCTGTTTCACCATGTAATATGACGTAAACCGGCCCGCGCTGCTGCGACTGCCGGGAACATACACAGTCAGTTTTAAGGCACAATCAGCCTTAATTGATACCTATATCATACTCGATTATGCTTTGGTTTACAAATACTTTTAGGTATTCAGCACCGACCAGAGCGGCGCCGGGTAAAAAATTTCAGCCTATACGAATCTAACCTAAAAGATTAATAGCAGAAGGTGAAAGAATGAAGGAAGTGGCTCTTGCTAATGCGCTTAGCCTATGATAGGATATCCAAACAAATGCAGATTTGAAAGGATACGGAATGGAAAAGAGAGACACTTATCTGCCTTACTTAACCGGGGTGGGGTTTGCAGTCGTTTTTGGGTTTTCGTTTATGTTCACACGGGTTGCACTGCGCAGTGCCGCTACGATGCAGCTGATGGGCTTAAGGTTTTTATCCGCAGCAGTTATTATGATTCTGTTGAATGTGCTGAAAATAATCAAGGTGCGCCTGACGTTTAAAGACGCGCTGAAGATTCTGCCGATCACAATCTTTTTGCCCGTTCTTTACTTTATCGGGGAAACATACGGAATTTATTATACTAATTCATCGCTTTCGGGTATGGTGATTTCATCGATTCCGATTATTACGGCGGTGCTCTCGTTTATATTTATAAAAGAAAGACTGAACGGAATGCAGGTTGTGTTTATGGCTGTTTCGCTGGTCGGGGTCCTGATCATCAGCATTATGACGATGAGCGATGCACCGGATACGCTGCTTCTTGGGATGATGTTTCTGTTTATTGCCTGTTTATCTGCGGCAATCTATAATGTCATGGCGCGGGGCCTGACGAAAAAATACAGCCCGATAGCCATCACCTATATGATGATGATGGTGGGGGCAGTGGTGTTTAACGCTGTCGGACTGACTGATTCCGCAATCAAGGGATACGCTTACTTTGCGCCGTTTAAAGATGCGTCCTTCTTCTGGTCCCTGGCTTTCTTAGGCGCAATCTCCTCAATCGGCGGGTTCTTCCTGATGACCTATACGGTGTCGCGTATTCCGGCTTCGCAGAATGCGATGTTTGCTAACCTCGTGACAGTCATCTCGATCATCGCTGGCGGGGTATTCCTAAAGGAACAGATTTTTCTGTATCAGATTATCGGCTCGGTGCTGATTATCGCGGGTGTATGGGGCATCAATAAATTTGCCGCGCATCCGACGCCAGACCGGCATATTGTATAAAATAATATAAGCAATAAAAAAAGCCCGAAACCGGGCTTTGTTTTTTTAGTTTAATAGAACTGCGGCCAGAGCTTGGCGAATACGCCCAGCACTTCATCCAGCTGTGACTGGGAATGGGTGGCAGTATAGCTCGTACGAAGCAGCGCCTGTCCCTGTTCCACTGCCGGCGAAATCACCGGATTGACATAGACACCGGATTCAAGCAGCATCTTGGTCAGGATAAAGGTTTTTTCATCGTCATAGGTCATGACCGGAATAATCGCGGTCAGCGACTTACCGAACGGAATATTGAGTTTTGTGAACCCCTGGCGCATATAGTCTGCGTTTTCTTTGAGCCGCTGTACGCGTTCGGGTTCCTGTTCTAAAATCTCAAGCGCCTTAACCGCAACCGCTGCACTAATCGGAGTGACCGATGCGCTGAAGATAAAGGGACGCGATACGTGCTTGACGTAATCTATGACCTTTTGATCCGCAACGATGTGGCCGCCGAGTGTGGCCAGCGATTTGCTGAAGGTACCCATGATAATATCCACTTCGTCGGTGAGGCCGAAGTATTCGGCTGTGCCGCGTCCGCCCTGCCCGATCATGCCGAGGCCGTGTGCGTCATCCACCATTACGCGTGCGCCGTATTTCTTAGCGAGTTTAACGATGTTCGGCAGGTCTGCGATATCGCCGCCCATCGAGAACACGCCGTCCGTGATAATCAGTTTTCCGCTGGTTTCGGGAATCCGCTGTAAGGTCTCCTCCAGACTTTCCATATCGTTGTGACGGTAATTCAGCTTTTTAGCAAAAGACAGCCGGCACGCGTCCACGATACTCGCGTGGTTTTCACGGTCGTTGATTAGATAGTCGTTTCTGCCTGCAATGCTGCTGATAATCGCAAGATTGGTCTGGAAACCGGTGCCGAAGGTCAGCGCCGCTTCTTTGCCGATGAAGGATGCGAGCTTTTCTTCCAGCTGGATATGCAGATCAAGCGTGCCGTTTAAGAAACGCGATCCCGTACAACCGGTGCCGTACCGATCCGCCGCTTCTTTTGCGGTTTCAATCATGCGCGGGTCACAGGTTAAACCGAGATAGTTATTGGACCCGATCATGATGGTTCTTCTGCCTTCAATGATAACTTCTGTGTCCTGCTTTGATTCTAAAGGATGAAAATAAGGATAAATCCCTTTGGCACGGACTTCGTCCGCCTGGGTATAATCAAAACATTTCTTAAACAAATCCATTTAGTTGCTCCTTAAAATAAATTAATAAATCATTTTTAAAATCATGAGTTTAAGTTTCGTGGGTAAAATGCGCGACAGCCCATACACCAGTTTATACTGGAAGCCGACAGAAACCCGTACAGGCGGATTCTTGCGCTGGGCAACCTTAAGGACGACCTTGGCCACGGTTTCGGGGGAATAGCCGTTCTGTTCATCTTTTTCCATCTGCTTAACGGCGGCATCGCATTCCGGCATATAGGCGGACTCAATATCAACAGCCCCCGACATCCGGCGCTGGTCTGTGAAGTTGGTCTTGGTATCACCGGGCTCAACAAGAGACACTTTAACATGGAACTTTGCTGTTTCCATCCTTAAAGTTTCGGTTAAGGATTCCATCGCAAATTTTGCTGCGCTGTACATGGATTGGAACGGAATCGGAATATAGCCGGCAACCGAACCGATGTTGATGATACGGCCGGACTTGTTCTTCCGGAAAGTCGGCATAACAGCCTGAATGACGCGGAGCGCGCCGAAAAAAGAAATATCAAACTGCTGCTGGGCGATTTCAACCGGAACGGCCTCGATCGAACCGGCGATGCCGGAACCAGCACAGTTGATTAAAATATCAATATTGCCTTCTTGGGATAAAACGTAGTCGACTGCCTTGCTGACGGAATCGCCATCGGTGACTTCCATTGGCAGCATGACGATTTGGTTAGTATCCGGAGCCTGGTCGAATTCGGCGGTGCGGGACGTGCCGTATACGGTATAACCTGCAGCCAAAAAAGCCTCAGCGATGGCCTTCCCGATACCGGAAGACGCACCGGACACAAATACAATTGAACGGTTCATGAAAATTTCCCTCTTAAATAAAAAATAAATAATTTCAACTTCATTAAATATATATTATATCCGTGATAAATGCAAAGTGAATTTTAGTTTGTATGGCTAATCAGATCAGATATACAAGGAGTTTTGCACTTTATAGGGTGATATGGTTGATATTGCATCAAAATAATAGCGATTACTGTATTAAGGTACAGAAAGCGAGAGCTTATATAAACGAAAAAGCGCCTGGCAGATGAATGTATACAGCCACTGCCCGGCGCAGATAAACAAGAAAAATCGGTTATGCTGATTAGTTCTGGACGGCGTTAGAGGTGCCTGAAAAAATCTCAGTCCGGTCTCTGCCGCTGTTTTTGGCCTGATATAAAGCGCTGTCCGCATTGGCAATCAGCTGCATTGGATCTTCGATATCGGAGAACGGATAGGCATCGACGCCGATGCTGATTGTAGCGGAGATTTCCGCACCACAATAAGACGCACGGCATTCCTTGACCGCATACCGGATACGTTCTGCGATTTTGGCGACATCGGTACGGCTGGCGCCGGGCATGATTGCCAGAAATTCCTCTCCGCCGTAACGGATGAGAATGTCCCCTTTTCTTAAAATCGGCTGGGACACGCCGACAATATTTTTAAGGATATGGTCTCCCGCGAGATGGCCGTAGACATCATTCACATGCTTAAACCGGTCCACGTCCATCATCATGATGCCCAGCGGAACGCCGCTCCTGATAGACCGCGAGAATTCTTCCCGGAGGCGTTCCAGCCCAAACCGGCGGTTATAGATGCCGGTCAGAGGATCAAGCGCGGCGAGCTTTTGAATCTGGTCATGCTGCAGAGAGTTTTCTAAAACCAATGATAAATCATATACGAAGATATCCAACTGTTCCAAAAAGTCTTCCGACATATCCGATTGGGCCGCGAGCAGCACGACGCCTTTGATTGCGGTAGAGAATTTAACCGGCTGAAGAATCATCTGGGACGGCCGGAAAGCCGTCAGGACACCGTCCAGCATAATGCCTTCAGGGAATTCCATGAGGATTGACCTGCCTGACTTCATAACCGACTGAAGCACACTGTTATCGACCAGTGCATCGGGTTCGGAAATGCCGAAATACGAGGCCAGGGAAAGCGCGCCTTCTTTTTCGATGAAGAGTGCACCGGCGTCCGCGCCGGAGAAATCGATCATGGACTGTACAGCAAAGTTGGACAATGCTTCCAGATCAAGATTAACCGCCAGCTTCTCGATAAAAGCCCGGTGTTGGTTCTGGAAGCGCAGTGTTTTAATCAGAGATCTGACCATGGTATTAAAGGCATCAGCGCAGGCGCCGAACTCATCCTGAGAATCCTCAAAGATCAGACACTCTTTTTCGGAACACGGCGTCTGCTCATTAGAAAAATCATGCACGAGTACGCGATGGCCGATATAAGCCATTTTGTCTTTAAGGATCTTCAGCTTTTTTCCGACGCTGGTTTTGGTAATCAAAAAATTGATCACACCGACTAATATACCCGCAAAAATACATGATAGAAAGAATAATGACGATAATGCGATGTTGCGGTCTATTCCGAAAGAGACGCAGAAAAAAGGAAAAAAGATGCCGACAAGAACACCGAATCCGATCATTCTTAAAAATAATCCGAAAAAGACATTGTGTTTAATTTTATTCATTTGGTTTCCCCGAGAAAAATATTTTTTACTGATGGAAGTAAGGTAATGATGAATGGTAGTTATTTTATCATAAAAGTGACAAATCGTGTAGTTATTTTAGCGAAAAACAAAAATAAAATAATGAGTTTTGTCTTGGTTTTTTAGTTCGGCCAGATGTGATATAGTCACATAGTAGAAAAGTTATACGGCAGTATAATGCAGCTACAGAAAAAACAGACATTTGATTGTATCGGGGGAAGAAATATGATAACAGCGGATAAAAACATCATCATGGTCATTTTCGGGGCAACCGGAGACCTGACGCATAAAAAACTGATGCCGGCACTATACAGCCTGTTAAGGCGTGGGCTGTTGCCCGATGATTTTAAGGTTGTGGCTGTCGGCAGGCGGGATAAAACAACGGAAAGTTATCTTTCTGAAATATATGAGAGCATCAAAAAGAATATTTTCGGTGAAATCAAAACGGATATTTTTGATGCACTGAGCAGGCGGATTCAATACCACCGCCAGAACTTCAATGAGGATCAGGGCTATGACGGCTTAAAAGCGGTCATTGACGGTATCGGCGCCGATATGAACATTATGTACTATCTGGCGGTTGCGCCGCAGTATTTTGAGGTGATTATTGAAAAGCTGGACGTGCACAACATGGCGGCGAATCCGAAAGCATGGCGGCGCGTGGTTATTGAAAAGCCGTTCGGCAGGGATTTGAAAACCGCCGAGTATCTGAACCAAAAAATCACATCGGTCTTTCCAGAGAGCAGCATCTATCGTATCGATCACTACCTCGGCAAGGAAATGCTTCAGAATTTGAATGTGCTGCGGTTTGGCAATACGGTTTTTGAACCAATCTGGAACCGCCGCTACATTGATAATATCCAAATCACGGCAGGCGAAACGGCTGGCGTGGCAACACGCGGCGGGTATTATGAGCAGGCGGGGGCGCTTAAGGATATGGTGCAGAACCACCTGTTACAGCTGCTGACATTGACCGCGATGGAACCGCCGGTGTCACTAAACGAAGGGGATATCCGAAACGAAAAACTAAAAGTGCTCAGGGCGCTGATTGACCATCTGGATATTATCGAAACCGTACGCGGGCAATACGGCGCTGGTAATGCGGAAGGGCAGCCGCTTACTGCATACAGGGATGCAGAGCGGGTCAGCAAGGACTCGAACACCGAGACATTTGTGGCCATCAAGCTGTTTTTAAACACCGAACGGTGGCATGACGTCCCGATTTATATCCGTACCGGAAAGGCGCTGAAATCAAAAATTACCGAAGTGATTATTGAGTTTAAAGAGCCGCACTATGATCGGATGGCAAACAGGGCGGAAGCGCTGAAGGCCAACCTGCTGGTTATCAAGATTCAGCCCGAAGAAGGCATATTATTTGAATTTAATACCAAGCAGCCGGGCACAATTGATGATATCGTTCCGGTGACCATGGATTTCTGCCAGAACTGCCAGACCGGAGTCAACTCGCCGGAAGCCTATGAGCGCCTGCTGCATGATGTGATGCGCGGAGACGGTACGCTGTTTACTCGGTGGGAGGAACTGAAGTGCGCGTGGGTATTTACCGACCGTATTAAGGCGCAATGGGAAGGGGAGCCGGTGGAGTTCCCGAACTATGAGCCGGGAACTTGGGGACCGCAGGCGGCGGAGGATTTATTGAGCAAAGATAACCGAAAATGGTGGAACAGCCAGGGAGAATAACATGAAAATAATTGATATATCCATGAAGATTACGCCGGATATGATGGTGTATAAAAATAAAGAAGACAAAAAGCCGGTCATTAAAAGAACGTCAACGCATGAAAAAGACAGGATGCAGGAAACTCAGCTGACCATTAATATGCATACCGGAACGCACATGGATGCGCCGCTGCACATGATTGCCGGCGGTAAAACGATTGAAAGCACTGACCTTAGCAGTCTGATTGCACCCTGCCGTGTGCTGGATTTGATGTCAGTGAGCGACCATATCAGCGAAGCGGATTTAAAAGAAAAGGCCATAAACGCAGGCGAATTTATTCTGTTGAAAACAAAAAATTCTCATGATGACACGTTTAATTTTGATTTTATTTATCTGGATAAAAGCGGAGCTGAATATCTGAAAGAGAAAGGCATCATCGGAGTCGGTACGGATGCACTCGGCATCGAACGCAGCCAGCCGAACCATGATACGCATCAGGTTCTGCTCGGGAATGATATCCCGATTATTGAGGGCCTGAGGCTGAAAGACGTCAGCGAAGGCCTATATACTTTGGTGGCGCTGCCGATTGATCTGCCGGCGGCTGATGCGGCATTAATGCGTGCCGTACTGCTTCCTGCCGGAAGTTTAACAGAAAAATAGTTAGCCAATGTTAACAGACCGGATACACTTTGTTTTTATCCGATTCACTGACCATTCATAGTCTGTTTTCATATCAGGCGTATGATAAACATAACATAAGAAAGAGGTGCGAGACTTGACACAGGAACTGTTGGTTTCCAGCGTTTTCTTAGCTGGACTTTTATCATTTTTATCGCCGTGCATTTTGCCCCTGCTGCCGGTATACTTCTCAACTTTGGCAGGCAGCCGGATGACGGAAGAAGGCGGAGAAAAGAAGAAGAAGTTTGATGCGACGCTGATTATTAAGACGGTGTTGTTTATACTCGGTATTTCGATGACCTTTGTGGCGCTGGGATTCGGCGCCGGATTCTTCGGACAATTGTTCCGAAACCGCACCTTCTTAATCGTGATGGGAATTATCGTCATTATACTCGGGATTATTCAAACCGGTCTGATTAAGATTCCGGCACTTCAACGGGAAAAACGGCTGGACATTAAGCGGTCGAAGACCGGAGATTATCTGGGCGCGCTTCTTTTAGGGCTGGCATTCAGCTTTGGATGGACGCCGTGTATCGGGCCGATTCTGGCGACGGTGCTTGCGGTGGCGGCCAGCGGATCAAGCCCGTTGTACGGGGCAGGCATGATGGCGGTGTATACATTGGGGCTTGCGGTGCCGTTTTTGGTCATTGCAGTGTTTGCGAATGTGCTGTTGTCCAAGGTCAAAAAACTCAACAAATACACACCGGTGATCAAGATTATCGGCGGCGTGATTATTATATTGATGGGTATTCTGCTTCTGTCAGGGCAGATGAACGTCTTGTTGAGAGTGATTAACTGACAGTAAATAAAAGGAGGCGAAAGAGATGAAACACAAACGTTGGATTTTCTTTGTTCTTGCGCTTTCGATAGTCTTCTTGTTTGTTTCATGCGGAAGCAGCGCAGGCGAAGAAACAGGGGAAAAAGAAATGAAAGCAAATGAAATAATCGTCCATGACTTTTCAGGCAATGAAGTTAATCTGGTTAACGGAAGGCCGGTATATATCAAGGCTTGGGCATCATGGTGTCCTGTCTGCCTTGCGGGAATGGGGGAGCTGAACGAACTGTCGGCTGAAGATAACGGCTTTGATATCGTCAGCGTGGTTTCGCCGGGAGAATACGGTGAAATGGATGAACAGGATTTTATCGCATGGTGGAACGGTCTGGATTATGACAATATCACCGTATATTTTGACGAGGGCGCTGCTTTATTTGACGAACTTGGCATACGCGCATTCCCGACTTCAGCATACTATGATTCCAACGGCGAGCTCGTGACAACGATTATCGGGCACAACGATAACAATACGATTATTTCTACGATGGCGGATATAGAATAGGAGCGATCATCATGAAACGGATATTTATTGCACTGACAACGGTTCTGGCGGTTGCGGCAATAATAACCGGATGTGCCGCTGCGGATAGCGGCGGCGGTGATGCTGAAGAAGCGCTTCAGAATAATGAAGGAGAGGAAAAAGTCATGACAGTCAATCAGAATGATCTAAGAGAAATATGGCTGGCCGGCGGATGCTTTTGGGGCGTGGAAGAATACTTCTCCAGAATTGAGGGCGTATATGATGTGGTTTCCGGATATGCAAACGGCAACACCGAGAATCCGTCTTATCAGGACGTGATTGCCGGGTCCGGGCATGCAGAGACCGTTCATATCACCTATGACAAAACTGTTGTGGATCTGGAGACACTGTTGATCCACTACTTCAGAATCATCAATCCGGTATCAATCAACAAACAAGGCAATGACATTGGCGAACAGTACAGAACCGGAATATACTATGAAAATGAAAGCGATCTGCCGGTAATTGAGGCGGTCATCGCGAGTGAACAGGAAAAATACGATAAACCCATACAGGTTGAAGTGGAACCGTTAAGACAGTTCTTTGAAGCCGAAGAATACCATCAGGATTATCTGAAGAAGAATCCGAGCGGCTACTGCCACGTGGACTTCGGTAATCTGGATGAGCCGGTTAAGCGCGTTGTGGAATCGTATTATCAGGACGGCGAAATCTTTATCGCGCCGGGAGATTATCCCAAACCGAATGATGAAGAGATTAAGGCGATGTTGACAGACGAACAGTATGCAGTGACACAGGAAAACGCGACCGAATACGCATTCGGCAACGAATACTTTGACAACCATGATCCGGGAATTTATGTGGATGTCGTGACCGGAGAGCCGTTGTTTGCATCCGAAGATAAATATGATTCGGGATGCGGATGGCCGAGTTTTGTGAAGCCGATCACCGAAGATGTGGTGACGTATAAGACAGATACGAGCTATAACATGGTACGGGTAGAAGTCCGAAGCCGTGTCGGAGACGGCCATTTGGGGCATGTGTTTGACGACGGCCCGGCGGACCGCGGCGGGAAACGCTATTGTATTAATTCGGCATCAATCCGGTTTATCCCAAAAGCGGATATGGAAGCGGAAGGATACGGATATCTGTTGCCTGTTGCCAACTAAACCAGAATCAGTTAAGATAATCAGGACGTGAAACAGCGTCCTGATTTTTTATTTGGAGGGGAAATATGAGTATTTTTGAAGCGGGAATGTTGGTATGCTTTGGCGCAGCATGGCCGGTATCCATCTATAAATCGGCGGTCAGCAAAACGACCAAAGGCAAGAGCTTATTGTTCTTGTTTGTGATCCTGACCGGATATGCGTTTGGCATTATCCATAAAGCGTTTATTCACTATGATTGGGTGATTGCGCTATATATTTTAAATTTTGTGATGGTGGCGGTGGATATTGCGTTGTATTTTAGAAACAAGAGGCTTGAGCGCAGATAAACGAACGTAAGCGAATGCTGTTAATCTTTAAAACGAGGCTTGACCAATCAAAACAATTTAAGATATAATAGCGTCAGCTTTTGGGGGATTAGCTCAGTTGGCTAGAGTGCTTGACTGGCAGTCAAGAGGCCACCGGTTCGAGTCCGGTATTCTCCACCAAAGATATAAAAAAACCACTATATATGGTATGCGTAGTGGTTTTTATTATACAAGTGAGTTATGTTTTTTTGAATTTTTATTGTATAAATCGATTTGTTATGTGTCAGAATTGTGTCAGAATTCAATCTGAGAATTTATACTTAATTATTTTGAAGTTTTATATGATTGATTAGAGCAACACCTTCCTGGTTTTCAACAATTTTGATTGAAGTAGTATTGGAGAAAGTATGCATATATGCGTGATGAACGGTGAGTACTGCTTCCTGTAAATTCGGATTTTCTTCGAGCAGTTTAATTTTTAATCCATAGTCAATGCATTGCTCTGCATGTATGTGCCTACCATGTGCCCCAGTAGCATTGTGACTTGAAATGCTTTTTACAAGATTTTTTACTTTATTCTTGGCTTCAGGATCATCTTTAAACATACCAGTTAAGAGCCAGTCCGTGACCATTTCTCGTGATATTTGAATACTATTCTTACACTCACCAAGATAAGTTGGATGGTATTTAGAAATAATTGCTTGCCATATTGGAATTTTCGTAGGGTCGTTCTTAATTTCTTCGCATGCCCTTTCAAACTCTGCAATAACTCCTTCACAAGGGATTCCTCCGAACTGAGGATCAATTGGGCCTAAATTCGAGTGTTTCCCTAAAAAAATTTCTCTGCTTGCACATGCAATCATTGTTCCGGCAGACATGGCTAATTGAGGCACAAAAACTCTTATGTCTATACCAAACATTTTTCTAAGATAATTCACAATGGATTCGGTTGCTAAAGTTTCACCTCCTGGGGTATGAAGGATCAAATCTAAACCTTTTGTTCTATCCATTCCATAAACAGTAGCCATAAATGCGTTCTTATCCAAGTCAGAAATATTTGCCATTTCTTCTCGTGGATGTTGTAGCCAACCTGAATAATATGCAATAACGTTGCGCCCAGTAAGCTCACTTAACTTTTTTAGATAATCCCTTCTAACTCTGTCAATCTGAGAAGGTTCATTTTTTAGCCGCTCTAAAACATGGTTCCAGCTTGGCATCAGGAATTCTCCTCTGAAAAATCTGTAGGCAATTTTGAACCAGTTGAAACAACTATTGGAGATGAATGAAATAATGTTACTTTTTTAAACGCTCTTGAAAATGCCTCAGGATCTCCTGAATATACGGGCATAGCGCTTTCTGAAATTTTAAATTCGGAATACTTTTTAATAATTTCCTTTTGAGAATTTTCCATAATTAGTATCTCCTTTAATTGAATTATATATAAAAAATAAACAAAAAGCAAAAAGAAAATTACAACACATTTAGATTAGATTATCCAACCTAGTATTTATTCTAGTAATGCTGTTTCTTTTTTGAGTATTAAATAAATGCACATAAGTATCAATAGTAAACTGAACTGATGAATGCCCCAATATATCAGATAACTCTTTATAATCTATTCCACTTGAGTATAACAACGACGCGGCAGTATGCCGTAGCGAGTGGAAACTGACTGGATTAAGCCCGGCTGACTTTTGCCGGCGAGTAAAATACTTATAAAGATAATCTGGAAATGGACGTTTACCATCATTCATTGTGATCACAAAATTATTGTGCTTTCCACTATACTGACAAGTTCCATGATATAAGCTGCCGGCTTTCATTCGATTCTCAAGTTGTATCTTTCGATGTTCTTTCAGAATACCAGCAACCACATCAGGCAAAGGTACAACCCGAGTCTTTCCATTCTTCGGAGATTTCCGAACAAACTGGCCGTTTTTCACCACGTCGACATATTCAACAAATATCTCTGCGGCATCATAATCAATATGTCCCCAATCAAGCGCAAACACTTCTTCTCTGCGTAGGCCACAAAACATCGCCAAAGTAACAGCAGGATATATCCATGTATCCTCAACACATTTCAAACACTTCGGAATATCATCAGCATCGATGATGTGTATTTCGGGTTTGATGACTTTTGGACGATTAACAAAATCACAGACATTGGTATTTATTAAGCGTGCTTTAAAAGCAAATTTGAGCGCAAGATTAAGTACCTGGTAAAGACTGAGCGTAGCACGTCCGGAGAATTTCTCACCATAATCAGCGAGCATTTTCTCAACATCGATGGCTGTGAGCTTCTTAAGTAGCTTTGGGCCAATGTATGATTTGATGTTATTTACAGCATAACCATAGGATATAGAAGTGTTTAATTCCACTTTCGTTTTATGCACATCAAACCAATCGTCCAGAAGTTGAGTAACTGTCATTTTGCCGCTATCAACATAAGAGCCCTCGAAGACTTCATGCTCAACTTTTACTTTGAATTCCTTTGCGAGTTTATAAGTTGGGAAAGAACGGGAACGCTCCTCATCATTCACTCGATATCGGACACGATAAGATACTCCGCCTTTTCCTTCTTGTTTTGTTATACTGGCCATAGTTTTGTTACCTTTTTTATTCTTTTATTTTTGCTTTTTCTGATAGCATTTGAATATCATGATCTAAATTAAGTATGTGCATTTTACGATGGCAATTTGGACAAAGGGCTGTTGTATTTTGAACGGTATCTTCGCCGCCATTTGCCAGCCAATCAATATGATGAATTTCAAGATAAGGTCTATTATTCTTATCAGTAAATGGTGCGGGTTCACCACATAATTGGCAGATACCCTTTGCACGTCGTTTTGTGTATTCTGCAACATATGGATCGCGATTATAAGAAGTGGAGATAGCTTTGCGTGAAGAAGTGTTATGCGATTGATTTTGAATAGCACGTAACTTTATTTTTTCGTCAGATAATTCAGAAGCTTTTTTCTGTTGCCTTTTCCCATATTCTCTTATTATGGATTCATCAATTATATTTGGCCCATCTAAAACTTTTATTGGAAACATCCAAACAAGTCGTGGATTGCCATTATCATCAGGCTGTGATTCTTGATATGGTTCATCAATAAGTTCCACGCGACCTTTATAACAATACTCATTTGTTGTGTGAGCTTCAAACAAATGAACAGAAACTCCATTTGAATTAGATTCAAATAGGGTCTTGTTTTGAGCGGACTCCAAGTTTTGGTCCCCAACTTTGCCCATACCGGTGTAATGAAGTACATCACCATACCATATATCCTCATATAAACCTTTTGTGTGATCAGAAATAATAACAAGAGTATTTGTTTTATGAGACCTCCTCATTCCACCCATATTGCCGCAGCCAAAGGATGCAACAATATCCGTATTTGTAACCATCTGACCAATTAAAAATGGAGGTGAAAAACTCATATGATAATCTCCTTTAATTTTTCTGCAATAGGAATATCAGCTGGTAATAAATCATAATTTAAGAGCTCAGCAACTGGAGCCCATTCGTAGCGATCGTGCACAGCTAATCTAATTGACTGGTTAGATATATCAACTAAAAAACTCATTAAACAGATTTCACCTTCCGAATAAATATGTTGACTTCTTAGAAAAAACTTCACTATTGTTGCGCTGACCCCAAGCTCCTCTTTAAGCTCCCGAATCAAGCATTCCTCATATGTTTCATCTTTCTCAACTTTTCCACCGGGGAACTCCCAGCGGAGAGGATGTGGTTGATCAGGGGCGCGTCGCGTGATCAATACACGCTTATTATTTAAAATTATTGCTGCTGTAACATCTTTCAAAATATCGGCCTCATAAATGGGTGCTGCTAGGTCTCAATAATTTCGTATGTCTTATCAACATATTCCTCACCATCAAAAATAAATGATAACAAGGATTTATCTTTTAAATTGACTTCAATAATAAATTCTTTCTTAGTATCTGTAATTACATATCCCCGGATAAACCCAATATTACCTTTGCGTATAAAATCATAGTCCTTCATTGGAGCAAATACTGCATGTTCAGGGTCTTTCAACAAGGAAGAAACTAATACTTCGGATTTCGTCTTATATTCCTCTTTTGATCCATAAGGGAAGTACATGCGAATATAAAACACAAAGATTATTACTGTGCTTGTGATTAAAATGATGAAAACTGCTAAAAATATTTTTTTCAATAGAATGTGATATTACCTCCGGATATTTAAAAAAATAGCGGTAATTATAATAAGACCTAATATGATAAAATTAAGTAAATAGTATATAATATAGATAATTTAATATACACGCAAGGGCATAGAGTAGTAGAGCTCCAACGATTATCCAAAAGACAGGGTGTACCTTTTCTTTTTTTCTTTTTTCTTTAGGCCAAATTTTTCTTTCGCTTTTTATTTCATTGACTAATATAATTATTACTATAGGGAGCCCAATTATTGTGCCAATTATTACGAAGACAAAAATACCCATTGAAAACATAGAGGGAATAGCCGGGAACAACGCCCAAATTAATGGCATAGAAAGTGAAGCTAAAAAATCCTCAAAATTGAGGAAACCTGGCTTGAAAGAGTGGTAAGTATCGGGCCCGGAGAATTGATAAGTGCCGTTTTTATCATAGTAGCCAGCACCAGAAGATGAATATGATCTTCTTAATGTAGTCTTACGTACTATATCCAATATTAAAATAATGAAGTAATAAGGTATATAAATAATTAAAAAACGCTCCCACCATTCTAAACAATCAATATTACTCATTAGGTCTTCAAACATATTTTTGCGCCCTTCTTCTTTTATATTTCAGATTAAAGAAGTTTAGAAGGGCACATAAGATCCTGTGCCCATATATTGCTAGAACAATTGCCTATTTAACAATGTCTAACTCAACCTCTATAACATCATCCCAGTTATCGAATGCCAAATAATATGTTCCATCACCATCATATTCAATTGCAAGACTACTTTCTAGGGATGCATCTGGTCGCAACTCAGTAGTTGAAGCTTCAGCCTCATCAAAATACGCATCAAGTGAAGTGCTAACTTGAGTTCCCTTTGAGCCAAAGGCGGTGTAATAAAACATATTTAAGCCATGTGTTTCTGAAGATATGTTTTTAACACTCAGGTTTATTAGAACTGCATCTTCATAATCAGAATATCTGTTCTCAACAGGTTTTACTTCGGTGCCAAGAACAGTTATTTCAAGACCATCAAAAACAAAAGTATCGCCGATTGTGAGAGTGCCTGATGCGCTTGCTTCCGCATCAGTGCTCTCCTGAGCAGCATCCTTGGAATCCGCAACAGTATCATCAAAGGAAACATCACTAACTAATTCATCAAGCATATCGGCAACATCTGACTTGAGAATGATTTTAGGGTGAATATCCCCTTGTTCTTCAAGTATTTCAGCTGCCCTATCAAGAATTTCCTCATCACTTAAACCTGGGGAACACCCAGCCATAAATATTATAAGGATAAATACAAGAACTAAAAATATTGGTTTCTTCATTTCGATCCCTCTTTCAAATTATATTTATCCATATATTACAATTAATAGGAAGTAAAATCAATAGTAGGACAATAAGTATAAATTTTATATTTTTAATTGTTGGTGTAGACTGTCATTTCAAACGTCTTTTTCAACATTTTAATCCATTTAGTTGAAGTGCCTTGACACTGAAATCCTATAGCAGTATTATAGAACACACGTTCGCTCAAATCAAGACGAAAAGCGAACATATATTCTATGAAGGGGGCTTGGCAGATGAGAGAGTTTGTTAGTCGTTATCGTGGTTGTAGTGTAGTTAAAAAAGTAATTATACGGCTAAAACTATCAATCTGTCAGCTGCGTTGGATGATAAAAGATTTATGAATTTACTCATCCATCCCTAAGAGTTTTTCAACAGCATCAGCAATAGCGTTGTCACGTGGGTTATCACTGTTCTTAGCTTTTTGATATAAATCAAAGAGTTTTTTTTCTTTTTCGGTGATATTTTTAACCTCAAATCCATCAGTTGCCCAATTGCTTTTGTCAGATTGACCTAATAAATAGTCAATTGAAACCTCAAAATATTCAGCGAGAAATTTTAAGGTTTTTTGGTCAATATCATGCACCCCACGTTCCCAGTTGGATAGTGTACCTTGAGATACATTTAAAAGTTTAGCCATATCAATTTGATTTATATTTCGCTTGTTTCTTAATTCGGCCAGCCTATTCATAAGGATTTCCTCCCAAACGATATTAGTATAACTAATATATGGAATTAACACAACTAATATTAGAAAATCAAATAAATATCTTGACAAATTAGATTAGCTAATATATAGTCGTAAATGAATATTAGATAATCTAATATAAATCGAGGTGAGACATTGACCATTAAATATTTAAGGAATAAAAGAAATATAACTCAGGTTGAGCTTGCCCAAAAAATTGGAGTTACACAAGGGGCACTTTCTCAATGGGAATCGGAGAAATCAAAACCTTCAGTTAAGGCGCTTGTTAAACTTGCGAAATATTTTAACTGTTCAGTAGATGAATTACTTGGTATGGAAAGAGAATAGGAGCGAAAGATGCAACTTTATAAAAACATCAAGCTTATATCGGATGCAAAGAATATAAGCATAGCACATATTGAAAAAGCAGCTGATCTAGGTAATGGAACAATCAACAGATGGGATACAAGCTATCCATCTATTGATAAAGTCCAGCGAGTTGCAGATTATCTACAGATCCCAATGTACTTACTCGTTTCTGATGATATAACACATGAATTCCAAAAACATAAGCTTCGGGATAGACCTGTTACCGGAGCTGAATTGACGGTTGTTATTAAAACCCAAGTTTGTATTGGCGAGGGTACGGAGGATGACTTAGGAAGATATCTTTATCAATATTGGTCGTTGGAGGGGAAACTGCTTGCAGAACAAGATGAGTTTGAAAAAAATACTCTTTGAATTAGTCGCTCAATTAAAGCAACTAAATGAATATCTCAGAATACAAGAAATAAGATATCAAAAAAGAGTAAAAGATTCAAAGAAGAAATATATTCCTAAAAATCCTTGGGGCTAATCTTCCTCTGACCGGGATTTAAAACCAATACGATTTGGCGGTTTGGAGGGTTCTTGTTTTTCAACAGCTATCATTAAGAAATTGATTTGACTAATGTGTTGGATTAGCTCAGCACGTGAGCCATCTACAAAACCATAAAAGTGGATTAAAGATGGATTACTATATCCGAGGCTTGTGACATGTAGAATTATTGTTTGCCCGACATGAGTAAGCTTAAAAGCAATTTCGTGATTATCGTCAAGGTTTTTTTCAAAATCAGAAATAGAAGACATAAGAATATCATATTGATGATCAGCAGTTGTTTCATCAATAACCAGATCAGCCAGATCAATAATATTAGGCGCAATGGGTTTTATAAAAATATTTCCGAAATCGTCATTCATAAATAATTAACTCCTATAAAGCAATTTACCACAATTATACAGGAGTAAATAAATAAAAACAATGACATTTAAAAAGGCGGAAGAAAAATGAAACAAAAACAAAAGGAAGTACTATCTCAACGGGAAAGTGATGAACGTTTCTTAAAGAACAGTTATAGATATCAGATAACTATTGGCTTAATCAGCATTATATTTTCTATCTCAGCAATATTGATAATACTATTGCGATGATTGATAAAACTAAAGCAACGGTGCCGACAATATTCGCATAAATAGGCTGTAAACGTACATCACGCCGCTAGAGCCTAACAACTTAAATATTGTCTTTGTTACTTCATCCTTAGACATACGGAGCACCCCTCAAAAATATTAATACAAATTATACTATAAAAAGGAGTTAATTGAAAATGGATAATGAATTACGTCGATTAATATATTTGACACAAGAAAAAAAGAGCAGAAAAAACTTAATCGGCTGCTTAATAAAAAAGAAATATCAAGAGAGGATTTGCTACTAATACTGTCGACGATTGCGCTTAATCCTGATACTTATTCACGAGAGATTTTAGAATTGATGTAAGCATGACAAAAGAAGAAACACCTTGAAATCTTTCGAGGATTTGACGCCCAGGGGCCCTCTCCCAGAGAAACACATCGCAATTGAAAGAAGTACGAGAGGTATTTAATCCAGAAATCTCAATATCGAATGACGATGAGAGCTTTCGATAGATAACGCGTTCTAATTTGGTTAACCGGATTGAATATTCAGGACCGAGAGCATGACGCATCTCAAGTAATTTAGCAGATTTTGGCGAATTACTCATAAACTATAAACCTCATAAATGACATAAACTAATTATACCACAAAAAAGGAGTTAATTAAATATGGATATCATCATTGATTTCTCTGGTCCATTGCTCAAAGTCTTTGACGGTAATGGTTGAAACGAATTCGGAAAAATCAGGGATGTTATTCATCATGTAGCCTCCTGAATAATAGTCAATTATCAAAACAGTATATCAAGAGAAACAAACGGAATCAACAAACTTGGCCATATGAGCTTAGAAAGAGAAAGAAAGAGAATGGAAGAATTCAATCGACTAAAAAATGAGTTATTCATGAATATTGCAGACGGCTTAGCAAAGATAGAACGCTATCTTGAAGATCGAGAGAAAGCCTTAAAAGATGATGAAGTATCAAACTGTATCAAAACATATACCACTGGTGAAGCGGCAGAAATTCTTCATGTTTCAAGACAGACGCTTTCCCTTCTCGCAAAGACTGGCAAAATTAGAGCTACTAAACTTGGGCAGGGATGGATATTCAGAGAAACAGAGCTTAAGAGTTTTTTAGAAAGAGAAGAAAGAAAGAGGAGCAATCATGAAAGCGCTTAAACAAATGATATCCCGAGACCTACTAAAAGATATAGGAAAAATATTAGATAAGATTGATAAGCTCGGCCAAATCGAAACGCAAAAAGAGCTGGCGGAGATGGCGAGTGATGGCAGCTTCGGATGTCCCTCGTACTATGGACTTCCACATGAAGGCTGTAAGAACTATAACCAAGCCATGTGCCGAAGGTGCTGGCTGAAAGCATTAAACCACTCATTCGACTTATCAGAATAATCAAGAAGACCGCATCCGACATAGGTGCGGTCATTGCACATACAAAAAAGGAGCATACATGAACCAAGCACATTTCATCGGAAGATTAACCAAGAACCCGGAACACCGGAGCACACCTAACGGTGTCGCCGTTTGTACATTTACCGTCGCAGTACCCAAGCGAAGAAACAGAGAGCAGGCAAACTATATCCAGGTGATCACATGGCGGGGACTGGCCGATAACTGCAACCAGTATTTAAAGCAAGGAAAACAGGTTGGCGTATCCGGAGAGATTACCTCGCGAAGCTATGACGACGATAACGGCAAGCGCCACTATGTCACAGAAATTGTTGCAGATGTTGTTGACTTCTTAAGCCCTAAAGAAGATGAAGGATTCTTCCCAGGAGAAACGGCTGAACCGGAACCAGACGTGGATCCACTTTTTGGTCCGCCTACGCCATATAAACCTAAACAAGTCGTCAGGACAAGAAAAGGATGAGTAAGCGGTCAAAGGCGTGCGCCATTTCTCCAAAGGTGAAGCAGGCCGTATATGAGAGGGACAAAGGCCGGTGCATTATCTGCGGCAGAAACGGAATCCCTAACGCCCATTATATACGCAGGTCGCAGGGCGGACTCGGCATTGAACAGAACGTGGTGACCTTGTGCCAGACCTGCCACCACCGGTTTGATAACGGGGATAAGCGAAAAGAAATAGGTGCGGTCATCGCGGACTACTTAAAACGACAGTATCCGGGATGGGATAAAGAAGATGTGATTTTCCGAAAGGGCAGTACATGAGCGGACAGAGTTTGCAGGCAGCACTTGAAGAAACAATAAAAAACGCCAAACAATCGCTTGCTGAATCAAGAGTACAAGGGGAACTTCGCTCACAAAAGGACCGTGAGTATAAGATGGCTGTTGCAAAGGCAATCCGGGAAGAGAAAGCGGTAGGTACACCGGCCACTTTGATAATCAACCTTGTTAAGGGCCGTGAGGATATTGCCAAACTGGCATTTGAGCGCGATACGGCTGAGGTCATGTATAAAACTGCGCTTGAAGCGGTCAACCTAAGAAAAAAAGAAGCGGACGGGCTAAGAGAACAAATAGAAAGGGAGTATAGAGGATGATTGATTATAAAAAGTTATGGGAAAGAATCCCTGTTGGCAAAAATAACGCGGTTAAACTTGAAGAGTTAACAGAGCTGCTCGGATGTGGCTCAACCAGGCAAGCGCGCAAGGATATCGAAGAAATGATTTACAACGATCTTATTGTCTGCAATCTTCGCGCGGGGTATTTTCGCCCGGGTAATTTAAAGGAGCTAAAGGCATATCATAAAATAATTTCGTCCTATAAAAAGAAACTGCTGAAAAAGGAATACAGGCTGAAAAAAGCGATAGACGAGGAAACATACGTAATTTGCTGGTAAGCGCGCCACAGCCCCCAAATTCTCATTTATAAACGAAGGAAATAGATATGGAACAACAACAAAGCTACTATGCCATAATACCGGCGACAGTCAGATACGACGATGACCTTATCAGCGGAGCCAAGCTCCTGTATGGGGAGATCACCGTACTCACACATAGGCGCGGATATTGCTTTGCGTCGAACAGTTATTTCGCTGACCTTTACGGTGTGTCCATTGGAACAATCAAGCGGTGGATTAAGCTGTTGGTTCAAAAAGAGTATATTCGATCTGTCGTCGTCTTTCACGACGGCAGCAAGTGCGTGAAAGAACGCCAACTGTATATTAATGACGTCCCGAAGGTGGTATCAGAAATGGACGGGGTGGTATCAGAAATGAACCGACCTGGTATCAAAAATGAACCGAGGGGTGGTATCAAAAATGTGCCAGATAATAATACAAGTATTAATACTACAGTTAATAAAAAGAGAGGGCCCTCTTTTGAAAAACCTTCTCTTGATGATATTTCTGAATACTGCAAAGAACGAAGCAACGGCATCAGCCCGCAACAGTTTTATGACTTTTATGAATCCAAAGGCTGGATGGTCGGCAAAACCAAGATGAAAGACTGGAAAGCGTGTATCAGAACATGGGAGAACCGGCAGAAGGAAGACTCGAAGCAGAACCCGAAAATCAACCGGGATTATATAACGCGGGATTATTCACCTGAGGAATTTCAAAATGACCTGGACACAATAGAATTTATTGATGAAGACGAATAAAAAGAACGACCCGAAGGCCGTTAAAGATGGGGGATAGTACGAAATGCTGTTTATTACAGCAAATATATAATAAATCTTAAAATAATATACACTCTAAGCTTAACTGCGTTTGGAAACCTAATTTAAATAGCTGGGTTCCTTGATGGTGGCCGATGATGCTTTTCGTTTAAGCTCAAGAATTGCCTTCATTGCAGCATCCCTGCTGGTAAACGACTTACTGCGGCAAAGAATAGAATCATTATCTTTTAAAGTAATTGTGAAGTGAAAGTCATTAGGTGCGTAGTTATAGAGTTCAAAATACATGACAGTACCTCCCAAAGAATTTCTCTATAAAGAGTATAGCAAGAAAATGTTGCGGACAGATTGCATAATTATATATTTAGTATTGCGAACGAAAATAAGAGTGAAAAAGGAATAATAATATTGATTCGGGAACAAATCAACATAGGTGCGGATAATAAAAAACGTCCCGAAAGCCGAATATAGTGAGAAGTTAGTTAGAATGACGATTCTCATGATTATCATGTAACCTAATAAGCTTCAAGTAAACTTCTTCGATATAGCTTCCAGTATCCGCACCAGATTGTTGATTAGCAGGTACAGATGAACTTTGAACCTTTGATACAGTAACATTGACAGCGAGCTTCATTAATTCCTCGTAGGACATAGGGGGCTCCTTTCAAAAAGCACTTATATATCAACAGTACACCTTTTAAAGGGAATATACAAACAAACAACAAGTGAACAATTACGAGGAAGCAATAAAAAGAAATAGGTGCGTAAAAGAAAGGAACGAACATGCAGTCAAAGAAGATACCGACACTCAACAGCTCAATGAACCGCTGGATACATCGAATCAAACGGATCTACAAGAAAGACGGAAACAAAAAAAGAATAAAAATAAAAAGTCAAAGAAAAACCTTCAGATTAACCATAAACAAATACGTAGAAATAACGGGAAAGAAACACTTTCCTGGAAAAATAGAAGGCATAACAGCCATAGGGAGTGGAGACGGAACAAAGAACAGCGGAATAGCCATCATGTACGGATATATCCTGCTGATCAATTCCATATTCCCAAAGTACACGGACAAGGACATCCAATACGTTCTAAAACAGTTAAAGCTTATAGGAAAAAAACGGATCCAAAACAACAGCCAAATAACGGTACACGGAGTAACCTTCTGGGTAAAGAAAAACGAAGCAGGGACAATGCTGTCGTGTACGCCAATATAAGAACCACACCAAATTAGGTGCGGTAAAGACAGATGGAAAGGATAAACCAATAGAGAGAATAAAACGACATAGGTGCGGAGTTTTACGCAGGAGGGGTTAATGACAGAAGTCGAAAGATATTTATACCGATACCGGAACTTAGAGCGGATGAAAAAGATTCTTGAAAACGAGTTGAGAGACGCGACCGAAGAATACCGAACACAGCAGGAGAGCCTATTGATGCCGGTCAAACCGGCAGAGGTTAAGACATCTAAAACGAATAAGATCACCGACCCGGTGCAAGATGCGGTGATTAAGATTATAGATGTGTATCGAAAACGAATTGATCGCATTGCCAACGAACTGCAGTTAGTGAGTGGAGAACAACAGAGCATACTTGATACAGTTAAGCAAGCAGGGCTGTCTGTACCCGAAGAATCATATATACGTTATCGGTATTTTAAGTGTATGAGTGCGTGCGTAACAGCGCAACGGATTGGATACTGTGAGAGGTGGGCGCAGCGGTATAAGAATAGTGCGCTTGGGAAAATAAAAAAGCATTTATCAAATTAATAGAGGCTGCGATAAATAGGAATAGAAACAATAATTGACCGATGATAATTGAACGGTGCTGTTTTACATGGTAGAATGAAGAGGTTCATCATTTAAATTTTTGTATTTAAACATAAAAAAATATTGATATATAATGTGAGATTCAGGCAATGAATTAATCTAAAGAGTGCGTTTAAAGGACGTGATAGAGTGCAAAATGGTAACAGCATTAACGTTGGAATTGGATTTGCAACTGGTAGAAAGAATTTTCAACGAATACTAAAAACAAACATTCAAACGTGGAAAGAATCAGGACTAGTAGATAATAAAAAGATTAGCTTAAATCTATTTGTTGCATATGATTTAAGCTATAACAAAACGAAAATATCAGACTATACCAATATGCATCAAAGCTTAGTTGAACAGATTGATAGCAGTGAGTTTATTGGGACCGAGACAAAAGATAGGGAAGTTGCGTATCTGATTAGAGAAAACGTGCTCACAGAGGGAGAAGCACTACTGATTTTTAACAGAGGGTATGCAGCAAAACGAAATGCAGTGCTTTATAGCGCAATAAAAAAAAATATGGATTGCGTTATTTTTTTGGATGACGATGAATATCCGATGGCGGTAACCAATAGTTATGATAAAATTCTTTGGGGTGGTCAACATATACTATACCATCATCTTAATTTTATTTCACAAGCAGACATAACATATGGATACCATTGCGGTTATATTTCTCCTATTCCGTATTTAGAATTTAATAGTGTTTTGAGCCAGTCAACCTTTCGATCTTTTATCGAGGCAATTAGCAATGATATCATCAATTGGGAAACGCTGAAAAATGTCATGAAAAACGGTGGAGTTACTTATGCTGAAAAAAAGATATTAGCAAGTAAACTGCCAATTGAAATACAAGAAGTGAATCATGCAAAATTTATTTCGGGTTCAAATTTGTGCATTAACTTATCTGACCCTTGCCGAGTTTTCCCTTTTTATAATCCACCAAATGCAAGGGGTGAGGATACTTTTTTAGGTACCTGTCTTGGCGAGAGAAAAGTATTGCGCGTACCCGTTTATGCATTCCATGATGGATTCTCCACATATAATGATCTTCTGCATGGTGTTCTTCCAATAAGATTAAAATTCATTAAAGCAGATACAGAAAAAATCAAAAAACGTTTTTATAAAGCCTGTATAGGCTGGATTCGCTATAAACCTTTGTTATTGTATATTACAGATAGTAAAAGCTATGAAGAGAAGATTGACGTGATTCGTAATCAGTTGAATGAAACCTTACCTCAAATTTGTGCGTTTTTTGATGATTGCGATTTTATGAATATACTTGTTGAGCTAGAAAAATACAATAGAAATGTCAAGAAGCATTATGAAAATTTTTTAGAGACGCAGCGCATCTGGTCAAAAATAATGAGGCATTTTGCAAGTATTAACCAAAATGCGGGTTTTTTAAATACTTCCGATTAGTTCCGATTTTTTCATATATACTTAACAGTGTGAAGGCTTGGGTTACGCAGCTTAGTATCTAATAAAGTTCTTCTGTGGTATACTAGTTTAGCATTACAGGAGATATAATGAAAAATGGCAGACAAAAAGAAATTTTATCATTCTTTGCTAAAGGCGATTTATACGAAGGACCTAAGTTGCTAGATAAAAACTTCACGGAAGAAGAACTCACTGAATTAGATGATGCAGAATATATTACTTGCACTGTACTAAGTCCGCTAAGCTATACCATAACGATTAAAGGGTTTAGGCAGTTAAGAGGTTCTATTATTTAGAGCAGAAGAATGGTTGACGAAAGTAATAAATCAATGATACATATTCACTGGTTTTATTAAATAATATTTAAAATCAAGGATTGCGAATGAAAAGATGGCCAAAGACTTCGCACTAACCTTCTACAATAGCACCACATGGAAGCGCTGCCGCATGGCATACATCAAGTCAGTGAATGGGTTGTGTGAACGGTGCCTGGCCAATGGGAAGATCAGGACTGGCGACATCGTACATCACAAGACACCGCTGACGCCGGCCAACATCAACGACCCGGCGGTAACATTGAACCATGAAAACCTTGAGTACCTGTGCATCACCTGCCATAACGATGAGCACATCGGCGGTGAGGTGCTGCGCGAAGGATTGTCTTTCGACGAACACGGGCAATTAGTAGAAATAAATTAAATCATAAACGAATATCATATACCCCCCTTATCCGGGCGGGTATTTTTTATGCACCGAAACCGTCTGCCCTCATTCAGAGAACACACGGCCTCGCGCGCGTGACCCCCCCCCTCCCCCTGAAATGGGAAAAGGAAAGGCAAAAGGATGGCACCAGAAGAACAAATCAAACAGGAGATAGCGCGACTAAACGGCATTTTCGCCGAGATAGACGTGAGAAGGAAGGACATCGTGGAAGGGCTGATTGAGGACGCCGCCTTTATGCGGGTGACCCTGACTAATCTTAAGAATCAGGTCAATGAAGACGGCGCGATTGATGAGATGTGCCAGGGGGAGTATTCGATATTGAGGGAACACCCCGCGGCCAAGATGTACAACACCATGATCCAGCGCTATGCCGGCGTAATCAAGCAGCTGACGGATCTGTTCCCGAAAGAGGTGCCAAAGGAACTTGAAGACGACTTTGACAAATTCATCGGCGAAAGAGAGGGATAACCCAAACGCAATTCTGGCCTACTGGCAGGCAATCCAAAACGGCCTTGTCGTTTGCGACAAGATTAGACGTGTCTATGCTAAGCTGGGCAGTGACTTAAATAATAAAGCGTCGGTGTGGGTGTTCAGCCAAGCACGGGCTGACCATGCCGTCGCATTCATAGAGAATTACTGTAAACATAGCAAAGGTGCATTCGGTGGTGCGCCTTTTAAATTGGAGCTCTGGCAAAGGGCGCTGATTCAGGCGCTGTTCGGGTTCGTGCATTACCAGACGGGCGAGCGCAAATACCGTGAACTTATCCTGATTGTCGCCAGAAAAAACGGTAAGTCCACATTGGCCGCGGCAATCGGGCTTTACATGATGGTGGCGGACGGCGAAGCCGGACCGGAAGTCGTCAGTGTTGCGACCAAAAAAGACCAAGCAAAGATCATCTGGAATGAATCCAGACGCATGGTCAAAAAATCGCCGGTCTTAAAGAAACGCATCCGGGCACTGGTGGCGGAACTCGTCAGCGACTTCAATGACGGCAGCTTTAAACCGTTGTCCTCCGACAGCAATACGCTGGACGGCCTGAACGTGCACTGCTCGCTCATCGATGAACTGCACGCCATCAAGGATAAGAACCTGTATGACGTTGTCATCGACGGAATGAGCGCAAGGCAAAGTCCCTTGTCGGTCATCACATCCACGGCCGGAACGCTTCGCGAAGGCATCTATGACATCAAGTACGACGAGTGTGAGCGTATCATCAACGGATACGGCGATGAACACGGCTACCATGATGAGCGCGTCCTGCCCATCATTTATGAGTTGGACAAACGCGAAGAGTGGATGGACCCGGCCTGCTGGGGCAAAGCGAACCCGGGGCTCGGAACCATCAAGTCGCTGGACCAGTTAAAGCAGAAGGTCATCAAGGCCAAAGCGGACAGCCTGCTGGTGAAGAACCTTGTCACTAAGGACTTTAATGTCCGCGAAACCGTGGGCGGCGCATGGCTGACCTTTGAGGAAGCCAACAACACTGCGGTGTTTGACATCGAAGCACTTAAACCTCGGTACGGGATCGGCGGGGTGGACCTGTCACAAAGCGTGGATTTAACGGCGGCTAAAGTGCTGTTCATGGTGCCGGGCGACGAGCATGTGTATTCCATCGGGATGTACTGGATACCGGAAGATCTGCTGGAGATCCGGTCGAAGGAAGATAAGATTCCATATGACCAGTGGTACCAGCAAGGGTATTTACGGACCAGCCCGGGTAATAAGGTGCATTACTCATATGTGGTGAACTGGTTTAAAGAGGTGCGTGATGATTATGATATCTATCTGCCGTGGATCGGGTATGACTCGTACTCTGCGGAATACTTTGTTGAGGAGATGCGCCTTGAGTTTGGCAAGTCGGTCATGATTCCGGTACCGCAGACCTTTAAGGTGCTTTCCGCGCCGATGAAAGTCATGGGCGCTGACCTTGCGGCCAAGATCGTGAACTACAACAATAACCCGATTGATAAGTGGTGTCTGACGAATACCGCAATTCAGGAGGACAGACTACTTAATATCAAACCCTGCAAAACGCAGAACCGGCGGCGCCGGATTGACGGCGCGGCGGCCATGCTTGACGGGTATGTCATCATGCAGGAAAAGATGACGGAATACCAAAACCTGATATAGAGGGACTATGGAAAAACGAAACCTGTTACAAAAGATATTCGGAGCGAGACGGCCCGAGAACAAAGCATCCAGCTTTAAGCTGATTAACTCATCCACCGGTCGGCACTATGCTTGGACCGGCGGTCTCATGGATAGTGATATTGTCAGGAGCTGTATCCGGCCGAAAGCCAACGCTGTCGGCAAACTCACGGCTAAGCATTTGTTCGGCGAAGGTGAGACCATGAAGATTAACCCGCGTTCGGACATCAAGAACCTGCTGAATCGGCCAAATCCGTTCGAGAGCATGCAGGACTTTTTGATGAAACTGGTCTGGCAGCGGGAGATTAACCACAATGCTTTTGCATATAAGAAACTGGACGGTATGGGGAATATAGAGGCGGTTTATGCCTTATCTTATGCCGCGACTGACCTTTACAAGGTAGACGGCGAACTCTTTGTGAAGTTTCGGTTTCTCGCCGGGGAAACAGCGGTGGTGCCGTACAGCCAGATTATTCACCTAAGAAAAGACTATGCGGTAAATGACTTTTACGGTTCAGACGGGATTAACACCCTGCAGTCCATCTTAGAGGTGACCGGAGCGGCCGACCGAAGTATTGTGAGTGCGGTCAATAACTCGAAGGATATCCGCTGGTTATTGAAATACGGAACAGCCCTCCGCGACGACACCTTAAAAGAAAAAGCGCAGGCGTTTGTGGATTCATTCATGAACACGGACGACGGCGTCGGCGCCGCGGCGATCGGCGCTGAGGTGGATGCCGAACAGGTGAAACCGCAGGACTATGTGCCAAACGCGGCGGTCATGGACCGGGCGAAAGAGCGGCTTTATGACTACTTTGGGGTGAATAAGCATATCATCCAGAATGACTTCACGGAAAACCAGTGGCAGGCGTTCTATGAACAGGAAATTGAACCAATCGCAAAACAGTTATCCGACGCGTTTACCAACGCGTTTTTTACGGATAGAGAGCGGGGCTTAGGGCACCGAATTGTGTTTGAAGCGTCCGCGCTTAACTTCGCCAACATGGGCACCAAGCTCAAACTGGCGCAGGTGGTAGACAGAGGGGCCATGACGCCGAACGAGTGGCGCGCCATCATGAACATGGCGGCGGTCGCGGGCGGCGATGAGCCAATCAGAAGGAAGGACACCGGACTGGTGTCCGAGGAGGTGGACACGGTTGAACAAGACACCGAACAGTAACATTTTATCCCTGCTGGAAAGAGGGATGCAGTTTCGCACCTGCATGGAAATGCGGGCGGTGGACGACGAAAACGGCATGATCGTGGAGGGCTGTGCGGTGCGGTTTGACTCGCCCACAGTGCTCTATGAATGGGACGGAATCGAGTATAAGGAGCAGATTGCACGGGGTGCGCTGGAAAGTGCGGATTTGACGGATGTCATTTTTAACTATAACCATACCGGAAAGGTACTGGCAAGAACCCGCAATCAAACATTAAAACTCACCGTGGATTTTATCGGTCTTAAGGTTAGGGCCGATTTATCCGGAACGGAAGCGGGACAGGCGCTGTATCGAGAAATCAAGGGCGGCTATGTGGACCGGATGAGCCTTGCTTTTACCATACGTAAAAGCAGCTATGACCAGACCAACCACTTAAACACCATTGAAAAAATCAAGCGCGTGTACGACGTTTCCGCGGTATCCATTCCGGCCTATGAAGAAACGGAAATCTCCGCACGGAGCCTCTTTGAGATGGAAATTAAAAAAGAGCTGCAGGACAATAAAATGACCGGCGTTAAGCGGAGAAAGTTATTGATGCAGACAGAAATCATGATGAAAGGATTTTAAACATGGGAAGAGAAGCAATTGAAAAACGAATGAAAGAAATTAAGGCGGAGCTTGAAAGCGACGCCGAATTAAAGCCGGAGGCATTGGACGGTCTTGAGGTCGAACTTCGGGACTTAAGCACCCAGCTCGAACAAATCGTGAAGCGCGAACGTATTGCGTCCGAGATTCAGCTGAGCCAGCACGAACCGGAAAAGATCGAAAAGAGGGAAAACCAGGCGGCAGCGCCTGAAATCAGGGAGACAAAGGAATACCGGAGTGCATTTTTAAAATCGCTCTTAGGTAAACCGCTGACCGAAATTGAGAAGCGGTCCATCACCAGTGCAGATAGTTCCGCCGGTGTGGCCATCCCGACCGAGACGTATGAGCAGTTCTTTGACAAGATGGTCAAGGTTGCGCCCATGCTCTCCGAGATTACGCTATTAAGAGTAGCAGGAAACGTCAATTTTGCGGTGCAGGGTAACCGCGCGGCTGCGTCTCAGCATACCGAAAACGCGGCAGTGACGCCTTCCGAAGACACCTTTGTTAAGGTCAGCTTAGCCGGTTATGAAGTCATGAAGGTCTTGAGGATCTCTGCGACCGTTAAAACAATGGCGGTCAATGCCTTTGAAGACTGGCTGACTACTATGCTGGCCGAAGACATTGCCGAAAAGATCGAAGATATGATCATCAACGGCAGCGGCACGGATACAGCAAAGGGCGTAAAGTTCGCGGCAACGTATACTGACGGATCTAACGCCGTGGAATACACCAACGGCGGAACCATCACCTATGATGAGATTCAGGAAGCCATCGGCTACCTGCCGTCCCGGTATGACAAAAAGGCGAAGCTGCTGTGCAACAAGAAGTTTATCTTCAACCAGCTGGCCAAAATCAAGGACGACCAGAAACGTCCGATTTTTGTGCCGAACATGAACCAGAACGTTCCGATGAACGTCATGGGATATGACATCATCGTATCGGACAAGGTCGCAAACGGCGAAGCGTATCTTGGTGACTTCACCAAGATCGTGGGCAACCTGTCGCAGGACGTCAAGGTCGAAAGCTCGACTCAGAGCGGCTTTTTGAATAACTCCATCGACTTTAGGGGCACCGCACTGTTTGACTGCGATTGTGCGCTGAGCGATGCGTTTATCAAAATCAGCGAAGCCGAAGCGGCGTAAGGAAATTAAGAATTGATAAGGGGGCGCAGTAGCGCCCTTTTTAATTAGGAGGAAAGCATGGCGAAGGAAAACAAGAACACGGAAGCAACCGAAGACCTTTCAATGCAAGACGTCACCGAAGTGAAACGCACGGGTGATGTGATTATCTTTAAGGTTAATAAGCCGGTACCAATGAAGCGGTTCCAGCTGATTGACGCGATGGTGAGAGACCAGATGGAAAAGAGCGGGCTTAAGATTGTGCTGATGCCGTGCTCCTGCGACCTGGAAGAAAAATGATCATTACGTTAGCGGAAGCAAAACAGCAGTTAAAGGTCGAGACCGACGCGGATGATACGCTGATCAACATGGAGATACTCGCGGCTGAAATTTTTGTTGAGAACGTTACGGGCAAGAAATTTGATGATACCAACGTGCTCGCAAAGATTTTGTGCCTGATGCTGGTGCAGGACATGTACGACAGCCGGACACTGACCACGGGAGAGACTGAAAAACTGACAGTCACTGCCAATGCCATTATTACGCAGTTAAAGGCGTGTAAGGAGATGACGAGTGCAGAAACTTAATCCGGGCAGCTTAAACAAACGGGTATCGGTCTACCGGCCGGATCCGGAATCAAGCGACGGCGCCGGCGGGCGCGAAGATGACTGGGCGACTAAAGCCGGCTGGATTAAGGTGTGTGACCTTTGGGCATCCATACGCCCGGCGGGCGAGCGTGCGGTGACCTTTGCCGGACAGATGGGCGTGGAGATCACGCACACGGTTCTAATCCGGTACCGGGATGATATCAGTGAATCACAGGCTGTTGATTTTAGCGGTCGGAAGTTGGATATCAAGACCATCCGTAATTTTAACGAGGCGGACACGCTCCTGCAGCTGATGTGCTTTGAAAGGAAACCATAATGGCAAATAATTCTGTGGTCATCGTCGATGGAATCGACAAAACAGTGGAAAAGATGTGGAAGTACAACCTTGATTTCTACAACAGGGCAAGGAAGATCACTCAAAAAGCATCAAAAACGGTGGAGCAGGAGTTTAAGGCGCGGGCACCGGTGGGAAAGACGGGGAATCTTCGCAATTCCATCAAGGCGAAAAATATATTAAACCGCGGGGAAGGGCCGGCATACACCGTCATGCCGAGGCGCAAACGCTCCGGCCAGTACAAGGGGTATCACCGGGCGATGGTCACGTACGGGACGGCACCGAGAACGCAAAAATCGGGCAGGCGTACCGGCATCATGCCGGGTAATGACTTCACCCAAGGCGTCGGCCGGACAGCGGATGCACAGTTTAACGCACAACTAAAAGCGGAGGCGGAGCGTGATGTCTATATTTGATTTACAAAAGAGAATTTATGCGGCTTTAAACGTCAGCGAAATCACAAGCACCGCCAAAATCTATGACTACATCCCGGAAACGGCGCCCATGCCGTTTGTGGTAATCGGCGATGATAAGGCGGAGAAATGGCAGACAAAGACGAATGACGGCTGGGAGACCACATCCGCGATTCACGTCTGGGGCGCGGAAGAAAGCATGAAAACGGTGAAACAGTTACTCGAAACCATAGAGGCGCTGTTATCCGTTGATTTAAACGAGTTTAAATTCCACGGGGTCAATGCGGTCTCTGCAGAGCGCTATGACGTGGAATTTGTACACGGCAGAATTGAAGTGAAATACAAAGTAGAGGAGGATTAACATGGCGAAAGTAAAAGGTGTTGATGTCTTAATCAAGATCGGCACGGTAACGGTCGGCGGCCAGCGCGGCGCGACCTTAAATATTGCCGCGGATACCATTGATGTCACCACTAAAGACTCAAACGGCTGGAAAGAGAATGAACCGAGCTTTAAAGAATGGTCCATTGACTTTGACGGCCTTTGGGTGGTGGATGATGAAGGCCTTGCGGCTATCCGGAGCGCAATCTTAAACGGCACGACGGTCAGCGCCCTGGTATCGATGCCGAACGGGGATACCTACGGCGGCACAGCGATCGTAACCGAGTTCCCGATTGAAGCGCCGTATGATGACAACGTGACGTACTCCGGTGCATTAACCGGCAGCGGCGAATTGGCCTATACCGAAGCGGCGTAAAGGAGCGTAAATAGTGGAAAAACAATGGGAAATGATACAGGCGGACAAACAGCGGCGGATCCGGTTTGACACCAATGCATTTTGCATGATGGAGGAAATCACCGGGAAGTCGCTTTCCGAGCTCAATGACCGGGCAGGCATCCGGGATATCCGGGCGATGCTGTTCTGCGGGCTCTTTTGGGAAGACGACCAGCTGACGCTGGAAAAGACCGGCGATATCTTGGACATCATCATGCGGCGCGACGGGCTGGATGAGGTGACAAAGAAACTGGGGGCAGCATTGGAAGCCGCGACCGGCTCAGTCTCAAAAAAAAAGATGAAAAAGCTGAAACGCTGAGTTTTGACGAGGCATACAAGTTCTACACCGGCGCGATTGGGATGACACCCAAGGAGTTCTACAGCTCCACACCGAATGAGCTTCACTTAAAAGCCGAAGGGTATTTTGAAGCGATGAAACGGGACGCGGAGCTGTCGGCATACGTCACCAGCGTCGGTGTGAACAATGTCTTAAACAAGAAAAAAATCAAGCTGTGGGATCAAGACGGCTCCAAAACGAGCCAGAGTTCACTGGAGAGAAGAGAAACAGACCTTAAATACTTAAAAGAGAAATTCGGAGGATAAAGCGCTATAGGCGCTTTTTTCATACATGGCGTTACTGATTAAAATCGGCGCGAGCCTCAAAGACTTTGACCGGCAGATGCGCCGTGCCACAAAAGATATCCAGTATATCGCAAATAAGTTCACCTCAGCAGGATCGGCATTAACCCGCGGAGTGACCGTACCGTTAGTCGGGCTTGCCGTCATGGCGGGCAAGGTCGGGATAGAGTTCGAATCCCAGATGCTGCGCGTGCAGGCGATCAGCGGGGCGACCGGGGATGAGCTGCAGGCGTTGGAAGGCAAGGCGCGCGAGCTCGGCGCGACCACGATGTACAGTGCGACCGAAGCGGCGGAAGGCTTGGAGAACTATGCCCGGGCGGGCTTCAGCGTACAAGAAAGCTTAGACGCCATTGAACCGTCGGTGAACCTTGCGATTGCAACCGGCAGTGAACTTGCGACGGTCACGGATATCATGGCTGGTGCAATCCGGGGATTTGGGGTGGAAGCCAGCGAAGCGGCAAATATTGCGAACTTACTCGCTTCTGTTACGGCAAATTCAAACACGAATCTCGAGGACTTGGGAGAAGCGTTTAATTATGTGGCGCCGTTAGCCGCGTCATACGGCTATACGATGGAAGATGTCGCCGAAACCCTTGGATTAATGGCGAACGCAAATATTAAGGGCAGTACAGCAGGCACGGCACTAAGAAAAGCCTTAAGCAATCTGGTATCTGCAGGCGGCGCAGCAAAAGCAAAGCTGAAAGAGCTGGGAGTAGAAGTCGCTGACTCCGAGGGGAATATGCTGTCACTGGACAGTGTCATAGGAGATTTGCGTGAAGGATTCAAAGGCCTGACGGAAGAAGAGCAGGCGCAGACCGCAAAGCTGCTTTTTGGAGAACGGGCGCAGACCGCAATGCTGGCGGTATTAAATGCAACAGAGGATGAAATTAATAATTTAGCCGACGCCACGAACAATTACAACGGCGTGGTGGAAGAGCAGGCGGACATCATGCAGTCCGGGCTTAAGGGTACGCTTCTTAGATTAAAGTCAGCGGCTGAAGAGTTCGCGATTGCCATATCGGAAGTTTTGCTTCCGGCATTCCAAAAGCTGCTTGATAAGGTACAGACCGCGGTGGATTGGCTAAACCAGCTGACACCGGCGCAAAAAGAAAGCATGTTAAAGTTTCTCGGCATGGCGGCGGCATTAGGACCGGTACTGCTGTTAATCGGCAAAGGCATTTCCTTATTCGGCAAACTGCAGGCGTTTTTAGGCATCATCTCAAGCGGTGCTGGAATCGCCGGCGGCGCATTTGCGGGCATGGCCCTGCCGATCATTGGGATTATCGCCGGCATAGCGGCGTTGATTGCGCTGTTTGTGCATTTGTTTAAAACGAACGAGCAGTTCCGGGATAAGGTAACCGGCATATGGGAACAGATTAAAACGTTGTTTTCCGGCGTGGTGGAATTCTTCACTGCATTGTTTGGCTTTCTAAAGGGCCTGTGGCAAAACAACTTCATGAATATTCAGGGCATCACCCAGGGCGGCTTTCAGTATATCGTAGATATCTTTACCTTTGCGATCCAGTTGATTACGGATATTTTCAGTATATTCACGATGCTTCTTAAGGGGGACTGGCAGGGAGCATTGCAGGCGTTGTTGACGGCTGGTGCGAACTTCTGGAACGGGATTAAAAAAATCTTTGTGTCCGGCATCAACCTTATCTTAAATATATTCGGTACCAACCTAGAGGAACTGGTTAAGAAGGTAAAAGATAAGATCGATAAGATCAAACAGATATTTGAGGACCTAAAGACAAAGATTAAAGGTATATTGGACAAGATCAGGGAGATGTGGCAGAACTTCAAGCTGCCGACGTTTACGCTTAAAACCGCGACCAAGACGTTCTTGGGCAGGACCATCACCTTCCCGACAGGGTTTACGATCAACTGGCTGGCAGAAGGCGGTATCTTTACCAAGCCGACGCTGCTCGGCGGCCACGGGGTCGGCGAAGCCGGCAAGGAAGCGGTGCTGCCGTTGAATAAGCTGCCGGGGCTTTTAGGACTAAACCAGAACCAGAAGAATATCATTCAGGTGATTTTAAATGGTGAAGTCATTGAAGAATGGGTGGACAACCGGCTGGGTGCAAGGGCGTACGGGGGATTTTAGGCGGGTATTAAAAAGAGCGCAGGTGGGCGCTCCTTTTAATAAAAATTTTATGGTGTTATCTCGTTAAGAACAAAAATATTATTACATGAGGTAATGCAACATACAGTCATTAAAGGTGTTGTTAGATAGCGGGAGAACACTATTTCTAACATATGTTCTTAACTAGGGTTAGTATATCACATGGGTTTTGAAAAGAAAAGTATAAGTTTGCAGAAGGAAACTTTAAATGTGGCATTTATATATCAGCGGCAATGAACTCTTAAACAAAGCAATCGGGGCGTCCGTGAGCAACCAGTTAAACCGCCAGAACTCAACGTTTACGGTGGAAGCGAAGGGCATCGATGACACCTATCACTTTGAAGAGTGCGTGATCAAACAGGACACGGACACGATTGCCGCGGGGATTATCACAGGCCAACACTTCAAGGAATCCGGAATCAAGAAAGCGTCCATCACGGTGACCGACTTTTACTACATCTTTCAGCGGCGCATTGTGGTGGAGCGCTTTGAGAACATGCGCGTCAGCGACATCCTAAAAGCACTGATCACCAAATATGCGACCGAGTTTTCAACAGAGTATATCGACGATACCCTAACCGAGGTGGAGAATTTTGAATGCGAATACATCCTGTTAAGTGAAGCCATCACCAAGCTGATGGGGTACTTATCCGGCTGGTATTACTATATCGATGCGGACAAGGCGTTTCATCTGTTTGAAGGGTATGAAACCGACGGGGTACGCTTTGAGCCGGACGCAAACGGGAAGTGCAACTATTTAAAAGACACATTTGAGGTGGACTACGACGCTGAAAACGTGGTCAAACGCGTCTGGGTAGTCGGTGCCAAGCAGTCAGCGTCCGCCGCAGTGACGCAATACTACACTTGCGACGGCCAGCAGCGGTATTTCACGCTGGCGTATGAGCCGAATTATACGGAAATCTATCTTGATGGCGCCCTTCAGGAAAGCCTGCTGGAGGAAAACGACGACGGGATACAGGCTTTTTTGATCAATAAGACCAACCGGGTGGTGTTCATCCCGGATTATGTGGAAACGCCGTATACCGGTACGTTAAAGATAGTATATTATCCCACGGTGCAGGTGATTGAATATTTTGAGGATTCCACAGGCGACAGCCCGTATTTGCTCGAAAAGGTGGTTAAAAACAAGGATATCACGGACAAAATGACCGCGCGTGCCTTTGGGCGGGCGGAAATCAAGCGGGTGAAGTCCATCAAAGCGAATGTCCGGCTTTCGACATATGAAGAGGCCAATATTGGCCAGCGGTGTTATGTGAACGACGATGAGTACGGGATAGACGGGTATTTTCTGGTCACACGGGCCAGCATGAAGTGCCAGACGATCGGGACCGTGCTGTATACGCTGGAACTGGAGGAGATTTGAATGGCGGACGCACTGACAACGCTGTTACAGACACAAAACGACCGGATTACAGCGCTGGAAAACGCGACGCTGGATAGCGTGCTGATTCTGCCGCTGATTGAGAAGGTTTATGTCGGGATAAAGGTGAAGGCATCCATCACCGTTATCCGGGCAAAATATGTGCTTTGCGGCACGGTGACGGCAGCAGAAGATCAATTGAACACACTGGAATACGAGGTGAAAACATATTAAATGGTAAGCGATAGGTTAATAGAAGCGGCGGTAGTTTTTTTAAACGCCGCAATTACACATATGGGTATCGGGAACGGCGCAGTACCCGATACGGATGATGACATTTTGGCGTCTGAATTGCTTAGGAAGGCGACCACGTCATATATTGACGGGAATGTGGTCATCAAAGAGGTGTATTTGGACGAGACCGAGCTGAACGGCGAGCAGTTAACCGCAATCGGGGTGTACGGGGACAGCAACACCAAACTCTTCGCCGGAGGCGGCATTGACCAGAGCAAGACCGCGGGCGAGAGCCTGACTATCTCGTTGGAGCTGGCCGTGGAAAGGGCATAAAAACAATGGCATATTCAAAACAAACATGGCAGGACAATGTATCGGTCTTAAGCGCGGCGCGCTTTAACCATATGGAAGACGGCATCTATGATGGAGTAAAGAGCCTTAGGATACCAGGCATCACCGTTGAAACGGGCGTGTCACACGGGGACTTTATTTACCCGGTCGTAGAGAACGGGCAGGAAGTTTGGAAGACCGATGATGCGGCCGGGCAGACCTCCGGCCGGTGTATCTGCAGTGCGGTGGACGGGAATACTGCCGATGCGGTCCGGGCGGGAATCATGCCCATGCCCGCGGCGCTGATCGCGGCGCTGACGCAGGCTGAAACGGACGCGCGGTACTCGCTGTACGTCCAGTCGGGCGGCAACTTGGGCTTAGGGGTCACCAGCATCCACGCCGGATTTATCCTGAGCGCCTCTGAGATGGCCGTGGATTTCTATCCGGTCAATCAAAATCCTAAAGCATACACTGAAAATATGGTACAGTTCTTTGCTATGCCCGGGCCGTCAGGCGCTGTTCGGTTAAAAATCGAGAAGCCGTCAGCAGCTGACGGGGTTAAAATTTATCGCAGTACGAGCGCATATGACGATAGCGGCGTTGGTAACTGGGGCACATTGGTTGCAGACATCACCGATGACTCTGGTTATATGACCGCTTTTGAGTGGTTCGAAGATGATGATGGCGGCTCAAACCTATCTGATGGGACTGTATATTATTACAAAGCGTTCCCTTATGTCGGAACAATCCATAATGAAACAGCCGGCGATAATGAATTATATTGCAGGGCGGGTTTATTACTAAACGAATGGATACCGACAGATTTATCTGGATCATCTTTGCCGGATAACGTCGGAGGCAATAACGGGACAGCTACCAGCATAACGCTTAACTCTGCTAGCGGTATAATAGGAGACGCACTGAGCGGCTCATCAGGATATGTAACACTTGGAAGTAATATTGACCTAGCTGCAAAAACAATAGCGGTATGGGTAAAGCCCAATACAGCGAATACAGGACTATGGGGTAATTCTGGTGGTCAGGCGTTTTTATATGGCAGGGCTACATCTGCTAATAACTTTAGAGTTGGCGGTCGTGCTGATTATTTAGAAATGGCACAGGGTACAACGGCGTGGGCGTTGGTTGGTTCATATTATGGAACGAGCGGAACACCCGTAACGGGTTATTTAAACGGCGCATCACAAGGGTCTCGCGCCGTTACAAGTATAGCAAATTCTCAAATTAATAGGCTTTTATATGCGTGGCCATTTGAAGTCGGACTCACGTATGAACTATTTTTTAGCACATTGTCAGATGTAATCCGCGTATTTTACGGAGATTTATCAAGCAATGAATGGACGATGTTATATAACGGAGGTGCGGGATGTTAGCGGTTAAGGCCAGTATGTTAAATGTTGAATCCGGTACGGTCATTGGGCAAATAGGGATGAGCAACACAGTGGTTGTGGAAGTCGACAGTACCCCGTCGTTTGGGCATGAGGATATTACCGAATCGGATATCAAATTTACCCAGCGGGTATTTGACGGAAAGTTTGGCACTGAAATGACATATTTAGAGCTGGTATATATCAGAGACCTTTTAGATGAGCTCGGGGACTACGGCAGGGATGCCGGGTCCTTAAGCGAGCTTGAGCTAAGGAAGGAAATCACGGATATCCAGCTGGCGCTGGTTGAAGGGGGTTAATCATGGAACGGGTATGGGCGGCGCTGATCAGCAAGGGGAAGAAAACCCTTGATGATGTGCCGGACGGCTTAAAAGCCGCAGTTGAAGAAATATTACAGATAAGCACCTGAAAAGGGTGCTTTTTTGATGGGAGGAAACATGACGGAATACAAGATAAGGGCAAAGCAGGCGCCGGAGTTAACCCGGGTATTAAAGCGCGGAAGCCAGGGCGATGATGTGATCCTGCTGCAGACACGCTTGATGGAGATCGGGTTTAACCTGGGAACCTATGGCGCGGACGGGTACTTCGGCGGGCGGACACGCGATGCAGTGGATGACTTTCTTTGTGCATACGGCCTTAAGCCGACCGGTGAGATTAAGACAGCCGGCTGGGAGCTGCTTTACGGGGATATCCGTTTTGCGCAGTTTAATGACAACCTGTTTAAGTGCCTCTGCAGGGAAAACGGGTACAAGTTCTGCGACGGGTACTACAGCGGCGGGATTAATCCGGCAATCAAGATCATGCTGGCCAGAATACAGGACAAGATGCGTGACCGGACAGGCATCGCCAACCTTAATGTCGTGGTGAAGTCCAACAAGACCGCATACGAGGGAAACGGCGGGTACCGGTGCAGGCGCTGGAACCAAAAGCGCGGCGGCGCCACCTATTCCCAGCACCTTTACGCCAAGGCGGCGGACACGTACCCGGCCATCGATGATATACCGGTTCCGGAATACTTTGACCTGCTGTTTGAATGCGCAGATGAGTGTAATCCGTTCGGCGGTGTTGGCAAAGGCACGCATACCGATCGTTATATAGGTGTGTGCCATATTGACGTACGCGGGGTAAAGAGCCGGTGGGAATACGCGAGATAGGAGAATGACAGCATGGAAAGTTTAACAGCGGGATTCTGGTTACAGCTTGTGGTTTATGCGGTATCGATCGGCAGTTTTGCGGGAGTGATACTGACTAAGATCGGGTACCTGGAGAAGAAAATGGACAAGCACAACGGGCTGGTGGAGCGGATGGTAACGGTGGAGCAAAAATGCAGTTCCGCCCACCGCAGGATTGATGAAATCAAAGACGAAAGGGGCAAGGAATGAAAGCAGGAAACATTAAGGAAATCCACGCGTTTGCGGAAGCCATGATGCCAACACTGGTATACAACCATATGCAGTTTGGGATACCGATTGTGTCCACTCTGGCGCAGGTGGACCTTGAGAGCGGGCTGGACTCGGATATCTTCAAAAAAACCAACAACTGCTTAGGCATCAAGGGCAAAAGCGGGCAGGGGTACAAGCTGTACCGGACCAAGAGCTGGGAGCAGGACAAAAACGGCGCGTGGAAGCTCCGGACCGCATCCTTCATCGTATTTGAAGGTGACGACGCCATTGAGCAGTGCTTGGCCAAACACCGCCAGACGCTGTTCGGGTCCCGATACAACGCGGTGCGGATGGCCGCGACTCCGGAGGAAGCGTGTTATGCGCTGGAAGGCGAGTATGCGACCGACCAAACCTACGGCGACAAGCTGATGCAGCGGATCCGGGACAAGGACCTGATGCAGTATGCGAAATATGAGGATCACAAAAACAAGACGCTGTCCTTCACGATGGGCATATCGCTCCCGGGGAGCGACTATGTACACCGGGGGACATGTGTGGAACGTCTGCAGCTCCGGCTTAATGAGTTGGGCGAGAGCCTGACCGTTGACGGGGTTTATGGATACAGGACAAGAAAAGCTGTGATGAGATTCCAAAAAAGCAATCGACTGAAAGCCGACGGTATAGCCGGATATTTCACGCAGTTAAAACTATTTGAAATGGAGGGTTAAAAAACATGACACAGGAAAAATGGAAGAGCCCGGTGGTCTGGGTGACACTGGCCGCGACGGTGGTCGGGTTTCTGGTGAACACCTTGGAGCTCAATATTAACTCCGAGCTGATTCTCAGCATGGTGAACGCCGTGGTGACGATTCTCGTCGGGTTCGGGATTTTAAATAATCCGAACTCAAAGAAAACCTTTTAGGCGAACAAAGTATCAACAATGGGGCCCTCGCATATGCGGGGGCGTTTTTTAGTGCTACAATATTCTTCCGGAAGGGAGTGATATGATGAAACTTGAATATAAAGAGATGAGCATGTATGAAGTGCTGGATTTAATGCAAAAAAACGAACCGATTACGTTGAACGAGCTAGTATCACGTGGAGCAACAGAATGGGCGGTTTATAGGGCGCTGTGTAAAGAATGGATTGAGAAGTGTGGAAATGGGAAGGGCATGAATGAAGCATACCAATTAACCGAGATTGGGTATCGGGTGCGGGGGATATAGGATAAGATACGAAGGTAAGTGTAGTGTGGGTACGGGATTTTGAATAATCCAACGAGTAAGGTGATGATTTAGAGAAAGGAGAAAAAAGAATATTAAGAGTGATGTTCTTGATGATACAGAGGCTAATATGTTTTTACATAAGCAACACTTTATTTACATAAAATGCTATAATAAATAAAAGACTAAGGTTAGCATTGTTGAGGTGGATTGATGAGCAAGAAGAGGGGTAACAAAAAAAAGAAAATTTTTAAAAAAAATATCTTATCAATATTTGCGGTTGTAATTGCTGCAATTGCTATTATAGTTACATGGAATGGAAACTCAATTGCCAAATCAGGAAATGAATTAGCAGAAACAGTTTATTACGAAAATAGTATTCCTGCATGGACTGGCGAAATAAGTACCGATAACGATATAATGGTACTAGGATGTCTTAATGATGATATTTTTCTTCAAAGTGCAACACTGTATTTTCCTGACTGTATAAGTTGTGAGTGGGAAGTAGAGCAACTCGAATATAAATTTGTTTTAGAAATTCTAAAGCCAGAAATCCATGCTTATATAGATAACATTGTTAAGCCCCAGAAAGGATATTCTTATGTAGCAAGTGGGTTGAATTTACCCATAATTATTGATTCAACATATACAAAAGGTGGGGTTGTAATGAAAGATACTAGTTTATATAATTTATCTTTCAATTACTTCAATTTAGAAGAAAATTTGTTATCAACTGACCTTTTATTTACTGGATTAAGCTTAGTTCGTCATTTAGGATCAAACGAGAATGTCTTAACTGTTGTTAACAAAGAATGGTCAACCGTCAATAGACAATTATACGAGAATCTTTATATTGCGGATACGATAGAAGTTGAAGAAAGATAAATTATGAATAAAAACGCTGACATCAACTGGTAAATGAGCACACGAATAGAAAGATTTTGATTTATCGCAAATACCCTAAAAAACCCCTAAAAAGGGTCTTTTTAAGGTTTTTTAACATATAAAAAGGATTTGAAGGAATCTTCCGTTCGCTACCAAATAAAGAGTAAATCGGCACTGAACACACAAGAGGAAAGCCGCTATAATTAGGTGCGGTAATGAAGATAACGCGATTTTTTTAGTCCGTTATGTGTCAGAATTGTGTCAGAATAATTGAAACATAGTGAAAAATCGAAAAAAAGCACAATATATTGTGTATGAAGTAGGGGTAAAACCCATATACAGGATTGATAACTTGACTGGCAGTCAAGAGGTCACCTTGTTGGGAAAAGCTGGATTGAGAGTCGTGGCGATGGGAAAGGGATGAATCAAACATACCAGTTAACCGAGATTGGGTACAGGGTACGGGGGATATGAGGGCTTTGTGGAGCATCACCGTTGATTTTATATTGTTGAAATAGATCAAAGACAAGTTATAAGGGGATTTTTAATCATATAAGACCATTGTGTGATATAATAAATAAAAAGATAAGAACGGAGCTACATGAATAATAATAAAATAAGTCAATTATTATTTGCATTTAATATAGGCGAAAAGATTGCAGATATCGTTTTAAGGGGCAAAGACTTTTCCGATGATGAGATTGGTCATGTTGAGAAATTGGGATATATTGATTTGGTTGAAACGACTTCTTGGGGAGACCGCATATATTCGATTAATGAACACGGGATTCTATTTAGAGTCCAAAATAGTATATAATCAATTTTTAATCATTTCCTTTTTAAGTCACGTACAAAAAATGGATCATAAGAAGCATTTATTGATGCTGATATGATATCAGACCATTGAAATTTGATTTATTGAAAATAAAGCTGTATAATGAAATGGATTTCAAAAGCATATCTAGATCGCCATGATTAATTATGGCGAATATTTTTCAATAGATAAAAGAATAATATAGGCACATATTTAGATCTGCTGATGGGAAAGTTGGGATAAATGCTTCGCCCCAATTTTGTGTACGAAAAAATCGACTGACGTAAAAAAAAATAAAAAGGACTATTTGAATGAAAATAATTATTGTAACTACTGAAAATGAGGGGCTGAATGAAACAGGATTTGGAGGCATTACAGCGTGCCTTGCGATAAAAAAAGCTTTAAGAAAGCGGTTTAGTGATGTTCGTATCAGCGTTTGCGCAAGGGTGGATGACATGGAGATTGTGATGAAAAATAACCCTGATATGATTATATTAGCCGCAAAATATCTCCAGAATAAAAGAGGCGAAAAACATTGGTTTTCAGAATATTATGAGGAAAATCTAGCCAACTTTACCGGGTCAAAAAAAAGAAACCTAGAGGTGAGTTCTGATAAAATTTGGGCAAAGGAAGTACTTACAAAACAAGGCATATTAACAGCGCCGTATTTAACTGTTAATAAAAACGATTTTCCGCTTCAAAAAGATATCATGATATCGTATCCAATTTTTTTAAAGCCGTTAGATGCCGCAAATGGTATTGGCATAGACGATCATTCGGTTGTATATGAATATTTTGGTTTTCAAAAACAAGCTGCCGAATTGTTTCAAAAATACGGGACAAAGATATTGGCTGAAGAATACCTTCCGGGGAGGGAATTTACAGTCAGTATTATCGAAGACAGGGTTAGGAATTCATACTTTGTATCGCCTATCGAAATTATTGCACCAACGAATAACGATGACATTAGGATTCTTGGGGAGAAAGTAAAGAAATGCAATGTTGAAGTATTAAACAAGGTCACTGACGAATTGCTAAGAGGGAACCTGATAAAAATAGCGATTCGATGTTTCAAAGCTTTAGGGGCAAGTGACTATGCTAGAATTGATATCAGACAGGACGAGAATAAGTTCTGCCATTTTCTTGAGGCGAATTTGGTTCCTGGAATGACAGAAGGAAGAAGCTATTTCCCCAAAGCTTTTGAAATAGATAGAGGGATTAATTACCCAGAAGTGGTTACGTTAATGATGAAGAACGCGTTTAACAGGATAATTAAAGATAAAACAGGTACAGAATAAAAGTAAAGTATACTCTACATAATAAATTAGAAACGTATCTAATAGATTTATTTAATGTAGTATACTGAGGCAGCCAGATTGATCACAGAATATTTACTGTTTATTTGTATGTTGATTACTAGGCTTATCCCTTATAAATTCTAGTAGCTATGACTTATTTTTTAACACATTTTTAACACACAAGTTTTCGATAGAAAGATTCTGATTTATCGTAAAACGTTAAAAAAGCCCTAAAAACGGGCCTTTTTTGATGGTTTTTAACGAATAAAAACGGTTTGAAGGAATCCGGTATTCTCCACCAAATGCCGAAAAAAGCCCTAAATCTAGGGCTTTTCGTTTTTAAATGTAAATATTAAGGTTATTCCACCGAAACTAAAACAAACAATATGCAAGTTCCACTATTATTTTCAAGCACATGCTCATCTCGATAATCAACTTATGGCTTTCGCTTATAACTATTTTTAATAATTTGATCAAAATTGTTAACAAAAATATCGCAAATATATGGATCAAAATGTATATTCGCATTTGTTGCAATATATCCCAGCGCTTTAGCTTTTGATAATGCTTTGCGATAGGACCGGCGGCTGGTAAGGGCATCAAACGTATCCGCAGCAGCCAGAATTCTGGAAGCCAGAGGAATCGTTTCACCGCTGAGCCCATGAGGATATCCTGTGCCATCCCATTTTTCATGATGATAAAGAATGTATTTTGCAATGGATTGAAGGTTTGGACTGACCCGCAGCGTTTCGTATCCCCACAGTGTATGATTTTTAACTACTTCATATTCTTCCGGTGTGAGAACGCCTTTCTTATTCAATATTTTGTCTGAAACCAGTATTTTCCCGATATCATGAACCATGCCCGCCCAGTAAATTTCTTCAATTTCTTTGTTCGATAATCCCATACACAATGCAATTTCTTTCGAGAGATTGGCGACATTAACCGAATGGTCTTTTGTATATTTATTATGCAGCGTTAACAATCTGATGATGGATCTGATTATGTCTGTATAAGTTTTTTCCTTTTCCGATACAAAGAGGAGGTGCTTATAAAAAGCGATAGGAATATTTTTAAGAAGCTGTGCAAGGTCAAGGCTTTTTGGTGAAAAAGTAATATTCTCATTATCCTTCGTGTTTAATACGATACCTGCAGTCTTTTGACTGTTCTGTTCACAAAAAATGATAAGTGAATTTTTTGAATCAACAAAGTTTTCCTTTATTTTTATATATGCGTTTCCTTCAGCGTGATCTAAGAATTTAATTTTAATATTTTCCAATATTATAATATCGTTACGGTATTGAGTTTTTAAAAAGGGACGTATTTTAACACCCAACAGTGTCGATGAAAGACCCTTTTGTGCGACAATCATTTTACAGTCATCAGCATATCGGAAGGCAAATCCATGGTCTGCCTCGGGGATTATATCTATAGAAGAAACAAGCAGGTTAGACAAGAAAATATCAGGATCAGTTATGTCAGCTTTCGCAATATCTGCCGCAAGCATTAATATATGATTCGTATTCTGCTGATGACGCTCAAGCTCAATATGATTTGTTTTAAGCTGATTGTCCAATGTGAAGTATTTTGCATGCAGATTCTGCAGTATAGTGCCGTAAATGATGAAGGATGATAAAACGAGGCCGCGTGACAAAATTTGTTTTTCATCAAAGAGTGTCAGGTATTCTAAAAAAGTCAGACCTGATGGCTGAGTATAATGAGAATTAATTAGTCCGTCTACTATGATAATGATGATAGCCAAAAAAATAGATATGATAACAATATTTTGGCCGTACTTTTTTATTGGTTTCAAATCAAAGAATTTTTGTACGGCTTTTATACGCGTAATAAGCCTGATAATCAGGAGCGTAATCAGTCCCGAAAAAAAGTGACTAAATACGGTTAAAACGATTCCGCCGGATGTGACGGGAACGTGAGGTGATAGTGAATCCCAAAACTGAAGGCTGTAGGGCACAAGATATACAAAGACAAGCACAAAAACAAGTTCACTAACAACCCTGAAGACAATTTCTGAAATATAAATATTCTGGTACCATTTCCCGTTTCTTTCTCTCATCCTTAAATCAGAAAGAAACCCATGCCATATAATCCAAAGAATAAAAAATGGAACTGAGATTAGTAACTGATATCCTGAGGTTTGCCACAAGAGCCAAAACATCTGGCACCCGCTTAACAACGCACTGATCAAGCCATATTTTACGCCCCAGATTACTGCAATAAATAGAGGGAAAAACAAGCCGGGCAGCAGCACGATACCGGAATAATGATAACTAAAAAAAAGAAAAGGGGAAAGATTGAAAATAAAGCCTAAAATGCCGAATGCAATGGAAATGAGGATTTTTTTTGAATCAATATCATTATTATCAGTTGTTTTAATCATAGAATCCTCACTGTTATCAAATCAATAGCAACTCATAATACCTATATTATGTAATAATATATGCTAATATGGAGAAAATAACAATAAAGATACGCAAAAAAATACACAATATGCTAATTAAATTTGCTAATCTAATGTATTTTTGTGTTATACACATGATTTTGAATAAAAAACTTGCGTTTCGCCTGGCTTAAAATAGAATATTCATAAGAATTCCGCAAGAAGTTGGGATTGGCTATTTGCTTCTTAATTAAGATAAAAAACGAGTGACGTAGAGATTTTTATCATCACAATATCAAATTGACTTAAAAGCAGTTTTGACAAAATCAAGAAATAAGAATTGAATAAATAAAATCGGGATGATACAATTTTGATAAATATCTAAGGAGATTCAAATTATGCTGATCAGCGTATTGGCTTTTCTCGGCGGCGCGCTGGGATTATCCGCAGTTTTTAGAAAGAGGTTCGAATTAACCATTCCGGTTTTTTGTTTACTGTCCGTTTTTGTACTTTATTTTTTCGGGATATTCGGCGGTCTGGTATATGGCGTCTATACGGTTTACGGGCTGGGTATTCTTGGCCTTTTATCGGCTGTTTTCTTTGCAATTAAAAATAAAACGTTCACGTTTAATCCAGGCATACTTGTCTTCTTATTCTTCATGGTCTTAGCATGGTGGGCTCAGAAAGGCAGACTGCTGTCCAGCTTTGATGAATTTACCCATTGGGGATTAACGGTGAAAAATATCTACTATTTTGACAGACTGCCCAATCATGCAGCATCTTCGGTACGCTTCCCCGGGTATCCTCCAGGCACGGCCTTATTGCAATATTTCTTTGTAAAAGGTACCGGCGCATATTCGGACGCTGCGATTTTTTCGGCGCACAATGTTTTATATTATTGCCTTATGATGCCGCTGTTTCAGGACATTAAAAAGAAAGGCCTTTTTAAAACGCTGATTGCCGTTGCGCTGGTTCTGATTGTTCCCATTGTTTTTTATGCAGACTTCTTCACCGAAATTTATGTTGATGCGATGCTCGGTATTCTCCTCGCGTACAGTCTGATCACATATTTTGTATCCGAACATGACGTGTTTAAAACACTCAATATCAGCCTTGTGTTATTTGTGCTGTGCATTACTAAGGCATCCGGAAAGGGGCTGGCGATATTGGCACTGCTGATTATGCTGATGGACGGACTCCGTTTTAAACGCGAAACATTTGAGCCGTACAAACAATCAGCAGTGAAGAAAGCATGCCGTATCTTGTGCCCGGTGCTTTCTGTGTTGGTTGCGGCATACTCCTGGAAGATTTATTTGGCCGTGACCGGAACTTCCGGTCCGTGGGATACATCCGGTGTCACACTAAAAGCAATAACGGATGTTTTTGCGCTGGGCAGAGGCTCAGAAACGCACATGACTATTATCGGTAATTTCATCAAGGCGTTCTTTGAGGAGTACACAACCAGCTTTAACTTTGTTGTTTCACTGGCGGGCAGCCTTGCTGTTTTGGCGTTGCTGTATTTTGGATACGCCACTACCGCCGCTAATAAGCAGGGGATAAGACGTTTTTATGCGTTCAGCCTAAGCATCTTCACCGGATTTTTCATATACGCGTTTTCGCTTTTAACGCTGTATTTATTCGCGTTTTCGGTATACGAAGGGACGCTGCTGGCCAGCTTTGAGCGATACGTCGGCACGTACTTGATCGCCATTTTTGTCTTTATCATCAGTCTGATTATCATTAAGGATACGGACAGAAAAAAAAGAAATGCCTTGTCTGTTCTGGTGACTTTGTTATTGATCATAACGGTTAATCTGCAGCCGTTGCTGGATATTACAATACTGAGATCCGCAAGTGTGAAGATAGCCGCGGATAAAGTTACGTCAATGAACGGGATCGTAAAGGTACAGCAATATGCGGATATAGATGATAAAACCTATATCGTTAACCCCGACGGCACAGCCTATGAGTTTTATTTAAGCAACTATTACATCACGCCGTATCAGGCGGGTAGAGTACCGTGGAGCTTCGGTGCCGTTCCTTATTCGGATGAAGACCGGTATTTTGAGGCGGTCAGCGCAGATGAATGGGAACAAACGCTTTATCAGGATTTTCAATTTGTCTATGTCTACGACACATGCGGGCAGTTTGAATTGGCCTATGGGCAGCTGTTTGAGAACCAATCGGTTAAACCGCAGACGGTCTACCGCGTCGAGAAAGCAGACGGGAAGGTGCTGCTGGTCGAAGCGGGCTGAACAAATAAGCTAAGTATTAGTAGAGATAAGGCACAGTGTATCATGCACTGTGTTTTTTATTTATCTTGCCGGTACGCCATGGAGATTAACATGGCAGTACCATGAAAGTGCCGGTATATCAATATGAGGTTAACTTTTTTAATGAAGGAGCCTTAAATGATTATCAAAGCAGATCGCGATACGTTGACGATAACAGAAGACCAAAATACATACAGCGGTGCGAAGGATTATTATCAGATTACATTCCAATTTTCAGAAGACTGGGATGCTTTCGCAGTTCGTCATGCTGTTTTTATCCGGTCAGCAACCGAGGTGGAAGACGTAGTGATTCCATCCAATGGGATGGTGGAGATACCGAATGTGTTTTTGGAGTATGAGTCCGCCATAGAGGTAGGCTGTTACGGCATCAGTGGAGAAATCCGGCGCACGACTAATCTGGTGAAACTTATTGTTGAGGAAGGGAGTTACAGAGCCGGGGAGCGCGCGGTTCCGGCGCCGGACATTTTCCAGCAGTATCTGGACCAAATTATCGCATATACCGGGAGCATCGATTTTAACAGCGCTTTAAAGGATGTACCGGCGGGCGGGGCAACCGGACAGGTGTTGGCAAAGAAAAGCGACACGGACTTTGACACAGAGTGGCGGACCGAATCGGCGCAGCAGCAGGGTATTCCAACAGGCGGCTCCTCGGGGCAGGTGCTGGCCAAAGCGAGTGCTTCGGACTATGATGTCACTTGGCAGGACGATGCACAAACCGACAGCCTCGCGGATACAGCTGTTATGAACACCAGCAGCGACTCCCGGTATACCGGCCTTTCAACGCAAAAACTGATTAATGAAAAAATCAGTACGGATATCGCGGCAAAAGCTGATACGGCACATAACCATGATTCTGTATATTTGGGTATTTCTCACGGTTCACAGACGGATAATCCGCACGGTGTCACCAAGACACATGTTGGGCTGGGGAATGCAGATAATACGTCCGATATGAATAAACCGGTATCCACAGCAGTACAGACGGCCATAGACAGTATTGATCAGGTGTTTAGCTACACGAACCTTGCGGCATTTCCGGCGGCAGGTGCGGCTGAAACGATTTATATTGCGGAGGATACAAACAAAACCTACCGGTGGACAGGCAGTGCGTATGCTGAAATCGGCGGCGGGACCGGAGGCGGTTCATCAGGACGGGAAGTTTTAACGGCAGACAGAATCTATTATGTTGATCCGGTTGGCGGCAGTGACAGTAACACGGGCCTTTCCGCATCCGTACCCTTTTTGACCATTCAAAAGGCTATTGACGAGACAGCAGCGCTTGATCTTGGCATCTACGATGTGACCATAGACCTATGGACGGCGACAGGATCAGGAACTGCAACTTATTCGGTGACGACAGCGGTTCAGTTAAAAAAATTAATTGGAGCAGGTAATGTGACGATTCAGGGAAATATTTCGGATCAGACCAGTGTGGTGATTACCGGCAGCTCGAGTATCAACTTCATTGAAGCGGAATCGCTAAATGGATACACCATTGACCTTGCCCCACAGAATTGAACAAATTGAAAGTGAGGATTTGCAAATGGTATAATAAATCACGAGGTGAAGAATCATGGGAAAGAGGAATTATACAGCTGAGCAAATTATCAGCAAACTACGAGAGGTAGAGGTAAAAATCAGCCAAGGAATCAAAGTAGCTGAAGCGGTGCGTAGTATAGAAGTGAGCGAGCAAACCTACTATCGGTGGCGAAGTGAATATGGTGGTATGCGGACCAGCCAGGCAAAGAAACTGAAGGAACTTGAAAAAGAGAATATTCGGCTCAAAAAGCTTGTAGCGGATTTATCCCTTGATAATGCAATTTTAAAAGAAGTATCACGGGGAAACTTCTGAGCCCTGCCAAACGCAGGGCAGCAGTAGAGTGTATCATTACGCAGTTTCCTACAACCAAAGCGCATGCGTGCCAGTTAGTTGGCCAATATCGAAGCACACAGCATTATCAACCGAAACGATTACCGGATGAAGATGACTTAACAGCTAGAATTATTGAATTAGCCTGTAAGTATGGACGATATGGATATCGGCGCATTACGGCACTATTAAACGCAGAAGGCTATCAGGTTAATCACAAGCGTGTAGAGCGAATATGGCGGCAGCAAGGGCTCAAAGTGCCCCAAAAGCAGAAGAAACGGGGAAGACTGTGGCTAAACGAAGGATCATGCACCAGGCTAAAACCAGAATATCCAAATCACGTATGGAGCTACGATTTAGTCTTTGACAAGACAACAGATCGCAAGCCATTTAAAGTTTTAAATATTATTGATGAGTATACTAGGGAGTGCTTGTGCACACATGTTGCAAGACAAATTCGCTGGGCCGAAGTCCAAGAGTGCTTAGCTGAGAATTTTTGCTTAAGAGGACTGCCCGAGTATATCAGATCGGATAATGGTAGTGAATTTACGGCAAAGAACCTAAGAGATTGGCTACAGAGACTAGAGGTTACAACAACCTATATTGAACCCGGAAGCCCTTGGGAGAACGGTTATATTGAATCTTTCAACGGGAAAATGCGTGACGAATTGCTTAATGGCGAAATCTTTGATACGATGCAAGAAGCGAGAATCCTAATTGAACAATGGCGGAAGGAATACAATACAATCCGACCGCATAGCTCATTGGGATACCGACCTCCGGTACCGGACGTCATCCTTCCAAAAGAATATCAAGTCTGCAAAAAATCACTTTCAAGTGTGTAGTAAAACTTGGGGCAGGTTATAAAAAATAAAGCCGATTTTACGGCTTTATTTTTTTAACAATACGGCTTTTTTTACGTTGTATTCTTCTTCAGAAATTTTGTTTTCAACGAACTGCTTCTTTAAGGGTTCCAGAACAACTGCCTGTTTGATTTTCCCTGCCCTGACCGCAGCCAGAACAACCACTGCAGCGACTGCCAGTACAAGAACACCAAAGACAATCCATCCGTAAACGCCGCCGGTCAGCCCCGGCCAGTGCAGCCCTGAGTATATGCCCTGATCGGGTGTAAAGATGCGGCCTGAACCGCCTTCAATGATACCCCGGCTTAGTAAAACACCTCTTTGTAACATGGTTGGCCTCCTATCCGATTACTTTCTTTTTCTTTAAATATGTTTCTTCGTCGATTTCACCGTTTATATACTTTTCCCTCAGCAATTCCATTGCAGATTTTTCTTTTGAAGGGTGCGGCATATGTCTGAAACCGTGCGGCCTTGCGGCAAGCACAACGAAGAAAATTAAAAAGCCAATAATGAGTAAAGATAAAATATACATTTAAACCTCCTTGTGTGACTTTGGTTTTATTCTGGATATATCGTATATGCCGCACTTATCCTGCTCTTCACGCCGGCATGAACATTTTATGAATATAAAAAAACCGCCGGATTTCGGCGGTTTATGTAATATTAGGCTTATTTTTTCACCGGGATCTGAATTTCGACCAAATACTGATTGGGATCGGTCTCGTTCCAAGGCCCTTTGATCGTGCGCTGACGCGCCGGACCGCACAGGTGATAGCTATTTTCTTCAACCCATTCGCCTAAAAACCGGAAAGCCGGGGCGATGTTGGAGAAATCTCCGGGAACGCGGACCGCGGCGACCTGATCGACAGGCTCGGTTTCCTTATAGGTGTATCCATCGCCGCTTTCAAACGGTTCAGTCACTTCGAGTACAACCTCAACATCCACATCATGATCTTTGTGCTCATCATCGTGATAAAGTGCAAAGTTCATCTCGCCGGTCTTGATGCCCTGCTTTTCAATGATTTGACATATCCGTTCCCACAGAATGCTTTCTTCGGCATATGCCGGGATAATATCTCTGACAGATACCACCGGATATGACGGAACGGACTTTAATTCAACTTGATAATTCATCGATACATCCTCCTCGTTTAAGCGCTTAATGGCGATGTCCAGCCGTCTGAGGATAGACTCTCTTTGTACGATTTCATGTGTGATTTCAGCCTTCTTCTGCCGGAGCAGTTGTTGGTACTGCGCTTTTGACGGTTCGTTAAGTGCCAGCGCGATATCGCCGACGTTAAAACCCATATCACGAAGCGAAACAATCATACTAATCCTCTTGATCTGGGATGCGGCATAATACCGGTAGCCGGTGAAGTCATCGACCTCGGCAGGTTTAAAAAGACCGATATCGTCATAATACCTCAGCATACGGATGGATACCCGCGACAGCTTAGAAAAGTCGCCGATTTTAAACATTAAACGCTCCTTAAAAAATAATGATTAAAAAAGATGTAATTCGAATTACAATCCTATCATAAAGCATGACATGGTGTGAGAGTCAAGATATTTTTTAAGCGGACTTAAGTGATGAAAAATAAAAAGAGCGGAAGATAGCTTCCGCTCCGGAATTGGCTGGATTTAAGCCGGATTTTCTTTCGGCTTTTTATAGGATGCAAGTATAATATCCTCAAAAAGTTTTAATGACATGTGCTTCTTTTCAGGCTCAAATAAAAACCGGTATTTAATATCCCGGACATAAAACTCGACGCAGTTACTGAAGACCGCATCACAGCTCCGGATATCCGAAAGCGCGAAACATACGTTTTCTCCGTCTTCAAAGGTGATATCAAGGTTCTTCGGTGTCAGCACAACATCGGCGTTACCGGGGCGGAGCACTTCGTCAACGACACGGTCGACCTTCATGCTTTTTTGCTCAAAGCGGAAGTCGCTCTTTAATATTTCTCCAAGCCGGCTCTGCTGCCATGCGTGCCAGTCCACGGTATTGTCAAAGCGGTCTGAGCCCTCAATGAATCCGTATTGATTGACCGTATAAACCGTACCGCATTGGCCGCACGAAAAGGTGTTGCCGCTCGACCACAGAGAGTTGACGGCGTCACAGGAGGGACAGCGATAAAGCAGGTGTTCAATATGCTCCGCGCGCCTCTTGCCCTTAAAGGGCACCATAGCCTTGCGCTGCCAGTCAAATTCATTGAATGCGAGTGCGGCTTCAATCTTTTTCAACAGTTCCTCATGGGTGGCGTTTTTGACGTCTTCTTTTGACAGAATTCTGCGGATGTTGACATCAATACGGCCGCGCCGTGTGTTTTTGCCTGCCCAGCGCGGACGGGTCAGGTAAAGTCCGCTGTAGGTGATGTTATACACAGGCACCCGCAACAGTTTGATCAGCTTTGTGATTGACGGAATCACTTTCAGTGTTTTCCCGTCCCAGGTACGCGCACCCTCCGGGAAAAGGCCGACCGAGTGTCCTTCATTAACCGACTGCTTCAGCTTACGGATTGCACGCACGTCCAGCCGCTGGCGGTGGAACGGAATCACGTTAAATAGTTTAAACGCGGCGTTGCGAAAGCCCACATCCCAGTTTGCATCGGATGCGAGAAAGCGTACCAGCGTCCGCCGGTATGTCACAGCGAGCAGAGAATCCTCCAGCGCAACGTGCGGCCCGATCATTAATAATGGACCCGGATAGTTTTTCGCTTCATTGACGCCCTCTTTTGTGTTCAGAGTAAGTTCAAAATACCAGCGAATAGGGGTTTTTAAGATAGAATAAAAAAAATCTCCAAGGTTCATGGCGGTTTACTCCCAAAATATTTTTATCATTATACCACAAGAAACTATGCTTTTGGATATTAAGCGTGGCAGGGCGGTTCATATCCGTTCTTGAAAGGCACCTTAGATTGGGTTAAAATCAATATTACAACAATTATTAAGCAACAGCAGGTTTGGGAGCCGGGATGGATATTTATGATCGAAACAACCAGGTGATACGGGCGTTGGAGATACTGGACGCACAGGGATTGATTACAATCGCCGGCGGAAGTGTCAGCGCAAAAGCGGATGAAAACCGTTTTATTGTGACCCCTTTGCAGGCCGCGGATTGTTTGCTGCATCCCAACAAACTGCTGCGCATGGATTATGACTGGCTGGAAAGCGGAGCGTATACCGACCCGGGCATTGAGACCCCGCTCCATGCGGCGGTTTATCATATTAAAAAGCAGGCGGGGGCTGTGGTGCATACCCACCAGCCGTTTGCCTCGGCGGTTTCAGCCTGCCAATTGAATGCGCTTAAGCTGAAGAATCCACATCCGCTGCTCGGCAGTAAGGTAACATGCACGGCATATGCGAAAACCGGAACGCCGGCGCTCGTCAGTGAGGTGTCGCGCGCACTGAGGGACAGCGAAGGGAATGCGCTGATTATCGAGAATCACGGCGCCATTTGCTTTGGCAGGGATGCCGAGGAGGCGGCCGCGGCCGCAGCGGCGCTGGAAGAAGAAGCGCGCGCATTTATTAATCAAACGTATTTGGATAAAAGCGGGAATCAGAAATTTGCGGAACTCGCGATGTACGCCTATGCGCTGACTGAGTTGACCAAGAGCCCGATACAGATTGCATACGGCAGCATCAAGCGGATTTTTAACGCCAGCCGGAATCGGACAGGTTTTATTTTATTTGACGACGAACAACGCGTTAAAATCGCGTTTGACCAAATTACAAAGAAGCATCCGGAAGAAGCGAAACTGTATAACGTCATCTTTAAAATGTGCCCCAAAATCAACTATATGGTCATCAATAATTCAAGGCCGGTTATTGCGATGCAGTACCTGGATATCCCGGTAAGGCCGATGCTGGATAATTTCGCCGAGCGTGCCGGAGTCAGGGTAATCCGTACACTGGACGATCCTCGGGATACAGCCCGGGAATTAAGGCGGGCATCCGCTGTGTTTTTAACCAATGTCGGCATTATCTGCTGCGGCAGAACCATGGAGGAGACTCAGGCGCTTTCGGTTGTTGTGGAAAACAACTGCAGGGCGTTTCTATCCGCACTGCTTTTCGGGAAACCGAGATATTTATCGAACGGACAGGCCGCAGACTTAAGGCGGCGGTACTTAGCGCAAAAGGCGGCGATAGAGAAATCATGATACCAGCCGGCAGAGACCATGAAATCATCAAATTAATAAAGGCGCACCAAAAACAGACGATTCGTGACGAATTGATGGTTACGGATGAACTGGGTGTGTTGGAGATGTATCTGAAAAGCCCGCGGCGTGACTGCTTTTCGCTGGAAGCGCTGGTCGTCTGCGAGGATATGCTGACCGGAGATTACGGCAGACGGATTTTTATGGATTCGTCCGCTAATGCCAGAGATATTTTTGCAGTATCGCAGAAAACATTTGCACTGATTGCGGAGAAAAAGAATGCGGGCGGATTAGCCGCAGTGATGAAGCGGCGGGACATACTCCCGCAAGAAATATTAAGCAAACCTGAAAGCGCCGTCATTGTACTGGACGGGCTGGAGTATCCGGGGAACGTCGGGACCATATTGCGGACCGCGGATGCCGCCGGATTTAATGCAGTGATCGGGTCAGGACTCAAAACGCATATCTTTGGCTCAAAATGCGTATCGGCAAGCCGGGGCACGGTGTTTCATGTGCCGGTGCTGGATATGCCCGCAGATCAGGCACAGAACGCGCTTTACAATAATGGATACACCGTCTATCTAAGTGAGCCCAAGGACGGCTCGCCGTACCAGCAGATAACCTATCAAAAGAAAAGCGCCGTTGTGGTCGGCGCTGAGCGGTTCGGGATTCAGTCGTCATGGTTTGACCGGCCGCATCATAATGTCTATATCCCGATGGCGGGGGAAATGTCCTCGCTCAATGTCGGGGTGGCGGCTTCTCTGGTGATGTACGCGGTCAGCGGACAGCAGCCGTCAAAGCCTTAATCTTCAAAGTTCATATAACCGTCCACAATATCAAGGAATACGCCGTCAAAGCCGGAATCAATAATCTTATTCAAAGAGCTGTCGTCATTAAAGGCGATTAAGCCCTGCCACTCCTTATCCCAATAGGAGACAATGTAATTGCCGCGCCAGTTTGGGTTTTCCTTGCCCAGCCATTCCGGCGGATCTTTAAGCCAGTTATCGTCCCAGTACGCGCGGTAATCCTCTGCTTCACCGATGCTTAAATAGGACACAACGATGCGTTCGCCCCCGTTTGCTTTTGTTTTTAATGCGGAGACATCCTGGGCTGTCAGACAGTTTTCTTCATTGTACTCGGCATCAATAATCAGAACATCATAGTTTGTTTCCGAAAGTGCCTCAACAAACGCTTCTTTTGATTCATAACCGCCGGGATTAATCACACAGATAAAATTCTTCGCATCCTGAAGCGATAAAATATCACCGGCGTTTTCATAAAGCGGCTGGCCTTCCGGCAGCTCGGTTAAAGCGCGGCTCTCGGCGAAGAATCCGAGAAAACCGTTCTCCTGGTTAATGGCGTCGGCATACGCGATCTGGTCCGGGTCGCTGCAATAATCGATGGATAAGACCGGTATGCCGCGGCCGGCGGCGATATTGAGCCGGTCGATAACACTGTCGCGGTAATCATCCGGACGCTTAACCCCGTAAGAACGGTAGCCAAAACAAAGGCTCTCCCTGCCGACACCGGTGATGGCGTCTAAGAAAAAATCGGTTGGGATGCCGTCATATTCGCCGCTGTAGGTAAAGAGCGGTGAGCAGTTTTGGGGGATTAAAATAAAATCTTCGTCACGCTCGCGCGCAGCTGCGCCGATATCAACCACCCACTGGCGCATGGCTTCCCGGTAATCCGGATTTTCCGGATCAAACACATATGGCTGCCGCGGCGTTGGCTCGGGTGTTGGTGTCGGTTCGGATGCCGGTCCCGGCGTTGCCTCAATCGGTATAGAACCTGAGCTGCTGTCTTCATAACTGCATCCCGTTGCCATCATCAGCATTACGAGAATGAGTATCCAAAACGGGATTAGTCTTCGCATTGATATATCCTTGCTTCGTATGGTTTTAAGAGTTCATCGGTGCTGCTGTAATTGGATAAAATCAGCACACCGGCATCATCGGGTTTTTTTGACAGCATATCCTTTGGCGATAAGTTCATTTCAATGAAGTAAGAGGCGCCGTCTAACACGCGGTAATAAGCAAAATAATGATGCACCTTGGGTTTATACGGAACAAAGCTGCCGTAAATCAAAGCCGGTGCCCGCTTTCTTAACCGGATTATGGTTTTATAAAACATCAGAACTGAATCCGGATTTTCTATTTCGGTTTTTACGTTACAGTACTGCTTGTCCGGGTTGACCTTTAGCCACGGCGTTCCGGATGTAAATCCGGCCGTTTCGCTGTCATCCCACTGCATCGGCGAACGCGAATGGTCACGGGTTCCGGCGTTCAGCTTTTTCAGGATTTCTTCTTCGGACATATCGCCTTTTGCTTTAAGCTCATGATAAAGGTTAATACTCTCAACATCGTTGAATTCATCAATAGAGGTAAAAGAGTTATTGATGGCACCAAGCTCCTGCCCCTGATAGATAAAGGGGGTGCCCCTCAGCGTCATCTGAATAACCGCCAGCATCTTGCCTAACGGCAGGCGGAAGCGCTTATCTTTAATGACCTTGGAAACCACACGGATATTATCGTGATTTTCAAAGTAAAGGCTGTTCCATACCGAGGGCCCGCTTTCGGTCTGCCAGCGGATATGATAGGCCTTCAGCGCATCCAAATCATAATTATAATCATCAAAGCGGGTATGGCCGCCGGTTTCCAGATGGTCAAAATTAAACATCGTTGAGAGCTCTTTGCGGCCTTCATGAATAAAGAGTTTACCGCCCTCCAGCCCGACGCCGGGTGTTTCGCCTACCGACATTAAGTCGTGTTTGGCAAAGACTTCGCGATGCATTTCTTTTAGGAATGTATGCACTTTAGCAGTATAGGCATAATGCTCAACACCGGTGAACCCCATGAGTTCACCGACGGTCGGATTACCGTCCGGCAGACCTTCTGCCTTGGCGATAAACGAGATGACATCCAGACGGAAGCCGTCCACGCCTTTATCCGCCCACCAATTCATCATTCTATAGATATCGGCGCGCATCTTGGGATTCTCCCAGTTTAAGTCCACCTGTTTTTCGGCGAACAGATGCAGGTACCACTCCCCGCTCTTTTCATCACGCTTCCAGGCAGGGCCGCTGAATATCGAGGTCCAGTTATTAGGCGGGTTATTGTCTTTCCCTTCACCCCAAATATAATAATCACGGTAAGGGCTCTTTTTGGATTTCAGTGCGTCTTTAAACCATTCGTGCTCGTCAGACGTGTGATTGACCACGATGTCCATGATAATTTTGATGCTGCGTTTATGCGCTTCGTTTAGCAGCAGATCAAAGTCTTCCATGGTACCGAAGTCATCCATGATGGCGTAATAATCACTGATATCATAGCCGTTATCGGCGTTGGGCGAGGCGTTGATGGGCGACAGCCAGATCATGTCGATGCCAAGCTCGCTTAAATAGTCGAGTTTTTCCGTGACGCCTTTGATGTCGCCGATTCCGTCCCCGTTACTGTCATAAAACGAACGCGGATAAATCTGGTAGCAGACGCCTTCCTTCCACCACGCCTTTGCGGCCGTCTGATTATCGGGCGGAAGTGTTTCTGCCGCATACAGGTTGAATTTATCGATAAGTGATAACAGCAGCTCCTCGCTGGCCATGCCCCCTGAAAGCTTGGGCAGGGCGCGAAGGCGGATGTTGCGTACCACAGGATTGTCGATTATGGACATGCTTAACGTGCCGGGCAGGCTTTCCACCAACTTGAACACGACATCCCGGGCAATAGGGACGTTAAGTACGTCCTTGATTTTACTATCTAACGTGAGCTTCATGATTGCACGCCTCCGGCGGATTTGATGGCCTTTTGGCTCATCTCGCTGACCATGCGCTGGACATCTTCTTCTTTCAGCTTATAGAAGAACAGCATAATCACCAGCATGACGGCAAATCCCACTGTCGGCAGCAGGGTCATAACCGACCAGATTGCATTTAAAGCCGATGCCGATTGTGACACGCCCTGTTCGACATAACCGGCGAGCCCGATAATCAGCAGCGATACCCACTGGGTGACGGCGCCGCCGAGTTTTGTTGTGAAGGTTTGGATTGAGAACGCGATGCCTTCGGTGCGTTCGCCGTTTTTATATGCCCCGTACTCCACGCAGTCCGCAGTGAACATGCCATAAATCAGCAGAGGCGTGTTCGAGAAAATCACACGGAATGTGGTGAAAACCAGGAACAGCGGAAAGCTAGCATACCCCACGAAATAGTGGATAATCGATAGAACGATGAATGCGGCGGAGCACCAGATTGTGATGCTGCGCTTCCCGAATTTTTCTATCAGTTTGGGCAGGAAAGGGACGACGAACACCAGCGGAACAATACAGACCGCCATGATGGTCATGGTTAATCCTTCGTCGCCGAGATTGGCTTTAGCAAAGTAAGCGGCCATGAACTGAAGCGTGTTGACCGCGCATATGGCAAAGTAGCCTAAGAAATATAGCAGCAAGTATTTATTGTGGAACAGGTGAGAAAAAATCGTTTTGAGCGTAATATTCTTATTGCGCTGGTACGGGATACGCTCTCTTGCGGTAAAGGTAATCGGCACCATAAATATAAAAGAAATGGCGACATAAATGGCAACGGTCCAGGAAAAGCCGACATATCCTTTTATAACCAGAAAAGCCGCGGTTAATAATACGCCGATGACCGCACCGAACCGGTTTAAGGTCAATAACCGGTCGCGCTCCGGAATGGAGTCTGTCATCACCGTCGAAATGGAGAATGCCGGGACATCGCCGACCGTAAAAATCATCCCCCAGGCCGTATAGAAGATATAACCGAGTACGAGCATCACGGTTTTGGATTCGCTCATCTGAACAAAGGTCAAAATCGTGATCAGCGGCAGGGCATAGACCACAAAGCGCATCCAGGGCAGGAACTTGCCCCCTTTCAGGTTGCTTTTGTCTACGATTACACCCATCATCGGGTCATTAATGGCGTCCCAGATTTTCGGGATTGCCAGCATGGTGCCGACTGCGATTGCGTTAATGCCGATTTCTTCGGTGAAGAAGAAGCCGAGGTATTGGAAGATAATCGCATAGATGATATTCTGGCCAAAAAAATAGCCAAAATAAGAGAAACGTTCTCCCTTTGACGTTTTAAAAGGCTGCACAGCGGATGCTTTTCTCGTTCTGTCCACGTTATTTGCTCCTTAATCATATGTAATTTTATCCATTATATCATACCGGTTATCAGCGCGTCTAATCCGAAAGGCAAGGAAAGCATTGAAAAAAAAGAACCGCAGCCGTATACTTTGAAATAACAGGAGGCGTGGGATATTATGGAGATTCGGCGGTTAAATAATGGGGATACAGATGCATTGATGGATATCGCCAATTATTATATATTCAATACAATGAGTATCTGGCAGCGGGATATACGCCCCCGTTCGTTTTATGAAGAATACATCGCTGTGCATCAGGATCCCTACCCGGCGTTTGCCGCGGTTGAAGACGGCGTTGTTGTGGGATATGCGTCTTTATCGCCGTTCCGGCATGTTAACGGGTATGATAGGATTTGCGAAAATTCAATATACTTAAAACCGGAAGCGACAGGAAAAGGTTATGGCAAGGCGCTGATGAAAAAACTGATTGATGAGGCAGTCCGGCTGGACCACTGGGCGCTGACCGCGTGGATAGACAGTGAAAATCAATACAGCATCGATTTTCATAAGGCGTTTGGATTTTATGAGACGGGCGTTATGCGGAATATCGGAAACAAGGGCGGCAAACGCCTTAGTGTACAGATTCTGCAGCTGGATATCCAATAATCCGCTAAATAAAAAGCAGCACGGCGTACCGATGATATTGAACCGGTGTGTTTTTTTAGCTATAATGAGATAGAAGGGATCTCGTAGGGAGGGCATCGTGACATATTCTAAAGAAACAATGAAAGCATTAAAACGGCTTCAGCAGGATGAGATTAACGCATATCACATCTATATGAAGCTTTCAAAGATAATCAGTGAAGCAGACAACGCCGCAGTGCTGGCGCGTATTGCGAATGAAGAAAAGAAGCACTATGAAAAGTTCTCAACATATCTTGGCAAAGCGATAAAGCCAAACCGATGGAACATCGGCACGTTTATCTTTCTGGCGCGGGTGCTGGGACTAACCTTTGCGCTGAAGCTGATGGAGAAAAAAGAAGCCACTGTCGATACCTACGAAAAAGCGATGGAAGAGATTCCGGAGATTAAAGCGGTAATCGACGAAGAAGAACGCCATGAAGGCGAACTGATTGATATGCTGGATGAAGAGCGTTTGTCTTATATGGGCAGCGTGGTATTGGGGCTAAATGACGCGCTGGTTGAACTGACGGGTGCACTGGCAGGGTTTACACTGTCCATGCAAAACTCCAGGACCATCGCGATTGTCGGCCTGATTACCGGTATATCGGCTTCTCTCTCAATGGCGGCCAGTGAATACCTGTCCAGCCGGACAGAAGAGGACAGCGAAGTGAATCCTAAGAAGGCTGCCATTTATACGGGCATCGCGTATGTGATTACGGTATTGCTGCTGATTGCGCCGTTCTTCCTGATTCAAAACTATATCATTAGCTTGGCGGTTACCCTGCTGATTGCGATTTGTATCATTGCATTCTTTAATTATTATATATCGGTCGCAAAGGACCAGCCGTTCTTTGCCCGATTCGGTGAGATGGCAGCCATCAGCCTGGGCGTTGCCGTGGTATCATTCGGTATCGGCTTCCTGGTTGACCGTTTCCTGGGGCTGGATATATAATTTGTGCCATAGTCACAGACAAAAACCTTGAATGGTTTTAGTATATATATATAACCAATAAAGAAGGTTAAATGTGATGATTAGGAGATGAGATCAATGTTAAATATAGGAGATCAAGCTGTTGATTTCAGCATTAAAAATCAAGAAGGCAAGCTGATCAGTTTAAAAGATTTTCGAGGCAAAAAAGTCGTCTTATACTTTTACCCCAAAGACGACACACCGGGATGCACCACAGAGGCCTGCGGGCTGAGAGACGTCTACGACGAGATACTGAGTTTAGGCGCGGTGGTTCTTGGTGTAAGCAAGGACGACGAGAAATCGCATGTGAAATTTAAAGACAAGTACAACCTGCCGTTCCACCTGCTCGCGGATACTGACCTGGAAGTCATTAAGGCGTACGGAGCATGGGGCGAGAAGAAGATGTACGGGAAGTCGTTCCTGGGGGTTCAGCGCATCACATATCTGATTGATGAAAACGGCGTGATTAAAAAGGCTTGGCCAAAAGTTTCGCCGGATAAACACGCAGATGAAGTATTGGATGCGCTCAAATCATAGGATGAAAAAACATTATGTTTTTTTCATTATTTATTCCTTTAAAGGGCCGGAGAAATCCGGCCTTTTTAATGGGGAAAAAACACGCGAACAAAAAATGAATTCCGCCTGAATATGACAGGGTATGACACGCGATATGGTATAATTTTGTATACGATTATTATAAAAGGAATCCATATGGAGTTCATTCCGGCAAAAAACATCATATCGGGTTATGCCGAGGACGGATGGTTTGGCGCGAATTATAACATGAATATTTATAAAGGGTGCAGCCATGGCTGTATCTATTGTGACAGCCGGTCGGACTGCTACCAGATCGCGGACTTTTCGCGTGTCCGCGCAAAGGAAAATACACTTGAGACCATAGAACGGAACTTGAGGTCAAAGCAGAAAAAGGGTATTGTCGGGACAGGCGGCATGAGCGATCCGTATAATCCGATGGAGGAGAAACATGAGCTGACGCGCGGGGCGCTGAAGCTGTTTGACCGTTACCACTTCGGAATCAGCGCGCTGACAAAAAGCGACCTTGTGGTGCGGGATATCGATTTGTTTTTAAGCATTGCCAGGCATTCGCCGGTCAATATGATGATGACGATTACTGCCGCGGACGACAACCTGGCGAAAAAAATAGAACCCCATGTCAGTACATCCAGCGAACGGTTCCGGGCGATCAGGGCGTTTGCCAAAGCCGGCATCCATACCGGCGTGCTGATGATGCCGCTGGTGCCGTTTATAGAAGATACGGTGGATAATATCATCGGGCTGATACACCTTGCCAAAGAAAGCGGCGCTGACTTTATTTACCCCAGTTTCAGCATGACGCTGAGAAGCGGACAGCGTGAATATTTTTACCGCGAACTGGACAAAAAATTCCCCGGGACCAGTGAAAAATTCATCAAAACTTACGGCGGGGATTACGGATGCCCGTCGCCGGATTATCATATGCTGAAAGAGCGGTTTATTGCGGAATGCAAAAAACTGAATGTGACCTATCGCTACCGTGATATTGTCCGTTATAAATCCGGATACAGCCGCAAGCAGCTATCCTGGATTTAACCGGAGATTATTTTTTCAGCAGGTATCGGACCCCTTTAAAGAATTCGTTATTTAACAGGCAGACAATGGCCTCCGGCGTAAACCGCGGAACAATATCACCGCCGAAAAGCCCGATTGCACGCAGGGGCATCTCATTAATGCTGGCCAGCATCATACGGTAGGTGGAATCATTGTCCTCGTTTTTGTCCCCCGCCATTTTTTTAATCTGGGACTTAACGATCAGCTGGAACAGCCAGCCGATAAAAGTACCCTTCGTTTCATCCAGAGTTGTGTTCAAATGGTAACGTTCACCCTTGACGGGTTCACGCTCCGGCAGCGGCTGCCCATACAGCATTTCAAATTGCGCCGCGCTGATATCCAATATGTCATCCTTTAATTCATAGTATTCCGGGAGCCGTCTGCGGTCATCCGGCACCTCTGCCGGTTTGTTTTCCTCGATATCAACAGCCTGGCTTAAACGGATATCCCGGCTGGAAGCGCCGATCAAAACCTCATAAGTGCCCGGTTCGACATGCCAGCCGCTAATCAGGGTATTGTAATACGAAAATGCTTCAGCAGACAGCGCAAAGGAAACCACGCTTTCTTCTCCGGCATTCAGGAATACTTTCTTAAATGCACGCAGCTCTTTTTCCGGTTTAAATAGGGCCGAAGGACTATTCTTGACATACAGCTGGACGACTTCCGCGCCGTCACGCTGTCCGGCGTTTTTTACCTTCAGTGAGACCTGAACGCCGTCTTTATTTTTAGAAACCGAAAGACCGTGATATTGGAATGTAGTATAGCTTAATCCGTGTCCGAACGGGAAGAGCACGGCCTTCTCGGCTTTATCATAATAACGGTAGCCGACATAAATCCCCTCGCGGTATTCGACGGATTTTGTGTACCCGGGGAAGTTTAAGAAAGCCGGTGTATCTTCCAGCGCAAGGGGATAGGTTTCGGACAGCTTTCCGGAAGGATTAACATCGCCGTAAAGCACATCCACCGCCGCACTGCCGCATGCTTCGCCGCCGAGATGGCAGGCAAGAATGGCGTCTGCACCCTCCGCCCACGGCATGGATACCGCAGAACCGTTCATCAGGATAATAACGGTGTCACGGCTGGTTTCCAAAATTCGGCGGATCAGGTCGTTATGGCTTTCCGGCATACTGATATGTTCACGGTCAAACCCTTCGGATTCATAAGCTTCCGGGAGCCCGGCAAACACCAACGCAATATCGGCGTCTTCAGCCGCCCGGGCGGCTTCCTGAACCAATGATTCGTCGGTTTCTGAACGCTCAAGACGGTAGCCCGGCGCATAGGTATACGGAATGCCCTGCCGGTCCAGCTCATCACAGACGCTATCGATTTGATGCGGTCTGATCAGCGAGGATCCAGCGCCCTGATAGCGTGGCGTTTTGGCAAATGCGCCAATCACCGCGACTTTTTTTGTTTTATCCAGAGGCAGAACACCGCTGTTCTTTAACAGGACTGCAGACTCAGCGGCAGCTTTCCGTGCCAGCGCATGGTGCGCCGACTGGTCATATTTATAATTTGTTTTTTTGCAGCTGTCCGCTTTTAAGATAAAGGCAATTAACCGCCGGACGGTCCGATCCAGTTCTGCGATATCCAGCGTGCCGTCGTTGACTGCGGCGACAATGCGCTCATCGTTCTTGCCGTGGCTGTCCGGCATCTCAAGGTCAAGACCGGCCTTGATTCCGGCAGGGCGGTCATTGGTTGCGCCCCAATCCGACATAACGATTCCCTCAAAACCCCATTCGTCCCGCAGAATATCGGTAAGCAGCCGCTTATTATCGGAGGCGTATATGCCATCCACACGGTTATAGGAACACATCACCGTCCAGGGCTGTGACTCCTTCACGGCAATCTCAAACGGCTTTAGGTAGATTTCCCGCTTTGTGCGTTCATCGACGACGGCATCGACAGACATACGGAACGTTTCCTGATTGTTTATGGCATAGTGTTTCAGCGAGGCGCCGACACCCTTGGATTGCAAACCGCCGATCATTGCGGCTGACAGCTTTCCGGAAAGATACGGATCCTCGGAAAAGTACTCGAAGTTGCGGCCGCAAAGCGGCGAACGTTTGATGTTAACACCAGGGCCTAAGATAACAGAGACCTGCTCCTGCAGGCATTCTTCCGCCATGGCCTCACCGATTGTTTTTAAAAGCACTGTGTCCCACGAACATGCGGTTGTGCAGGCTGTTGGGAAACAGGTGGCGGGAACAGGATCGGTCAATCCGACATAATCTTTGAAGTCGAGCTGTTTCCGCAGTCCGTGCGGGCCGTCGGCAACCATAACCTCCGGCAAGCCGAGCCGTGCAACGGACTTTAAATGCCAGACATCAAGCCCGGAACAAAGTCCGGCTTTTTCTTCCAGTGTCATCTGAGAGAGGATTGTCTCCACACGCGTATCCATCAGCGTTTCTCCTTCCTGTTTCCACTCCCTCATCATATCACGCAGCCATACCGCCGTAAAGCGAAATGACGCCCCGAAGCTGCGGCGCTTGTCAGTCAAAACCGGATATGGTATGATGCGGACGGTTGTATAAAAACGGAGGATAAGTGATGCTGTTAAGTCTGGCTTTAATATTGATTATCGGATTTTCCCTGTCCGGTATTTTTCATAAGATTCATATTCCCGGTCTGCTTGCGATGATTATCACAGGTATTGTGCTGGGACCGCAGGTGCTGAATCTGATATCTCAGGACATTCTCGCCATTTCGGGCGATTTACGAGAGATTGCGTTTATCGTGATTCTCTTACGCGCCGGATTGTCACTGGATTTAAAAGACCTGAAAATGGTCGGAAGACCGGCGATTTTGATGAGCTTTGTCTCGGCGACACTGGAAATTGGGGCGATTACCGCTTTGGGCCACTTTCTGTTTCATATTCCGCTGCTGGAATCCGCCATTATGGGAACTGTCGTGGCGGCGGTCTCTCCGGCGGTGATTATTCCGCGCATGAATAAGCTGATGGAAAGCGGACACGGATCGGAACGGCGTGTGCCGCATCTGGTGATGGCGTCTGCGTCTATTGACGGTGTGTATGTCATCGTACTGTTCACCGCATTTATGGAGATGTACGGAAAAGGGCAGTTTGACGCCCGCCAGTTGCTGGATGTGCCAATTTCGATCATCCTCGGCTTGCTGATCGGCGCTGCTGTCGGTTTTCTGATGGTAAAGGTGTTCGAAAAACTGCATTTTCGCGATACGATCAAAGTGCTGATTATTTTAAGTGTTGCGTTCCTGCTGTTTACGCTGGAAGACTGGCTGGAGCCGTATGTGCCGGTTTCGGGGCTTCTCGCAGTACTAGCGCTGGGGATGATGACATTACGAACCCAGCCGCCAATGGCAAAGCGTTTGCTCGGCAAGTTTTCCAAGCTTTGGGTCGGAACGGAAATACTGCTTTTTGTGCTGGTCGGCGCATCGGTGGATATACGGTCGATTACCAATGTCGGGCTGGTCTCGGTTCTGATTATTGCGGCGGCGATGGCGGTGCGCTTCTCAGGTGTGCTGCTCAGCCTGTTGGGCACGCCGCTGAGCGCGAAAGAACGGTTGTACTGTGCCATTTCATTTTTACCTAAGGCAACGGTACAGGCCGCGGTCGGGGCAATTCCGCTGGCGGCTGGCGTCGCAAGCGGCAACACGATTTTATCAATTGCGGTGCTTGCGATTATGATTACGGCGCCGATCGGCGCGGTGGCCATGGATGCGGCATGCAATCCGCTGTTGATCCGGCAGGGAACAGAAGTGTGATGTACATTCGGTATAGATAGGTGTAAAATAAGAGTATGAACGGTGAAAGGAGCAAACCAATGAAAAAGATGACCAAAATCGGTATCGTTGTTTTGGCCCTGATGATGGTACTGACTGCGGCGGCATGTTTAAGACCGCGTGCACGCCTGCAAGAAAATATAGCAGAGAATATAATCGAAAAGAATTTGGAAGCGCAGGGAGTGGATGCAGATGTGGATATTAACGGCGACGAATTTTCCATGACCAGCGAAGAAGGGGATTTTACGGTCAGCCAGAATTCAAAATGGCCGAGCAGTGCGCCGGCCGATATCCCGGAATTTAAGGGCGGGAATCTGACAGCAACTGTTGAGATGGAGACGCAGGTGATGCTGAACTTTGAGGAAGTCAAAGAGCAGGAAGTGCGTGACTATGCGGCGGCACTTGAAAAAGCCGGATTCAGCCAGACGATGAAAAACGAAATGGACGACGGATTGTTCTATGTTTTTGAGAAAGGCAGTATGCAGCTAACCGTTGGGTATCAGGACCAAACGATGAGTATTATCTGGAATATCGGAGACTAATATTTAACCCAATAAAAAACAGCACGATGGATATCGTGCTGTTTTAAGTTTCAGATTATTCTCCACGCCTGCCATAGCGGTGATTGCCGCATTTCCCGCAGTTATAGTGCCCGTCGTGGCTTTCATTGCATAAGACGAAATCGCCGCCCTCAATCACCAGAGACTTACCGCCGACGAGGAAATCGGCCATTTTTTTGCGCGCATCATTATAGATACGCTGGACGGTGGTTCTTGCGACCTCCATCCGTTCGGCGCATTCTTCCTGCATCAGCCCTTCGTAGTCCATTAACCGGATTGTTTCATATTCTTCAACGGACATGACAACAGAATCCGTATTCTTATTGACCGTAGAGACCGGTCCAAAATATGACGATTGCGGCAGACAGCACACATGACGGTATTTCTTTGGTCTCGGCATTTTAATATATCCCCTTGCTTTCGATACTACTCAGATGTTTCGCCTTCGCTGGTATCTGGTTTAGGTATATTATCCAACGCCTCGGTGATAAAATCAAGTCTATTTTTAAGTTGGGCTTTCTCAGCTTCCAGCGCTTCACGCTGGATATCGGGTGAAACACCGGGCTGGCTGTAATAAAAGCAGTCGCGGTAACGCTGTCTCAACCGGATACCAGATCCGCCTCCGCGCACTCCGTATCCAAGCCCGCAGCCGCATCCTCGGCCGTGCGGGTGACCATAACCTCCGTACATGACGATTCCTCCTGTCGTTTATAATTGACATATGTCCGATATGATGATTATACTACAAAATGGACATATGTCAATAACTATTTATTCTGAACTCGCTGTTATTTTTTAGTTTAAAGCCACCAATATCGGATTATAAAAAGACAGAAGGATACAGTTTTACAACAAAAGCAACATATTCCGGATTTTCAAAACGGATTCACGTATAATAAACCTTTAAAATAACAAGGAGGATGGGAAATGGCGCAAAGAACGCATAACGCCCGGTGGGTATTGGTTTTAATCTTGGTGCTTATTTTAATGGTCAGCGGTATTGCTGCCTGCCAGCCGAAAGCGGCTGAGGCCAAGGCGATGCCGGAAGTGGCCGAAGCAACGGTAGAGGACGCAGATAAAGCGGCATTTTTGGGTGTCTGGGCGTTGGTATCTGCCCAGGGAGAAAACGGCTGTGCGGCGGATTTAGAGGCCGGAGAAAGCGAACGCATCGTGTTCACACAGGATGACCGGATTTACCGGCTGGTTTACCGCGAAGACGGGGCATTGGACAGCAAAGAAATTGAGGTCTATGATTATGCGGATAATGCGGTCAGCTGTGACGCTCTTTCTTTTGTGATTGAAGACAATCAGGAAGTCAAGTGGCAGATCAAGGGTAAGAACTTGGTCAGCAGTGTCTGGGCGGACGGCGCACAAGTTGCTGAACTTGCTGAATATGAAGCGACGGAGCTAACCGTTGACGATGTTATTTTTGAACAGGTGACAGTGGACTTTGAGCCGGCAAAAGCCGGATCGATTACTTACCAGCAATATGACTCGCCGGAAATTGAGGACAGCAGGCCAATTTATGAGGTGCTGGACAGCAAGCCGGTTTGGGTGATGATTGGCCTTGCGGATAATCCGCAGAAGGTGGAAGTGCCGGATGAAGAGGCCGATTTTAAGCTGAGTGATTTTGATAATATGGCCTACACCGTGGCGTTTTACCAGAACGGGAAACTCGTGATCCACGGGGATATCTATGGTGTGACAGGACAGGAAGAGAGCACCTATAAGGTGGTTGATACGCATTATTGCGATCAGACGCCGGACGGCGAAGGCGCCGGATTCCGTTTCTATTTGGGCAAGGATGGCTGGCTGTACGCCTGTATTTATTACAGCGAAGGCTTCGTAAACGCCGAAGCTACCGATTTTATGGTCTTAAAGCCGTTGGAACAATAAAAAAGCGAAGTGATATAAGCTCCGGACCCCGGAGCTTTTTTTGTGCGGATAAACGGCCGTCAGCCCAAATATTCCTTGAAAACATGCGGATTGTTGGTATAATGGTATCATTGAAAATTTCGAATTCTAGTTTATTAACTAGCCTTTAAGGAGGGAACCAATGAGTGAATTAAAAGGAGCATGTATTTTCGGCCAATCCGGCGGCCCGACATCAGTTATTAATGCCAGCGCGGCCGGCGTGTTTACCGAAGCGCTCAAGCAGACCTGTATCACCGCGGTTTACGGCGCGGCGCACGGAATCAAGGGTGTTTTAGAGGAAAACTTCTATGACATGAGCAAAGAGGATGCGGAGACATTTAAATTGATGAAGACCACACCATCTTCAGCGCTCGGCTCGGTGCGGTATAAACTGAAAGACGCAGACGTTGATGATACCGACTACAAACGCCTGCTCGAAGTGTTTAAGAAATATGACATCCGCTATTTCTTCTATAACGGCGGAAACGACTCCATGGATACATGCAACAAGGTGTCAAAGTATATGCAGAAAGTCGGCTATGAATGCCGCGTTATCGGCGTGCCAAAGACTATTGATAATGACCTTTGGGGCACAGACCACTGCCCGGGATACGGAAGCGCCGCAAAATATGTTGCGACTTCAACGATGGAAGTGTATCATGACGCGACCGTTTACGACACCGGCACGATCACGATTCTGGAAATGATGGGCAGAAACGCAGGATGGCTGACGGCGGCAACAGCGCTGGCAGCGAACAAAGGCAAAGGTCCGGACATGATTTACCTGCCGGAAGTCGCCTTTGATATGGAGAAGTTCTTAGATGACGTTGATACGCTGTATAAGAAAAACAACCATGTCATCATCGCGGTATCCGAAGGCATCAAGGATAAAGACGGGAAATACATCTCGGAATACGGCTCATCCATGTCCAAGAGCACAGACTCTTTCGGTCATGCACAGCTCGGCGGATTAGCCGATACGCTGGCGGAGTTTATCAAAGAAAAGACCGGAGCAAAAGTCAGACCGGTTGAGTTCTCGATTCTGCAGCGCTGTGCGGCACACGGCGGTTCTAAAACCGATGCGGATGAATCATTTATGGCAGGGCAGGCAGCGGTAACGAGTGCGGTCGAAGGCAAGACGGACTATATGGTTGCGTTTGAACGCGCTGCCGGCAAGGACTATGTTTGCAATATCAAATTGATTAACCTCGACGAAGTGGCAAACAAAGAAAAGACCATTCCGATGGAATGGATCACCAAGGACGGCAAGGGGCTGACACAGGAGTTTTTAGACTATGTAACCCCGCTGATCCAGGGCCAATCCGAACTTCCCTATGAAGACGGTCTGCCGAAATTCGCTCAGCTGAAGAAAGTGCTTGCGAAAAAATAAGCGATAAATAAAGTATAATCAAAGACCCGGACGATATGCCCGGGTCTTTTTTATTGTATAAGAACCCCCCCGGCTGCGCCGGGGGATATTTATTATTTCGGTTTGTTAAACGTTCGCCTGTGCCTGTTTTTTCTTTACTCCGGCAACCGCCTTTTTTAAAACCTTGCCGACAGAATCATGGATTACGAGATTTGCCGTACGGTCCGCGGGCGTCGCGTCAAGGTTGATTAAAACGACTGCTCGGCCCGAGAAAAACCGGACCAGTGACGCGGCCGGATGAACGATCATTGATGTGCCGCCGATTATTAAAAGGTCAGCCTTGCTGATTTCCTGAATGGCTCGGTTTACCGCTTCGTCCGGCAAAGGCTCTTCATACAGCACGACATCCGGACGTACCATACCGCCGCAAACGCCGCAGACCGGCAGCTCATCGCTGTCCAGAACGGTCTTGAGCCCATACGCCTTCCCGCAATCCACGCAATGGTTCCGGTGTACCGATCCGTGCAGCTCAATGACATTCCGGCTTCCGGCCTGCTGGTGCAGCCCGTCAATATTCTGGGTGACAACAGCGTTTAATTTGCCCATTTGTTCCAACTCGGCCAGGGCAGTATGCGCGGCATTCGGCTTGGCTCCGGTATAGATCATTTTTGATTTATAAAAACGATAAAAATCCTTTGGATAAGTGTAGAAATATGATGCGCTGATGATGCGCTCAGGCGGGATCGGCTCATCAGTGTCTGCATATAAGCCGTCCGCGCTTCTGAAATCCGGGATGCCGCTTTCAGTGGATACACCGGCGCCTCCGAAAAATACGATTCGCTTGCTTTGTTCAATCCACTCCTGCAGCTGCTTGATGCTGTCCATGTGTATGCTCCTTATGTCTGATACTTGTAATGAATATATTTTTTAATTTATAAAACTAGACGTCATATAAACCCGTGGATAAATACCGTTCTCCGCTGTCCGGGAAGACCACAACAATCGTCTTGCCCTTGTTTTCCGGACGCTTTGCCAGCGTTAATGCGGCATACGCCGCTGCCCCGGAAGATACACCGGCCAGCAGGGCCTCGGTCTTTGCCAGCAGCGCCGCTGTGTTGCGGGCATCGGTATCCGACACTTTCACAACTTCGTCAATAACGTCAACATCCAGCGTATCCGGAACAAATCCCGCGCCGATTCCCTGTATCTGGTGCGGTCCGGCTGACTCGCCGGAAATCACGGCGGAGGATTCGGGTTCAACCGCCACCACGTAGACATCGCCAAGCTCTTTTTTCAGCGTACGGCCGACACCACTGACCGTTCCGCCTGTGCCAACGCCAGCGACAAAAATATCTACCCTTCGATCGGTATCGTCTAAAATCTCTATCGCGGTGGTTTTAACATGCGTCGCCGGATTTGCCGGATTTTTAAACTGTTGCGGCATAAAGCCTTTTTGCTCTTTGACGATTTCTTCCGCCTTTCTGATTGCACCTGCCATCCCGTCTGCGCCGGGTGTTAAGACCAGCTCTGCACCGAACGCGGAAAGCAGCTGCCGCCGCTCCACGCTCATGGTATCCGGCATTGTCAGGATGATGCGGTAGCCGCGGCTTTTTGCGGTCATGGCAAGGCCGATGCCGGTGTTGCCGCTGGTTGGTTCTACGATCAGGCCGCCGGGCTTCAAACGCCCATCCTGTTCGGCTGTGATAATCATATTATAGGCAATCCGGTCTTTAACGCTGCCGCCCGGATTAAATGACTCAAGCTTTGCGATGATTCTGGCGTCCGCGGATTGACCAAAACGGCTGAGCTCCAGCATGGGTGTACGGCCGATTAAATCCGTGACTTGCTTTGCGATTTTCATTTAGGGCTGTCTCCTTTTCAATAATGCCATGATTATTATATATGCAGACACGCACATTTGTGCTAAAATACTGACAAACTAAAAATCAAACACACTATCAACATAGTATTATGTTATGCTTAAATCGTCAATCAAAATGCGTAAAACAGATTATTAAGCGGAAAGGAGCTGCAGATGGAACTCAGCCGGTGGCTAAAAGAAAACTCGGGAAGGATTTCGGATGAAATCTGTGATATTAATTTAAAGAACCAGTTTAACAACAACTGTTTAAACCAGACATCCAAGACGGACATCATTAAAGTGTTAAACGATCTGCGGCGGCTGATTTTTCCGGGCATATACGAGACAGAAAAACTGGATTATTCCAACCTGTCCAATATTACGGACAGCCGGTTTCGCATCACTGCGATTGAACTTTGCGATATCATTGAAAACGTGCTGATGGAACACTGCACGCATAAAGAAGAAAAAGGCCCGGATTGCAGAGAGTGCAAGACCGAAGCAAACCGGTTTGCGATTCAGGTGATGGAAAGCCTGCCGGAGATTCGGCGTATTCTGGAAACGGATATAGAAGCGGCGTATGAAGGCGACCCGGCGGCGAAGTCGTTTGAGGAAATTGTGCTGAGTTATCCGTCGTTTGAAGCGATCAGCATCTACCGTATCGCCCATATCATCAGCGGGCTTAAAATTCCGCTGATACCGCGAATTATGACCGAATACGCGCATGAACATACCGGGATTGATATCCATCCCAACTCAAAAATCGGAGAAAAGTTTTTTATCGACCACGGTACGGGTGTGGTAATCGGCGAGACCTGCACGATCGGCAGCAATGTGAAGATTTATCAATCTGTGACACTGGGCGCGAAGAGTTTTCCTGTGGATGAAGACGGGAACCCGATCAAGAACGTCAAGCGGCACCCCGATATCGGCGACAACGTGGTGATCTATGCCGGCGCGACCATTTTGGGCGGCAGTACCGTGATCGGCGAAAATTCGGTCATCGGCGGTAATGTCTGGCTGACGCACAGCGTCCCTCCGAACACAACCGTGTTTAACGCTCAGCCGAATCCGATATTAAAGCAAAAGGATGATAACGGCTTATAAGCTGATAAAAAAGCCGTAAGGGTAATCCCTTACGGCTGATTTTTTATTTGATATCTTCTCGAACAGATTCCGGCGGAACCTCCAGCAAGGCCGGGTCTGCGATATATTTATTGGCGAGTGCAAATACTTTTGCAAAAGTCACGCCTGCGCAAATCCGCTCATCAGCCACGACACCGAGGGGAATTACGCGATTCTTTTTGCCGTCATCACCGATCACATCCCGCATCTTGCCGAGCGCCACAAACATACTGCTTGTGCCAAAGTCATATAGGTGATGGAACACGGAACCCATGTTAATGGACGCCATATTGGTAATCCAGAGCGATGCATGAAACGGGCTGCCGTCGATAATCGCCTTCGGAAGCAGACCCAGTTTATCCATTACTTTTACCAGTTCAACTAAAAATCCGGGCAGCAGCGGTACGCCCATAAAGAATTTCGCGAGTTTGTCTGTAAAAGAAATTGTATCAAATTTACGGTTGCTGACAATGGCTTCGTCAATTCTTCTTTCAACATCAAAAATGGTATCGGTCAGCTCAAACTTAATTTTTGCCGCTGTTTCCAGTCGGTCTTCCTGAGTACCGTCTTCTTTTAAGACGACGAAAGAAACGGTGAACTCTGTGCGCGCAAAGATCTTTCTTCTCATCACAAACCGGTTGATTTCCGGCATTTCAGAGGCTGTGCGAACGTATGCCGCAATCAGCACTGCCATAAAACTCATTTTTTGCCCGCTGTTCCGTTTGGTATTCAGGTACTTTTTGGCGGCAGTGTAGTCCAGCTCGGTCTCAAAAAACACCTGGGAATCATAACGCTTGGGTATAATATGCGGTACGATCTCAAAGAAAGGATCCAGCGTTTTTATTTTTCTTCCATCGGCTCTCATAGTTCTCCCTCTCAAACATAAAAATAATTTCTCGTCTATCATAATATAAAACCCCTTTGTTTTCAATTGGATTTTGGTATCACAACACCTCGTGCCAAGGCAAGCACAAGCAGAAGAATCATTTGATTGTGGCCGCATAATACTCTATAATGTTGTGGTCACGAATAAACAAAAAATGGGGAAACAGCAGTGTATGCACTAAAAGGAAACATCATATATGCCGCAGAGTGCGGCGAATTGACAGTGGTTCAAAACGGGCATATCGGCGTTGACGGCGAGCGCGTCGCCTTTGTATCCGGAACCCTGCCGAAAGCGTATCAGGATATTGAAGTGAAGGACTATGGGGACAGATTGATTATCCCCGGATTCTGCGACCTGCACACCCATGCACCGCAGTTTGAAAATATCGGCCTTGGTATGAACCTCCAGCTGCTGCCATGGCTGAACCAGCTCACGTTTCCGACGGAGGCTAAGTATGCGGATAAGGCATATGCAAAAGAGAAGTATGCGCATGTGATCAGCGAGTTTTACCGCTTCGGGACGACCCGGGCTGTATTGTTTACTACGGTTCATGAAGAGACCGCGCAGGTTCTGGTCGATATGATGGAGAAGTCGGGGATTTGCGCTTACATCGGCAAGGTCAACATGGACAGTAATTGTCCGGAGTTCTTATGCGAGGATACAGAGAAGTCGTTGGCAGAGACCCGGGCGTTTTTTGAACGCAACAAAGACAACCAAAATGTGAAGCCGATATTAACCCCGCGCTTTGTGCCGACCTGCAGCCGTGAAATGCTGAAAGGATTAGGCAAACTTGCGGCCGAGTATCACGCGCCGGTCCAAAGCCATATCAATGAGAATCTGGACGAGATCCGGTGGGTAGGGGAATTGTTCCCTGAGGCGGAGCATTATGCGGATGTGTATGACAGGTACGGATTGCTGAATGATAAAACATTGATGGCGCACTGCATTCATATGAAGCCGGAAGAGATTGAAATGCTGGCTGAACGCGGTGTTTATGCCGTACACTGCCCGCAGTCTAACGTGAATCTCGCGAGCGGGATGATGCCGCTTAAACCGATGATGGAACAGGGTGTGAGGATCGGGTTTGGATCAGACGTCAGCGGCGGACATGTCGTGAGTATGTCGGAGATTATGGTGCTGGCAATGCAGGTATCAAAACTCAGATATCAGCAGAATCCTGAAGAAGGATTTTTATCCTTTGCCGAGGCGTTTTATATCGCGACAAAGGGCGGGGGGAGTTTCTTTGGGAAAGTCGGCAGTTTTGAGCCGGAATATGAATTTGATGCCTTGGTAATTGACGACGCCAGCCTTGGAAAGAACGGAGAATCCGATATGATAGAACGGTTAAGCCGTTTTGTGTATAAGGGCGATGACCGGAACATTGTTGCGAGGTTCATCAAAGGCAGAGAGATACAACCGCCAAGGTTTGATTAAAAGAAAACGGCCGCCCATACGGGCGGCCGATATGTATTATTTTTCATTGAGTAACTCAGGTTCGGGGATTGTATGAAAGCGTTTTTTGGAAACAATGATGTAAAACAATGAAGCCAGCATAAAGACAAGCGCTAAAAGTTCAATGAATATCATATTGATTTCATTTATGGCCAAAATAACACCTATTGTATCCAACAGCCCGTGGAACAGCACTGCAAATAAACAATACCTAATGGTTTGTTTGCGTCGGATGCCTTCCAGAACAAGCATGCTGAGCGCAATATGAATGACGATGACCATGGCACGCTCCCAACCTGCATACAGGAACAAGTAAGGCGGACTGGAAATCAGCCCGTTGATTCCGGCTTCAATGGAGGCTTGCGCAGAAGAGGCAGATGGCGCAGAGTTTAGCAGCATATCCTTGAGATTGAGGTTAATCATAAAGCTGTATATCAGGTTGTTAATATACGTGATACCGGTTATGAGTATCGCCTCAATTGCGCCGTGGCCCAGTCCGGCCATCAATCCGTCGCCATAGGATCGCCGTTTCTTTAACATCCATTTAAATACCATAAAGCGGCCGAAAGTCTCAAAAACTGCTGCTGTAATTCCAAGAAACAGTGCAGTCAGCACGGCGCTTTCCGCCATCGACTGATACCATGGCATCCGGCTGATGAACTGTAAAAGCGGAATTCTGATTACAATCTGCAAAATAACGAAACCGAGCATACCGATGAAAAAGACGCCCCATGTACTGAGGCCTTTTTTCTTGAAGACAGAAGCGACGATGAACGGCAGGGCAAAGCAGATCAGTAAGGTGACAAACATACATATGATTGAAAGTGCAGAAACCATCATAAAACTCCTTTGTTATTGATATCAATATCTTAGCACATAAAAAAAGAACAGGCATCCTGTTCTTTTTGTTTTTTGATTTAACCGAGATAGGCTTCGCGGACTTCATCGCTTTCCAGCAGTTCCTTAGCACTGCCGCTCAGCACAATCTTTCCGGTTTCAAGCACATATCCGCGGTGCGCGACATGCAGGGCGCGGTTGGCGTTCTGCTCAACCAGCAGAATCGTTGTGCCCTGACTGTTAATACGTTCAATGATTTTAAATATTTCATCCACGAGAATCGGCGCTAAGCCCATAGACGGTTCGTCCATTAAGAGCAGCTCGGGCCGTGACATCAGCGCACGTCCCATCGCCAGCATCTGCTGTTCACCGCCGGAAAGCGTACCCGCAACCTGGCGGCGTCTTTCCTTTAACCGCGGGAAGGATGCAAACACGTGATCGAGGTCTTCATCCACTTCGCTGGACTTAGAAAAGATGTATGCGCCCATTTCGAGGTTTTCCAGCACGGTCATTTGCTGAAAGATACGCCGGCCTTCCGGCACATGCGCCACACCCATCGGTAAAATTTTATGCGCCGGGATTTTTACGAGGTCGGTACCCTTATAGGTAATGCTCCCTTTTGTCGGTTTAAGTATTCCGGAAAGCGTCTGAAGCGTCGTGGTTTTACCGGCGCCGTTTGCGCCGATTAGCGTCACGATTTCACCCTGATTCACTTCGAAACTCAAACCTTTTATGGCCTCAATGCTCCCGTATGAAACATGAATGTTATCAACTTTTAACATAATCCCACTCCTATTCCCCTAAGTAAGCCTTGATGACTTCGGGATTTTTCTTTATCTCATCCGGCAGGCCTTTAGCAATGATTTTCCCGTAGTCGATACAAACGATGCGCTCACAGATACCCATGACGAGATTCATGTCATGTTCGATTAACAGGATGGCGATGTCGAACTCGTTTCTGACCGACTTGATGGTCTCCATCAGTTCGGCGGTTTCGTTCGGGTTCATGCCCGCAGCCGGTTCGTCTAAGAGTAACACCTTTGGATGCGTAGCCAGCGCCCGCGCAATCTCCAGCTTTCTTTGCTGGCCGTAAGGCAGGCTGGACGCCTGAGTATATGCATAGCCGTCAAGATCAAACACAGCGAGCATTTCAAGGCAGGCTTCGTTTGCCTTCGCTTCTTCTTTCCAGTAGTTGCGTGTCCTTAATACACCACTGAGCAGCGAATACTGCATTGAGTGGTTATAGGCAATCTTAATATTATCCAGAACAGTCAGGGCATTAAACAGTCGGATATTCTGGAATGTCCGGCTTGCGCCCAACGCGACGATGTCATACGGCTTTTTGCCGACAACGGATTTATTATCCAGAATGATCTCTCCGGAGGTCGGATGATGATTTCCGGTTAAAAGGTTGAATATTGTGGTTTTACCCGCACCGTTCGGGCCAATCAGACCTACCAGTTCGTGCTTGTCCAATGAAAGTTCAAAATCATTAACGGCCATCAGCCCGCCAAAGTTCATGGTCAGGTTTTTAACTTCTAGCAATGCCATTATTCATCATCTCCTTCCAGTGGCTGTCCCGATGTCTTTTTTATCTTTAACAGTGTTCTTCTAAAGAATTTTGAAAACGCAAATTCGTGCGTTCCAAACAATCCCTGCGGACGGAAAATCATCATCACGATTAATAGAACCGCATAGGCAACCATCCGGTATTCATCAAAGCTTCTTAATGCTTCAGGCAGCCAGGTGAATACAGCAGCCGCGACAACGGAACCTGTCATAGAGCCCATACCACCGAGGACTACCATAACTAAGATATCAACGGATTTCATGAAGCCGAACATGCTTGGTTGTAAAAAGCCGATCTGGAAGGCGAACAGTCCGCCGCCGATACCGCCGATAAAGGCGGATATTGCGAATCCGGTGACTTTATATTTTGTGGAATTAACCCCAACGGCTTCTGCCGCGATTTCATTCTCACGGATGGATATGATTGCGCGTCCATGTCTGGACCTTGCCAGCAGCATCAGGAACGCCACACACAGCACCATGAAGACATAGACATAAGTAAAGTTCATCACGCGGGGGATGCCTGTTAAGCCTTGTGCCCCGCCGGTGAATTCGAGGTTATTAATAACGATACGCACGATTTCAGCAAAAGCTAAAGTCATAATCGCAAGGTAATCGCCGCGCAGTCTGAGCGCCGGAATACCGATAATGACTCCGGAAATCGCCGCAAAAATTCCGCCGGCAAAGACGCCGAGAATAATTGTCGAAAAAGCCGGTGAGCCGGCATTAGTAAGCAGAATGCCGACAGTAGCCGCGGTATATCCACCGATTGCCATGAATCCGGCATGACCCAGCACCAGCTGGCCGAGGAAACCGGTTGAGAAGTTCAGGCTGGTTGCCATGATGATGTTGATGCAAATCAATATGATAATGCTGGTCCAGTACCGATTAAAGACGCCGAGCTCAATCAGTGCAAATAGTATTAAATAAACGACGACAATCGCGATAAAATTGATCAGATAAGATAACTTGTTTCGTTTGCTCATGGTCTACACCTTATCCTTTCTTTCTTTACCCAGCAGTCCGGAGGGCTTAAGCAGCAGTGTGAGAATCAGAATGATAAACACAATACCGTCCGCCCAGGTTGTTGAGATATACGCTTTTGTAAACGTTTCGACGATACCAATCATAAAACCGCCAAGCATTGCCCCCGGCATGACGCCGATTCCGCCGAGTACGGCGGCGACAAAAGCTTTTAATCCGGGCATAATTCCCATTGTCGGATAGATCTGAGTGAATGCAATCGAGTATAAGACTCCGCCGAGTGCACCGAGCGCAGAGCCGATCGCAAAGGTCAGTGTAATAATCCGGTTGACGTTGATGCCCATTAGCACAGAAACTTCTTTATCCTCTGATACGGCACGCATTGCCTTGCCGGGTTTTGTGTTTTTAATGAACAACTGTAATATGATCATAAACAGTACGGACAAACCGACTGTAATTATCGTAATTGAGTCAATCTTGACCCCGCCCACCTCAAAAGGCTTCATTGAGATAAGCTCGGGCATTCGCTTCGGTTTGGATTTGAAGATAAGCAGCATAATGTTTTGCAGTAAGAAACTCATTCCGATGGCAGTAATTAAAGCAGAAAGCCGAGGTGCTTTCCGTAAAGGCGCATAAGCGACCTTTTCGATAACCATCCCTAAGATAGCGGTTAAAATCATCGCAACTGGCAGGATAATTAAGAAAGGCAGATTCGTATTTAGAGCCAGAATATAAGCAAAATACGAGCCAAAAACCATGATTTCGCCATGTGCAAAGTTGATCAGCTTGATGATCCCGTAAACCATTGTATAGCCGATTGCAATAACGGCATAGATACTCCCGATTCTAAGGGCGTTGATCACTTGTTGTAAAAAGAATTCCAATTAAATTCTCCCTCCCTTATTCTTAAAAAAGCACAGCAAAGCGCTGCCTTGCTATGCTCCTTTGACTAGCATATAGATATGGCTCAAGCGCCATGCTATCGGCACAGCGCTCAAGCGTAATCTTAAAAGATAGCTGATTATTCAGCAGCAACCTTTGAGTACAGCGTTAGCTTGCCATCAACAACTTGGATCATGGCAACGCTCTTGATCGGGTCTCCGTTTGCATCAAACGAGATATCACCGGTTACGCCTTCGAGAGAAGAAGCAGCCAATGCTTCGATGATCTTGTCAGAATCTGTTGATCCGGCAGCTTCAATAGCAGCAGCCATCAGATAAACAGCGTCATAGGACAGTGCGCCCAATGCGTTCGGGGTTTCGCCGAATTTTTCTTCATAAGCAGAGATGAAGTTCTGAACAACCGGTGACGGGTCATCAGCAGAATAGTGGTTTGCAAAGTAGAAACCTTCAGCTTCAGCCGCATAGTCGCCCTGGATACCATCCCAGCCGTCTCCGCCGAGACATACGAAGTCTAATCCCATGTTATCAACCTGAGCCAGGATCGGGCCGACTGTGTCCGGATAATGCGGAACAAACAGTGCATCGATGCCTGCAGCATCCAGTTTGGTTAACTGTGTGGAATAGTCTTTGTCTTCAGCAGCGTAAGCTTCTTTAACAACTTCGATGCCTGCAGCGGCCGCAGCGGTTTCAAAACCGGTTGCAAGACCTTCTGAATAAGCATCGTCTTTGTTGTACAGAACGCCAAGCTTAGTTGCTTCGAGTGTGTTAATAGCGAACTCAGCAGCTACTTTACCCTGATAGTCGTCTGTGTAGCATGCTCTAAAGAAATTCGGAGCATTTAAGGTAACTTCGGGGTTGGTTGCTGTCGGAGAAAGACAAGGCATATTGTCAGCAACAGCCAGGTCTTTGAAACCGAGGGTAACACCAGAATATGTTCCACCAATGATTGCAACGACTTCTTCCTGGTCTCTTAACTTATTATAAGCGTTAACACCTTCCGTTGCATCGCCCTTGGTGTCATAAGCGATGATTTCGATTTCTTTTCCGTTGATTCCGCCGGCTGCATTGATTTCTTCTGCAGCGAGTTCGGCAGCTTGTTTAACAGGCACGCCGTGAACAGCAGCAGGACCAGTCGTTCCGGAAAGAACACCAATTTTGATGGTTTTTCCGCCGCCAGCGCCGCAGGCTGCCATTGACAGTACGAGTGCTAAAACAAGTACAACAGCAATGATTTTCTTCATTTAATTATCCTCCTTTAATATAAACATATATATCTAAACCAGCGAAATATTCGCCGGCTAGTATCTTTTATCCACCAGAGGCCTCAAAAAAGAGCTTTCCGCATTCTTAAGTCTGTCTGATTAGCATCCGCTAATGAATAAAAAAAGCCATAGAAAATGTATAAACTCTACGACTCCGTTGTCAACGTATACTTGAAAAGAATATAGCATATTCTTTTTTAAAAATCAACTGATTAATTGTTTCACAGGGTAAAACAGGCTGTTTAAAACCGCAAATCGTGAATAAAACCTGCCCAACTTGATACAAAACGCAAATAACCATTAAAAAAGGCGATAAGGACGGCGTGTTGCATCAAAAAATCTTATAGTGTAGAATGAATGCAAATATACGCTGAAGCACTGTTATGAATAAGAAAACAGACCGAACGGTTACGGGAGAACAGCGATGGACACGGGTATTTTGAAAAGAAGAATAGATATGGCGAGCGGCAAACAAAAAGTGGACGCCGTGATTGAAAACGGCAGAATCGTTAATGTCTTTTCGTATGAGATTATCGAAGGAAACCTTGCAATTGCGGATGGTGTATTTATCGGGATTGGCGATTATGACAGTGACGTCCGGATAGACGCAAAGGGCGCCTATATTGTGCCGGGACTGATTGATTCCCATGTGCATATCGAATCTTCGTTTGGAACGCCTTATCAGTTCGCACGGGCGGTGCTTCCGCACGGCACGACCACGGTGATTGCGGACTGCCACGAGATCGCGAACGTCTGCGGCGTGGACGGCATTCGGTTTATGCTGGATTCTTCGGATAATATCCCGCTGACAGTGTATATGATGCTGCCGTCATGTGTGCCGGCAAGCGGATTTGAAACGTCCGGTGCAGTGCTGGATGCGGACGCGCTGGCACCGCTGATGACGCACCCGCGTGTGCTGGGGCTGGGCGAAATGATGAATTATCCGGGTGTCATTGACGGTGATCCGGGCATACTGAAAAAGCTGAAGCTGGCAGCGGATTATGGCCGGCTGGTGGACGGGCACGGCCCGGGGCAGACCGGCAAGGGGCTGAACGCCTATGTGATGTCCGGCGTAAAGACCGACCATGAATGCACTAATTATAAAGAAATGCACGAGCGTATTCAGAACGGGATGTATATCGCGATACGGGAAGGCAGTGCGGCAAAGAACCTGATAAAATTGAAGGAAGGCGTAACGCCGGAAACCGAGCGGCGGTGTATGTTCTGCACCGACGACCGTCATCCCGGGGATATTGTGGAAGAAGGGCATATCGACAATAATATCCGGGTTGCAATTCAAAACGGGATGCATCCGATTACGGCTGTCCGGCTGGCGACGCTGAATCCGGCGGAATGTTACGGCATTCAGCACTTAGGTGCGGTTGCACCGGGCTACCGCGCGGATTTTATCATGGTGGATGACCTTGAACGATTTAATGTCTTAAAGACTTATATAAATGGAAAGCAGATAACAGACCGCTGGACGGACGACTGCCCGTATCCGGCAGATGCCGCGCAGCGTGTAAAGGGCGAAGTCAATATCGGTGAAATCACCGAGGAAAGCTTGCGGATTTATCCTAAACGGGCGCAGGCCAGTGTGATTAAGCTGACGCCGCACGAGTTATTTACCGAGCACGCAAAGCGTGAGGTGAACACAAAAGACGGATATTTTGTGGTTGATTCCAAGCAGGATATCATCCCGATTTATGTGATGGAACGGCACCACGGAACAGGCAACATCGGCAAAGGCCTGATTGAAGGATTCGGGCTGAAAAACGGCGCGATTGCATCCACTGTGGCGCATGACTCGCATAACCTTGTGGTGGTCGGGGATAATATACCGGACATTCTAACAGCCGTATCTGAGATCAAGCGTATCGGCGGCGGGCTGACGCTGGTGAAAAGCGGCGAAGTGCTGGAAAGCCTTGCACTGGATATCGCGGGTATCATGTCTAGCGTGCAGCTGGAAGAGATCGCAAAGACGCAGGAAAGCCTGACCGAACGCGCGCATAAAGAGCTGCAGATCAGCCGGGACTTCAGCCCGTTCATGACGCTGGCATTTATGGCGCTGACGGTGATACCGGAGCTGAAGCTGACGGACAAAGGATTATTCGATGTCAACGCGTTTCAACTGACCGAAGTATAAAAAAACAGCCGCTGCGATTAGCAGGGGCTGTTTGATTATTATGTCTAAATTATTCAGCAATTGCATCCGGGCTGATAAATGAACCGAGCGTGTCGGAAGCCGGAACTGCCTTTTTATTGCCGGAAGGTACGTTGCTCTTAACGATGACGTTATCCAGCTTAACTGTCTGGTTTTCGCCGTATGTCCCGATCATAAACGGAACCGGCATGTCGTTTGCGGTGACATCGCTTAAGCTTAAGCCTTCCGCAACCAGAACCCCGTCAATTTCCAGATCATACGTGTTGGTGTCAAAGTTGACCTTTGAAACCACTCTGACCCATGTGTCTTCGCTGTATGATGCGACCGGCATGAGTTCGTGCGGGCCTCCGTAAGATGCCAGCACCATACCCTGTGTGAATTGAACCTGCATCGCTTTTGCGGTTGTGCCAAAGCCGATCAATGAGGCGATACCGCCTTCTGTCTTAACCTTGCATGACAAAGAGATGCGGGTGGCCGCCGGATCAATACCGAATAATGCACCGTGGGTGGTGAAGTTCAGCGCTTCGTTTTCGATTACGAACGACTTCTTCTGCACTTCCTGCACCTGCGCCGGCATTAACTCAATCAGGCTGTCCGGGAATTCACCGTCGCTGTATGACGAGAAATTCTCGTTATACAATTGGAAAGTCTGTGCGCTTGCGTTTACTGCGAACAGTGAAAAAACCAACACCATCACAGCAGTTAAAAGCATTACTTTTCTTACATGTTTCATTTTCTGACCCCTTTCTTTTTTTACAACTTATACGAATAATATCAAGCTTATTCTACCATCTGTATAATATTCTCGCAACTGGAAAATATTCGTGCCGAAAAATTCCAATTTATCTAAATTTTCAGTATTGTATAATGCGCCGGGTATAGTGTGACTAGCGTGAGCTGGTTTCATGCATTGGTGCGGTGCTGGCGAGCGTAATTGTGAATTTGTTGGTTGGGTATTACCAGTAGCATTTACATCATTATACATATAATGTTTTTTTTATGGGGATTATTGTGTTAAAATAAAAATAAAAGGATTTTTATGGCGACTATTAATCTTTATAAAATTGATATTGATAAGTATGATGAATTCATTGAAGAAGTCCAGAAAAAGTTCATCGAAAAAGGTATAGATGAAATTACTTTAGTGGATGAAGACGGTGAAGGATTTAATTTCTATTTCCAACTTTATTATAATGAGGACGATTTACTTGATGAAGTAAATTGTGACCTTGCCCCACAGAATTGAACAAATTGAAAGTGAGGATTTGCAGCTGGTATAATAAATCACGAGGTGAAGAAAGATGGCAAAGAGGAATTATACAGCTGAGCAAATTATCAGCAAACTACGAGAGGTAGAAGTAAAAATCAGCCAAGGAATCAAAGTAGCTGAAGCTGTGCGCAGCATAGAGGTGAGCGAGCAAACCTACTATCGGTGGCGAAGTGAATATGGTGGTATGCGGACCAGCCAGGCAAAGAAACTGAAGGAACTTGAAAAAGAGAATATTCGGCTCAAAAAGCTTGTAGCGGATTTATCCCTTGATAATGCAATTTTAAAAGAAGTATCACGGGGAAACTTCTGAGCCCTGCCAAACGCAGGGCAGCAGTAGAGTGTATCATTACGCAGTTTCCTACAACCAAAGCGCATGCATGCCAGTTAGTCGGCCAATATCGAAGCACACAGCATTATCAACCGAAACGATTACCGGATGAAGATGACTTAACAGCTAGAATTATTGAATTAGCCTGTAAGTATGGACGATATGGATATCGGCGCATTACTGCGCTATTAAACGTAGAAGGCTATCCAATTAATCACAAGCGTGTAGAGCGAATATGGCGGGAGCAAGGGCCCAAAGTGCCCCAAAAGCAGAAGAAACGAGGAAGACTGTGGCTAAACGAAGGATCATGCATTAGATTAAAGCCGGAATACCCAAACCATGTATGGAGCTATGACTTGGTGTTCGACAAGACAACGGACTGCAAATCATTCAAGGTGTTAAATATTATTGACGAATATACACGGGAATGCTTATGTACATATGCTGCAAGACAGATCCGTTGGGCTGAAGTTCAGGAATGTTTGGCGGAAAACTTTTGCTTAAGAGGATTGCCCGAGTATATCAGATCGGATAATGGTAGTGAATTTACAGCAAAGAACCTAAGAGATTGGCTACAGAGATTAGAAGTAACAACGACATATATCGAACCCGGAAGTCCCTGGGAGAATGGATATATTGAATCATTTAATGGGAAAATGAGAGACGAATTGCTTAATGGTGAAATCTTTGATACGATGCAAGAAGCGAAAATCCTGATTGAACAATGGCGGAAGGAATACAACACAATCCGGCCGCATAGCTCATTGGGATACCGACCTCCGGTACCGGAGGTCATTATTCCAAAAGAATATCAAGTCTGCAAAAAATCACTTTCAAGTGTGTAGTAAAACTTGGGGCAGGTCAATTTGGATATTGACCCAGCGTGGTTGACGTTTTATTTAAGTGATTTTTCATCGAGTCAAAGTTTTCAATTGAGTTTAACGATTGAAAATTTGGATATAAACGAAATTATAACTTCTGACAGTGTAACGATAAACGTGAATTCGATATATGATTTGGATTTGTATTCCAGCACTGAAAATCGCTATAAATATGAAACCATGGAAGAATGGCTGACACCGGAGTGGCAATGTATCGAGGATTGGATTCGCTTGTCAAATGATTGCCTTGATGAATTTAGTTGGGATGGCGAGAACCTTTATTCTATGAAGGGCTATCAAGAGCAGGATAATCTATCAAAATCACAGGTCACTTATGGACAGATTTATGCCTTGATGCATACATTGGCGGATGATTATGGCGTTGAATATGTATCAGCAACGTTTAGTGCAAGTTCAGATGAAGAGCATTATCAGCGCATAAAATACCCATCAGATGTACTTTCATCTAAATCTGGTAATTGTATTGAATTATCTTTAGCACTGGCAACGGCGTTGCAAGCGTTAGATATGAATAATGCAATTGTTTTATCGCCAGGACATGCGCAACTGGCTGTGGAGACATGGGAGGATAGCGGAAATTACTTTTTAGTTGAATCAACAGCTTTAACAGCTGCGAAAAATTTTGATCATACCGCAATCAATAGCATATACATCGTGTATTTGGATCATGAGGAGTGGGAAACGTTTTTGAGTGAAGAAGGAACTACGGCAATCCTGATGGATTTGACAGATTGATGAACAAAAAATAAGCATAGTGATAGCGGGTAATGTGATGAAAGAAAAGTCCTACTGGAATATCTAATATCTGTTACTCGTTTTTTTATTCCAGGCATATGAAAAGCCAAAGAAATTTATTTCTACCTATATTCGATAGCTAACATATTGTGTAATAAATGTTAAATCGATATAATGATTTTGACAGGGGGGCAAACAATTTGAATGATTTTTCATTTGGCAATAAACTATATGAACTAAGGATTAAATCAGGGCTCTCTCAAACTGAATTGGCTGATAGGTTGGGGTTGACCAAAAAAGCCGTTTCGAAATGGTAAAACGGAAATGCAAAACCCAATGTAGATGTGCTAAAAAAGATATCTGTTTTGTTTGATGTTTCGATGGAAGAACTTTTTGAGCTATATCAGGGCAATGCTAATAAAAACATCACAAAGATTGTGATTACCGGCGGACCGTGTGCAGGCAAATCAACCGCAATGAGTTGGATACAAAACGCGATTTTTCAGAGAGGCTATACGGTTCTATTTGTTCCGGAAACAGCGACAGAGCTCATTACAGGCGGTGTAGCACCATGGACATGTGGAACAAATACGGATTACCAAAAATGTCAGATGGCATTGCAGATTAAAAAAGAAGAACTTTTTGAATAAGCGGCAAAGACGATGGAAGCCGAAAATATTTTGATTGTCTGTGACCGAGGGGCTTTGGACAACAAAGCATATATGTCAGATCTAGAGTTTTAAACTGTTTTAAGAAGTTTGGATAAAAATGAAGTCGTCTTAAGAGACCATTATGATGCGGTGTTTCATCTGGTCACCGCGGCAAAAGGGGCGGTGGCATTCTACACGACTGCAAATAATGATGCACGAACAGAGACCGTGGATGAAATGATTTAGGGTTTAATAATTTATTGCGGTAGCATGTAAAAATTTTGGTAAGTATGTTGTGTAAAAAGTAAAATTTTAGGAGAATTAATTTTGTTTATTATCTGCTAGCTTCTTTCAATATTTAATACACGGGAGTGTGTTAAAATTTCGGACAGTATGATAAGAAAAATGAATGGGTAGCACAATATTTGATGCTTTTTATTGTATTATCAAATTGTTGTTTTGGTTTAATAATGAATAAGATATATTACAACTGACTGCAGTAATGACTGCAGTAGCTATCGACCTAAAAGGATTTAGAAAAATTTAGAAGGACGCTTTAAGCACGATTTAGGACGTATAAGGACCTATTTAAACCTATATGGGCACTGCTCGTGGAATTGGAAATCGTGTTTACATGTTACAATAACAGCATCCGATCCCTAATCACTAAAGAAATGTTGCCTTATATGACATATTATGTTATTATCCCCGAGATGAAAATTGGGATAATATGCATAAGTAAGAAATTAATAATATTTGGATTATTTAATGGATGATATTTCAGTATCATTTTTTTTATGGGCTTTTTCACCCTGGATTAGCAAAGACGGTCAAAAAGCCTGACACAAGCTACAACTAAATCACCTCTTGCCAAGCATAGAAAGCCTCAATCATCACAGAAAAACACAACTAGAGAACGAACACTAAGTGATGAGTGCATTGATGGCAGAGACGTAAAAACGTGTGCTTTATATAGGCAACGTTTTTTTTATGCTCTTTTTCAGGGCTTTTTTAGAAATTATGCATTTATTCGGGCACCACCCTTTCGGTTTTGAATTTTAAAAAACCAAAACCGAGAGGAGAAATCATGAAAAGAATAAATAACCCCATGCACTACTTTAATAAGATGCTGAAGAACATGACAATCAATGACTATAAAAAACGGTGTTACAACGCTGAACATGAAACACTGATCGAATTTATCGAAAACGACAGGCTGATTATCGGGATCTCCAATGAGGATGATGTTGATTTTGGAGACTGGCGGAATGTCATCGAAAACGAGCGCCTGTTCAATGCACTGCTGAGCCTAAATCAAAAAGAACTGATATTGATCAAAATGTGGGCGATTGATGGATACACGCAAAAGGAGCTGGCACTGCTCATGGATATTTCCGAAACAGCAGTTCGAATGCGCATCAGGAGAATAAAAAGCAAAATGATAAAAAACTTCAAAGAAATTTAGTAAACGGCGAACGGTTTTAGGCCGCTTTTTTGTCTTCTATTATGAGAGGGTTTTTATCGTAAGCGGTTTGAAAAAAACAGACATAAGCTGCAAAGCCCTTTTAAAACCTGTTCATTGAAAAGTACATAGTGAAACGCATTAAGTATAAGCAGGCTTATTATAGGCTAAAGGTCTATAGCGATAATATTTTGCCAGGATGGCCCAAACCGGTTGGAGCGAAAGTATTTCATTTTGTGGTGGAATATCATATTGCCATGACAGATGAGCCCTGCGGACGTACTAAACGTTAGTTGGTCATACGATAAGGCGATGTTCTTTAAAAATGGGCGGGGTGAAATACCGACGTGATAGTGAAGGCTATCAGCTTAATGTGTTTGATTAAGATTTAAAATCGAAAGACATATACTATGCGACAAGTGATTATCTGCTTGTCGCATCCATATATCTTTGATGGGAAGGCAGGATGATGAATGAAAAGCGAATTAGTTGATATTAGGGAATTCAAATATGATTTTAGTCAAAGCCAGAAAGAACGTTCAGAAGCGTTCCTTAAATTCATCAAGAATCCGAACAAATTCCGTTGCGGAGAGTATACGGTAACCATCGAGTTTTCCGGATGTTCGGATTTTGAATCCTGCCTGGCGCAAGGCCTGGAAAACGCGGAATAAAATAGATTTGCCCAGATTTTGCTATGCAATTTTTGTGTGCTAGTATTTTTATGAGATGGCACTCACAGTCCTATTTTATTTTTAGAAAAGTAGAATAGGAGTTAAGAATTATGGGAAGAAAAAAATTCTATACGCAAGAGCCCCCAAAGGCCGAGAACGAGAAGCCAAAAGTCTGGCAGACTGGGCTGTATTTAAGATTAAGCAATTCAAAAGATTATTCAGTCGAAAGCGACAGTATATCAAACCAAAGATTATTGCTCACGAGTTATGTCAATGAAATCGCGGACATGATTGTTGTGGACGCATACATTGATGACGGCCTGACGGGACTTAACTTTGATCGGCCGTCGTTCAGCCGCATGATGAGCGATGTTATCAGCGGCCGTATCGACTGCATCATCGTGAAAGACCTGTCCAGATTTGGTCGGGATACCATTGAAGTGCGAAACCTGTTAGAGATCGTCCTGCCGTCACACGACTGCCGGTTCATCTCCGTGGCCGAAAACATCGATACGCATCTACGGCCGAACGCCACGCTGGATTTAACCACCCACTTCACACAATTTATCAATGAACACTATAGCAGCGAAATTTCCCGGAACATTCGTATGACCTTTGATACGCAGCGCAAGGAAGGCAAGTTTGTCGGAGGCTTTGCGCCATACGGGTATATCAAGAATCCGGAGAACCGATATAAGATCATCATCGATGAGGAAGCGGCAAAGGTCGTCCGGGAGATTTTCAGGCTGTGTTTAAGCGGAATGGGCGTGATTCGGATTGCCCAGCATTTGAACACCCTAAACATCGATTGCCCCAGCGTATATAAGAGTAAAAAAGGGCTGTGGAAGCGTGATACATGCAATATCGGAGACGCATGGCGGCCCAATGTGGTCAGAAAGATGCTGTCCAATATCATATATATCGGGCACCTGGAGCAAAAGAAGTGGAGCAAGGACAATTACAGAAGCCCAAAGTGGGAACTGGTGCCGGAAGAAAACCGCATCGTTGTCTACAACACACACGAGCCCATCATTTCAAAAGAAGACTTTGATAAGGTTCAGGCGTATTTTAGAAAATGCCTGCGGACATCGCCGCAAAAGCAACGGGCATACATATTTTCCGGACTGCTGCGGTGTGCGGACTGCAACGGCGCGATGGTAAGAAACAGCCGAAATCACAACGGGAAGCTGTATGTTTATTATAAATGCAGAACGTATAATCAAATATCGGATTTGAAATGCACAAAACCCCACAGCATCAAGCACGAAGAACTTATTAAGGTGGTGTTTAACGCCGTCAAATCACAAATCTATACGGTCGCAAATCTTTCAAACGTCCTAAACAGAATCAACATCAGCGATATGACGCGCGCAAAAATCAAGGAGATAAACAGTCAGCTGATCCGGAGCGAAAGAGAGCTGGGACAGAAGGAAAGAGAAAAGATGGATCTTTATCGGGACTGGAAGCAGTCCCAAATATCCCATCCGGACTACTTGCTTTTCACCCAGAGAAACAACGAGGAAATAAATGCTTTGGAAACGGCAATTAAGACGATGAAGGATCAGATAAAGAAGTATGAAGAAATGAGCATGAAGGATCTAAACTGGATGAAGGATTACATGCAGTATTTTGATCAGGCCAAGCTGACCCGTGTCATGCTTTTATCCTTGGTGGATACAATCTATATAGCAAACGACAAACATATCCGGATTGTGTTCCGGTACGAGGATGAGCTGGCCGACATGATGGAATTTGTCGGCAGGAATGACGAGGTGCTGGAACATGCAAAATAGTCTGTTTCAAGAAGGCATGGTCTGGAAGGCCGTTGGCTATAAAAGGCTGTCGAATGATGACAAAGATAAAGAGGTCAGCAACAGCATCATCAATCAGGAGAAAATTATCAGGAAATTCGCGGAACGGGATCCTTTGATCCATCTGGTAGGGTTCTACTGCGACGACGGTTTTACGGGCACGAACTTTAACCGCCCATCATTTATCAAGATGATGCAGAATATCGAAAATGGCAAAGCCAACTGCATTATCGTTAAAGACCTGTCCCGATTGGGCAGGGAGCATATCGAAGTCTGCAATCTGATTGAGCATGTGCTTCCGACCAAAGGAATACGGTTCATCGCGATCAAAGAGAATATCGACAGCTATAAGTATCCCGCACGGATGCAGGGCTTTGAGATTCCGCTATTGAGCGTGGTGCATGAAAGCTATGCCATTGACGCATCCAAAAAAACACGGGCAAATCTGAAAGCAAAGCGCGCGGCAGGGCAATTTGTGACGTCATATGTGCCGTACGGGTATATGAAAAACCCCGAAGACAAAAACCAACTCGTGATTGATTACGAAGTATCCAGCAACGTCGAGCAGATATTTAACCTTTTTCTTGAGGGTAACAGCATCGCGGATATTTATCGAATGATGAACCAAGCGAAGATTCTATGCCCAATGGCTTACTTTGTTAAAAAGGGCAGAAGAAAGACGGAAGATGAGGTTTCACCGCTGTGGACGCATGCGAATGTCCGGAGAATATTGGGCTGTGAAACGTATACCGGCGATTTAGTGCAGGGCAAAACCACTTCATACAGCCATAAAGTCAAGGAGCGAATCGCTTTGCCCAGAGAAAAGTGGGATATTACCAAGGCGGCGCACGAACCCATTATCACGCATAAGATGTTTGCGGACGTCCAGCAGCTGCTTCAGGCGCGCAGCCGCCCAAAGAAAAGCAAGGTTGAACCCTCCGTATTAAGCGGATTCATGGTTTGCGCGGACTGCGGTAAAAAGATGGTAAGAAACAGCCAGGTCAAAGGCGGCAGGGAATACATGAAGTTTTGCTGCGCGACATCCAAAAAATACGGTCAGGAGGTATGCAAGAGCCACTATGTGGATGAAGAGGTTGTCATCGAAGTGGTGCTGTTTTGCATCAACAACCATATCAGCACTTTGGAAGATACCGACAAGATCATGAACAAGCTGGACGCCAGGCAGAGAACAGAGCGCACAATCGCCTTTCTTGAGAAGAAAAAGCGACAGCGCAACAAGAACTTAAGCGAATATGAAACATTGGCCTGCGAGCTGTATAAGGACTACAAAAGCGGTTTATTCGCAAGAAGCGAATATCAGGATATGAAGGCGGCCTTTGAACGGGCAAAAGAAGACGCGTTGAATGAAATCTACACCCTGACCCATCAGATTCTTGAAGTGGATAAGCTTCATAACCAATACAATCAGTACGCCAAGGATTTTTTGAAATATAAAAGCGTTAAGACGCTGACCAGAAGCATGGTGGTTTCCATGATTGATAAAATATTAATTCATAATGAAAGAAATATTGAGATTATTTTCAAATATCAAAATGTCTACGAAAAAATGCAGGCCATATTTGATAGTGAGGGGAAAAACTGATACGATAAAAGCACATTCGAGATGAATGTGCTTTTATTTTGACGAAATTAAAGATTTTTTACGTCCTAATTTCTTTGCTGGCGTGCCCGGAGGGATTCGAACCCCCGACCTTTTGGTTCGTAGCCAAACACTCTATCCAGCTGAGCTACGGGCACAAAATCGCCTACTTATTCTATTATAGCTGGCTGCGGTTGTCAACCACCGGATCATATGAAAATAAAGCGGAATTTGGGAATAATGTTTACATTTTTTTAATAGGCAAATAAATTGCAAAACAAATTAAAAAATGATATGATTCGCAAAGAAGAAAGGGACGTGTATACGTTTTTTATTTATGAGGTAAAGCTATGAACGGAAAGCGAGTTGCGGTATTTATCGTCTGTATCATCCTGACGGCAGGGCTTGTCATTGCCGGCGTTTTTACGATGAGGCTGAAAGAGGCGGTTGAAAATCCGGTATCGGTCTTCTTCGGAGACGAAGTGGTGATTCCGGACGGGGAACAGGAAGATAATACACCGGTCATCCGTGAAGTGGATTTAGTCCGGGACGGCAAGTCTTATGTGAAAAAAGACAATATACTGAATATTGTACTGCTTGGAAGGGATGCGACCCCAAAACGTTACATGGGCTATTCGGTTAACGGCGTTAACGTTTATGATGCCCGAAGCGACGGCGGCAATACCGACGTCATGATCGTAATGGCGATTGACGTGGAAACCGGCGATGTACAGGCCATATCCATTCCGCGTGACACCATCGCGCATATCTATCATTATTATGATACCGAAGACACGATTAATAAAGAATATTTCCATAAATTAAACGGCGCTTACGGCGCAGGACCGCGGGATTTGGACGAGGTGCAGATTCGAAATTCCGTTACCTGTATTCAGGAGCATCTTAACACCTTCGGCACATTTGACATTCAAATCAACAACTACGTCGAAGTCAGCCTGGTCGGACTGCTAGTGCTGACCGAAGAAGTCGGCGGCGTTGAAGTAACGCTGGCAAACGGTATTCCGGGTGTTGGGTCTGCAGGGCAGACGGTAACGCTGAACGGGATTACGGCCATGACCTTTATCAGAGACCGTAAGAATTCCGGCGGTGACCTCGGGCGTGTTTCGAACTCCCAGATCTATATCCGGGCGCTTGCGAAAAAGCTCCAGAGCATGGGCGCTACGGAAATCGCACCGACATTGGCGAAAACCATGATCGGCAAGAACGTCATGCGGACGGACCTGAACGCCGAACAGATTGCGGCGTTGGCAGGCGTACTCCAAAAGATTGATGTTTACGGGGTGCAGATGCATACGGTTGGAACCATCGAAAAGAGCGGTATCTATGGGTTCAAGGATTACTTAAAAACCTATGACTATAACTATGAAGCATTCTATGGCGCTGACAAGTGGAAGTCGCTGGACATCAGGGAAGGCGAAGGCGGCGACTTCGGATTCTTCACCGATTATGAGAACCTTGAAGAAATCATGTTGCAGGTTTATTACGAAGAAGTCACGTTTGAATAATGATTAATGCAACAAACTGCCCCGGGATTTATATCCTGCGGGCAGTTTTTTTATTTTGTGTTCACTGATTGATTTGCTATAATAATAGTATAAATAAAAAAACCAGACTAAGAGGAGGGCACAGTCATGTGGATTGCGATTGTAGTTGTCGCACTCATTGCTATATGGGTATTAACAGGGTATAACGGATTTATCAGACGTAAGAACCGGGTTGAAGAAGGTTTCGCTACCATGGATGTTTACCTGAAAAAGAGATACGATATTATTCCGAATCTCGTCAGCACGGTTAAAGGTTATGCCAAACATGAAAAGGAAACACTGGACGCGATTGTAAAGGCGAGGAATTCCGCAGTGTCGGCGACATCGACAAGCGAACGCGTGGAAAACGAAAACGCGATCAGCGGTGCGCTGGGACGCCTGTTTGCGCTGGCGGAGAATTACCCAAACTTAAAAGCGGACAGCCAGTTTTTGGACCTGCAGCGCCAGCTGTCGGATATCGAAAATGATATCGCGCAGTCCAGAAAGTATTATAATGCCGTGGTGAAGGAATTCAATACAAAGACCGAGATGTTCCCGGCAAGTATTATTGCGGGGATATTCGGCTTTAAACGCTATAATATGTTCCAGGTCGGCTCTGAAGCAGAACGCGAGAATGTGAAGGTGGATTTTGATGCGTAATCAAAGGCGGCTTAGATATCTTGTTTCCGGCCTGGCTGCGGTGGTGCTGGTGTTTTTCTTATTTATGCCGACCGCGCAGGCCGCTTACGATGGATATCTCGATTATGAGATCACCCATTATCAGGTGAATGTGACGGCGCATACGGATAACACATATGACATTACCGAAGCGATTGATGTACGGTTTAATGAATATAAACATGGTATCTACCGTCTCATTCCTCTGAGATACGGAGATGTCCGGACAAAGATCAGCGGGCTTAACGTGAACGGCGAAACCGCAAAAATCATCAGGCGCCCGTCGCTGTATTATATTCGTCTCGGGGATGCGGATACCACGATTATCGGGGATAAGCGGTATATCATCAGCTATTCTCTGAATATGGGTGAAGATCAGGGAACCGATGTGGATGCGATTTATCTGGATTTGATTGGAACGGATTGGTATACGGTCATTCATCAGGCGGATTTCACCATTGATGTAAGCGAGTTCGGCAATACACCGATGACAATAATGGGATATGCCGGATATGCATATGAATCCAACACGGACGGTGTGCAGTTCCAGAAACAGGGTGGAACGATTACCGGGTCAACGACGCGCCCGCTGGATCCTTATGAAGGGGTGAGCATTAAAGCGGACATGGCGGAAGGCACCATGGCATCAGCGAAAACCCCGTTTGATTGGGTAAAACTGTTTGCATTTGGCGTCCCGCTGGCGGCACTGCTCATTGTTTTGTCATTAAGAATGCGCTACCGGCTCGGCGGAAAAGCCGTACCGGTGATTGAGTTCTATCCGCCGGACGGACTGAACCCTGCGGAAATTGGCTATATTATAGACGAACGGGTCGATAATGAAGACGTCGGTGCAATGATAATCTACTGGGCTTCAAAGGGATACCTGCGCATTGAAGAGCAGAAGTGGGGCAAGTTTACCCTGCACAAGACAGGAGAACCCGGGGTTTCGCACTATAAATATGAAGTCGATGCATTTAAAAAGCTGTTTGCATTGGGCAACGGAACATCAGTCAAATCCAGCGATCTGCGTGACGCCTATTATAAACAGGTCGAAAAAATCAAAGCAGGCGCAATGCAGCCGTATAAAGACGGCAGTAACCGCCTTTTCACAGAAGGCTCACAGCGTGCGGCAAACTGGGCGATGTTTTTTGGCGCGGTTACAATTTTTGCCATGGCGTTTTTGGCAGTGCTTTGCAGTGAAGAGTTAAATGAAGCGCCGGTGATTACAGGCGGATTCACCGGTATCATGGTCGCCATCGGCTATGTCTTCTTGGGATTGGGATATGCCGGATTGAATAAACGCCGGAAAAAGCGCGGAGGCGGGCTGACAACTGTACTATATATTTTGAATATCGTGATGTATTTGATTATATTTTTTATCGCACTTGCGGTGACCAGCACGTCCCTGTTCCCTATGGAGTCCTGCGTACTGTATTGGACGGCGATTGCGATCATCATGATACGGCCGAGGATTCGCCAGTACACCGAATACGGACGGGAAATTTTGCAGAAGGTTTATGGCTTTAAGAATTTCTTAAAGACAGCGGAAGAGGACCGCATCAAGGTGCTGTCACAGTCCGATCCGTCTTACGTCTATGATATCCTGCCCTATGCGATTGTACTGGGCGTTTCGGATGTTTGGGCAAGAAAGTTTGACGCATTAATGACCGAGCCTCCAAGCTGGTATACACCGTATGGCACGCGTGCGTTTACCACAGCGGCTTTAATGTCGTCGATGTCCTCTACAACGCGCAGCATGAGCAGCGTCGCGACATCACGGCCGTCCAGCTCCGGCGGCGGCAGCGGCGGATTCTCAGGCGGCGGCGGTTTCTCCGGAGGCGGCGGCGGAGGCGGGGGCGGCGGCTCCTGGTAAGCCAGATACTATTCAGCAGGCGGGACTTCCCGCTTGCTTTTTTTATTTGAAATAAATTCACCTTGACGGACGGCGAATATTTGGTATAATTGGAGACAGAAGTGTGCGCGAGCACGGTGATTTGAAATACATGAACGCAATTTAAATCGTGTAGCAAGCCCGTGCTGTTTTTAGCGGAATAACGTGCACGAGCACGGAAAAGAGGGATTTAGACCGAATGGCGGTAACGATTAAGCAGATTGCACAACTGGCCGGCGTATCACGCGGGACTGTAGACCGAGCGCTCAACAAGCGCGGCGGCGTTAACCCAGAGGTTGAAAAGCGCATCATGGAGATTGCCGAGTCGCTGGGCTATAAACCCAATATTGTGGCAAAGTCATTAGCGATGCATAGCCAGAATCATACGATCGGGCTGGTGGTCTGCTCCGAAGGCAACGACTTTTTCTCAGAGGTCTACCGCGGTATTGATACGGCGGCGGATGAGATTAAGGATTTCGGCTTCCGTGTGCTGACAAGAAAGATGCGCGGATTCGACATTGATGAACAGTTAAGGCATATAGATGAACTGGAACAAACCGGGATACACGGGCTTGCCGTGATGCCGATTAATGATACGCGCATTAAAGACAGGCTGAACCAGCTGACTCAAAACGGAACTCCGGTTGTCGCGCTGAATGTGGATATTGAAGGCGCCGATAACATCACTTATGTGGGATGTGATTATACCGTTTCCGGCCAGACCGCCGGCGCCATGATGGGGCTGGTCACGGGCGGCAAAGGGCGTGTGCTGATTGCCACAGGATCGCACAAACTGCTCGGCCACCAGATGCGTGTCGCGGGATTCACTGACGTGCTGAAAACAGAGTATCCGAGTTAAACGTTATTAAGACCATAGAAACAAACGACAACAACGACGAAGCCTATCAGAAACTGGATGCCCTTTTAAAGCAGTCGCCGGAATTCGACGCGATTTATTTTGTGGCAGGCGGAACCGTCGGCGGTATCCAGGCGATTATTGATAACGACTTTGCCCACCAGTTTAAAATCATCACCAATGACGCAACAGCAGACCGGATTAAGCAGATCAAAGCAGGCATCATCGATGCGACCATCTGCCAGCAGCCTTTCGAGCAGGGCTATACCAGCGTCAAAACGCTGTTTGATTACATCACACAAAACAAGATGAGTGAAGGCATCAAAAAATATACCAACACCAACATTAAACTGAAATATAACTTCGAATAATAATAAGAACCAAAGGAGATTATGATGAAAGAGTTTTATCCAAATGTACCTAAGATAGCGTACAAAGGCAAGTGCGGGGACGCGTTGTCATTTAAGTTCTATAATCCGGATGAAGTGGTCGGCGGCAAAACCATGAAAGACCATCTTAAATTTGCAATGTCGTATTGGCATACACTCTGCGGGGACGGAACGGACATCTTTGGCCCGGGAACCCAGGATAAGAGCTTCGGCGGCAGTACGCCAATGGAGATTGCAAAAAACAAGGCTTATGCTGGTTTTGAAATCATGGATAAACTGGGCATCGACTTTTTCTGTTTCCATGACCGTGATATTGCACCGGAACAAAGAACACTGGCTGAAACTAACAAGGTGCTGGACGAATATGTGGATATGCTGGAACAGCTGATGAAGGAAAGCGGAAAGAAGCTGCTTTGGGGCACCACCAATGCATTCGGCAATCCGCGGTTTACGCATGGCGCAGCGACATCCTGCAACGCGGATGTGTTCGCGTATGCGGCGGCCCAGATTAAAAAGGCGATTGAAATAACCGTGCGGCTGGGCGGGAACGGCTATGTGTTCTGGGGCGGCAGAGAAGGCTATTATACCCTGCTGAACACCAACCTCGGGCTGGAACAGGATAATCTGGCACGCATGCTGACCATGGCGCGCGATTACGGCAGAAAGATTGGATTCAGGGGTGACTTTTATATTGAACCCAAACCGATGGAACCGACCACGCACCAATACGACTATGACGTTGCCACGGTGCTGGCGTTCTTAAGGAAGTATGACCTGATGGATGACTTTAAGATGAACGTGGAAGCCAATCATGCGACGCTGGCCGGGCATAAGTTTGCGCACGAACTGCGTGTCGCGCGTGAAAACGGCGTATTCGGTTCAATCGATGCCAACGAAGGCGAAACATTCAATGGCTGGGATACCGATAACTTCCCGGTCAATGTATACGAAATCACCATGGCGATGTATGAACTCATCAAAGCCGGCGGATACACCAACGGAGGCACGAACTTTGATGCGAAACTGCGCCGCGCATCAACCGGCCCGGATGATGTCTTCAAGGCATACATCATGGGTATGGATACCATGGCACTCGGATTTAAACTGGCACAAAAGATTATTGACGACGGCAGACTGGATGCGTTTGTTGAAAAGCGCTATGCCAGCTATAACAGCGGTATCGGTAAAAAAATCACAGATGGCGCAACCAATCTGGAAGAACTGGAAGCCTATGCGCTTGACCTCGGTGAAATCACCACCAATGTCAGCGGCAGCCAGGAAGAGCTGGAAGGCATGATTAACGCGATTATCTTTGGATAGCAATAACCGCCTTTCGGGGCTAAGACCCGGAGGGCGTTTTGACTTAAAAAAAGGAAAGAGGGGAAAGCATGAAATATATTGCCGGTATAGACGTCGGCACATCCGGCGTGAAGTGTATCATTATTGATGAGGGCGGGCAGGTCATTGCATCGGTCACGGAAGTATATCCGCTGAGTATTCCGCGGGAGGGCTGGAGCGAACAGGATCCGGCAGACTGGTGGGCCGGTACCCAAAAGGCAATGAAGGCGGCGGTTGAAAACAGCGGCGTGGATAACAGCGATATCGTCGGATTGGGATTTTCCGGCCAGATGCACGGGCTGGTGGCGCTGGACAAAGCGAGAAAGGTACTGCGCCCGACGATTCTTTGGAACGATCAGCGGACGCAGGAGGAATGCGATGAGATCATCGCCGCGTCAGGCGGACCGGACGGGCTGCTCTCTTATACCAACAACACTATGCTGACCGGATTCACAGGCGGCAAGATTTTGTGGGTCAAAAAAAATGAACCGAAAATCTTTGAGCAGATGGACACTTTTGTGATGCCCAAAGATTACATCCGCTATTTATTCACCGGTGTGCTTTCAACCGAAGTTTCCGACGCGTCGGGCACCGGACTGTTTGATGTGAAAAAACGCGATTGGAATTTTGACCTGATTAAAAAACTCGGCTTTGATCCTGCAATTTTCCCGGTATGCCAGGAATCGGATGCGCTGGCCGGCACCATTACCAAAAAAGCAGCGGCACTGACCGGTCTGGCCGAAGGCACAAATGTGTATGCCGGCGGCGGCGATGCTGTGATTCAAAGCACCGGGAGCGGGATTGTTGAGGAAGGCACGGTCGGGCTGATTATCGGAACATCTGGAATCGTTGCGATGTCACTGGACGGATTCGGCAAGAACGAAGGCGGTAGGCTGCAGTTCTTCTGCAATAACGCGGCAAATAAATGGTCGGCGTTCGGATGCCAGCTGTCCTCCGGCGGTTCGCTGGAATGGTTTAAAGACACGATGTATGACAGCGACGATCCGTTTAAAGAGATTAATGACAGCGTGGAAGCCAGCCCTGCGGGCGCAAAGAACCTGCTGTTCCTGCCTTATCTCGTCGGCGAGCGCTGTCCGCACGCAGACCCGGATGCCAGAGGCGTGTTCTTCGGACTCTCGATATCGCACAACAAAGGTGACATGGCAAGGGCCGTGATGGAAGGCGTGACCTTCGGCTTAAAAGAAATTTATGATTTAATCAAGGAAGCCAAACCGGATATGCAGCCAAAGGCGGTCATCTCGTCCGGCGGCGGATCAAAAAGCAAAGTATGGCGCCAGATTCAGGCGGATATCTTTGATCTGCCGGTGAAAACACTGACCGGAGCGGCGGAAGGCGGTGCATATGGCGCGGCGGTTGTTGCGGGCGTCGGCGCAGGCATATTTGAAAGCGTGGAATCCGCGGCGAAGCTGTTAAAAGAAGAAACGGTCACCCTGCCGATCAAAGAAAACGTCGCAGCCTACAAAAAACTATTCGGCGTTTACCAAGGGCTGTATCAAGATTTAAAGGGGCGTTTTAAAACCATATAATAAAACCGTAAACATCCCGGCGGCAAAACCTGTCAGCCGGGCATTTTTTTGTCCGTGATTTGCTTGACACCAAAGTGCAGAGAACGATAAGATAAATTAAATCCACAAACGCGGAGTGCCTATGGAAAATATCGGGTACATGCTGACGCTTGAATTGCTGCTTGCTGCATGGTATTTGAAAGAGACATTTTTAGAGCCTCTGGCCAACATCTATATGATGCTGTTGGTTTTGCTGCTCTATTTTTCGTTTAAGATATTTTATTACCTGCGGCTGGGTAAGTACCAATCCCGAAACAATCCGCTGCAATGGATTATCCCGCTGATAACGGCGGGCGAGGTCATGCTGGTCCATCAGTTTTTGGTGATACCTGCCGCGCTGTTTGTTGCTGTTTGTGTTTTTCAGGGGCTTGGGTTTTTAAAGAACACGGGACGATACGTTGCACTTGGTGTTTGTGCCCTATACGGGCTTACTGTTAAGATCGGCTTTTTAGAGCCGTATATCATCGCGTCTGTTTTCTCATGGTTCCTGTTGTTTTTGCTGGATACCTGCTTCCAAAAGATTAACATCTATAACCGCCAGCGGGTGGAGTTGGCTGATAAAATTGAAGATATCAAGGAAACCGCGGCAGCAGCTAAGGCGTCTGACGCAAGTGCAAAGTACGCGTCACAGCTGGAGGAAAGAAACCGGATTGCGCAGAAACTGCATGATGAGTTGGGGCATACCCTGTCCGGCAGTACGATGCAGCTGGAGGCGGCGATGCTGCTGATTGAAAAGGATCCGGCAAAGGCGAAGGCCATGCTGGCAACGGTGACTAAGGGATTACGAGAAGGTACGGACGCTATAAGACGGATTTTAAAAGATATCAAGCCCGAAGCCGCGACCATTAATATCGGCAGTATCAAGCAGATGGCGGCGGAAGCGAAAGAAAAAAGCGGCGTGCAGACAGACGTGGCGTACGACGGCAGCGTATCGATGCTGACACCGCGGCAATGGCAGGTGATCACGGACAATATACGCGAGGCGCTGACCAATATCATGAAGCATTCCGGTGCAACGCGAACGTTGATTTCGTTTAACCGGTTAAACCGGATATTTAAAGTCACGGTTAAGGATAACGGAAAAGGCTGTATGCAGATTAAAAACGGGTTGGGCTTAAGCGGGATGGAAGAGCGGACAGCACAGGCGGGCGGGACGCTGATTACAGACGGCACAAACGGATTTTCTGTAATCATGCTATTGCCGATTGAACAGGAGAAGGGATAACGCAATGGCAATTAAATTGATAATAGCGGACGACGATAAACTCATCAGCGAAAGCATTAAAATTATTTTGGATATGGACGATGACTTTTCTGTGGCGGGCACGGCGGAAAACGGGAAGGAAGCCGTAAAGCTTTGCAGGGAAAACACTGTTGACGTGGCGCTGCTGGATATCCGCATGCCGGTAATGAGCGGGGTGGAAGCCGCAAAAATCATCACCGAAGAGACGGATACGAGGGTGCTGATCTTAACCACTTTTGATGAGGATGAACTGATACGGGCGGCGTTTCAAAACGGCGCAGGCGGATACCTGCTGAAAAACAATCCGCCGGACCAGATTAAAACCGCCATCCGGGCGATATACGGCGGCAACGCGGTGGTACAGGATGTTGTATTGGAAAAGATCAAGAACCCGGATGAAAGCGGGGAAAGCAGGGTCAAACGGCTGGAGGAGCTGACGCCTCGCGAGAAAGAGATCGTCATCGCCATCAGCGAAGGATTGACAAACAAGCAGATTGCGAAAAAGCTTTTTCTTTCCGAGGGCACGGTCAAAAACAATATCACCAGTATTCTGGATAAACTGTCGCTGGAACACCGGACGCAGATTGCGATATACTATTTAAAAGGAAGCCGCTAAGCACGCAAGCGTCACGGCGCAAACATGACCAAAGTCATGGATGAAAAGGATGTTTCTCACTTTGAGGGAGGTCTTTTTTATTTTACAATCAGGATAACAGTTTATCATAGAATTCAGGAGGCTAAACATGGAAAGCATCGTATCGGTTGAAAACTTGGTGAAGAAATTCGGGGATATTACGGCGGTTGACCGTATCACTCTCGACATTAAAGAAGGTGAAATATACGGTCTGCTCGGACCGAACGGGGCGGGCAAATCGACGACCATTAACGTTTTGGTCGGCATGCAGCGCAAAGACGGCGGGGAAATTACCGTGTTCGGCAAACCGCTGGAGAAGAATATACTGGCGATCAAGCAAGATATCGGCGTTGTGCCTCAGGATATCGCGATTTATGAGGATCTGACCGCGAAGGAAAATGTACGGTTTTTCGCATCACTCTACGGCTTGAAAGGCAAAGAGCTGGAGGAGCGTACAATGGAAGCACTAAGCTTTGTCGGGCTGAAAGAAAAAGCGGGTGTGATGCCCAAGACGTTTTCGGGCGGCATGAAGCGGCGGCTGAATATCGCCTGTGCCATTGCGCACCGTCCTAAGCTGATTTTTATGGACGAACCGACCGTCGGAATTGATCCGCAGTCCCGCAGCCACATCCTGTCATCAGTTCAAAAACTCAACGAACTGGGCAGCACCGTGATTTACACCACGCATTACATGGAAGAAGCGGAGTACTTATGCACGCGGATCGGGATCATAGACCACGGGAAGCTGATTGCCGAAGGCACATTGCGGGAACTGCAGGGAATCGTGGCAGACCGGAAAAGTATTGTGATCCGGACGGGCATCGGTGCAGAAGTGGACATCAGCGGCCTTAAACAGATTAAAGGCATTGAGGATGTACATCCGGGGCATGACGATGAGATTGAGATTGAATGCCTTAAAGAGGCGGACGTCATCGAAGACATCGTACACTTTTTCTCAAAGAACGGCGCCGCGATTCAGGACATCCGCATGCAGGGCGTCAGTCTGGAAACCACATTTTTATCACTGACCGGAAGAAAGCTGAGGGACTGATGATGAAAATTTGGACATTGGTTAAAAAAGAGATTGTAACGGGATTTCGTGCGATCAACGTCATGCTGATTTTCACGCTGATGCCGATACTGCTCATCGCGATTCTGGGGCTGACATTCAGCAGCGCGATGGACGGAGAGGCGCTTGAGATGGATAACGTTACAGTGGAATATACGGTTGTGGGAGAAGAGGCGGAGCTGACCGAAGGATTCACCTCACTGATGGATGAACTCATCACAGGTGATGGGAGCGCTGTCACAAAAGTACAGGATCTGGATGCGGCGGTCGAAAAGCTGAAAGACGCGAAAATATCTGCCGTGGTGCAAATCGACGAAACCAACAGCGATATCATGGTTTATAAAAATTCGCTGTATGATACGGAAGGCTCGATGATTGAAGGCGTGATGGGAACATACGTGGCGCGCTACAATGCAATCACAGAGATCGTAAATGTCAATCCGATGGCAATGGCACAGATTGATACGTCTGCTGAGGCCGGAGATTACAGTAAACTGACCAGTCTCGGGGAACGTAAAACATTCGGCTCAATGGACTATTACGGCACTGCGATGATTGCCTTATTTGTGATGTATGCAATCCTGACCGCGTTTTACAGCATTTCCAATGAACGAAAAGCCGGTACAGGAAACCGTATGCTGGACAGTCCGCTGAAAAAATATCAGTTTTTCATGGGTAAGTTTTTTGGGAATACGGCATTAACCGTCCTTCAGCTTGGCGTCGTGGTCATTGTCAGCACATTCGTGTTCGGCGTTAACTGGGGAGACCGGCCGATGCTGCCGATGCTGCTGCTCTTATCAGAGATTATCATGGCCATCAGTATCGGGATATGCTTTGGGCTTGTTATTAAAAATGAAGGGACGGCCGCGTCCCTGGTGCATACGCTGATTGTGCTGTTCGGCTTTTTCGGCGGCGCATATATTCCGCTGTCCCAGGTTGAAGGATTTGCGGAAATCGGCCGGTATTTTTCACCCATATGGTGGACAATCGGCGGAATGAACAATCAGATATATTTGAATGACATGACGATGATGATACAGGCATTTATGGTCTGTCTGTGCACGGCAGCGGTGTTCTTCGGGATTTCCGTTTTGAAATTGGGCAGAATGGAGGGATTTGAACGTGTCTAAGCTATGGATTGTAATTAAAAACATTTTAAAACGTATCTTTAATAAACCTATGAATTATTTGCTGCATATCGTACTTCCTGTTGCGGCGGCGGTCGGCATGTTCTTTGCCTTTTCGTCCGAAACCTCATCCAATATCGCGATGGCTGTCTCGGATATGGACGACAGCAAGATATCGCATGCGGTGATTGACAGCATAGAACAAACCGGAAAGTTCGATATTATCGAAGTCGATTCTCAAAAGGCCGATCATATGGTTGCCGAAGGCGAAGCTTCTTTCGGATATGTGATTCCGGAGGACTTTGAAGAGACCGTATTAAACGGAGAAAGCCCGACGGTCAAAATTATTGCAGTGGGCCAGAACGAAGGCACGGCATGGATTAAGGACATCTCGGATTATCAGATTCAGAACATCGTGGACATGGCGCTGGGTGCGGAGTATGACCAGGCGGTATTATATCAGATGATTGACAATACAAAAGAAGGCCCGATTACCATGACTCCCGCAACGGCAGAGGATATCACCTCGAAAAAAGATGTGGCAGCGTCCGCAATCGGCATGTATATCATGGTACTGATGATTTCAACATTTACCATTGCGTTTATGCTGTTGAACGAAAAGCAGAACGGCACCCTGTCACGGATCAGCATGGCGCCGGTGAACACAAAAATCTACACGCTGGCGAATATACTCGCGAACCTGATGGTGGCGGCGGTACAGATTGCGCTGGTACTGGTGATTTTGTCAGCGGTTTTAAAAATGAACTTCTTTATGAATCCTGCTGTGCTGTTTGTCATCATGTTCTGCTTAGCTATTTGTGCGGTCAGCCTGGGGCTGATGCTGGCTTCATTCGCAAAGAAGACAGAAGTTGCGGGATCGCTCCTGTCACTGGTACTGACACCGTCATGTATGCTCGCCGGATGTTTCTGGCCGATTAAGTTCATGCCGGAATACTTGAAAAAGGCAGCCTATATTACACCGCAGCGGTGGACGCTCGATGCAATCAGCAGCATGCAGTCTGGTCTCAGATTCCGTGAGATTATCCCTGATTTAATCATTGTTTTGTCCTTTGCGCTGTTGTTCTTCTTAATCGCAGCCTATCGGTTTAACCGTGAGGATAAGCGCTTGGGCTAAATGAAAATTGAGCCGTATGGTAGTCCATACGGCTTTTTTCAATTTTGGCTGACTGAGTATGAGGCTGCCGAATATTGGATAAAACCCACGGTGTGTTGTTGACATTTGAATTATATGACATTAAAATAAACTTGGTGAGGTATAAACTCAATAAGCTTCATCTGCTTTTATTGAGAGATAAAGAACCGCTTTGTGGTTAGAGCTGGTGCGGCTGTTTTATACGTGAACCGGTAAAGTTAAAGGGGAAAAATCGTGAAAGTATTGCTTATCGGCAGTGATATTTTTGTTGCTAAATCGCTTGCCAACCGTTTTTTATTGGAAGAAGACCAAATCTATCTTTTGGGTGAATTTAAAGCGGAAGAAATTGACGAAATCCCCGAAAAAATAAAATTATTCAATACCAATATCGCCGGCGAGGGTGCGGCGGACGTTTTTCGTGTCCAGCTTCCCGAAGTGGTGATTTATTTTGATAACGCACAGAAAGACTTCATGCACGACATGGTGCTGGACAGCGTTAACGATCATATGAACCGCTTTATGAATGCGTTTGCATTGGCAACATGGCATGATGTACGGCGGTTTTTGTATATTTCAACGACGGATTTATATGAAAGCGTCGTTGCTTATCCGAGTGAGGAATCACTCATTAAAGCCGAGAGTACATGGGAATCCGCGCATTATCTTTGTGAACAGCATCTGAGAAATATGGATTATACCAGCAAGATATTCTCACTGGCGCTTCGTGTTTCCACGCTTTTCGGACCCGGGCAAAAACCGGATAACAGCCAGATTGCTTATCTGGTGGACCAGTCTTCCGAAACAAAGAATGGGACGAACGGGGATATGAAGGGCACGGAAGAAATCGACTATCTTTATATTGATGATTTTTGTGATGCCGTGTATCGTGCAGCCCGGTCTACGATTACCGGCGTTTTAAATATCGCTTCGGGCAAGATGGCTACGGCCGCATCAGTAAAAACCGTTATATCAAAGCTTAAGGCGAATAAAAGCGCGATGATCGGGTTTATGGAAGGCAGGGACAGTGTGGATATTACTCTGGCCTCAACAGTGATGGATTTTATCACACATGTTGATATACCCAAAGGCATCCGCAATATGCTTTTGTATCAGGAAGAAGAAAAACAGCGCGAGAAGCATATGCCTTTCAGCGCCAGAATAAAACGGTATTTTTCCAGGATCGGACAGAATATCAAGCAAACGAATGATTCGATTCGACTGCTTCCGTTTGTGGAGAACCTGGCAGCATTCGTGCTTGTGGCGTATTTGGTATTGATGAAGGACATTACCATGCTGTTCGGATTTATTGATATCCGCGTGTTGTATATCCTGATTATCGGCGCAATCTTCGGGCTCCGGCAGTCTCTGCTGAGCACGGCGCTTTGTGTGAGTCTGGTGTTTTATACTGCGATTGCTCAAGGGTATGATTTCCAATCATTGCTCTATGATTCAAGGGTGATGGCCTCGCTGTTTGTATTTCTGCTGGCAGGGCTGATTTTCGGCTATATCTCTGACAGGGCAAGGCAGCGGGAGCATGAACTGATGCGCTCGGAAGCCAAAACGCAGAAGCAGCTGGCGCATATCAAAGAGATGTACCTTGAGTCGCTGAAAGTGAAAGATGTGCTGCAGGGGCAGATTTTCAATACCTCAAACAGTTACGGCCGTGTTTTTGATATGGTCTATAAACTGGATAGTCTGGATTTTAACAAGCTGAAAGGCGAAATCATCCGCGTAACCGAAGAGATTATGGAAAACCGTGCGGTGTCGCTGTATATGTTCGGCCGGAACCGCGGATTCTTACGATTAATGGCAAAGTCCCAGGGCCTGCGTACGGCACCGAAATCGATTAATGTGAAGCAAAGCCCGGAGATTCAGGAAATATTGACCGATAGGCAGCTCTATGTCCGCCATGAGATCGGGAGCCACGGCGATATTATTATGGCGGCGCCGATCGAGAATGAGGACGATGTAATCGCGATTTTGGTGATCCATGAAGCCGAGCTCAGCCAGCTTTCGCTAAGCTATCAGAACTTGTTCAAGATCACGGCTAGTCTGGTCAGCCAGTCGATTGAACGGGCATACCGTTATCAGCAGGCGCAGGAAGACGAATGGTATATCGGCGATACCAATATACTGAAGAAAGAATATTTAAAAGAACGGATATTACAATCGCATGCACTGGAAGAGCAGGGTGTATCAAGCTATGTACTGCTGCATGTGCTCAATAAAAATGTAGATGAAATCAGTGAAAAAGTCACACGTATGATACGGGAATTTGATTATGTGGGACTGAATGACGACGGGACACTCAGTATCTTGCTGAACAATACGGCGCAGTCTGAGGCGCGGTATGTGTTAACCCGGTTGGAATCGAATGGGATAGATGCGGAAATCAGTGAAAAGGTGGTGTAGTAATGGGGACTGGTACAATTGTCGCAATCTTCACGGCACATACGATTATTTGTATTGCGTATTTACTGATATTCTCCCGCAATAAAAAAATGCTGGCGTTATTTCCGGTGGTGCTTTGTCTGCCGCTTTTAGGTATCGCTGCGCTCCTGCTGATCTATGTATTATCTCAGGCTAGCGGGAAGCAAAAGAAATATGAAACCGAAGGCGTTTTTAAGGAAACGCCTCATATGGAATATATCGCCGAGTTCAACGAAGAGAAAGAGCGCAATGTTGTACCGGTTGAAGAAGCACTGCTGCTTAATGAAAAGGAAATTCAGCGGTCACTGGTCATGGAAGTGGCAAAACGTGACCCTGAGGGGTATTTGTCAAAGTTAAAACGCGCGCTTTTATCGGATGATACCGAGACCGCACACTATGCGGCATCCAGCATTACCGAATTAAAGCGCGGATATGACAAGCGCCTTTCTGACGCTGAACGCGCCTATAAGCGCAATCCGGCCTCAGGCCCGTCCCGCCGGGAGTATATTGATGTACTGAACGATATCTTACGGGCGGACTTAACGATTGAAAAAATTCGAAACCGATATATCAATATGTTAAACGAAGTACTCGAATATGATATTGAGGTGAGTGATAAACCGGCACAGGACAGTTTTGATATGTTAATTACGTATCTAAGCAAGCTGGAGAAATACAGCGAAGCCGAAAAATGGCTGCAGCGATATCAGAATACATATCCGCACAGCGACCGGCCTCTGAGATTGAAGCTGCTGCTTGCATATGAGACCAAGGATAACGATGGGTTCAAAGCGGCGATAAAGGAAGTGGAAGCGGCTGAGTTTCCGATTACAAAGAAAACGCTGGACATGATCGATTTTTGGCGGGGAGACGCGTTTAATGGACACGAGGCAATATAGGCGGCGGATTGTTATCATCGTTCTTTTGGTGGTGGTGATAGCGTCGATTCTGCTGATGCTCAGCTATAACCTGTTTTCTGACCGGAACTTAAGGGAAAATACAACCCTTCGAGAGACATCTGAAGTAAAGCAGATGAGCGACAGCGAAGCGTTTCTTAATGAACGCACGTATCATATTATTTATGAATCCTCGGATGAACGCAGTGTGGTAATCAAAGAAAACTGCGAGCGGATGCTGAAGATTTTGAAACTGCCGTATACCGTTGCGGATATTTCAGCGATGAAAGCCGTCAGCCGCGGGGATTATATGATTTTGACCGTCTATAACTGGACAGATCATATAACTTCGATTGAGTCAATCTTTGAAGCTGTATCGCATGGCGCATCGCTGCTGCTTGCGGTAATGCCGGGCCAGGATAGTGTTTTTCGGAATAAGGCGCCGACAATCGGGATTTATAACGTTTCTCATTACCCCAGAATCGCAGATGAAATACATGTGCTTGATGATGTGATTGTCGGATTGAATAAGGGGGATTCACTATCGGCGGAGCCGGTAAGATCTGAGATTTATGATATACATCTGGATGACAGAGCAAAGGTATATCTGACCGATGAAAAAGGTATTTCGGAATACTTTACGATTACTTACGGTAAAGGGATTGTCGGTGTTTATAACGGCAGCCGGTTGGTTGACCGTTCCAGCGACGGACTAATTGTCAGCATGCTGGGCACATTGAACGACGGCCTGGTATATCCGCTGATTAATGCGGGTGTGATGTTCTTAGATGACTGGCCGGCGCCTTTTACGTTTACCGACAAGGATATTTACGAGCAGTACGGCATGAATTATGATAATTTCCTGAAGTATGTCTGGTGGCCGGATATGCTGAGTCTGATTCTGCGTTATGACTTGACGTTCTCAGCGACATTGGTATTGTCTTATAACGATATACAATCACCGCCGTTTGAGATAATGGATTCGATTTCAAACAGTGCGATGTATGTGCACTATCAGCAGGTGATTGAGCACGGCGGCGAAATCTGTCTACACGGATATAATCACCAGCCGCTATGGTTCGGCGACTATGTGACAGAAGATATGATTTCGGCATATACGCCGTGGCCCAGCAAAAAAAATGCAGTCGATGCACTGGACTATACAATTGATGAATTCCACAAGGCGTTTCAGAACTATGCACTGCATTGCTATGTTCCGCCGTCAAACGTAATTGATGAAACCGGAATTGAAGTGCTTAAAGAAACGGTGGGGCGTCCGGTAATCCTAAGCAGTATCTATTACGGATATCCGCCGGAACAGCCGGAGTTTGAATATGAAGTAAAAGACGATGTGATTTATTTCCCGCGTCTCACATCCGGCTCACGGTTCAACGATGAAATTAAGTATTATATTTCGACCGGTATGACGACTTACGGCGTATTCTCGCATTTTATCCATCCGGATGATGTCGTCGATGATGAGAGAAGCTTCGGGATGACATGGGAGGAAATGCGGCATGAATATGAAGACATGTTCTTATATATCGAGGAACGCTATCCGTTTTTAGAATATGACACAATCAGCAACTGTGCCAACAAACTGATCGATTGGTACGGGATGGATTACAGCATTTCGTATGAATCGGATGCAATCCGCGTTAGAACGGCGAATGCGCCGGAGACTTACAGCCTGATGGTAAGGACAGACAGCAAGATTGCCGAAGGAGAAGGGTATACGTTTATTCAGTTGGGGACGCGCTCGTATGTGGTCACTGCAACACAGCCGGAAATAGCAATTATGCTGGAAAGCGGGGAGTAGGATGCATATCTGCCTAATTTGTGAAGGCTCATATCCTTACGTGGTCGGCGGCGTGTCGTCATGGACGCATACGCTGATCAAAGAGATGAAGGAACATACGTTTTCCGTTGCCACGCTTTATCCGAACGAATCTGACAAAGGAAACTTTAAATACAAGCTGCCCAAAAACGTGGTCGGCGTATCCGAATTTTTTCTTGACGTGCTCGGCAAAGAGCGCGGCCAGTTCCACCATAAATTTAGTATCAAAGAAAGCGATATCGAGGAAATCATCCGCCTGTTTGAGGGCGGAACGGTTAACTGGCAGGTCATGTTTGACTTCTTTGACCGTAATGAAGGCAAGTCCCCGCAGGACTTTTTGATGAGCCGTGTGTTCTATGACGCCATAATCGGGACTTATGAAGCATCCTATTCCCACGTGGCGCTGAATGACTTTTTCTGGACAATCCGGTCAATGATATTGCCGCTGGTCGGGATGATGGGTGTGGAAATGCCGCAGGCGGATCTCTATCACAGCCTGTCAACGGGATATGCCGGCGTGATGGCGGTAAAAGGAAAACGCGACCATCAGGCAGGCATGCTGCTGACCGAACATGGTATTTATACGCGGGAACGCGAAGAAGAAATAATCGGCGCGACATGGGTGCCGGTATATTTTAAGGATCTATGGATTAAATATTTTCAGAATTTATCAAAATGTGCCTACGAGTACACTGATCAGGCAATCACCCTGTTTGAGGATGCGCGTGTCATCCAGAATGAACTGGGATGTGATGCCTCAAAACAAGTAGTGATTGAAAACGGTGTTGATGTGGATACCTTTATGGCCCTGCCGAGAAAAGAAATCGGGAAAGAAGGCATCAATATCGGCGCGGTGGTGCGTGTTGTGCCGATTAAAGATATTCTGACCATGCTTCAGGCGTTTAACCTGGTGCATGAAAGCTATCCAAACGCCAGCTTTTATATTATGGGTCCGAACGGATGAATCAGTTGAATACTACGAAGAATGCCTGGCGATTACCCGCTTGATGGGCTTAGAAGACGTGGTGCGGTTTACGGGCAGAGTCGATGTAAAAGAATATATGCCCATGATGGATGTCATGGTGCTATCCAGCATTAGTGTAAGGGCAGCCGCTTGTGGTGCTTGAAGCGATGGCGGCGGGTATCCCGAATGTTACCACCAATGTCGGTTCGTGCCGAGAAATACTATTCGGTAAAAAGGGCGATCAATTGGGGGAAAGCGGGGATTGTCGTGCCGATTATGGACTTTCACGCGCTGGCGGAAGGCATTATTAAAATAATTACAAATAAACGGCTGCACGACCAGATGTCGGCAGTCGGCGAGGCGCGCGTCAAGCAGTTGTATACCAGGGAGCGGTTTATCAATAATTACCGCAACACCTATGCCGCGTTTGAACGAGAGGGAATAAAAAATGGCAGGAATCGGGTTTGAGCTTAGAAAGCTGCTGAATCGCAGGAGCATTCTGTTAAGCACCGGCGGATATTTTTATGCGACCTTTATTTCGGTCGGCCCGCTGCTGCTCTGCATCAGCTTTATCCTGATCGTCAGGGTAGTACTGCGCAGTCCTGGATGTTGCGGTTGTGGACCAGAACCCTGCTGCTTGCCGGTATCACTTATTCCTTTACAGGCAGTATCTTCTTATCAGGCATTTTTGCAATGAATATTTCGCGCTATATCTCCGACCAGATATATCAGGAACAGGAAGAAAAGATATTCCCCTCGTTTATTACCTCAATGGGGCTGACGGTACTGATTTGCGGTATCGGCGGTTTTATCTTTTTTGTGGTCCATGCGAGGCGTTCCGATTTTGTTTGAGGTGCTGTGTTATCTGCTGCTCCAATCGCTGGCGGCGTGTTTTTTTAACGATGATTTATGTTTCGGCAATCAAGAATTACCGAAAGATAACCGTCAGCTTTTTAATCGGTAATTGCGCTCGGTGTCGCCGTGATGGAAGTGCTGATTTTAATATTTAAATACAGAATTATTTATTCTATTTTAATTGGAATGGATGTCGCATTCACGATAACCGCGATCCTGCTGATCTTAAATGTATATCACTATTTTAAAAATTTATGATGATTCATATTTTGATATATTCAAATATTTTAAAAAATATCCGGCGCTGATTATTACAAACGTGCTTTATCTGGCGAGTATCTTTGGCCATAATATGATTATCTGGACAACGGAAATCGGGATTAACATCCAGGATTCATACTATGTGGCGCCGATGTATGACGTGCCCACATTTTTTGCGCTGCTGTCGGTCATGCCGGCAATGGTGATATTCGTCATTAAAACTGAGACGACGTTCTATGATTACTATAAAGAATATATGAAGATGTTGGCGGGCGGCGGGTACGTTGAAGGATCTTGACCATGCCGGCGAATCCATGCGTGAGCATATGTATAATGAGGTGGTGGCGCTGCTTCAGACGCAGCTGATGATCACAGCGCTGTGCATTGTGCTGGCGCGATTCATCTTCCCCGACGATGGGATTTTCACGTGTCCAGTTCGGCTTCTTTGGTTATTTAAGCCTGGCTTATTTCTGTATCATCGGCACACATGTCGTTTCTACGATTTTGCTTTATTTTGACGACCAGGAAGTCTGCGGCATTAACGATGATTGTGTTCTTCTTTACGCATATGGTTGCGGTGCTGGTAACCGTCCAGATCGGAATCAACGTTTATGGACTGGGATCGACGGTGGGCGGCGTAATCGGATTGATTTTCGCGTTCTTGCGATTAAGAAAAATGGTCAACTCGTTAAACTACCGGCTGTATTGTTCACAGCCGATTATGATGGAAAAGGAAGATTAGCGGCAAGGAGTATATAAGGACGAACAATGAGAAAAAAACGCAGAGGCAGTTCAAAAATATGGGTGGTAGTGATTGTGGTTATCCTGATTATCAGCGGGGGGCTTGTCATCGTCTCTTCGATGATGCAGTCAACAGTGATTGACACGATTACGCCCGAGAGCGCGGACAAAGACGATGAGGGCAGCTATCTAGACACCAGTGTCTTAAACGGTGAGCCGTTTGAAGAGGACTTTACATACGGCGAATACGATGACTCGATTCTGCACTATGCCTATGTTACTGTTTTGCCGACGACCGATGACGCAACCGGGCAGCGGGTGACAATGGATGACCTCAACGCCGCAACAACGACTTCGGGCACCGATCCGGTGGTTGATGTATTCTTTCAGGAGGGCGATGAAAACGGACCGTCCGGCGGCAATCTATGAATCGACCGTAATCCGGGCGAATGCAACAATGAAGATCAGAGGCTTCAGCTCCCGAAACGCAAGGCAAAAATCGTTTAAAGTTTCGCTTTTCCGGGGTGGCCGGGACGTTTCTGGGCCAGGAGACCTTGAATTTTAATAAGCATGCTTATGACCCGATTCGTTTTTCAAATAAATTCTGTATGGATGCGTTGGAAGACATCCCGTGGATGGGCAGCTTGGATACGTATTTTGTGAAGATATATATTCGTGATTTATCCAAGGGTACAAGCGGTGTGTTTGAAGACTACGGCCTTTTTACCATGGTGGAGCAGCCCAATAAATCATATCTGGAACGGCATGGGCTGAATAAGAATTCAACGATCTATAAACCGAAACTGTTCGGATTTTATATGTATGATGACCTGAAATCGGAAGATGATCCCGGCTATGATGAGGCGGCGTTTGAGTCGATTATTGAGATCAGGGAAAATCCCGATCATGATAAACTGATTGAAATGATAGAAGCGGTCAATGACACTTCGTTGGACATTAATGACGTGGTAGATACCTACTTTAATCGTGATAACTATCTCACATGGATGGCAACCAATATTATATTCGGGAACATGGATGCAACGGTCCACAACTATCTGCTATACAGCCCGATCAACTCAAAAACCTGGTACTTCCTGCCTTGGGATTATGACGGCACGCTGGCATATACGCACCGTGAGCTTTTTGACAGAAAAGCGTTGCCGATGGAGCTGTATGGATTGGGTATCTTCTGGAACTCACCGCTGCATAACCGTTTCTTTAGAAATCCGGATAATCTGAAAGCGCTTAACGAGAAGATTGATACGATTATGAATACTTATCTCAACAATCGCAATTGCAAGAAGCTGACAGCCAACTATATTGAGATGTTTGAATCTTCCATGTTTATTATGCCGGATATCCGTTACCTGACCGGAACGGTGGATGACGTTGTGTATTATAGTGATAATACCTATCTGGCGATGCGCCAGCTGGTGGATTTATATTATGAGAATCTGCAGTCTCCGATGCCGATTTATATGGCGCAGCCGACAAAGGGAGCAGGGGTTTATCATTTCACATGGGACAGCTCCTTTGACTTCCAGGGCGATATGCTTTATTACACACTTGCAGTAGCCCGTGATCCGGGATTTAAAAATATAATTTTTACCAGTGACCCGATCATGGATACAGCGTTGGACGTAGAACTGAATGTTGCCAAGGGTACTTATTTCTTCAAGGTCACTATTACTGACGACAAGGGTAATACGCAGGTAAATATGGAAGATTATGAAGACCCGCTAAACGGTGATGATTATCCCGGCGTTTTGTCGTTTGAGGTGCAATAATGAGAGCGGGCGGCATGCAGTTCCGGCATGAAAAAAAATATTTTATCAGCACGGTCTCATCGGTGATAATCAGCGAACGGCTGAAAAGTACGCTGAAAAAAGATATCAACGTCGGGGAGAACGGGGAGTATACGATCACCAGCCTTTATTTTGATGATATGTACGATTCGGCATATGAAGAAAAAACAGCCGGTATTATGCAGCGCTATAAATACCGTGTAAGAATCTATAATCATCGCAGCAACAAAATCATGCTGGAAAAGAAGATTAAAGTAGGCGATCGTATCGCAAAGGTTACCTGCCCGATTTCGATTGATGAATACCGGGCGTTGTTTTCAAGGCGCAATCTGCATATTCTGCTGGATTCGCCGCACGCACTGCTTCATGAGGTTTTTGCAATGGTGCGGACGCGGATGCTGTCGCCGCGTGTCGTTGTGGAATATGAGCGGGAAGTGCTGGTTTCGGATTCAGGCAATGTACGGATTACGTTTGATAAAAACTTAAGGGCCGGGATATTCAATCTGGACATTTTAAAGAACAACAGCAATATGGTTTCGATTATCAATGAAGATAAAGTGATTATGGAAGTGAAATTTGACACGTTTCTGCCGTCGCATATCCGTGAAATGGTGAATGTGAAAAGCGGTGAATACCTGTCGATTTCAAAATATATCTTTTGCGTTGACGCAATGAATTTATACGGAGGCAATTTTTATCATGCAAAACACACTATCTTTCCAGGACATATTTAGGAATGATTTTCTAAAAACAATTACGAATATCGACTTAAGTGTATTCGATATCGTAACGACGATGATGCTGGCCTTGGGGCTGGGTATCGTGATTTTTCTGGTTTACCGCTTATCTTTTCAGGGTGTTGTGTACAGCCATATGTTCAATGTGACCCTGCTTGGCATGACGATTATTACCGCTGTGCTCATCCGAACGATCAGCACAAACATCGTGCTTTCACTAGGAATGGTCGGTGCGCTGTCCATCGTACGTTTCCGATCTGCGATCAAAGACCCGAAAGATATCATGTATCTGTTTTGGGCGATTGCAATCGGCATCACAACCGGGGCGGGGCTGTATTTGCTGGCGTCACTGGCCACGTTCTTTATTGGTTTGGTGCTGTATATCGCGGGCAGGGTGCGCTCACACCGGCAGACTTATCTGCTGGTCCTGCGCTACCGGCGGTCGGCGCATCAGGAAGTCTTGCGGAACATCAGCAATGTAAAACATACTGTGAAGTCCAGAGTGGCGACCGGGGATATCTTAGAGCTGACTATTGAATTAAAGCGCAACCCGAAAGATGATCAAACGGCGTTTATCACAAAATTTTCGGCCATCAAAGATGTTGAGCACGCAACACTGGTACAATATAACGGCGACTATTCGGAATAGGATGGATAACCTGGACGGCTAGCGAAACGAAAGACCTGATAAAGGAATAGAAAGACATAAAATGAGCTGGATAACAGGCACAAAAGCCACACTTTCATTTTTTGCAATAATATTTTTTGCGATTATCTTTGTGGTTTTATCCATTAAGATAATCAGAATGATGAATAAGGATCAAAGTCCGGACAACAAGGAGAATAAGGGAAAAGTTGTCCGGTTGTTTGTGTTTGGAATTATCATTGCATTTGCCGCGAAACTGGCAGTTGCCTATCTGGGACCGGGCTATACTCCGGACATTTACTGCTTTGCGAGCTGGAGCAAGTTTTTAGTCAATACCGGGATATCGGAATTCTATGAAACCCACTGGTGCAATTATCCGGCGGGTTATATGTATATATTATGGGGTATTGGGAAGCTGAACGCGGTACTGGGGTTGGATTATTACTCAGAAGTATTCGGGTTTATTTTAAAACTGCCATCAATTATATCAGAGGTGCTTTTGTGCGTACTGGTTTTTCGTATCGCAAAACGGCATGTGTCTCCGGAGCTCTCAGCGCTGATTGCGCTTGCGGTGCTGCTGATCCCGGCTAATCTGGTGAACGCGTCTGCCTGGGGACAGGTTGATATGGTGTTTATCCTGCTGGTGGTGCTGACATTCTATTTGCTGGAAGAAAACAGGTTTCTGCTTGGCGCGGCGGCATTTGGATTGACGATGCTGATGAAAACCCAAGGTGTTTTCTTTTTACCGGTATTCGGGTTTGCTTATTTCAGAGAATGCGGTCCTGTGGAAAAGCGTAAAAAAGCGTTTGCAACGCTGATTGTCAGTTTTTGTATTCTAGTAATAACGTATTACTGGCTAACCTGGCCGTACATGAATGGGCAGGGATTGGAATGGATTTTTAATAACGTTACGTCTTCTGCCGGGACGTATGATTTTGTATCGCTGATGGCGCATAATATCTATACGTTGTTCGGCGTCGGGCACCTTACCCATCAGGAAACGCTGCTGTTCTTCTCCTATCAGATGTGGGGATATCTGTTCATTACGATTGTCAGTTTGATTTCGGTGTGGCTGGTATGGAAGAACGACGATAAAAAGATCTTGTTTTTAGCGGCAGCATTTTTAATGGCGGGGATATTTACTTTTGCGCATGGAATGCACGAGCGCTATATTTTGCCCGTTCCGACGCTGTTAATTGTTGCTTATATTTATTTAAAGGATATGAGAGTCATGGTCAGCGCAATGCTTTATGCGGTTTTTGCCGCCGTTAATCAGGTATCGGCGTTGTTTTTTGGGCAACAGGAATTTTATCCGGTTATAGCCCAAATAGATTCCGCATTTGGATTGGTGTGTTTTGCGTTCTTAAGTTATGTTGTATGCGTATTGCTCGTGAAAAAGCAGAAAAAAGGACCTGATTTGGTTCAATTCGTTAGCTGAGCCCAGTTAGTTATTCAACTAAAAATACCAGGATACCAACAATAATCAGCAGAAGCCCAATTCGGGTTTTCCGGCTGATTTTTTCTTTTAAGAATATACGCGCCATAACCGCAACGAAAATATAGCCGGAAGCCTCAATGATGGCGACGTGGTTAACCGGCACTTTTTTTAACGCGGTTACGCTTAAAAGGGATGCGGCAAAGAAAATGACGTAAGCGGTGATTACCAGCGGATTTAAGTACTCATGAATGCCTCTTTCATGCGGGCGGTTAGCCGAACTTTTCAGCAAGACCTGTGAGATAGAGGAGATAAAAACAGAGAGTACCATCAGTAGAACATAGGTCCAGATATTATACATCGGTCTCTCCATTCGCAACGAAGATAATGCCGATGACGATGATAACAGCGCCGATGAGCATCTTTGGGGTAATGGTTTCTTTAAAGATGATATAACCGGTCAACATACCCCAGAGTATCGTGACGGCTTTGTTAGAAAATGCGATGGTCAGTGGCAGTGCCTTTAATACCTGCTGCCAAAGGATGGCATATAGTCCGAGTGCGACTAAAGCAAGCATATAGAATAACAAAAAATGTGAAGACAGCATCGCATGGCCGGATGCAAACTTCATGAGAACGGTGCCGGATGCATAAATTAAAAAAGAAAGATGCAGCAGAATATAACTCTTGATTTTTTTCGGCTTAGCTGTGCTATTTATCTCTAACGTCGTCAATATTAATCGTCTCCCTGATAACATACTGCGGCGCTTTGTTTGTGCTGATGTACTGTCTGCCGATATATTCGCCGATAATACCGAGCATCAGCATAATCATGCCGCCGATAAATAACATGATTGCAATCGTTGAGCTCCAGCCTGCAGGGGTATCGGGATGCAGGAGTTTTTTAATAATGATGAATATAATACTAATAAATCCGGCGATTGCAGTTAATGAGCCCATAATTGTTGCGACACGAAGCGGCTTTACCGAAAACGCGGTGAAGCCGTTCAGCCACAATGAAAACAGCTTTTTACCGGTATAGCCTGACCTGCCAACCGCTCTGTCGCGGTGATTAACCGGTACATTGATGATTCTGCTCGTCGACCGTAATATCAAACCCAAAATATAAGGATAGGCATTGTCATATTTGATAATCTCATCGACGACAAATCGCTTCATGGCGAAGTAGCTGGAGGGTTTAAGGTCTTTTGGCATATTCAGCAGCATTCGCGCCATCTGCGTGTTCACTTGACTGCCCCAGTTTCGAAAGGCATTATGCATTTTATGGTCATAGGAAGCGATGGCGACATCGGTATTCTCGTTTAATTGATTAATAAGTAAGAACATCTCTTCCGCAGGCGTCTGTCCGTCGTCATCCATTGAGACGACAATATCCCCGGTGCTGTAACGGTACCCTGCCATTAATGCCGCATGCTGGCCAAAGTTCTTAGAAAAGCTGATACCTTTTACGTGCGGGTCCGATTCCGCGAGCGATGAGATTTTATCATAAACGCCGTCCGATGAAAAATCATTGACTAAAATAACCTCGTAATCATACGTGCTGTTTTTTTTAATGGCTTGTATTGCTTCGGATACAACCTGTCCGATTGAGTTTTGTGAATTATAGCATGGGATAACAACGGAAACTTTCATTTCATCCTCCTCAGGCGTGTTTAATAAATACATACTCAATATTCGCGATAGAAAATCCCGACTTTAAATGTGTCTTTAATGAAGGAAAGTTGTTAGCAGACACTGTGGTTGTAAGGTGGCTGACACCGAGCTGTTTGAGTTCGCGAACGGGAGCATAGATAATACTGAAGCCATAACCTCTTCCGTGGAAGTCAGGGAACAGACCCATTAAAAACTGGTTATAGCTTTCGGCGCCGGGCGAAACAGCAGAAAATCCGATAGGACTTTGATTATAACAGACCATATATAAAAGGCAGCCTTTTTTTATTTCATCCTCAATCCAATTGATATATCGGATGCTGGCGGAGGCATTTTTGAAATAAGGATCAAGGTAGACGCGATCAGAATAAAACATGCCGTTAGTGATATTTGCATTAATTGTCTGCCTGTCATGATCTGATGCCGGGCGGATAGAGATTTTTGATAAGATCTCCGTTTGATTGGTGTCTAACGGCGGCAGGGCCAGATTGTGCGACAATCGGATGCTGGCTTCGATAAACTGAAATCCGTGCTGATTCAGTATTTGAGATGCCTCAAAATATGCGACCGGTGCTTTTGCCACGATATATTCCGCATCCAGGCTTTCAAGCGTAGCAGGAATGTCATTTAGCGAGTCAGTGCTATCGATAAGAAGCTCAATGCAGGAGACGCCGAGATTTCGTTTTTCCCATCCGGCTTCAATTATTTTCATCAAAAAATTCCTTTATACAATCACAGATATATTCAGTATCTGACGGCGGCAGCTGATAATACATTGGCAGCCTCAGCAGACGTTCGCTTTCCCTTGTTGTGTAGATATCCGAGCCATGAAAGCGTCCATACTGCTTCCCGGCGGGCGCACTGTGCAGCGGGATATAATGAAAAACAGACATGATTCCGCGGGATTTCAGGAATTCTATCATTTCCTGCCGCGCTTCAATATCATTTAACTTGATATAATACATATGCGCGTTGTGAACACAGGACTCCGGAATAACCGGCAGTTCGATCAGTCCGCGCGATGCAAGCCCGGATAGTTTATTGTGGTATAAATGCCATGTCTTTAGCCGGTCATCATTGATCTGCCCGGCAATTTCGAGCTGCGCCCATAAATAGGCAGCGTTAAGCTCGCTTGGCAGATATGATGATCCCTGATCCATCCAGGAGTATTTATCGACTTGTCCGCGGTGGAACTGCGAGCGGTTGGTGCCTTTTTCCCGGATTATTTCCGCACGGTCAACAAACCGCGCATTGTTGATTAATAGGGCGCCGCCTTCACCCATTGTATAATTTTTTGTCTCATGAAAGCTGAAACAGCCAATATCCCCGATAGCGCCGAGCGGCTGATCCTTATATGCAGACATAATCCCTTGAGCCGCATCTTCAATCACATATAGGTTGTGTTTGTCCGCTATATCAAGGATTGAATCCATATCACAGGACACACCGGCGTAATGCATCACGACAATTGCTTTGGTTTTTTTGGTAATAGCCGATTCAATCAGCGCTGCATTCATATTCATCGTGTCTGGAGTGATATCAATAAAGACAATGGATGCGCCCCTGAGTACAAAGGCATTTGCCGTCGATGAGAAGGTATATGATGCCATAATAATTTCGTCACCGGGCTGCGCATCAATCAGGATAGCGGCCATCTCCAGCGCATGTGTACAGGATGTGGTCAGCAAAGCTTTTTCAGTTCCGGTTTTTTCCTTTATCCAGTTACTGCACTTTGCAGTAAAAACACCATCTCCGCAGATTTTTTGATTGGCGATGGCTTCCTGTAAAAATGTTAGTTCTTTGCCCGTACAGATTGGCTGATTAAAAGGTATCATCGTTGTTTTCTTTCTGTTAATTTTGCATTTAATGAATTATGGTTATTATACCCTGCATCAATTTAATTATCAATAAAATACATCCTGAGCAGAAGAATGCTTAGCTATGGCCAGCGCGATAGACAGTGATTTTGGTTTATGATAAAATTAATTCACTAAATGCACTACAGTCTGACTTGAACGGCGCTGATACTCAACAGACAGGACAGTTTTAATCTGTGAAAAAACAGTCACAAGTACAACATCTAAATATAAAAAAATCCAGAATGGGCGGACTCGTCAGCCAGGTGACTGAATACCGTTTGACGTCTTTTTTATTGGCTCTGCTATTATCTGTTTTTGTTTATTTGTTTTCAAAAGAACCCATTTATCTTAAAAATGACTATGGCTTTATCTTAAATACGCTCAGCGGGGGATTAACAGGCGCGCCTTATCACAACGTATTCTTTGTTTCACCAGCTTTAGGTAAAATAATTGCATTGCTTTATTCAGCCACCAATGGTTTTTTCCCATGGCTTAGTGTCTTCTGCTATTTGTTTTATCTTGCCGGTTTGTATTTATTAGTACGAACAGTACTTAAGTACGTTGAGAATCATTGGCTTAAACTTGGCTATGTGATACTGCTGGCCGTTTTTTTTCAGGCGTTTGGAACGTTTTTAAATGTTTTCCTGCTCAGCCTGTATCTCTTCGCCAGCGTACTGATTTATCTGTTCTTCGCGGCTTCCTATGAGAAGCGCATCCCAGATATTAAGCTGATTCTGGCAGGTTTCTTATTTGCCTTCGCATATTTTTTCCGTCCGATATTTTGGAACTTTATGCTGCTTTTTGCGGTGCCGCTGGTTATTATCTTGATTCTGAATAAAAAGACAAAAAACCTTTTACTTATTCTCTTTGCATTTTTAATTCTCTTTATACCTGAGACCATTATATCCAACCGCCTGAATCGTTCTTATGACCACCAGGCTTTCTATGAATACAGTTTTGCGCGCAGCGATTTGATGGACACCAATAGAGGAAAACTGGAAGGCGCGGACCGGGATGCCGGACAAGATGCAGCCGGATGGTCAGAGAATGACCTTAAGATGCTGCAAAACTGGCAGTTAGTAGACGAAACTGTTTTTAATACGCAAAGCTGCCAAGCGTATATGGACAGCGGCGGCAAGGGCTATATCAATTTAAACGGACTAAAAGATATATACAGGTCATCAGAGCCAAAGTTTTTTTTAACGCTATGTTTCGGTGCGTTTCTTTTGGCGTTATTCACAAAAGCTAAAAAGCCGCCCGTTATTCAGTTCGATAAAGAGAAACGCGATTGGCTGTTTCTTTTACTGCCGCTGTACTATTTTGGCGGCACATTCCTGCTGTTTGCGATACGTTTCAATGTGAATATGATGTTTGCAATGTTTTTGCTGGTATTTTTCACGATCCCGTTTTCTTTCAGCGTCTTCAACAGAAACGGCTTAATCATCAACAAACCAAAGAAAAATAGCCGCAAAATCTTAAACCGGATGATGAAAGTGTTAATCGGGATAGGTGCGGTGTTTTTTATCCTCATTTTTAATCGTTATGCCTTGAACGGCCATATGAACAACCTCAATAAAATGCGCTACTATTTCGGCAAGCCGTTTTTACCGGCGGAACGGTATAATACGCAGATTGAATTTCTTGATGAGCATGTTGAAGCGCCTTATATCATTCTCCCGTCTTCGGTGATGAGCGATTTCCCTATGGTATATACCTGTATGCCATTCCTTGAATATAAGAACTTTAAGCCATCAGACTGGGTGCCGGTTGCATGGCGCGCGCAAAGCGAGTATTTTTATAAAATTATCAATCAGCACGGCTATCAGTCAGGGTCGGACCTGCTGCGGTCGCTTGCCGAAGGGGACACGTCAATCATTATTTTTTCAGCAGGCAGCGATGACAAAATTGCGGCCGAAAAAGAAATGCTGTATACATTTTTATCAGAACACTACGGGGATTCGCTGGCATCGAGCAAAGCGGACTTTATTCGAATCTATAAAGACGACTATGCCGAACTGAGTGTGCTGGCATCGCCGGATTCAAATTTCAAATTGAAACCTTAAACCACATAAGCACTATTTTGTAACAATTGCAAACCAGATAAAGCATTGTTTAAAGGGTTTTATGCGTTCGGGCGCGAAGTTTATTAAGACGCTGTTTATTTGTTATATTTATTTAACGTCCTCCATTTTTTTTGCGATACAAAAAGCGGTTTTGGGATACACCTAAATATATGTTAGAAAAGAGGAAATTTGTTACCGAAACTTGCGTTTTTGTTGATGCAGCAATTGGAAACATGATATGAAATAATTAACTAATGCTAAGCATAAGCGAAAAAACTTATGGAGGAGTAGTAAAAAATGAAAACAAAATTACTAACATTGTTCATCGTGCTTGCTATGGTATTTTCATTAGCAGCATGCGCAGGTACGGTTGAAGAAGAACCAGCAGCCGCAGCAGTTGAGGAAGAAGTGGTTGTTGAGGAAGTTGCAGAAGAAGATGCGGCGCCGGAAACGGTTTATACAATGAAGATCGGGCACGCACATTCAACCGAAGCGATCAGACATACAGGTCTGCTTGAGTTCGAAAAGATGGTTGAAGAAGCAACAAACGGCGGTATCGACGTTGAAATTTATCCGAACAATGAGCTGGGTACAGAAGAAGAAATGATTGAAGCGGTTAAACTGGGCGTCCTCCAGTGCACACTGTCAGGTAAGTTCGACTTGGTTTCTCCGGATTTCTCAATCTATCTGATGCCGTTTATGTTTGACGGCCCGGAAGACTTCCAGCTGGTAGCCGGCGGCGAATTGGGTGACAGAATTGCGGCGAGATCGACCGAAGTGGGCATCACGGTGCTGGCAACAGGCGATGCAGGCGGATTCAGACAATGGACCAACAACATTCGTCCGATTAAAACTCCGGAAGATATGAAAGGCCTTAAAATGCGGACACCCGGCGTTCAGGCGATTCAGGATGAAATGGCTGCATTCGGCGCTAACGTAACGGCCATTGCTTATGCCGAACTGTATGAAGCATTGAAGACCGGTGTTGTAGACGGACAGGAAAACCCGTATGCAAACATCGTGGACAAGAAGTTCTACGAAGTTCAGAAGTACATGACAGTATGTAACTACCAGATCCATCCGGCGCCGCTCTGCGTGAACACGGGATGGCTCAGCGCTCTGCCGGCTGACTATCAGGCAATATTGATTGACTGTGCGCAGAAGATGTTCGACATTACCGACCAGATGTTCATCGACATGTCGGCTGAAAACCTGGCTATCATTGAAGGCGCAGGCGTTGAAACTTATGAATTAACATCTGACGAAAAAGCGGCATTTAAGGCATTGGGACAGTCGGTTATTGAAGACTGGATTGCAAATGAAAAATTCGATGTTGACCTGTTCAACGATGTTGCGGCGGCACTCGAATAACGTAAAAAGACATTTTTAAAAGAACGAACGGAAAGAAAGTAAGGAATTATTTTCTTACTTTCTTTTCATATTAAGCAAAAAGGTGAAAAACCATGGGGAAATCTAAGGAATTTTCAAATAATTTTTGGAACGTCATTGATAAAGGCTTAGCCGGCTGGAGCATTCTCTTGATGGGGCTCATGGCGACAATGGTGGTTATATCCGTCATTATGCGGTATGTGTTTAACCTCACATATGTCTGGTCGGAAGAATTAATCATTTATCTATTTGTCGCAACGACTTATTTTGGGTCGATCATGTGCGTCAAAGAAATGGAGCATATTGATATTCCGTTTCTAAGAGATATGGCCTCAAAAAATGTCGGTATTATCATGGATATATTCGTCTGTCTGGCCAATATTGCGGTTCAGATCGGCCTTGCATATTTCAGCTTTACCTGGATCGAAAAAACAGGTTCCTCCCTGACAACCGGATTGTATATTCCCTTATATGTGGTATACAGCATGTTCCCAATCTGTTTTTTCCTGATGGCAATCTATACGTTCAGGCGGATTGAAAATAAAATTGTACCGGCTATTAAGAAGGCATCAAAAGGCCGGACGGGATGGTCGGCATGGAATCTCCTATTGTTTTTAATCTATGCTGCGGCTGCAGGCGGTATCGGCTATTTATATACGACGATTGCTTGGATTGAGAAAATTAAAACATCAATCAAACCGGTGATGATGACGATCGTGTCTGCCATCTTCACGATTATGTTTGCGGTATGCATTCTCTTAGTGACGGTGTTTGCGATTAAGAGATTGATTTGTATCTTTAAGAAAGACACGTTTACGGAAGCGGGGGGTGAACAATAATGGAAATTGCTGTACTACTGATTGCCTTTGTCGTTTTGTTATTATTAAAAGTTCCGTTGGTGTTTGCTCTGGCAGGATCCAGCCTGCTCTATATGGGATTGTTCTCACCTGAGTATATGGTAATCATCCCGCAGAGAATATGGGCGGGAACCGACAGTTTTGTCATTATCGCTATGCCGCTGTTTATCATGATGGGAGAACTGATGAACCGTGGCGGCATCACCAAACGAATTATCGACTTTAGTTTATATTTGGTCAGACCCATCCGGGGCGGACTCGGCGAAGTGAACGTAGTGGCGTCCATGATCTTTGGCGGTATCTCCGGCTCATCGGTTGCGGACACATCCGCTCTGGGTTCTGTTCTGATTCCTGCGATGCAGGAGCGCGGATATTCGGAAAAATTGGCGACAGGGATCACGGTAGCATCATCGACAATGGGGATGATTATTCCGCCGTCGGTGCCGATGCTGATGTATGCGATGGTTTCCGACCAGTCCGTCGGGGCACTGTTCTTAGCAGGAATGATTCCCGGCCTGCTGATCGGCGTAACGCAGATTGTATTGGTGTATATAATCTCAAAGAAAAAGAACCTGCACCCGCCGAAAACAGCGTTTGACCGAAAACATTTTACACATACGATGCGTGACGGCGCGCTGGCGATGCTGATGCCGGTTGTGATTATCGTTGTTGTGACCTTTGGGATTGCGACTGCCAGTGAATCAGCCGGGATTGCATGTTTGTATGCGGTGCTTGTCGGATTTTTGATTTACCGTGAGCTGAAGGTTAAGGACCTTAAACCGGTCATTAAAAGAACGGTTTTGACATCCAGCAGCGTTATGCTGGTCATCGGGGCTTCGATGATATTCTCATGGATTCTCGGAGTTGAAAAGATTCCGACGATCGTGGCAAACTTCTTATTGACGCTCAATGTACCTAAGTGGACATTGCTGCTGCTGATTGACCTTCTGATCCTGTTTGCCGGCACGTTTATCGACGTAACGCCGATCATCATTCTGGTGGCGCCTATTCTGCTGCCGGTGGTGGAAACGCTCGGCATGAGTCCGCTGCAGTTCGGTGCAGTAATGATTGTCGGGTGCGCGATCGGATTGGTTACGCCGCCGATCGGAATGTGCCTCAACGCCGGGGCCAAGGTGTCAAAACTATCCATTACAGAGATATTTGTTGCGGCAGCGCCGTTTGTCATCTGTAACGTGATTGTACTGCTGCTGGTGACATATATTCCGGCAATCTCGCTCTGGCTGCCTAATCTGCTGATGTATTAGCAAAGACGTCGTTTTACGGGGAAAGCAAATGAAGAAACACGCAGAGTTAACGCGCTTGCTTGATTATATGGAAGAGCATATTGATCTTGACCATCTACGAGAAATCGAACAACTTCAATATGATGCGATTAATTATAAAGAAATAAAGAGACTTCCGCTGACCATCAATACGAATCCCGAAGGATTTGAGCGCTGGCCGGCGGATGAAGTCTATGATAATCCGGAAAAGATGCTGTATAACGAGATTCTGTGGAGCACTATGCACAGTTCTTATAACAGCGTCCGGATAAAAGATGACTGCCCGCTGATGATTCGCGCGGATTACGGGCAGGGAATCATTGCGTCCATGTTTGGCTGTAAGATTCCACAATGCAATAAAAAAGGCCTCAGCGTGGAACCGATTGGGATAGATGAAGCCAGAAGGGTTTTCGCAAAAGGCATTCCCGACGTGAAAACGGCGCTGGGGAAACGCGTGATTGAAACTTGCCAATATTATCATGAGCGGATGCAGTCATATCCCAAATGTTATAAAGCCATTCACATTACCCAGCCGGACATTCAGGGACCCTTGCATATCCTGCGTTTAGTTGCCGGTGACGAGATTTGTTCCCTAAGCACGGAAAGCCCGGAGATGATGCGGGAGATGGTGAGCATTGCCGCCAGAACTTATATTCAATTTAGACGTGAACTGGATCCGCTGCTGACTGACCACTTGTATGATGCTGTGTTTGTGCATGGCTGCTGCTGCGGCGGCAGGGTATTGGTGCATGCCGACGGCGCGGGAGAACAGCTTCCGGAAGACCCCTGCCAGCAATTCAGTACTGAAGCCAGTAAGTATATTTTGTTTGCGTTTAAAGGACAGGGCGGCGGATCGCTACGCTATACCGAAGCGTACCGGGACTGGCATAATGAACTGACGAACAGTGAATATCTGCGCTGTGTTTATTATGAACATCCTGCGCTGTATGATCTGAAAGCATGTTATCAGAACCTGAAAGCGAGAAATATTGCAATCGTGGGATGGGGGAATGGCAGCAGCTTTGAACAGATGCGGCAAACGGTTGAGACAGGGGACGACGGCAAGCCGATATTAACGGGATTAACCGCGATATGCCGGTCAAACGATTGGAAGGACGGCATTGATATCATGAAAAGACATCAGGCGCTCTGCGACGCGGACAGAGGCTGCCGGGCTTAATCGTTATTGGCGAACTGCTTCGGTGATACGCCGAAGTGTTTTTTAAATGTCCGGATGAAGTTGGTATAATTCTGAAAACCGCACAGGTCGCTGGTTGCGGTCACATTATGCCCCTGATGCAGCAGGATTTTTGCGCGGGCCAGACGGCGGGAAACGATATAACGGTGGATAGTGGTGCCGGTGGTGTTTTTAAACAGCTGGCACATATAGTGCTTGTTTAAATGAAATTCATCCGCCAGTGTTTCAAGCGTAATATTCGTGGTGAAGTTATCATTTGTATAATCGATGATGGATTTGACCGTGGGATTAAACCCATAGCTCTCATCCCTTTTTTCTGTGGAGAAATTTTCTCTGAACCACCGGTTCACATGAACCAAAAGCTCAATATAATAGGATTCCAACAATGCCTGTGAACCAAACGAATCCATGTTCAAGTTGTCGATTTTATGCGCAATATCAAGAAAGGTCTTCTGCTGGTCTTTATTCAGACTGATTTTATTATGCGTGCCGCCTTTTCTGGAGATGAAGCAGCTGAGCAGGGATATGGAATGCTTCGCGTTAATTTCTTTAATTTTGTCCGGACTGAACGTAATGACCACCCGCTGGTAATCGCCGTTCGGATCGCGAAGCGGTTTATGGATCTCGAAATTGTTGATAATGAACAGGTCGCCGGGATCCAGTGAATAAAAGGTGTCCTCAATCACATACTGCTTACCGCCGCTGACGGAATAAAAAAGTTCGAAGTGGTCATGGAAGTGGAAATCAGGGAAACAGGAAACATTGTTGCCTTTAAATCGTAAATCCAAATCATTATCAAAACTTTCTTTGCTCTCAAAGGAATATGGCATTTTTCTCTCCACAAGACGAATATTTAGGTATTTCACTAGCATTATAGCATAATTTATGTAAGATTTATATCAATAATTGGATATAAAATGCTCTTTTTTAATGTTAACATATGTTTGAAAATGATTAGGAGGCCAGCGATATGTGCACGATTATGGTTGTTGATAATAATCAATTGACACGAAACTGGGTACAGGACTGTATTCATCAATCGAATATTAAGCTCAACAAAATCATTTTATGCACAACAGAGACGGAAGCCGAGGCTTACATTTCTTCACACAGTGTTGATATCGCATTTGCGCGTATCGACAAAGCAAATCCGGCGGGCGTGAAACTCGTCAAGACCATCCAGAACAACCTTTTATTCTCAATTATACTGGGTTATGGGAACTGTAAGGACTATCATTCCCTCTGCCATGTTTTTAATAATGGTGTTTCACAATACCTTCAGGACGTATTTAATAAGCAGGAGTTGGAAGGATTGTTAAACAGCGCATACGAAAGATACTGCTCTAACCGGATTAAACTGCAGTCAATGGCGACAAAGACCAGCGAAGAGAGCGGCAAAGCGTATTCGGATACTTTCTTAACGCAGCTTGTTGAATCCTATCTGCGTAATGCAAAAGTGAATGCCGCCGAGATGCTGGAATCTTATATCAATATGCTGCTCGACGTTATGGACAGCCAGCCGCTGCACCACTCCAAAACCATGGTGCTGGAAATGCTCATTATCATCACCGAAAAGGTGAACGACGGCATGGTCAAAACGGACTACGTGCTGTTTAACGCAAAAGACTGGCAGACCATAATGAGTTTTAAGAGCGCTGAAGACTTAAAGCGCATGTGCGCCAACTATTTGACAAACCTCGCAAAAAACATTTATCTGCTGTCCAATACAAAAAAACAAAAGACATCCTCTATCTTATCGGCAATGAATTTTATCAAATGCAATTATCATAAAGATATTTCACGTGATGACGTCGCATATGCGGTCAGCCTGAACCCGTGTTATTTCAGCAAGTTTTTCAAGGAACAGCTGGGGGAATCCTTTGTGTCTTATTTACGGCGCATCCGGATGGAAAAGGCAAAGACCCTGCTGGAAAGCGCAGACGTAACCATCACCGCGGTCAGCGAAAAAGTCGGATATGCCGACAGCAAATATTTCTCAAAACTGTTTGTCGATTATACGGGCGTCACTCCGGGAGAATACAGAAAATCGATTAAGAAATTATTAGCATAGGAAAGAAGGAAAGAATTATGGAGATCAGACAAGCGGCATCTGCGGCTGATGCGAAGCGCTATGATACGGATCGGATCAGAAAAGAGTTTTTAATCACCGGATTGTTTACCCCGGACGGCATTAAACGCGTCTATTCTCATGTTGACCGAATCATTACCATGGGATACTGTCCGGCGGCTAAGGACCTTGAAATAGGGGACGATATTGATACCATGAAGAACCTAGGCACGGATTACTTTTTGGAAAGACGTGAGCTCGGGCTGATCAATGTCGGCGGTAATGGGACCATAACGGTTGACGGCGAAACATATACGCTGAACAGCCTGGACGGGCTGTATGTCGGCAAAGGCGCAAAAAAAGTGGTATTCAGCAGTAACAATATAAGCGACCCTGCAAAATATTACTGCTTAAGCACCCCGGCGCATATGACCTACCCGACGGTGCATGTGGATATCACCAAGGCCGCTAAAGTGCCGATGGGCGAACAGTCGGCGTCAAACAAACGGGTAATTAACCAATATATTCACCCTGACGTAATGCAGACCTGCCAGCTGATGATGGGACTGACCGAGATGGAAGAAGCCAATGTCTGGAATACGATGCCGTCGCATACGCATGAACGGCGGATGGAAGTCTATTTTTACTTTGCTGTAAAAGAGGATAATATTGTGGTTCATTTTATGGGTGAGCCTTCGGAAACACGCCATATCATCGTCAGAAACGAAGAGGCCGTGATTTCACCATCATGGTCGATTCACAGCGGATGCGGCACAGTATCATATAAGTTTATCTGGGGCATGGCGGGCGAAAACCAAACGTTTACTGATATGGATCATGTGACGATGAAGGACATACGATAAGGGAGGGCGGAATGAAAGCTGATTTTGATTTAACAGGCAGGATTGCGCTGGTCACGGGTGCGTCATATGGTATTGGCATGGCGATGGCAAAAGGCATGGCGAATGCCGGTGCGACAATCGTCTTTAACGATATTAAGCAGGAACTTGTGGATAAAGGTCTTCAGACATACGCAGAAGATGGTATCAAAGCACACGGCTATGTCTGCGACGTGACCGATGAGGATGCGGTTGCTGAATTTATCGTGAAAGTAGAAAAAGAAGTCGGCGTGATTGATATCCTCGTGAATAACGCGGGCATCATTAAACGCATCCCGATGGTCGAAATGACGGCGGCGGAATTCAGGCAGGTAATTGATATTGACCTTAACGGGCCGTTTATCATGTCTAAAGCCGTTATTCCGAGTATGATTAAAAATGGCGGAGGTAAAATTATCAATATCTGCTCAATGATGAGCGAGCTTGGCCGCGAAACAGTTTCGGCATATGCTGCGGCAAAAGGCGGACTTAAAATGCTGACCAGAAACATTGCTTCCGAATACGGTGAGTATAATATCCAGTGCAACGGCATCGGGCCCGGATATATCGCAACACCGCAGACCGCACCGCTGCGCGAAGAAGGCCATCCTTTTAATTCATTTATCATCGCAAAAACCCCGGCAGGGCGTTGGGGCAAGCCGGAAGACCTGGTGGGTCCGGCGGTATTTCTTGCGTCAGACGCTTCGAATTTTGTAAACGGACATGTGCTGTACGTGGATGGCGGCATTCTCGCTTATATCGGTAAACAGCCTAAGTAGACAGAACAAAACCATTGAACGGCCGCATGCAAAAGTTTTTTTGGCAAAATGGCTGGCCTTTAGAAAACAAAATGGTATAATAAGCAGCAAGCTTTTACCGTATTGGGAATGGTAAACGCTTGCTGTTTCATTTTAAACAAGACCTGATGTATGAGAGGATAACCTGAATTAAAAAATGAGTGATTACAGCAGTTTACTGTCACAAGTATTGATTTTATATATCGTGATGATTATCGGCGCATTGATTTACCGGCTGAAGATTCTGAATGATGAAGTAGTATCCGGTATCACGAAGCTACTGTTGAACGTGACGATTCCTGCGACGATATTAGCTGGATTGAGTAACAGCGGGCAGCTGGTCAAAACAGATATGCTGAAAATGACGGGCCTGACGATTTTTTCGTATCTCTTTGTTTTTGTATTGAGCTTGCTGATTTTAAAGGTACTCTTTATTCCAAAGGAAGAACGCCCTTTTTATCAGTATATCAGTATTTTCGGCAACATCGGATTTATCGGATACCCGATGGTTTTGATTGTGATCGGCAGTCAGGGGATTTTATTAGCGGCGATTGCAAACGTAGTTTACAGCCTGCTGCTGTATTCGCTGGGAATCTATTTAATGAGCCGGTATTCTGAAACAGAAAAACCGGCGGCTTTTGAATGGAAGCTGATGGTTAACCCCGGCACAATCGCGGCGGTACTCTGTATCGTGCTGTTTTTATTCGATATTCAACTGCCGGGTATTGTTAATCAAACGGCAGAGTTGCTGGGAAGACTGACATCCCCGCTTGCTATGATTGTGGTGGGCGCATCGGTGAACAGGATCAAGCTAAAAGGTGTGTTTAAAAACTACCGTATCATTATCATCAGCGTTATTAAAATGACACTTTACCCCATTGCATTTGCATATCTCCTGCGATTCCTCGGATTTTCTGGTATGCCGGCCATGCTGGCGGTGTTGTTTATGGGGATGCCGATTGCTACGACGAGTGTGATTACCGCGATGGAGTATAACCAAAAAAACCTCGTAAAAGCGTCGGAGGCAACCGTGATTTCCACCATGATGCTGATACTGACGATTCCGGTGCTGGTCTTTGCGATGTCCATTATTTCAGGCGCTGTATAGCCTGATATCGCCTCAGATTAAAATTCTTGAGTAAATGCCCTAGTAATATTGACGAAAGTATCAAACCGTGTTTTAATGACGGAAGAGACAGATTTTTGCACTCCAAATATTTTAGAATGGAATAATGCCCATGATTGTGATTACGATTCTGCGTTACATTTTTTTCTTTGCGTCCTGTTTGGGATGGATGGTCTATCTGCACAAAAAACTAAAGGCGCAGGCTGAATTTCTGCCGCTGATTTTATCTTCGCTGATTATTTTGGTGCTGCTTGTCGGCGGACTGCTCGGCCTGATGTTTTATGCGGCGCTTGCAGTGTTTGTCACCGGTGCTGTGATGTTTTATGTGTACCTGTACAAAAAAGAGATGGGCAAATTCGTTAAGGAAAACATCATGAGCAGTGCGGGATTCTGGTTCTTTGGCGCCGTGCTGGTCTACTTTACAATCCGCTTGCAGGCCGCAAGCCTGGAGCACTATGACGACTTTTCCCATTGGGCAACATTGGTTAAAGAAATGTGGATGCTCGATTGGCTGCCGAACTTCAATTCTGACGCGATTATGTTCAGGACATATCCGCCGGGCAGTGCGCTGTATGTGTATTATTTCGTTAAATCTGTGGGATTCTCGGAGCCGCACTTGCTGACCGGGCAGTTTTATCTGATGCTGACACCGGTGCTGGCGGTTTCCGGTTTAATAAAAGAAAAGAAAAAAATATGGGTGGCGGTATTGTTTGCGCTGTCCTGCATGCTGATTGTTCATCCGGCGCCGGATACGATGCTGGTGGATACCGTTCTGGCGCTGACCGGGCTGGGTGCGCTTGCGATCACTTACTGTTACCGTAACGACCTAAAAAAAGCGGCGATGCTGTCTGTCCCGCCGATGGCGGCTGTTCTGCTGATCAAAAACAGCGGGCTGCTTTTTGCGGTGCTCAATATGATTTATCTGCTTTATCTGCTGGTTAAATCACGCAAAGCATCCGGCAGAACCTCTGAATATAAGAAGACACGTAATACCGTATTGATTTCAATTGCGGCAGCGCTCGGGGCGCTGGTGTTATGGAAGGCGCATACTGATTATGTCTTTCCGTATGTGGTCACCAAGCACTCAATGAGCCTGTATTATTTCTACCGTTCGTTTCTGAATAAATCGTTTGGAGATATCGCGGTAATCGGCGGTTTGATGGTAGATAAACTCAAAGACCTCAGTGTGCATACGACCTTAATGGTTGCGCTGATTAATGCCGGGATGCTGGTATCGTTTCTGATTCAAAAGCTGGCGTTGCGGCGCAAAGCGCGCGGTACGCTGACTGCATGGATAACGGCGGATGCGTTATTCCTTTTATATTATATTGCGCTGTACGGTATGTATGTCTTTTCGATGCCGATGACCGAATCCCTTATACTCGCTGGATTTGACCGGTATATGAACACGATTTTCATCTATATTGTCGGCGTGATTGCCATAGGCACAGCATACGATTATGATGCGGCGCCAAAGGCGGATCTGGCTGCGGTAAAACAAAAGCGCAGGCAAGCCGGATACGCAATGGTCAGCAGTGTTGTACTGATTGTACTGAGCGCTGCGCTGATTCACTTTGATTTCAGCTGGTTTTACCGGTCGTTCAAAAAAGAAGGCACCCTGCCGCAGCTGTTTGTCCCAGCGATTGAAGAGAACCGTGGGCCGAGTTATATCAATACAAAGTTTGCCCTTTATGTCTCGGACGATTATCCGGATGATGACGACTACTTTGCATTTGTTGCGCAGTACCGGCTGTTCCCGAAGCCGGATCCGAAAATCTACATTTCCCCCGATGAGGAGGAGAACTTTGCCGAAGCGCTGCAGCGCTATGACGAGCTGGTGGTTTTGGTTGAGGATGAAGAAATCATAGACTTTTTAGATGATTATGTGACACGGGATTCGTATATCGGGTCCTATGACACGTCATTGTTTAAACCAGCAGAAACACCTGCTGAATAAGAAAACTGTTTATAAAAGGGGCTGAAACTATTGGCCTCTTTTTTGTGTTTAAAAGGGCATTGACTTGACTTTATATGGAAGAAGATGTACAATCACCGTAGATACTTGGATATCCAAATAAATTATAAGAAGAGATGAACGAATATGGATAATACGGCGGTATTGATCAGCATTGCGCGCAAGCGGATACACGGTTATATTCTGAACAGGCTCCGGGATAACGGGGTGGACGGCATGGCCACTTCGCATGGGGATATCATCCGGCGGTTGCTGCGCCAGAATAGCATGACTATGGGAGAGCTGTCCTTTGAGCTCGGTAAAGACCCTTCGACGATTACCACTCTGATCAAAAAACTGGTCGATTTTGGTTATGTGAGAATCGAGAAGGATTTGCGCGACCGGCGGGCCACGAGGGTAATGCTTACAAAAAAAGGCGAGGCGCTTAAACCGGTCTATGAGAAGATCTCAGCAGAGCTTTACGATAAGATATACCAGGGCATAAAAGAAGATGAACGCAAGGAGTTCAGGCGCGTGCTGATGAAAATCATCGACAATATGAATAAATAAGCGGTGGGAGAAGGTCATCAAACAGATACCCGTTCCGATACAAACAGGGGTATAGCGGAGCATGGTTGCTTAATATCAAAAAATGCAAAGCGGCAGGCGAGAGCCGTTTTTTTGATTGCCTAATGGCGGCGCCGATGCAGGTTAGGGCGTGTTTACATCTTATAGGGGGTATGATAAAATCATTCCAGTGCGGGGCGGTAACTGTTCCGCTCATATTTAAGGAGATTTAATCATGAAGACAAACGAACTGGTGTTCTTCAGCCAGATCAGAAAAAATACAACCGCATTTTTTACATCCGTATGCACGGCACTGTTTTTTTCTTTGGCGCTTGTTCTGCCAATATTTAAGAACACGCTGTCCAATGTGACGGGCGTCAGTGATTTTTCTGAGCATATCAATTCTCAGGCGAGCGCGCATAATGTCGATATAGGTGCGCGGGTCAACCAGTACTATCTGATGATTCTGCTGGCTGTGGTTCTGTTTGCGGCAATTGGGTTCGGATTGTTTCAGATATTAAAAAATAAAAAAATTGAGGCACAGGGTAAAACGGGCTTTCACTTTGTCCGGAATATATCTCTGTTAGGGGCAGTTTCGCTTATCGTGACATTATTGCTTAACTATAAGCTCGAAGAGTTTGCGCTGGCGATTGCAGTGTTCATCATTCCGGTATTTATCGGCCTGCTGTTCATCCTGCGCGACCACTACGCGAAACGCAACTTTGACATGCTGGTGCTAAGCCTCTCACTCAGTGTGATTATGACGGTTTTTATCGGGACCATGCTGCAAAAGCTTGGGCTTAGCAGTGATTTGTATATACTGGCCGTGGCGGTTATGGCCGGTGCGGTCAGTCTGGTATTATACCTGCTGTTTCAGTCAAGGCTTGTGAAAAATCCGGACCGCGTCATTCTTGCGGCGATCCCATTTTTGCTTACGGCTCTTGCCCAATCTCTGTGCCTTGAAGGGCTGAATATCATCAATAAACGATTCAACATTGTTTTGAATATTCAATATCCAATGTACGCGGCAATTGTACTGATCAGTATCGTGCTGTACTTTACAATTCGCGGTAAGCGTAAAAAAACCAGAACACAATTGATATACAAACTCTATCTGCCGATTACAGTATTAACGATTGGCATGCTGATCGGACAGCCTGCCAGAATGGCGGCAGCCGGAGGTGAGTTTTTTGAGTATGCAAACGCGGGATTATCGGTTCATCAGTTCTTCAGATTCGGATCACTGCCGATTATCGAAAGTTTTGATGCGCATATGCTCTTTGCACAGTTCTTTGGATTTATTGAAGGCTTGTTAAACGGCTACGAAGTCTGGACGGAAGGCCTGTACCACGGCCTGTACATGCCGATCTATGCGTTGTTGACCTACACACTGCTCAAAAAGGTAATCGGTGAAGCGGAAAGCTTTGTCTTTGTGCTGGGATTTCCCCTGCTCCGGATGGTCTTCTTTGAGATCTATATAATTCCGGTTATTATGATTTTGGCAATTGAAAAGCTGATTAAAACGGATAAACCATGGCAACGCTTTGTCTTCATTATTGTTTGCGTGGTATTGTGCTTATACCGGCTGGATGTCGGCGTTGCGGCGATGATTTCAGGTATATTGGCGTACTGCCTGGTGAATCTCAGCGGCAAGGAAATCAAGCGTATCGGCACGCTGGCGCTGGCCGGTGCCATTGCGCTGCTGTTTGCTGTTGCATTATATGCAGCGATATGTACGCTGAAGGGCATTTCGCCGATTCTCCGGGCAAAGGAGTTTATGATTGCGGCCGGCTCTTCCCAAAACTGGGGGTATGCGCAGTCAGGCGACAGAACGCTGTTCGTTTATAATCTCGTTTATTCTGTTATGCCGATCAGCCTTGCGGCGGTCACGCTGTGGTTCTGTTACCGGTATTTTATTGTGGATAAAAAAGAGGGATATGACAAGACGCGAATCGCCGCATTCCTGTTCTTTGTTGTTTTCTATTATTTCAACCTGTCCAGAGGCATTGTCCGTCATTCCCTGATTGAATACGGCAGCATTTGGTTTATTGCCGGCACATACTTTTTATCGCTGGTGACTGTCACTGCGGTTAAACCGGATCGGCAGAATATGATTGCCCGCTTTTCAGCCGTTATTTTAGTCAGTGTGATGATCTTTGGGATCAGTTATCCGTCGCTTAACAGTGATGATGTGAGAATACCAAATATAACCTACGGCAACCACAGCCTGACGCATTATGCGGTATCCTCGCAAAACTATCAGTCCCAGTATGCACCGCAGGAGCCGATGAACGGAACCCGGGTTAAGGGCGAAAGCCATGCGGATGTTGCGACGTTTAAGACGCTGGTTGATACGGTGTTAACCGAGGACCAGACCTACATGGATGCTGCGTCAGTGAATTATTTCTATGCACTTACGGATAAGAAGAACCCATTCTATGTCAATCAGATGCCGATGATGCTGAACGGCGACAGCGGACAGCGTATGGCAATAAATGAAGTCAAGAAAGTGGATGCGCCATTGGCGCTGGTGCCGATCTACCGTGACTCAGACGAAGGTATCTTCTTTACGGCAATTGACGGTATCACTCTGGATTATAAATTCTACAAAGTCTATGAATATGTATATGCAAATTACGTTCCGCTGGTCAGACTGAGTGAAATCGACGTCTATTGCCTGCCAGAGAAGCGGGATGAATACGCGGCGCTTTTATCGGATAAATTTAAGCTGATCGACGGATGTTCCGAATTCTGGAAACGGCCGATGGGATATCTGCCGTTACTGTGGGGAGAAAAGGACGGAAAAAATATTTACCAGCAGGTCAAAGGTGTTGAACCAGCACTAAGCGGCATTGCAGGGTTTGAAAGCGAACCTTTTGCGCCTGTGAATAAAGCGATGAATCTGGTCATCGAAATCGCTGCAACTGCGGAACTGAACGCGGAAGTGACACTGTCGGCGGATGGTACGCCGGCCGGCAACTATAAGTTCTTTGTTTCCGAGGGTACTCACCGCTATGTTATCCGGCTGAGCACAAATTATGCTTACTGGTCGGCGGATATGCTGAAACTGGCATTTTCATTAACCAGCCCTGTGGACATTTTATCACTCGGCATGGTGGATGATGACGGCGGCGCCTATACACTTGGTATTATGGAATAATGAGTTTTGATTGATTCATAAAAAACAGGGCGGTAAGCCCTGTTTTGTTATCTAATAATATTTTATCCGTTTTTCAATTTGGCATTGTGTATGCGTTGATTCCGGCCTCGGCGAGTTTTGCCTCGGTTTCATCGATCTTATCCTGCGCCTTTGCATGCCAGCTGGTATGCCCGCCGCTTAGTATATATGTATCAAAGCCTTCTGCCTGCGCGCCCAGACAGGTATGCCAAATACATCCGTGCGTCACCAGCCCGCACACCACGACATCGGTGACGTCTTGCTCTTTCAAAAGCGCGCTGATTCCCGTATTTAAAAATGCATTCCCGTTTTGTTTTTCAAAGACAGAATCGTCCGGCCTGCAATTCAGCCGGCCATCCAGCTGCCAGTCCTCTGTGCCGTGCTCAAGCAGTCTGTTATTGTGCTGGACAAATACGACCAAATCACCGCCACTTCGAAAGCTGTCGATTGCCCGGTTGACTGTTAGGATAAAATCATCCGCCTGATATAATTTCTTTTTTAACGTCAATCCGTTTTGGATATCAATTATAAGCAATGCTTTTTTCATCATGCCACCTATTTCAGGTCCAGCCCGTGGGAAAGGTGAACCAGGAAATCCTGTACGTTGGTGACGATAGACTTAACCGCCAGCGAGCCGCGGTCCCGTAATTTGTTCACCGCGAATTCAGTGATGTCCACCGTATAGAAGTTAACCGGACGTACGACGCCGTTTTTCACCACATAAGACGGGGTCATATTGCCGGTGGCGATGGTGTGCAGCTGGGTCGCAAGCCCGATAACCGTTGTGGCCTTGCCAATCACGCTCCGCATACGCTTCTGGCATTCATATACATCCCCGATCACCTCGGGCAAAGGCCCGTCGTCGCGGATTGAGCCCGCCAGAACATAACCGATGCCTTGGGTTTCCATGGCGTACATGATGCCTTCGGTAATGTTTTTTTGCTTGATAAAGGCATTGATGCTTCCTGCCGCCCGTACATCGTTAATGGTCTGCAGATGGTGGTAATGCCCGTTCGGGATGCTTTCCTGTGTATAGATATCCTGACCCAGTGCGGTCTTGAGATAACTCGCCTCAAGATCATGCGTCGCCAGTGCATTGCCGGCAAAGATATGCTGGACATAGCCGTTCTCAATCAGCTGCTGCATGGATTTTCTGGAATCATAATCAAACGCCACCGCCGGGCCAAGCACCCAGACGATGTATCCGTTCTCTCTTTCGTATTTCAACAGATCATACAGTGAATCATAATCCATTGAATAGGAGGTTTCGCGCGTACGGGAAGTCCGGAACGCAAACGCCTCCATCCCGCTGCCTGCTGATAAAAAGCCGCTTGCGTGCAGGTATATGCCGAGAGAGGCGTCATCCTTGCGACCGATGACCACCGCGTCGTCTTTTTTTACGTTTCGTTGTTCAACGGCAAAAGGTTCGCCGCTGCGTATCACCACACAGCAGTCCATACGCGAGGATTGGATCAACCGCCAGTCCCCGTCAATCTTGATATATTCAGGGAAGATGCTTGTGGCATGAAAATCATCCGGTACAATGCCGTCCTGCACTGCAGGCTGCATCACGGCATCGGGTGCGTTTTTAAAAATAGCCTGGCTAAAATCAGGCGCCTTAAAAGGGGTAGTTGAATCCATAAGTATACCTCGTATATTTTAAAGAATATTCTTTCCAAAAGCCGATAAAATTAAACTCACAGCGAGTTCGCCCGTTACATTGCCAAGGTCGGTGATGGGGTTCAGCTCGACAAGATCCAAAGACCGCATCAGCCCGGATTGCGCAATCATCTCCATCGCCAGATGCGCCTCACGGTAGGTGAGTCCGCCTTTTACGGGCGTGCCGACACCGGGGGCTTCCTTGGGTGACACCACGTCCAGATCAAAGCTGACATGAACACCGGCAGTGCCGCTCCCGGCGATTTGGAGCGCTTTTTGCATCGTTTCCCGCATGCCGTTCAGGTCGATATCCGTCATCGAACAGACGGTTACATCCGAACGCTTGAGAGATTCGATCTCGCCGTCTTCGAGGTCGCGTGCACCAACAATCACCGTATGTTTCGGCGATACAAATCCAGCCGTATCTTGATAAAATGCGGCGAGGCCGTCTTTCTCCTGCCCGGTGATTGCGGCCAGCGGCATCCCGTGCGGATTGCCCGAAATCGTTGTGGCGCGCGTATGAAAGTCCGCATGCGCATCAATCCAGATAACTCCGATGTTTTTATAATACGCCTGTGCCGCAAGTGCCGAGCCTGCGGCCATGGAATGGTCACCGCCTAAAACCAGCGGCAGGCTGCCCGCAGAAAAAGATGCGGAAACGGTCTCAAAAAGCGATTGGTTTACTGTGACAATCTCATTTAAAAAATCAACCGGATTTTGTACCGCATGCCGGGTTTCAGGCAGCGGGACCGGAATGTTGCCTAAATCATGATAAGAAAGTCCAAGCGCAGAAAGGCGTGCCTCAAGGCCGGAATAACGAATGGCGCTGGGGCCCATGTCCACACCGCGCCGGTTGGCGCCGTAATCCATGGGGACGCCGATTACATCAATGTTTTTTTTAATCAGCATAGCTGCCTCCGCGTTTATGAAAGAACCAGGTCGATATCGACGTGTTGTGTATCCTGAATCAAAAACAGTGTATCGTTCTTGCCAAGCTTTCCCTTAAAAAACTGCTGAGCCGCATTCAAAATCGCAAGATCATCATACATTGTCTTTGGGTCGGCCTTTGAAATATTCACAACCGTATCGTAGGGCGAATGCACCAGCAGTGTCGCAAACAGCGGACTGACATACCTCAGCCGGGTCACATCCATCAGCTTTGCAATATGAAGCATCTGCACTTCCAATACGCCCAGCTTGGTGCCGAGCGCCTTACGGTCATCCGGCGTTAATACCAGCGGATATAACTGGTCACTTGAGGTAACGCCCATCTCATTAAGCCCGGCTTTGACCGCGTCATCAATGGTTGGGTATTCATCTGTTTTTCTTGCCTGCGGGTGATGCCCGCCGACTTCCCGCCGCAGCACGACCATATAATCGATTGGAATATCAAGCGCCGCTGCAAGCATTTCTGCGCTTTTCTTTGTTTTTAATTTGAGCAGTAAATCCTGCATGTTCCGGATACCGGAATCCTGCAGTTTTTTAAAATGCGCATCAATATTTTCCCTCAAAACCATTTGGCTCGGGATTAAGTACCGGTTAAGCAGCATTTCTTGATACGTGTCCATGGAGATTTTGGATAAATCAATATAATAACTCATGGATACACCGCCTGTGATATGATGTCATTATTATACCATACGCGGACTACCCGCATCCACCAGAATATGGTTTGAATGATGCAGTAAAAACCGTTAAAATAAGGGCACATCATGAAATAAGGAGAAACAGAATGTTTGATATAAAGACTTATTTAAAACCGTATAACCAGCCAAAGCAAGCACAGTATGAGCGGGAAATCAATCGCACAAGGGAGTTGCTGAGTGCGGTGGAGGGAAAGAGCGATTATAAGTACAGCGATTTTATCCGGCGGACAGCGGGACAGCTGTTAACGCTGGCTGAACTTGAAACAAAAATAGATGATGATTATTTTAAGCGGAATGCGTTTGAGGAACTCAAGGCGGGAAACCAGGCATTCTATGCGGATATCATCGGCGAACGGTATGCAAAGTCATATGCGAATCCGAAAGTATCGGTTGCCGGATTCGGTGAGCCGATGGGCCAGATGCTTTCTTATATGGCGGCATCGGTTTATCCGTGTATCCGCGCCGCATACCAGCACCGAACGATCGATATTGTGCGGATATTCGCGATGTTTAATCGGATTGCAGTGAACTTGCTTGAAGGGAATAAGGACAGCAAAGCCGTACATGCGGTGATTAGGGATTCTGCGGCTGAGGATTTACAGCAGCGATATGAGTTGCGCTATCGCATGAGTATGGATCCGAATAACCGTTTCTGGGCAGATGTGGCGGACACCGTTGATTTAACTGATCTTCGTTATTTGTTCCGCTTTGGGAACTATATCAGTGATAACGAATTGAAGCTGGCGGAATATTTATTGACATTGCCGAAAAAAGAAATCGACAGCATGGCTGAGACGATGATTGATGCGTTTTTCCGGGGGATTGCATCGGCGAATAAATCCTCCGAAGGGAAGAACGCAGTGACCTACTATTATCAGCCGGGGACAGAACGGATAGTACGTGCGGCGAATATATTATTAAGGGAAAAGGGATTACAGCCGACCTGTACACTGGACCGTTCATCCGGCACGTCGCCTAACCGTCAGTTCGATTATGACCATAAATTTGACCAGGCGTTATATATGGACGAAGCCTATGCGGACACGGTGATTGAAGCGCATGCAAAAGCGGCAGAGGTGGTGAAAGATATTCTCAGCAGCTATCAGGGCATCATAGCGCTGGAATCATTCGGCGAGCAGCCGTTTACGCCGGAGAACAAAAAAGAAGCGCTGAAAATGTCGGAAGCCCAGCGGACAGCTGAGATTAGGCAGACAAATACAGTAAACCAGAATGCCAACCGCTATATCGACCGGAAGAACTACAGCTTCGTGATTATCGCATACCCCTTGCCGGAAATCGGCGGCCAGTTTGAGGCAATTTTCGATGAGACCGTTAAAGTCAACACACTGGACAGCGATAAATATGCAAAAATACAGCAGGTTATCATCGACGAACTGGATAGGGGCGATTATGTGCATATCAAAGGCAGAGACAGCAACAAGACCGATATCCGCGTAAAACTCTTTGATATCAACGATCCCAACAAAGAGACCATTTTCGAAAACTGCGTCGCAGAGGTCAATATCCCGGTGGGTGAGGTATTTACGTCGCCGGTGTTAAAAGGCACAACCGGAAGACTGCATATCGGTGAAATTTATTTGCAGGAGCTGAAGTATCAAAACCTGACGCTGGATTTTAAAGACGGATGGATTGCGGATTACGGATGTGATAATTTTAAGGATGAGGCGGAGAACAAGGCGTATGTCAGGGATAACCTGATGCATACGCACGAGACCCTGCCCATGGGTGAATTTGCCATCGGTACGAATACCACGGCATATGTCATGGCCAACCAATATAATATCGTGCCGCTGCTGCCGATTTTGATTGTAGAGAAAATGGGGCCGCATTTCGCAATCGGGGACACCTGCTACAGCTGGGAAGAGGATGTAAAGGTTTATAACCCGCTGGACGGCAAGGAAATAGTCGCACGCGACAATGAAAAGTCGCTGAACCGCAAGACGGATATCAATCAAGCTTATTTGAATTGCCATGTGGATATCACACTGCCGTATCACGAGATAGCGGCCATAACGGTAATAGGAAAAGACGGAAGCACATCCGACATTATCCGAGACGGGCGCTTTGTTCTGGCAGGAACCGAGGCGCTGAATGAGCCGTTTGACCAAAAAGTAAAAGCTTAGAACAAGGACAGCGCAATGGGTGCCGCCTGTTTATTTGTTTGTGGTTGTGCATGGATTGGATTATAATAAAAGCATGACAAGGAGCTAAAAAAATGGAAAACATCAGCCTTTTTGATATTATCGGCCCGGTGATGATCGGTCCGTCCAGCTCGCATACCGCAGGGGCCTGTAAGATCGGTTATATGGCGGCGCAGGTGTTCGGCGAACCCGTTTCATCGGCAGAGTTCCATATGCACGGTTCGTTTTATAAAACGCTGAAAGGCCACGGAACGGACAGGGCGCTGCTGGCCGGTATTATGGGTTTTTTGCCGGACGATATCCGTATTCAGGATGCATTCAATATTGCGGATGAGCGCGGCATCGGCTATGCGTTCAGTGAGGCGGACTTGGGCGAGGTGCATCCCAACAGCGTTGAGATTGTCATGACAGGCAAGAGCGGCCGAACCGAAACGGTGACAGGCTCGTCAATTGGCGGCGGCAGTATCCTCATCTCAAAAATCGACGACACCGATGTAGAGCTTGACGGGGATTATGCCACACTGATTACCAGCCACAACGACAAACCGGGTGTCATTGCGCATGTTTCGGCGGTGCTGGCAGAGCATCATATCAACATTGCGTTTATGAAGGTTTTCCGTCAGGTCAGGGGTGAAACCGCAAGCCTGATCGTTCAGATGGATGAAGCCGTGGGCGCGGATGTACTGGAAGCAATTAAGAAAATTGACGATATATCGGATGTGAAATTTATTTCGAGTATAGGGGAAACGGTATGAGTATCATGATCAGAAATGCGGCGGATGCCGTCAAGGCCTGCCGTGATAAACAGATCGGGCTGGATGAAGCCGCAATTTTATATGAAGTCACGGTCAACGGAAGTGCACGGGATGCGGTGATTGACCGGATGCGATATCGGTTAAATGAGATGTGGTCATCTGTGAAAACCGGATTATCCGAACAAAGCGGACGCACCTCATGCCGGATGTTTGCCGGAGACGCCAAAAAGCTGATGGCGTACCAAAACGACAATCAGCCGTACAGCGGTACAATCGCCAAAGCGGCGGCGTATGCCTTAAGCGTGATGGAGATTAACTGCTCAATGGGCCGTATTGTTGCGGCGCCGACAGCAGGTTCCTGCGGGGTTCTGCCTGCGGTGATTTTATCGGTGATGGATGAGAAGGGTCTGCCGGATGAATCGGGTATTTCCGGACTGCTTGCGGCAGGACTGGTCGGCATCATTATCGGCAAGAATGCGTTTTTATCCGGAGCCAGCGGCGGATGCCAGGCAGAGGTTGGCTCAGCGGCAGCGATGGGTGCGGCGGCAATAGTAACCATGGCCGGAGGCGCTCCGGAGCAGGCGTTTGATGCGGGGGCGATTGCGCTTAAAGCGATGATGGGGCTGGTATGTGATCCGGTGGCCGGACTGGTGGAAGTCCCGTGTGCCAAGCGCAATGCGATGGGCGCAGGGAACGCACTGCTGGCCGCGGATATGGTCTTATCCGGCATTAAAAGCGTCATTCCGTTTGACGAGGTGGTATGGGCGATGAAGAAAGTCGGACAGGCAATGCCCGGCACATTGAAAGAAACTGCCGAGGGCGGGGTTGCGGCAACACCGACCGGACGGCGGCTTAAAAATGAGATTTTCGGAAATTAAAAAACGGGATGAGAATTCATCCCGTTTTTCTATAAGGCATCAACCTTGAATTGTATATTAATCGAATGATAAATCACCGGAAACCGTTTTAACGTCGAACAGTACACCGTCTTTGTTGATGTTGACGTCACCATGCATATTGCCGCTGGCTGAACTGAACAGGACTTTAAGCGGAGTATTCTGCGGAACTGAAATCTGGACATCACCACTGGTGGTGTTGACTGTGGTCTCGCAGGCATTAACATAGCTTAAACTGACCCTGCCGGATACGGTTTTCACCGAGGCCTTTGCATCAGAGGATACAAGGTTTTGGACAACGATTTCACCGCTTGTTGAATCCGCTTCCAACTCTTTAATATTGCTGTCAATACGGAACGTTCCGGAGGTGCTGCCCAGTTTGACGTTATCCACAGATTTAAACGACAAATCGGTGTCGCCGGAAACCGTACGGACAGCCAGCCCATCCAGGCTGTTTGTCATATTACCCCGGACATCGCCGGATGTGGAGTGCACGATAATTTCTCCGTCAAAGTCTTTCGGCAATGCAAGCGACAAACTGCTCCAAACCGTTGATATCGAAACGGCGGGGTGCTCAACTTCAATGTACAGGGTGTCTGCGGCTTTTTCAACCGAAAGGGTTAACTTTTCTTTTTCCGACCATGCACGCATATCCAACACGGCATCCAGCCCGCTCTCAGACTCCGTAAAGGTGACATCCGATGAAACCACCGTAATGTCAATCACATCGACATCGGTTAAATCGGAATGTTCGTTTTCGGAATAAGCAATCCCGTTACCGTCAATATTATAACTGAAACCTCCGGGAACAGAAGCAACGCGTGCAAATCCAATACCGGCGAGTACGCCGAACAGGATGAAGACACCTAGACTGATCAGAACGATGATAATAATGGTTTTATTTTTCATGCGTTTTCGCCTCCTTATTTATTAGTAAAAATCTTAATATGCAGTTCGACAAACCACTTAATGGCTTTATAGAACCACTTGGTCACATAAATCATGCCGATGCCGGACAATACGGTTAAACCCAGAAGTGATATTCCGGAAAACAGCAGGAGATACCACGGTATCGGATGAATCAGTATAGTTAGCATAGAGCCGATTATAGCGGCAATGCCGCTGACCAGTAACGCCAGTACGACTGCCCATAAGCCGAACCAGATAGATATCAGTGATGATAGCAGCGATATTCCAATAAACAGGTCAAACAGGATAATGCCGATTGCCGCAAAAATCATATTGCCTACCGGTGCTTTTCCCTGAACATAACCGTATTCCTTCGCCACATCAACAGGATCGCCAAGTTCGTCTGCGATTTGTTCCTCGCTTTTGCCTTCATTTAATCCGGTTAAAAAATGTTCTTCATAGTCAAGCAGAATATCTTTCCGGTCTTTTTCCGGCAGCAGCCGTTTCAGCTTTGTCATGAATTCTTTTTTTGTCATGATGCGTCTCCTCCCTCCTTGACGATACTGCCGATATTGTCTCTCAATACCAGCCAGTCTTTCTTTAGTTTGATTCTTAAGCGGTCTCCGCTTTCCGTCAGTTTAAAATACTTCCTTGGTGGTCCGCCGGATGATTCTTCTAAATAGGTATCCACAAGTTCATCTGTCTTTAGCCTGCGAAGCACAGGATAAATCGCACCGGAGGAAATATTGACTTTTTCACTTAAGATACTGGCCAGTTCGTATCCGTATCTGTCCTGTTCGTTTAACAGCGATAAGACACACAATTCCAGTACACCTTTCTTAAACTGAATGTCCAATTTGTTACCTCCTCACTATAGTTTATAGAACAATAGTGATTATAAACCTGTAGTGGCTTAATGTCAATAGTAATTTTAAAATACATAAAAAAGGATACCGTATATGGTATCCTTTTCAGTCGATTTTTAGATTGAATCAGCCAACCCATAATCCGTGGATGTTACAGTATTCCCTGGCGGAAACATCGCCGAGGTCGCCGACTTTAAATTCAGCCTCGGGTGCATCGCCCGGCTTTAATTCCTGACGGTAGACTTTGCCGTCCGCCAGCAGTTCAATCCATTGGATGAAGTGTTCTTCTACCATCGGATGCGCAGTATTTTCCCCAACTTTTACCAAATAGCCGTCTGCGGTCTTCTGAATAAACGGAACATGCTTTTCGACGGATGTATCAGCCGTCTGCGGTTCCTGCTTTGTCATGTCCTGCCCGCAGCAAACAAGCGGAGCGCCGTCACCTTTTAGTACTTCAACGACATTGCCGCATAACTCACATTTGTATATCTCCAATTTCTTTGTCATAAAGGCCTCCTTGTATAGTTTTGCCGGAAAGCATCCGGTGTGATCGTGTTTCAGATATAACATCTGATATTTGAATTATAGTCTTGCTTGTGGGTTACTGTCAAATTTTATATAGTAACATCATAGTTTTTTTACAAAATAAAAAAACTGCCATGATAATATGGATATATCCAAAGAGCCAGGCAGTTGGTTTAGTGTTATAAAATAAAAAATTAATCGAATTTCAGACTGATATCAAGCGCTTTTACCGAATGGGTCAGTGCACCGATAGAGATAATATCCACGCCGGTCGCCGCAACTTCGGCCAAATCTTTTTCGCCCATATTACCGGAGGCTTCCAGCAGTGCGCGTCCGGCAGTCTGTGCCACTGCCTGCTTCATGGTTGCGTTATCCATATTATCCAGCATTACGATATCTGCGCCGGCGTCCAGTGCTTCTTTTAACTGGTCCAAAGACTCGACTTCGACTTCCACCTTCAACGTGTGCGGCGCGTTTGCCTTGGCGGACTTCACCGCGTTAGTGATGCTGCCTGCGGCTTTAATATGATTATCTTTGATTAAAATTCCGTCCGCAAGGTTAAACCGATGGTTGGTGCCGCCGCCGGTCTTAACCGCATATTTCTCAAAGACGCGCAGCCCGGGTATGGTTTTTCGCGTATCTGCAATTTTGGCCGGAAAATCGGCAATCTGCGCAACTGCCTTTCGTGTGTTTGTTGCGATGCCGGACAGCCGCTGCATCAGATTCAGCGCCAACCGCTCCCCGGTAAGAATGCCCGCGGCATCTCCGGATACGTGGGCGATGATGTCGCCTTTTTTTACTTCGTCGCCGTCTTTATAGTGACAATCCAGTACAATATCTTTATCCGCGTATTGAAACACTGCCGATGCAATGTCGAGTCCGCAGAGGATGCCGCCTTCTTTTGCGATAAAGCGTCCGGAAATGGTTGTGCCTTCCGGGATGGTGGTTTGGGTGGTGATATCTCCCGTTCCGATATCCTCCGCAAAGGCCCGCGCGATAAAATCAGTAACTAAATCCCGATTCAGTTTCATCTAATCCTCCCTGTAATGCGCACCGACGGATTTCTTGCGCTTCTTTGCCGCCTTGATAATGCTCTTTGATACAACCGCCATATTATATAATTCCATTTCGGGTATCGTGGATAATTCCTTATTATCCAGCTGATGCACAATCTCGCGCATGCGTGCCAACGCGGTTTTTAGGCCCTTTCGGTTCCGGATAATGCCGCAGAACTTCACCATAATACCTTTGATATTGTTCTTTTCCTGATTGATATTGATATCCGTTTTTTTCAGCTCAGCCGGCTGTATCTCCGGCAGTCCGGCCTTTGGCATGTCGATTTTATTATTTATCGACGTTGCGCACCGCCGGCCGAATACGAGGCATTCCAGCGTCGAATTGCTTGCCAGCCGATTGGCGCCGTGCACGCCTGTGCATGCGGCTTCTCCGCACGCATATAAGCCGCTGACATTCGTGTTTCCCCAAAGATCGGTCTTAATGCCGCCCATGGCATAGTGCTGGACAGGACCGACAGGGATGTAGTCTTTGGACATATCAATGTTGCTTTCCATTAACCGCTGAAAGATAGTGGGGAAGCGCTCTTCTAAAAACGCTTTGTCCTGATGCGTGATATCTAAACTGACGTATGGTAGGGACTGGTTCTCGATCTCGCGGTAGTTTTCCCGTGCGACGATATCCCGCGGCGCAAGTTCGTTTAACGGATGCCGTCCGACCATATATCGGACGCCCTTTTCATTGCGCAGAACTCCGCCTTCTCCCCGAACCGCTTCGGAAATCAGGAAACACTGCCGGTTTCGGCTTTCTTCGCTGTAAAATCCGGTCGGATGAAACTGGACAAACTCCATATCGGCAAGGTTTGCACCCGCCCTGCGCGCCATCGCAATTCCGTCTCCGGTTGCGACCATCGGATTGGTGGTATAGCGGTAGACCTGGCCGATGCCGCCCGCCGCGATAATAACATGGCTGGTTTTAAACAGATGCCATCCGTTATGATAAGCTGCAAGGCCGCAGACTTGATTGTTGTTCGTAACGATATCGACAGCGAAGTAGTTTTCCAGCATCGTGATATTGTCATGCTCAGCAACCAGCCGCTTTAAGATACGGACGATTTCCCGCCCGGTCGCGTCGCCGCCGCTGTGCAGGATACGCCGCCTGCCGTGCCCGCCTTCCATCGTGACTTTCAGCCTGCCGCTGGTATCCATGTCAAAGTTAATGCCGAGTGAAATCAACTTGTTGATGTCCCATGGGCCTTCCTCGACAATGGTATGCACGGCTTCTTCGTCACACATTCCCGCACCGGCTTTGATGGTGTCTTCGTAGTGGTATTCGAAGGTGTCGTCGCTTTCGATCACCACGGCAATGCCGCCCTGTGCCAGCCAGGATGCGGACGTATTGGTGTCTTCTTTGGTAAAGATGACGCATTTTGTGGATGGTGCCAGATTATATGCCGCATAGAGTCCCGCAATCCCGCTGCCGATGATGGCAACGTCGATCTCGTGAACGGTCATTTCACTGAGCGGCAGATTAAACAGATAGCGTCTCATAACAATCCTTTTCTGTGGTCAACCGCCGATTTCCAGCATCCGGTCGAGTGATTTTCTTGATCGGCTGATGATATCCGGATCAAGCATGATGGTATAGGTGTCTTTTCCGGCGTCCAGATCTTCCAGCGAGTGCAGCACGTCTTCCAGCGTGACTTTTTTCATATCCGCGCAGACAAATCCGTTGGCCGCAACGATGAATTCTTTATCAGGATTTTGCCGTTTCAGTTCATGCAAAATGCCTTCTTCGGTGCCGATGATGAACTGCTGGTGCGATGATTCGGTGGCATACCGGATAATCTGTGCGGTGCTGCCGACAAAGTCCGCTAAATCCGCCACTTCCTTTTTGCATTCGGGATGCACCAGGAACAGGGCATCCGGATACTGCGCCTTAACAGCGAGAATCTCTTCGGCTGTGATGAGATGGTGAACGGGGCAGTAGCCGTCGTATAAAATCATCTCTTTATCCGGACACTGGGCGCCTACATAGCCGCCGAGATTGACATCCGGCAGAAAGACGACCTGTTTTTCTTTAAGGTTGTTGACAATATTAACCGCATTGGACGACGTACAGCACACGTCACATTCCGCCTTCACCTCGGCTGATGTGTTGACATAACAGACGACTGCGGCCTCCGGGTACCGGGCCTTTAAAGCCTTGACATCCTCGGCTGTTGCCATATCCGCCATGGGGCATCCGGCGTCTAAGTCCGGCAGAATCACGGTTTTTTCCGGATTCAGGATTTTTGCGCTTTCCGCCATAAAGAGCACACCGCAGAAGACGACAACATCAGCGTTGGTTTCCGCGCTCTTTTTTGCCAGCCCATATGAATCGCCCACCATGTCCGCGATGTCCTGGACATCTCCCGGTTGGTAGAAATGCGATAAAATCAGCACATTATGCTTTTTTCTTAATTCATTTATTTTTTCTTGTATAGTACTCATGCTCTCCTCCAAAACCTGTCCTTAATTATCTGTCGGGCAGATTTGACTTATATCATACCACGAAATTTTACGCTTTTCCATATTACATCGTAATTTTAACTTACACTTAATGGTAGCAAGCATAGGCCGGATATGGTATAATCAGCAACACCGGAAAAGAGGAAAAGCTTGTGTTTATCGGCATATTCGGGATCGAAACCAAAACAAAGACTCTGGGTGATGCGCCGTCAGTAACCTGCCCGGATCACGGTATGACCCGCGGGAGAATTGAACTGGCGTTTACGTATTTTCATTTTTTCTTTGTTCCGTTGTTCAGGTGGAACCGGGAGTATACGCTGCACCTTAGGTGCGGATGTATATATACGTTGACGCGTGAACAGGCCGAGGCGATTCTGGACGGCGGACAGGTCCATCTGGGCGATATGACCCGGAAGCATACCGGCCAGCAGGCGGCATATAAGCATTGCGGTGCATGCGGAAAGAATTTTGATTCGAGTTACCGCTATTGCCCGTTCTGCGGGACAGAACTGAAACGTTAAGAGGAAAAGCACATGATTACTTTAAGGCACGCGACGCTTGATGAGCGCCGGACGACTTATGAATGGTACAGCCATCTGGCATCGCAGGATAACCAAAGCTGCTGGATGATTGGTGACGTCTACAGCTGGGAAGCGTATAAACGTGATTTCGAAGACTTTTATTTTGAAGAAGCAGGCCGGAATAAGGGATCAGTGATGATGATCGAAAATGACGGTGAGGACATCGGATGTGTGTGCTATACCTGCTTTCATTTAAAACCGCATGCCGCGGAGCTGGACATCTGGCTGAAAGATGAGTCGATCACCGGCAAAGGATACGGCACGGAAGCGCTGAAGGCATTGGTGAAATACCTGCATGAAGAGCGGGATATTGAACGGCTGATTATCCGTCCGCTGAAACGGAATACACGTGCAATCAAGGCATATACGAAAGTCGGGTTCAGGCCGGCCAGTGATACGCGTGCGGTGATCAGCGCCTATATGAAGGCGCAGTATACCGAGGTGTACGGAGAAGACAGCGAGCACGGTACCGGAACCACAACAATGGTGATGGAACTAAAATAACGATAAATGATAGAAAGGCACGAAAGTGTCTTTTTTTTATGCAAAAAGGGAGTTCGCTGAAAGTCAGCCGGTTTAGGATAAAGCGTAAAAAGAACTGGAGGGCGAGATGGTCATTAAACTGGGGAACACCGGTGATGCCGTGCTGCGGCTGCAGCATGAGCTGGCGCGGCTGGGCTATGATATTAAGGCGGACGGTATATTCGGCAGTAAAACCCTGCGCACTGTGAAAAACTTTCAGCAAACTGCCGGTCTAACGGCGGATGGGATTGCGGACAGCGAAACACTGGCACTCCTGCACCAAAGAGCGGAGGCTCTCGGTATTCAGCCGCCCCAAAGCAAACATTTCAATATGGGTTTATTTATTTCCCCAGCCGATATGACAGCTGTTAAGTTTGGCGTTCCGGAGAAGTACTGGGCAAACATACAAACCGTGATGGAACGGCTGGAGCGGGTGCAGAAAATGGCCGGCTATCCGCTGGTCATTCGTTCGGGCTACCGGTCTCCCACTTATAACAAACGCGTCGGCGGCGCGGCCAATTCCCAGCATCTTTTTGGCAGGGCTGCGGACATCTATGTGAAGGACTATGCAATAAGCTGTTCTACGCTGGCCCGCATGATTGATGAAGACCCGGCGCTTAAGGGCTTGTTCGGAGGAATAGGGCTGGGCTCAAAAGTCAATGTGCATGTGGATATCCGCCCGAGAAAAAATCCGGCGACACCTACGGTGTGGTGGTATGCGCATCAAACATGGAAAGCGTGGGAACGGGCATGACGACGGAATTTTGGGTGCAGATCATTGTCTACGCCGTGACAACGGGCGTTTTTGCCGGAACGACGCTAACGAAAATCGCTTATCTCGAAAGAAAGATGGACAAACACAACGAACTGGTTGAGCGGATGGTGAAGGTAGAGCAGTCCGTCAAATCGGCGCACTTGCGTATTGATGTACTGGACAAACCCGCAGCAATCAGGAAAAAGAAAGCGAGGATATAGGATGGACCAGAAGAAATGGAAGAGCCCGGTGGTCTGGGCAAGCTTTGCGGCGCTCGTGGTAGCGTTCTTAACGGATATTTTAGATGTCCGGTTTGATACGGATATGGTGAATGGAATGATTAACGGGGCAATTACCCTGCTGATCGGATTCGGCATCCTAAACAATCCAAATTCCAGCCAAACGTTCTAATCAAAAGCCTCCTTAAAAGGAGGTTTTTTTTGTACATACCATAAAAGCGCTTCTCATCAGCGTGGCTTCTGTGATATAATCCAAAAAATGTGAGGTGGCATTGATGAAAGAAGTCTGCTATTACAACGGGAAATTCCTGGCTTATGATGAAGCCAATACAATTGCGGAGGACCGGGGGAACACTTTTGGCGACGGGGTTTATGATGCGATATCCGCTTTTAACGGCGTACCGTTTAATCTGGACAGGCATGTTGACCGCTTCTTTAACAGTATGGCGGCGATTGATATCCATTCACCTTACTCAAAAGAGCAAATTAAAGCCGTGATTATCGAGGCGCTGCAAAAACTCAACCAAAAACAATCGATGGTATATTTTCAAATGACGCGCGGTGCGGATAAACGCCAGCATGTATACCCGGAAGGCATGACTGGGAATTTCTATTTGTCGGTCAGGGAAAAACGCAGTTATGCAGAGGAACGTAAAAACGGGGCATGCCTGATTTCTCTGCCGGACGACCGCTGGCGCCGGTGCGATATTAAGTCAATCAATCTTTTGGCGAATGTATTGGCGGCGAAGAAAGCGCAGGAAAACGGGTGTATTGAAGCGATACTTATCCGTGACGGGAATGCGGCGGAGTGTACGGCCAGCAATGTCTATATTGTAAAAAACGGCACAATCATCACAGAACCGTTAAGTCCGCTTATTTTAAAAGGCGTATCGCGCAGCTGTCTGCTGGAAGTTATCGCGCCCGAGACGGGAATCCCGGTTGAGGAACGCCACTTTTCGATTGAAGAGGTGTATGATGCCGATGAAGTCTTTATTACATCGTGCACCAAGCTGGTGCTGCCGATTACCCAAGTGGACGGGAAGAAGATCGGGTACGGCACCCATCCGGTAAGCGATAAGCTGTTCAACGCCTATGCCGCATATGCCGAAGCGCAGTGTGGTCCGATTGAACACAAAAATATATAAAAAAACCCCTCATTCGAGGGTTATTTTTTTAGTGAATTAAAATACAATGTTTAACCCGTGGCTGAATAAAATCATAATCGTACCGGCAATCAGATTGCCGATAAAGATGGCGGGCAGCGCCTGTTTTAACCGCAGGTCCAGCATACCGGCCGCGATTGATCCAGTCCATACGCCTGTGCCGGGCAGGGGGATTGAGACGAAAATCATCAGGGCGATAAAACTCCAAATACCAAACTTACCCTGCTCCTGCTTGGCATGCGCTTCCATCCGGTCCGCGCGTTTTTGGTCTCTGGGAGAACTGGAAGCACGCAGTTCGGCGATGCGGATTTCCTGATTGGCCTTATTGACGCGCTGGCTGCTGCGCTCGCCCTTTTTTCTCAGCCATGCGCCGTAACGCTGGAACACCTTGACTTTGCTGTTCTCTAATTTATGCAGAACGGTCCGGAACATCAGAATGATAAACGGGCTCGGCAAAAACGCGCCGAAAACCGCAACGATAAAAGTCGGGACCAATTCTGTGCCCCAGACATTGACGCCCATGGGTATTGCGCCTCTCAGCTCAATAACCGGAACGGCTGATACTAGAAAAACGAGTATATACGACCATACTTTAGACAATAAATTTTCCGCCTTTACACATACTATGTCTATTCTACTGAAAACTTCCTGTTCGCGCAATAATAAATTTGTTATAATAGGCGTGCATTTTCAGATGTGATATATTGATCAAAAAAGAAGGATAATTGCTTGAAGACATGTTTAGGAGCAATCAGGAAAGCGTCAACCGCTTTTCAGCTGATTGAAGAAGGGGATACGGTAGCGGTCGGCGTGTCGGGCGGAAAGGACAGCGTTGCATTGCTGTACGCGCTTTCGGAATACCGCCGTCATTTCTCACCGGTCAAATTCGATTTGATGGGAGTCTGCGTAGACCTTGGAAACAAGGGATTTGATATCAGCGGGGTCAGCGCAATGGCGGAATCGGCAGGCGTGCCTTTTCATCTCGTGAGAACAGATATTTCGAACATTATCTTTAATATTCGAAAAGAAAAAAACCCGTGCACACTATGTGCTAAAATGCGCAAAGGTGTATTAATCGAGGAAGCCAAACGCCGGGGCGCCAACAAAATTGCGTTAGGGCATCACCGGGATGATTTGCTGGAAACCTTTTTAATGAGCTTGGTCTATGAGGGGCGCCTGTATGCACTGCAACCGAAGACCTATCTCAGCCGTCAGGATATTTACCAGATCAGGCCGTTTATTTATCTTGATGAAAAGCACATTAAATCATTTATCAAACGCCACAAGCTCCCGACGGCGGCCAGCCATTGCCCGATTGACGGCGGAACCAAGCGCGAAGAAGCGAAAGCACTAATTAAAACGATTATGAAAAACAACCCGCATGCGCGGGAGACCATGAGCACGGCAATTACGAATCATCAGAGTTATCATTTGTGGTAAAAAAGCCGGTGCCCTATCGGGCACCGGTTTTTGGAGAATTAATGAAACTATTATGTATTGTTAGTTTGTAATTGTTGTTCCGGTATCAATATCGAACAAGTGCGCTTTATCAGCATTAACGCTGAACAGCACTTTCTGCCCTGCTTTAACTTTTGAGTCAGGGTCAAACTTCCCGATGGTCTTCTCGCCGACAAACGTGAAGTAAACCAGAACTTCAGAGCCCATCATTTCCGATAAATCCAGCTCAGTTTCATAAGTGTTGACGCCTTTATCGGTTGCCTGAGAGATATCTTCGGGACGGATACCGACCTTGACTTTTTTACCAATGTATTTATCCAGTACGCCATCCTTATTTTTTTCGCTTGGAATGACCATTTTATTCCCGTCCAGATCAATCGCATAATAGGATTTTTCTTTGACCAGCGTACCCTCAAAGATGTTCATCTGCGGTGAGCCGATAAAGCCGGCGACAAACAGGTTGCAGGGGTAACGGTACAGATTGGCCGGTGTGTCCACCTGCTGGATCAGGCCGTCCTTCATGACGACGATTCGGTCGCCCATGGTCATGGCCTCGGTCTGGTCATGAGTGACATAAACGAAGGTGGTGCCCAGTTTAAGGTGCAGTTTGGTGATTTCGGAGCGCATCTGGGTCCTTAATTTTGCATCCAGATTAGACAGCGGTTCGTCCAAAAGGAAAACCTTCGGGTCACGCACCATGGCACGTCCGAGCGCAACGCGCTGGCGCTGTCCGCCGGAAAGCGCTTTCGGCTTACGTGAGAGCAAGTGTTCAATGTCAAGAATTTTGGCTGCTTCATTCACACGCTCTTTGATTTCCTGCTTTGGGACCTTTCTCAACGTCAGCCCAAACGCCATGTTTTCATAAACCGTCATATGCGGATAAAGCGCATAGTTCTGGAAAACCATTGCAATATCACGGTCTTTTGGCGCAACATCGTTGACGAGCCGGTCGCCGATTTTAAGTTCGCCTGCTGTGATTTCTTCAAGCCCGGCGATCATACGCAGGGTAGTGGACTTCCCGCATCCTGAAGGGCCGACCAGGATTACGAATTCTTTGTCTTCAATATCAAGGTTAAAATCCTGAACTGCAACGACGGACTCTTTGCCCGGATAAACCTTTTTAATATTTTTTAATGATATACTTGCCATAACACACTCCTATTGGGTAAAATATTGATATATAAACGCATAGAACAACGCTATTTCATACTACTTAACGTTATTATAGCGGATAATGAGCTAAATTAATCAGTAATATGTATTGAAAAAGGGTAAAATATTGATAAAAAGCGTAGAATCTAATCGTTATTCATATAAAGACGCTAACGAAGAAGTATCAGTCCGCCTGATTGCGGAAGACCGCTTGCCTGCGTTTCTCTTATCAAACAGTACGGACGGGTACGGTCTGTTCCTGTCACGGAAAAAACACACCGAGATAAAAACAAGCACCGGACGGATGGAACTCGGCCGGTACCAGGGCATTGTTTTTAGGCTGGCAGACATAGGGCCGGCAGCAGTATCTGACGGTATATGCATGTTGGCAATCAGCGGCACGCTGGCTGAACGTTACATCAATGAAGACCTATTTGGACGTGTACTGACACTTTCGGCATCGGATGATATCTTCGCCGTATTAAAAACCTTAGAGAAAGATATCAGTCACCAGCTTCCGCCTAAGCAGACCGCTAAACTTGCGTTTGCGGTATTGATGGACCTGTTTATGTATGAGGAGAAGCCGGATGCGCTTCCACGGCTGGTCAGTGACACAATCGACATCATTCAGGAGGAATACGCCTACTTAGAGGGCGTAGACGATTTGGCGGACCGGGCCGGTGTGACAAAAAGCCACCTTATTCGGGTTTTTCATACCCATATGAACACCACACCGGGGCGGTATTTGGAAGCATTCCGCATTACGCAGGCTAAGGCGTTCCTTGCGTCAGGGGAAATGAGCATAGAGGTGGCGGCGGGACTTTGCGGGTATGCCGGCCGGAATTACTTCGGAAAGGTGTTTAAACGCGTTACCGGGATGACGCCGAAAGCATATGTGAAAAGCAATCAAACAATTAAGCAGAAATCTGACTATAAACTGCCGGACGATATTTATGTTTAAAACTAAATGTTGGTATCCGGTTTTTTCTATGATATGATAATTATACAGAATAAAGGTGGTCATATATGATCAAACGACTGATTACCATCCTGATGATTGCGGTATTCTTGTCAGGCGCATCGGGATGCGCCCCGGGTTCTTTGCTCGGCCCTCCGGAGCCGGTTGTGATTATTGGCGATGATCAAACAGAGACACTTGCGGGTGGTGAGGATGCTGCATCCATTATCACCATGCCGACAGAGGGTAGCCGCAAAGCCTATCATCTCGCGATTCTGGTCAACTTTTTGGATACGCCGTTACAGACATCCGAGGAAGAGTGGGAAGCGTTTTTCTATGGCAGCCGGAATAGTCTCCGAGGCTATTACCTTGACCAGTCAAAGGGAATGATAACGGTATCGCCGGTGTCGGAAACATACGGAGAACGGGACAACGGCGTGATTATCGTGGATGCGGAAATGCTGCATCCAAATCTGGCCACAGAAGAAGACAGCAGAAGTGACATTACCGCGGAACTGCTGGATGAAGTGCTGTTTAAGGCGGACGAGTTTATTGATTTCAGTGCCTACGACAAAAACAGGGACTCGCTGGTATTGCAGGACGAACTGGTCATAACAGTCGTTGCGGCAGGATATGAATACGATCCGAATCATGTGTTTGATGAAAATGCGGTTTCAGGTTTGGCGATTACTGAAAAAGATTTCTTATATTACGACGGGGTCGGCATTAATAACTTTTTGCTGACCGGAGAGATACACTTTGATTATGAAGGCAACGAAATATTCCCGACGATTGGGGTTGCATGCCATGAATTCGGGCATGCACTGGGACTGCCGGATTTATATGATACCGACAGCTCTACTGCAGGGCTTGACTTTCATGCCTTGATGGCGAGCGGAGCCAGTAACGGTGACTGGAATCTGCCGTCAGGAACAACGCCTGCGCCGTTGATTGCATGGAGCAGGGCATTCCTCGGTCTGATTGAGCCCGAAGTGGTGTCCGAGAGCGGTGAGTACCGGCTGTATGCACGGTCGCAGGACCAATATAACGTGATAAAGATTGCTGAAAAAGGCGGTTATTATCTTTTAGAAAACGTGGATTTTGCCGGATACGGCGCGGGACTTGATGTCTATATGGCGGCACCGGGAATCGCGGTCTGGTATATCGATGATGAAAAGACATCTGAGGATATCATCATTGAAAACACCGTGAATGATGATGACAATCAGCGGGGCGTCAGCCTGGTTGAGGCCGGCGGGACCAGAGATCTGTATGAAGAACAACTGGATTATTCCAGAGAGAACTATATGCATTATTTTTCAAAATCGAATGTCGGCACATTCACAACGAACAGCGGTACGGTAATCAACTTCCTTTCCGATCCCGGCAATGAGATGTTGATTGAGATATTGATGGCAAACTGATAAGAACCGGAAAAAAGACTCGGTAAACAGAAAAATGCATGGAGAATGAATATGAAAATTAGAATCCAAAAAGACCCAACGATAAACGGCATGATTGTCAGCTATTTTAAGATCAAGGATATCAATAAATTCCGCTATGGTTTGTTAAAGGGTATTGTTGAACGGGAAGGCAAAGACATTACTATACTAATTGATACCAACCAGCACAAACGCGTGATTGAGTTTGACGAAATTTCGGCTTATTTAAAAAGGCAGAAAGTGTCCTTTGCGGTCAAGGAAATACCGGCAAACGAAACGAAGTTGTTCGGTATCTCAATGAGTATTATTTCCAAGAAAAAACGTGAGCCGGAATGCTTGTATGCCCTGTCGCTGTCTCCTGAGCGTTTTAATCAGGCGATATTTGATGCGGTATTGAGCAATTACGATATGGCCATCGGATTAGGGCGTAAAATTGAGTTTGAACAGGTTGTGGAAAAAGCAGCGGGGGGTCTCCAGAATGTGCTCTTCAATCAGGAAGTGTTTGAAAACAGCCTTTATGATTCGGCGTTGTTTGAATCTTTAAGAGCCACGATGGATATTGAGGAGCCGGCAAAAAGCGCTTGTGCGGATAGTTAAAAATGATAACGGATGCCCGATTAATAATCGGGCTTTTTTTTCTTGACAATGTTATAACTGTTATATATAATATAGAACAGATAGAATGAAAGAGTGGTGAAAACTGGTACTATGCTGATACAAATCAATATGCGGGACGATGTGCCGATCTATGAGCAGCTGAGGCGTGAAATCATCAAAGGGATTTTAACCGGAGCGCTAGAACCCGGAGAAGTGCTGCCGTCCGTACGCAATATGGCGGAGAATTTATCCATCAATATGCATACCGTATCAAAGGCATACAATATCCTGAAAAACGAGGGTTTTTTGAGCTTGGAAAAGAGCAATCGGGCGACCGTTAATGACAGAAGAGCGCTGAATGCCGATGACGGTTTTATGTCTCAGTTGGAAAAGGAAGTTGAGCGGCTGATGATTGAAGCAAAGTGCAGGGGAATGGATAAGAATCAATTGTTAAAAATGGTAGAACAGAAATTTGATTTATATTAAGGAGTGAAAAACAATGAATGTGATGAGCAGCTTTATGACGTATTTTATTTTTGCCGTACTGCCCATCTGCTTTGCGATGCTGCCGTTCGTGGGCAGAAAAAACCTCGCATTCGGAATCACGATTCCAAAATCCGAATACAACAGTGTTCCGATTAAAAAGGCCAGACGCGAGTTTTTGTTCTGGATGGTGGCGGTTGGTATGCTGGCGATGGTGATTTCGGGATTCTTTTTAAATCCGCTGCCGGAGGGAAAAATGATTAACCTGTTTATGGTGATGATAGTCGTTCAGGTACTGGTCTACGGTATGATCTATTATACCTTTTATCGTAGAATCAAGCGGCTGAAAGCAGAGATGGGATGGCAGATTTCGGCACAGGAAATTGCAGTTACGGATACTAAATTTGCGCAGACACATAAAACCGCATGCTCGCCGAACTGGTTTTGGCTTTACCTGCTGGTGGTCGGGGCAACGGCCGCGCTCGGAATTATCTTTTATGATGTAATTCCGGATAAGGTGCCGCTCCAGATGGACAGCACCGGTACGTTTGTCAAGTTTGCGGATAAGAGCCCGGTATCGGTGTTCTTCCCGGTGGTGATGCAGGCGCTGATGTCAGGTGTTTTCATCTTTGTGTATTATACATTCAAACGTACGCCTCCCGTGTTGGATGCCGAGAATGTTACCGAAAGTTCACGCCAGAATGCGATATTCCGTTACCGCTGGTCGCTTTTTACCGTTTTCGGCGGACTGGCCATGCTGCTGATATTCGGTTCGATTATGCTGAGCAATATCGGCATTGCTGACCCGCATACTGTTTTTACGGTTTCTATGGTCGCAGTAGTCGTGATTATTGCCTATGCGGTTATTCTGTCCGTCACAACAGGGCAGAGTGGCAGCCGGGTTAAACCGGCAGGCGGGCAACCGGGCCAGCAGATCAACCGTGACGACGACCGGTACTGGAAGGCAGGATCGTTCTATTACAACAAAGAGGACCCAGCGATGTTTGTTGAAAAGCGCTTCGGTATCGGGACAACGGTGAATTTTGCGAATCCGTGGGCTGTGGCGATTTTTGTCGGCGTGATTGTAATCGTTGTCGGCATATCGATTGCCGCCAGTATTCTGATGAAATAGTAAAAAATATTTTATCCGCCTGTCAGTAAGTCAGGCGGTTTTTTATTTTACTTTATATGCGGCACTGTAATATAATAGAGCAAATAACATGAAGGGGAGTGGACAATATCCGATATATTTCTTGGAACGTAAACGGAATAAGGGCGGCGCTGAATAAAGGATTTATGGATTTCTTTATGCAGACCGATTTTGATATTTTAGCGGTGCAGGAGACCAAATGCCAGGTCGGGCAGGTCGAAATTGATACGCCGGGGTATTTTCAGTACTGGAACCAGGCGGAAAAGAAAGGGTATTCAGGTACAGCGGTTTTCAGCAGAACGGAGCCAGTGAGTGTGCAGTACGGCATCGGCATTGCGGAACATGACAACGAAGGACGCGTGATCACGTTGGAGTTTGATACCCACTATTTCGTGACCTGCTATACTCCGAATGCACAGCACGAACTGAAAAGACTGGATTACCGGCTGGATTGGGAAGATGCGTTTTTTAATTTTATCAACGGATTAAAAGCAAAAAAGCCGGTGGTGTTCTGCGGGGATTTGAATGTGGCGCATCAGGAAATTGATTTAAAAAACCCGGCAACTAATCATAATAACCCGGGATTCACCGATCAGGAACGCGGGAAGATGACACGAACGCTGAGCGAAGGGTATATCGATACCTTCCGGCATTTCTACCCCGATTCAGTGGAGGCCTATACCTGGTGGTCCTACCGGATGCAGGCCAGAGACCGGAACATCGGGTGGCGTATCGACTATTTTATCGTATCGGACGCATTGAAAAACAACATCAAAGACGCAGGGATATTGGACGAAGTTATGGGTTCCGACCATTGTCCGGTGACACTGGACATTGAATTTTAACCGAACCCGCTTTTAAGCGGGTTTTTCTACAGAAAATTCACCAACAAAGCGGTGATGACAATACCGGCGACTACGATTACAAACAGCTTCTTGGTAAAGACCGCAATGACCGAGGTAATGGCGGCGGCAATCAGCAGGTAGTTGTCAAGCGAGATATCAATGCGGCCATCGGTCAACAGCAGTGCAGGCACGAGCAGAGCGCTCAAAATTGCGACGGGCACATATGAGAGCACATCAATCACGAATTGCGGGAGCTTAACGCGGGAGAGTATCGTCAGCGGCAGAACGCGGGGCAGATAGGTAACGGCAAACATGCCGAGAAACAGCCAGATTAAAGCATTACTTCCGGGCATAATTCACCCCCACTGCGAGACTTGAAATCACCAGAGCGGCAACAATGACATTGAAGTTGGTCATGCCGGCCTGGAAAAGAATAAGCGACAAAACACCGCTTAAAATGCAGACCAAAAGATGCATCTTTGATTTAATCATAATTGCGAGCAGCCCGATAAACATGCCGTAAAGCGCGAAGTCCAGGCCGAATTTTTGGTAATCCGGGATGAGCGATCCGATCAGCACGCCGGTACAGGTTGCGGCCAGCCACGAGAACCACGCGGTGAACTCCAGCCCGGCCAGATAAGACAAACTAAAGTCATCGCTTTTTGTTTCCGCCTTGGTAATGCCGATAGCGAAGCTTTCATCCGTGATGCCGAAAGAAATCAGCATGAGGGCCCAGGTGGGCTTGCCGTAAAGATGCGGCGCGTAGGCGCTGCTCATCATAAAATGGCGGAAATTCACGAAAAAGGTGGTCGTAATAATCGTCACAAAGGCGACGCCGTTTCTGATCATATTGACGCCGATAAATTGCGCACTGCCGGCGAATACGATGGACGACATTGCGAACATATCACCGAACAGCAGCCCGGCCTCCCGCGCGGTTACGCCCAAGGTCAGACCGATCGGCAGATAGCCGAGTACAATTGGCAGACTGTCTTTAACGCCGGTTAAAAAGTGATGTTTTTTGCGCTGCAAATCCGGATCACCTCATAAAAATATTGATGCCATTATAACACAGCAAAGCATTGGTAAGAAACACCTTTTTCTTTTAAGCCGGTTAAAGCGGTGCGCGTTGACACTTGTTTTTAAGAACGGTATAATCGTGTTTAGCAGTGATATGACGAAAAATTGTGACACAGCATAGAATGGAGAACAGGATGAATATCGTAGTATTATGCGGGGGCTTAAGCAACGAACGGGATGTATCGCTCTGCACAGGGTCTCTGATTACCAAGGCGTTAATCGACAAAGGCCACCATGCGGTGATGGCGGACGTCATCGGGGATATTGATCTTCGCGGCATGGCGCCGGTTGAATATATCAAAAACAGTGGCACCCGTGCGCCGAAAGCCTATGTCGTTCCCGATAAAGCGCCGGATATTGCGCTTTTAAGAAAAAAGATCGAAGCAAAAGGTAAAGGCGTTTTCGGGGATAACGTGCTGGCGCTATGTATGGCGTCGGATATTGTATTCATGGCGCTCCATGGTGAAGACGGCGAAGACGGGAAGATACAGGCGGCGCTTGATCTCATGCAGGTGAAATATACCGGTTCAGGATATCTGGGATCTGCAGTCGCCATGAGCAAACGCCTCACCAAACAGGTTTTTGAACTGAGCGGTATTCTTTCGCCGCAGTACCGTATGCTTTTTAAAAAGGACTATAAGCCGGAGGTTTTGGACACGATTGATTTGCCGTGCGTGGTCAAACTCAACAGCGGCGGATCCAGCATCGGCGTTTATATCGTCAACACACGCAAGGAACTCAAACCCTGCATTGAACAGGCGTTTGAGCTGGAAAATATATTGGTGATCGAAGCCTATATAGAGGGCCAGGAATATACCTGCGGCGTTCTGGCGGGCGAAGGGCTTCCTGTGGTCGAGATTACGCCCAACGAAGGATTTTATGATTATGCGCATAAGTATCAGCCGGGGATTACCAAAGAGGTCTGCCCAGCGCCGTCACTGAGCCCGGAAAAGACAAAAGAAGTGCAGGAAATCTCCGTTAAGGCGCATGAGGCATTGGGGGTAGAGGTTTATTCCCGAGTGGACTTTATTATGGATAAGAAAGGCAATTTATACTGTCTGGAGGCCAATACGCTCCCGGGCATGACGCCGACCAGTTTGCTTCCGCAGGAAGCGAAAGCAAAGGGAATTGCATACGAAGATTTGTGCGAATTGATTATTAACGAATCGCTCAAAAAATACGATAAATAGGTGCCCAATGGAACCGATGACACTGGCCGAGATTGCGGCCGCATGTAACGGCACGCTGATCGGAGCCGAAAACACATCCTTACCGGTCACATCCATCACCATCGACAGCCGAAAGGCATCAGAGGGGAGTCTTTATATACCTGTAAAAGGGGAAACGCACGACGGGCATGTGTTTATAAAATCAGCGTTTGAGAATGGCGCGGCGTGCACATTATCGGAACACGACGAGCCATACTGCCATATTAAAGTGGAATCCACTTTTCAGGCGCTCAAGGATATCGCCGAGTATTACCGCTCAAAGTTTGATGTCACAGTCATCGGCATCACGGGCAGTGTAGGCAAGACGACGGCAAAGGACATGATCGCCGCCGTTTTAAACGAACAGCTTAACGTCTTAAAAACAGAGGGAAACTTCAATAACGAATTCGGACTGCCGCAGATGCTGTTCCGTCTTAACCGGTCGCATGATGCGGCGGTGCTTGAGATGGGCATGAACAGTTTCGGCGAAATCAGCCGGCTGAGCAAGACTGCGCGGCCGGATATTGCCGTGATTATTAATATCGGCGTTTCGCATATCGGCAGGCTGGGCAGTCGTGATGGCATTCTAAAAGCGAAGTCCGAGATTTTTGATTACTTAAAATCTGATGGGAAGGTTTATCTTTACGGCGGGGACGATAAGCTGATAACGCTGAAGAACAGCCGTTACCAGCCTGTATACTTTGGCGAGGATGCACATAATCAGGCGCGGGTTAAGGAGATCATACGGGCGGATATCACTGGGACGGAACTGACCGCCGAATATAAGGACGAAAGCTATCATCTGCATATTCCATACCCCGGAACGCACTTGATTCCGTCGGCGCTGGCGGCAGTGGCGATTGCCCATGACCTCGGACTGAAAAGGTCTGCGATTGAAGCGGGCGTGAAGGCATTTGCACCATCAAAAATGCGGATGGATATCATCAACACCGAAAACATTGTAATTTTAAATGACGTCTATAATGCGTGCCCGGAATCCATTATGGCGGCGCTGCGGGTGCTGGCATACGGAAAAGGGAGAAAGGTCGCGATTCTGGGCGATATTCTGGAACTGGACGACCATGCCGAGCGGATACACCATGAGACGGGTAAAAGCGCGGCGAAGACCGATACTGATCTGATTATCTGCTGCGGCACACTCTCGAAAGATATGTATAAAGGCGCCAAGTCTGTGATCGGCGACAGGGCAATATATTTTGAAACGCAGGACGAGATGCTGGAAAATTTGGAGCTGTTGATTCAAAAGGGCGATACGGTGCTGGTCAAAGCATCGCGCGGACTTGCGTTTGAGCATACCGTTGCATTCTTAAAAACGCATTTCAGCTGATAGAGATAAAAGCTGCGTGCACGGGAAACCGTGCTTTTTTGTTTTGCTGAAAAAGGGAAATTAGCTACTTGACAATACAAAGTAGATGCGTTACCCTGTATATAGCTACTTGATATTACCTAGTAGCGCGGAGGTAAACCATTGAACACGAGTACACAACTGCTCAAAGGCCTTTTGGAAGGCTGTATCCTGATGATTATTGCCGCAGATGAGACCTATGGATATCAGATATGCGAGGACTTGTCTAAAGGCGGGTTTGAAAATATTGGAGAGGGAACGGTATATCCGATCTTGATTCGGTTGGAGAAAAAGGGCCTGATTCAGGCGGACATCAGGAAGTCGCCGCTGGGACCCAAGCGAAAATATTTCAGCTTATCCGAAGAAGGACGGGAGTACCTGAATATATTTAAGTCAGAATGGCGGCATACCCAAGCTGCAGTGAATACGTTTATCACGAAAAACGAGGAGCGAAAAAATGAAACTGAATCATAAAACCAAGACACTGATGGTATCCGTGCTGATCATGATGGGCGTTTTAGTCGCAATGGTCGGCGTGATGCTGTTAAAGGCAAAGGAAAGCGGCGGCATCGATGCCGGTGAAGCGGTAATAGCTGGCATTATCATTGCGATGGCGGTATTCTCCGTGTTATCGGTATTGATCTTCCGGCGGTTTAGAGAAAGGCACGGGCCGGAGATGGATGGATCATTCCGGAATACGCTTGAAGATATCATGGCTGTAATCGGGACGTCGAATATCAGCGCGGTGGAAAAGCGGCAGATACGTGAGGACCTGATGGATTTATTTTCAGAGGCGTCCGTGGACGGCAGAACAGTCTTAGACCTAATCGGCGAAAATCCGGACCAGTTTGCGGCAGACATCATTGAAGCGCACGGGGCGAGAAACAATATCTGGACCTATCTGCTGTCCGGCGTCCAGTTTTTTATGTTTTATCTGCTGTTTATACAGCTTTATACCTATGCACAGCACGTGGATGAGATGCACGGATTCTTTGCGGTGCCGCTGGATATCTCAACCATCATTCTGTTCGCGGCGGTATCACTGATTGCGATACCGTTGATGATGTGGATAAAGCACACAGGCATCCGAAAAAGCAGTCCGTATATGATTGCCATCGGATTCGTACTGATTATTGCCGCGGTCTTTGGGCTGGTGATCGGGGTTTATGCACTGGCAGACAAAGGGGTAACCGGCTGGGGCTGGCTGCAGGATGTGTTGAACAAAGAAGTGGTTTTATTCAACAATATATGGACATGGGCGGCGGTGATTATCGTTTTTGGCCTGTCACTGTTTTTTAAGCGGAGGATCCGAAAGCATGCGCTAAACCGAATTTTGGAGAAATAAAAAAGGCGTCTGCTACCAGACGCTTTATTTATTTGTTCTTTTTTAATATTTCCGGGCTAAAAGACGGCGCCGGACCGCGGTAGACACGGTACTTTTTATTATGCGCCTTGCCGGAAACTAATATAGCATATACCGGACAGAAGCTGTAACATCTTAAACACTGGGTGCAGTTACCTGCGAAAACGGGGTAACCGTCCGGCATGGAGATATTACCGACCGGACAAAGCCGGACACAGCGTCCGCATTGGGTGCAGAGGTCTTTGTCAACGCTCAGCATATCGGTAAACCGGTCGTACGCCATTCGGTACGGACCGCGCTGCATGATACCGAGCAAAAAGCTGTATCTGCCGTTAAAAAACCGTTTATTTGAGGCAATGGCGTCCGCAAACCGTAGCGCCTTTTTATCGCCCGATTTGACGGTACGTTCAATAGTTGCCTGATTTGGTATACGGAAAATCATCGGGTACATCGAAATGTTATTCGGCATATTGATATGCGCGGTCTGCGTGATGGTAAGCGACTTGCTCTCAATCTGCTTGCGGTATACGAATGACCCGTCGCCGGAAAACATCATTTGTGTACAGAAAACAAAGGCGCGTTTCCCGGTGTTTTGTTCCGGAAAGTTCTCAATAAACTTGCGCATCGGCATAGGAATATCCGACCCGTAGATGGGATACCCGAACCCGATGATATCGGCGGACTGTGCGATCGGCGCCACATCGCCGCTGTTGATGGATTCGATCGAAACGCTTTTGGTGTTAATACCGTGCTCTGTCAGGCGCGATGCAATGGTATTTGATGTCCAATAAGTGTTGCCGGTTCCTGAAAAATAAAAAATAACTGCAGTCTGCATGGTTGTGGCCTCCTCGTGTACTGCCATTTTAACCCAATTTTAATCTATAGACAAGAAAAAAAGGCCGCATGCGTACGGCCTTTTGAATTATTCTGAGTGTTCGCTCATGACCAGCCGGTCGATGGAGTCTCCCGGAGGCACCATGGGCAGCACCTTTTCATCTTTATCGATGATGCAGTGTACCAGACACGGGCCGTCATATTCAAGCGCTTCTTTTAAAACCGGTTCTGCTTCCGCTTCGCTTTCGACGCGGAAAGCTTTTATGCCGAAGCTTTCAGCGATTTTGCAGAAGTCCAGATGCATCAGTGTGGTGTGTGAATACCGCTCATCATAGAACATATTCTGCCACTGCCGCACCATGCCGAGCGAATGGTTGTCCATAAGCACGATTTTGACCGGAACGCCGTATCTTGAAAGTGTTGACAACTCATTCAGGTTCATTCTGAAGCTGCCATCGCCTGCCACGTTAATGACCTGCCGGTCCGGGCATCCGAATTGTGCGCCGATTGATGCACCGAATCCATAACCCATCGTGCCGAGACCGCCGGAGGTCAGGAAGGTCTGGCCTTTTTTGAACTTAAAGTACTGCGCTACCCACATCTGATGCTGTCCGACTTCGGTGGAAATAACCGCATCGTCATCAACCAAATCGTCTAAGACTGTGATAATATGTCGCGCCATATGGTTCTTCGGGCGCTTGCTGATGTCATCTGCGCGCCATCCGTTGATCTGCTTGATCCATTCCGGACGCGATGCCTTGCTGATTTGTTTGTTGATTTCGGTCAGCACATCTTTAACATCACCGATGATATGGTGATGCGTCGCAATGTTTTTGTTGACCTCAGCCGGATCGATATCGACCTGAAGCACCTGTGCGTTCGGGGCGAATTTATCCATCTTTCCTACCACGCGGTCAGAAAACCTTGCGCCCAGCACAATCAGCAAATCGGAATGGGTGAAGCCCATGTTAGAAGCCTTGGTGCCGTGCATACCGACTAATCCGGTGAAAAGCTCATCCCTTCCCGGGAAAGCCGGAAGACCCATGAGCGAGCAGGCAACAGGGGATTCGATTTTGTGAGCGAATTCCACCACTTCGTCCTGTGCACCGGCCGCCAGAGCGCCGCCGCCGCAGTAGATGATCGGCTGTTTTGCGCTGTTGATGAGCGTTACGGCTTCATCAATCTGCGCCCGGATATCGCGCTGTGCCGGTTTCGGCTTATCTGCGGGTTTCTCATCAAACTCGCATGATTCTTTCGATACATCTTTCGGGATATCGATCAGCACCGGACCAGGGCGGCCCTGCGTCGCGATTCTAAATGCGTCGCGGACGACGCCGGCAAGCTTGGTGACATCCCGTACAATATAGTTATATTTGGTGACAGCCATCGTAATCCCCGTGATGTCCACTTCCTGAAAGCTGTCCTTGCCGAGCAGGCTGACCGGAACGTTCCCGGTGATGGCGACCATCGGGATTGAGTCCATGTAAGCCGTAGCAATACCCGTAACCAGGTTGGTTGCACCAGGGCCGGAGGTTGCAATGCACACGCCGGTTTTTCCGGTGGCTCTTGCGTATCCGTCGGCAGCATGCGCCGCGCCTTGTTCGTGGGCGGTTAAGATATGGCGGATTTTATCCTGATTTTTGTACAGTTCATCGTAGATATAAAGGACCGAACCGCCTGGGAATCCGAAAACCGTATCCACACCTTGTTCGAGCAGGCATTTAACCAATATCTGCGAACCCGTCATTTTCATAAATCTCTATCCTTTCCTGAAACTTATCTTTTATCTTAAAATACGTTATTGATTTAAGATATATCCGACAATCGCATCGCCCATCTGGGTGGTGCTGATTGTGGTTTCTCCTTCCGCCGCGATGTCGGCAGTGCGCAGCCCGCTTGTCAGGGCAGTTTGTACCGCGCGTTCCACATCGTCAGCCTCGGTGCCAGCGTTAAACGTGAACCGAAGCATCATCGCAATGGAAAGAATGGTTGCCAATGGGTTGGCAATGCCTTTGCCCGCGATATCCGGAGCCGAACCGTGAACCGGCTCGTACAATCCGAATGCACCTTCGCCTAAACTCGCGGACGGCAGCATTCCGATTGATCCGGTAACGGCACCCGCGATGTCCGACAGAATATCGCCGAACATGTTGCCGGTTACCATAACGTCGAACTGAGCCGGGTTTAATGCAATCTGCATCGCCGCATTGTCCACATACATGTGTGTCAGTTCAACATCCGGATAATCTTTTGCCACCCGCTCGACGACGCTGCGCCACAGGCGGGAACTTTCTAATACATTTGCTTTATCAACATTACATAGTTTCTTATTTCTTGCTCTTGCGGTTTCAAAGCCGGTACGCGTAATGCGCTCGACTTCGGTTTCGTTATAGAGCAATGTATCCCATGCAGATTCACCAAACTCGGTATCTTTTCTGCCTCTTGGGCCGAAATACAATCCGCCGGTGAGCTCACGGACCACGATGAGGTCAAGCCCGTTACCGGCGATTCGTTCTGCCAGCGGGCAGGCATCCTTGAGTTCTTTAAAAAGGATGGCCGGCCTTAGGTTTGCATAAAGCCCCAGTTCTTTTCTTAATCTTAAGAGGCCTGCTTCCGGACGCATATGACCGGGGAGGTCTGTCCACTTAGATCCGCTGACCGGACCGCCGACGGCACCGAGCAGAACGGCGTCTGACGCACGGCATACATCCAGCGTGCTCTCCGGCATCGGATCTTCGCATTGCTCGATAGCGGTACATCCGGCCGGTGCTTCTTCGTAGTTAAATGTGTGGCCGTACTTTTTTGCTATTGCATCCAAAACCTTTACGGCTTCAGCAACGACCTCCGGACCGATATAATCCCCGGGAAGCAGGGCAATTTTTACATTCATTATTTGCCCTCCCGCAGCTGCTTTGAGTAGTTGATGAGCCCGTCCGCCTGAATGATTTTTTGTAAGAAATCAGGGAAAGGCTGTGCCTGGAACGTCTTTCCGGTTGTCAGATTTTTGATAACGCCGGTGTCAAAATCCACTTCGACCTTGTCGCCTTTGTTCAATCCGTCCACTGCTTCGTTTGATTCTAAAATCGGCAGTCCGGTGTTGATTGCGTTGCGGAAGAAAATACGTGCGAATGACCGTGCAATGACACAGCCTGCGCCGCTGGCCTTAATGGCGATTGGCGCGTGTTCGCGCGATGATCCGCAGCCGAAGTTTTCTCCGCCGACGATGACATCGCCTTTTTTAACTTCCTTGATATAGTTTTCATCAATGTCTTCCATACAGTGGCTGGCGAGCTCACTGTGGTCTGACGTATTCAGAAACCGTGCGGGGATGATGACATCAGTGTCCACATGGTCGCCGTATTTAAATACTTTTCCTGTTGTTTTCATCTGTCTAACCCCCTTCTATAGATCTTCCGGCGTTGAGATATAGCCGTTGATCGCACTTGCCGCAGCCACATAAGGACCGGCAAGATATACTTCTGATTTCGGGTGTCCCATGCGTCCGACAAAGTTCCGGTTGGTGGTCGCCACCGCGCGTTCGCCTTCTGCCAATATACCCATATGTCCGCCGAGGCAAGGACCGCAGGTCGGTGTGCTGACGATGCATCCGGCGCCGATAAAGATATCAAACAGCCCTTCGTGCATCGCTTCGAGGTATATTTTCTGGGTCGCGGGGATGATAATCGTCCGGATACCCTTTTTGATTTTTCTGCCTTTAAAGATTTCCGCCGCCTGACGCAGGTCGGACAGGTGCCCGTTGGTGCAGGAACCGATGACCACTTGATCGATGGTGACATCATGCGCTTCCGATACCGGGCGGGTGTTTTCCGGCAGATGCGGATAAGCCACGGTTAAAGGCACTTCCGCCAGATTGATCTCAATTATACTGGCATATTCCGCATCCGCGTCCGCTTCATAGACTTTGGGCGGTTTTTGTCCGTGCGCTTTAACGTATTCCAGCGTCACATTGTCAACCGGGAAGATGCCGTTTTTGGCACCGGCTTCGATCGCCATATTCGCGATGGTGAACCGGTCGTCGATAGACAGCGCTGCAACGCCGTCGCCAGTATATTCCATGGACTGATAAAGCGCACCATCCACACCAATCATGCCGATGATATGCAATATGATATCTTTTCCGGTGACATACGGTCCCGGTTTTCCGCTTAACACGATTTTAATCGCCGACGGCACTTTAAACCAAGCCATGCCGGTCGCCATGCCAGCCGCCATATCCGTACTGCCGACACCGGTTGAAAATGCGCCGAGTGCACCGTACGTACAGGTGTGGGAGTCTGCGCCGATGACGAGATCACCGGATACGACCAGTCCCTTTTCCGGCAGCAGGGCATGCTCGATACCCATTTCTCCGATTTCAAAATAATTGGTGATGCCTTGCTGATGCGCGAATTGCCGGATCATTTTACACTGTTCAGCCGCCTTGATGTCCTTATTCGGTGTAAAATGATCGGGGACGATAGCGATTTTATCCTGATCAAAAACGCCTCCGACGCCCATTTTATTAAATTCATTAACCGCTACCGGCGCGGTGATGTCGTTACCCAGCACAAGATCGAGCTTGCAGTTGACAAACTCTCCGGCGCTGACTTGCTGTTTGCCAGCATGATCGGCCAATATCTTCTGGGTCATTGTCATTCCCATGTGCCTATTCCTCCGTTTCGAAATATTGAAAACTTTATTTTTCTTGATCTTTCATTAACTTATATTCTATTGCGTCCGTCATCGCGACCAAGGAGGCCTCAATCACGTCAAACGATACGCCGATCGTTGTCCAGGAACTGCTGTGGTCTTTCCAATCGATCATAACCCGGACCGTTGCATCGGTTTCTGCCCCTGCTTCCAGCACGCGCACCCGATAGTCGGCAAGATGCATCTCCTTTAAGTTCGGGAAGAAATTGGTCAGCGCCGCACGCAGGGCTTTATCCAGCGCGTTAACCGGACCCATTCCTTCGTCTGCGGTAATCAGCGATTCGCCGCCCACATTGACCTTGACCATAGCGAATGCGCTTAAGCCTTCCGCTTCGCCTTGTGCCGGTTCGTCGATGACTTTAAAATGCTCAATCTTAAAGAACGGGGTAAACTGGTTTAAGAACCGCTTGACTAACAATTCAAAGCTGCTTTCTGCGCCCTCGAAATGATAGCCCTGTGCCTCCATCCCCTTCAGCATCTTAACAAGCTGCTTGGTTTCCGACGCGCCTTTCTGCAGTTCCGGGAACTGCTGAGAGAGCTTTTCGACGATTGCGGTTTGACCCGCAACCTCAGACAGCAGGAAGGTTCGCTTGTTGCCTACCAGGGAAGGCTCAACATGCTCGAACGAACTGGATAACTTGGTTACCCCGTCGATATGCATGCCGGCTTTGTGAGCGAATGCATCGCGTCCGACATACGGCATTTTTTCATCTAATGTAAGATTCGCGATTTCCGCGGCCTCGTGTGCCTTGACGTACAGCTGACGCATATTTTCTTCGGGGATACAGTCAAACCCCATTTTAATCTGAAGATTCGCGATCAGCGAAGTCAGACAGGCGTTGCCGCACCGTTCACCGAAGCCGAGAAACGTGCCCTGAACATGCCGTGCGCCGGCATTCACTGCCAGTATCGAGTTGGCAACCGCCATCTCACTGTCGTTGTGGCAATGAATCCCGCACATCACGTCAAAGGTGTCACAGACATGCTTTGTCGCCTGCTCCACCGCCATTGGCAGCGCGCCGCCGTTGGTTTCGCATAAAACCAGGCAGTCCGCGCCGCCGTCTACAGCGGCTTTCAAGGTTTTCATCGCATATTCCGGATTATTCTTGTAGCCGTCAAAAAAGTGCTCGGCGTCATAGATGACTTCTTTGCCGCGGTCTTTAAAAAACTTAACGGAATCATAAATCATCTCAAGGTTCTGCGCTAATTCCGCTTTAATGACCTCGGTCACATGAAGATCCCATGACTTGCCAAAGAGCGTGACGACCGGTGTATCGGCCGCCAAAGTATGCTTCAAGCCGGGGTCCTCGTCCGGCTTGGTGTCTTTCCTGCGTGTGCTGCCAAAGGCGGTGAGCTTGGCGTGTTTAAGGTCAGATGCTGATACCTGCTCAAAAAACGCGCTCTCTTTTGGATTCGACGCCGGATTTCCGGCTTCAATATAATCCACGCCGACCTCGTCTAATAACCGCATCATATTAATACGGTCCGCAGTCGAAAACGTAATGCCGCGCGCCTGCGCGCCGTCGCGCAAGGTTGAATCAAATATCCATATCTTCTGTCTTGAAGCCACAATCTTCACCCGCCTTTTTGATTAGAACGCTCTGTTAAGGGCATCTATACATGCACGAATACTGGATTCGATGATGTCGGTAGAAACGCCGCGTCCTTTATAAGTGTGTCCGTCGATTTCCATCATGATGTCTACCATGCCCATCGCATCTTCCCCTTCGGTCAGAGCATGGATCCGGTATGACATTAAAGTGAATGTCCGGCCTGAGATCTTTTCGATCGCTTTATAAGCCGCATCCACCGGACCGTCTCCGGTAGCGCTCATGGTGTGGATATCGCCTTCAACCGAAAGCGAAACCATAGCCGTGGCGTCAATTTTATCGCCGGACGACGTCATATAACTGTCCAGACTGTATTTCTGGTTGCGCGAGTGGGTGTACTCACCGACCAGCGCTTCCAGGTCACGGTCATCGACATTTTTCTTTGTATCACACAGTTTTTTGAATTCTTCAAAGATGACGGAAAGCGCATCCGGTTCCAGCACATAACCCAGATCGGACAACCGGTCCGCCAGCGCATGCTTGCCGGAATGCTTGCCCAGCACCATACGGTGGCCGATAATGCCCACACTTTCTGGTGTCATTATCTCATAAGTGGCACGGTTTGCCAATATTCCGTGTTGGTGGATACCCGCTTCGTGTGCAAATGCGTTTTCACCGACGATCGCTTTATTCGCCTGAACCATCTGTCCGGTCGTGGTGCTCACCATTCTGCTGGTCGGGAAAATCTGCTCGGTGACAATGTTGGTTTCGGCCTTATAGCGGTCTTTTCTGACGTTGATCGCCATAACGATTTCTTCCAAAGACGCATTCCCTGCGCGTTCGCCCAAGCCGTTGATAGTACATTCCACCTGGGATGCGCCAATCTTAACCGCAGCCAAGGAGTTCGCGACGCTTAATCCAAGGTCATTATGGCAGTGGACTGAAACGATTACGTTTTCAATACCTGCCACATGATCCATGATATAGGTAATGAATTCTGAGAACTCATCCGGTGTCGCATACCCGACCGTATCGGGGATGTTGAGCACATCTGCTCCCGCATCAATCGCGGTTTTTAGCACCTTACATAAGAAGTCGGGATCCGAGCGGCTGGCATCTTCGGCTGAAAACTCTACATTATTACATAAGCTTTTTGCATATGCGACCATTTCAGCTGTACGCGCCAGCACCTCGTCACGCGTCATTTTTAATTTATGTTCCATATGAATGTCCGATGTTGCGATAAAGGTGTGGATCATGGGATGCTTTGCCGCTTTAACGGCTTCCCACGCCCGGTCGATGTCTGCCTTGACGGCACGCGCCAGAGACGCAACGATCGGGGTTTCCACAGCCGCCGCAACGGCCTGGACGGATTCAAAATCACCGGGAGAGGCGATAGCAAAGCCAGCTTCGATCACATCGACGCCTAGCTTTTCGAGCTGCCTTGCGACCCTGACTTTGTCTTGAATATTCATGCTACAGCCCGGAGCTTGTTCGCCGTCACGTAGCGTGGTGTCGAAAATTCTGATTTTTCTACTCACCTTGTTTCCCTCGCTTTCCTCATAAAATTTTATTGTTTTTGTTTATTATTTTTTGTCCTTTAACCACGGCATCATTCCGCGTAAGGTTTTACCGACTTTTTCTACCATGTGTTCGCTTTCCACTCTGCGCTTGGCCAGGAAGTTAGCGCGGCCGCCGGCTTTGTTTTCAGCAATCCACTTAGAAGCAAAGATACCTTCCTGGATTTCTTCCAGCACCTTTTTCATTTCTTTTCTGGTTTCATCGGTAATGATTCTTCTGCCGGTCATATAGTCGCCGTATTCCGCGGTATCGCTGATTGAGTTGCGCATGTTTGCGAAGCCACCTTCATTAACCATATCGATGATGAGTTTCATCTCATGTACGCATTCAAAATATGCGCTCTCTGGCTGGTATCCTGCTGCCACCAGAGTTTCGAATCCCGCTTTCATCAGTTCGGTTACGCCGCCGCAAAGAACAGCCTGCTCGCCGAATAAGTCGGTTTCGGTTTCTTCTTTAAATGTGGTTTCGAGGATTCCGCCTCTTGCGCCGCCGATGCCCTGCGCATAAGCAAGACCGACTTCGAAAGAATCGCCTGACGGATCCTGATAAACTGCGATCAGGCAGGGTACGCCGCGTCCCTGCTCAAACTGTGAGCGAACGGTATGGCCCGGGCCTTTTGGTGCGACCATAAAGACGTTAACGTCAGCCGGCGGAATAATCTGTTTGTAATGGATATTGAATCCGTGAGCAAAAACAAGATAGTTTCCCGCTGAAAGGTTCGGTTTAATATCCTTTTCGTAAAGCCCGACCTGTTTTTCGTCATTGATTAAGATCATGATGACATCCGCATCTTTAGCCGCTTCTGCCGCAACCTTAACCTTTAGACCCTTTGCTTCCGCTACCGACCATGATTTGCTGCCTTCATAAAGTCCGACTGTAACGTCAAAACCTGATTCGTACAGGTTGAGCGCGTGTGCGTGTCCCTGTGAACCGTATCCAATGATTGCGATTTTTTTACCCTTAAGGGCATCCGGATTGCAATCTTCCGCATAAAATAGTTTCGCCATGTTTAACACCTCTTTAAATTTATATTATCTTATTTTTTATTCTTCGTGATCGATCAGCCGGTTGTCGCCGTTTTCAAGTCCGACAAGACCGGTGCGTGCGACTTCTGCGACATCGAATTTATAAAAAGTCTTCAGCGCTTCATCGACATGATGATACGTACCCGTAATCTGAATGGTGATGGTTTTGTCGCCCATATCGACGATAGCGGCGCCGAGCTCATTCACCTTATCCATGATTTTTCCGCGGTTATCGCCGACATACAGCTTGACCAAAGCAATATCGCCGAGCGATGCGGTTTGTTCATCAAGCAGCATCACTTTTTTTACATCTTCCTGTTTGTCCAGCTGTTTCATGATTTGTTCGACCGTACGGGCATCGCCTGTGCAAAGCACCGTCATCCGTGATAATTCCTTGTTTTCGGTGCAGCTGACGGTCAGGCTATTGATATTATAGCCGCGTCTGCTGAACAGGCCGGATATCCGGAAAAGGACGCCCGGATGGTTGTCAACCAAAACAGAAATAACATTTCTTTTCATCACCAATCATCTCCTTTTTTTTGATATGAAACAAAAAACCCCATCTCAACATATAATATGCAGAGACGGGGATTATTTCCTCGCGGTACCACTCTGTTTGCTTTAAATGAAAAAGCCACTCTTTTAAGACTCCAACAAGTCCTTCGCCGTTAACGGGACGTCCCGGCTGCTTCTACTTCAAGGCAAAACGCCCGCTTTCAAAACAACAGCTCCGGAGTGAGTGATGCATTATCACCGTCACATTATCGGTTCCCACCAACCACCGACTCGCTTTGAATGCTTCAGGTCTGCTTTTTCTCCATCAACGCTTTTATATTGGAACAAAGTATACCAAACAAAAAATGTGGTGTCAATACACTTCTTTTAAAAAACACCGCTTTAACAAACAAATTACTTATAAGTGATGTTTTGATAATCTATTGAAACCTGCGTTACACTTCCCATTCCGAGACAAATGCACCGGATTTATCGGTAAAGGACCCGACAATAATCATAATCAGGTCGACTAGGGCGCCGATGCCAAAGACGCCGCCGGTCAGCAGCCAGATAATACCGGTGCCGGTTTTGCCGACATAAAAACGGTGGATACCTAAAGGGCCCAAAAAGATACATAACAGCAATGCGACCAATCTGCTTTTGCTTGACACCGTGTTTCCTCCTTACTTAAATGAAACTAATAAGAGATTTTATACCTATATCATAATATATATCGGTATAAATGAAAAGCCGGTTATTGATAACCGGCAATGATTGACGCTTTTTACGCCTGCTGTTTTGCGGCATAGATGTAAATCGCATCCCGAAGGAATGCTGCCGTTCCGGGCTGTTCTTTGTCATAATAGCCTTTAAACCGTTCATCCTCAACATACATCTGAGCAAGCGCCGTATGCGAGGCGGGATCATAAAATCCCCACCACGCCGTCAGCCATTCACGATGCAGCTCGGCTGCCTTTTGTGCAGGCACACAGGAAGGATCGCCGGAGGGATAGGCCTCATGTAGCAATCTCAAGATTTCCTTTTCCAAAAAAGCTGTATGGTCATATTGCGCCTTGCTCATTTTCATGAGCCTGTCATTCGATCTGTTAATTGTCTCATCACCATATTTTCTTCTAATCTCCGGACCGTATTTTTCTTCGTTTTCATCGATAAGGGTTCTTTTAAATCCTTCAAATTTCTCTTTATCAAGCATTTTTAATTCTCCTTTTTTTTCAGCGGCACTCTTCTTAACATTCAGGATTAACGTATCAAGCCGCTGTTTTTTTGCATCCAAAAGCTTAAGATGCTGCTGAAGCGCCGATAATATTTCAAACTCAGGGTTGCTGATGATTTCTTTTATCCTTTTCAGGTCAAATCCCAACTCTTTGTAAAAGAGTATTTGCTGAAGCATATCAACGTCTTTCTTTTCATATACCCGGTACCCTGACGTATTAAAGGACGGCTTTAAAAGCCCGATTTCATCATAATACCTTAAGGTGCGGGTGCTGATGCAGGCAATTTTTGATAACTCGCGAATCTGATATTGCATAGGTTAACCTTCTTTCAAACTTACAATACATCTTTACGTAACGTTAATGTCAAGATAAAAAATAAGCACAGGCTATTTATTTATCCGTGCTATTTTTTTTATATTTATTTACTATATTATATCTTAGGAGTGATGGCGCTCAAAGATATCTTTTATCATCAGCGTCAGAGTAGGCGAGGCTTCTTTTTTTTGTCCAAAATCCCATCCCTTATACGCCATGTAAACGGACTCCGGGATAAATCCGCCGTCAGGCTGCTGTTTGTTTAATACGATATCCAGCATCTCGCTGTAAACTTTGGACTCCCGTGCATACGCATAGTGCGACAGCACCCGAAGCGCATGGACGATCTCGAACCAAAGGCTGGGAAATTTCAGCTTTTTGAAATCCGTTCCGATACCGAACAAAAAGTATTTTTTTTCGCCGCGCGTCTCCCACATGTGGAGCAATTCGTTAATAGCGGCTTTGATGAACGCCTCTTCGTGATAAGCGGGCAGCAGGGAAAAGGCTTTTAAGGCAACCAGATTGCCGTACGGGCAATGGTCGGATGCGCGTCCCGGGCCTCTGAACTTGGGCAGGGAACTTAAACACCGCCATCCGTTATCAGCGCAAAGTCCGGCTAAGTACGCTGCCGCCTTTGAGACACGGCGGTGGTCCGCATATCCGGCTTTGACCAGAATATATAGTAAAGTGGGGTAATCGCAGGTCATCCACTCCATACGGTTGGTGTCATCGCCGCCGAACACCTTTGGGATGCACATTAATGATTGGAAGGCGCCGTCTTCAGATTGGCAGTCCATGATCCGCTCGCATATTGCAGCAATGACTGTGTCGGTTTGGTCAAGACCGAAGTCGAGCAGCAGGCAGATTTTATGGATTGGGTGCTTCGCGTCGTTATGGCGTGTCAGCGGCGGTTCCGGCCAACTCACACTGTCCGCAACGATTGTTTTGACACGCGGATCAGCCAAGACAGTGTCTTTCATCTCAGATGCCTGCTTCGCAGACGTGAATCCGGATTCTTTTTGAAGCGCAAACTGAATCCATGGCAGATCGGATGCGGCCAGATAGGCTTTGCATGCTGAATGAGAATAGGTGCTCATTTCGTCCTCCACGATTTTTCCGGGCGGATAAAACCAACCGTTAAAAAATGTATTTATTCATTATATTATCCAGTATAAATAAAAGTGCGGAGAAAATAAAGAAAAACCCGCCGAGCGGACGGGTTTTTGCTGGGATAATTAGTTTTCGCCGGACTCATCGCTTCCCGGAACGTATTCCAGGATGTCACCCGGCTGGCAGTTCAGCGTATCACAGATCGCCTCCAGCGTATTGAACCGAATTCCCTTAACCTTGCCGTTTTTTAAAAGCGACAGGTTGACGGTAGAAAGCCCAATGTGATCGGAGAGTGCGTTCAACGACATTTTCCGGTCTGCCATCATTTTGTCCAGTCTTACAATAATCATGATGCACCTCCTAAACGATGGATTCGCTGTCTTGTTGTAACCCCGCGCCGAATTCGAATATCTCAGCCAACGCCAGCAGCAGCAATCCATAAAGCAGTGTTGAGAATTTAACTGAGAGGTTTAAATCGCCGAATGCAAAGCCGTTGACGCCGACCGTAATCATACTGACTACCAGACTGATGATAAAGATTACGCCGGTGTAGATGAAAAAAGCAATGCCCATGGACCGGAGCAGACGGACTGCTTTCGGATGGAACGGCGTCTGGGTTTCTACGATGGTCTTAAACATGTTGGCGACTGCTTTGATGATATATGCGGACAGCGCGAGGCCTAATCCGATATGGAAAATCATCGCATAGATGACGGCGTGCGGAATAATACCTGCCGGGATGTTCAGATCCGGGATAAACTGCACACCGAAATCCTGAACCAACGATGCAATATCCGTTCCTTTTGCCACCAAAACACTTTCAAGGATAAGTCCGGTCAAAAGCGCAATGATTCCAAATACCAGCACAAATATAAATAGAATATTGGCAATGACTTTATAAACATTGAAGCGTTTCAGCTTTTTTTCCTGCATTTTCATATGTTGCTTCCTCCTTTAATTGATTACACCGGCATTGTACACCATCGAACAATGAATGTCAATAATAAATTTAAATAAAACATTAAATAATATAAATAATAGATAAATATTATAACGAATAAGATAAATTAGGCGGGGAAAGTGCTCCGAATACAGCCTGAACACAAAAAAACGCGCAATAAAAAGCACGGACAATAAAACCAAGCGGCTATTTTATTTTCATAAAATTGTTGATGGTTTGAATATATGCTTCGGGGCAGGACAGGCTGAACTGGCCGTGGCGGTAACCGGGCAGCACTATCAGCTCCGAGCCGGGAATATGCGTGTTGAGCAGTTTTGCTGACGCCTGAACAGATTTGGGCTCTTTTCCTCCGGCGATAATCAGAACGCTTGCGGATGTGCCGGCGATTTTAGGATTAAGAGAAAAGACCGCGTTGCTCAAGGTGATATAGATTAAAGACTGCAGTGACATCTTTTTGCTTGCGGTGTAATAGGCCTCAAACATGGATTCGGGCAGGCACAATTGTTTAGCCTGCAGACGCGCAAACCAACGCCTTTGAATTAAGCCGAACGATAATTTGATCATCGGGGAACCGAACTTAATAACCGCAGGCATAGGAATCAGCAGTGCGGATTCGATCACCGCGTATTCGGCAATATCCGGACGTCTGGCCAAAATCTCACAGATGATTTGTGCGCCGATAGATAATCCGGCGAGCAGTTTAACCCTGCCGCCGCAGTATGTATCAATATAGCTGATTAACCGGTCGGCTGAAACCGGGATACTGGTGAACGAAACATCAGCGTCAATATCATGGCCGTCAATTACAGGCGCAATGACATAATAGTCCGGCTGAAACGCCTCAATTTGTTTCTGCCACATCCACCACGACAGCCCGCCGCCGTGAAGAAAAACAAGCGCAGACCGGGAAGAAACGCCAAAGGTTTTAAACTGCATATGAAGTCCTGATTCTGACTAAAAAGGGAAGTCCGGTTTAATCGTATTTGTGAAAAAAAGCAGCGAGGTTTTCGAGCCCGTGCATTAGTTCGGGATACTCATCCAGCTTGAATCCGTTTAACAGCGCGTCCACCATTCTCTCGTGGAATGCGTTGTGCTGCTGATAACATTGCTCGCCGATATCGGTAAGCGCCAGTGTATACTTGCGCTTATCCTGCTCGAAGTTATTTCGGGATACAAACTTCTTCCTAACCAGACGGTCGATGCAAACGCTGGCTGTTGCCTTTGAAACCCGAAGCTGGTCGGCAACGCTGGTCAAAATCGGCGCAGGCGTATCCTTGATAATTTCAATCGCGTGCATTTCCGTGCGGCTCAGGCGCTTCTCGGTCGCGATTGAAACCTGCTTTGCCTGGATATCCAGAACGCGGTAGAAGATATCCTTTAAGAATTGGTTGATTAAATTTCGTGTGGCGTTCTCTTGCATAAGTACCTTTTTTTCTGCTGGGCAGAAAATAAATTCCTTTCATTATATATTTCTATTGTATCGGTTCATCTGATTTTTCACAAGTAAAAATGTCCGCTAGGACAACCTGACGGCCGTCCGATTTGATGCCTCCGAAACAATAAAATAACAAAATATGAACACTCAATTGATGACAATCATATGGATTGACTTTATAATACCATTATGTTAGTATAACTAACAAGTTAATTGGCACTGCTGATTGATTATTTTTTTTGAGGAAAGGAGAAGTGATGCATGTCAAATGATGAGATATTCGGTATTATTAATTATATAAATTCTTTAACCTTCTCAGAATTTGAAATGGAAACAGGCGACATCAAAATACGCATCCAGCGGCACGGCGCACCCGGCACAAAAGTCACGGCGGATTCTTTTTCTGCTGAAACGAATGTGAGAAAACCGATGCGGGCTGCCGGTCCCAGCATCCGCGCGCCCATTTCCGGAGTCTTTTATCAGGCGCCGGCGCCGGGAGAAGAACCTTTTGTCTCGGTTGGTGACAGCGTGAAGAAGGGCGACACACTCTGCATCTTGGAAGCAATGAAGATGATGAATGAAGTGAAGTCCGATCGAAACGGAATAATCAAAGAGGTGTTGGTAAAGGACGGCGATTCGGTGAATGAATCGGATGTGCTGTTCGTATTTCAAGGAGCGTAATTGATCAATGAATCGTGTACTGATTGCAAACCGCGGTGAGGTGGCAGTACGCATCATCCGGACTTGCAGGAAACTCGGGCTTGAGACCGTCGCGATTTATTCCGAAGCAGACAAAGACGCATATTTTACAAAAATCGCCGACCATGCAGTATGCATCGGTCCGGCGAAGGCTGATAAATCTTATTTGAATATCGAAGCGATTATCGCGGTGGCAAAAGCGTACGACGTGTGCGCGATCCATCCGGGAATCGGGTTTTTATCCGAGAGCGCGGCGTTCCAGCAGGCCTGTGAGGCGGCGGGCGTGACGTTTATCGGTCCCGATGCCCATGCGATGAACCTGCTGGGCGATAAAGCCCGTGCCAGACAGCTGATGATCGACAACGGAATCCCTGTGCCTCCGGGTTCAAACGGGGAAATATCCGATATCGGCGCTGCCAGGAAACTGGCGGACGAGATTGGGTATCCGGTCATCATTAAGGCGTCCCACGGCGGCGGGGGCGGCGGTATTCGCGTGGTTTTTGACCCAAAAGCGTTTGATTCGGAATTTAATCTGGTGAAGCAGGAGGCGCTCGCATCCTTCGGGAGCGACAGCGTCTATTTAGAGCGCTATTTAACCGAGACGCGGCATATCGAGGTTCAGATTTTAGCCGACCATTTCGGAAACGTTTTAAGTTTCGGCACAAGAGAATGCAGTATGCAGCGGAAAAATCAAAAACTGGTGGAGGAAGCGCCTGCACCGTTTATTGATGATGCCCTGCGGGCAGAGATGGAAGCCTGCGCTGTGCGGATTGCATCTGTTGTCGGATACAAAAACGCGGGCACTGTTGAATTTCTTCTCACACAAGACAACCAGTTTTATTTCATGGAAATGAACACGCGCATACAGGTCGAGCATCCGGTAACGGAAGCGGTATTTAATGTGGATTTGATTAAATGCCAGATTCAGGTTGCGCTCGGTCATCGGTTTGTGCTGAAGCAATCGGATATTAAGCCGTTCGGCCATGCGGTGGAGTGCCGTATTAATGCGGAGAATCCGGACCAGAATTTTAAACCCTGTCCGGGAACCATCCACACACTGCGCGCACCAAGTGGATTCGGCGTACGGGTGGACAGCGGGTATATCCAGGGCGACGCAATTTCACCGTTTTATGATTCGATGATTTTAAAAGTGATTGCATTCGGGCAGACGCGGGAGGAAGCGACGGCGTCCGCTTATTATGCGTTGTGTGAGCTGAATGTGGAAGGCGTTGACACCAACACCGAATTTGCGAAAGCAGTTATCACGCATGATGACTTTAAAAACGGAAAAGTGCATACCAAGTGGATCGAATCGGTGTTGTGCCCGGCGCTCTTCGGCGACGGCAAATCTTAAGCCGCCATAAACGGAGAATATAATGGAACTTTTTAAAGAACATATCAGCCCGGAAACAGACAAGCGCCAGGCGGCACTGCCGAAGCTGCTTGTTTGTGAAGGCTGCGGCAGGGAGATCATTGAGCCGTTGGTGCGGCTGAACAAATCGACCTGTGTATACTGCGGAAACCTGTTCCGCGTGCCTGCGAGAAACCGCATTGATGCCATTGCGGACGCGGGAACTTTTACTGAAATCGGCGGAGAACGTCTCAGCATGGACCCGCTGAACTTTCCGAAGTATAAGGAGAAGCTGGAGATTGCAAAGGCCAATACCGGATTAAGCGAGGCAATCGTCACCGGTGTCTGCGAGATTGACGGACTAAAAAGCGGCCTTGCGGCGATGGACTCTTATTTTATAATGGGCAGCATGGGCGAAATCGTTGGCGATAAAATCTGTGAGTTGATCGACCGGTGTATTTCAGAAGGCCTGCCGTTGGTGATCTTTTGCGCATCCGGCGGCGCGCGTATGCAGGAGGGAATGATCTCTCTGCTCCAGATGACGCGGACATCCATTGCGGTTAACCGGCTTGGGGATGCAGGCCTGCCGTTTATCAGCGTGCTGACGAATCCGACAACAGGCGGCGTAACGGCCAGTTTTGCGATGCAGGGTGATGTGATTTTGGCGGAACCCAAAGCATTAATCGGGTTTGCCGGGCCGCGCGTGATTCAGCAGACGGTGAAAGATGTGCTGCCGGATGAGTTTCAGACGGCGGAATACCTGTATGAAAAAGGGATGATCGACGCAATTGTGCGCCGTGAAGATATGAAGCAGACGCTGGCGCAGGTATTGCGCCTGCATATTCGCGGATAAGGAGGCCGGCAATGGCAAACACAACAGCCAGACCCAAACCCGAAGTAAAATCGGACAGCGCGTGGGATTGCATCAAGAATGCACGCATGCAGGACCGACCGCAGGCAAGGGACTATATCCGCGAACTGGCGGAGGACTTTTTTGAAGTGCACGGCGACCGTTGTCTGGGCGAAGACGAGGCAATCGTCACCGGTGTCGGCAGAATTGACGGCCGAGCAGTGACCATTATCGGACAGCAGAAAGGGCATACGATCGAAGAACGCAAGCGTTGCAATTTCGGCATGCCCCAGCCGGCAGGATACCGTAAGTCGATGCGGGCCATTAAGCAGGCGGAAAAATTCGGCCGCCCGATATTATGTCTGATCGATACGCCAGGGGCGTTTTGCGGTATTGAAGCCGAGGAACGCGGACAGGGAACGGTGATTGCCGAACACTTAAGCCTGATTGCGTCGGCAAAGGTGCCGGTGGTTTCGGTTGTGATCGGCGAAGGCGGAAGCGGCGGCGCTTTGGCGCTCGCCATCAGCGACAAATTGCTGATGATGGAAAACACTTATTTCAGCGTCATATCGCCGGAAGGCTGTGCGTCGATTTTGTTTAAAGACGCATCGCAGGCAGCATTGGCGGCGGAAAGCCTTGCACTGACCCCGAAAGATTTATTGAAACTCGGGATTGCCGATGCTGTGATCAAAGAAAATAAGGGCTTTGCGATAGAAAATATGGGTACCGTAATCGGGAAATTAAAATTGATGATTAATGAGACCTTCTCGGAGCTGGAGAATACAGCGCCGGAGGTATTGGTACAAAACCGTTATCAAAAGAAGCTTGACATGAAAGGATTTAATTAATTGAGCGTATCAGCAAAAATAATCGGTCTCGGCGCAAAAGTGCCGGAAAAAGTTGTGGACAATTTTATGCTTGAAAAGCTGATGGACACGACCGATGAATGGATAACCAAGAGAACAGGGATTAAGGAAAGACGTGTGGCCACAACCGAGACCGCAACGTCAATGGCGGTTGATGCCGCAAAACAAGCAATTGAACATGCCGGCGTGAAACCGGAAGAGATTGGAATTATTATCGGAACAACCGTGACATCCGATTATGCGACACCGTCGATCGCTTCTTTGGTACAGAAGGGAATCGGCTGTCCGCAGGCAGCGGCAATGGATTTAGCCGCAGGATGCACGGGATTCATCTATGCGCTTGCAACGATGACGGCACTGATGGAGAGCCTGAACGTGGATACGGGATTGATTGTATCCAGCGAGAACCTCTCCAGCCGTGTGGACTGGCAGGACAGGAGCACTTGTATCCTGTTCGGTGACGGAGCCGGCGCTGTAGTCGTTCAGCGTTCGGAAGAAAACGGCATTCATCATCCGGTGCTTTGCGGCATTATGGATGAAAATGATGTTTTATATATTAAAAACAAACGAAACGACAATCCGTGGAGCAACGGACAGGCGGAGGACGACATTTCATTATTTATGAACGGAAACGATGTGTTTGCGTTTGCTGTGGATGCCGTTGAAAAAACCATTAAACGGCTCCAAAAGGAAATGGGAGATGTAGCGATTGATAAAATCATTCCGCATCAGGCGAACAACCGGATTATTCGCTTTGCAGCGATGAATACGGATTTTGATAAAGAGCAGTTTTACGTCAATGTTGATAAATACGCCAATACATCTTCAGCAACGATTCCGATTGCCATGCGGGAAGCGTATGACAACGGATGGCTTAAAACCGGAGACCAGGTGGCGCTGGTCGGATTTGGCGCAGGGCTCACCTATGGCGGCATCGTCATTAAGTGGGCGTTATAAATATCGTGTTTAAGGCATCAGCCTTAAAATATATATGATTGACCGAAAGGAAAAAGGAAATGAAAGAAAAAATTATTGATATTTTAGTGGAACAACTGGACTTAGACAGAAGCGAAGTAACGGAAGACGCGAGCTTTGTGGATGACTTTGAGATGGATTCGCTGGATATGATGGAACTCGTTATTGAACTGGAAAAAGCGACAGGTCTTAAGATTGAAAACGAAAAACTCGTTGAAATCAAGACAGTCGGCGATTTATTCGCATATGTAGAGGGCATAAAATAATGGCAGGAAAAGCGGACGCGGTTTTATCGCTGTTCGGAATCGAATATCCGATTATCCAGGGCGGTATGGCCTGGGTGTCGGATGCGCATCTTGCGGCAGCGGTGTCGGATGCCGGCGGCCTCGGCGTGATTGCCGCGGGAAATGCACCGGCATCTTGGGTTGCCGAACAGATTGACATTGTCAGAACCAAAACGGATAAACCCTTCGGCGTCAATGTGATGCTGCTAAACCCCGATGTGGAAGCGGTGGCAAAAACCGTCGCCGAAAAAAAGGTTCCGGTAATCATAACCGGTGCGGGGAATCCGGGCGTTTATCTTGAGATGTGGCAGCAAAGCGGGGCAAAAGTTGTGCCTGTGGTTGCGTCCTCGGCGCTGGCGATCCGTATGGAACGCATGGGCGTTGATGCAGTGATTGCAGAAGGATGCGAAGCGGGCGGACACATCGGCGAACTCACCACCATGGTACTGGTGCCGAATATCGTCGCAAGTGTTAGCGTTCCGGTTATTGCGGCCGGCGGGATATACGACAGCCGGACAGCCGTGGCGGCGTTTGCGCTCGGCGCATCGGCGATTCAGGTTGGCACGCGCTTCATCCTTGCGAAGGAATGCACAGCGCATCAGGCGTTTAAGGATAAGGTCCTCAAAGCCAAGGATGTGGATTCAAAGGTTACCGGACGTGTGACCGGGCATCCTGTCCGGCTGATACGGTCACCGTTGTCACGTGAGATGGCACGGGTTGAGTATCAGGAAAATGCGGCCGAAATTTTGGACAAAATGGGCGAAGGCTCGCTTCGAAAGGCCGTCGTAGACGGCGACTTAAAAGAAGGGTCGTTTATGGCAGGACAGATAGCGTGTATGTTAAAAGAAGAAATGACTGCCAAGCAGATTATTGAAGACATTTTTAAAAAAGACGCGTTGAAGCAGGTAATCGGCGAGCTGTCCGATGTAACGGAAGGACTATCATAATATGAAGACAGCTTTCTTGTTTCCGGGACAGGGCGCCCAGTCAGTTGGCATGGGCAAAGACCTGTATGCGGAAAACAAAACGTATCAGGAAACGTTTGATGTACTGAGCGAAGCTTCGGGTATTGACCTTAAAACCGCATGCTTTGACGGTGAAGGCATGGATAAATCCTCGGTGGTTCAGCCGGCGATTTATACCCATAGTCTGGCGCTGTTAAGCGCACTCGGCGAAACGGCTGATATGGTTGCGGGATTATCACTGGGTGAATATACCGCACTTGCGGCCGCGGGCACGCTGGACAAAAACCGGGGCGCTGCGCTGGTCAGCCGACGCGGCACGATTATGGATGACGCGGTGCCGGCGGGCATCGGCGGCATGCTGTCGGTGCTGGGGCTTGAAATCGATGCAGTAGAAAAACTGATTGAAGGACAGCCCGACCTGTGGGCGGCCAACCATCTTTCTGCGACACAAATTGTATTAGCAGGCAAGGTGGAAGCGATCGAACGGATTGAACCGGTTGTCACTGAAGCGGGCGCAAAGACCGTATTGATTAATGCGAGCGGACCGTTTCATACGCCGATGCTGAAAGCCGCATCTGAAAGTTTTAAGGCGCTATTGGACAAAGAAGAGATCAGCCAGCCCAATGCTATTATTTATTCTAATTTTACCGGACATCCGTACGATGAAAACAGCGATGTCCGGCAGCTGCTGGCCAATCAGATGTGCTCCCGCGTGCGGTGGCACGACATCACCGAACGGATGATTCAGGCAGGCGTGAAGCGCTTTGTTGAGATCGGGCCGGGAATGGTGTTGTCGAAAATGCTGAAGCGGCGGATTGAAGATGATACGGTTACAGTGACATCCATCCGGGACGTTAAAACGTTGAACCGCTATTTAGAAGCCAAAGGAGAGAACCGATGAGCAAAACAGCAATTGTAACCGGGGCATCCGGCGGAATAGGCGCGGCTTGCGCCGTTGAACTGGCGGCGGCAGGATTTGACGTCGGGGTGCATTACCGGAGCGGTGAGGACAAGGCAAAGGCAGTCGCGGCGCAGATTGAAGCGCTGGGGCAAAAGGCGGTCCTCCTCCAGGCAGATTTGACATCGCCGGAAGCATGCAATCGTATTGTCGAACAATGTATCAACGAGCTCGGCGGAATATACGCATTGGTCAATAACGCGGGGATTACGCGGGACGGATTGGTGATGCGTATGGAAGATGAGGCATTTGATGATGTAATAAAAGCCAACCTGAACAGCTGCTTTTATATGACGCGTGCCGCTTTGCCGCATCTGTTAAAAGCCAGACAGGGCAGAATCGTCAATATATCATCCGTCGTCGGCATTGTCGGCAACGCCGGACAGGCGAACTATGCAGCGTCAAAGGCAGGAATTGTCGGGTTTTCGAAATCCTGCGCGAAAGAAGCTGCAAAGCGCGGCGTATGTGTCAATGTGGTCGCGCCGGGATATATCGTCACACCAATGACAGAAGTGCTGAGCGAAGCGGCAAAAAATGATATTCAGTCAAAAATCCCGATGCAGCGGCTGGGAACACCAGAGGACGTTGCGGGTGTGGTCGCGTTTTTATGCGGCGATAAAGCGGGTTATATTACAGGACAGGTGCTGCCGGTAGACGGCGGCATGGTCATTTAAATAGGAAAGGAACAAGAGTCATATGGCAAATGGCGTTGTAGTGACCGGTATGGGTGCGGTGTGTGCGCTGGGTCATCATGTAGAAGATATTTTTAATGCAGCGAAAAACGGCGTCTGCGGTATTGCGGAAGGCACGATGTTTGACCGCGATAAGATCACCGATATGCGGTTTGTAGCGGAAGTCAAGGATTTTGATCCGTCTGCGTATATCTCAAAGCGCGAAGCGCGGCGGCTGGACCGATTCTGCCAGTTTGCCGTTTATGCGGGCATGCAGGCCTGGGAACAGGCGGGTTTAAGCGAATTTGATCCCTATAAAGCAGGCGTTATCGTCGGCAGCGGAATGGGCGGACTGAACACGATCTGTGAACAGTACGATGAAATGATGACAAACGGCGTCAGCGCCGTATCGTCACTGTTTATTCCCAAGGCAATTATCAATATCGCACCGGGGAACCTCGCGATTAGGCTGGGGCTTAATGGGCCCTGCTTTGGCGTGGTCACGGCATGCGCATCCGGAACGGATGCGGTCGGGCAGGCATACCGCCTGGTCAAAGATGGAATCGTGGATATTATGCTGGTCGGCGGAGCGGAAGCGGTGATTCAAAATCTGGCGGTGCAGGGATTCAACCAGATGCAGGCGCTGTCTAACGCTGAAACCGTGGACAGGGCAAGCATTCCTTTTGATAAAGAACGCCAGGGATTTGTCATGGGCGAAGGCGCGGCATTTGTCGTTTTGGAAAGCGAGGCATTTGCAAAGAGCCGGGGTGCAAAAATCTTTGGCCAGATATGCGGATACGGGCAGACCTGTGACGCCAATCATATTACCGCCCCGATGGAGGGCGGCGTGCACGCGGCAAAAGCAATGGCGCTGGCCTGTGAGGAAGCCGGTATCAGCACGGATGCGGTCGGGTATATCAATGCCCACGGTACAGGTACCCCGCTGAACGACAAAACCGAAACAGCGGCAATCAGGCACTGCTTCGGCGCGCATGCCGATGAGATGCTGGTCAGCTCGACCAAGTCGATGACCGCGCATATGCTGGGCGCTGCGGGTGCAATTGAGGCGATTTTTGCGATGAAGAGCCTGAGCGAAGGCGTCGCACTGCCTACTATAAATTTGAAAGTTCCCGATCCGGAATGTGATTTGGACTACGTGGCCAATGCGGCAAAACCGATGGACACGGAATATGCCATCTCAAACTCCTTAGGATTCGGCGGGCATAACAGCAGCTTATTATTTAAACGAATAAAGTAATTTAAAGGAAAAAAATAATGTTTGGAATTGAAGATATCAAAAAAATATTGCCGCACAGAGAACCATTCTTAATGCTGGACCGTGTGCTTGAAAACACCCCCGGAAAGCGGACGGTCGCCCAAAAGGCGGTGAGCGGAAACGAATGGTTTTTCATGGGCCATTTTGAGAAAACCAAGCTGATGCCGGGTGTGCTCATCGTTGAAGCGATCGCCCAGACCGGTGGAATTGCTCTGATGACAATGGAAGAGATGAAAGGGAAGCTTGCGTTTCTGGCGCGGATTAAGAACGCGAAGATCAAGAGAAAAGTCGTCCCCGGTGATGTGATTGAGATTGAGACTGTCATCACTGAGATCAGAGGCTCCATCGGTATGGGGCACGGCAAGGCGAAGGTAAACGGGGAAACAGCCGCAGAGTGCGAACTGGTTTTTGCCATTGGTGAAGAAACCAACTGAGAATATGTTCAGCCCGGTGTTCACCAATGCCGGGCTTAATTATGGCCTTTTTTTGGGAAAAGGGCGAAAAACCGCAGTAAAACTACGTTTTTTTCTCGCCGGCGGCGGGGAAATCTATTGAATAATAAAAATGAAAGTTGTATAATTTACGACAAAGCGTTTTTTATCAGCTTAAGCTTTTTTAAGGAGGATGGTATGTTAACATATGTAATGTTTGCAGCAGTAGCGGTCGCGCTGCTTGCCGCAGTCTATAACTATTACAGTGTCAAACGGCGGGAAGCGGGCACGGAAACGATGAAAGAAATCGCGAGTGCCATTCAAGAGGGCGCGAGTGCGTTTATTGCGCATGAGTATAAAGTCATTGCCTTTGTTGCACTCGGTGTATTTGTACTGTTAAGTGTGGTTGTGGCATGGTACGTCGGTGTGGCGTTCTTGATTGGGGCAACGATGAGTGCGGTTGCCGGTTATATCGGCATGAAAATTGCGACAATCGCAAACGTACGCGTGTCCAATGAAGCGCGTTTGACCAAGAACCTTGGCGCAACGCTGAAGGTCGCGTTCCAGGGCGGTTCGGTTATGGGCCTGTCGGTGGGCGCGTTTGCGATATTGGGGCTCGGCATCGTTTATGTCGTGTTCGGCAATATCATGGACCAGATGGCACTGGAAAACCTGACGATTCAATCGAACTGGATGGGGATCAACTTTATCCCGTTTGCGATGACTGTTTCAGGATATGCATTGGGCTGTTCGCTGATTGCGATGTTCAACCGTGTCGGCGGTGGTATTTATACCAAAGCGGCGGATATGGGCGCTGACCTGGTCGGCAAGACCGAAGCGCACATTCCGGAAGACGACCCGAGAAACCCCGCGACAATCGCGGACAATGTCGGGGATAATGTGGGCGACGTTGCCGGACTGGGTTCCGACCTTTTGGAATCGTTTGTCGGCGCAATCGTGGCCAGTATCGCATTGGCCTGCTACACCTTCGTTATTGAAGGTGAAAGCGCAATTTCACAAATCATGATTTCTAAGATGATACTTTATCCGGTTGTGTTTGTTTCCATCGGGCTGGTTGCCTGTGTGATTGGCATCATGTACCTGATCTTTAAAAAAGTATCGGATAAACCCCATAAAGAATTGAATATTTCGACCTGGACGGCGGGCCGGATTAACGATTATCGGCACTGGGTTATTCACCTATTTCTTCTTTAACGGCGTCAGCGCGCAAGAACTGACGAATGCGGGTTTTTCTTGCAGGTTCGCTTTCTCCGTGGATCGCAGCAGTGCTCGGCATTGTCAGCGGGATTGTTATCGGAGCGATGGCGGAATATTACACCAGCTATGACTTCCTGCCGACACGCAAGATTGCTCGCTCTTCGATTGAAGGTACAGCGCTGACAATCACCGAAGGTCTCGGAGTCGGGATGAAGTCGACATTGCTGCCGGTTATGGTATTAGCGGCGGCAATTATCGTAGCCTATAAGATAGCTGACATTTACGGTGTTACCATGGCGGCGATTGGTATGCTGTCATTTGTTGCAGCAACGGTTTCTGTTGATACATACGGACCGATTGCGGACAATGCGGGCGGTATCAGCGAAATGAGCAAGCTGGAACCGGAAGTGCGCCAGATTACGGATAAACTCGACTCGGTCGGGAACACCACGGCAGCGATTGGTAAAGGATTTGCCATCGGTTCTGCCGCTTTGGCAGCATTGTCGCTGTTGGCATCCTTCCTGCACTCTCAGGTTTCGGTCGGATCCGAGCATGTTGAGCTGACACTCAATGTCTTAAAACCGCTGACGCTTGCGGGCGCTGTGGTCGGCGGCGCACTGCCGTATTATTTCTCAGGCATGCTGATTGATGCGGTTTCATCCGCGGCGCGTGCGATGGTGCGTGAAGTCAGACGCCAGTTTGAGAAGTTCCCTGGCATTTTAACCGGAAAAGAAAAACCGAACTACAAAGAATGTATTGAGATTTCTTCCGCAGGAGCGATAAAAGAAATGAAAGTTCCGGCACTGATTGCGATCTTTGCGCCATTGGTTTCCGGTTTCATATTCGGACCTGAATTTGTAGGCGGACTCCTGATCGGAACCACCCTTTCGGGTATCATGCTGGCACTGTTTACGGCGAATGCCGGCGGTGCATGGGATAATGCGAAGAAACTGATTGAATCGGGATACAGAGGACATAAAAAAGGCTCTCCCACCCATGAAGCAACGGTTATCGGCGACACGGTCGGCGACCCGCTGAAAGATACAGTTGGTCCTTCACTGGATATCCTGATTAAAATTATGGCGACAGTAGCGTTAATCGGAGTTTCAATCTTCGGAAAATACAATCTGTTTAAGCTGTTCTTTTAAATAAAACAAAAAAAGCCCCTTTTTAAGGGGCTTTTTATATTCTGTTTTTATGCATTGCGCTTGATAATTACACCACTAAATGCGGTCATCATCATAAAGAAGACACTGAGCAGCCAGAATGAAAGCGGCATATCAACGGCATTCAGGACGGTGATCACAACGACAGCCACCATTGTAGCAAGGTATACGATTAAAGCGGTGATTGCGGCTCTGCCCGTATCAGCGCGCTGCTTCTCGTCCGTCCATTCTCCCCGCCTGCTTTTTGCCATACTGACCAGCCAGTAGAGGATTATCAGGACAAGCGGACAGATCACCAATACCGAGACGACAATCATCAGCGCTGTCCGGAACTGAAGCGGCACGATCAGCCCGGTCATGGATAAGGCGACGCCGATCAGGCCGAGCGCTCCGCATACAAGCGCGATATGGTGCATCGACAGGAAGAGATTTTCCTGCTCAGAGTTGTCAATACGGAACAGATGCGCCTTAATCGGTTCTTTTTTTAGTATGAGGACAAAACCAATAACGACCGTAATCAGCTGAAAGGCTGTAAAGCCGTACAGCATCATCCATTCGCCGGTGACATCAAACAGACGGTATTCCTTGCCGATATCCATTAGAAAGGTCAAATCCGAGAGCAGTGTAATGCCGGATAAAACAATCATCACCACATACGCCGCATCCAGGAATCTGCCGGTCAGTGATTTCAGCTTTCTGACCAGTAAAAACGATGTGGTAAAGTCCGACAATCAGGAGTGCAGGGAAGCAGATATTCCCTATCGTCTGCATTAATGCTGTCGGCTCGGCTAAAGACGGTACCAGTGATTGCTGCAGATAGATATAAGCGCCGATACAATACAGCATCAGTAGAATGGCGATTATTGAAAATATAATCAGTAGTTTTCGTTTCATAGTTGCCTCCTTAATCTTCTTCCAACCAGAAGATGGCTTCTACGGGCTGGTTGAATACCTTTGCGATTTTAAGCGCAAGGACGGTTGAGGGCACGTAGTTGCCCTTTTCGATTGAATAAATGGTCATCCTGGACACCCCGATCTCCTCGGCGAGCGCGGCTTGGGTCATCTCGCCTTTTTCAAACCGGAGTTTTCGGATATTGTTGGATAAATGCATAATAGCCTCCTTTGCCAAGCGTCACCATTAATATAAAGCAAACTTTACATGATGTCAAGCTAAGTTTATATACTATTTTAGAATTTTTGTGGAGGTGCTGCATAAAGACAGTGCCTTTTCAGGATGTGATAATCGATTATGATTAAATGTGACCTAGTTACAGAAGACATTTTTTACATTAGGTATAATCAGTTCAGTTTTTAATAGTAATGGAGGATAGGATGTTTCAACTGTTAAATAAAAATATCCAGCATATCGGACCGGAAGCGTTTAAAAAGGAAATGACGGGCGACTACCTGCTGGTGGATGTCCGGACAGAAGAGGAATATGAAAGCGGTCATATTGAGTCCGCTGTTAATATTCCATTGGATACGATCCCCGCGATGGCCGGTGAACTTAGGGAGCACGATGGTAAACGGATTCTGCTTTATTGCCTGTCCGGAGCAAGATCGGTTTCTGCGGCGATGTATCTGGATAAACTCGGTATCGGCAAGCTGTATAACCTTTCCGGGGGAATAGCGGCCTGGTCGCGTATTTATGGATAATAAAACAATATGAGTGCCTGCGGGCACTTTTTTTATTTTTACCCTTCCATTTTGTGATTGAAACAAAAAACAAAGCTTATCCCATAAATCACACACACAGTACAAAGTCGATGTGCTATAATGGTTAACGACGCGTATTTCGCGGCGTTTAATTTAGTATGGGGAAGGGAACGCGCATGTATAAGATCCTGGAAAAGCGAGAGCTGAACGAACAGGTGACGCTGATGAAAATCGAAGCACCGTTTGTGGCAAAAAAAGCGGAGCCCGGACAGTTTATCATCTTCCGGATTGATGAGCAAGGGGAACGGATTCCATTAACGATTGCGGATTTTGACCGGGAAGAAGGATCGGTGACGATCATCTACCAGAAGGTCGGGAAATCCACGGTGAAGCTTGGCGGTATGAATGCTGGGGAAAGCATCCTGGACTTTGCGGGACCGCTGGGGAAAGCCTCGCATTTTGGTGACGAGGTAAAGAAAGCGGCGGTAATCGGCGGCGGACTCGGTACGGCGATTGCGTATCCGCAGGCGAAGAAGCTGCACCAGATGGGTGTGAAAGTCACGTCAATCTGCGGATTCCGGAATAAAGACCTGATTATCTTAGAAGATGAAGTCAAAGCGGTGAGCGATAAACTGATCATTACCACAGATGACGGAAGCAACGGCAACAAGGGATTCGTGACCACGGCGTTGGAAGAGGAAATTGCATCCGGCGAGAAGTTTGATCTCGTGATTGCCATCGGTCCGTTGATCATGATGAAGTTTGTGGCCGAACTGACGAAGAAATACGGAATCAAGACCATCGTCAGCATGAATCCGATTATGGTGGACGGCACAGGCATGTGCGGCGGATGCCGCGTTACCGTTGGCGGAAAAACCAAGTTCGCCTGTGTGGACGGGCCTGACTTTGACGGACACGAAATTGATTTTGACGAAGCGATGCGGCGCCAGAATATTTATAAATCTGAAGAGGCGCACAGCCTTGAAAAACATAAATGCAAGATCGGCCTTGACGGAGGTGACGTATAATGGCAAACATGGCGTTAACAAAAGTAAAGATGCCGGAACAGGACGCCAAAGTCCGCGCACGTAACTTTGACGAAGTGGCGCTCGGATATACGGAAGAGATGGCGGTTGAAGAAGCGACACGATGCCTGGACTGTAAGCACCAGCCGTGTATCAGCGGCTGTCCGGTCATGGTACAGATTCCGGAATTTATCAAACTTGTCGCGGAAGGCAAGTTTATCGAAGGCTATCAAAAGATTGCGGAAACAAACGCGCTGCCCGCGGTCTGCGGACGTGTATGCCCGCAGGAGGAGCAGTGTGAAGCCAAGTGTGTCAGGGGCATCAAGGGCGAACCTGTCGGCATCGGCCGGCTGGAGCGTTTTGTTGCGGATTATGCCTTTAAGAATATGGAATTCAAAAAGCCGGAAATCGTAGGCAACGGCGTTAAAATTGCGGTGGTCGGTTCCGGTCCGGCATCGCTGTCCTGTGCGGGCGATCTGGCAAAGCTGGGCTATGAGGTAACGATCTTTGAGGCCTTCCATACGCCGGGCGGTGTTTTGAAATACGGCATTCCCGAATTCAGGCTGCCGAAAAAACTGGTCGCGACCGAAATTTCGGTCATGGAACGGCTGGGCGTGAATATTATGACCAATATGGTAATCGGCAAGGTGCTGACGCTGGATGAGCTGAAAGAGATGGGCTATGAAGCGGTCTTTATTGGAACCGGCGCGGGACTGCCGACATTTATGAATATTGAAGGCGAGAACCTTAACGGTGTGTATTCGGCGAACGAGTTTTTAACACGCATCAACCTGATGAAAGCGTATGACTTCCCGAACTACGATACGCCGTTAAAACAATACAAAAAAGTCGCGGTGGTCGGCGGCGGAAACGTCGCGATGGACGCGGCGCGAAGTGCTTTAAGATTGGGCGCTGATCATGTCTATATCGTCTACCGCCGGAGCGAAGTTGAAATGCCGGCAAGGAACGAAGAAATTGAGCACGCCAAAGAAGAGGGCGTTGAAATGCTGCTCTTAAATAACCCGACGCGAATTCTGGGTTCGGATGACGGCTGGGTCAGCGGCATGGAAGTCATTAAGATGGAACTGGGCGAGCCGGACGACAGCGGAAGGCGCAGACCGAAACCCGTTAAGGGCAGCGAATATATCCTGGACGTGGATGCGGTAATCGTGGCGATCGGACAGAGCCCAAATCCGCTGATCCGCGACACCACCAAAGGGTTAAACACCCAAAGCTGGGGCGGTATCATCATTGACGAAGAAACCGGCATGACCAATATTGACGGCGTTTTCGCCGGAGGAGATGCGGTAACCGGTGCGGCGACGGTAATTCTGGCCATGGGTGCCGGTAAAACTGCGGCCGCCGGGATTGATGCGTATATTAAAGCCAAAGGATAAAAAAAGGAAGGAAACTGTCATGAAAACGTTAATTGTGTATGCGACGAACAGCGGCACTGCGCAAAAAGCGGCTCAGCTAATCAATGAAAAGCTGAAGGAAAAAGCCGATATGGTGAACCTGAATGACCAGAAGGTGCCGGATATCACGCCGTATGACTTTATCGCAATCGGCGGTTCAATCATGATGGGCAGAATCCAGCGCAGCCTCAAGCAGTTTATCAAGAAGAATAAAAAACAGCTGATGCAAAAGAAAATGGGACTGTTTATCGCCTGTGGATTTCCGGAAAACTTGAATGACTATTTTGAAGCGATCCTAGGGGATATAGGCGGACACGCGGCGTTTAAACGCAGTATCGGATATGCGTACTACTTTGACCGGGCGAAACCGCTTGTGAAACAGGTGATGGTTTCAATCGCTAAGGTCACCGAGACGGTAGAGGCGTTTGATAATGAAGCGATTCAAGCGATCGCCGATGTGATTAACGGCAAATAAAAGCAATGAAGCGCATTTAAAAGGTGCGCTTTTTTTGTTTTAAAAACTGACTTTGGTCAATTTATATATTGACTCAGGTCAAATTTCGTGATATGCTGTTCTCGTATTAAGCAGGGAGGAAATATGGCAAAATCAGACGAAGCACGCGAACAGCTGGCATCAGCTGCGGATACCTTGTTTTTTGAACGCGGATACAACCACGTCAATGTTGCGGATATCTGTAAAGCCGCCGGTCGGGCTAAGGGATTGTTCTTTTATTATTTTGAGAAAAAAGAGAGTGTCGTTAAGCTGCTGGCGGAACGGCAGATTCAGGCGTTCAGTTCGGAGATGGAAGTACGGCTTGAGCAGATGCCGCTTTCCGCTATTGAAAAGATGAATTTTATGATGAATGCGCTGATATCGCGTGACAGTACAGGACCGCGCGCGATGTACTATTTCAAAGACGGCGGCATCCCGGACTGGTTTGACGCGATGACGCATGAGTTAAAGGACCGCTATGTTTTCCCGCTGATTAATGGAATCGTCAAAGAGATAGCCGAAGAAACCGGCAATATTAACTTTGACGAGCAGGTCACAGAGCTCGTTTATATCGGCATCAGCGGTTTCGTACACCGCAATTTTAATCAGATGGAGCAGACCGCGTATTATAAAAAGGCGGTGCGTGCGATTGGCTATGTTTTGGAAACGGTATTAAAGTGCCCGGCAGGCACAATGAATATTCAATAGTTTTGGAGGTTTATTATGAAGACAAGACAGAAATGGCGTATTGGTGTTGTGTTCTTCTTTTTTCTCATATTTCCTGTGATTATCAACTATTTGTCGCCGGTACTGATTTTGGCAGGCGCAAGCGAAGGGATTGTTAACGGCAGTTTTATTCTGTTCATTCTGTTGTTCTTAAGTTCGCTCTTTTTCGGGCGTGCATGGTGCGGGTGGATTTGTCCGGCGTCCGGGATGCAGGACGCGTGCGGCGTGTTCCGGCACAAAAAGGCCAAAACGGGATGGGGGAATATTCTGCGTCTCGTGATCTGGATAGCGTGGCTTGGCTTCATCGTTTATCTGTTTATTAAAGCGGGCGGTATTCGGTCTGTGGATGCGCTCTATCAATCCGAAGGTGTGATATCAATTCTGAACCCGGTAATTGTGTTTGTATATCTCGGCGTGGTTTTTCTGGTGTTTATCATGATGCTGATCTGGGGCAACCGTGCATTTTGTAAGTATCTCTGCTGGATGGCGCCGTTTATGATTGTCGGCAACCGCATCCGTTATTGGCTGATGATTCCGGGGCTTTATTTAAAACCGGTGAAAGAAAACTGTATTGAATGCGGGAAATGCACCAAGCAGTGCCCGATGGGCATTGACGTGCAGGCAATGGTGCAGGCGGAGAACTGTTACCACAGCGAGTGTATCATGTGCCTCGGATGCGTGGACACCTGTCCGCAATCGGCAATCACTACAAAATAAGATTAGCGCATACGGCCGTGTCGTGAAGGATGCGGCCGTTTTTGATTGCCAAAAAATATAATATGACTATAACGTGTCATATTTAAATGGTATAATCAGATAAGGTGAAACCATGAAGATTAACCGATTATTAGAAATCACAATTCTTTTGCTGAATAAGAAAAAAACCACGGCATCTGCACTGGCGGATCGTTTTGATGTTTCGACGCGCACAATATACCGTGATATTGACGTGCTCTCATCCGCCGGGGTCCCGGTTTATACCAACAAAGGAAAGGGCGGAGGGATTTGCCTGCTGGACGATTATTATATCGGCGGCACAACCGTTAAAGCCGACGAAGCGGACAGTCTGAAGGCCGCGCTCCAAACCTTAAGGGCGGCCAAGTATCCGGATGTTGACGCGGTCATTGGCAAGCTGGGCGCGGTGTTTAAGGGCAGGGCGTCGGATACGGCCTGGGTTGAGATTGACCTGACCCCGTGGGGGACGAATCCGGATGAGGACAACCGTTTTAAGCGCATCAAGGACGCTATCCTGTCCCGGCACACAATCACTTTCGATTATATCGGTTCAAACGGCAGTGAGAGCAAACGCGAGGCGGAGCCGTATGTGCTCTGGTATAAGGGGAGCGGGTGGTATCTGCTGGCGTACTGCTTAAAAAGGTCGGACTTCCGGCTGTTTCGGATGACACGCATGCAGGTAGTGCGGATGACCGAGTCTTTGTTCCAGCCGCGGGAACTGCCGAAACAACCGGCGCAGACGGATAAGCAGCAGTTAAAACATATCACGGTCCGGTTTCGGTTCAACCCTAAAATCCGTTACCGGATTTATGATGACTTTGACCGTGAATATATTACGAACGAAGCAAACGGCGGAGGGGTGGTCACCGTATCGTTTCCGGAAGGGGACTGGCTTTTCGGCTATCTGATGTCCTACGGCGCAGGGATTGAAGTCCTGTCGCCGGAGCCGCTCCGACAGGAGATGATACGCCGGATGGATGAAGCGCGTGAGAATTATCGATAATATGACATACTGATGTCCAGTTATGGGTGCTAGACTGGTGGTATCCTAATTAACGGAGGGTTAACAAATGGGTACGGAAACGTTGCAGAGGCTGGAGTGGCGCAAGACGCAAAAGGCGTTATATCTGCCAAAAAACATGCCGTCGGAGGTCGTTGTGCCGCCGATGAACTACTATGTGGTGAGCGGGAAGGGCAATCCGAATAATCCGGAATTCGGCTCCTATATCCAGGTGCTTTACGCACTGTCATATGCGATCCGGATGTCCTATAAAGGCGGGAATGCACCCGAAGGATTTATGGCGTATACGGTTTTTCCGCTGGAAGGTGTCTGGGATGTCGGCGACAAGGCACAGTATGAACAACACGGATTTGACAAGGACAATCTGGTTTTTGATATGATGATACGCCAGCCGGATTTTGTGAGCGCGGACTATGCACTGAACACGATTGAGAAATTAAAACTGGAAAAGCCGATGGCGCATCTGGACGAAGTGCGGTTTGAAACCATGGACGACGGGCTTTGCGTGCATATGATGCATATCGGGCCGTATGATGCCGAAGCCGCGAGTTTTGAAAGGATGGAAGCGTACTGTGAAGAGAACAGATTGAAGCGGTCTGAACGTGTACATCGGGAAATCTATATTTCTGATCCCGGCCGGACGGCGCCGGAAAAAATGAGAACCGTTCTGCGGTTCAAAGCCGAAAAGGTATAAGCGATGGAAATCATTTCAGTCAATCGTGATAATATCCAAAATGAACATATTTGCTGTGCGATTTCGGATAAAAAAGGCGATCCTTGTGTTACCGCAAAAAAGGAATGGATGATCGGGCGCTTTGATGACGGACTCGTATTTCAGAAGCTGGATGCACGCGGCAAGGTTTTTATCGAGTATATTCCGGCAGAGAATGCGTGGATGCCCGTAGAAGCGCCGGAGTATATGATGATTAACTGCTTTTGGGTGTCCGGACGGTATAAAGGGCAGGGGTACGCGAACCAGCTGCTTCAGGTTTGCATGGATGATGCGAAGCGGTTAAATAAGAAAGGAATCGCGGCATTATCTTCAGCAAAGAAGAAACCGTTTCTATCCGATCCAAAGTATTTAAAGTATAAGGGATTTAAAACGGCTGACACCGCGCCGCCGTATTATGAACTGCTTTATCTGCCGTTTGATAAAGACGCCGAAAAACCACGGATTAAAGAGAGTGCGAAGACGGGGAGAATAGCCGAACAGGGCGTGGTCATTTATTTTACGAACCAATGCCCGTATGCCGAGAAGTATGCGCTGCTGGCGGGTGAAATTGCGGTCGCGCGCGGCGTAGCGTTTAGACCGGTTAAAATCATGACAAAGCAGCAGGCACAGTCGGCGCCCATGCCGTTTACGACTTACGGGCTTTTCTATAACGGCGCATACATTACGAACGAGATTTATTCGGAAAAGAAGTTTGCAGCCTTTTTAGATGAAAAAGGCGCCTGACCGGAATCGTATCAATAAGAGGCGGTATCATCAGCTTCCTGAATAAAAAGAGCCGATAGCATTACTGCATCAGCTCCGCGACCCACGCTTTATTTTCATTTAGTGCACAGCCGCCTTTTGATTCTTTTAACAGATGGTGCTTATCCCGAATTTCCTTTAACAGGCGGGACTTTAGCGCTTCTTTTAACGGGATGCGTTTGATGTTGATGTCTGAGTAGGGTGCAAACGGACAGGCCTCCACACTTCCGGTGGAGCTGATATGGATGAATCCGCGGCCTGCCGCAAGGCATCCGCCGTATTTGTCCTCATCGCCCGGCAGCAATACGGTCAGCATGTTCAGCCCGCTGAAATCAGCGGTTTCTCTGAGATGCGCTTTCTGTTCCTCGGTCAGGCAAAGATACTCGTCTTCATCACCCGGGACATATTCAATCAGAAATGCTGCCCGGCATCCTTTTTCTTCGAGCGAATTTAAATAGCCCGATTTGACGATATAGTCATAGTTTTTGCTGGTCAGCGTGATCGATGTACCGAATAACAGCTGAGCGGTGTCCATTTCTTCCATTACTTTCATGACCGCGTTGTATACGCCTTTGCCTCTTCTGGTGTCGGTTAAGACCTGATCGCCTTCAAGGCTGAGCACCGGAACGAGATTCCGTGTGCGTTTTAATTGCTCAAGCACCTGTGCTTTAATGAGCAGCCCGTTGGTAAACATGACGAATACGATGTTCGGATGCCGTTTTGGCAAATCAAGAATGCCCTGTTTTACCAGCGGCTCCCCGCCCGCAATCATGACGACCGACACGCCGAGCTTGACGCCTTCGTCCACGACACGGGTGATATCCGTCATGCTGAGCTCTTCAGTCTTGTTGCGGTTCTGTTTGCACGCATAACACCCCGCACAAGACAGATTGCAGTCATTGGTGATACTGATAATCATGACCGGCGGCACCACGAGTGATTCGCTTTTGTCATACCGCGCCCTGACTGCGGCCTGTTTTTTTTGCGCGCTTGAGATACTGCGAAAGGTCAACAGGTAGCTGGGGCGTTTTAATAAGAACTTTTTATTTTGCTTTAACGCCTGATATAAGACATCGTTAAATAATCCGATTGCTGAACTCACCTAAAGTCCGCTCCTTTCTGCCTGCTGCTGGATACGGGTTCTGCCGAGTCTGACAGCGTCATCGACGAGCATGATGATAAACGCAATGAGCAGCATAATCCAAAATCCGCTGAGCGGCCCGCCGGCAATCGCATTTGCGATGACAAGGGCCAGAAGATTGGCGAACACGCTTGCAATGCCGAATGTGATGAAGTTAAACGGCAGGGCAACCGCAACGAGTATCGGCCGGATCAGCGTGTTGACACCGGTCAGAATCGCCGCAAGAACCAGGATGGTTTTAAACGCCATCTGGCCGGTCAGGCCGGTCACGGAGAACAGGTAGAGTATCAGCCCGTAGATAATAAATTTAGTGATTGCTTTAAACATAATTTTACCTCAATAATAGTTTTACTTTGACCCGCTCGCCGGTTTTTCTGACATTGACATCGACGAAATCGAGTTGTCCGTAGGCCCGGAGCTCTTCGAGGAACAGCTGGGCCACGTTGGCCCAGGCGCGCGGCTTTTTCCCGGCTGGTACAAATAGCGCAAGCATATCGTCAAGCCCTTCAGCGACTTCATGCAGGCACCGGAACGGAAGAACCGCCAGGGGCAGCCAGAAGGCGTTAATCCGCAAGGAGACCAATATCATACAGGCGCGTTTAGTCAACATAGATCTTCACCGTTGCGCCTTTGACTTCATCGCCGGATTTAACATTGACCAGTTCCTCGTTGATTTCACCTTCCTCAAACATTTCGATCAATTCAACCAGGTCGATTGATGCAAGATCAATGCCTTTTTCAATCAGCTCTTCTTTCGCATCGTTCGGGATTAGTGCCATCAAACCGGCCGCCTTTTTTGCGATCGACAGCGGCACATTGACATTGACCTGCGCCTGCTCTGTTTTTTCCGGGTCATTGACATCCACGCGAACGCGCAGCATCGAATACCTGGCTTTCCGTATGGGTGCGGATTCGCTCCCGGTAACGGCCGCAATCAGCTTTTCCCCTTCTTCCGGCGTGATTTTATCTGCCTTTACCATCTCTAATACTCTCATGATTTCTTCATTCATTTTCTTGCTTTCCTTTTCAATTTTAAATATTTTTCAGCATTTCTGCTGCCTGATCCGCAGTAATTTCGCCGCTGTCCAGTTTTTCGAAAACCTGCGCACGTTCCTGCTTGATCTCCTCGGGGGACCTGCCGCCTGAAAGGCCGAGGTTCTTGATCACGCCGTCTAGCCTGCTCCGGACAGTCGGATAAGATATTCCGAGTTCTTTCTCCACGTCTTTAATACTGCCCCGGCATTTTAAGAATGTCAGGATAAAATGGGTGTCTTCGTCGCTTAAGCGGCAGAGCGGACTGCCCGAGAAATTCCCGACAAGCTCAGAATGGCATTTTTTACAGGTCAGTCGGGTGGTTTCGTATTCTCCGCCGCATACCGGACAGGTTGTGGGTGCTCTTAATTTCATAATTTGCCTCTCATTATTGAATTATATTATTTAAATACCACAATAACTTAATAATGTCAATATAAAAATCAATAATATTAATATATATATTAAAAATATTAATATTAATACGAAAATTGATCTATTTTTCTTAACAGCTTATAAGTGATGGGCAAAAACAGGTGGAAAAATGGGTGAATAAATTGATTATAGGAAAAATAAATGATATAATACTATATATTCCCAAATATAATGTTATGCGGTAATCAGGTGAAAAGATGCTGAGCAGAACCAGACAAAGGCAATATAATAATATTATCAAAAACGCGAAAGCGATTTTTGTAGCCAAGGGCATCAATGATACCTCAATGAATGACATCGCCCGTCAGGCAGGGATTGAACGCAAAACGATATATAATTACTTCAATACAAAGGTTGAGCTCGCTACGGCGGTCGTGATGGAGATGAGCGAACTGGATGAGTTCAACCATCTGGGCGCAATTGAAAACGAAGCGGATAAATCCGGATATGAAATGCTGGAACATGTTGTGATGGCATGGGCCGATGCTTATCCGCGATACGCCGACGCTTTGATGCTCGAATACCAATATGAAACGATTTATAAAGACATCGTTTTATTCAGAAAAAACAAGCTGGACGCGGACTACCTGGACCGGACGCCAATCGGCAGAAGCATCAAAAAAGGCATTGCGGATAAAAGCATCCACTACGGTGATATGGATATGCTGAGCCTGGTGGTCATGGTAATCAAGTGTTTGAAAACTATTATTCAAAAGAAACTGATTAATAACGGAGACAACGGGAATAATAGCAATCCCTGTATGCAGGTAAAAGAAGCGTTTAAGATTATATTAAGAGGGCTTAAGGCCAGCCCGATGCCCCAAGGCAAACCGTGATGTTAACGGCATATCTATCTCCTTTTTAATTTTTATAAAGTAAAACAGAGATTGCTGATTCCAATCTCTGTTTTATTTTTATTCTGTTTGCCTGTCTCGGCGTATAGCGAATCGCCCGTTAAAGCCGGCGGCAATTGACAAAGTAAGGGGATGGCTCATATAATCAAGCCAGTGAAAACGTAAGCCCGAATTAAGGCGGACTAAGATACATCAGGAGGAACAGGCGAATGATAGATATGAGAAGCGATACCGTTACAAAACCAACGGATGATATGCGGCGGGCAATGGCGGCGGCGGAAGTGGGAGACGATGTTTACGGCGATGATGTCACGGTCAACCGGCTGGAAACGCTGGCAGCGGAAATGCTGGGCAAAGAAGCGGCGCTCTTTGTTCCGTCCGGGACGATGGGCAACCTGACGGCACTCCTGACGCATACGGTGCCGGGGCAGGAGATCATACTCGGGGAGATCGCGCATATCCATCTTTTTGAGGTGTCGGGATACGGTCGTTATGCCGGACTTGGCGTTAAAATTGTGGATGATACATCCGGACTGATTGATCCGGATGAGATTGAACAAAATATTTTAAAATCCTTTAATATTCATAACGGCGGAACCGGATTGATCTGTATTGAGAACACGCATAATATCGCGGGCGGTATCTGTGTCGACGCGGAGCACCTGATGAGAATAAGAGCCATAGCGGACCGCTACCATCTTCCGGTGCATATGGATGGTGCACGCTTGTTTAATGCGGCGGTCTATCTGAATGACAGCGCAGCGCATCTGGCACGAGCGGCGGACAGCGTGATGTTCTGTTTGTCAAAGGGATTGGCCGCGCCGGTCGGGTCAATGTTATGCGGGAAAAAGGAATTTATCAGCCGTGCACGGCATATCAGAAAATCGCTGGGCGGCGGCATGCGCCAGGCGGGCATCTTGGCTGCGGCAGGCATTGTTGCGCTTGAAGACATGACAAAGCGGTTGTACGAAGACCACGAGAACGCGAAGCTGCTTGCGGAAGGGCTGGCGAATATCGAAGGATTCGTATGCGATGCGGACCGTGTCCAGACCAATATCATTATGACGGACGTCAATAGAAAAGGGAATGCAGCAGCGCAGGTCTGTGAAGCGCTTGAAAAAGAAGGCATCTTAATTTCAGCGTTCGGTGAAAAACGGCTGCGTTTTACACTGAATTATCACATCACAAAAGACGATGTGAAGAAGACCTTAAGCGTGTTAAACCGGATTTAAGGCTAAAACGAAATCTGCATTTCGCTGTTATAAAGGGTTTGGTAACCGAAATAAAGCGCACAGAATGTGGTCAGGCATACGGCAGTGCAGATGGCAATCATAATCGCGATCTGGTACATAATCGCGGTCATTGGCAGCGTGCCGGATAAAATCTGCCCCGTCATCATACCAGGCAGCGAAATAATCCCAAGGCCGAGCATTGTATTGAGTGTGGGCAGAAGTGCGGTTTCCAACGCGGCGTTCGCGAACGGAAGCAGCACTTTTTTTGGATGGACGCCGAGATTGATCAGCGCGTCAATCTTGGGGCGCTGGTCCCGAATGGTCTGGGTAAAGGTAGAAAGGCCGAGAATGATGCCGGTCATGGAGTTGCCGATAATCATTCCCCCGATTGGAATCGTATACTGCGGGTTAAAGATGTTCTCGCCAACCACAGCTATAATGAAAAAACAAAGGACGAATAAACCGGAAATGGTCAGGGACCCGGCAACAATCCATTTGAACTTTTTGTTCAGGGCCTTGCACTTATGTAGCACCCGATATATGGCGAACGTAATCATGGCGACAATATAAGCGACGGTAAACAGCGGGTGGCGGTTCTCGAAAATATAGGTTAAAATCAAGCCCGCAATGACCAGCTGAACGGTCATGCGTGCGGACGCAACCAGAAGTAAGCGCATCTGTTTGATTTTTGCCACTTTCATGATGATGGTGACAATCACCAGCAATAAATAGATCAGGCAGAACTGCCATAAATTCAAACGTACAACATCTTCCATTATGATAACCTCAACACGGCATTCGCGTACTTTTCGATTGTTTTTTCGTCATGACTGATAATCAGCGGTGTAATCGCATGCTTCTGACAGAATTGAATCATGTTAGCCATCACGATCTTGGTATTATCCGCATCCAGAGCGGATGTCGGCTCATCCAGGAGAATAACTTCCGGCATAAACGAGAGGAATGCGGCAAGATACACTCGCTGGCGCTCGCCGCCCGACAGCACCCTGCAGTCACTGTCCAGCGGAATCGGAATATTGCACAGCTTTAAATAGTCATGAATCTGATCATCGGTGACCAATGGGCGTTCTGTCATCTCATAAAATGATTTGAAGTTGCCAAGCACTGTATCGTCAAACAAAAAGACAGACTGGGAAACCAGCAGAACTTTTTTTCGAAGTTCAATCGGATCGATGCTGAAAATGTCTGTGCCGGAGTATCGGATACTGCCAGCTTCGGGAGACAGGGTGCGGTTAAACATGCGGAACAGCGATGTCTTGCCGGAACCGCTTTCACCGACAAAAAAGGTTGGTGCTCCGCGCATAATGGTCATATCGGGATAGATAATACGCTGGTTAAAAACCAGACCCTGGGTTTCGAATACGGGTGATTCCACTCTGCTCCCTCACTTCCGTTGAATATCGATGCACTTTATTAATCATAACACAGCTTGATTACGGCGGAAATATTTTTCCATAATAAAAAATAGATTAACGGGTCAATAAGCAAACCGGAATGTGTTATAATATGTACATGTAACAGATGAAATGGATGAGGTGGTGAATGAGATGAGAAAAGCTTTAATTATAATATTATGCGTTATACTGCTGGCATCAATGAGCGGCTGTGCAAAAATACGGCTTGCTGCGAAAGAAGACGAAGCGCAGGCCTATGAGGACAGGATTGAGGAACTCGAAAAAGAGATTGCGGATCTGCAGGAATCGCAGGCTACTGTAGCCCCCGAAGCAACAGCAACGCCCGAAGCCGAGGCGACCCCGACACCCGAAGCCACGCCGAGCGGGATGAGCGATACGCCGCAGGGCAACCCCAATATGTATTCAAGTTATGCGTACATGGTCAGCCTGGATCCGGCAAGAGGCTGGGCGGATTTTGATTACTTTGAACGGCTGATCGGTCCTGAAGCCGTTGATGCATTGGTCAAGTATGAAGGCTATGACCTTGCTGACGCGCAGGCGGAAGTGATGAGCTATTCTGAGGGCGGCTATTATGAGAAAAACACGAACCCGCAGCTGAGAACCATTGACTTAAAGAATGTGGACATCCGGTTGATTATTCAGGCGGACGGGACGCTGATCGGCGATATCGGCAATCCGCCGCAGTCGGATTTCGGGGATGTGTTTGCGATCTATAATGCGAATCCGGATTATATCTTAAACGTCTTTACTTATTATATCACGGTTGATGATAACGAAAATGTGATAAAGGTAGAGCAGGTCTACATGCCCTAGGTGAGGAAAAGAAAATATCATAGACAAATTTAAAAGGCAATCGGTCGCGATTGCCTTTTTCGTGGAGTCAGCTATTTTCGTTTTTGGGGAACGAATTGCTTGATAAGACAGTACCACATAAAAAACACAGCGAATGTAACAAAATCACAAAAGAAAGAATTTTCGCTTAAAATTCCTGTTGGATACGTCTTGACAAGACTGGTGTGCGGGCGTATGATATGACCATAGAGTCACATGACTAATCAGTCACATGACCTGATGGTCACAGGAATGGAGATGTAGAAACAAAAAATGCCGAAAGAAACGTTTTTTAACCTGGCGGAAAACAAACGGGAAACCATTGAGCAGGCTGCGCTGGATGAGTTTGCCCAGTACGGTTATGATGCCGCGTCGGTTAATCGGATTGTTGAGAAGAGCGGAATCGCAAAGGGCAGTTTTTATCAGTACTTTGAAGACAAAAAAGATGTTTTTTTGCATTTAATGAACGAAACGGTCAGAAAGAAGCTGGACTATATATCGCCTGTAGTGGTGAACTATCAGGAACACGGACTGTTTGTGGTGATCAGGGAACTGTTTATATCCGGACTAGCGTATGCAAGGGATAACCCCAAGGGTATTAAGATTGCAGACTGGCTGATACGGAACACGCACCACGAAGTCTATCAGGAATTATTAAAATCATCGGGTACGGCATCGGACGATTTTTATGTCACTTTATTTAAACAAGCGCAGGAACGGGGCGAGATACGCGAAGATCTCGATATAAAGTTTATCGGACATTTGATGACTGGCCTTGGCAAGTCTCTGGCGGAATACTATTACGACAATGATGAGGATGCGGATTTCACCAATCAAGACAAAATGATGGTGTTTGTCGATAAAATGATAGATCTAATTAAATTTGGACTGATGAAACAAGGAGGTCAAGAAAATGATTAGTGTAGAAGGGCTGTACCATTCTTATTCACATGATGAGCAGTATGCGGTCAAGGATGTGAACTTCACGATACCAAAGGGTGAAGTGTTCGGATTCTTAGGCCCGTCCGGAGCCGGGAAATCCACGACTCAGGGCATACTGACCGGACTGCTCCGGCTGCAGAGGGGGAATGTCTCGGTTGCAGGCTATGATGTGAAGGATATCAAGCGCAGCATGTTCAATAAGATCGGAATGTCATTTGAACAGTCCAACGTCTACAGCAAGCTGACCGCAAAGGAAAATTTGAGATTTTATGCGCGGCTGTTTGATGTAGAGACGCAAAATCCGGATGACCTGCTTAAGCTGGTCGGGCTGAGCGGTGTGGCGGATAAAAAAGCGGGTGAGTTCTCTAAAGGGATGAAGCACCGGCTGACATTTGCCCGCTCAATGATTAACAATCCGGAATTGTGGTTTCTGGATGAACCAACCACAGGGCTTGATCCCGCGATTGCGGCGACAATTAAGGATATCGTCCGCCAAAAAAACCAGGAGGGCGTTACTATTTTCCTGACCACACATAACATGTATATTGCTGACGAACTTTGCGACCGCGTTGCATTTATCGTAGACGGCGAAATCAAGCTGATCGATTCGCCAAAGAATTTAAAGCTGACGCACGGGGAGTCGCTGGTTGAAGTGGAATACGGTGAAAACGGGAAACTGGCCAAAGAAAACTTTTCGATAGTCAAAGAACAGGATTTGAAAAAGCTTCAGGAACTGATCGGAAAGAAACATATCCGCACCATGCATACGAAAGAAGCAACGCTGGAAGAAATCTTTATCAAGGTAACGGGAAGGGAGCTGGTTTAGTATGAAATTACTATCTAGTTTCTTAAAAGAGATTAAGCTGGCTTCGCAGAGCTTCTATTTCATTCTCGAAGTGATCTTTTCGTTAATCCTGCTCTTTATTCTGCTTTTTGTAATTCCCGAAAATATGGCGGAGAAAAAAGATGACCGCTATATCTTTTTGGATGCGCCGGCTGAGGCGGAACCTTACTTCTATGATTCGCTGGAAGACCTGGACGGTGTCCCTGAGGCTGTAGAAGTTAAGGCCGGCAAGAATGTATATGCAGCGATGCTGTATGAAAACGAAGACACAAATTATTATTTGCTTGATAATAGGGCAGAGATGCTGAGTCTGGCAGAGAGCAAGTCGTCGTTTGGCGCGATTGTTAAAATTGACAGCAAAACCTATCAGGCAACCTATGAATACTATCTACAGGGATATGAAACGGAACGGTTGAAAAACCTGTTAAAGGTGGTGCACATTCGGGATGTGGATACGCTGGATGCCGTGTTTGACAGCCAGGAAGTACGAAAAATATCCGCAGAGTATGACGTGCTGTCCGACCGTGAGAACACCATGCCTGCGCTGCTGACTTTTAACGGTGCGCTGATGGGATTATTTATCCTTGCAGCATACATGATGATGGATAAAAAGGAAGGCGTCATTAAAGCCTATGCGGTAACGCCGTCGCCGGTCTGGCAGTATTTAGCCAGCAAGGTGATGGTGGTGGTCTTAACGGCTGTGATTACATCGCTGATTATTATCATACCGATACTGGGCGCTGAGATTAATTACGGGTGGCTGCTGCTGTTCTTAATCGGCGGCGGTTTCTATGCCTCTGCACTGGGGCAGCTGCTGGCCGGTTATTATGATGACATGGAGCAGGGCTTTGGGTTGTTATTTACGCTGATGCTGGTACACGGAATTCCGGTAATCGGGTATTATATCCCAAGCTGGGATCCGCTGTGGCTGAAATTCATCCCGTCATACTATATTGTATACGGATTTAAAGAGCTGATTTTGCAAAACGGCGATATCCCGTTTGTGCTTTGGTCCGCACTCGGACTGTTCAGCGGCGGATTCATTATGTTCCTGCTCGCGGTACGCCGTATCCGGCGCACGCTGTCGGTTTAAGGGGGTAAACAGCATGAAAAAACTATGGCACATTATTTTTAGAGACATTCGGGTCAACATCAAGGATTTCACCGCGATCTTTATCATTTTGTTTCCCATTATTGTCGCGTTCGGTATTAATGCGTTTACGCCCGGGATCAATGATACAACAGTGAACCTTGCGCTGCTGGAATCCGAAGATCCTGAGATGATTGCATATTATGAAGACTTCGCAAAGGTTGAGTTATTCGAAGATGAGGCGGCGGTTGAGGAACGCGTCGCGATGCGGGATAACATCGTGGGTTTCCTGCCCGGCGAAGACGGCTATTATGTTTTAACCCAGGGCAACGAGCCGGAGGGTGAAGTCGTTGACTATGCCAAGCTGCTGCAATCGTTCTATGAGCTGGATGTTCAGATTGAAGACACCAACGTAGTGCTGCATGATTTCGGAAAGACGGTTCCGCCGGTAAAAAAACTGCTGGTGAACATGCTGATTATCATGACTTCCATTCTGGGGGGCATGCTGACCGCACTGAATATCGTGGAAGAAAAACTGGACAATACGGTCAGCGCCATCAATGTGGCGCCCGTATCCAGAACCTCATGGATATTCGGGAAATCCTTTATGGGGTTGATGCTGCCGCTTGTCGGGTCATATCTGATGGTCATTATTACGGGTTTCAGCTATATCAATTATGCCCAGCTGACGCTGCTGATACTGGCATCTACGATAATCAGCATACTGGTCGGCTTTATCCAGGGATTGAATGCGGACGATATGATGACGGCGGTTGCGGGTATCAAAATGCTGATGTTCCCGATGGGCGCTTCGGTTGCTGTGGCGGCGATCACAGCGGAAAAGTGGCACTGGACCGTATGGTGGAGTCCGTTTTACTGGCTGTTTAAGGGATATAACGATGTACTGGGCGGTGTAGGCACATGGCCGAAAACCTTGATGTATACGGCAATTGTGCTGGCGCTCAGCACCCTTGTATATATCTATCTTGCACCGCGCATCAGAAAAGGATTAGAAAAGGTATAACGGTGTGATTACCGTAAAAAAAGAGAAACAGAATTAAAGGAGGGAATTAAAATGAATTGGAGACCAATCTTAGGGCTGTTGTCATTAATCTACGGCGCATTCTGCATCTACATCGGGGCCAAGAAACCGGAGAAGATATGGAAGATGAAAAAGATTCAGATGTTTGTCAAAATGCTGAAAGAAAAAGGCGCCGTCATTTTCTTTATCATCTGGGGTCTGGCTTTTGTAGGATTGGCGGTATGGCTGTTTATTTAAACCGAATATAATGGATACTTTCTGCCCGGCTGATGCCGGGCTTTTTATATGCAAAATAAAAGGCCGCCCGATTTCGGACGGTCTTGTCATTCAGCTTTTTTCATTAAGCGTCAAATTTATCTTCGAGGCGCTTTGCACGTTTTTTACCCAGTTTATCGACTGCGAACAGAATCATGAACGTGATGATAAAAGAGGATAAAAAAGTAATAACAAGCGTTACAATCGTCAGCGGTGCGTCGTGAATAGCAACGTGATGCTCCATATTCCCCAAAAAACTCAACAGGGTTACGGCTGTACTGCTGACTAGCGGTACGACGATAAACGTCAGTTTTTTCCTGCCCTGATAGATCATATGGCCGGACAGGACAATCCGGATCAGCACATAAAAGGATCCGGCAAAAAATGCGATAAACTCCGTCATGTAGTCCGAGAATTGTGCCTGTAACACAAACAGTTTAACCAACATGGATATCATCAGTATGCCCATGATAATCAAATAAGCTCCGTTGATAATTTTCAGTTTTTGAATCTGTATTCTTTCATCGTCAAATTTATTCATAGTCGTCCTCCCAAAATAAGTCGTTCAGTGTTTTGTTCAGTGCCCTGCATATCGCCACACACAGCTTGAGTGACGGGTTATAGTTTCCGGTTTCAATCATACCGATCGTCTGGCGTGTGACACCGATTTTGTCTGCCAAGTCCTGCTGATTCATATTGCATTCGATCCGCGCAATCTTCATGCGTTTATTTTTCATGTCAGGCTCCTCCTTGCACTGCCAGTATAAAATATAAATTGCAAAATGTCAAATATATATTGCATAAAATATATTATAACTTGCATTATGGGCGTTTTCGCCAGGATTTTCCCCACGTATGAACGCATATCCACCGAAAATAGGCAAAAAAGCGGCTAAGCCGCCAGGTATACGGGAGGAATAATAAATGCTATAATATTTAAAATATCAGAGATATGGATGAGTGCATATGAGTTTGATTACCGCCGGTAAAAAGCTATTTAAAAATAATGATGGATTAATCGCGTTTGCTCTTGCTGTTTATAACCGCCTCCCGTTTAATAACAGAGTGGTCTTTAAAGGCAGGAATAACAAAATTGAGGCGCCGCAAACGCTGATGAAGCGCACGGTCGTTAAGGTGTGCGGCTCCGGCAACCGGATTATATTCGGCAGACGATGCACGTTGAGAAACTGCAAGGTTATGATCGCGGGGAACAATAACACTATTCAATTCGGCGAAAAGATCTCAATGATTGACGGAGAGGTTTGTATTGAGGACGACGGTAACACGATTCAGGCAGGGGATAAAACGGCGTTTCTCGGCCGTACGCATCTGGCTTGCATTGAGGGCACAAAGATTACGATCGGGGAAGGCTGCTTGTTTTCCAGCGAGATTGTGCTGCGGACCGGCGACAGCCATGCGATATTAAATCTGGAGGGCGAACGCATCAATCCGTCTCAGGATATTACACTCGGTGATCATATCTGGGTGGGATTCAGAAGCCTGATTACCAAAGGCGTTTCAATTCAAAATGACTCTGTCGTTGCGACCGGAGCGCTTGTCACTAAGGCCGTTGATGCGCCGAATGTAATCATCGGAGGTGCGCCGGCAAAGGTGATTAAACGGGATGTGACCTGGGATATTAACCGGTAGGATGCTGCAAAATAATCGCAGATTAAGCCGAATGCTTCGGCTTTTTTCTTTGTTTTTAATCCGTGCGTTATTTTTTTATGAGAATAACGCTTTTTGCTGCTAAAAAACAACCGTTTTATGCCAATTTCATCCATTAAGGGCTTTTATCTTTTTATTTAGTATGATACTATAAAAGCACATAATTATCAGTATGTATAAAAAAACAGCGGAAGTTTTAACGGGGGGACACTTTCTATTTTTTCACATCAATAAGCCTGAACGAATTCAAGAAAAGTTTTTGCTTTCATTTCACTGAAGGGGATGGAACAAAGCCGTATAGTTAAAACAAACGCAGCGGAGTGCTTCGTGTGAGTTGGCATATTAAGGTTATGCGTAAAAGGAAACTCATACCATTATTAATTTCGGTATTGATGTTATTCAACAGTACCGCTGTTTTAGTTACGCCGATTAGCGCATCGGCAGCCGCAACCGCCTTTTTTAATACGGAATGTGTCAGCAGCAGTCAGCTGGACTGGACGATTGCCGGCGCTGAGTATTCAGATCATAAATGGATAATGGGTGAAGCCGGCGAAATCGCGATGCAGGAGATATCCCTAAGCGGTATTCAGGAATCGGTTGATATCGGCATGCTTCAGGCTGAATTCAGCTGTGATGTTTTATTCAGTGGGACAGAAGGTGTTTCGGCTGAAAATGCAGCAAAAGCGAAGCTCAGTTTTTTAGACGGGAGCAGCCAGACTATCGGCAGTGAAACCGTGTTGCTAAGCGGATCGGCAAACGCGGGCGATACCGTTACGCTGACCGCTGACAGATCTATCCCAACAGGTACCCGAACCATCCTCATCGTACTGGAATCCGCGGACGATGAAGGGGTATTTGACGCCCTTACCTTCGGCCCGACCTCTTTGATGATACCGGATGATGCTTCACCTTCGATCAGTGCAGACTACCTGACCGACTGGACGAATGTTGTTCCGCTCACCGTAACAATCAGCGCAAGCGATACGCAAAGCGGCGTTTCGGCCATCTATGATGAGGACAGCGGCAGCGAGGTCTCTGACAACAGCACTTATACATATGAACTATCAGCCAACACACCCCGGCACTTTTATGCGCTGGACCATTCGGGCCGCGTATCCAGCACCATTACCGTTGATGTGAAAAATATTGATACCAATTCACCGGCACAGCCGCCGGAGATTATCATATCCGAAGAAAACTGGACGAACGAAGATGTCACCGTTTCGCTCGGCAGTATCGTATCGGAATCCGGCGCAAGCCCGGAAACCCGGCAGTACAAAATTGATGACGGCAGCTGGACAGCATACAGCGCGGAGCTGGTGTTTGATTCAGATACCGACAGAACGATTTATTCCAGAACCATCGACGAAGCCGGAAACCAATCGCCCTCACAGGACAGTGCACAGATCCGCGTGGATAAAACACCGCCGGAAGTGACATTAAACGCTGTACCCAATCCTTCGGGCGGCGCGGAGATTCAAACGACCATTTCAGATGCGCTTTCAGGTATCTATGAAAAGAAATATTTAAGCGGCGTTCATTCGGCTGGCGACTTTGCCGAAAGCGGCACTGTGTTCACGGAAGCGAACATTGCGGTTGCCCAGGGCGGCGATTATACGGTTTATGCGATTGATACCGCCGGGAATGAGACCATAGCAACAATCAATGTTAACACCTACCCCAGCGTCGGAGCAATTGAAGACCAGGAAATCAACGAGGACGTAGCCGCTTCTGTATTCTTTTCGGTTTCGGATTTAGAAACCGATACAAACGCACTCACTATCGCCTATGAGACCACGGGCGGCATTATTGATGTGACTGCCATCGGTATCAACGCTGAAACAAACACAGGCTATATTACCTTTATTTCGGGCGAGAACCTGAACGGCAGCGGAACTATTACTGTTACGGTTTCCGATGGAGAAGCTCCGGACGGACTAAGCACGTCCGTCACATTCGGGGTTAATATTCTGCCGGTGGATGATACACCGACAGCAGGGAATGATACACCGCCGGATATCAATGAAGACAGCGATTATATTGAAATTGATGTGCTGGCCAATGACAGCGACCTTGAAGGCGATGTTTCCATTAACACCTATGATACCGCTTCCGTGAACGGGGGCAGTATCCGGCTGAATACAGGCGGGGATGCGCTTGAATATAAACCGGCCGCTAACTATGCGGGGCCGGATTCCTTCAGTTACACGGTAAAGGATGCAACCGGGAATGAGAGCGAGTCAGCAACCGTATCCTTTAATGTGCTCAACATCAACGATGCGCCAATCGCACGTATTGATGTGGTGACCGTAAATGAGGATAATGAGAAAACCATAGATGTGCTCGCCAATGACGGCGATTATGATATCGCGGTTGCCGGAGACGCAATCAGCATTAAAAGCTGTGATACGATTGATTCGGCATACGGGACGCTTGAGATTACAGATAATAAAATCGTCTATAACCCTGCACAGCACTATAACGGCGAGTTTACATTTGGCTATACAATTGAGGACCTGGCAGGCGCAACCGCCTATACAACGGTGGATATGACGGTCAAGCAGATCAATGACTCTCCGGAGTTTCGGAACCTAGCGAGCAGCTATGCTTTTAATGAAGACACGGCCGATTATGTGATTGATTTTGAGATTTATGATGTTGAAACGGCGGCCGATGACCTGATGATTCAGGTGGCGTCATCCGATGACAATGTCGTTAAGAATACCGAATTGATTTTGTCCGGACATCAGGACACCAATCCGGCAACCGAACTGCATATCCAGCCGCAGGCAAACAAAAACGGGAGCACGACGATTACCTTCCAGCTCAGTGACGGGAATATCCTGGTGACCAAGAGCGTTCTGGTTACGATTGAGGCCATCAACGATGCCCCAACGGCAGCGGACGATATTTTCTATTTTACCGAAGACCAAGACCTGACCTTTGATATGGATGATGCGTTAAATAACGACAGAGACATTGACGGCGATACGTTGACGCTTGAGGACGTGGATTATGCAAATGTCACTGTCGGGGTGATCACTGTTGTCAGTGCAGAAGAGCATGCATATTTGTATACCCCGCCTGCGGATTTCAGCGGGGATGCGACATTCAGTTATGAAATCAGCGACGGGAATGGCGGAACCGATAGCGGGACGGTTACGCTGAGGGGAATCGGGCAGAACGATAAACCCACCTATGAGGCTGATGACGGCAATATATATGAAACCATAGAAGATACCCTAAGCGCGGACTTGGTCTTTTATATCAGCGATAAAGAAACCGAAAGCGGCGATCTTGTCGTTACGTTCGGATCGTCGGATGAAGATTTGGTCGGCAAACAGGGATTGAACTTTACCAACACAAACGGCACGATTACATTGAACATCATGCCGAATGCAAACGCACCTGCGACAGAAGAATGGGCCGAGACCACGATTACGATGACGGTCAGCGACCAGCAGGCAAGCGACACCTTTCCGTTTACTTTTAGGGTTTACGCGGCGCCTGATGCACCGGTTGCGGTTGATGATGACGTGTCCGTGGTGTTTAACAGCATCACGACATTGAATCCGCTGGAAAACGACTATGACAACGATTTTGATACCCTGACGCTGGAGTCTTTCAGTTACACCGGCGAAGGAACGGTGACGCAGAACGGCAACAGCCTGGTATATCAGACCAAGGAAGGGTTCAAGGGCAGCGACACAATCACCTATACGGTGAGTGACGGCAAAGGCGGAACTGACGATGGGAAGATTAACCTCACTGTCGGCGATATGGATCTGCCGCCGGAAATCGAACAGATTCCAAACACAGTGACGGATGAAGATGTCCCGGTGATGGATATTCCTTTTACGATTACAGATAATGACACTCAGGACGACCTGTTAAATGTAACGTATAGTTCGACCAATGACAGCCTGATTGATGAAGACCATATTTCGGTGTCCCGCCTCGGCGGAGGGGATTATACCATCAGCCTAATGCCGATTGAAAACAAATTCGGCACGGCCTATATCACGGTGAGCGTTTCGGACGGCACGACTTCGGATTCCTGTACGTTCCGCCTGACGGTCTATCCGGTTAATGATACGGTTGTTGCTGTGACGGATACGGTAACGACAAGTGAAGATAACAATATTGCGTTTAATCCGATCACCAACGACTTTGATGTGGAGACAGTAACTTCACAGCTTAAACTCGTGTCTTTTACCTCGGTGTCCCACGGATATCTGACGGTTTCAGGAAACGAAATTACCTATGTACCTGATGAAAACTATTTCGGGGACGACAGTTTTACTTATATTGTGACGGATGGAGAAACGTCCGCAACAGGCACGGTTAACCTGTCGGTTTCCTTTGAGAATGACGCGCCGGTCGGCTGGAATAACTGGGTAACGGTGCCGGCATATGAGGTTGGCGCTTCGACGAATACGGTTGTTATTGACGCGGCTTATAACGACTATGATGTGGATGATTATGACGGGCATGACCATGACGCAGAGCTGGTCGCCAACGCGATTATTTCGGGGCCTTCTCACGGGACTGCAGATGTTAATCCGGATGGCACCATTACCTATACACGGACGGAAACGGGTGCCGGAACCAGGGAAACCGATGAATTCACCTATGAAGTCATCGATCCGCTTGGATTAACCGATACTGCGGTTGTATATATTGCGATCTCTTTTGAAGATAATATTTGGGCGCGTAATGTGCATCCGACAGAATTTGAGGATATGGGACCCTACACCATATGGCTGGATGCGCACGTACCGGATGATAGCGGCAGTTATACCATTACGACAGAAAACGTCGATAAAGGGCAGATTATCGGGACAAGCGTTGATGCTGCGCGGGACCGGTTCTCAATCACCTACCAACCCGATCAGGACGAAAACGGAACGGATGTTTTTACCTATCTGATTACAAATGATAATGATCCGACAGAGACAGCTGACAGTACCGTTACACTGGATATAATTCCGGTTAATGATGCACCGGTCTTTTTGACCACGCAGGAAACAATAATAGTGAATGAAGACACCGACAGCGAAACTTATACGGTTAGCTTTACGGATATTGACGGCGATATTGCGGATGAAGATTTGACTTTCCTGCTGTATCCGGAATACTCGGCCGGACAGGAGCAGATTCTTCTTCCCGAAGATATCACGATTAACCGCGTCGGCGGGACGGTAATGTTCTCGCTGTCGCCATTGCCGGACGCTTATGGTTCGGTGACGATGCATATGGAAATCAGCGATAACAATGCTGTTGCGACCCAGCCGTTTACTTTTACCGTCAATTCGGTTAACGACCTGCCGGAAACGCCGGCTATTTATATTGATGTGGACGAGGATTCTTATGTTGATATCACAGCAGTTAACCGGAACAGCGATGTCGAGGACAGGGACAACTTAACTGTAACGGTCGGTACGGCAGCCAAAGGAACTGTTGCGGTAAATCCGGACAAGACCATCCGATATACGCCGGACCCGGATGAAAACGGCTCGGACAGCTTTACATATACGCTGACCGATACCGAGGAAGGCCAGCGTACCGGAACGGTATACGTCACCATTAATCCGGTAAACGATGCGCCGGAAGTCTGCAACTGCCAGCATTTGCATCAGGGACTGGAAGACACGCCGCTCGAAATCAGTTTTGCGCTTTCGGATATCGACAATGATGTTGAGGATTTGATACTGACGATTACGTCAGATAAACCGTCTCTTGTGGATGCGGACAAAATTGTTTTAGCAAACCCGCCGCAGTCCGCCATGACAATGACGCTGGCACCGGAAGATAACCAGAGCGGAACGGTTCTGATTACGCTGACCGTCAGCGACGGTGATAAAAGCACGGTAAGGGAATTCGAGGTGTTGTTTGAACAGGTAAACGACTTCCCCGAAGCAACACCGAACAGCTTCACCATTCAGGAAGACCAGCAGATTGATTTGGATGTGGTGTTTGATGATACCGATGTGGATGATACCGATCTCAGCGTTATCGCGCTGACAGACCCGGCGCACGGCAGCGTATCAATCCTGTCAAACGGGCTGATCCGCTATACACCGGATGAGAATTATTACGGTTCGGATTCGCTTGTATATACGATCTCAGACGGTTCGAACGGAACCGACACAGCCGGAATTACGATTACGATTAATCCGGAAAACGATGATCCGGATGCTGTGAGAGACAGCGTCTCTACGACAGAGGATACATCGGTTGAGATCGACGTACTAAGCAACGACTCGGACCCGGAAGGGGACACTCTGACGATTGACCCGCTTGGGTTCTCCGGCGGGGCGAAGGCGCAGAGCATTACCGTTTCGGACGGAATTGTAACGTATAATCCAAAACTCAACGCGTACGGGGATGACAGCTTTGTTTATACTGTGACTGACGGCAACGGCGGTGTGGCGACAGCCACCGTATCGGTTTATATTGATCCGGTGATTGACGCGCCGCTTGCGGACTTTCCGGATGATACGGATCCGCCCTGGATTATGTATGAAGATCATCCTGAGACTTTCGTAATAGATTTTACCAGTGTGGAAAGTGAATACCCGGAAATTGTGCTGGTTTCAGAATCGTCCGACGAAAATCTGCTCGCGAATATAGGAATTGCGGTAGCCAAAGACCCGCGCGACGATATGACAACGCGCACCTATATTACCTTTACACCAGCGAAGGATAAAAACAGCCTGGAGCCGATACAGATATCCTGCATACTGACGGTAGGCGACGAGATTTTTACTAAAAAATATGATTTATACATTTTGCCGTTAAACGACCAGCCGGTCATTACAGAGGTTGATGACCTGTCAATGGATGAAGGCGAAAGTGATACGGGGACAATCACCGCCAGCGACAAGGAAACCGCCACCGCAAGCCTGACATACCGCCTGAGCGAAAATCCGGCGGAACAGCCGCAGAACGGAACCGTGGTAGTCAACGGTGATGCAACTTATACCTACACACCGGATGCGGATTTCACAGGTACGGATTCGTTCTATATTGTGGTGGACGACGGATTCACAGGCGGAGGTGCGCTGGACGAACCGGCGACACAGAAAGCGGAAGTTCAGGTCACCGTTAACAACACGAACGATGATCCGACCGCAGTTGATGATGCGGCTGAGACGGATGAAGATATTCCGGTTGATATTTTCGTTTTGGCGAATGACATAGATGCCGACCTGAATTATATCGGTGTTACCGAAGAAGAGCTCACCATTGTTTCGGTTGGCAGCCCGTCTGTCAACGGCAGCACAGCCGTGATTGACCCGACCAACAAAAAGATTATTTATACGCCCGCGCCGGACTATAACGGCGAGGATGTATTCTATTATACGATGCAAGATAAAACCGGAGACGTACAATCCGGCGCATGGGTAACGGTCACCGTAAATCCGGTGGCTGATGATCCGACAGACGGAAACGATGAGTATTTGGATACCGTCTGGGAAGATTCGCTTCACAACTATCTGAATGTGCTGGAAAACGATGACCCGGATTATACCTATAATACAGAAACGCTGACGCTGATTAAAGTATTGGAAACCGACCAGCCGGAGCACGGCACCGCGACGGCCGATACCATAAACGGCGTAATTGACTATGTGCCGGCAGCAAACTACTACGGGCCGGATGAATTCACCTATCAGATGATGGACAGCAGGGGCGTCGTCGGCGAGTTTACGGTGCAGATTACCGTAAAACCGATTAACGACCAACCATTGATATTGACGAATTTCTCTGCTCAGACCATGCAGGAAGACGAAACCCTTTCGATCAATTTCACGGTCTGGGACGTAGAAGACGATGATCACGATCTGGATGTAACGGCGGTCAGCAGTGCTGACGGATTATTCGGCGCAGGCGGCATCACCGTTCAGAATAATAATGGTGACGGCACGCGGACGCTTGTGCTGGAACCATTGGAGAACCGCAACGGGGATACGACAATAACGGTCACGGTAACCGACCTTGATGAAGACGACCAGAAGAGCAGTCAGAAGACCTTTAACCTGACGATTACACCGGTCAATGATATTCCCGTACCTGCAAACATCGAGATTGACACCGATGAAAACACGCCGATTTATATCGATGTGCTGGCCGGATGTGACGTAGACTCAGGGTATGAAGGCGAAAACCTTACGATTACGCATGTGGATACAATTGATACGTATTACGGTGCGGTTTCGATTGCCGTTGATCCGTCGGACGGACGACAGAAAATCTATGTGGATCCGGATGAAAACTGGGATAGTGCAATCGATCATACCATTACATTCAATTATAAAGTAAAAGACGATGAGTACGCTGAAGAACTGGAAGCCGAGATTAAGCTGACCATTCATGCGGTCAATGACAATCCGGTCATCACGGTGACAGAAGAAACGGTCTTTGTGAACGAAGATGATACCAGCCTGGTGTATACGTTTACGGTTTCTGATGAAGAAACAAATGACAACGCACTGAACGTTACCGCAGTCAGCACAAATCCAGAGGTCATCGCGGACAACGGCGTTGAGATTGTTAATCCGGACGACCGGCCCGATACCACGCGGACCTATCAGATCACGCCCAAACCGGACAAAAACGAAAACGTGAACGGCGTGAATATCATCTTCACCGTAAGTGACGGGGGAAAAACCGCGTCTGATACTGTGAACGTGCGCGTCATGCCGCAAAACGACAATCCCGGAACACAGGATAATCCGGATGGGGATGCGTACGGCGATGACAGTTATATCATCGACGAAGACAGTGAAAATCAGGAATTTGACGTTTTGATCAACGATGATATTGACTTAAACGATCCGGGTTCAAGCGAGGCCCTGACGATTGCGGGTATTACGACCGAGCCTGAGCATGGAACGTACAAAATTATTGATAATAAAATTTACTATACACCGACACCTGATTTCTTCGGCACCGATACGATCGTTTATGTTGCCGGTGACGGGGAAGCATTTGGGCAGTTCACCGTTGATATTACGGTTGAGAATGTCAACGACACACCGCTGATCCAGGCGGAATTTGATCCAATCAGCACCGGTGAGGGGCATGATGTTGTCGGCGAAATCACATTTACGGTTTCGGACGTGGATGATACGGCCGATTCGCTGGTGGTAACGTGTGTTTCCAGTTCAAACACACGGGTTGCGCCGCTTGCAAACATCGTACTGACCCATGACGGCGGGGCGGACTGGTCGCTCGATTTCTATACCAATGATAAATGGAACGGATCTTCAGATGCCGTGATTAAGGTCGCTGATGATGAAGGTGCTTATTCGATCTATTCCTTCGAAATCATCGTTTCGTCCATTAACGATCCGCCGAAGGCTTATCGGGAATCGCGGATCATTCCTGAGGACCGCGAGGCATACCGGATTGACTTTATCGACGATCAATCCGACCCGGATATCGGCATTGATCCCGATGAAAAGGTAATCTATGACAGCGTCACCCAGCCGGTAAACGACGGCGATGTGGTGGGTGAAGTTACGATTATCGAAAATGGCGATGCACTGCTGTTTGAACCGCACGCGGACTTTAACGGAGTGACAACCTTTGAATATACCTTAATTGACAGACTTGGTCTGACGGCTTCAGAAACCTGCGTGGTTAATGTCTTTGCGACAGAAGACAATCCTGTGGCTTCAGATTATGATAAAACCATAGCAGAAGATACGGCTTATATTGATATTGATGTGTTAAGCGGTGCATCTGATGTGGATATGGACACAGATCTGAACCGGTATCCGGGTTACGATTTTGATGAACTGTGGATTGATATTGACGAAGACGACGACCCGGACGATCCGGACGATGCCATCGCCGGTGTGGATGCCGGCACCGTAACGGTGGTTGACCATAAAATCCGGTATGCGCCGCCTGCGGACTGGAACGGTATTGAAACCTTTACCTATAATGTGGTGGATAATACGGGCAGGCTGGGAAAAGGAACGATTACGATTACCGTAACGCCAGAGCCAGATGCACCGACCGCGGTGGCGGACCAACTGGAAATGGATGAAGACGAATTATCCAAGGTCTTTGATGTGCTCGCAAATGATGAACCCACAGACGTAGATCTTGACGAAAACCTGAATAACCATCCGGATATCATCGCAGCGCCGGATAAACTGACCGTAGACAGCGTCACACAGCCGAAAAATAACGGTACAGCCGTGGGCACGGCACGGGTGACGGATGACGGCGATACCATCACAGTCAGCGGAATACCTGCGGACTGGAACGGTGTGCTGACCTTTGAATATACGGTTATTGATATTTACGATAATGACGACACGGTCGAAATTACCGTGACGGTTAACGAATTAAATGACGAACCCAGCGCTGCCAATGATTCGGCGGAGACGCAGGAAGACATAAGCGTCCTGATTGATGTGCTTGCCAATGACAGCGATGTGGATACAAATATCAATTTGAATAACATACCGGAGATTGACCCCGTCACCGGAGCGGAGAAAGAAGCGCTGGTGATTGTATCCGATAGCGTCTCTGATCCCGCGCACGGCACGGCGGTTATCGAAAACGGGCAAATACGGTACACGCCCGATTCAGACTGGAACGGGTATGACACATTCACCTATCAGATGAAAGACCGCGAAGACGAAGCGGAGAACGTTCTGTATACGGCAACCGTTTCGGTTGAGGTCAAGCCGGTGGCGGATGAACCAACAGCGGTAATCGACGAAATCACTATTGAAGAAGACGTTGAGGATGCGGTTTTGGACGTACTCGCCAATGACACCGATGCTGACGCATACGACAGCCTGAATACGCATGATGATATTGAGGCAATCCGGACGGAATACGGCTATATTGAAAACCTGCTGATTACCGATGTCTTGACCCCAAGGGTGGATGGCATCGCGGTCGGCAGCGCGCATATCAGCGATGATAAAAAGTCGATTATCTATACGCCGGACAATGACTGGAACGGCATTGTGGAATTCGATTATGCAATAGAAGACCACTACGGAAAGACTGCAAACGGAACGATTAAGCTGACGGTGGATTATGTGAATGATACACCGGAGGGGACAGATGATTCCCGCGAGATGACCGAGGACGGGGAACTGCTGATTGATGTGCTGGCTAATGATACGGATATTGATAAATCCATCCCGCTGAATAATATCGAAGAGATTGATCCGGAGACCGGTGCGCTGAAAGAGACGTTTACGCTGCTGGATGAATTCTCTTCGGTGCCTGACGCCGTAATTACGGTGGTTAGTAACCAGGTGAAGTTTGTTCCGGATGATGACTGGAATGGAACGAGCACATTTACGTATACGTTCCGCGACAGATGGGGCACCAGGGAAACGGCACAGGTGACGGTTTATGTGGAAGCTGCGCAGGATAATCCGGTTGCAAATCCGGACAGTGCGTCCACTGATGAGGACATCCCTGTGGCGGTTGATGTGCTGGCTAACGATATTGACGTTGATATTGATCCGCTGCTGAATTTAGATGAAAATCTGCCGGCGCTGTCCGCAGACATTTATGAAGAACTGGATATTGTGCCGGGAGCGTTCGGCGCAGTAATGATTGAGTCCGGCCCCGCATTCCCGATGGATAACGGCGTAACCGACGACGGCAGTATCGCTATCACCGGTGACGGCGTTGTGACCTATACACCGCCTCAGGACTGGGTCGGCAGTGTCAGTTTCACCTATACAATCGAGGACAAACAAGGCAACCAGGACGATGCAAAAGTAACGATACTGATCGGCGCGACCAATGATCCACCGGAACCGCCGACTTTTGTAACGCCAACAAAGGACGATTATTATAAAGACGGCCAGACGATTCCGGTGACTTGGCTGCCCGGCAGTGATGTTGAAGGCGATGACCTTGTCTATACATTGGATTTCTACAATGGCAGCACATGGACAAACAATATCGTCAGCTTCACCGAACTTCTGGCGTTTAGCCATACACTGGGGAATACTGACCTGCATACGCCCAACGCGATGTATCGGATACGTGCTTTTGACGGGTACTCCTATTCGGTATACGCATACAGTGACGCGTTTATTATTGATAACTATGCGCCGGACAGCGTTGCATATACGCTGAAACTGGCAAACGGCGCTTCTTATACACCGGGCACATGGACAAATCAGGATGTGCTGATTTCGCTCAGAGGCGGCACAGACCTGCTGGATATCGAATACTGGATGGGCGTGGACTACGCGGCGATGAATCAGTACTTGGAAGGCGAGATTCTGACGCTCAGCGCAACCGGTGAATATGTGGTGAACTTGGGTACGCAGGACCTGCTGGACAACTATCAGGATATCAGCGATATATCCGTGAAGATCGATAAACTGGCGCCTTATGTCCCGACGGTTGTATTTGACCATACCGACACAAGCTATGACGCAGTTGAAATTACGTTTAAGGGATATACCACTGACCCTGGCGGAAGCGGGAACATGTGGATCGTGATGCCGAACGGGGAAAAACAACGGATCAGTCCGGCAGACGGAACAGATACTTCCGAGTTTGAAGCTCCCTTATATAAAGTGGGCGGAAACGGTAAATATGTCTTCTATATTATGGACGCGGCAGGGAATAAAACAGCGTTCTCAGCGACCGTTGACTGGATACTCCAGCGTCCTTCCGCTAAAGACAAAAAGAAGTATAAGGGCGACGAAGATGAGGATGAAGATGATGACGGCACCGGGGATGGGGATAGCAGCGACCCGACCGGACCGACAGGCACACAGCCGGATCCCCAGATTTTGGGAGAAGACACAACGCTTGAGGAACCTGCGCACGGCGAACCCGACGACGGCAGAAACGGCCGAATACTCGGATTCAGGAACACCCGCGGCGGATTGGCGGCTACGGGCAGTTCTATCGGTCTGCTTGGTTTCCTGTTTGTATTGTTCCTGGCGTTTACCAATATCACGGCAAAGGTCGCAGTACAGAGCGGCAACAAGATAAAGGTGAAGACAAGACGGCGCTGGATTCTGTTTATGCCGAAGGACCGCAGACTGATCAAAGTGAGGTTCAGGATTGATCCGAAAAAGAAAATACATATGGTCAGCACGATAATCAAAAAAGGCTTGGCCAAGAAAATGGAAAACGGTGATGTGGAAATCATCGTAAACGGACAGCCGGTTAAACGGATTCATGTGCCGGAAAATATTAAAGAGAAATTCGTTAAAAGCCTGCGGATTTAATAAATGTATAATATATGAATGATGAATTTTCAGATCATTAAAAAGGACCCTTTTGGGTCTTTTTTATGTGCTTCTCTGTATATTTTTTATTAAATGATGGTCTCCAGCATATCATGCTGTGTAATATGATATAAGCAGCTTCCTGCATCAACATCATCAAGCGCTTTTGAAATTGCCGTTCTGTTATAACTGCATCCGATTAATACGGACCTCACTGCGTCAAGGTTACCCTGTTCAAAGAAGTCGCCGTAAAAATGGATATCATGGATGGTATCATTTTTAACATGAATTTTTGTTCTTAATGTACCGCCCGCACAGACTTTTTCCTTTTCCAGATTGCTTTTCGGCGGCTTCCCAAAATTCCAGTCCCAGGAATCAAACTGCTCGGCCTTTATCTGATTGATTTTTTTAATATCATGTTTTTTTAATGTATATGGGGTCATATCTCCGATTAACTGATCCAGCAGTATATCGCGAAAAGCTTCGCTTGTTATCGATTCGATCATATATGTTGAGATATTGGAAACACGGTCCTTGGCAGACTTGATACGGCTTCCGGACATTTTACTGTTGTTGAGTGCTGCAGCCAGCTGATCCAGGTTTGAATTAAAAAGCAGGGTGCCGTGGTGTAAAACAACATCCTTTGATTTAAACTGGGCATTACCGGAAATCTTCTTTCCATAAATCAACAGATCATTCCGTCCGCTGTTGTAAGCATTGACGCCGATTTTTTTCAGCGCTTCCCGAACAGGTGCGGTGAAAGATAAAAAACTGATTTCGCCCGGATCAGGCTGTTTGTTGATATATGAGAACTGCCAACCACCCATATCGGTATAAACCGTGCCGCCGCCTGTAATTCGGCGTACGACATTGATGTGGTTTTTCTTGATGAAATCCATGTTGATTTCTTCGTCTGTATTTTGGAATTTACCGATCATGACTGTTGGGGAAGTACGCCAAAATAAGAAGTATTCGTCCGCGATGTCCAGATTGTACATCAAGTACTTCTCAAGCGCAAAATTAAAGTTTGCGTCAGTGTTTTTACTGTCAATAAAAACCATGATCATTCTCCCCTAATGCATTCATGGTTGCATCCGCGCAATTTGACAGCCATACGGCGTTTGCACGAGAAAGAAATCAGCCTGCATGGTGTTATTCATAACATCTCAAAACGGGTACCCAACGATGAACAGATGAATTAAAACTGAAATATTTTAATCGTCATTCGTCGGCAGATTTCTGCATTCTATTTAATTTACTGTTTCATGCTACACTAAAAAAGCGGATAATGCAATCTTTTGCATGCTCGAAAACGCATATTATCACAAATTTGATTTGGACAATTACCTCTAAAACCATATTGTGGATGATAAGGTATGGACTGGGCACAAATTGTGCTTTTTTACCGGTTATGTGTATGAGTTAAACAACATAGAGTATATATGGATTGGAACGGTTAGCTGTCGGCTTTTTTGATGTCAAGCGCAGCAGGCGCATCATTGAATGTGCGGATTATACCGGTAATATTGTCTTTTGCATTCAGCCAGACTGCCTTTTGATCTTTAGAAATTATTAACGGCATTCGGTGGTGGATGTCCTGCATCGCACCGGCAGACGGAGAAGTGATGATAACAAAACGGTTATAGACAAGATCCCGAAACTGATAAGCGCGGTAGAGACCGGCCAGATAAAAAAAGTCAGAATCCTGAAGCCGAATATGGTATTTGATTTTTTGCTTTCCGGATGTCTGCCATTCATAAAACCCTGTACAGGGTATCAACAATTTTTTTGACATCACGGATCCGCGGAACATGGGCTTTTCCATCAATGTTTCACTGCGGGCATTGATTACCGGCCTTGAGGTTCCGGGAAGAGGGTACCCCCATGCCATTGGCTCCGCACGGGCACTCTCGCCGTTTTGGGCGAGTACGGCCGCGGTATCAGCAGGGAAAACTTCGCCGGTCTTAACCGATGACGCCGCTTGTTCACCGAAGATCTCCGCAATCTCTTCTAACAGCATCCGAACCTCAAATATTTCTTTCGGGTCGTCAAACGCATATCTGCCGCACATAGCATGCCTCTGTGATACGGTAGATTATTCATGGATATTCCTGAATTATTATTATCATACATCTAATCCTTACGCCAACGCAACAATGGATACGCGCTGGAATTTGGAATTATCGAATGGTATAATGGAGGCGCAAATAACTTCCGCCGGGCTATAGTGGGCGGATGAGTAATGCCGTACGGGTTTTCCGTTTGGCAAACCAAATCGAGGAGTCCGTTATGATTAAAAATCAAAAGTTTGCAGATGCGGTTCAATGGTGTGCACGCGTAATCGGTGTTCTGATTATTGTGTTGTTCTTGGTATTCGGCATCGGAGAAGGACTGCCGGGTGACGGCGGCTGGATGCCGGCATCCGAGTGGACGATGTTTATTTTTATTCCGGCTATGGTTGCCGCCGGTATCATTGCTGCATGGTGGAAACCGGTTCTCGGAGGCTATCTGATTATCGCAGGCGTTGTGCTGTTTAATCTCGTCGATATGATTGCATTTTCAGGGGACCAGTTTTTAAACCTCGATTTTGGGTGGCTGGCGATTCTGGGTATGCTGTTCATTATCAGCAGCCAGGTAAAACCCGTGGCCAAAAAGCAGCAAAAAATCCGGAGCAAAAAACAATAAATAAAACGCCCTGCAGATAACCTGCAGGGCCATAATTGATCGGGTTATATTACCCTTGCGGCATGTGACCAGACGTTTAAGATACCGTCGTGGTCATCCATAATTTCTTGCATCTTTTCTTTGACGAAACGGTATGCCCGCTTAACGTGGAACCAAAGGTAAACGCCGAGCGATACTGCAATAAACGCAAGCATCACATACTCCCAGCCGCTGATGCCGCCGGAAATAATAAATGCCGCATTTACCAGCAGAAATGCAATCGTCAGGAAAAAGACAAGCGGTTTGTTCTTACCTACAAATAATAATAATGCCAAAAACACGCCTGCATTCACCATCATCAGTGCACTTAAGAGTACCTTCTTCACCGGCGCCGCTTCGCTTGTAAAAAGATTAAACGCTGCGCAGAGCAACCAGAACGCAACCTGAACAATCAGGAAGATACTGATTGCGCGCTTTGCTCTTGGTTTTTTAGCGTCCATTTTATATCTACACCCTTTACATTTTTAATATGCCCCTGATTTGATCAGGCATATCATTCTATGATTAAATGAAGTCTATCAAATAAAAACGGATTTGTCTATTGATTCGCATTTTGTTTATAAAAAGTGAGACGGAAAACGGTGAATTGAGAAGGCTTACAAAGCGCAATTGTCGAAAGTTAATCAAGTGACCAATTATTGACAAGCAAACCGAATTATTATAATATAAACTACAAACGTCAATAGGGCTTGGAAGGAAACTGTTTTGAATAAAAAGCAAAACTCGAAAAATTTTATCCAATCCCGGGCACCCCAAATTGTACCGCCCAGTGAGGAACTGCATATCAATTATCAGGAAATCCTGACCAAACAATCGCTGCGCATCATGCTCCCGGCGCTTATTTTAGCGTCCCTGATTGTGCTGGTCTATAGTATACTGGACGGCCGTACCTTGGGGGGGATGATTCCGCATTTTTTTATTATCCCGCTTTATACCTTCTTTTATCTCGTCACCATATACAGTAAGCGAGTGAGTGCAAAGCTGATTGCAGTGGCTTCGGTTTCGTTTTATGCGTTTATAATTTTCCCGGGGATTTGGATGACACTGACGTTTATTCATCCGATGGTTGTCGGGCTGGCCGTGTTTATCAGTATTATTACTATATTGTTGTTTGAAGGGAAAACCAAACGCATTTTAGGGATCCTGATTATATTCATGCTGCTCGCGTTTATGGCGGTTGATATCGCGAATTCGATTATTGAGAGCGGCAGATACGGCAACAGCCAAACCGGTGCGTATCTCGGCATCCTGCTGACGCTTGGCATGGTGGTATACTGTACCGACGGATTTAAAAAGAAGTTCAGCCGGATGAATGCAAACCTGCAGAAATTTGCAATTACAGATTCCTTAACCGGTGCGTATAATTCCCGGATGATGTCAGAAATACTGGAAAGGTATTCGCAGACTTTTAAGGGAAACGGGCAGGTGTTCTCTGTAGCGGCTTTGGATCTTGACGAATTTAAGCGTATTAATGACCTGTTCGGGCACGGAACCGGAGACGATTACCTGGTTGAGACAGTCAGTGTATTACAGGACTCTTTGAGAGACGGTGATGTTCTGGCGAGAACCGGCGGTGATGAGTTTGCCATTATTTTGCCAAACTGTACGGCGATGCAGGCAAAACGTATCGTTCAGCGGCTTTTGCGCACGGTTGAAGAAGTGGAAACGCAGGAACCCATCAAACGCATATCATTTAGTGCGGGTGTCAGCGACAGCTGTGAAGCGAAGCGGATGGATAAGGATATCCTGAAGATTGCCGACCAAAAGCTGTACCATGCAAAAGCTCTTGGCAGAAATACGGTCTTTGCCGGCACACTCCCGAAAGACCAGGAAAAAACCAGCTTAAAAGCCTGATATCATTTAATTAATCTAATATGCGAAATTGGGGTCAAGTTCGCCCCATATTTTTATGCCTTCTGCCTTTGCGGCGTTTTGCGCGCTGAATAAAAAACCCGTATATTGGTAGTCTCCGTAAAGGTAGGCGACTTCCGCCAACCCGGCGGAAACGATCATCTCGTTTAACAGCTCACCATCTACCCATATCCAAGCCAGCAGCCGGTCATACTTGTCAAAGGTATCGCTGTCAGGGTCAAGTTCCAGCACAATCTGGCGGGCATTGCGCAGTTTGTCTTTTGTAAAGGCCGATGCCGCGCTGCCCCAGGGCTCGACATCCCGAAGGTCGGGGTCAACTTCCGGCGTATCAATAGCTAAAAACCGGGTTTTATAGGTCTTGCCGCCTGCTTTAAAAACCGCCGTATCCCCGTCAAGCACATCAACCAATATGGCTTCAGAAATCCCGTCAGTAAACAGGTTCATGCTGCCATAATCACCCTCCGGTAGTGAAAGGGATGGCGCGTCAGTGACCACTGCAGATTCAGTTACTGCCGTTGGTTGGGGAGTTGCGGGCAGGTGAGTTGCGGGCGGGGTGGTGGTTTCGGATGGACTGCCTAACAAATCAGAGGCCGAACCGATAAGCCCGAACCGGTACAATAAACTGATTACGGAAATAATGATAATGACGATGATAATGCGTTTCAGTGACTTCATATCGGTTTCCTGTCTCTATTATTTCTTTTTTAATACGATGATGAATGAATCCTTCGCACTGATCTCAGTGTACTCTTCATAGTGCACCGTGCGAAACCACGGTTCCGACATCTGTACGATATCGCGTTTGCGCTGGTAATTAAATAACAGCCCGTGCAGCGTTTCGGTTTTGCGGCCGCGCCAGAAGGTGTGCATCACCAAACCGTCGTCGTTCAATATGCGCGCCTGATTTTGGAACGAGGTTTTCAGGTTCTCGTCCGACAGGTGAATCAGCACTTTATTAGAATAGACGTAATCAAACCTTTCGTCAATATCCAAAGAAACAGCATTGAGCTTTTTAAGCGGCGTATCACTATCGCGTAAGCGGTAAGCGTCCAAAAATGCCGCCGACAAATCAGACCCTGTCATGTCGTATGACTTTTTTAAGGTATCCAGATCGAGTCCGGCGCCGATTCCCAGCTCCAGCATTTTCCCGCCCGGAGGCAGATAGGTGAATACCCGGTCCAGCATGAATGCGTTGTCGAATCCGCGCATCATTTCGATGTACTGCTCAACGTTTTTTGGATTGTCAAAATACCCCATGATTCCTCCAAATAAAAAAGTTTTCGCTGTCTGCGTCTAAGCGCGAAACGAGAAAATCATAGCATACTTCTCACGGATTGGTGAATCGAACCGTCCAATATTCACATTTTATTTACCGTTCGTTTATTGTAAATACGGATTGATGGGAATAAAATGAGATTAATCAGAACACAATGCGAATAATACACCCATTAATGATATAAAAAAGGAATGAACGAAAGATGATATTAATTACAGGTGCCGGCGGACATATCGGCAATGTTTTATCAAAGCTTTTATATGAAAAAGGGCATCACGACCTTCGGTTTTTGGCGATGGAGAATGAGGATATCTCCTATATCGAACCGTATGCCAAGGAAATTGTAAGAGGGGATATACGCGATCCGCTGACCGTTAAAAAAGCGGTCACGGGATGTGACTATGTTTTTCATCTCGCCGGGCTTGTTAAGATATCCGGTGTCAGGAAGAAATTGATCTATGATATCAATGCGGGCGGTACAAAAAATGTCGTGGAAGCCTGCTTGGAAAAACAGGTTAAGCGGCTGTTATATGTATCCTCGGTGCATGCATTATATGAACCGAAGGATGCCTGCGTAGAAGAGCGTCTGTGCACCGATATCGGGGCGCTGAAAGGCGATTATGCCAAGTCTAAGGCAATGGCTACCATAGAGGTCATTAACGGCATACAGAAGGGATTAGACGCGGTTATCGTGTTCCCATCCGGTATCATTGGACCGCACGATTATAAGACTTCATATACCGGTTCCGCGATCGATAAATACATCAACAGTTCTAAAAAACAGTATTTCTTTGACGGCGCTTATGACTTTGTGGATGTCAGAGACGCGGCGGACGGCATCTATAAGGCATTTAAGAAAGGCGAGAAGGGGCAGGGCTATATTCTGTCCGGTTCCGTCGCCAGCCTGGAGGATATCATTGAGAGCGTGGAAGAAGCGACGGATAAGAAGATCAGGCGCACCAAGATTTCACGCGCACTGGTGCGGCTTGCGGCATTCTTTGCGCCGGTTTATTACACCATTATGAAGAAGAAGCCGGTGCTGTCCAAGTATTCGGTTGAAGTGCTGATATCAAACAGCAACATCTCCTGTGAAAAAGCAAAACGCAAGTTGGGATACAGCCCGCGTCCATTGAAAGAAACCATACGGGATATCGTCCGTTGGCGGTTAAAGCCGGACGGCAGGGATATCAGATAAACCATATAAAAAATCACCCTGAGTAATCAGGGTGATTTTTAGTATAAGTAACAATAAAAAATAATATTAATTAAACTATAATTTACTATTGACAATAGTGTGCGTCATACACTATAATAATCCTGCGAGGTGATTTTAATGACGGAAGTCAAAGACACAATGGAGGGTTTGGTTCAGGAGCTCAGACGCGGCACACAGGTGCTGGGCGTGTTGTCTCAGCTGAAAGAGCCGCTTTACGGGTATACGCTGGTGAGCGCGCTGAGCGACAAGGGCATGGACATCGATAAAAACACGCTTTATCCGCTCTTAAGACGGCTGGAAAAGCAGGAGCTTTTAGTCAGCGAATGGAATGTGGAAGAGTCCCGTCCGAGGCGCTATTATGTCCTAAGCGAAAAGGGAAAGCAGGCGCTACACGATCTTCGCGCAGAGTGGGACAAACTGAACGAAACAATCATACGATTAACGCAGGAGGAATAAAAAGTAGAGATGGAACTGATTAAACGGTATATTTATGCGATAGAAAGGCGGCTGCCCAAGAGTGGGCGCGACGACATCGCAAAGGAAATCGAATCTATTATTATGGACGAACTAGAGGGAAAGTACGGCGTTAAGGAAGAATACAGCAAGGATGAAATTGAGAATGTGCTGCTGGCCATGGGGCACCCCAGGGAAGTTGCGGCGCGCTACCGCGGCGACAAGGGCTATCTGATCGGGCCCGACCTGTATTCCTTCTATTGGATGGTGCTGTGGATCGTAATCGGCGCATCATCATTGGGTCTGCTTATCAGCTATATTATCGGATACTTCGAAGCAGAATTCACCGGCATGGAAGCGGTGTGGAACTTTGTCGAATTTATCCCGTCGGTATTCTCATCGATACTGAGCGGAATCGGGGCGGTTACGCTGGTGTTTATCCTGATTGAACGCTTCGGGACACGTAAAGGCGAGAAGGAATTTGACATCAACCAGGGATGGAAGCCGAAAGACCTGCCGGAGCTGCCGCATGAGAAGGACAAGGTATCGCTTGCGGAACCGATTGTGGCGATTACGTTCATCGTTATCTGGGCGGTATTCATCAATACCTATGCGAGAACGGGCGGAATGCAGTTTTTAACCGGATTATCGGATGATATGACGTTTCTGCCCATCTTCAATATTGAGATGGTCCGGCAGCTGCTGCCGCTCTGGAACGTACAGATCGGCATATCACTGGTGTTGCAGCTGATCCTGCTGATTCAGGGCAAGTGGCGGTTCGGCACACGGCTGCTGGAACTTGGATCTGACCTGCTCGGCATTGCCATCATTATCATGATGATCAACGGTCCGATGCTGCTATCCTTTAACAGTTTAAGCACGCTGATGACCGAGACAACCTTTAGTATGTCAACGGTTGAAATGTATTATTACACCATCCTGAAGGTCATACTGGTATTCACCATTATCGGCATCGTCGTAAAAACCATAAAGATGATTGTGCGCCAGGCAAGGCAGATGAATATATAGCGTCAAATAAAAAAAGCTGTCAATCTTCATTGACGGCTTTTTTATTTTCTGCAGTGGACTTATTTTGCTTTAAGCGCATCGATTTTATCGCCCAGGCGGATAAAAGATCCGCACATTGCGCCCGCAAATGATAACGCCATCCCAAGCAGAATATAGGCATTTTGTGTTGCGATATAGCCGTACAGCGCAAACATCCCAAGCAAAATCAGCCCGTGGATAAACACAAAGCTGCCCAGTACTTTTCTGACTTTCTTCATCATGACCTCCGGTTGTTTCGTTTTGCATTTTCGTATATAAAAATGATACAATATCCAAAAATCATTTGTAAAGCCGATACGCAATAATTATCGATTAGCACGTAAAATCGGGAACAAAGTCATGGGTGCGTGCGTCTCATTGATAAAGAGAACAGGAGCATAAAATGAAACAGATTATTATCATTATTTTTATATGTACCATCGCTTTCGGGGCGCTGGGATGCGCGAAAGCGGAAGAGCCGGTTGAAATCATGGAAGGCCCGCAGGTTGCAGGAATTATACAGGATGTTAGCGAAGACGGATTGTCTGTGCTGGTGGATTCGAAAACAGATATGGTTTCCGGACTGATCTGGATGAAAACCGATGCGCAGACTGTCTTTGATGACGGTGTCAGCCGTACGTTTATGATCGGCAACAACAGCGCGTTTATTGTGACGGGCGGCATCATGGAATCCTATCCGATGCAGGCATACGCGGATGTGGTGGTAAAAAACGATCCGGAAGAATAGAAAAGGTTATGCGTCTTCCGGCTCGACAGGAAGATCAACATAAAACCGGGTCAATTGGCCGGGGACACTGTCAAAGCTGATGGTACCGTGATGCTCTTTTATAATCCCGTAGCAGATATACAGACCGAGCCCGGTACCCACTTCTTTCGGCTTACTGGAGAAGAACGGATCGAATACCCGGTCCTGAATCTTTTCAGGGATACCGCCGCCATGATCTTCGACAGTGATCCGTACGAATGGCTCATCTTCGAGCGTAACGGTCCCGGCAGAAATGATGATACGCTTATCTTCATGATCACCGGGATACCGCTTATTCAGCGCATCCCGCGCGTTGATGACCAGATTAATCAGCACCTGCTGAATTTTTTGGCGGTGGCACCGGACCGGTGGGAGAGGGCTGTTGATGGATGTGGTCAGCACGATGCTGTCCTGCCGGATAATCGCACGGATCAGCATCAGCGTCCGCTCAATGATTTCCTCAATCTGATCCAGCATCAAAATCTGTGTCTCTTTTCGGGAGAAATGGAGCAGGCTTTTAACGATAGCTGAAATCCGGTCGGTTTCCAAGATGATTTCATGTGCATATTCCCGCATGTCAGAATCCGCTTCGCTGGCTTCATATATCAGCTGTCCGTAATTGAGAATGCCGTTAAGCGGATTATTGATTTCATGTGCAACGCCGCTGGACAGCGTCCCGATAGAATCCATCCGCTGCTGGTTTCTCAACTGTGCTTCGATCTTTACATTCTGTTCTTCAAGATGCACCCGATCTGTAATATCCTCAAACGTCCATACTGTATAAATTGCGGCATCTGTACCGTGCCGGATAATAGCGGCACTGAATGCGACATAAACGTGCTCGCCGCTGCGGTTAATGAGCCGTGCCGTACTGCGAAAATTCCCATTCGCTTCATTGAGCGCATCCTGATGCATTTTTAATAAGTCAGGCGCGTCCTCGGGATAAAGGATATCGTGAAGTGTTTTTTTTCGAAATTGCGCACATTGATACCCCAGAATTTCACAGCTGCGCTTATTGGCGTCGATGATGCGGCCGTCTGCGTCCGTATAAAAGATTCCGGCAGCGGACTGGGTGAATATCGTGCGGTACCGGGCTTCACTCTCAGCCAGCTGCTGTTTTTGCTTTTGCATGGTCTGTGTCTGGTCCTTTAAACCGTTATAAATGAAACGCGTCAAACCCAGCAACCCAATGCCGTTAACCTGTGCGGTCAGCATGACAATGGGCCATGTCTGCCGGTAGCCATCCATCAGTGTTCCGGCGAATGCACCGGTATAAAGCAGAATCGTCAGAACGGTAAAGGTCAAAAAATTAATGATGAGGAACATATATAGCGGATGTTTCTTGAGCAAGGCTCCGGCTAAAATGAGAATGACCACAACGCTGATCAGGCCGGCACCGGATGCGGCAGTGGTGATCAGGAGGAAGATGCAATAGATATAAAGCACCATAATTAGAATAAATGTCCGGATGGAAACGCGGATACGCCGGGCAAGAAGCACAACAGCCGATACTACATAAGTAAAGAATTGTACCGCCGCAAACTCGGGGCTTCCGAGGCTGTAAAACATATACGTACCTAAGATAAACAGCGGTCCGGTGAAAAATATAATGAAGATGCCAAGCAGACTAAAAATGCGGTCGCGCCAATAGTCCAGTGTTCCTTTATCGGTTGTGAGTTGATCGGGCCGGATAATCAGACTGCGCAGAACCCTGTAAATGCGGCGAAGGGAAAAAGGCTTCGTGGATGAAGCGCTCTTTTTGTTATCATTGGCTTGGTGAAGGTTAGTTTCCATTGCCTGCCTGCTTTCTTTGGCAAATGAAATCACAGAATAACGATTATTTCATAATCCGATTATAGCATGTTTTAATTGAATTACAAAATTATGGGTTTACACACAGGCGATGTAAGAAAAAGAATATAAGTCAAAAAGAGATGAGCGATTTGGCGGGAGCGCGCGCGGAACGAAGTCGGCTAAGCCGACATCCGAAGGATGTCGCGGATAGGTTTGCCTTGTTTTATATTTCTTACGATTAATGAGGCATTGTATGTTTATAAGGTTTTTCCACACAGGCTCTCGCATGCTGCAGATAAATAAAAAAGACACCTAGTAAGGTGTCTTATTCTATTTGGTGGGAGCAACAGGGCTCGAACCTGTGACCCTCTGCTTGTAAGGCAGATGCTCTCCCAGCTGAGCTATGCTCCCGCAGCTGGTGACCCCTAGGAGACTCGAACTCCTGTTACCGCCGTGAAAGGGCGGTGTCTTAACCGCTTGACCAAGGGGCCAAAATGTCTCGCGACACGGGCAATATCATACAATTTTTAGCGGGGTTTGTCAACAGATTTGAGAAAATAAATCGAGCGAAAACCGGGAATATGCTTTTTCGTTTTTAAAAATAAAAAATAGATTTTACGGATTAATTATTGAATGAAATTGGGCCGCATGGTATATTACATGTCAAGGAGAGGATAAGTATGGTTGATTGTTTATTTTGTAAAATTATTAACGGAGAACTGCCGAGTTCGATTGTGTATGAGAACAAAAGCTTCATCGCATTCGAAGATATTGATAAGAAGGCGCCGGTGCACATTTTGATTGTGCCAAAGACGCATATCGAATCGGTGGATGCAATGACCGATGAGGATACCGCACTGATGAGTGACATGTTCCAGGCGGCGCGCGACATTGCGAAACGCCAGGGCATCAGCGAAAGCGGATACCGCTTGGTGGTCAATACCGGCAGCGACGGCGGACAGACGGTTTCCCATCTGCATATGCACTTATTAGGCGGCAGAGCACTGGCTTGGCCTCCGGGCTAAAGTGGTGGTTGACAGGTTTTTGCTGTCATACTATAATACTAACTGGTCTAAAAATGACCAATTAAGTTGACACAAATCCACATCAGCTTTCATACGGAGGGAGGGATAACCATGTCAGAAATCAGAGTAGGCGAAAACGAATCATTAGAAAGCGCGCTTAAGAGATTCAAACGTAAATGCGCGAGAGCTGGCGTTCTTGCAGAGGTAAGAAAACGTGAGCATTATGAAAAACCGAGCGTAAAAAGAAAGAAAAAGGCCGAAGCCGCCAGAAAACGTAAAAGATAGTTTTAACGATTAAATTTGTTTCGGAGTCCTTCCGAACACAGGCGAAGCGTCTTGTGAATAAATGAAAGCTGTGGAATTCATAAATAAAATAATACCCGGGCGAAAAGCCCGGGTTTTTTCATGCAATAATAATGGTTATTTCATGACCAGAACGATGATAAACACCGCGATCAGCGAAAGAAGCGTTCCGAGCGACAGGGTATTTGAAACATATGCTTTGTCTTCCGGGCTCGGATTTTTCATGAACGCCGGAATGACAAACGGCCCTGGCAGCACGAACATGATAAACAGTGCAGCCTGATACTGCGCCGCAAGCCCGAGCGGAACCAGTACGAGGTATTTAATCACAAACGCAAGCAGTATGGTAAACGCGAGACGGGCAAACGATGTGATGAATTCCATTTTCATGTGCTTTAATTTAAAGTTGAGCCCGCTGCCGATCACTAAGGCAATCAGGAAAGAGGTAGGAGCGGCAATATACGCCAGCAGTGTCTGTATGTGTCCGAACCAGGGCTTTCCGGCATTTTTTGCAATGCCGAATATTGATGCCAGCACGCCGATAATAATGGCCCAGACCACGGGTGACTTAACGGCAATCATCAGGGAATCCTTAATGCCCTCCGCGCCTTTCCGCTGGGAGCCCAGCAGCATGACCATGGGAACCAGCACCGTAAAGACAAACAGCACCTGGCCGACGTCAATAACCCCGAAAGTGGCCGCGGAGCCGTTGCCGTAAATAGAGACGAACAGCCCGTACCCCACCATGCCGGCTTCGAATCCGGTTAAAAGGAAGGGGAAATACGGGGATTTGATTTTAAACATACCGGCGATACCATGGGCAATCACCAGCAGCAGTACGCAGGCTAAGAAGACGGCAAGAAATACCAATAGGTACTGTGCTTTAAACTGAATCGTCATAAACGCCGAAAGCAAAAGCGCAGGCAGCGTTACGTTGATTACAATCTTCTTAAAGCCTTCAACCATCCCATCGGTCAGGAACTTTACCCGGTAGAGGATGTAACCGAGCGCAATCGAAAATAAAACGGGTAGTAACATAAAAAACATCAGTTGAACCTCCTAAAAAAAAATAAATAATTCCGTACGGTTATTTTAACATGAAATGACAAATGATGCGGTCAATATCTAAAATAAACCGAATATATATAGATAACCTGATTTAACCCGCTTAAAACAAAAAAAGAACTGCGCGGTCCGCAGTCCTTTTAATTACTTTTCATTTAAAAATTCACCGAGTAAATGCCGATTTCGTTGTCTCCGACCGCGTATACCACTTCTGCTTCAACGGCCCCTTCGGAAGTCTGAAAGGTGATGTATTCAAAACCGACAATATAAACGCCTTCGCCTGCCTCGGTATAATAATTCCCGTAGAATTCTGACTTTGAGATTGACTGTGGCTTGCCATAATAAGCGGCTGTTTCATCAAGAAAGGCAGCCACGTCTTCTACCGTCATGGCGCTTCTGATAGCGGGCAGCATGAGCCCGTGGAGCATATCCGAATCCTGTTCCAGCATCGCTGTACGGAACGACTCACTCAAAACCTCAATCGTTCCGGCTGTGGGAATATCAATACTGACTATCGTGTAGATCCCGTCTTCATTCAGAACGGAAAATGTATCAGTGGTTGGATCGCCGAACTCATATTGGGTTTCAACCGTCAGATCCGCCACTGAGTTTTTGCCTGAGCCTTCGATATCAAACCCGGTATGCTTGTAGTTTTCTGCGCTGCCGTGAACGGCGCGTATTGAAGAAAAGAAAGCCAAGGCGGATTCCTCTCCGCCGAGATTCTCAATCAGAGACGGGTGCATCAGGCTCACGACCGTCTCAATATCGCTGTCGGAAAATGCATCATAATATGCATTGACCGTATCACGGGAATGGTCCAGTGCACCGCCGAGCCCGCATCCGGCAAACATCGCCACCACAAGCGCAACAACCAGTGCTAAACCAATATTTATAACTCGTTTCATATTCATCCTTCTTTCTTGAGATTATACCCAGGCCGCAACGAATGCACGGGATCTGTCGGTAAAACTGCCGAATAAAATCATAATCAAATCAAAGATAACGCCGATGCCGAGCAGACCGCCGGTCAGCAAATAAAGGATTCCGGTGCCGGTTTTGCCCACATAAAAGCGGTGAATACCAAAAACGCCGAGAAATAAGCAAAGCAGAAACGCTACTATACGGCTTTTGATTGAGACCATTATACCCTCCTCATTTTTAGATATTCTATTATAGCATGTTTTGGTGTTGATGCCGAACTTTTATGGCAACAATAAAAAACCCCGCCGGACAGGCGGGGTGATTGCTTTATTAATAATGATATTTGCCGCGTTTCGCGTATGTTGTATGCAGCAGTTCGTGTGATTTGTGACTGCCCGGTTCGCCGAGGAACTCTTTGTAGAGCTTCTGAATCGACGGATTTTCGTGTGATTTACGAATAGTCATCGCTTCGTCTTCTTCATAAAGCGCTTTAGCCCTTAAGACGCGGTGGTCGCCGTAAGTCATAATCTGCTCATTTGTGATCGGAGGCTGGCCGCCGCCGTTGATACATCCGCCCGGGCATGCCATAACTTCGATGAAATGATATTCCTTTTCGCCTGCGCGGATTGCGTTCAGCAGCTTCCTGATGTTCTTGGTGCCATGGGCAACCGCGACCTTAACATCTAAATCGCCAAGGTTGACAGTTGCTTCCTTAACGCCGGAAATACCACGCACTTCGGTCAGTTCCAGATTGTCAAGCGGTTTGCCTGTAACGAGTTCATGGACAGTTCTGATTGCCGCTTCCATAACGCCGCCGGTAGCACCAAAGATAACGCCTGCACCGGTGGAATCACCGAGTACATCATCAAACGATTCATCCGGCAAGGTTGCAAAGTCAATACCGGCCTGCTTAATCATCTCCGCCAGCTCGACAGTGGTGATGGAAACATCGACATCGTCATGCATTTCCGGACGCTTGGTTTCAAATTTCTTTGCCGAACACGGCATAATGGAAACCGAGAAAATATCTTCACGCGGAATGTTGTTCTTTTCCGCATAATAGGACTTGATAATTGCACCCATCATCTGCTGCGGGCTCTTACACGAAGACATATTGTTAAAGAAGTCTTCATAATAATGCTCCATATATTTAACCCAGCCCGGGCTGCAGGAGGTAATCATCGGGATATGCTGATTCTCTTTTAAACGCTGAATCAGCTCGGTGCCTTCTTCCATGATTGTGAGGTCAGCGGCAAAGTCGGTGTCAAATACCTTATCAAAACCGAGCCGTCTTAATGCTGAGGCCATCTTGCCGGTGACACGGGTGCCGATCGGCATACCAAAAGCTTCGCCGAGCGCCGCGCGGACAGCCGGAGCGGTTTGTACAACCACGTGTTTTTTCGGGTCGTTGATGGCTTCCCAGACCTTATCGGTGTCATTCACAACGGTCAGGGCGCCGCACGGACAGGACTGGACACAGCGTCCGCAGTTGATGCAGGGCACGTTGGCCAGACTCATGCCGAATACCGGCTCGATCGTGGTTCTGAATCCGCGTTCGGTCGCACCGATAACGCCGATTTCCTGCACGTCGTTACATGCCGCGACACAGCGCCGGCACAGCACGCATTTGTTCGGGTCGCGCCGGATGGACGGAGAAGACAGGTCAAGCTCACGCTTGATACTGGTTCCCTCATACCGGATGCCGTCAACGCCGAAGCGCTCAGCCAGTGCCTGAAGTTCACAGTTGTAGTTACGTTTACAGGTTAAACAATCCCTCTCGTGATTGGAAAGAATCAGTTCCAGATTCACGCGGCGGGTGTCCCGTACGCGCTTTGAATTTGTCCTGACCACCATGCCGTCACTGCACGGCATTACACACGATGCCTGCAGGCCTCTCTGGCCTTCAATTTCCACCAGACACATCCGGCAGGAACCGATGGCGTTAACGCCTTTTAAATAACACAGCGTCGGGATCTTAATGTTTGCTTTGTGGGCAGCTTCCAATATACTTGTATTATCGGGCACTTCCACTTTAATACCATCTATCGTTAAAGATACCATTTATCTTGCTCTCCTTTACCTTATTTCACTTCAATCGCATCAAACTTACACCGCTCGAAACAGGCGCCGCATTTGATACATTGGTTGTGATCGATCTTGAACGGACTCTTGATTTCCCCGGAAATACATTCGGCAGGGCAGACCTTTGCGCAGGCGCCGCATCCGATACACTTATCCTGTTTAATCCGGTAAATCTTCATTGCCTGACAGTGTCCGGCCGGACAGCGTTTTTCTTTGATGTGCGCTTCGTATTCGTCACGGAAGTACTTAATGGTCGAAAGAACGGGGTTCGGAGCGGATTTACCCAGGCCGCAAAGCGCGCCTTCTTTAATCATGCTGCCGAGCTCTACCAGTTTTTCGATATCGCCTTCTTCGCCTTTGCCGTCTACGATGCGTTCCAGGATTTCAAGCATCCGGCGTGTACCAATCCGGCACGGCGGGCACTTCCCGCAGGATTCATCCACGGTGAAATCAAGGAAGAAACGCGCGACGTCCACCATACAGTTGTCTTCGTCCATAACAATCAATCCGCCGGAACCCATCATGGATCCGATGGAGAGCAGAGATTCATAATCAATCGGTGTGTCCAGGTGCTCTTCGGGAATACAGCCGCCGGAAGGGCCGCCTGTCTGCGCCGCTTTGAATTTTTTACCGTTCGGGATACCGCCGCCGATATCAAACAGGATTTCACGCAGGGTGGTGCCCATCGGGATTTCGACCAGACCGGTATTGTTGATCTTTCCGCCTAAAGCAAAAACCTTTGTTCCCTTTGAGGTTTCGGTACCCATGCTGCTGAACCAATCGGATCCCTTTAAGATTATTTGAGGGATATTGGCCAGTGTTTCCACGTTGTTGACATTGGTCGGGCGTTTAAAGACACCGGAAACCGCCGGGAATGGAGGTCTCGGCCGCGGCTCGCCGCGTTCGCCTTCGATTGACGCGATCAGTGCGGTTTCTTCGCCGCACACAAATGCGCCGGCGCCCAGTCGGACTTCAATATTAAATTCAAATCCGGAACCAAAGATGTCTTTTCCGAGCAGGCCGTATTCGCGTGCCTGTTCAATCGCGATTCCAAGACGTTTAACCGCAATCGGATATTCCGCACGGCAGTAGATGAATCCGGTGTGTGCGCCGACCGCATAGCCTTCGATCGCCATTGCTTCCAACACAGCGTGCGGATCACCTTCCAGTACGGAACGGTCCATAAACGCGCCCGGGTCGCCTTCGTCGGCGTTACAGATGATATACTTTTCTTCATTTTCTACATTCGCGCAAAACTGAAGCTTCATGCCGGTGGGGAAGCCCGCACCGCCTCTGCCGCGAAGCCCTGCATCCTTGAGCAGATCAATGACTTCCTGCGGTTTCATGCTGGTTAATACCTTGGCCAGAGCCTGATATCCGTCGCGCGCGATATACTCGTCAATCTTTTCCGGGTCGATTAACCCGCAGTTTTTCAGCGCGATACGCGTCTGTCTTTTATAGAATGTGACATTCTCGATCGAATGCCCAATGCTTTCATCGGTTTCTTTAACGATCAGCCGTTCGACTTTTTTGCCTTTGATCAGGTGCTGTTCAACGATTTCCTTGACATCTTCCGGCTTCACTCTGCCGTAATAGGTGCCTTCGGGATAAACGACCATCGTTGGTCCGACTTCGCAGAAACCGAGACAATCGGTCGCTACGACTTTGATTTCTTTATCGAGCCCTCTTTCAGCCAGCTCTTTATTTAAATTCTCCTGTATCTTCTCCGCTCCGCCCGATTTACAGCCGGTGCCGTTGCAGACCAGGACATGTGCACGATATAAGTCCATTACATCCTCCTTAAAGCGTCATGCCGCTTAGTTCCTGTTTTCAACATAGCCGATGGTATGCTCCACGACGGGTGAGCCGTTAACGATGTGCTGGGAGACGATTTTCGCAACCATTTCCGCGTCAACTTTGACGTAGGTCACGCGTGGTTCGCCCTGCCGATAAACTTCGACAATCGGTTCCAGCCTGCATACCCCGATACATCCGGCCGGGGTGATATTGATTCCGGTCAGCTCACGCTTTTGGATTTCATCCTTAAACGCTTCAAGAACGGGTTTTGCGCCTGCGGCAATTCCGCATGTCGCCATCCCGATAACAATCCGGGTCCCGTCAGCTTCTGACTTTATTTCGACCGAATTCAATGCTTTGTCACGAATTGCATTCAATTCTGATACTGATTTCATTGGTTTTCCTCCTGCCCGTTTCGGGCGTCCTTGTTTTGCCGTTTCGCCGTTGCGCGGACCAATGCGGTATTCCGGCGGAATTCACCGGCTGCACATAAGCCTTTCGCGCCTGCGGCAGATTAATACTGTTTTAGGATTTCCGGGATGTCTTCCGGGGTGAGTTTGCCGTAAACCGAGTCATCAATCATGATAACCGGTGCAAGGCCGCAACAACCCAGACAGCGGGTCGCTTCCAGCGTAAACTTATTGTCTGCGGTCGTTTCACCCTCTTTGATACCCAATTCTTTTGACAGTTTTTCAAGAATCGGCTGCGCATTTTTGACATAACACGCTGTTCCCATACATACGCCGATAACGTGGTCGCCTTTCGGCTTCAGCGCAAACTGGGAATAAAACGTCGCAACGCCATAGACATCCGTCATCGGAATGTCCAGTTCCTCTGCGATAAAATCCTGCACTTCAATCGGCAGGCAGCCAAAGATATCCTGGGCTTTTTGCATAATCGGCATTAAAGGACCCTTGGTGTCTTTAACGCTGTCGATGTATGCAAGCAGCTCAGCTGTCTTTGCTTTGTCATCGGTAAGCCTTTTTTCCATCTGATAACCTCCGTAAAATTTTTTATAAAATCATGCGATTAACGCAAATACTAAACCAAATTTTATTTAAGCTGTTTACAGAAACACTAAAGTTTGTTAATTTTTTAACAAACTATCAGCAAGTATTCTACCAAAATGGTGTACAAAATGCAAGTAGAGATGCTTAATTTTATGATTATTTTTTTATGCTGTCATTTTGCGCCTGTAAAGTGAAAATGTCAAATTAGGTCAGGAGGCAGGCTTTGAAAAAAACAGGAAGATGGTGTATAATCGGGCTGTAAAACAAAGCGTTATAAAAAGGAAGAAAAACGCTTTGCTTAAGGGGGTAAATGATGAGTACGCCAAGACCGAGACGGAAGGGCATCCATATCAGTTTTTTTATCGTGCTTGCGATGCTTGTATATGCCATCGTGATGCTGTTGAACCAGTCGCGTGTGATTGATGAGCAAAAAGAACGTGAAGCTGATCTGCTTCGCCGTCAGGAAACACTGGAGGCTGAGATTCATTCGCTGGAAAATGAGCTGGAATACATCGGTTCGGATGAGTATATCGAGAAGATCGCGCGTGAACGGCTGGGATGGGTCAAGGAAGACGAAATTAAGTTCATTGATTCTGACGAAACAGAATAACGGTAAAGAACCATTTTCATGGTTCTTTTATTTTGTCGTTTAATTACTCGACAAACACAGGCGTACTCCTTATAATTAGTATATCTAATGATTTTTAGATCAAATCCATTAAGAGGGAAGTGTTATGAACCAGTATTTATTATTGGCAATCTGCGTGGTTGCCTCATATTTAATCGGTTGTATTCTATTCGCTATTATTCTTACAAAAATCTTTACGGGGAAAGACATCAGGAAGATGGGGAACACAAACCCCGGCACCTCAAACGTGATGCGCAACGTCGGCCCGGTTGCCGGTGTGCTGACGGGTATTCTGGACATCGGGAAAGCATTGGTACCCATCATCATCGCACGCGTCTTCTTTTTTAAAGGCGATACGTTTTTTGACTGGATTTCGCTCTATCTGATCGGTATGGCGGCGATCCTTGGCCATTGCCGGCCGTTCTGGAACGGATTTCGTAAAGCCGGCGGCGGGATGGGCAGTGCGGTCGGTGTCTGTGCGTTTTTTGTTCCGGTGGAATTCGCTTTATCTGTGCTGATCGGCACGTTTGTCGCGTTTACGTTTATGAAAAAAGCCGAGTTTAAATTCGGCAGATGGGCGATGGTGGTAGCCGCAGTGGTCAACCCCTTTATCGTCCTTCTGACAACACTGCTGTTGGATATTCCGTTGTTCTGGCATATCTCAATCGGCGGGCACAGCTGGGGTATTGTCGTCGGCGCCTTCCTGCTTTTAATCGAACTGTTCTTGGTGAATGCATACGAACTGTTTCACTGGATGAAACATCCGGATGATAAAGAGAACCCGCAAAGAAAGCAGGTATCGTTATGATTTTAACAATCCTTCAGGTTATATTAATTGTCGGACTGCCCTTTCTTTTGACATGGGCGGCAAAGGTCAGCAAAACCCTGCGCTTTGTCGGGCCGATTTTGCTGGCCTATATCGCGGGCATCCTGCTTGCTAATATTCCAGGTATCCCTTGGGACCGTTCGCTGGCGCAGACCATCTCTGAAGTGGCAGTACCCATTGCGATTCCGCTGATTTTAATGTGTACGGATTTAATCAAATGGTTTAAGCTGGCAAAGAGTACGGTGGTCTCGTTTGTTTTGGTGCTGATTTCAGCACTGTTGGCGTCGATTGTGGCATCACTGGTTTTCAGAAACAGCGTGGACACACCATGGAAACTGGCCGGTATGCTGACCGGATGCTATACGGGCGGAACGCCCAATCTGATGGGTATCGGTATGGCGCTGAAAGTGCCGAGCGAAACCATTGTACTGGTCAATACATCGGATATGCTGTGGGGCGGTACATACTTCATACTCATCACCAGCGTGATGAAAAAAGTATACCGGAAGCTGCTGCCGCCGTTCCAGTCCAACGGCAGTGAAACCGAACTGGATGATCCGTTCATGCAGCCGGTGTTTTCAAAAGGCATTAAGAATGGTATCGGGAACATTGCCTTAACACTCGGGCTTGCGATTCTGGCAACGGGCGTTGCGGTCGGGATTTCAATTTTAACAACCGGACGGATGGCAACCGTGCTGATCTTGCTGCTGGTTTCGGCCATCGGCATCGGCTACTCGTTCTGGAAGCGCCTGCATCATGTTGAAGGCTCCTGGCATATCGGGCAGTATATGATTCTGCTGTTTTCCATCGCACTCGGCGGTACAGTGGACGTGAAGCTGTTTTTCTCTTCCAGCCCGACTATCCTGTTATATACGGCGTGCGTCATGTTCGGCGCGATCATCATCCACCTGATCTTAAGCATAATCTTTAAGATTGATGCGGACACCGCGATGATTACGTCGACAGCAGGGATCTACGGCCCGGCATTCATCGGTCCCGTGGCAAACGCCCTGAACAACCGGGAGGTCGTGGTATCGGGGATGATATCCGGTCTTGCGGGTTATGCGGTTGGGAATTTCTTAGGCATTGGCATATCGTATTTGATTGATTTGATGATATAAAATAAAAAAGGCGCATGGTAATTAGCCGTGCGCCTTTTTTTATTTTCTTTATTCTTTAATAAACAATACTCCGAGTGTGCCCGGGCCGCAATGCGATGCAATCGTGGCGCCAGCGTAATTATCAATGACAGACTCAAACCCGTATTTTTCCTGAAGCACGTCTTTGATAACGGCACGTTTTTCTGCCTTGTCTGACGCGGTATGGGTGATAAACGCCCGCGATTTGTCGATGCCGCTTCCGTCACCGAGAGTGCCGTTGAAATACTGGTCGCATACCTTTTCCCAGCTGCCGCGGTATTTTTCACCGGGGATGATCTTACCGTCTGTCACAAGAAGCTGGGGCGCAAGCTTGAGTGTCGAGCCGATCAAAGCCGACAGCTTGGAGCACCGCCCGCCTTTATACAGATAGTCCAGCTGCGGGACAAAGAAACTGGCGCTGACTTTCGGGACAATATGCTCATCCGCAAAGGCTTTGATTTCCGCCGCGGATTTACCTGCGTCGCGCATTTCCGCAAGCTTCAAAGCAACCAGCCCGATACCGGAAGACAGGGAACGCGTATCCACAATGAAAACGCGGTCTTCTGCGTTCAGTTCCGCCGCAGCAATGCGTGCGCTTTGGGGCGTAGAGGAAAGGTCCGAACTAATCAGCGCAACCACAATATCATAGCCTTTATCCAGCCACGGTTTGAATGCGGCGATAAAATCCGCCACGTTTACAGCCGCGGTTTTTGGCAGAATGCCTGTTTTGTCTACAAATTGAAACAGGTCATTAAATGTGAGCGTTCCGTCGTCAAGATGGGTGTCTTCGCCGAGCGTGACGTACAGCGGAAGCACCTCGATGTCGTACTGCTTTGCCAGGTCTTTTGGCAGGTCCGATGCACTATCGGTAAAAATTTTCATTTTGTTCAAAATCATCACTCCTAAAATGTCATTTTACCCATATAGTATTTAATCATATCCTGTATGAATTCTCAAGCGCTTTTCAAATTTTAAGAGTGATTTAGAGCGGGCTTTGGGGCGGATATATCGTTTGATATTTAACAGACCATATGTTACAATTTATCGAAAGTTTAAAACAAAAAGGAACAGAGGGAAATGGCATGGCAGCAAACCCGGGCACAAATTTCATACACGAGATAATCGACAACGATTTAAAAGAAAACCGCATAGACGGTGTGGTAACGCGGTTCCCCCCAGAACCAAACGGTTATCTGCATATCGGTCATGCGAAATCAATATATATCAATTTTTCCACAGCTCAGAAATACGGCGGGGTTTGTTACCTCAGATTTGATGATACCAATCCGGTCAAAGAGGATGACGAATATATCCGCGCGATTAAGCGGGATATCCAATGGCTGGGATTTAAGTGGGTGGACGAGCGCTTTGCATCCGACTACTTTGAGTTTATGTTTGAATGCGCGTTAAAGCTGATCGATAAAGGTTTAGCATATGTTTGTGACTTAACGGCGGAAGAAATCCGCGAATACCGCGGCACGCTGACCGAACCCGGCAAGAACAGCCCGTACCGCGAACGCAGTATTGAAGAGAATAAACAGTTGTTTTTAGATATGCGCGCCGGCAAGTTCGCCGACGGCGAAAAGGTGCTGCGGGCCAAGATTGACATGTCAAGCCCGAACCTTAACATGCGCGATCCGATTATCTACCGCGTACTTCGTGCAACGCACCACCGCACCGGAGATGACTGGCTGATATACCCGATGTACGACTATGCGCATCCGCTGGGCGACGCGAAGGAAAAAATCACGCACAGCATCTGTACGATGGAGTTTGAAGATCACCGGCCGCTGTATGACTGGGTCGTGGACAACACCGATATGGACCCGAAACCGCACCAGTATGAGTTTGCGCGCCTGAACCTGACCCAGACCATCATGAGCAAACGGTATTTAAAGAAACTGGTGGACGAGAAGGTTGTGAACGGCTGGGACGATCCGCGCATGCCGACATTGTCTGGATTGCGCCGGCGGGGGTATACGCCCGAAGCGATTCTGGACTTCTGCCAGCGTATCGGCGTGGCCAAGGCGAACTCAGAAGTAGACGTCAGACTGCTGGAGCACTGTGTGCGTGAAGACTTAAACATGCGTGCCATGCGCCGTATGGCGGTTTTAGAGCCGCTTTTGGTTGAGATTAAAAATTATCCGGAAGGCCAGACCGAAGAACTGATATCCGGCAACCATCCGATGAAACCGGAAGCCGGACAGCGTTCGTTGAGTTTCTCTAAATTTATATATATTGAAAAAAGCGACTTCATGGAAGACCCGCCGGGCAAGTTTTTCAGACTGGCGCCGGGCAGGGAAGTGCGCCTGATGAATGCTTACATTATAAAATGTGAAGAAGTGGTCAAGGACGATAGCGGCGAAGTGGTGAAACTGGTCTGCTCATATGATCCGGGCAGCAAAACCGGAGGGCCGACCGCATCGCGTAAAGTCAAAGGCACGTTGCACTGGCTTAATCAGAAGACCGCTGTCAAAGGTATTGTGCGTCACTATGATTATCTGTTAAGACCGATGGAAGAAGGCGGCAGCACGGACTTTATGGATCGCTTGAATCCGGAGTCGCTTACGGTGTATGACGGGGCGATGCTGGAGCCGGCGGTTTTGGATGCACAGCCCGGAGAACAGTTCCAGCTGATGCGCCAGGGATATTATGCCTGTGATATAGAGGAGTTCTCAAAAGAGAGCCCGGTTTTAAACCAGATTGTCAGCCTGAAAGACAGTTTCTCAAAAACCTTATAGCTGAGTTTAATCTAAGGAGTTTTAAATGACAAAAGTAAGGACGCGGTTTGCGCCCAGCCCGACAGGATATTTGCATATCGGAGGACTAAGGACCGCGCTGTATAATTATTTGTTTGCCAAAAAGAACGGCGGGGCGTTTATCCTGCGTATTGAAGACACCGACCGGGAACGGCTGGTCGAAGACGCATGCGCGGTGATTTATAACACCATGAAGCAGACCGGCCTGAATTATGACGAAGGTCCGGATGCCGGCGGGGATTTTGGCCCGTATATTCAGTCCGAACGGGAGGATATTTACCGGCAATATGCAGATGAGCTGGTGAAACGCGGTGCGGCATATTATTGTTTCTGTACCAAAGAGCGGTTAGCCGACTTAAGGCAGGAAAAAGAAGCCGCAGGCGAAGCCTTTACCTATGATAAGCATTGTTTGTCACTGTCTAAAGAAGAAGTCGAAGCAAAGCTGAAGGCCGGAGAGCCCTATGTCATCCGCCAGAACATTCCCAAAGACGGGGAAACCACCTATAAGGATGCGGTTTACGGTGAAGTGACCGTGCCGAATGCAGACCTTGATGATAACGTATTATTAAAATCAGACGGCATGCCGACTTATAATCTGGCGAATGTAGTGGATGACCATTTAATGGGCATTACCCATGTCATCCGCGGCGTGGAGTATTTGAGCAGTACGCCGAAGTATAACCATCTGTATCAGGCGCTTGACTGGAACATTCCGGAATACGTCCATCTGCCGCCCGTGATGAAGGATAAACAGCAGAAGCTGTCCAAGCGGCACGGGGATGCGTCGTATCAGGACTTTATTGATAAGGGTTATTTAAAGGAAGCTTTAATCAACTACATCGCGCTTTTAGGATGGAGCGGCAAAGGCGAACAGGAAATTTATACGCTGGAAGAACTGATTGAGGCCTTTGATCTCGACGGGCTGTCAAAGTCTCCGGCGATATTTGATATCGAAAAACTGACATGGATGAACGCGCAGTATATCCGCAGCATGTCTAAGGAAGCGTTTATTCAGTGCGCGATGCCGTATTTTAAGCAAGCGGGCGCGGAGAACTTCGACCTGGAATTAATCGCGGAGGCGATACAGCCCCGGCTGGAGCACATGACCGAGATACCCGAGAAGCTGTCGTTTTTAACCAAGATGCCGGATTATGATCTTGATCTTTATTACCATAAAAAGATGAAGACCAGTGCGGATACCGCGCTTGAAGTTTTGGAGCCGAGTTTAGCGCTTCTGGAATCGATGGATGACTTTACCAAAGACGGACTTCACGATCCGGTGATGGCGTTGGTCGAAAAGCTGGGCGTCAAGACCGGCCAGCTGTTATGGCCGCTGCGTGTGGCGATTACGGGGACGCTCGTAACACCGGGCGGTGCGTTTGAAGCAGCCGAACTGCTGGGCAAAGAAGAAACGCTGAAGCGGCTGAAAGCCAGCATTGAAAAACTAAAGCAGGCGTATTAAGATATGCTTTTCATAGGAGCAGGACTTGGCGGATAAGGATATTACCATGCCGGCCGGTATTGAACCGGAGGCATCAGAAAAGCGCCCGGACACCCGTATTGAACGGAGGAGGAAAAGGCGCCAAAACACTGCCTCGACTGTGTTCGCGGTATTGTTTGTGGTGCTGTGCTTGGCGGCGGCCTGGTTTTTTCTGCCGAACTTTCATCGCGTAATCAGGGGCGATTTCAGCGAACTTAAGAATTTTGCCCTGTTGGCTTATCCGGAAGAAACACCGGAGCCACCCCCCGAGCCGACGCCGGTTAACGTTGCAACGCCCGAACCGGGCCCGACACCCGAGCCGGAACCGATGACAGGCTTTTTAACCACAGAGAATTCATATCTCAGTGCGAACGTATCGGTTACCGTTGAAACGGTGGTTGAAAATAATAAAACCTATTATGTTGCCGATATTATCATTAAAGATATGTCGGCGATTCAAACCGGAGTGTTCCGTGTGCCGGACGGCGTGACCAAAGGCGATGTGGTGGAAACCGCTATACAGAATAATGCAATCATTGCGATTAATACCGACTATTATACCTACCGTGATTCGGGTAATATTATCCGGAACGGTGAAGTCATGGTCAACGACGGATGGGGCGACACTCTCTGCATCTTTGAAGACGGAAGCATGGACACCTTTGTGGGCGCGCAGCATGACGCGTACGAATTGCAGGAAATGGGAGTGGTGCAGTCATTCACCTTCGGACCGGTTCTGGTTGAGGACGGCCAGATTATGTGGGAGAACCTAAGGGGCTCAGGACTGAAAGAAGCCCGGCATCCGCGGGCGGGTATCGGCTACTATGAGCCTGGGCATTACCTCTTTGTCGTTGTGGACGGCCGAAAGGAAGGGTATTCGATCGGTATGACTGTCACGGAGTTTGCCGAGATGTTTGCGGCGCGCGGATGTGAGCTTGCCTATAATTTGGATGGCGGCGGATCGGCAACCATGGCGTTTTTGGGCCAGCTGGTCAACCGGCCGGAAGGCAGAACCGATCATTTAAGGAATGTAGACGGGATTTTGTATATCAAGGACGATATTTACGAAATCGCTCCGTCGGAATAATAGCTTTAAGGTGGTTAGAATGGGAACGAAACAAGCAAGGCCGGCATGCCTGATACCGGCATATAAACCGACACAACAGATGTTAACCGTGGTGGAGCAGCTGTTAACTGAAGATTACTCGGCTGTGATTCTGGTCGATGACGGCGGCGGCGAAGCGTTCGCCGATCTATTCAAACAGGCCGAGAAATTGGGCTGTATCTTATTAACGCATGAACAAAACAAAGGCAAGGGCGCGGCGCTGAAAACCGGACTGACTTATTATATGGAACACTTCAAAGGCGGTATCGGCGTGGTGACTGCGGATGCGGACGGACAACATACGCCTGAGGATATTTTTAAGGTAGCCGATGCGCTGGTCGAAAATCCTGACGCACTCATCATGGGATGCCGGGCATTCGGGAAAGAAGTACCATTTAAATCGAAAGCGGGCAACCTCATCACGCGCTTTATCTACCGGTGTTTAAGCGGTATTAAACTTTCAGATACCCAGACGGGCCTTCGCGGGATTCCGGGCGCATCGATTCCGATGATGCTCAAGATTCACGGCGACCGTTATGAATATGAAATGAGTATGCTGATGGAAGCAAAGCCGATGGGGCTGAGGCTGATCGAAGTGCCGATCACTACGGTCTATTTTGATGATAATGCAGGCTCTCATTTTAACGCGGTGCGGGATTCGTTCCTGATTTATAAGATGATCTTTTCTTATGTCGGTGCGTCGTTTTTCTCTTTTCTGGTGGACTATGGTCTTTATTCGCTGTTAACGGTGATACTGCCGCCTTTCTTTAAGGATCCGTCACACGTGGTTTTGGGGCTTTCAACCGTGATTATTATCAGCAATGTCGGTGCGCGTATCGTCAGTACACTGGTGAACTTTTCACTGAACCGGAAGATACTGCTGCCGAAGTTCCATAAGCAGGATTCGATCTTTGTGCATATCGGCAAGTACTATGCTTTGGCGGTGGTTGTGATGCTGATGGATACATTATTTGTCGCGGGTATGTCGCTGGTCATGAGCAAATATGTCGCAAAAATCATCAGCGGTGTTGTGCTCTATATTTTTAACTTTATCGTGCAAAAACGCGTGGTGTTTGTTTAAAGCTTTACAAAACGGGCGTGTTTATATATAATAACGCATGAAATAAAATAAAGGCGATTGGATAAGAGACGATCCGTAAAGCGTATTCTTTATAGCGAGCCGCGGAAGGTGAAAGCGCGGCAGGAAGAAACCGGATGAATCACTCTTAAAGCCGCTTGTCCGAAATAATATTAAGGCAGGCCGTAAGTGATGCGTTAAATACAGGCTAAAGTGCTGGGGAGCCGCAAACTTCTCAGAATTAAGGTGGTACCACGGAATTTATCCTTTCGTCCTTTTGGCGAAGGATTTTTTATTTTAAGCAAAATAAAGGAGGATGACGGTAAACGCAATGCACTATAAAAAGGTATCGACAGATCTTGATTTTGTAAAACGCGAGAAAGAAGTACTGGAATTCTGGCAGGAAAATGAGATATTTAAAAAGTCCGTTGAGATGAGTAAAGGCAGAGAGCCTTTTACCTTTTATGACGGGCCGCCGACGGCAAACGGAAAGCCGCATATCGGCCATATTTTAACGCGCTGTATCAAGGACTTGATTCCGCGTTACCAGACCATGAAAGGCAAGGATGTGCTGCGCAAAGCAGGCTGGGATACGCACGGACTGCCGGTAGAGCTGGAAGTTGAAAGGCATCTGGGGCTGGACGGCAAGGAACAGATTGAATCATACGGCGTTGAAGCGTTTATTGACGAATGCAAAAAGAGCGTCTGGAAGTATAAAAGCGAATGGGAGCGTATGAGCGACCGTGTCGGTTTTTGGGCGGACATGGAAGACCCCTATGTGACTTATGAGGATAACTATATCGAATCGGTCTGGTGGTCGCTTAAACAGATACACGAAAAAGACCTCTTATATAAAGGGCACAAAATCGTGCCGTACTGCCCCCGCTGTGAGACCTCGCTGTCTTCGCACGAAGTGGCGCAGGGCTATAAGGACGTCACAGAGACTTCGATTTTTGTCCGCTTCCGCGTCAGGGACATGGACAACGCCTACTTTTTGGCATGGACGACCACACCGTGGACGCTGCCTTCCAACGTGGGGCTGTGCGTGAATCCGCACGAAACGTATGCGAAAGTAACTTATCAGGGCCAGCAGTTAATCCTGGCAAAGGCATTAACCGAACCGCTGCTTGGCGATGATTTTGAAGTGATTGAGGAATATATCGGCCAGGACCTAGAAAGAATGGCGTATGAACCGCTGTTTGACTTCGGCGATGTGGAGGACAAATCGAAAGCCTGGTTTGTCACCTGCGACACCTATGTCACGCTGACCGACGGCACCGGGATTGTTCATATTGCGCCGGCATTTGGTGAAGACGACGCCAGAGTTGGGCGCAGTTATGATTTGCCGTTCGTCCAGAAGGTCAACGCACAAGGCAAGTTCGTAGCCGGAACGCCGTGGGCGGGTGTGTTTGTCAAGGACGCGGATAAGCCCATCATTCAAGACTTGGATGACCGCGGCCTGTTATTTATGGAAAAGGATTATGCGCACAGTTACCCGTTCTGCTGGCGCTGCGATACGCCGCTGTTGTATTACGCACGCAGTTCATGGTTTGTTGCGATGACAAAGGTGAAAGACCTGCTGATGCAAAACAACCGGAACGTCAACTGGCTGCCGGAGAATATCAAAGAAGGGCGCATGGGCAACTTCATCGAGAACGTTATCGACTGGGGACTGTCGCGTGAACGGTATTGGGGAACGCCACTGCCGGTCTGGGAATGCAAGTGCGGCTATGTACACGTGATCGGATCAAAGGCAGAGCTGAAAGAAATGAGCAGCGACTGCCCCGACGAGATTGAACTGCACAAGCCGTATATCGACGCGGTGCATCTGGATTGTCCGGAGTGCGGCGCAAAGATGACGCGCGTGCCGGAGGTCATCGACTGCTGGTACGATTCCGGTTCCATGCCGTTTGCACAATGGCATTACCCCTTTGAGAACCAGGAGAAATTCAAAGTGCGCTTCCCGGCGGACTTTATCAGCGAGGCGGTAGACCAAACCAGAGGATGGTTCTATACACTGCTTGCGATTTCGACGGCGGTATTTGAGACCAACTGTTTTAATAATTGTATCGTGTTGGGGCACGTTCAGGATAAAGACGGGCAAAAGATGAGCAAACACAAAGGCAACGTAGTTGACCCGTGGACGGTGCTGGATCATCAGGGCGCGGATGCGGTGCGTTGGTATTTTTATTCCAATTCCAATCCGTGGCTGCCTAACCGTTTCTATGAGGATGCGGTTTCCGAAGCCCAGCGTAAGTTTATGGGCACATTGTGGAACACCTACGCGTTTTATATTCTGTATGCGGATATTGACGGGTTTGACCCGACGCAGTATCAGTTGGAAACGGATAAACTGGCCCCGATGGACCAATGGATATTGTCCAAACTCAACACGCTGATTCAAAAGGTCAGCGGCTATCTGGATGAATACCGGCTGACGGAGCCTGCGCGCGAACTGAATAAATTCGTCGATCAGCTGTCTAACTGGTATGTCCGGAACGGACGCCAGCGGTACTGGGGCAAGGAAATGACGCAGGATAAGATCAATGCGTTCATGACACTGTTTACGGTATTAGAGACGCTGTCACGCCTGATTGCGCCGTTTACCCCGTTTATGGCGGAGGCGATTTATCAAAACCTCGTCAGGACAGTCGACGCAAATGCGCCGCTCTCGGTGCACTTAAGCGATTATCCGGCTGCGGACGCAGCGCTGATCAATAAAGACTTGGAAGCTAATATGGACTTGGTGCTGGATATCGTGGTGCTGGGCCGTGCGGTCAGAAATAAAACCGGCGTTAAAAACCGCCAGCCGGTCGGCAACTTATATGTATCAGGCGACGCCTTACCCGATATGTTTGTTAAGATTATTGAGTCCGAACTCAATGTTAAGGCAGTCACCTTTGGCGCGGATGTATCACAGTTCGTCGGCTACAGCATTAAGCCTCAGCTGAAAACATTGGGGCCGAAGTACGGAAAGCAGCTGAATGCCATCCGGGAATATCTCTCAACCGCTGACGGCAATAAGATTGTGGATGCGGTGAGCGACGGAAAGACCTTCGCCTTTGATGCGGACGGCACCGTCGAAGTGACCGAAGAAGATTTGCTGATCGAACCGGTACAAAAGGCGGGCTTTGCGGCCGAAAGCGACGGGGATTTATCCGTCATTATGGATACCAACCTGACGCCGGAACTGATCAGTGAAGGATATGTCCGTGAACTGATCTCCAAGATTCAGACGATGCGGAAGGAAGCCGGATTTGAAGTCACTGACCACATTACGCTTTATATCAGTGCAGAGCAGACATTAATGAATGTGGTGAAAGCGAATCAGGATAAGATTATGTCTGAGGTATTAGCGGAAAGCCTGGCCGGAACAAAGGGTAATGGATATGAAAAGACCTGGGATATCAACGGCATTGAAGCGGCTGTGATGGTAGAAAAGGTTTAAAAAATAAAAAAAAGCGGTGATTACCACCGCTTTTTTTTATTGGTTTTAATCTTCATATTCTTCGCTGGTCAGTTTGATCAGTGCGTTTGCCGTAATCTGTGCGCACCGCATCAATGTATCGATTCGGATGTATTCATCCGGCCCGTGTTCAACATGCTCTTCGCCCGGGAAAAGCGGTCCGAAGGATACAGCGTTCTCAAACGCGCGGGCATAAGTTGCGCCGCCCATCGCCATGCAATAGGCTTCCTCACCGGTAATTTCGGAATACGCTTCCTTCAGCTTGATAATCAGCGGGCTGTCTTCCGGTGCATATATCGCCGGAAGGTCGTGTGAAACAGTAATATCGAATACGGATCCAAAGATACGTTCCACCTTCGCCATGATGTCTTTCTTTTCAAAGGTTACGGGGTACCGTATATCCAGCATACATTCGACATTGTCCCCGTCAATTTTTAAGACGCCCATATTAATGGTGAGTTTTCCGCTGATTTCGTCTTTCAGTGCAAGCGATGTGTTCTCACCGTTATGGTGATAGCCGATTGAGGAGGCCAGATTATCAATCACGTCTGCTACAGTTCCGCCCGCGAGCGGAAGCGTATTTAAGAACATGACAAGGTGCATACCGGCATTAAAACCTTCATCCGGTAAAGAACCATGAGCCGATAATCCCGGAGCGGAAACCAGAACGCCCTCATCGGTTTGGGATACCGTAAGCGGATAGTTACTGCTTTCGTTAAAGATCGCCACTGACTTTTCGATGAGCGCTTTATCGGCATCCAGTATGCATTCGGCGTGGTTCGGGACGATATTGGGGCGCTCGCCGCATGTAAAGCTGCTGACCACGACACCGTTGTTATCCGCGGATTCGATCACCTTCTTCAGGCTTAAATGAAGCAGCCCCTTCTCTGCATTGATAATCGGATATTCCGCATCCGGAGAAATTGCCGCAGACGGCATGGATTTATGCGCTTTATAATACGCCATATCAGTCCAGCCGGTTTCTTCATCACAGCCGAAAATCAGCCGTATTTTTTTATTTAATAAGATGCCGTTATCTGCCAGCGCCTTTAAGGCGAACAACGAAGCCACGGCAGGCCCTTTGTTATCGATTGCACCTCTGCCATATATCTTGTCATCGACGATTGTGCCGTCAAATGCGGGATAAGTCCAGCCTTCTCCAGCGGGAACAACATCGAGATGAGTCAGGACAGCAATAATATCATCGCCTTCGCCATAATCAATATATCCGAGATAGCCAAACAGATTCACGCAGTCCATATCCATCGATTCCGCTGTGCTCATCATATACATCAGTGCGTCGAATATGCCTCGTCCGTACGGGCGGTTTAATTCCGCTTCCTGTTTGACGCTTTCGATACGAAGCAGCGAAATGAGCGTATCAATCATCTCCTGCTTATAGTTTGTCATTGTAATTATACTTTGCATTTTATCTTCTACCCTCAAAAAAATGTTCTTAATTTTATATTATACAAAAAAAACATAGATAAATCCAGAGATTCAGGATAATTCATTTTCAAATTGTTTGCAACAAAAAATTTGCCGATTAATGTATAATATTTTATAATATAGCCGATAAACATTTGGATTAGGTTATCTCCGTGTAAAATATACACATTCAAATACAGATTAGCGGGGCAAAAACAGTGGTGCATGAAGGACATAGGGACAGACTGAGGGAACGATTTGAAAAGGAAGGGCTGCAGCATTTTCAGGATCACGAGGTGCTTGAACTGATGCTGTTTTATGCGATTCCGAGAAAAGACACCAATCCCATCGCCCACCGGTTGCTGAACGCATTCGGATCGCTGACCGGCGTACTGGAAGCGCAGGTTTCGGACCTTGAGAAAGTCGAGGGGATCGGGCATAACACAGCGGTTTATATCAAGCTGAATATTGCGATTATGAAAAAATACCGTACGGATAAATTGAAACGTTCGGTGCGTATCGTTACGATGAAAGACGCGGGTGAATATGCCTGCGAGCTTTTGTTTGCGGCAAAAGAAGAACAAGTTTGGCTGCTCTGTTTAAACATGAAGTCTGAAACCATTGCCTGTGAGAAAATCTGTGACGGTACATTAACCGAGTCGCCGGTATATCCGCGCAAGATCGTATCCGCTGCGCTTAAGCATAATGCCGCAAAAATTATATTAATCCATAACCATCCGGGCGGCATCGTCAAACCATCAGTCGATGACATCAATGCCACGATGGCGCTGATTAAAACCGTCAGAAGCCTGGATATGGATTTATTAGACCATATCATCACCAGCGACAACCGCTATTTTTCTTTCGCCGCCAAGCAGTTCATCGAAAGTGATATGGATAAAGATGACGCATATGCCCATCAATATGAGGATGGATTCTTAGATGAGGATATCGGGCATAAGATCACCTTTAAACAAGCAAGCCGGAGCGTATCGCTATGAAAGAACTGATGCGTATTCTGCTCATTGGGATTATCGGAGTGGCTGCGGCGGTTGCGGTCGGCATGGCGGTGCTATTCATTTCCAGTTTTGCGTTGATTAAGCTGGGCGAGAAAACCGAGGCTGCGGAAAAAGCGGATTGTATTCTTGTGCCTGGGGCGCGTATCGGCGGGCGGGCGCTGGACTTTCGCCTGAACATGGCGTCAGAACTTTATGACGCGGGATATGCGCCTTATATCATTGTTTCGGGTGCGCAGGGAGAAGACGAACCGACTACGGAAGCGCGTTATATGGCAGACTACCTAACCGATAAAGGTGTTCCGGAAGAGAATATTCTTTTAGAAGAGGCGGCTGTATCCACATATGAGAACTTTTTGTTTTCAAAAGCCATCATGGATCAGCAGGGGTTTAAGGACGCAATCATCGTCAGCAACGACTACCACTGCTATCGGTGCGGGAAGATGGCGGAATTGGTGGGGATATCTTTTCAGATTCAGCCGGTACAGAAACCCAAAGGCATCTATACCAAAGGGCCGTTCCGGGAGACGCTGGCTGTTATGTGGTATTATTTCTTAGGCAAGTTTTAAAATTAAAGCAAGGTGCGGATAGCCGCCCCTTTTTATTGGTTTTCGTGAACTTATATTTACGACTGGCTTGAACCAGTTGTTGCTAAAGGCCGGCGATAAACAGCTTAATCGCCTGCTTTGCAGAATCAAATGCCATTTGGTCGAAGTCGATATCTTCTTGGCGCACCCAAAGAATCTCTTCCGCGTCGTCCCCGGCTTTCGGCACCGAGTCTTCGGCAAGCGAAGCGGTGAAAAAACAGTCGAGGGTATGGTATAACACATCTTTATAGAGATAGGTGTTTGGGAATGATGCGAAGTATCGGACGGAAAACACTTCGGTGTTGATTTCTTCAATCAGTTCACGTATGACGCCGTCTTCCAGCCGTTCGCCGTAGTCCACAAAACCACCGGGGAGATCAAGCATCCCCTGCCCGGGCGCATTCTTGCGCTTGATAAACATCACTTCAACACCGCGGGTTAAGATACAGCCCACAGCCGCCGCGCAGTTAAAATAAAAGCGATAACCGCAGGTCCTGCAGCGCATGGCGTTTGGGCCATCCTCAATGTCGGCGCTTTTACACCGCGGGCAGTATTTGAATCCGGTTTTCTTTAGAAAAGTGTCTTTTATCATAAATACCTGCTTTACAGTGACGCGATGCGGATCACATGGTCGCATTTTTTCATAATCGCTTCGTCATGCGTCACGATTACCACGGTCATGTTCTTCGCCAGAGATAAAAACGCATCGGCAATCTGGTGCTTCATTTCTTCGTCCAGGCCAGAGAACGGTTCATCCATCAACAATAAATCAGAAGGATAGATAAACGCCCGGCAGAGGGCGGTCCGGCGCTGCATGCCGCCTGACAGTTCATTCGGATATTTCCCGGCATGCCCGTCAAGATGAGAAAGCCGGAGCAGGCGTTCAGTCTCTGCTTCAATCTTTTCTTTTAGCATGATATCTTTGACGACAAACGCGATATTCTCTGCCACGGTTTTCCACGGCAGCAGCCGATTCTCCTGAAATAAATAGGACACCGTATCGGGAACGCCGCTGACCTTGCCTTTAAAGTCGTTATCCAGGCCTGCGATAATGCGCAACAGCGTGGTCTTGCCGCATCCGGACGGCCCAGTGATGACGGTGGTTTTTCCTTCGGGAATCTGCGCGCCAAAATCTCTTAATACGTCATGCGCGCCAAAGCGCTTTGTTAAATGTGCGATTAAGATGCTCATAGGGCGCCTCCGTTCCCGGAAGCCGGCAGATGCTGCGCTTTCAGCATCACTTTTACGGCATGCTCAATCGCCATACTGAACGCCACGACCGCAATGGTCCAGGCGAACAGTTCAGGAATATCCAGATAAATCTTGGTCGTATAGACCTGATAACCCATCGACAGGGCCGGTGCGCTCAGCACTTCTGCCGCAATCGTGGATTTCCACGACAGCCCGACGCAAACCATCAATGCGGACAGAATATATGGCTTGATCGAAGGGATAATCACTTCAACAAACCGCCGTTTTTTCGAAATATGATAAATACCGCAAAGCTCAATCAGCTTTTGATCGATATTTTGAATACCGTTTAAGGTGTTGGTATAGATGATCGGGAAGCAGAGGATAACGCATACAAACACAGGGACAAGGCCGGTTTTCAGCCATACCAATGCCAGAATAATAATCGACATAGTAGGAATCGCTTTAACCGTAGATAAAAACGGCGAGAACAGCATCGCGATGAATCCGCTCCGTGAGGATAAGATGCCAAGCCCGACACCAGCCACAAAGGAAATCACGAGTCCTGCCAATACGCGTAAGAAAGTCGCACCGACATGAAGCCAGAACGATGTGAGAAAAATAAGGCGGTACAGAGCAGCCAAAGACTCACCCACTGTGGGTAAGTAGAGCGGCTGATCAATAATGACAGCCGCTGCTTCCCATACCGCTAACCAAAATACAATTATAATCAGTTTCTTCAGTTTATTGCTGATAGTAGAATGCTTCACCCGGCACTTCACCGCCTACAGAACTTGGATTGCTTTCAAACAATACGCTGAAAAACTGGTCCAGCATATTTTTACACGCATCACCCATGATAAAGGTAATGCCGCATCTTGGGATTGCCAATTTGGCGATCTCGGCTTTTGGCAGCAATCCGGCATCAGCGATATCCTGTGCGGCCGCGTCAATATCGGAATTCACGTATGCGACCGAAGCCTGATAATCCGCGATAAAGGCTTCAACCGCTTCTGGGTTTTCAGCCGCAAATGTATCGGAAACGACCACAGTTGTCATCGGGATTTCAATATCATCACCGTAGAGCTTCTTCCATTCGGTGTTAAAATCAACAGCAACATGAATATCCGGATTTTTGGCCAGAGTAATCGAGACATATGGTTCCGGCAGAAGACCGGTAACGATGTCGCCTGCCGCCATGGCATTGGATAAATCCGCATGCGCCGGCATAAAAGTCACGTCTACGTCATATCCGTTTTCACTGATGACCTTGTTAAACAGGTATTCCGGTGTTGCACCTTGTCCGGTAATCACGACTTCTCCGCCGTCAATATCGCTAAGCGCGTTGATGTCAGCATCGCTGCTTAATAAGTATAGCACGCCGGTTGTGCTGACAGCAACAGCCGTTATACCGCCTTCCATCTTGTTATACAGCACGGCCGCTAGGTTAGAAGGAATAGTGGCGATATCCACTTCGTTGTTAATGATCTTCGGTGTAATCTGATCCGGCTGGGTCAGGATTTCAACCGAGTATTTTCCGCTGTCATCGTTAACCAGGCCGATCAGCCCCATACCGGAAGGACCGGCAAGGGTTGCGATTTTAACAGGCTCTGCAGGCACTGCTGCTTCCGGAGTTGCCTCGGGCGCTGCTTCGGGAGCAGGTGTCTGCACCTCAGCGGGCGCAGTTTTTGCACAGCCGGCGATGCTGAAGGCCATGGCAAGAACCAATAGAACGACTAATACTTTCTTCATTTTATTTCCTCAACTTTATATAAATTTAATGATATGCAAAAAGATATTGTTATTTTATTCACAAACTTATCATTTGTCAAGAAAAACATAGCAAAACACTAGGAATATTTTTTGTATAGCTGATATAAAAGAGATAACAGAAAAAAACGTTACAGAAGCAACAGGCTGACAGCCATAATGGCAATTCCGCCGATAAGCCCGTAGACGGACAGGTGCGGCTCGCCATACTCACGTGATGCGGGCAGCAGTTCGTCGAGCGCAATAAAGACCATGATACCGGCGACCGCACAAAACATGACTCCGAGAATGATGTTGTTTAAAAACGGCATGAGAATCGCATAAGCCAATAGGGCGCCTAAAGGCTCCGCAAATCCAGAGAACAGAGAGAACCACAGGGCTTTGCGTTTGTTTCCGGTGGCGAAGTATATCGGCACGGCCACCGCGATGCCTTCCGGGATATTATGCAGGGCAATTGCGAGTGCAATCGCAATACCCAATGACAGATCGGAATAAGCTGCAGTGAAGGTGGCAATCCCTTCGGGGAAGTTATGAATCGCAATCACAAAAGCGGTATAAACGCCGGTACGGAGCAGCTTCTTTTTTTTAAGCTCTGCATGCTGCCGCCCGCATCTGCCATGATGGCCGATGGCTTCTACACTTCGCAGTTCGTGGGGGTTTTCGTATGAGGGGACCAACTTGTCAATGACTGCGGCCAATATCATGCCGCCGAGAAAAGCGCCGATAGTCGCCCAGCCGCCCGGATGATTTCCGAGTGCGCCTGACAGTTCGGATCGCCCTTCGCTTAATAACTCAACAAACGAGACATACAGCATCACGCCTGCCGACAGTCCGAGCGAAAAGGATAAAAACCGCGTATTGGTGCGGTGCGCGAAAATCGCAATAAAACTGCCGATGCCCGTCGAGATACCGGCAAAGATTGTTAAAAGAAAAGCATATAAAACGGATTGAGATACTGGCATATGTCCCCCTAAAAAAACACTACACCCGATTATAGCAGGGTACAAGTTAGCTGTAAATAACTTAGTTCAATATATTTAATACTTTTTTAGTGAGATTGCTTCTATATATACGATCTTTACCATCTGTATCCGGCGGTCAGCGTTAACGGGGTATAGACAATACGCGTTTGATTTCCCCAGGCATCACATAAGGCTTTAGCGGCTTCTGCGAAAAACTGCTTACTGCCAGAAGCGATGTACTGCTGTGTCGCAGACCAGGTATGGATATAGCGTAAGTAATCGTCTGCAGTCCACTCGTTTTTCATCGTGATTTCTGGTACGGGTATATGCCGGAAGGGGAACTGTATATCACGGTAACCGTTCCAGCATAATTGAACACGGCTGTTCCAGTAGGGTGCGATAGCAGGCTTTATCATGGTTTCAACAATTGCATCGACCTCCGGGGTTACGGCTGACCATGCGTAACTGCTAACGACAAACAATCCGTCCGGCTTTAAAACGCGGTAAACCTCGCCGAAAAACAAATCCAGATCAAACCAGTGAAGCGCCTGCGCGACGTTCACGAGGTCAAAGGCCTGATCGTCAAAAGGTGTTTTTTCCGCAGGGCATACCCGATAACGGACGGCGGGATTCTGAGCCGCAAAAGCCAGTTGGTTCTCCGAGATATCCGTAGCATCCACGTGCGCGAATATACCGGCAAGCCCCAATGCCGCCTGGCCACTTCCGGTGGCGCAGTCCCATGCACGGCCACTGCCGTTGATGTGCGATTTGATGAACGCAAACATCTCCGGCGGATAAGCCGGTCTGCCCGCCGCATAGAGGTCTGAATGGTCGTTAAATAAACGCGTATGATCCATAGAATTCTCCTATCAAAAAAGGCGGGTATCAAGCCCGCCCTGATTGAATTCCTATTTTAAGCCTTGCCGTCAGAGCCAAGCACGTTTTTAATCTTGTGCGCGACCATTGCTTTAACCGCAGCTCTTGCCGGTTTCAGGTACTGTCTCGGGTCGAAGTGTGACGGGTTTTCGTGGAAGTATTTCCGGATTGTTCCGGTAACAGCCAGACGGATATCCGAGTCAATATTGATTTTACATACCGCACTCTTTGCCGCCTGACGAAGCATTTCTTCCGGAACGCCTTTCGCGCCCGGCATATCGCCGCCGTATTTGTTAATCATGTCTACGTATTCGGGAATAACACTGGATGCGCCGTGGAGCACGATCGGGAATCCCGGCAGAATTTTTGTGATTTCTTCTAAGATATCAAATCTCAGGCGCGGTTCGCCGGAGAACTTGAAAGCGCCGTGGCTGGTGCCGATAGCGATTGCCAGAGAATCAACCCCGGTCTTGGAAACGAATTCTTCGACTTCTTCGGGTTTGGTATAAGAAGCGTTTTCGGCTGAGACATTAACATCGTCTTCAATACCGGCAAGCTGTCCGAGCTCGGCTTCTACGACAACACCATGGTCATGCGCATAATCCACGACCTGTTTGGTGATGGCGATGTTTTCTTCAAATGAATGGTGCGATGCGTCGATCATGACAGAAGAGAATCCGCCGTCAACACAGGATTTACAGGTTTCAAACGAATCGCCGTGGTCGAGATGGAGACAGACATTCAAATCTGTTTCGATTAAAGCGGCTTCAACGAGCTTCATGAGATAAGTCGGATTCGCATAAGCACGTGCGCCTTTGGATACCTGCAGAATAACCGGTGAGTTTAATTCCTGAGCGGCTTCGGTGATTCCTTGGATGATCTCCATGTTGTTCACATTAAAAGCACCAATGGCATATCCGCCGTCATATGCTTTTTTGAACATTTCGGTTGATGTTACAAGTGGCATAGTTTTTATCCTCCTAAAGAATGGTATCATATAATAAAATCATTTTATGATGTCAAACGAAAATGCGGAGTAAAAATCCGCAATAATACATATTTATTATATCGTAACAGGATAAAAAAACAACTCGTTTTTTTGATATAGTAAATTGAACGGTTAAGTACCTGTGAGCGTGCTTGTGATTATTAAAAAAAGGTGATAGGATGATAACACTAAAAAGAAGCTTCGGGCAATAAAAGGAGTGAGAGAAATGACCGACAGCAGAGTGACCAAACTGGCGGATTCGCTGGTGAATTATTCATGTAAAGTAAGGAAGGGCGAGAAAGTCCTGATTAATATAATCGACTGTGACGACGCTGTGGCGGAAGCGCTGATTAAAGCGGTTTCGGCAGCCGGAGGCGATCCGTTTGTGAATATCGAGCGGTCCAGCGTCCACCGGCAGTTGTTGATGCATGGGTCAAAATCCATGATCGATGCCATGACCAAGTTTGACCTGCCGATTATGAAGGATATGGATGCGTTTATCGGGGTGCGCGGAGCATCCAATGTGGCGTATTTAAGCGATGTACCTGCCGATAAGATGGACTATTATATGTCCACCTATTACCAGGCCGTTCACTTCGGCGAACGCGTGCCGCATACCAAGTGGGTGGTGCTGCGCTATCCGACTCCGAATATGGCGCAGATGGCGGAGATGAGCACCGAGGCGTTTGAAGATTTTTATTTCAATGTCTGCCTGCTGGATTATTCCAAGATGGACAAGGCGATGGATCCGCTAAAAGCGCTGATGGAAAAAACAGATCGCGTACGGATTACGGGCGATGATACGGACCTCAGCTTTTCAATCAAAGACATCAAAGCCATTAAGTGCTCGGGTGAAAAGAATATTCCGGATGGTGAGATTTATACCGCACCCGTTAAAGACAGCGTCAACGGCGTGATTACCTATAACACATCGTCTTATAACCGCGGATTTAAGTTTGAAAATATTCAGCTGACATTTGAAAACGGAAAAATCGTTAAAGCGACGTCTAACAATAATGAGCTGATGCAAAAGATTTTTAATACGGATGAAGGTGCGCGGTATATTGGGGAATTCGCAATCGGGGTGAACCCCTATATTGTCAAGGAAATGGGCGACACCTTGTTTGATGAGAAGATCCGCGGATCGTTCCATTTCACGCCCGGCGCGTGCTATGATGATGCGTATAACGGCAACAAATCCGCTGTGCATTGGGATATTGTTATGATTCAGACGCCTGAACACGGCGGCGGTGAGATGTATTTCGACGATGTACTGATCAGGAAAGACGGGCTGTTTGTTCCGGAAGAATTAAAACCGCTGAATCCGGAGAATTTAATTTAACGATAAGAAAGAGCCGCTGATGCGGCTCTTTTAAAATTCAATGCCTTTTCGTGCCATCACGCCTTTGTCGGCGTAATGCTTAACGGGCTTCATCTCGGTGATTAAATCCGCCTTTGCCGCCAGTGTTTTGGGGCAATCCCTGCCAGTCAGCACCAGTTCCGTGGTCTCCGGTTTTTGTGCGATCAGGCTATCGATATCTTCTGAAGCGATTATACCTGTGTTAAGCGCACCCAGCGCTTCGTCCAGAATCACCAGATCAACGCCGGATTTAAACCGTTCACGCACCGTATCAAGCGCCGATTTTGCGTTGGCGGTTTCGCGCGTTTTGTCTGCGTCCGTCCATTTAAACGAAAAAGCCTTGGTCTCGCACGGCCGGATGAATTCGATTCCGGCAGTGGAGCTGAGCAGCTGAACCTCGCCGGATGGACGCGCTTTTAAGAACTGCACCATCAATACGCGGCCGCCCTGTCCGGCGCACCGGACAGCAAGCCCGATCGCTGCCGTGGTCTTGCCTTTCCCGTCACCTGTATAAATCTGAATATAGCCTTTTTCCATCATAACCTCTATAATATAAAGAGTATCTAATGGCCTTATTATAGCATTTTTATTTGGCATCGTGAGGAGGATTTTAAACCCCAGTTGATGACATATGTCAAATATGTTATAATATCACGCGTAATCACTTAAAGGGGCGGACACATGAAAATACAAGAATCCGGCGAGATGTATCTCGAGGTTATGTACCAGCTTTATCATAAAAACGGAGAAATCCGGTCGGTGGATATCGCGGAAGCGCTGGGATATTCCAAGCCCAGTGTCTCGCGTGCAATCGGCGTGTTAAAAGAAGAGGGCTTCATCAGCCAGGAGCCGTACGGGAAAATTACGCTGACCGAAAAAGGGAAAAAACGCGCACAGCGGATTATGGAGCGCCATAAACTGCTGACCGCGTTTTTAGTGCAGGCACTGAGCCTGCCTTCCGATATAGCCGAACAGGATGCCTGCCGGATTGAGCATATCGTTTCGGATGAAACGATGGATGCGGTTAAAGCTTTTTTAGATCAGAATAACGGCTAGAATACCAGATGCGTCCAGGTCTGATCCACAAATACCAACGCCGCCAGAATAAACACATACACCGCAAATCCATAGAGCTTGTGCTTTGAGATAATGCTGAGCAGCATCTTAATCGCAAGGTAGCCAGATATCGCGGCGGCGGCCATGCCTACAATCAGCGGCAGCAACCCAATCGATACCGGTTCGCCAACCAGCTTAACGGCTTCGTAGCCGCTGGAACCTAAGATAACAATAATCGACATCAGGAATGAGAACTTCGCGGTCGTTACGCGATCTATTCCGCGCGCAAGTCCGCCGGAAAGCGTCATGCCGGAACGTGACACGCCGGGCAGCAGGGCAAGCGCCTGACACAGCCCGATAACAACGGCGTCTCCATATCCCACTTCTTTTTTGGTGTGCACACGCCGCGCCGCCAGAAATTCCGCGAACAGCAGGGCGATTCCGGTGATTAAAAAGGATACTGCCAGGAATGAGCCGCTGAAGGCGTCTTTCAGAAAATCTTCAAAAAACAGTGCGGCAATCACTGCCGGAATAGTCGCGATGATCAGTGCATAAACGGTTTTATTAAACGGGTTTCTGAGCAGCCTGACGATATCCTGCCATAGTGCGGCAAATACGGCGGCCAGCGACGCGAAATGAAGCATGGTATCAAAGAAAATATTGTCACCGGAAAGATTAAAAATATTTTGTACCAAGACCAGATGCCCCGAACTGGAGACGGGCAGAAACTCGGTTAAGCCCTGAACAAGACCGAGAATGATCGCCTGAAAAATATCCATAATAGACTCCCAAAATTTTATTTTTTAACGCATCCGATTATATCAGTATCTGGACAAAAACTCAACGAAAACCCGAAAGGACAAAAAGCGGGGCACAAAAAGGCCGAGGCTATAAAGGTTTGCATAAACACGTCAAAAGGAATATAATGATGAAAATATCCAATTTGGAGCGCGTGAATTGGAAACGATTGTTAGGACCAATATTAAACGGGCAAAAGTCTTTTTTCCGCATCATTCGGAAGAAAACGACATATATATAGAAAACGGCATCATCAAAATAATACGCGGCGAAGTCAGACAAGGGATATTCTCCGGCGTGTATGAGCTGGATGCAGACGGACGCTTTGCTGTACCCGTGTGCTGCGACTGCGGATGTTTCTTGCTGGGCAGCAAGCGCACCGGATATGAGCTGCCGGGACTGAATGAAAGAGAGTTCAAGCGGTTTGGATTCTTTTCTTTTGTCACCACCCTTAACGCCTATGATAAGAATACACGGTTATTCGACCAGCGGGAGCAGGCGGCCGCACTGAACAAACAGGGATTCAGCGTGCGGTATTTAACCGGAGGCCTGAAAAATAAGGCCTATCATATCAACGAAAATATTTATCAGGATATGTGCAAGGACCCGGCGTGCATCGGCGCGGCGGTGCTCTTTGATGACAATGCGGGCAGTATCGAGCCGTCCAGGCTGGATAAACTCTGCGCACAGACGGAGGCCGCGGCCTTTGATACCGACACCAGCCGGTTTGTGGTGGCTTTTATGGGAGACCTTGCCGCGGACTTTGGGATGATTGAAGACATTATTGCTCTGAAGAGCGGCCGCAGGCAGACCGTGGTTCCCTGGTTTATGAACCGCAATCGGGAATTGCTCAATGCAGGCATCCGGCATATTCGGGCCGGCGGACGAATGATACTGGTTGCCGGGCCGGCGCAAGCAGAGCAGGAAGACGCATTTATTCCGCTTTGGATGGCGCTGATCCGGATATATGAAGAGCAGGGGAATCTTGAAGGGATTCTGGCGTCTTCCTTCTCCGGCGGATTTTTGCCCGAACATGACCGCAACGCGCTTCCCCAGCGGGGCGAGTTGGTATATTTGATTGAAAACCTCAAACGCGCAGTCCGTGAAGGCATACCCTTTGAGGAAATTATAAAGGTACTGTGCTTTAACCCGATTGACGCCTTCGGCATGCCGGAAAGGCTGATTGAGGAAAACAAGCGTGCCAGCCTGCTTATTATGGATGATGCGCTCAATATTAGTTTCTTGATTGATGGAGACAGGGTGATTTCACCCGATAGTTTTAAATCCCCGGTATTATTTTTATAATTGTAGAAAATATTTTTAAGGAGTGTGGAACGCGTGACAAAAGAACAAATCTTTGACATCAAGAACGGCGCATACCTCTATATAATGGGCATTGTTGTGGCGATTTTCGTTCTCGTCCAGTCCGTTATCTTTTTAAGGCGTGCGTGGAAGCGCGGAAAGGAAATCGGGCTGTCAACCGAACGGATGAAAGCCGCGGCGGTCAGCAGTGCCACTTTTTCGATTGTGCCGTCGGTGCCGATTGTTTTGTCGCTTTTGACATTAGCGGCGGCGTTGGGTGTGCCCTATGCATGGACGCGCCTGACCGTTATCGGTTCTATGATTTATGAGGTGACGGCTGCCGAGGCAGTTGCGTCGGTCGGCAACATCAACACAGACTTATCCGTATTCGTATCGGCGATGTGGGTCATGACGATTGGGATTCTGGCCGGACCGATATTCAACCTTGTGGGGCTGAAGCGGTATCAAAACAGCATCAAGCGCATGCTGGAGAAAGACCCGGCATGGGCAGAGATATTGATAGCAGCGCTTTTTATGGGATTGGTGGCGGCGTTGGGTTCAAAGGAGATTGCCAAGGGCGGCGTAGCCATGCTGACCCTGTTTTCTGCGGCTGTGCTGATGATTATCTTCGGGCTGATTATGAACCTTACCAGGGCCAAGTGGCTGGAGAGTTTTGCGATCCCGGTATCGGTCATCGGCGCGCTGGCCTTGTCGGTGCTGTATGTATCGCTCGGCATGGTGTAAGGGGGTACGGATATGAATAAGAAAAAAGACCAAAACATCATGATGTCGGATTATGAATACCAGACACACAGATTAGGCAGATGGACGACTGGACTGGGGCTTCTGCTCATCCTTTCGATTCCGCTGCTTTTCTGCGTCATATATAATGTAATGCCGAACTGGACGGCGTTCCTCCAGGGTGCGCTAAAAATCGTGCCGATGTTTTATGCAGTGGGCATTATCGAAATCATCAACTACGTACCGATGTTAGGATCAGGCGGCACATACTTAGCGTTTATCACCGGAAACCTGACCAATATGAAAATTCCCGCAGCACAGGTCGGGCTGGACCGTGCGGGGGTGGAGGCTACCAGCGAAGAGGGCGAAATTATTTCGACGATATCAGTGGCCATGTCCACCATCGTTACCGATATGATTGTGATCATTGGTATGCTGCTGATTATTCCGCTGACCAAATGGATCAACTCCGTTCCGACGCTGGCGCAGGTATTTGACTTAAGCGGCGGCTATGTAATCTCGGCGCTTTTCGGTGCACTCGGAGTGGTATTCATTGCGCGTTCGTGGAAAATTTCGATCGCGCCGTTGCTGGTGATGCTGGCAGTATTTATCAGCCTGCGCGGCAATATCGCGAATCCCGTGCTCGGCGTGGTATCCATTCCGGCGGCGGCATTAATCGCAATCGCTGTTTCGCGTTGGATGTATCAGCACGGATGGCTGGACAAGAAAGAAGACAAGACAAAAGAAGGAGAATGACATGACAGTGCTTTACATCATTTGCGGACTGGTCGGCGGGTTTATTGCGGTTTTACTGATTAACACATTTCGTAATCGGCCGCCGAAAGGGGAGAAACCGGTACGCGAGGCGCTGGAACTGGATTCGAATGCGATTGTGTCTCATTTAAGCGGCGCAATCAAGTTTAAAACCATTTCTGGGCAAACGCTTGAAGAAATCGACAGTGATATTTTTTTTGGGTTTCACGAGTATTTAGAAAAAACCTACCCGGTTCTGCATAAGACGCTCGAAAAACAGACCATCAACACATATAGCCTGCTGTATAAATGGCCGGCGGAAAAACCGAATGAACAACCGTTGGTCTTAATGGCGCATATGGACGTGGTGCCGGTGGATGCGCGTACAGCCGGCGACTGGAAGTACCCGGCGTTCTCAGGAGAGATTGCGGAAGGGTATGTCTGGGGCCGAGGTACGCTGGACACAAAAAACCAGTTGATTTGTATTCTAGAGGCGATTGAGTATTGGATTAAAAAAGGATTTAAGCCCGAAAGGGATATTTATCTGGCGTTCGGGCACGATGAAGAATGTACCGGAAAACTTGGGACTGAAAAAATTGTAGAATGGTTTAAGAGCAAGGACATACGGCCCTGGATCGTCGTTGATGAAGGCGGGGCTATATTATCCGGCAGCAGCATAGGTATAAAAGAACATATGGTTTTGGTCGGTATCTGTGAGAAAGGCATGGCCGATGTGACGCTGGAAGCAAAAGCAAAAGGCGGGCATGCATCCCAGCCGCCCAAGGATACGGCGGTCAGTGATATCGCCAAAGCGATTTTGCTGTTAAAGAAAAAGCCGATGAAGGCAACCATGAACGAGCCGGTTAAAGAATTTCTGGATACGGTCAGTCCGTATATGAATTTTCCGCTCAGGTTATTGTTTTCAAATATGTGGTGCTTCAAAGGCCTGATATTGGCGGCCTTAAGCGCCGCACCGCTAAGCAACGCATTAATCCGGACGACCTTTGCGCCTACCATGCTGGCAGGCAGTACGGTATCAAATGTCCTGCCGGAACGTGCAACGGCGACTGTGAATTTTCGGGTTTCACCGGACGATAGTGTGGGGAAATTAACCCGGTATATTCAAAAGACACTGAAAAAAACGGATGTTATTATCAGTGAGATGGACGCCCATGAACCATCTCCGGTTTCCAATACCGATTCGGATGCCTATAGGATGTTGAAATCGACCATCCAGCAGGTCCTGCCGGATTTAATCGTCTCGCCTTATCTGATGATCGGCGCAACAGACAGTCGGATGTATTCTGATATTGCGGATTACGTATTCCGCTGTTCGCCTTTCCGGTCGATGGCGGAGGATTTGGATACGATCCATGCGACAGGTGAGCGAATTAAGATAGAAAGTTTAATAGAAGGTGTTGAGTTTTTTATCCGGCTGTTGGATAATAGCTGTAGACCATAATATTTCGGGCGGAAGCGCCCGACGGCATTATAGATAATTTATTTTATGGAGGGAAGTCATGAACGATTTTGTTATTATGACGGATACGGATTCCGAGATCCCATTGTGGCTGAAAAAAGAAAATGATTTACCGGTATTTGAAATGCCATACACCCTAAACGGTGTTGAACGCAACTATGACCTGGGTGAAAATACAGACTTTGAAGCATTTTTTAACCAGCTTGCGGCGGGTGCGGATGTCAGCACGTCCACACGTTCCCCGTATGATGTGGAGCAGTTTTTCAGAGCGGAACTGGAAAAGGGCCTGGATATCCTGTATCTTGGGTTCTCATCCCAGCTGAGCGCGCATTTTTCGATATGCGAGGGAACAAAAGAGACGCTTCAAAAGGACTTTCCTGACCGGCGCATCGTGATGATCGATACCATGCGTATTTCGATGCCGATGGGGCTGATCGTGATTAAAGCGGTCGAAATGAAAAACGAAGGTAAGTCGATGGATGAAATCATTGACTGGGTCCAGCTGAATAAACTGCGGGCGCAGGGATGGTTCTCTGTGGATGATCTGATGTACTTAAAACGCGGCGGCCGGATATCCGGAACTGCGGCGGCGATTGGCACGCTGATGGAAGTCAAACCGATCCTGACGCTGGACGACCTTGGCCGTATCGTCGTACAGGAAAAAATCAAAGGACGTAAAAAAGTCATTAAGTTTTTAGAAAGCATGGTAGAGCAGAACATCGGTGATCCGAAAACCAGCGATGTCTGCATTCTGCATGCGAATAATCCGGAGATGGCACAGACACTGAAAGAGAACTTAAGCGCGTTTGGTGCGTTTAAACGTTTGTGGATTCAGGATGTCGGGCCGGTTATCGGCGCGCATACCGGTCCCGGACTGCTTGCGGTGACCTTCTTTAAGAAAGCATAAAAAATATAACGGAAAGAAAGAGAATATGAAGATTAAATTTGTAGGCGCAGCACGGTGTGTGACGGGTTCCAGCTATTTGGTTGAGACCGGGAAGACCAGTTTTCTGGTGGACTGCGGCATGCGCCATGGGGAGGATGCAAAGCGATGGGTGGAGGAAGGCGAATTCCCGTTTAACCCCGGAGCCATTGACTTTGTTGTGTTGACTCATGCGCATATTGACCACAGCGGATATCTGCCGCTGCTTTATAAAAAGGGCTTTGAAGGTAAAATCTATACGACCACAGCGACAAAAGAGCTGTGCAGTATTATGCTGCCCGACAGCGGACACATACAGGAGATGGAAGTGCAATGGCTGAACCGGAAACGCCAGCGCGCAGGGAAACCTCCGCTTGAAGCGCTATACACCGTTGAAGACGCTATTGGCTGTCTGAACCTGTTTGAATGTTTTGAATACGGCGATATGACCAAAATCACGGATGACATCCGGGTACGGTACCGTGACGCCGGCCATCTGCTGGGCTCCGGCAGTGTGGAAATATGGATTAAGGAAGACGGCAAGGAAGAGAAGTTTGTTTTCTCCGGCGATATCGGGAACAAAGACAAACCGATCATCAAAGACCCGACCTATCTTGAACAGGCGGATTATGTGGTGATGGAATCCACGTACGGCAACCGTTTCCACGAAGAAAACGAACGGACGATTGACCAGTTACGAGATGCGCTTAAAGGAGCTCTGGCCCGCGGCGGCAATATTGTGATTCCAGCGTTTGCGGTCGGCAGAACACAGGAAGTGTTATATGACATCTTCCAGCTGCTGCAGGAAAAATCTGTTCCCGGGTTGGAAAACCTGCCGGTTTATATTGACAGCCCGCTCGGTATCAAGGCGACGGAAATTTATGAGGAGTGCTATTTAAATTATTATGATAAAGAGGCCATGGAGCTCAAGAAAAAGGGCCTGGACTTTTTATCGTTTAATACCCTGCACATCGCAGAAACTGCGGATGAAAGCAAGGAAATTAACTTTTTAGAAACCCCGGCTATGATTATTTCTTCAAGCGGTATGTGCGATGCGGGCAGAATCAAGCATCACCTGAAGCATAACCTCTGGAAGAAAGATGCGACGGTTATCTTCGTCGGCTATCAGGCGATCGGCACGCTGGGACGCGCAATCATTGAGGGCGCTGATTCGGTTAAAATATTCAGTGAACGGGTGATGGTGAATGCGGAAATCATCCAGATTGAAGGGTTCTCCGGTCATGCAGATAAAAAGGGACTGCTGGAATGGATTAACGAATTTGACGTGAAGCCTAAAAAAGTATTCGTTACCCACGGTGAGGAACAGGTGGCCCTGTCATTTGGAAGCGAACTGAAGGAAATGGGATATGACATCATGGTGCCAGCCCTTGGGGATGTATATGATACGCGTGATCAGTCGCTGACACCGACCGCGTTCGGCGATACGGTTCAGCCGCTCGAAGACCGCGACGAATACAACCGGGCAATTTCGGTGATTAAGTATTATCAATCGGCGAATGACCCGAACTCCAAGGCAGTAATGGACCGGAGCGCGTTTAAAAAAGAACTTGAGGAGTTACTGGCAAAATGGGAGATTAAGGGGTAACCTTTAATATACCGTGAAGAAATGTAAAGATTTTGTGTCCGCGCTTGCTTAATCAAAGTTTCTATGACATAATTGCTTTTGATAATTGAGATAGAGCGTCAGAAAATATGGAAACCGCGGCATATGCGGTAAAATCTAAGCGGAGCGATCCGATCAGAGAGATGTAATATGGCGAGATTTACCAAAAGACCGACAAAAAAATCATTGACTTCCCGTTCATCATTCCGTCAACCGACGGGCAGGAAGCCAATTTCATCAACACCCAAAAAGACAACCGGTTACGGGGCATCCGGCGCAAAACCAACGGCTCCGGCAAGGCGTCCGGTATCCGGAGCGGCGCAACGAGCTTCATATAAACGACCGGGCGCACAGTCCGGCATTGCGCTTTGGTTTAAAGTTGTACGTGCGCTGTTTATTCGATACACGGGCTGGTTTGTTGCGGGCATCGTAGTGGTAGGATTGTTGCTATTGACCGGGGCGTTCTTCCTGTTTTTCTGGGAAGACGGCAAGCCGACATTCGTAAAGGCCGAAGCTGAAGCACAGCCGATGCTGACTGAAGCGGACGATCCGTATGCGACGGCATATACAGAAGAGGAGCTGGCCGGACTGGAAGGCTCTTCCCTGGATTTAACCAGCGATGAATATGCGGATATCTTAGAAGAAGAGCGTGTCTTTATCGGTGTGACCATCGGTGAGCCTTCTCCATATGAAGCCATTTTGATTCAGAAATTAGAAGAAGCAATCAACGAAGAATATAATAACGGAACAGTCGGCGACTGTATCCCGTATAACTCGGACGGCGATATCAATCAGCAGATTCAGGACGTGCGGTCGCTGGTCAATAAAGAAACCAAGGCAATTATCGTCTGCGCTACCGAAAAAGATGAGTATGAAATTATTACTGATATGGCGGCAAACGCAGGCATCGCAGTCGTTGCGGTGAATGCACCCGTGGATTACGGTTATGATATCAATATTGTCACCGATGATACGGACTTTGGGTATGCAAATGCCATCTTTATGGGCAACAACCTCGGCAAGGGTAATGTCGTGCAGTTTGTGGATACGAGCGAAGACGCCGGAAACAAGCAGCGGCTGGAAGCATTTAACGAAAAAATTGCCGAATTCTCAAACGTTAATGTACTCGCAACCGTTGATTTAAGCTCCGGGAAGAGCATATCAAGCGCGTATGATGACGTAAAAGAAGAAGGAACGATTGAAGGCATTTATACCGAAAACGGATATGCGCTGGATGTGCTGGATGAATGCATTGAGCGTGAAGCGCTTCCCAAGGTGTTTATCGGGGATGCGACTGCCGGATTTATTAAGCGGTGGTATGAACTGATGACCAACGGTATTGAGATTGATAAAAAAGTGGACCCGGAAGACCGGGACTCCGAAACTTATAAGCAGCTGGTAGAAGGAACGGGCATGCAGGTGTTTGTCCGCCCGACTCCGTACGGAACAGCGGCAACGGCAGTGAAATTCGCTATCCGTCTGGCGGAAGGCAAAAAGCTGAGAACCGATATGCTGACCGAAAACAAGGTGTTTTATTATACGGGAAGCACGGCGATTATCGATTCCGTACTGCCGTACTATTATAACCTGATTAAAGATAAGGAAGATGATTTTGTCATCAACGACTGGCCGACGGACTATGAGGTCGATCAGTACTTCTATGACAGCGGCAGGTCTTATTATGAAAACACACCATTGTCACTGATCGAAGTCGTGACGGCGGATGAGCCGGGGACCGATGAGGAAGCCGCGGATGCAACTGATGACACGGCGGACGGTGCGACAGATGATACGGCCGATACCACAACAGACAGTACAACAGATACAACGACTGATGAAGGTTAAATAACAAGAAGCGCCTTAAGCGGGCGCTTTTTTTCTTGCTTATATAACTACTAAGCGGTTTTCTCTTATATTCAACTGATAAGCTTAATAAAGGCTGAGCGCTGTTTTTTTACTGAAAGGCAGCTCAGCTGATTTGATATGGCCAAAATCCAGCGGTATAATAAAAGCGCAAGGAGGTGCATCATGCCTTTGACTAATAAACAGCAGAAAAAGCTGTTACGAGTATATAGCCGACTGATTCGTTATTCAGAAAAAACGCTGAGGGTGTATTTCCCTCAGGAGACAGCACAACGCCTGATGGCGGATACGCTGGAGGAAGGCGCGGGCGTTATTGCACGTTTGCCGGACAGCGGCGGACGGCGCAATCTGCATACGCCAATCATACAGATTGCGGGATTAATGATCAGTTTTTATCTGGCGGCAAAGCAGGCCGGAATATCGCCGGAGGAAGCGATACTTATTATGCGGGCGGTTTGTAAGCAGGTGGTCAAAAAAGTCCCAAGACCGGTCGGCCGGCTGATCGGCAGGCTTGCATTTGCGCCAATCGGACGGGGTATGTTCTTAAAGCAGGCGGCGCTTTCCCAAAAGCGGCAGTATCCGGGGGACTTTGTGTTTCAGGCAGAGATTAAAAAAGATGCGGACGGGATCACCATTACTAATGTCTTCAGCGAATGTGCGGTACATAAACTATTCGAGCAGGAAGGCGTCCCCGAGCTAAAGCCATACTGCAATTTCTTTGATCCGCTGTACAGCGTACGCTTTGGTATGGGCGTAGACGCCAACCATACGTTTGCGCAATACTCGGATGCCTGCCGTCTGGAATTCAATAATCAACGGGCGACACATACGCCGGACAACATAAAAGTGATGATTGAACGTGCAGAAAAAAGGCTGAAACAACATATCAAATAAAATATATCTGCATTGATGAAAAATCATTTGCAAATACAATATATTGTGGTATAATCTAACCCCAAAACACAAAATATGATAAAAAACACACGAAACCGCGAAAGGGGACCCCATGAAAATATCAAAAAACGCACTGACTGTGCTGGAACGCAGGTATTTGAAAAAAGATATCAACGGAAAGCCGATAGAAACGCCGGATGAGATGCTGACGCGCGTCGCAAAGCATATTGCATCCGCGGACGAAAAATACGGCGGAGATCCGAAAAAAACAGAAAAGGCATTCTTTCAGATCATGAACAGCTTAAAGTTTATGCCGAACTCACCCACGCTGATGAATGCCGGACGGCCGCTCGGGCAGTTGTCGGCGTGTTTTGTCCTGCCCATTGAAGACAGCATGGAAGGGATATTTTCATCGCTGAAAAACGCGGCAATGATTCATAAGTCAGGCGGGGGGACGGGTTTCAGCTTCTCACGCATCCGCGCGGCGGGCACAAGTGTGGATTCCACCGGCGGCGTGGCCAGCGGGCCTGTCAGCTTTATGCGGGTATACAACTCGGCTACCGAGGCTGTGAAACAGGGCGGAACGCGCAGAGGCGCTAATATGGGGATTTTGCGAATCGATCATCCGGATATTCTAGAGTTCATAAAATGTAAGTCAGATTTAACCCAGATGACGAACTTCAACATCAGCGTTGCGATTACCGAAGATTTTATGAAAGCAGTAAAAGCCGGAAAGGACTATACGCTGTACCATCCCGAAACCGGTGAGCCGGCGGGGAAACTGAACGCGAAAGACGTATTTGACCTGATTGTTGAAATGGCACATGCGAACGGAGAGCCGGGCATCGTATTCCTGGACCGCATCAACCGTGATAATCCGGTACCGTCCGCGGGCGAGATTGAAAGCACCAATCCGTGCGGTGAACAGCCGCTGCTTCCGTATGAGAGCTGTAATTTAGGGTCTCTCAACTTATCCAAGTTTGTGAAGTCCGGCGAAAAGGCCGAGATTGATTATGACGGACTGAAAAAGACAATCCATACGGCTGTGCACTTTTTAGATAATGTCATTGATGTCAACAACTACCCGCTTGAAGAGATTGCTAAGACCACGCGGGCATCGCGTAAAATCGGACTCGGCGTGATGGGATTTGCCGAAATGTTGATGAAGCTTGGGATTGGCTATAACACCGAGGCCGGCCTTGAAACCGGACGCAGAGTGATGGCGTTTATTCAGGATGAAGCAAAGGCGGCGTCTCAGACACTGGCGGAGGAGCGGGGCAGTTTCCCGCTGTATGACCAGAGCGTCTATGCAAAGTCCGGAAAGCCGATGCGTAACGCGACTGTCACCACGATTGCACCGACAGGGACAATCTCGATTATCTGCGGGACATCCAGCGGCATTGAGCCGGTCTTTGCGATCAGCTATATCCGGAACGTTATGGATAAGGACCACCTTGTCGAGGTGCTGCCGTATTTTGAAAAGACAGCGAAAGAAAAAGGGTATTATTCCAAGGCGCTGATGGAAAAAATCGCGAAACAGGGCGGACTGCACGGTCTTGACGAGGTGCCGAAGGAAGACAAGAAGATTTTTGTCTGTGCGCATGATGTATCGCCACATTATCACATTAAGATGCAGGCAGCATTTCAGGAAGCGACGGATAATGCGGTTTCCAAGACCGTGAACTTCCCGAAAACCGCAACGCCGGACGATGTGCGCGAAGTCTATGAGCTGGCTTATCAATTGGGCGCTAAGGGCGTTACAATATACCGCGATGGCAGCCGTGAAGCGCAGGTGCTGAATATCGGCAAGGTGAATGACGGCAGCAGAGCGGAAGACGGTCCGATTACACCGAGACCGCGTCCGGAAGTCACGCAGGGGATTACACAGAAGATGAAAATCGGCTGCGGGAATCTGTATGTGACGGTCAACTATGATGAGAATGGCATTTGTGAAGTATTCACTAACCTCGGACGTGCGGGCGGATGCCCGTCCCAGTCCGAATCCACCAGCCGTTTGATTTCCACGGCGTTAAGGTCGGGCATCAGTGTAGATGCAGTAATTGAGCAGTTAAGGGGTATCCGCTGCCATTCGACACTGCGAAGCCGCGATAAGGAGATCAAGGTCTTATCCTGTCCGGATGCTATCGGGCGCGTACTGGAAAAAGTGGTGGAGATACAGAAGGATTTTAAAACCGATGATCAACCGCAGGAAGGTATCAAGAGCGAGACAATCGGTGAAATCGCAAAAAAAATGCCGATTACTGCGTCATCCTGTCCGGAATGCGGATCTGAGCTGGAGCATGAAGGCGGATGCACCGTCTGCCGCTCCTGCGGTTACTCCAAGTGCGGATAAGCGCACATGTACCGGAAAAGGTGCTGAAAGCGGCGTCTGCATGCGGCATTGCCGGCGTATGTTCATGGGAAAAACACTTGAAAGTAGGCAGAAAATAATATATTATCATTAATGTTATTTCAAGTTTTATAATTATTCTCAGGAGGATACGATTTTATGGCAATTAAAATTGGTATTAACGGATTCGGCCGTATCGGCAGACTTGTCTTCCGTGCAGCAGCGGCAAATCCGAATGTAACAGTAGTGGGCATTAACGACCCGTTCATTGATCCGGAATATATGATCTATATGCTGACATATGACACGGTTCACGGCAGATTTAAAGGCACAGCCGAATTAAAAGGCGACAATATTGTGGTCAACGGCGAAGAAATTGAATGCTATGCTGAAATGGATCCGGCAAATATTCCGTGGTCGGAATGCGGTGCGGAATACATCGTTGAATCAACCGGTGTTTTCACACTCAAAGACAAAGCATCCGCTCACTTCAAAGGCGGCGCAAAGAAAGTTGTTATTTCTGCTCCGTCAAAAGATGCGCCGATGTTTGTTATGGGCGTTAACAACGATACCTACAGCACAGACATGGATGTTGTATCAAACGCATCCTGCACAACCAACTGTCTGGCGCCTTTGGCGAAAGTCATTAACGATGAATTCGGTATTGTTGAAGGCTTAATGACAACCGTTCATGCAACAACAGCAACACAGAAAACCGTTGACGGCCCGTCCAAGAAAGACTGGCGCGGCGGCAGAGGCGCGGCATTCAATGTTATCCCGTCCTCAACCGGTGCTGCTAAAGCGGTTGGCGTGGTTATTCCGGAACTGAACGGCAAACTGACTGGTATGGCATTCCGTGTACCGACAGCTGACGTTTCGGTTGTTGACTTAACCTGCCGTCTGGAAAAAGGCGCAAGCTACGAAGCAATCTGCGCAGCAATGAAAAAAGCAAGCGAATCAGACAGATATAAAGGTATCATCGGCTACACTGAAGATAAAGTCGTTTCCTCTGATTTCATAACAGATCCGAGAACTTCGATCTTTGATGCGGACGCAGGCATCGGCCTGAATGACAACTTTGTTAAACTGGTTGCATGGTATGACAACGAGTGGGGTTATTCAAACAAAGTGGTTAACCTGATCGAATACATGTATTCTGTTGACAATGCGTAAGCATAAAGCATAAAAAAGGCACCGGAGACGGTGCTTTTTATTTTAGTTATCCCCGACGGTGATCTCATCCGGATCATCGTCTTTTTTATTGATAAACCAGTCGGTATCCGGATCAAAGTCTTCGGTTATCTTTGAAAGCTCACGCTTCATATAGCGCCCCTTTGCGGTCACGCAGGCCCGCCCTTTGTCATCATAGAGCGTACCCTCCCCTTCATACAGCAGGTTGGAATCTTTGGTGACCCTGGCGACTGCGGTGAGTTTAACGCCGTAAGGCACGGGGCGCCGGTATTTAATTTTCAGCGTTGTGGTGACGGCGAACAGTTCCGGATTCGTGACGTTAATCGCCCGGCCGATGAGTTCATCCAGCACAGCCGCAGAGATTCCACCGTGCAGTATGCCCGGATAGGACTGATACTCAGATGATGGGGTAAAGATGACGGCCAGTTCTCCGGCGTCGGTTTCAAAGAAATCCGCTTTCAGGCCTTTTTGATTCTCCAGCCCGCAGATAAAACAAAAGCGTGAATTTTCATGCTTGCGTATAATTTTGCTCATGTCGTTCTTTCCTTTAGTGATAAACTTTTTTAGGATTATATCATGATTCAGAATGGTTTTAAACCCAAACACATTCCGGAATTTATCAATATACTCTTAACGCCGGGCGGATAGTCTGGTATAATCAACAAAAAAACGGCGGATTTTTGAATGGAAAAGAAAATAGAAAAAAAGAATAAATTTTTAGATTTTTTAACCCAGTCATTCGGCGCATTCGGCAAATATGTGCTGGGTAAAAGCATATCCTGCGTTATCATGATTGTTGTGGGCGGTACGGTCTTAAAGGTAATCGGCGTCAAGGGCGCATACTGGATCGGCGCTTTGCTCGGAATCGGCAACCTGATTCCGGTGATCGGCGTCTGGGCAGCGGTGATTATATCCGCTGTGATTGTGCTGATCCAGACGGTGCCTGACGAGCCGTTTAAGGTGCTCTATCTTATTGGGATTGCGCTGGTGCTTCAGGTATTGGATGATTTTGTGATTACACCCCTTGTGGTCGGAAAGTCAGTAGACTTAAAGCCGCTGGTGGTTATCGCTGCGGTGTATGTCGGCGGCTGGCTGTTCGGCATACCGGGTATGATCTTTGCGATTCCGATGGCCGCAGTAATCAAAATCGCCTATGACATCTTTTTAAGAAGAAAAAGCTTGGAAGAACAGCAAGGAGAGCAGGATAAGGAGCAGGATAGTGGCGGCGAAGTTTGAGAACGATTGGCAGGCGCTGTTAGCCCCGGAATTTGAGAAAGCCTATTATACCGAGCTTCGTGCGTTTCTCGCGAGCGAATACCGTACAAAGGCGATTTATCCAAAAGCGGAAGCGATTTTTAATGCACTGCACTTCACCGCATATCAGGACATCAAGGCGGTAATCATCGGCCAGGATCCGTATCACGGCGAAGGGCAGGCACACGGATTATGTTTTTCCGTTAATCCGGGCGTGGATATTCCGCCGTCGCTGGTGAATATTTATAAGGAGTTGCGCGATGATATTGGTGCGCCGATACCCAATCACGGATACTTAAAAAAATGGGCGGACGAGGGGGTGCTGTTGCTGAATGCGATTCTTACGGTACGTGCCCATCAGGCGGCATCACACCATGATATCGGCTGGGAACGTTTCACCGACCATATTATTTCTTTGGTCAACGAACGTGAAAAACCGGCGGTGTTTATCCTTTGGGGGGCGTATGCCGGGTCAAAGGATAAACTGGTAACAAATCCGCAGCATCTGGTCATTAAAAGCCCGCACCCCAGCCCGCTTTCGGCATCGCGGGGTTTTTTCGGGTCCAAGCCGTTTTCAAAGACCAATATGTTTTTAAAACTGAATGATATCCCGCCGATTGACTGGCGGATTGATAATTTTTCATAAGAAAAAAAGCAAGGCGATTGCCTTGCTTATTTTCTTACGGATTAAACCCGTTGATAGCCTTCTTTTTCAAACTTGAACAGCCATTCCTTTAACCGGTCGATAAATTCCTGGTTGTTCTTGGTTTTAAGCAGCATACCAATAATCTGTTCGGTCACATCGGCACTGGTGCCGCCGGCCATCACCTTGCGCAGTGTCCAGACGCCTTCCAACTCTTCCCTGGACAACAGCAGGTCTTCACGCCGCGTGCTGGATTTTGACAGCTCGATCGCGGGGAAAATCCGGCGCTCAGAGAGTTTCCGGTCAAGATGGATTTCCATGTTGCCGGTACCCTTAAATTCTTCATAAATGATATCGTCCATACGTGATCCGGTTTCGATCAATGCCGTTGCGATGATCGTGAGGCTGCCGCCGAATTCGATGTTACGGGCGGCGCCGAAGAAACGCTTTGGTTTATACAGTGATCCCGGATCAAGCCCGCCGGAAAGTGTCCGGCCGGTCGGTGGGATGGTCAGGTTATAAGCGCGCGCCAGACGGGTGATACTGTCGAGCAGAATAATAACGTCCTTTTCCTGTTCCACCAGACGCTTCGCACGTTCCAGCACCATTTCCGAGATGCGAGCGTGGTTTTCCGGCTTTTCATCAAACGTGGAATATACCACTTCGCCGTTAATCGAGCGCTGCATATCCGTGACTTCTTCCGGCCGCTCATCAATCAGCAGGACGATCAGATGCGCGTTTGGATAGTTCTGCGTGATGCTGTTGGCAACTTTTTTTAATAATACCGTCTTACCCGCTTTTGGCGGAGAGACAATCATGCCCCTTTGGCCTTTTCCGATAGGGGCGATCAGGTCGATAATCCGAATGGATAAATCCCTTGCCGAACGCGCGTTTTCCAATGTGTAACGCTCATCCGGGAAAATCGGGGTTAATTCTTCAAATGGTTTTCTTGTCCGCGCGGACTTTGGATTGTCGTCGTTTATTTTTTCGATATAAAGCAATGCAAGCAGCTTTTCACCGTCTTTTGCGGGACGGGTCTTTCCGGTGACCTTATCTCCGGTTTTAAGGCCGAACTTGCGAATCTGGGCCATTGAGACATAAATGTCCTTGTTGCCCGGCAGGTAATTCTCCGCCCTTAAAAATCCGAATCCGTCGGGGTGTACTTCTAAGATACCTTCGGCTTTCTTACAGTCTCCGGTATTAAGCAGCTCGTTTACCGCATCGTTATTCGGTACGTATTCTATCGGGCCGTCGCTGTCATCCGTGTCCGTCTCATCAGGCAAAGCCTGGGTTTCTTCTTCCTGGCGCGCCTTCTCTTCTTCCTCTTCTCTGATCGCGCGGCGGGTTTCGCCTTCAATCTCCATATCGATTAAAAGCTGAAGCAGTTCGTCCTTTTTATACTTGGCCGCACCCTTCACGCCTGCGATTTTGGCAATCTCTCTTAAATCAGCGAGATTTTTCTCCTCAAGCAATCTAATATCCAAAATATATGTGTGTCCTTTCACAATTAGTCAAGTTTTTTAATAGGTGAAAATAAGAAATACTCCTAAAATTCCTGCGTATAATCGGCCGCTGGTGGAAACATCAAAAGCAAACCCAGAGACACGATCAACGGTACGCTTCAATTAAATATAAAAGAAATAATACTTGAATTTTAAAAAAATGTCCTAAACGGGTAATTTCTTTATAACGCAAAACGGGTAAAAAGTCAACATACAATATTTGGGCATTATGATTTGCGCTGGAACATCGCTGAGAATTCATCCAGCGCACGCCGGAATTCCGTCATGCATGCATTTACCGGTCCGCCGTCCGCGAGATCTACACCGGCTGTCTTTAACAGCGCCATGGGGTAGTCGCTGCCGCCGCTCTTCAGGAACGCTTTATAGCGGTCTACCGCGGGTGCGCCTTCGTTTAAGATGGCGTTTGCGATGGCAATCGCACTGGAAAATCCGGTTGCATACTGATAAACATAAAACGCATTATAAAAGTGCGGGATTCTCGCCCACTCATAAGCAATCAGATCGTCGGTCTGCATCTCCGGCCCAAAGAAGAGGGCGTTCAGTTCGCTGTATCTTGCGGAAAGGCTTTCCGCAGTCAGCGGTTCACCGCTTTCCTGCATTGCGTGCGTGATTTTTTCAAACTCCGCAAACATGGTCTGGCGCACGACGGTGCCCTTGAATTGGTCGATATAATGGTTCAGGATATATTTTCGCTTTTCCGCGTCTGTTTCGGTTTTTAATAAATGATGCGTCAGCAGAACTTCATTCACGGTGGATGCGACTTCCGCCACAAAAATCGTGTATTCGCATGTTGCGTAAGGCTGGGTGCTGTTGGCGTACCAGGTATGCATCGCGTGGCCCAATTCATGCGCGAGTGTATAGACGCTGTCCAGATCGCCGCGGTGATTGAGCAGGACGTAAGGATGGGTGCCGAAAACACCCCAGGAATAAGCCCCGGACAGCTTGCCTTCGTTCTCGTAAACGTCGATCCAGCCATTATTAAACGCATCATTCAACAGCGCCTGATAATCTTCGCCCAGCGGCTTTAGTGCGTCTTTTACGATTGCCTTGGCCGTTTCATAGTCATATTCGCCTTTTGCGTCCGGCACTAAGGGTGCGTATACGTCGTGCATCTGAAGGTCGTTAATTTGAAGTACGCGCTTGCGCAGTTTTACATAATCATACATGGTGCTGAGGTTATCATGCACCGCGCCGATGAGGTGGTCATAGACACCGAGCGGTACGTTGTCCGCATGCAGCGACCGGCCGATAGCCGAATCAAATCCGCGGGCAGATGCGTAATAAACGTCTTTTTTGACGCTGGTGGCATAAATAGCCGCTATGGTGTTGATATTGGCCTTAAACGCGTGATACATGGATTCATAGGCGTTGCGCCGGGTCTGTCGGTTATCGGACTGTAAATAGGTGATATATTTGGCGTGGGACATTTCTTTGGTCTCGCCGTTGTCGTCGATATCGTCAAAACGGATATCCGCATTATTCAGCATGGTGAACGCCTGCTTGGCGCCGGAAGCAAAATCCGCCGACATCGAAAGCAACCGCTCTTCATTTTCAGAGAGAATGTGCGGTTTGTTGCGGATTAAGTCCTTAATCATATAGCTGTATTCCGTACGTAAGCCGTCATGCACGTCCAAAAATCCAGTGAGTGCCGCATCGTCTTTTTTTAACAGCTCCGGGCTGACGAATGACAGCAGGCTGCCCATTTTAACATTTACCGACATTGCCCGATCGGTCATGCCCTGGTACTTGCTGTTTGCGCTGTTCTCATCACGGCGCATTCTGGCATAAACAAAAAGCCGCTCGCCCATCAAACGCGCTTTTTCAATCTTCTTCAATGCCTGATACAGATGCTCGGCATCCTGCGTCAGGGTATCCTTCAGCGCGGGTAATTCCGGGAGCAGATCGCTTAATGCGTTAAACTCCGATTCCCAATCCTGGTCTGTATGGTAGATGTCCTCTAATTTCCATTTAAACTGCTGCTCAATGCTGTCTCTTTTAACCGGCATGTTATGCTCCTTCTTTCCGGGGGTCTGCAGTGACCCAGTTGTCATATAAAAACGGTACAAAGTCGTAGATGTTCGGGCTTAATGCATGCGCGATATCCTCGGTGGCTTCAAGCTGAACCAAACGGTTATATGTCACCGAATGGGTGAGCGCACTGCTGAGTTTTTTCTGATAGGTGCGGTACATTTTATCCACTACAAAGGCGCCTTCGCTCAAGCGCAGCTTCTTGCCCTGCGCGCGGATTTCATTGATGATTCCGCCGGCCGCAAGACCGTCCTCCAGCGCAAAATGTCCGGCGGTTCCGGCGCAGATAATCACTGCGTCCCCGCCGAGCGCCGCGAGCTTGGAGGCAACGGCGCGCATATTGACGAATCCGCCCAAAAAAAGGCGCTTAGCGCTGTATCCGATATTGATCGCAGGTGAAGCATCCACGCTGTAGTAGACCAGCTCTTTCCCTTTAATGCGCTTGGCCTGGTAATCCGCAATTGTGTCACCGGCATCAAATCCGACGATTTTTTTAAAATCTTCGGTTCCGCCCATCAGGATGCGGTCGTTATTTAAGGTTGCGATATAATCCGGTGCATTTAACGGATCGTTAACGGCCAAAACCCGCTTTAATCCGTTCGCAAACGCAAAAATCAGCGTTGAGGTTGCCCGTAATACGTCAACCACCACCACGTTTTTATCCCTGATGTCAACAGGGGAGATATTCTTATGAGATGAATAGATTTCAACCCGCATGCGTTTCTCCGCTAACCGTTAATTTGCAGGTTTTATTATACATAGGTTTAGGCGAAAACACAATCAATAAACAAAGGGGAGCCGGGGAAGGGCAGGGAAACGCGCGGCGAATTGTTTTTTAAACTCAGCAAGAAAAAGTTTGATTTTCATTTAAGGGTTTGGTAAAATACGGCGTAAGCCATACGGAGAGATGACAGAGCTGGCCGATTGTGACGGTCTCGAAAACCGTTGTACCCTTCCGGGTACCGGGGGTTCAAATCCCCCTCTCTCCGCCAAATACCGAAGAGCCCTTGTATAAGGGCTTTTTTGATATCACAAAATAATGGCCCTGTATAATACACATTACAGGGCCATAAAATTGATAGCTGAGAAATAGTAATTATAAAAGTTTCCGCCTAAATTTTTCTATAGTTTTTTTATCGCTGCTGATTGTTTTAAAGGTCCAAATGGCGCCAAGAAAAGGAGGCTATTAATACTACGATTGCAATTGTTTTAACAACACCTTCGACGCGGGGCAATTGTGAAACAACGGTAATAACAACAATTAAAAATAATCGAGATTATTCGGTCGCACTGTGTCACTTTTAATTTTCTGAGAATATAATTCAATTAATGCGTTTAGAACTTTCTTTTTTTCCTCAGCTGCTGGGTTTGTTTCAAGTTGCTGCTCCAACTTTTTAATTTCTTCTTCGCTCTGTTTAGCCTTTTGCGATCCAAACATAACCAAAACCTCCTAATTTTTACAGCTTATAAAATTATACTACTATAATGATATGAGCTTTGTAAATGTAAGTTAGTAAAAACGCATGTATGAAAGTCATATTATTATATTGTTGAATTAAGAAAATAAAAGTGGGGTAGAGAACTATACAATTATGTTCTATCAAAAAGCGTCAGGGGATTGCTTACGTTGTGAAATGCGCTGAATCAACAGTATGCGAAAAATCATATAAAATATTGATTTTTTTAGAGTTTTTATTAAAAAATTCATGCGAATATCCAGATACGTAAAGGTAGTGAAAAACTGGATGTAGTGATATAATTTTTATAGTATAAGCAAGGGAGGCTGAAAAGATGAACGTAGTTGATGTTGCCGAAGTCATAAAAGAATCGAATATTATTGTCTTTGCTCCGCACTATGATGATTTTCCGCTGATGATGGCAGGATACATTTTTGAGCTCAAAAAGAGGGGATTGCTTGATTCCAAGCGTTTCACCAATGTCAATGTTTTTTCCAGAACCAATTACCAATTGCGTGATATAGAGGGGAACAAAGACGTATCGCTTCCCCGCATCAAGTTTGCCGTGGGCATTCGTCTGCTTGAAGATTTAAGCTGTATGGACGAACTGCTTGGGGCGCATCAATATTCTTCCCGGCTGCTGGGCGAGTCTGATCTGTTCGATCCGCGGTAAAGAGGCGGCGGACAGTGAGATGGAGTTTCATCACGGCACCTATGAGGATTTGGATGCGGAAGACTATGCCATATTGGACCGGGTCACAGCTGCTGCTTCCGAATATCTGCATCTGACCGATACTGCCCTTGTGTTCCCGATTGGTTTTAAAGAACACTATGACCATTTTATTGTCCGGGAAGGTGTCCGGGAAAGCGATGAAAAAAGGCGGTTCTCTAAAAATTCTATTATCGCAGAAGAAAAGCCGTTGTCCGGATTAGCGAATGCGGCAGAGCTTGCGCGCATTGACAGTATTGTTGCCGAAGACAATGTTGAGCCGAGACCATTTAAATATGACCCTGGCGAAATGGTGGACATCGTGTTCAGGCATTATACGAGCCAGGTTGAGCCGGTTTACAGCAAGGGGATTATTGACAGAGCCGCGGTGCTGCAAGAACATTATCAGACGGATTTTCCGCTTGATTGCATTTATGCACCCAAATAGAAAAGGGGGTTAAGCGGCAGCCTTCTATAATAGGAAGCGTTGAAACGCCGCCGCATTGCATATATTATAAATGCCGCATGATTGTTCATATAATATTTGCGAAGGATATTGTTGACATAAACACACCTTGTGCTATAATGAGCAGGATTATAAATAAAATAAGATGATCGCAATTAAATAAACTTTTTATATATACACATTTTGTCTACATAGAAGTTTTCATATGTCAATGGGCGGGAAGAACGTCTTCTTCCCTTATGATTCTCATTCTAAATATCTCAAAAACAATTTGAATATTTCTCAAACAGTTTGATATGGGTGCATGATTAACATATTTCGATGACATTTTTTGATTGCACGCATTAAAACGTTAAGGAGAAAGAATGAAACAAAAAGGATTTGACGAACTCGGTTTATCTCCAGAGGCTTATTCGGCGATAAACAAAATGGGGTATAAAACCCCCCAACTAAGATTCAGGAGAAAGCGATTCCGCTGATTTTAGCGGGGAACGATGTAATCGGACAGTCCCAGACCGGGACGGGTAAGACGATGGCGTTTGGCTTGCCGGCGGTGGATATCGTGAATGTGAACCAAAAAGCAGTACAGGTATTGGTGCTGTGCCCGACGCGTGAACTTGCGCTCCAGGCGGCAGGTGAAATTGCAAAGGCGGCGGCGTTTAAACACGGACTGAATGTGGTTCCTGTGTTTGGCGGCGCATCAATTGATACGCAGATCAAGGCGCTGAAAAAAGGCGCCCAAATCGTCATCGGCACGCCGGGAAGAGTCATGGACCATATGCGGCGCAGGACATTAAAGCTGGGCGCACTGAAACTGGCAGTGCTTGACGAAGCGGATGAGATGCTGAACATGGGTTTTCGCCATGACATGGAAACGATTCTGAGCGATGCGCCAAAAGACAGGACTACCGTTCTGTTTTCGGCCACCATGTCAAAAGAAATCATGCAGCTGACGAAGAGATTTCAAAACGACGCGACATTGATCCAATCGGGCGACCGAAACTTAACGGTTGACCTTATCGACCAATGGCACTGCGTAGTGGATAAGAATAAAAAAACGGATGCGGTAGCCAGGCTGCTGGCGGTGCATCAGCCTAAAATGGCTTTGGTGTTCTGCAATACAAAACGTATGGTGGATACACTGGCCGGCCGCTTGAAGAAACAGCACATATCGACAGCCGCATTGCATGGGGATATGGATCAGCATGCACGGAATCGCGTCATGAAAGCGTATCGTGATGAACGCGTTTCTGTTTTAATAGCGACGGATGTTGCGGCGAGAGGCATTGACGTTGACGGGGTTGAAATGGTGATTAACTATGATATCCCTAAGGATATCGAGTATTATGTACATCGCATCGGCCGGACAGGCAGAGCGGGACGTTCAGGTAAAGCGGTAACGCTGGTCGCCGGACATGCGCAGCGAAGTGAAATTAAACAATTAGAGCGGTATATAAAAGCAAATATCCCATTCAGGAAACTGCCGGCGAAAGAGATTGCGGAGCGCAATCAGAACAATAAAATCGCTGACCTTATTAAAACCGAAATGGCGAAGAAAACGCATGATAAGAGTTCAGCGATTGTGCAAAGCCTGATGGATGAAGGTTTTGACGCAAAGGATATTGCTTCCGCAGTACTGAACTTGATGACGACAGACGGCATAATGGCTGAAGGCGACCATACCCCTAAAAAAACGTATGGCAATACCGGGGCGCAAAGCGGGATGGTACGGTTCTTTATTAATTTAGGCAAAAAAGATCAGATTGCCGCGCGTGATATCGTTGGCTGTATCGCTGGTGAAGCGAAAATCAACGGTTCGGAAATCGGCAAAATCGATATCTTTGAGAAGTTCTCATTTGTCGAAGTGCCTGAAGACCATGCCGGGACCGTGCAGGATACCTTGTGTGGTGTGATGATGAAGGGGCGGCAGATGAATATTGAACCCGCGGTTGGACGTAGTAATTGACAGCGCTCTGTCAATTAGATCATGGCAAAGATATCTATGCGCTTGCGTATAACTGATACATTTTAATCGAAAAAAAGTCCGGAGTTCCGGGCTTTTTTGATATCGTCATTTTGGGGAAGAAAATATGCAACAATGGTTATTGAAACACGTAACCGGTCATCGACATATAGCCCATCATCACTTGCTCATTAAACACTTCTGCTGAATCATCCTCGCGTGCGGCACCCAATGCATATAACAGCGGATCGAAGTGATCGGTTGTTGGGACAGAAAGCCGGGCGGCTTCACCTGTGTCACGATAACGGATTACCGCATCAAAGTTTTTGTTTAGAATATTGTCTTTGATATAGGCGTCGAATCTGACGCATTCCGGATGTCCGGAATCCATATCAAAACGCACCATTCTAAGATTATGCACGATGTTCCCGCTGGCAATAATCAGCACACCTTCATCCCGTAAAAAAGATAAGGACTGCCCGATTTTAAAATGCGCTTCGGGTTCTAAATCGCGGTTGACGCTGAGCTGAACAACCGGGATATCTCTTTTTGGGTACATATGATTGAGCACTGACCAGGCACCGTGATCGATGCCCCAGTCATTGTTGATCGAAACTTCGCCGCTTAGCGCGGTTAAAATCTTTTCTGTCAGCGCTTTATCACCGCTGACCTGATAACCAACGCGATAAAGGGCCTCTGGGAAGCCGTACATATCATTGATAATCTCCGGTTTCTCAGCGTCTTGGATAAAGCTGCCGCGGGTGAACCAGTGTGCGGATATCATCAGGATGCTTTTTGGGCGAATGCTGCGGCCCAGCCTGACCCATTCGCGCGTATAAGCGTTATCTTCGATTGCGTTCATAGGGGAGCCGTGCCCGACAAATATGACAGGAAGCTTCATATACAATTCCTCTGTGTTTAAGACGTGTATTGATATACCGGTAATTGGCGCTCTGATCCGGGTTGGTACCAATATTGTATATCATATCAAAAAAAGCAGGTTATCTCAATCAATCCGGTAAAGACCTAATACAGGCAGAACCAACAAAAAGAACAACAATGACAGATGCGAAATCTTTTTGACAACCTATAGGGCACTTTGCTAAAATGTTTTAGGCAATATCAAGTGATTTGATAACAAAAAAGGAGACATTATGTCGGATAAGCAAACGACCTTTTTGGGATTTATTAAACAGAATCGGTATTTATTATTGATTATTCTTTTTGTGATTATGATTACGTATGGCTATTCATTGGTCACAGCCGATGATTTGTCTATTGATGAGGAATCTTTTTTTAGATCTTCAACAATGGCGCATGCAACCTTACAAGCAACCGCAGGGCGTTACGGAATATCCGGAATCAACCTTTTAATGCTGCCGCGATATGATAGTCTTCCGTTCTTTAACCTGCTGATGGCTTTAAGTTTTATATCACTTTCAGCATTATTGCTTAGTTATTTTTCGAGCCGAATATTAACAGCCGTTAAAATTCCTTTAATCGCATATGTTTTTCTATCTGTAGTCACTATTACATTTCCTTCCGGGCTTGATGCGCTTAACTTTACTTCTATGAATATCCAAGCTGCAATAGCAATCAATTTATCGCTAGTTGGCAACTATTATATTACGCGTTGGGTCTTTGAAAAGAAAGGCATCGGATTAGCACTTCTCGGGATGTTTATGTCCTGGCTTGCAGTATCGGTTTATCAGAGCTTTAGCGGTGTGCATATTGCTTTTGTGGTTATGTTTACATATCTTTATCTGCTTAATCGGGCGCTCAAGGGACAGCCAGTTCCGTTCAGAGAAATTATAGTGATTCTCATTAAGCAAATTGCCGCGTTTTTAATCACGATGGGCATTTATTATGCTGTCAATTATATTGTAAAGGCAGCAGCCGGATTGGTATCAAACGGGTATACTGAATCATTGATGCAAATGCAATCATTACGGCAGATTCTATTTAATGTATGGTATAACTTCAAGATAAATTTCTTTTCAGACCGTATCCCGGGTGCAGGAAATATTAAATATTTGGTTCTGGCGTTTCTCCTAAGCCAAATTTCGCTTTGCTTTTATCCCGGGGCTAAAAACAAAGGGTGGATTGTTATATTAGCAGTCTTGCTGGTATTTTCGCCCTTTGCATTAACAGTCATCAGAGCCGGCATCATGTTGCGTGCGCTGACAGCGTTTCCGATTATGCTCGGTTTCTGCGGATTCTTTACGATCCTTGTCATTTCGCTTTGGATGGAAAAGGTTTCGAATACAGCAGTAAAGAGAGCGGTTATGGCATCTGTAATTGTATTGACCGTATGGATGAACTACAGCTATATTTATAACGTCAACCTCAGCAGTTATGCCAGTCATGTGCGTTATATTCGTGATGAAAATCTGGCACGTATGATTGGTGATGATGTTATTGAGCTTACGGGTAATGATGCACCAGAAAAACCGGTAATATTAATCGGTAAATATCAAATTAAAGAGATGGAAAGCGACTTGTCGAGATTATCCGGCGGTTCCCAGTTTAATTATGATGTTGAGTATTTCAGAGGTATTTATCTGATGAACTATATCGGATATAAATTTACTGCACCGACTCAGGCAGAATATGATGCGAACAAGTCGAAAGCTGAAGAAATGCCTGCTTGGCCTGCGGCTGGTAGCGTTGTGGAATATGACGATGCGATAGTAGTGAAACTCTCTGACATCACGGAATAAGCGGTACGTGGGGAATATGCGTTTTTATGCAGTTTTTTACATTAAAACATTAAAAGAAGCGTTATTTGGCCTGAATACAACCAAAATGCACGCAGGTTGTATAAAGTTGTATTATTACTGCCCGAAAAACAACAAATTGGGACTCTTGGTCAAAAATTATTGTACAACTTGTTAAATTATGATACAATCGAACCGATATTTATACTATATTGTGGAAGTTTTATTTAATATAAAACAGCGGTTGTGAGGGGCGATCGTATCCCAAAATAGTATTTTTCATTCTGTTTAACCCGGCTGAATAAACGAAGTCTTCATAAGGGGGAGTAGACCATTGTTAAATTCAACGCTGCTTGAGTTTATACTCAGAGGGATACCGGAAGGGTTTCTGTTTATTTTTGCTGGCTATACTTTTTCCAAAACAAAAGTAGATGTAAGGAAATATCTGCTGGCTGGTGCGTTGTTAAGTGTTATTGGGTATGCGATCCGGTTATTGCCGATAAATTTTGGGATTCATTCTGTACTGGTACTGATTACTTGCGTTATCCTGTTGAATGCCGTCAGTAAAATCCCTTTAATCAAAGCCATTTCATCAACACTGGTGATGATGATTATCGGATTTGCGGCAGAGATTGTTAACGGAGTATTAGTCGCACTAATCAGGGGTTTTCGGTTCATGGATATTCTTAGGGATTTTGAACTGATAAACATTGATTTTGCAAATCCGACGCAGAAGGTGCTTTACGGATTGCCGTCTATGGCGCTGATGTGGCTGATTGTGTTGATATTCTACTTTGTATATAAAAAGAGAGATAAACTAATCAATGCATCTGATAGAGAAACTATCGAATAATTTTGCAAAAAAAATATCGACAGAACTGAACTATGACAATGAAAAGCAGGAAGTGATTGCATACGGTACACATGCGCTTCTGCAAATGCTTTTTTCAATCCTGCTGGTTGTGATATTCGGATTGATATTCGGAGTGCTGGTTGAGGCACTGATTGTATCCTTTTCGACCAGCATATTAAGAAAATATTCGGGCGGCGTACATGCCACCAGCCCGGCGATTTGCTTAATCATCGGAACAGTCGCATGTATCGGATTTGGGCTTTTATCCCGCGTTGCGCTGTTGAATCAGCTGTATTTTGCGGTTGCGTTTTTGGCCGTTGTCTATATATTAGGATTTGTCGTCTTTTCACGGTTAGCGCCGGTGGAGAGTCCGAACAAACCAATATCGGACAGAAGAAAAGTAAAGATGAAAAAAGGCTCTTTGATTCTGCTGGGCATTTACTGCCTGATCGCTGCCGGTTTAATCACCGGATATGTACTGTCAGGCAATACAGACTTTCTGGCTTATGCGTTTTGCCTGAATATCGGGGCACTGTGGCAGGTATTCACATTAACCAAGGCTGGCGAAGTTATTCTCGGCGGGATTGACCGGGCATTAAATAAGTTTTTAAAGTTTATATAATAAGAAGGAGGTGACCTTAATGAAAAGGTTTCTTATGGCTTCAGCTGCAACGTTAACAACCGTTATTGCAGCACTCATGGCGACATCTGCATGTTGGTGGTGGTTCTACCAACCTGAAGAGCCGAAGTCACTCAAGGTTGACTAATGGTTTTTTAGAACATGCAAGCGCAGGGAAACGTTTATAGGGTCTGTTTGCAGGCCCTATAAACCCCCAAATAAGCTTAAGGTAGCAATGATGTGACAAAAATCAGGACTTCAAAAACCAAACGACTCAACGAGATTCTTTCCATTGTTAAGCTATTTTCTCTTTTGTTTTCGGGGGTAGGACTTTACGTCTCAATCTATGCCCGAGGCGGGGAAAACTTATCTAACATTATTACCCCAGTGACATTCATGGTAATATTAGCCTTAATTTATATTATATGGTCTAATGTTTCTGTCCGAAATTTCAACGAAAGAAAAATTAATACAATCTGGATGGTGGAAAATTATTTCTTCATCCTTGTTTTTGCGTTTGTTATCTATTACTCCGGTGCATATGAAAGCAAAAATAAATACCTGTTTTTGTTTATTATCATCACATCAACGATCCAGCAGGGGATGAAGTTCGGCATCATTACAGCGGTGATTTCATCAATCGCGATATTGGGTATGGACTTAGTTACAGCATCGTTTTTGGCTGTTAACACCTATTTCGAAGCCGATTTGGTTTTAGCGGCGTTGTTTATCGTAATGGCGTGGCTGGTCGGGCATTATGCAAATATCGAAAAAGAATACTTTGAACGCATGGAGAATCTGGCGCATACGGACGAGTTAACCGGCCTTTCAAACCACCGGTACTTCTATGACAGCCTGAGGGAACATATCCGGCACAATAAAAAGAGTAAACCGCTTTCGATGATTTTTATGGATATCGACAGCTTTAAATACTATAATGATTTGTTCGGCCACCAGAAGGGCGACAATGTGCTGATTGAGATTAGTAAAATACTATTAAAAAATGTCTCTGAAGGGGATATTGTTGCGCGGTACGCAGGCGATGAGTTTGCGATTTTAATGCCCGATATCGAAGAAGAACAGGCGCTCGTAACAGCGGAACGCATCCGCGACCAGATCGAATCAACGCATTTCGACGGTCAGGAGAATATGCCGGACCACAACCTTACGGTTTCCGTTGGGGTTTCGGTTTATCCGCACAAAGCAGACAGCGAACGCGCACTTGTCAAGTCGGCGGATGATGCGTTGTACAGGGCAAAATTCTTTAATAAAAACCGAGTTGAGATTTATACGTCCACATTAGATATGCTGAAAGACGATATCGAAGAAGAGCATATCGACCTTGTAACGTCAATGAAGACCTTGATTACGATCATCAACTCGAAAGACCGCTATACATACGGGCATGTCGAGCGGGTGGTCATCTATTCAAAATTATTTGCGGAGCACCTTGGACTGTCAAATGCGGATAAAAACACGCTGATTTACGGCGCGTATATGCACGACCTCGGCAAGATCAATATACCGGAAGAGGTCTTGAACAAACAGATGCCGCTGACAGATGAAGAATGGGCCTTGATTGAGGCGCATCCCGAAAACGGCGTGAAGATTGTTGAACCGGTAAACACACTTCAGGATACCATCCCGATTATCATGCACCATCATGAGCGTTATGACGGCACCGGATATCCGAGTAACCTAAAAGGCGAAAACATTCCGTATCTCGCACGCGTCCTGACGGTTATCGATGCGTTTGATGCGATGACCTTTAAACGGTCATACAGTGATAAAAAGTCGTTTGATGAAGCAATAGAAGAGCTGAAAAGATGTTCAGGCACTCAGTTTGATCCCGCCCTTGCGGAGGAGTTCATCAAAGTAGTCAAGAAGAATAAAGACCAAATAGCGAAGCTTTGAGTTGTGCCGTGATGAAAAAAGCGATTTTCCGCGATACCCAAAATCACCCCATACGATTTACCCTGTTTGCGGTTATCCATTTAGCCGCAGTTTTTGCGTACCCGCTTTGCGTGTCATTGCTTGCCGGCCATGACAGCTGGCTGAATACATCAGTGGCATCATTGGCTTACTATTTAATCATCGTTGCACTGCCGGTCTTCGGTTACCTTTGGTATATTAAAGCGAATCCCTGGCATTATCTGAAAATGACCGAAAAAGCAGGCGCGGGCATTGCATGGGCGTTGCTGGCGGGCGGCCTGATCTGTCTCATTTTCTTTTTTGTGAACGGAATGAAAATCAATACAGAGGCCGATATCCGGCGGGATGCTATGTTTATTGCAGGAACTGTATTGATTGGTATATTAGAAGAAATCCCGTTCCGCGGACTTTATTTGCAGAAATTTTCCGAAAGTATAGGATTTGCATGGGCCAATATTGTTTCTTCGCTGATATTTGCTGTGCTGCATGCTGTAGTGCTGATCAAGGGCGGAGGGGGAAGCGTGATGATTCAGCTTGGCCTGCTGTTTGTCATCAGCCTGTGGCTGGGCTATATCTTTAAGCGGACACAATCCTTTTGGGCGCCGGCAATCATTCATGCCATATATAATCTGGCAGTATACTTCTTTTAAAACACGAAAAAACGCGGTAGATACGTAAAAAAAGGTACAAAAAACAGACATTGATTAAGGATGTCTATTTATTTACCATAAAATAGCCGATAAACGGATATAATATATCGAAAAACAATAAATAAAGATTGACAAAAAATAAAAATAAACGTATAATTCGGTTGAGGTGATGCAAATGAAATATATTGGAAAAAATTCTTTGTCGGATATCCTGCGTGTGGTGCTAATTATTATGATGGCACTGACTGTGGTGGTTGTCGTACTGCTTCCGTTTGTGGTAGACCAGTACCTGAGTTTTATCGGAGTGGCGGGTAGACGCGTCAAAACCATCCTGCTCATTATGCTGTATCCCTGCAGTGTATTGGCGTTCTTTGTCGAAAATGAATTAAGACGCATGTTCAAAACCCTTAAGGATAGAAATCCGTTCGTTATTGAGAATGTTAAATCCTTAAAGCGCATCGGGATATTCCTGTTTGGGATGATTGCGTTCTTCATTTTCAAGATTGTGACAATCAACTCCATTATGACAATGGTCGGCGCGGCCGTTTTCCTTTTAGGCGCACTGTTTTGCTTAGTCCTTGCGGATGTTTTTCAGCAGGCAGTGGTGTACAAAGAAGAAAACGACCTGACCATATAAGGGGGGGTGAAAATGAGTATTATAGTCAATATTGATGTAATGATGGCGAAACGAAAAATACGGGCAGGCGAACTGGCGGAAAAGGTTGGGATTACAAATGCGAATTTATCCATCTTAAAAAATGGGAAAGCCAAAGCAATCCGGTTCTCGACGCTTGAGGCAATCTGCAGTGCGCTCGACTGCCAGCCGGGGGATATTCTGGCGTATAAGGAGGAAGGCGATGGAGAATAATACAATCGAAAAGGCGGGGTTTTTAGGCTCCGCAAAAAACCGGATAATCGCCGTATTATCAGCTGTATTCGTCGGGCTGCTGGTCTCGGTAATCCTGATGGATTACAAGGTGGGCATTAACTATTTTGCATTCAGCATCATTTGCTTTGCACTGATCGCATACATCATGGCGCTGGATGAAAACCTTGACTTTAAGCTGCTGGTCTTCTGGGCGGCGGTGTATCTGGCATACGCGTCAATGCTGTTCAGACTGCGTATGCCGACGGCACTGGATATTATTATTCTGCCGACGGTATTGGTATGCTTTACGATTTTTGCGGCAAAGGATAAAAGGGAGAATGTAATCAGCACATTCTTTTACCGTTTCTTTTCATTCCCGATATACTTCTATAAGATTTTTGGGATGACAGGATCGGATAAAAAAGAAGGGAAAAAGCAAAAGGCGGGCAGCATACTGCTTGGCCTCGGAATCAGCGCACTGCTTTTAGTGGTGATTATACCGCTGATGCTTGGGGCGGATGTGCTGTTTAAAGAGCTGATCGGGCAGATGTTTACTTTTGATAATATCGGCGATTGGATCGGGAAGGTCATTGTGGCCGCGATTACCGCGTTAGCTGGCTTTGGGTTCATCTATATCATTACGGAAAGAAAAGACACCCCAAAACCGATGCTGCCGGTTAAGAACCGTCCAGCCGGAGCACCAGTGACTGTGATGACCGTGCTGGGCGTGATTGCAGCGGTATTCATTGTGTTTGCTGCTATCCAGTTCCGCTATCTGTTCTTTAATACCGGCGGGCTGCCGAAAGGGTATACGTATACAGAATACGCGGTTAAGGGATTTTGGGAGCAATTTGTGCTAACACTGATTAATATCGTGATTATCCTGACCAGCATGCACACGACCAAAGACACGGAAGGCAGTTTAAAAAAGACAGTGAATATACAGCTTGTGGTTTTGACCGCGATTAATGCGTATCTGCTGATTGCGGCGGCATATAAAATGAACCTTTATCAGCAGAACTATGGATTCACATTCCTGCGGTGTCTGGTTTATTTGATATTGCTGTTCGAACTCATTATGTTGGGATTTATGGCAGTTAAGGTATTCAAACGTGACTTCCCGCTCTTAAAAGTGGCGGTGTATCTGACCGCGGCATATTTTGCAGTGGTGGCCATGATGAATCTTGAATCGTTCAGCTTAAAACAAAACATAAAGCAGTACGAAAAAACAGGGAACACAGAAGTGCTGCTGATGCTGTATGATTACCGGGATGCCAGCCCCGTCGTACGGGATTTCTACTTTGAAAATTACAACAAGCTTACTGAAGATCAAATAAAACGAATAGAAAACAGTACGGCTCATTGGATTGTTGAAGACGAGGAATCATGGCTGGAATTCAACATCGGCCGAAATAAAGCCGACCAAGTCGGACGCGAGATTCGCGATTATGCGATGAAATGATGAAACAAAAAAAGCCCCGGAATTCGGGGCTTTTGTTTTACTCTGATATTTGGCCTAAACGGTCCCGCCATCCGGCGATATCACAAATTACATGCGCGATATCATCAATCGAATCGCATTCCGCGAACGCCGCATGTCCAACGCCCAGCGCCATCAGCGGGACGGGCTTATGTGAATGGAAAGAATCTGCCTGACGAACGCCCAGTTCGTACTGCGCTTTGGCAGTGATTTCCGCCGCCGCAACCAGCCGGTTGTCATATGCGTTACCGTATGTGTCTTCATCAATAAAGGTGAGGCTGTTCTCGATAATAGCGGCACTGGCAGAGGCCTTGAAGTGCCGGTATACAAAATCACGGATCGTCGATGCGTCACTGTCCCAGGGAAGCGTTTCGGTAATTTCACCCACTGTATCCATCGCACCTTCGGTATAGCGGAAGCTTCCGGTTTCGTGGTCTGCGGTTATAACGATCAGCGTTTCGTCTGGATGCTCGTTATAAAAATCCAGCACGACCTTAAGCATACGGTCAAGCTCACCCATTTCTGCGGCGATATATTTGGTATTTTCGGCATGGCAGGCATCGTCAATAGCGCCTTCTTCGATCATCAGGCAAAACCCGTCTTCGTTTGCGCTCAGTGCCATGATGCCTTTTTCCGCAATTTCAGCTAAAGCAGGTGTATACTGGGCCCTTTCCGCGAACTGGGGCATATGCTGGATGTAATAAAACGGTGTGTTGCCCCGCGTAAACACCGCAAGCGTTTTGTCGCCCATTGTTTCGGCCGAAAGGAAGCGCTTTGCGCCCGGAAGTCCGAGATAGGTGTCATAACCGAGAGCTTCCATTTCCCATGCGATATTTTCGTTGGCATAGCGTGTGACCGGATCGTTCGCGGCACCTCGCTTGTAGATATCGGGTATATCCGACTCGGTAAACATCATATCAAGCCCGCCGCCCGCGATAAAATCCACTTCGCTGGTCAAGATGCCTTCAATCATCGTATCGTGCATCGAACGGCTGGCAGCGTGCGACAAAAAGGTGGAAGGTGTTGCGTCCACTAAGCTGGTGGTTGAGATAACGCCGGTGGATAATCCGTTAGCTTTAGCGATGTCCATGATCGTCACCAGCGGCTGTTCGTCCGCATTGACCGAAATCGGCCCGGCACTCTGTACTGTCCCGGTTGCGAGCATCGTCCCGCCTTGGGAAGAGTCCACACCGCCGCTCACCGAAAGCTGGGTCGGGAAATCCGCCCATAAAGGTTCGGCGGACATATCTCCGGAAATAACTTTTGAAAAGAGCTTACCGATTTCAAGATGCCCGAACCCCATGCCGTCGCCGATGATGATGAAAATATACTTTGGGAATTGATCCGAGTCTGTGTTGTTTCCGGATGCTTCGGCAAAAAAAGGAAAAACCGCGATCACAAGTGTGAACAGCAATATAATAAATCGTCTAAGGCGAGTTGTCTTCATTCAAATCTCCGTTCTGCTGTTATGAAAATTTATATTACAGTATACCACAAATCATATGGATAAAAATGAAGTTTACATTAAATACCGAATCATTTTACATATCTGTACATCAGATACTGAACCGTAATGCACATTGCAATTGTGACGAATAGGGTGCTGATATAGAAAAATATGGCTGTTTGATGTTATAAGATGTATAATTCTGTTTATGAGTAACTATCAATACGAAGATAACGGAAAGGAAGGCGCCATGGTAAACGAAGCGCACATGAAATTGAACGAAAAAACAGTTCTTGCGCTGTGGTCAAAAACGTATAATACTGACGGCAAGCCGGATTGGTCGCATATTTTTCCCTATTATCATGATGACATCGTCTTTCAGGATTCCATTCAGCGGATAGAGGGGATCGCGGAATTTAAGTCGCTGTGCAAACGCCTGACAGACCGCACTCAGGAACTGAAGATGGATATCACGTTTATCACAAAAAAAGAGAATGTGATTATCTTTGAATGGACCATGACTATGATGTTTAAGAAGTTCCCGAGCACCCCGATCTATGGATGTACCCGGCTGACGCTGCATGAAGACGGCAGAATTATCAAGCAGCGGGACTACTATGACTTGTGGGGGGATATCTTCAACGGCATCCCGTGGTTTAAAAAACCATACCGTCGCTTTATGCACAAGAAATTTGGGTGAGCATATGATGAAATATACAAAAGAAGATCTTGCGTTTATCAGGAACAGCAAAGCGGAACAAAAGACAACCGATGCTTCGTTGAAGGGTAAAATCTGTGTGATATCGGGTGCAACCTCGGGTGTCGGATTGGCATCCGCAAAACGGCTTGCTCAGGCAGGCGCGGAGATTGTTCTGGTTGCCCGGAATATGGAGAAGGCTGAAAAAGTTAAAAACCTGATCAGCGATGCGTACGGAATCGTACCCAAGATATATACAGCCGATTTCAGCGAGTTTGAGACCGTCAGGCATGCGGCGCAGGCGATCAGCCGCGATTTTAAGAAAATCGATATCTTAATTAATTCTGCGGGTTTGCACTCCACCACGCGCCGGATGACCCCGGACGGGAATGAATGGGTGTTTCAGGTTAATCATCTGTCCAGCTTTTTATTCACGCGCCTGTTGCTGCCGCTGGTTAAAAAAAGTACGCAGGGACGGATTATTCAGGTGAACTCGGAAGGCCATCGCTTCGGCGGATTGAATATCAATGATTTAAAGTGGGAGAAACGGCCGTATGTCGGGCTGCTGTCTTACGGAGCGTCAAAAACCGCACAGCTGATGACGGTGATTAAACTGGCGAAAGAGCTGAAAGACACAAAAGTGACCATCAACGCGATGCATCCCGGAGCGGTTAAAACCGGCATTGGGAGCAACAACGGCTGGCTGTACCGCAGCTGGATGAAGTGGGTGATTGCACCGACGCTGAAAGACCCGGCCATATCCGGTGAGGCGGTGTATTATCTCGCGGCCGAGCCGGAGCTCGATAAGACAAGCGGACGGTATTTTAACCTGACCATAGATGAAAAACCGATGCCGCATGTGTTTGACCAGGAAAAAACGGAGCGGATTTGGACGCTCAGCCACTCGCTTACCGGACTTAAATTCCCCGTTTGATGTGTTTAATGACGTTATTTGCGGCAAGCTTGCCTGTCAGCATTGAGATGGGCAGACCAGACGGACTGTAGGTCCATTGACCTGCCTGAATGACGTTCGGCATTGGCGTTATGACCGATTTGGCGATTTTGGGCATTTGGCTGACTGCGGGCACCCGCCCGTTCGTGAACGACCATCCCGTAATCGCGCCGTCGCTGCTGCCGGTGATTCTTTTAATGGTCAGCGGCGTTGAGACGATGGTATTGATGATACGCTGCTTAAAATCCGAATAAATGCTGTTTTCAAGATTCTCAATCATCATATCGGATATAAATGTTTTTGTTTCTTCATATAAATCCAAATCTTTTAAATGCTGCATCAAATCAAAATCAAACAAGGTGCTGATAATCAGCCCTGTTTTTCCTTTTGGCGCAAGACTTGGGTCTCTTAAACAGGGAATGGAGATTTCATAGGTCGTCAGGTTTAAGTATTCCGTCAGCCAGTCAAACAGCCGCGCGCGGTCGGTGGTGAACCTTCCATCGCTCACCTTGATGCTGCTGATGGGATTTCGACCGATTCCTTTCTTCTCCGGTGTATAGAAAAAATGGGCGGTATGCCGGTCACTGAAATAAGACGGCTCAATATCCGCGGCGATATAAAGGCTTAACACAGAATCTCCGCCCCGGTTTTTGTTCAGCTGCTGCTGTTGTTTTTTAATCTGCCGTTTAATCCTGCCGCTTAAGCCCTCTAAATCCGCAGACCGGTATAAGGCTTTGTTGTCCGCGCTCCAAACGAGTTGTTTATAACCGATAGTTTCTCCGTTTTCGGTTTCGATTTGACGTGCACCTAAGTGGATGCGCTTGACTGCTGTGTTGGTTTTGATGGTGCCGTTGTATGACAGAATATAATTTTTAAGCGCATCAATCAAAGCACCCGTTCCGCCCTTAGGATAGCGGTAATCCAGATACAAGCTGAAATAGCTTAAGGCAAAGAAGGCCGGTGTTTTCGCAAAAAAGTGCTGGGCGATGATATCAATCAATACCGGGTCATTGGTCATCGTTTTTAAGTATTCGTCAATCGGGGTCTGATAGTGCTTTATCTTGCCGACAGTCATGATGTATTTAAACAGCCAGGGCATTAGTGTGTTTTTTAAATATTCTTTGTCGTTTTTCAGATTCATAAACAAGGGATTGTCGATGCCGTAGAGGATATCCATATAATTCATGACGCGTTTGACGACCGCGACAATCTGTTTGATTGCGGCTTCTTCCTTCGGGAATTGCTTGATCAGCATGGACTGATACGCCTCAAGGCTGTCTTCGCCCTCAACGTTGATGATGTCTTCTCCGATACCGATCGAAACCGGATTCTCAAGCAGGGGCAAAGCGATCCCAAGCTGTTTTAGCATAGGGGACAACACGCCGGAATCTTCGATGGCGCGCGCACCGACATCAAATACGAAGCGGTTTGATTCAAAGGTATTCAAAAGCCCGCCCACACGCGGTTCTTTTTCGCAAAGCAGGACGTTCAGGTTTGCCTGGGCTAAGTAAGCGGCGGCCGTTAAGCCCGAAAGACCGCCACCGACAATAATCGCATCATATTGCATGAGAAGCCTCTACTTTCTGTTTAATGGATAAAAAAATTATAAAATTTCATGAAATTATTGTCAACTTGAATATCTAAACTTTTTGCATATCCCTATAATGACGCTAAGTATTAGAAAAAAAGAATATCCGATGATTGGATTTACCCGGCTAAAAATTGATGTATAATGGGATTAATATTAATAGGCAATGCGAAGGGAAAAAGCTGATGGCAGCAAAGGTTTTATCAACAATCGCCGGTGTTGTTTCTGTCGGGTTCGGCATCTGGCATTTCACCGTACCGGCAGTCTGGCGATGGTATGATTATATCCATAAAGACGCACCGGAGCTTGTGCTGGCGGTGCGCGCGATTAATGTATTCTTTTCACTCAGCCTTGTTTTGTTTGGAGTGCTGAGCCTTATTTTCACCTTCTCGCCCAAGAGCAGTGTGTTTGCGTTTAACGTGATGATGGCAGTATGCAGTATCCTGTGGCTGACACGGGTGGTGATGCAAGTGATTTATCCGCAAGGTTCGGTTAATCCCTGGCTGCAGTACAGCATGCTGGCGGCTTTTATGATCACGGCATTATGCTGTCTTCTGGCCTTGATACTGCCAAAGGCATTCTGACTTAGCGGCGGCCGAGACTGCGCTTAAAAAACAAAATCAAAACGACAATCCAAATAAGGTGCGCAGCGGCTCCGGCAGCAAGCGCGGTGATTTGCCATGGGTGCATAATGATGCGGGTGATCCAGTACGGCGGGAAAGCCATCGCAAGTCCTCTCACCCAATTCAGCTTCAGCAAATCGGCAAACGCAAACAGGATGACGAGATTTAATCCCTTTGCGTAAGTCAGCCCTTTGACCTTATCATCCGCGACCAAAAACAGCAACAGGCCGAGCGCGGCGCCGTGAACAGAAAGCAGTACGGCCAGAAAAAGGAGCGTCCAAAACGGAATCAGCATCATCCCGAAAATATAATAGCTGTATATTACATAGACAAATGTAAACGCAGAGACAAACCCGAGGCGAATCGCAAGATACAGGTTGATGCCTAAAGGCGTCACTGACATCAGTTCCGCAATGTGCCCGTCTTTGTCATCCAACAGCATGAAGCCCATGACAATCCCAAGCAGGCTCGGCACGATAATCAGCGTAAACGACAGAAAATAGCTGTGATACGGTGTGATATCAAATGCGACGTATGTCTGCGCAAACGGGATGAGATATTCAACAACCATTCGGAGCAATACCGGAATCAGCAGCGGGACCAGGAACAACAGAGCCATCACGGGCTCCCGCAGCAGCCGCTTAAAATCCGTTTTAAAATAAATCAATTTTATCATGACGAAGCCCTCCCTGTGCCGTTTTCTTCTAAGATGAGCTGGCTTGAAAAAACGCGTGTGGTATAAATCAGCAGAAGCGCGTCAAATACAACAAGACCGGCTAAGCTGATGATGATTATCAAAGGCTCAAGGGGTGAAAATGATGATAACAGAAGATTGAATCCACCGACGCTCGGCACCGCCGACAGCAAGGTAACCACAACAGGCGGAATGAACCGGTTCGGAATCAGCACCAGACAGAGGAACCCGAACACCATAGAAAACGGAGCCATCCGCACCATGTATTCGTTTACTGATTTTGACCGCCGGGAAATCAGCATGCCAGCCAGCGTAAAAAATATTGATACCAGCAGGGTGCCTGCGATTAAATATCCCCAGTTTACCGGACTGCGGTAAACCGAAAAGGTAATCAGCAAAACAGGGAAAACCGATATAAGACTGAGTGAAAATATCTTGCTGATGATGTATTCGATGGTCTTAAGCGGCGTGACATTTAAAAAAGCCAGTATGCCTTGTTCCCTTTCCAGCAGCAGCATCCCGCCGACAAAGAACATACCGAGTACCGCCGGATCGATAAAGATTAAAATCGGCAGAAGGATATCTAAAACCTCAGTACTGAAGAAACTTAAAATGACAATATAGACCAATGATAGAACCAGGTAGACCCAATAAAACCCGTGTTTAAATTGAAAAAGAGCATCTGCACGAAAGGCAGTCAGCAGGCGTTTGATTGTCATTTCAACGACCTCCCGGTGAAGGTGATAAAGACGTCTTCCAGCGAGGCTTCCTGGGTGTGCATACTGATAATGCCGTTTGTTTTCAGGATGCTCTGAAACGCCTTGTTTTCGGAGATGCCTTTAAGGTCAAAGGTATCGGTTTTCATGGCATCGCGGTCTTTATAGGTGACGTCCAGCACCGACTTGCCGTAGGCAACCATGAGATTGCGCGGGCTGTCGATGGTCGATATCTCGCCTTCATTGATGAATGCAACGCGGTCGCACAGCTGTTCGGCGACGGTCATGTTGTGGGTGGTCAGGAAAATCGTCTTTCCGGCTGCTTTCATATCCAGTATCCTCTGCTTGATAATCTTGGCATTCACCGGATCAAGCCCGGATGTCGGTTCATCAAAGAAGATTAAATCAGGATCGTGCATCACAGCGCGGACAAAGTTAAGCCGCATTTTCATGCCTTTTGAAAACGCCTCTATTTTCTGTTTTTTATCTTTTAACAAGCCGACGCTGTCCAGCACGGCGTCAATGTCTTTCGGGCCGTTCTGATAATAGGCCGCAATCAGTGAGAGGTTTTCCTCTGCGGTCAGCTTTAAATACAAGTTTGGTAATTCAAAGGCGACGCCGATATGTTCAAAGAATGATTTATCCCATTCCCGGCGTTCTTTCCCCATAATGCGGATTGCACCCTGGTAGTGCTTCAAAAGGCCGATGATTAAGCGCTGAGTGGTGGTTTTTCCGGCACCGTTCGGGCCTAAGAAACCGAATACTTCGCCAGCGCCGATATCAAAGGTGACATCTCTTACCGCGTGTTTTTTTGATTTGGTGTATACATAGTTAAGGTTCTTGACGCTGATCATCATTTTTTCCTCCGTAAAATTCAACGATCCCGACTGCGAAAAATAAGATAAGCTCGGTAATCAGGCTAATCCGCGTATCAGGATTCTTTTCGATTCGTATGGTTTCACATATTCCGGTTAACAGGCCGTTTGCGGCGATCCTCCCAAGCTGGGGATACCTGTACTCCGGGGCAAATTCCGCCAAGTGGTGATGAAAGTGTTCGGATAACAGGTCGAGCAAACGCTGTTTTAAATCACCGTACCGCGTATTTTCGTTTTCCATTAACAGTAAAAAGGTCTCGTCAAGCCGGGACAACAGCGGATACATCAGGTCCAAAACCGACTGCCGCCATACATCAATATCCCGGGATTCCAGCAGTTCATCCCGGTTGTCCATGCTGTGGTGGTCCATTAAACCGGCAAAGAGTTGATACACATCTTCGGTCAGTGCCGAAAAAATGGCTTCTTTGCTTTCAAAGTAATTATAGAAGTTGCCGATTGTCGTACCCGCATCATTGACGATGCCGCGGATCGAGGCCTGCTCGTAACCGTTTAATAGGAACTGGCCGGCGGCGGCATCTAAAAGCTGCTGCCTGACCTCATCTTTTTTTATCTGCAAAATAACTCCTTAAAAAATAACAAGTGTTCTTTAATGAGTATAACGGGCGGATAACCCGCTGTCAACAGGGAATTTGTTCAAAAAAGCAATATAAAAGAAATTATGATATACTGCAGGCAACCAATAATAAAAAAGATAGACAGGTGAAAAAATGCAGACTGTTAATGAATATGGAATATTGCCGTATAAAACCGCGGTATTGCACGGCGGACCGGGAGCGGCCGGAAGTATGGCGCCCGTCGCGAAACAGCTCAGCAAAACCATTGGCATTATCGAACCGCTCCAGACCGCAGATTCGGTGGAGGGCCAGATAACGGAACTGTTTGAACAGCTTTCGGCCTACACGCCGCCGCTTGTACTGGCGGGGCATTCCTGGGGCGCGATACTCGGACTGCTGTTTGCGGCGCAGTATCCTGAAATGGTGGAGCGGCTGGTATTAATTGGCTGTCCGCCGCTGGATAACCGGTATGTTCCGGAAATCACAAAGAATCGTATCAATAATCTGAACGGGCCGGAAGCGGAAGAGGCTAAAGACCTGCTCAGCAGAGCCGGAAGGGGCTGTCTCTCCAACGCAGCTTTGGAGTCGATGGGAGAACTGATGGAGAAAGCGGACGCCTATGAAAACGACCCGGACAGGCTTGTTCCCAAGATCACTCCGGACGCCCATATTTTTAGATTCGTTTGGATGGAGGCGCAGGAGCTTCGCAGAAGCGGCGGATTGCGAGAACGCATTAAAGGAGTTAGATGTGATGTTACGGTGCTCCACGGCCGTCAGGATCCGCATCCCTATCAGGGTGTCGTTGAAGTGCTGGACGAAGCAGGCGTTAAACATGATCTGATCCTGCTTGAGCAGTGCGGGCATACACCATGGGAAGAACGGTATGCGGCGGAACCCTTTTTTGAGCAATTATCCGCGGTAATAAAAAGCGGCGCCCTTTAACGGGAACGCCGCTCAATATATATGAAAGGTTTTATCGGGAGGATAAACCCTTAGTGGCTTATCCGGCTTTACGTTCGGTCACGCGGTTGGTAAGCGCCGCATGCTTCTCGTATGCCGCTATATTTTCGAGCGTCGTGGCTGAAATTTCCGCCATCGCCTCGTGTGTGAAAAACGCCTGATGGGACGTGACCAATACATTGGGCAGTGCCAAAAGTTCAAGCAGCACACTGTCGTTTAGTATCTGGTCGGTATGGTCCTCAAAGAAATACTCTGTTTCCTCTTCGTATACATCCAGCCCCACACTAGCGATTTTATGGCTGCGGATTCCCTGAATCAAAGCTTGTGTATCCACCAGCCCGCCGCGCGAGGTGTTGATAATCATCACGCCGTCTTTCATCTTTTTGATGCTGTCAGCTGATATGATATGCCGGGTGCCTGCTGTTAACGGACAGTGCAGCGTAATAATATCGCTTTTCTTCCAAAGGGTGTCAAGATCGGTGACCGTGATATCCAGTGTTTTCAGGGCTTCCGAATTTGGGCGCGGATCATATCCCAGCACTTCGCATCCGAAAGCGGATAATAACCGTGCGACGCTGCGCCCGATCAATCCGAGTCCGATGATGCCTACGGTTTTGCTCCGCATATTGAAGCCCATGAGCCCGCGAAGAGAAAAGTTGTAGTCCTTCGTCCGGATATAGGCTTTGTGCACCTTACGGTTTAAGGAAAGAATCAAGGCTAACGTATGTTCCGCAACGCCTTCCGGTGAATAGCGTGGTACGTTAGTGACCACGATGCCCATCGCATCGGCGGCCTTGATATCAACATTATTAAAACCCGCACAGCGCAGAGCAATCAGCCTGATGCCGTTCGTCTTTAAGTGCTTTAGAGTCGTTTTATTTAAACGGTCGTTGACGAACACACATACAGCATCAAAGCCGCGGGTGAGATACGCGTTATGCTCGGTTAATCTGTCAGAAAAATAGTGCAGCTCATATCCGTATTTCTCATTCGCAAGATCAAAGCTCTCTTTGTCATATTCTTTTGTGTCAAAAAAAGCAATTTTCATCTGCATCAACTCCGGTTACTTATAATTAGAATCCACCCAATCCTTCGCGGCCTTGATGTCTGTCTTTGAGGGGATGGATACATTCGTCTCTTTCTGCAGCCGGAAAGGATTGATCAACGGATAATAGTCCGTGATTTGCCTGAAATAATTCTTATCGTTCTTGTCTAAGATGCGCATACTCTTGCCCTCCATATCTATTTCAAATAAATGCCTTTGGGTTGGCATTAGAAACATTTGTTATGGTTTTAAAGTATACTAAATTACTCGGAATTACAATACCTATATGGCAAATTCCTGTTAACTTTTTGTGAATTGCGTCCGGTAAGCGTTTTTTAATCTGGGTACGACGTACAATTCCGCCACAATTTGTGATAAAATTATAAACAAAACACATACAAATATCTTGAGGAATTATATGAAAAATATCGGGCTTTTTAATGAGTCGTTTAATCCCCAGTTTGACGGGGTTGCCATAACGGTTGAAAACTATGCAAGAATACTGGACAAAAGAGACAACCGCGTATTTGTTGTTGTCCCCGCCCACCCGGACAGGGAGTTTAACTTTCCGTATCCGGTTTGGGAATATCCGTCTTCGCCCATCAGCGTTGCGGATCAATACAGAATCGGCCTTCCGGCGCCGGTGAAACTGCTGAAAAAAATCGACAAAGCGGATATTGATATCGTGCACTCTCACTGCCCGTTTACAGCCGGACTGGTGGCGCAGCGCGTCGCAAACCGTAACGGCGTGCCGCATATTGCGACTTTTCATTCTAAGTTTCGAGAAGACATCAATATGCGCTTAAAATCAAACATGAAGATGCCGGGCGAGATTGTGGCCAAGTATGTCTCGGGTTTTTATAAACAGTGCGATTATATCTGGGCGGTGAATGAGGGAACGGCAAAAACCTTAAGGTCCTATGGCTATAAAGGCGACATTACCGTTATGCCGAACGGATGCGATATGCCAATTACACACAGCAATCTGGATACCCGCCGGAAAATCATGCAGAAATACGGGATTACCGAGGAAGCGCCGATTTTATTATTTGTCGGGCGGCATACGTTCACAAAGAACACGGATTTGATTATCAAGGCGCTCGGTGCTGTAAACCGCCACAATATTAAGTTTAATATGCTGTTTGTGGGCGACGGAGAAGATAAGGCGAAGATGGAAAAAATGGTCCAGCAGCAGGGGCTGACCAATGTGGTCCGCTTTGCAGGTAAAGTCACCGACCGTGAAAAGCTGCGTGATATTTATGCGAGCAGTGATATGTTTGTTTTTCCGTCGGTATATGACAACGCACCGCTGGTGGTGCGCGAGGCGGCGGCGTGCGGATGCGCATCCGCGCTGATCAGGGGCAGCAACTCAGCCGAAGGGCTGGAAGACGGCGTAAACGCCTTTTTATCGGATGAGACGGTTGAGGACTTTGCCTTAACGCTGACACTGGCGCTCCGATCCGGCAGGCTGGGGGAAATCGGCGATAACGCACGGCGTGATATCTATATTTCATGGGATGATGTGATGGATATGGTTGAAGCCGAGTATGAGCGTATACTGACCGAATGGAACCAGCAGGAACATAAAAAGATGCGCGGCGAACATAGCATGGATTTCTGGACGCACTATGATATCATCAAGGAATATGATATCCAATGGCCGAAAGCAAAGAAAAAAACCAGAAAAAAAGCATCTGATGAGTAAGCGCAGTATCTGGTCGATGATTGACTCGGCCGCCGGAGTATAAATGGATCAAGCAGTAACCGCTAGCCTTCTGGCGTGGTATAAAAAGAATAAAAGAGAGCTGCCCTGGCGAAACACTCATGACCCGTATGCGGTGATTGTATCAGAAATGATGCTGCAGCAAACGCAGGTCAACACGGTTATTGATTATTATAATCGGTTTTTAAAGCAATTTCCGGATTTTAAAGCATTGGCGATTTCTGAAGAACAGGAAGTGCTGAGCGTGTGGCAGGGGCTGGGCTATTATTCCCGTGCACGCAATTTGCATCAGTTGGCGAAAACCGTGATGGAGGCCTATAGCGGCAGTCTGCCGCGCACATATGAAGCGCTGATTAAACTGCCGGGAATCGGCCCTTATATGGCGGGCGCGGTAATGAGCATCGGATTTGATATCCCCATGCCGGCCGTAGATGGAAATGTGCTCCGTGTGGTCAGCCGCATCGACGGTTTGGATGAGGATATTGCAAAACCCGCTGCGCGTCAGAAGATTACCGAAAGGGTGGCGCAGATACTGCCGCAAAACCATGCAGGCGACTTTACGCAGGCAATGATGGAATTAGGAGCGGTGGTCTGCCGGCCGAAATCACCAGACTGCGGCGTATGTCCGGTACAGATAATGTGCACGGCTTTTCAGCAGGGTTTGACAGACCGGCTTCCGGTGAAGACGCCAAAGGAAAAACCTAAAACCGTGAAGCTGAGCGTATATTTGATCACAACGCCAGACGCGGTGCTGATGCATTACCGCGCAGAGCAGGGGCTGCTGGCGCGTATGTGGGGGCTTCCGGTATCAGAAGACAGTGGCGAGCCATCAGCGCTTGAGTGGATATCGGGGCTGAACGGTCCAGCCGTTGTGGATCTCGGGCATATACGGCATACCTTCACGCACCAAAGATGGGAGATGGAAGTCTTTTGGTATCAAACGGAGCGGGAATACCCTGTTGAGCCGCCGTATCTGTGGCAGCGGCTGGATGCACTGGATAAGCTCCCGGTTGCTGTGGCCTTTAAAAAAGTCCTGACACTGATTCCTGCATCTGATTAGATTTAAAAAGAAGGCAACAGGAACAAACCATGTTTTTTCCTGAAAGAATTGACAATTAGCATGCGGTACGGTATGATTTGTCTCGGAAAAGACAGAAAACCGATAATGCCAAAATGATGGACATAAACCGCTAAGCCTTATGGAATAAAAAAGGTGCGGGCAACGAATCCGAATGGATTGGTTGCCGTTTTCTTTGTCAGGGTGCTGCGATGGTCAGGCCGCGTGCACTTTAGCGCCTCATATAATGGCTGATATTATACGAAATGGTTTTAATTACCTGAATAATCGTTTATAATGGAATAAGCGAAATCAATACAGACAGGACCATCGTTATCGGCGGGATGCGTAATCAAAGCGCTGATCTGCCAAGGCGATACGATAGATAATAATCATATCAGGAAGGAGTTTTACAGTGAAGAAGCTGATATCCGTATTAAAAGATGAAAACGGACAGGGCATGGTAGAATACGGCTTGGTTCTCGGCGCGATTGCCGTCGGTGTTGTAGCCGCACTGTTAATGCTCGGACCAAAAATTTTATCCTTATTCGCTAAAGTTCAGGAAAAAATAACTGGTGTGGTTTCATAAGGAACCTTCACTTGCGAAATAGGGAGTTCATCACAGTTTGCATAGAGCTGACTGATGATTCTGGTTTTGATGGAGTTAGCATAATATAGACGTGTATGGAGATAATAATGCCATGGGCGTCTTTTTATTCTTTACCGTCAATATGATATACTGATTAAAAGCGGCCGGCGTGTTTGTGACTAACGCACATCACGGTCGTATCCGGCCGGATATAATGTTCAAAAAGATAAATGGAGGCACAAATGAAAAAAGCGGATATCGGACTGATCGGTCTGGCGGTCATGGGCGAGAACCTCGTGATGAATATGGAATCCAAAGGCTTTACTGTCGCTGTCTATAACCGCACGCTGGATAAAGTCGAGCGGTTTTTAAACGGAAGAGCCAACGGGAAATCGATTATCGGAGCGAAAAGCATTGAGGAGCTTGCCGACATACTCGAAAAACCGCGCAAGGTGATGCTGATGGTCAAGGCGGGACAGCCGGTGGACCATTTTATCGACGTGTTGATTCCTGCTCTGGATGAAGGGGATATTATCATCGACGGCGGAAACTCGCATTATACCGACACAATCAGACGGACGAAATATGTGGAAAGCAAAGGGCTTTTATATATCGGCACCGGGGTCTCCGGCGGAGAAGAAGGCGCGCTTAAGGGGCCCAGCCTGATGCCCGGCGGTTCCAAAGCCGCATGGGAAGCGGTGAAACCGATATTGACTGCCATATCGGCAAAGGTGGACGGGGAGCCGTGCTGCCGCTGGGTTGGAGCGGACGGAGCCGGACATTACGTTAAAATGGTGCATAACGGGATTGAATACGGTGATATGCAGATTATCGGGGAAGCGTATCATGTCATGAAGCACCTGCTTCAGATGAGCACAGATGAAATGCACGATGTCTTTGAGGAATGGAACCGGACAGAGCTTGACAGCTATCTCATTGAAATCACGCGCGATATACTCGCATTCAAAGATAAGGACGGACAGCCGCTGGTGGATCGCATTCTTGACACGGCGGGACAAAAAGGAACGGGTAAATGGGCATCGGTATCTTCGCTTGATGAGGGGATTCCGCTGACACTCATCAGCCAGGCGGTTTACGCCCGTGCGCTTTCGGCGCTGAAAGAACAGCGGGAAAAAGCATCGGCTGTGCTTTCCGGACCTGTACCGCAATTCGACGGTGATAAACAGGCATTTTTGAAGGATCTGAAGCAAACCGTCTATGCGGCAAAAATTATTTCTTATGCGCAAGGGTATGCCCTGCTGAGAGCAGCGGCGGAGACCTTCGGATGGGAACTGAACTACGGGGATATTGCACTGATGTGGCGCGGCGGATGCATCATACGGTCGGCGTTTTTAAACGATATTAAAACAGCGTTTGACCGGAATCCGGCGCTTGAAAACCTTCTGTTGGATGATTTCTTCAAAGAGAAGGTAGAAGCAGCCCAAAGCGGTATGCGCAATGTGATTGCACAGGCGGTCAGGAACGGGATACCGGTTCCGGCATTTTCTTCTGCAATCAGTTATTACGACGGTTACCGCAGCGCGTGGCTGCCGGCGAATCTGCTGCAGGCACAGCGCGACTTTTTCGGTGCACATACATATGAGCGCATCGACCGTCCGAGAGGCGAATTCTTCCATACAAACTGGACTGGCACGGGCGGCGATACTTCCGCGACGACCTATGACGCATAAATAAAGTAATCTTGTAAGAGCGTACCTGATCGTACGCTCTTTTTTGTATTCATAATAGCAGAGAATACACCGCTCCAACAGCTGATATGCGTTGACCGCCACCTTTGACGCTGATATAATAAAGCGAATTGATGAGGAGCGTGTAAGTTATGGGAAAGTATATCTCGGTAGTGATACCCGTCTATTATGAAGAAAAAGTTGTAGAAGAGTGTTATCAGCGGCTGACCAGTTCAATGGCAGACTATGACTATGAACTGATATTTGTCAATGATGGCTCTAAGGACCAGACACTTCCGATGTTAAAGGCGTTTGCCTATAAAGATAAACATGTTAAAATTATCAGCTTTTCACGCAACTTCGGGCATCAGGCCGCCGTGACGGCAGGGCTGAAGCATGCCAAAGGCGATGCGGTGGTTGTGATCGACGCAGACCTCCAGGACCCGCCCGAGATTATTCCGGACATGATTCGGGTGTGGGAGGAAGGCACCGACGTTGTTTACGCCAAAAGAAAGAAACGCAAAGGCGAATCAATATTTAAACGTCTGACAGCGAAATTATTTTACCGCCTGCTGCGCACCTTTTCAGATACGGATATTCCGGAAGACACCGGTGATTTCCGCCTGATGGACCGAAAAGTGGTGGATGCGTTTAACTCGCTCGGTGAGCATAATCGGTTTATCCGCGGCATGGTTGCATGGCTGGGATTTAAGCAGGTACCGTTTGAGTATGTCAGAGAAAAACGCTTTGCCGGAGAAACCAAGTATACTTTAAGAAAGATGCTTAACCTGTCTTATGACGGTATCTTTTCCTTCTCAATCACGCCGATCCGGTTTATCAAGAATCTGGGATTATTATCATTGTTGTTCGCGGTCGGTATTATCATTTATGTTATCGTGTCAAAGGTATTGGGAACGACAATCCCCGGATGGTCGTCGCTGATGATCGTCATCACGATATTTATGGGCGTACAACTGCTCAGTACGGGTATTGTCGGCGAGTACGTTGCACGGACGTATGAGGAAGCAAAAAACAGGCCGGTGTATTTGGTGGACGAAACTGTCAATCTGGCGCCGGAATCCAATAAACAAGAACAATAGGAATCGAGAGTGAGATGGAAATAAAAACAAAAAAACAGCGGGCCATTAAAATTATCTGCATTACGTTGGCGGTTCTGATGCTGGTCAGCATTCTGCCTGCGTTTGTGCTGTGTTTTGTGACCTATCCCTGCCCGGGAGACGATTACTTCTATTCGCTGCCGCTGCAGCAGGCGCTTCAGCAAAACGGCTGGTCAGCGCTAGTTACTGCACCGATTCAATTTGCAGCGGAAAGGTATATGAACTGGCAGGGCAGTTTTATTTCGTGCATGTTGTTTAACCTAAACCCCATGGTATTCTCAATGGTCTATTACCGCATCGCGATGTTTGTGATGAACCTGTTGTTTGTATTCTCGGTTTACGCTTTTGGATTCAGACTCTTAAGCGGCCAGTTTAAGCTGAAGAAATATCTCACCTTTTTAATCAGCACAGCGCTGATTTTTGCATTTTATCATTGCGTACCGTTCTTCAATCTCTTTGAGATTGTCTATTGGTATACGGGCGCAATCTTCTATTTTATACCGTTATCCTGTCTGTTGCTTTTTATGGCGCTGTTGTTACGGCTCAAAGACCGGCAGCAGGAAATTCAGGGGCTGGGATGGACCATGGCATGGCTGATTATAATTGGCATATCACTGGCTTCCAGCAACCTCACCACGGCGGTCAGCGTTTGGAGCGGATTGGTTATCCTGCTGTTCCTGGCGCTGATAAAGAAGCATCCGTTGAAAAAGCAACTTTTAACTATTTTTATTATTTATACAGCGGTATTATTGGTCAACGCACTGTCCCCGGGTTATTTAGTCCGTTATCATCACGGTATCGACCAGAATCTGGTGACAATTGAAACCACCAATGTGTTTGATGTGCTGATTTGGAGTTTTAAGCTTGGCACGCAGAATCTGCGGGACTTTGCGTTTATTGCACCGGTGATCGGCGCGCTCGGGATGCTGTTTCCGCTAATCGCAAAACAGGCAAAAAAACAAGACGGCAGATATATCAACCCGATACTGCTTTTTGCTGCGACCTATCTGGTCTTTATTGCGCAGTATGCGCCGTTCCTGTATGCCCTCGGCGATCTGCAATACGGACGCATTATCGCATACCGTTTCTTTACGGCTCAGATTTTCTATGCAGTGAATATTGTTAATTTCGCGGCATTTTTGGCGGCGAAGATCGATATCACGCGAATAATTTACCGGATTATCGGCGTTGTAATTATTCTTGCGGGTGCGTTTTTGGTATTCCACAGTTTCCAGGTCAGAATCGTCCCAAGCTCACATATCCGTACGATGATTGATACCTATATGGACGGAACCATCCCGACCTATATCTCTGAAAAGAATGAACGGATTCGAATTTTGGAAGATGAAAGCATTAAGGACGTGGTGTTTGAACCGCTGACCGAACGGGATGTATGCTTCGGATTTGACTATACAGACAACAATCCGGACAGCCTGATCAATCGTGCACTGGCGGATTATTATGGCAAGGACAGCGTGATTGTAAAAGAAGAGATTGAATAATGAAAATCCCGCGTAATGCGCAGGTTAAATATTGATGAAGTGCCGTATTCTTAATGGATACGGCTTTTTTATTAGAAGATGTGATGCTGCCGTCTGTTGATTTTAATCGGTGAACAGGGTATCATAGCAAGAGAGGTTTTTATGGAAATCATTCTTGTACTAGTGATTTTAGTGTTGATGTGGGTAATCATCGAAGTGCTGTCGATTGCGCTCAAGATGACCGGATTAGAGTTATACCGCGCGCGGTTTCAGGTCATCTCGCTGATTACACATACCGGCTTTACCACACGGGAATCTGAGCTGATTACCCAGCACCCAACCCGCCGCCGTCTGGCAAGCATGCTGATGGTGGTCAGTTATATTGCGCAGGTTTCGCTGATATCGGTGCTGCTGCATATGTTGACCGCAAACGAGCAAAGACTCTGGTATATTGGAGCTGCGCTTGTACTGCTGGTGCTCTTCATTGTATTGGTCACGCGAAACCGCTTTTTTTCATCCAGACTGAACCGCCTGACGGAAAAGCTGCTGCAGAAACGCGTGATGAAAAACATCAAAAAACAGCCGCTTGATAAAGTGCTTAAAATCAGTCCGAGTTATGGGATATATGAACTGATTGTTGATGATGAGAGCCCGATATGCGGAAAGTCGCTGGCGGACGCCAGGCTTAAGGATGAATACATACAGGTACTAAAAATCGATCACGGATCAACCACAACGGATTTCCCAAGCGCGTCAATGGTGCTATCCTCAGGGGATAAATTGATTGTATACGGAAAAACCGAATCCATATTGAAAAGCATCTTGAATAAGGAAGCAGGTGCAGCAGAACCAGAATAACAAAGGAGAATCAATGGGCAAAACAATTATTATTTCAAACCGCTTACCCGTCACCGTTAAAAAGGACGAGGACAATATCAGTTATCATCCAAGTATCGGCGGACTCGCGACGGGTTTGGATGGCATACATAAGGAATCAAACAGCATCTGGATCGGCTGGCCGGGGATTACGACCGATGACGTCACGCCGAAAGACAGACGAACACTGACAAAAGACTTAAGAGAGATTTATAACTGCAAGCCGGTATATCTCTCCGATCATGAGATGGAACTCTTTTACTACGGATTCTGCAACATGACGATCTGGCCGCTGTTCCACTATTTTGTCAACAAGGTTGAATATGATCTTGAAATGTGGGAGATGTATCAGGAAGTCAATCAGAAGTTCTTTGACGCCGTTAAGCCGGTGATTGAAGACGGTGATATGGTCTGGGTGCATGATTACCAGCTGCTGCTGCTGCCCCGTATGATCAAATCGGCGTTCCCGAATACAAAGGTCGGGTTTTTTCTGCATATTCCGTTCCCGTCATTCGAAATATTCCGCCTGCTGGTTTGGCGCGATGAAATCCTGACCGGTATGTTAGGCGCGGATTTAATCGGCTTTCATACCTATGATTATGTCCGCCATTTTTTAAGCAGCGTCCGGCGCTTGCTCGGATTTGAAAACAACCTGAACCATATCAGCTGTGAAGACCGTTATGTCAGTGTGGACGCGTTTCCGATGGGGATTGATTACAACCGGTTCACGATGACCTATAATACCCCGGAGTTTCAAAATCAAGTTAAACAAATTATCAGCAGTAAAAAGGGTGAGAAGATGCTCTTATCCGTTGACCGGCTGGACTATACCAAGGGAATACCCGAAAGAATCCGGGCATTCGATACCTTTTTAACTAAATATCCGGAATATCGGGAAAAAGTGCGTTTTCAGCTAATCGTAGCGCCGTCGCGCGTTGCGGTGGATTCTTATGCTGACCTAAGAAGTGAAATCACCGAGCTGGTCAGCGAAATCAACGGCAAGCACGGCACCGTAAACTGGATGCCGATTTGGTATTTCTTCCAGTCGTTCAGCCAGGAAGGCTTGATTGCGCTGTATAAATACTCCGATGTGCTGCTGGTGACCCCTCTTCGCGACGGGATGAACCTGGTGGCAAAGGAATACATCGCCGCCCGGACGGACTATAAAGGTATGGTTGTAATCAGCGAAACCGCTGGCGCGGCCAGTGAAATCGGAGAAGTCGTGGTTGTCAATGCGAATGATATCGACGAAATCGCGGAAGGCATTAAGACTGCGCTTGAAATGCCGGTTAAAGAAAAAACAGCGATTAACAAGAGCCTGCATAAACGATTGAAACGCTATAATGTTTCATTTTGGGCGCAGGACTTTATGAATAATCTGGATAAAGCGGGAGAAATCGCGGACCAGACAGCGGCAATCAGCCTTGAAAAAGACAATTCCGTGATTATTAATGCCTACAAAAAAGCAAAGAAACGCATCATTTTCTTGGATTATGACGGCACGCTGGTCGGATTCAAAGCATTGCCGGAACAGGCACGGCCGGATCCGGAACTAAAACGGATGCTGTTTGACTTGATTGATGATCCGAAAAACAAACTGGTAATCGTATCCGGACGTGACCGATATACGCTGGAAGACTGGCTGGGCGATCTTAGGATTAATATGCTGGCCGGGCACGGACTGTGGCGGCGAGAACTGGACGGCGAGTGGATCATGACCGTATCTTTGGATAACAGCTGGAAGAAAGCGGTCACCAATATGCTGCAGGTTTACTGCGACCGGATGCCGGGGGCTTTGATCGAAGAAAAAGATTACTCGATAGCGTTCCATTACCGCCAGTGCGAGCCGGATATGGTGTCCAAAAAGATGAGCGAAGTATGGGCGGCATTATCTTCAATGACCCAATCCATGAGTCTTACCGTACAAGAAGGCAACAAAGTGCTGGAAGTGAAGGATATGCGTGTGGATAAAGGACAAAGTTCACTTGCATTTTTGAATCAAGAGCAGTATGATTTTATACTAGGCGTTGGAGACGATCATACAGACGAGGATTTATTCGTGGCGCTGCCTAAAAAGGCGCTGACGGTTAAGGTAGGTATCGGTATGACATCTGCACGCTACCGCCTCGGCTCATGGAAGTCGATGCGCTCGCTGCTGAAACAGTTTATTGAATTAAACAAGGAGAAAACCTGAATACATAGATGAGTAATAATTCGGTTTTTGAGATCAAGGACATCAGGCTCGATAACTATCATCTCTTGCTGCATGAAACCCTGTTCAGCAATGCGAACGGGTATATTGGTGTCCGTTCAGCATTTGAAGAAGGCTATCCGGAAGGTTATCAAACCATACGCGGCCAATATATCAACGGTTTTTATGATTTTTCACAATCGCGCCAGGCTGAGAACCTTTACGGGCTGGTAAAAGAAAAGCAGACAATGCTGAACGTTGCGGATACGCAGACGGTTAAGCTTTATTTTGACGATGAACTCTTTTCGATGTTTGAAGGAAAGGTGCTGGAAAGCAGCCGCTGGCTGGATATGGATAAGGGAATCACCGGCAGGCATGTGGTCTGGCGGTCTCCGCTCGGCAAAGAAATTGATATCACCATCATCCGGATGACGTCATTTTACCAGCTGTCACTTTTTACGATTGAATATCAAATCAAGCTATTAAACTGCTCATGCGATATTATGATCGAATCCGCGCATACCGGAAACGTCACCAATTTTTTTGATCCGGATGACCCGCGCACAGCGGACGAAGGATTTCATTATCTAAACCCAATCGCCTGTAATATCCAATACGGCGCGTCTTATATTTTATCCGAAACAACAAAATCAGGTTTAAAAGTCTGCACCGGGGTTAAGAACTTTCTTTCCGGTGAAAGCGAAAGGCAGTTTGTTATCCAGGACGGCGATGCGCTTTGTCAGATGTCTACGACAGCAAATCAGGGCGAACTGGTGAAAATGACCAAGTATACGGTAGTAAGCGACTCGCTGAGAGCGGAAGATTGTAAAGTACAGGCGGCTGCTGAGATGAAAAAGGCGCTGTCCGTTCCAATTCAGGAATTATATGTCCATCAGGAAGACTACCTGACCGAATATTGGACCAACTGCTATGTTGAAATCGAAGGCGATGACGAACAGGACAAAGCCTTAAAGTTTAATCTCTATCAGCTTATCTCAGCGGTTACAAAGGATAAATTCGGCAATATTTCACCCAAGGGCTTAAGCGGCGAAGGCTATGAAGGCCACTATTTTTGGGACTCCGAAATGTATATCCAGCCGTTTTTTACGGTGACCAATCCGGAGATTGCTAAGAAGCTGATCCTTTACCGTTACCAGACCCTTCCGATGGCAAGGGAAAATGCTGTAATTCTCGGCCACCTTTCCGGTGCGTTGTATCCGTGGCGGACGATTATGGGCCGCGAATGCTCAGGATATTTCCCGGCCGGATCCGCGCAGTATCACATCAATGGTGCGGTGGCTTACGCGATCATCGCGTATTATCTGGCGACAAAAGACGATGAATTATTACAGGACAAAGGTGCGGAGATGATTTATGAGACCGCGCGGCTCTGGATGGATGTCGGGAACTTTTATGACGGAAAGTTCCATATCAACGATGTCACCGGCCCCGATGAATATACCTGTATCGTGAATAATAATTACTATACCAATGTGCTGGCTAAATACCACCTGGAATGGGCGGTGAAAATATATGACATGTATAAACAGTCGCCTGGTTTTAAGCGCATGCAGAAACGGATTAAGCTGAAACGGGAAGAAATAACCGGATTTGAGGAAGCGGCCAAGGCGATGTACCTGCCTTATGACGAGACCTTTGATATTAATCCGCAGGATGATTCGTTTATGCAGAAAAAGCCATGGGATATCCGGACAATCCACCCGGAACGTTTTCCGTTGCTGCTGCATTATCATCCGCTCCACCTCTACCGCCATCAGGTATGCAAACAGCCTGATACGGTTTTAGCGCATTTTATTCTGGAAGACTCCCAGGCGCTGAGCACGATACGCAATTCGTTCCTGTACTATGAGCGAATCACCACGCACGATTCTTCGCTGTCCAGCTGTGTATTCAGCATTATGGCGGCAAAAGTCGGGTTTGAGAAACGCGCATTCCAGTATTTCGGCAATTCGGCACATCTGGATATCATGGATTTGCATCATAATTCTAAAGACGGTCTGCATACCGCGAACATGGGCGGCAACTATATGGCGATTGTCTATGGTTTCGGCGGTTTCCGGCTGAAAGAATCGGGAATTCATTTTTCACCCATTTTACCGGAACGCTGGTCAGGATACCGGTTCAGAATCTGTTATGAAAACAGCCGGATTATTATTGCGGTTGATCCGAAAGTATGTTCATTTTTCTTAGAATACGGTGACCCTAAAGACATTGTGGTTTATGGGACGCGCTACCGGCTTGAAAATCTGCTGACGATTCCGCGGCCGAAACAAAAAAATAAAAAAGAGCCGGGAATGGGTATTTTGCGCAAAATGTAAAGATATTGCTAATTGACATAATAATATGGTATGATGGCGATTAATACAGGATAACACAGTAAATAGTTGAAACTGGTAGGGGGAGCCATGTTGAAATCAATTAATCCTGTTGAGGTCGTCTTTTGTATAGCCAATATTACCGATCTTAACAATTCACTGCTTAAAAGCCATAATGAAAAAGTCGCTTATCTTTCTTACCGTATCGCCGAACAATTCGGGTTAACCGAGGAACAGCAGCAGGAAGCGTTGTTCGCCGGTTTTTTACATGATATCGGAGCCTTTTCCGAGGAAGAAAAGCTGCGGCTGTTAAAGACCGAAGATGAAGATGTGCATGACCACGCCGACACAGGTGCGCGGATTATCGAAAGTTTTCATCTTTTTAAAGATATTGCTGCCATTGTCCGTTATCACCATGTTGCATGGAATGATGGGAAAGGACGCAGACATAACGGCGAAGATGTTCCGATTGCCAGTCACATTGTCCACCTTGCAGACCGCATTGTTGTTTTGACGGATCCGAATCTCGAGATTATCGGTCAGGTGAAGGGCATATGTGAAGAGATTAAAAAATTCTCAGGCAGCGTGTTTGTTCCCGAATTGGTTGATGCGTTGTTGAAAATGGAAAAGCGGGAATGTATCTGGCTGGACGTCCTGCATCCTAAAACCATTGATAATCTGGCAGCTGATTTGAAATTCAGCCGCACCAAAATAGGACTGGATGACGGCATTCAGTTATCCATGATGCTCGCCAATATAATTGACTTTAAGAGCCCGTTTACCGCTTATCATTCGTTCGGAGTGGCGGCGGTTGCCGAAAAACTTGCGCGTCTGGTCGGGTTTTCAGAAAACGAATGCAAAATGATGCTAATTGCCGGATACCTGCATGATATCGGCAAATTGGCAGTGGATGACAGCATCCTGCTTAAGCCCGCGAAACTCACGCCCGAAGAGTTTAATGATATTCGGAGCCATACCTATCATACTTACCGGACACTACAGACTATATCAGATTTTGAGACCATTAATATCTGGGCTTCATACCACCACGAAAAGCTGAACGGCAAGGGATATCCTTTCCATATCAGCGGTGATGAAATTCCGCTTGGCTCGCGGATAATGGCCGCAGCGGACATCTTTACCGCAGTGACCGAGGATCGGCCGTACCGAAAGGGTATGGATAAATGCAAGGTGACCAATGTGCTAAAATCCTTTGTTAAGGACCAGTCCATCTGTCCCTTTGTTTATACAGCGATAGAAGAAAACTATGATGAGCTAGAGGAAGTCAGGGCAAATGCGCAGCATATGGCCGAGGAACGGTATCAGCATGTCCGAAGGCATGCCTGAACGAATCAAAAACCACGAAGATACCGGATCGGTATCTTTTTTTTGCCTTATAGACTCTGCTTGCCCGTTTTAAATGATTATGATATCGTGATAATAACCTTGTATACGATTGGAGCAGAACATGAAAACCATCGTCCCCGCACACCTGAATGAAGCAAAGGATAAGCTGGTGCTGATAGACCAGACATTGCTGCCAGAAAGAGAAGTATATCTTGAACTCAGCGATATGGAATCGATATGGGAAGCGATTCGTTCCCTGCGCGTCAGGGGTGCGCCTGCAATCGGAATCACGGCAGGATTCGCGCTGTATCTGGCGGTCAGGCACGCGGATACCGGTACGCCGGAAGCCTTGCGAATGGTGTTTGATCAGGCAAAGAACTATCTCGCGACCAGCCGTCCGACGGCGGTTAACCTGTTCTGGGCGCTCAACCGGATGGCACGGCGCTATGACCGAATAGCCGGACAGCCAAACGAGGCAGTGATTGCGGCGATGTTAGAAGAGAGCGAAGCGATACTTGCTGAAGACCAGGCGATGGGAATTTCGATCGGGGAACATGGGCTGGCACTGCTGAAGCCCGGCATGGGCGTCTTGACCCACTGCAATGCGGGCGGGCTGGCGACCTCAGGATACGGCACGGCACTCGCTCCAATCTATCTTGGACAAGAAAAGGGATATGATTTTAAGGTATTTGCGGACGAAACCCGGCCGCTGCTTCAGGGATCGCGGCTGACTGCATATGAGCTGTTTCAGGCGGGTGTGGATGTAACAGTCATCTGCGATAATATGGCGTCACTGGTGATGAAAAAGGGATGGATTGATGCGGTGCTGGTCGGATGCGACCGGGTGGCCGCAAACGGCGACGCGGCAAATAAAATCGGAACGTCGGGTGTTGCGCTGCTTGCCAAAGCCTACAGCATCCCCATGTATGTGCTGGGGCCGACATCGACGATTGACCTTGAAACACCGACTGGCGCGCAAATAGAGATTGAACTGCGCAACAGCGACGAGATCGGCAACGGATTCGGCAGGCGGACAGCGCCCGAAGGCGTAAAAGCTTTTAATCCGGCTTTTGACGTGACGGATGCCGAAAACATTACAGCGATCATCACGGAGAAAGGCGTTGTTTATCCGCCGTATAAAGAAAACATTGCCGCACTGTTTGATTAAGAGATATAGCGGATAAAAGGTAATTCGAATATGAAAACCATATTGTTTTCCGGGGCGACCGGAGGGCTTGGCGGGCCGTGTGTCAGAGAACTGGCAAAGCGCGGCTGGACTGTTTTTGCGGCCGGCACGAATGAAGATAAACTCAAAGCGCTTGGGGATATCCCCAACATCATTGCGATTAAAATGGATGTGACGGACATGGACAGTATCCTTGCGGCGCATGAAGAAGTCCTGAAGCATACGGACCGGCTGGATGCGATTGCAAACTTTGCCGGTTTGACGGCATTCACCTCGTTTGTTGAGGGAGAACCGATTCCGATTACGGAGCGGCTGCTGGACATCAATGTCATGGGAATGGTGCGGGTTAATCAGGTCTTTTTTGATATGGTCGAGAAGGGACACGGCAGAATCATCAACTGCTCATCATCTGCCGGATGGATGAAAGCCCAGCCCTTTAACGGGCCTTATGCATTATCCAAATATGCGGTTGAAGCGTATAATGACAGTCTGCGGCGGGAATTGATGCTGCTTGATATTGCGGTGATCAAAATACAGCCGGGATCGTTTAAAACGCAAATTTCCGACGATGCGGCGGACGGATTTGACAAAACATACGAAATCACCACACATTACCAAAGAGAGCTAAAAAAAATGAAGCCGGTTATGGATCAGGTGTTCAGGCAGTCCGGAGACCCGAAGCGCGTTTCGCGTGTCGTTATCCGGGCACTTGAGGCCAGACGGCCGCGGATCCGATATCGCCTGGGGACAAACTTTCTGCTTCTTTTACTGGAACTGCTGCCGGAAAGAGGCATAGACTGTATTTATAAATTACTGTTCAAACAAAGATATAAAAAAACAGGATAATGAAGATGAATTTTGACCGTTCGGGCTGCATTATACTTCCGGTTTCTTCCGAGCGGATTATATTTTGGATGAAAACCGGTTCAGATATGCAATTCCTCTTTTAAATAGTAAAAATTTGAAATAAAAACTGAAAAATATATAAACAAATATGCATATTTCCGGTGTATACTGGTACTATATTTGCTTAGAAATTATTTTTTTATTCTCACTGAAAACGGAGGTTAGTATGGAAAGAGAGTACTCATTTTGGTTTGTTATCGGGAGCCAACACTTATACGGACCCGAAGTATTGAAAGAAGTTGCCGAGCACGGCAAAACAATGGTGGCGGGATTCAACGCTGATGCAGCGGTGCCGTTTGAAGTGGTGGGCAAAGGCGTCATGACGACACCGGATGAAATCACCGCCGTAATGAAAGCGGCAAACGCGGATGATACATGTACGGGCGTGATTACCTGGATGCACACGTTCTCACCGAGCAAGATGTGGATTACCGGCCTTGGCATGTTAAATAAACCATACTTACATATTAATACCCAGTTCAACAGAAATATCCCTTACGACAGCATTGATATGAACTTTATGAATACCAATCAGTCCGCACACGGTGACCGTGAACACGGCTTCATCACGGCGCGGCTGAGAATGAAACGCAAGGTGATCTGCGGATACTGGGAAGATAAAGATTTAAGGGAACGCATGGGTAACTGGATGCGCGCCGCAGTCGGTGCGGTGTTCAGCCGCGGCTTAAACGTCATGCGTCTCGGCGATAATATGCGCTATGTAGCCGTGACCGAAGGCGATAAGATCGGTGCGGAAAAGATGCTTGGATGGAGCGTTAACTCCTATGGCGTTGGCGGATTCGCACAGCGCGTAAAAGATGTAGCAGAAGCCGAAGTAAACGCAAAACTCGAAGAATACAAAACAAAATATATTATTGATACGGACGATATAAATTCGGTCCGGTATCAGGCAAGACTGGAAGTCGCGCTGGAGGCGATGCTGAGCGAAGGGAACTTCCATGCGTATACCGACTGCTTCGAAGACTTGTATGATTTAGAACAGCTGCCCGGATTGGCCAGCCAGAACCTGATGGGCAAGGGTATCGGATTCGGTGCGGAAGGCGACTGGAAGACCGCGGCTTTGGAAGCGGTGATGAGTGAAATGAGTTTGGGGCTTGAGAAAGGGATGTCCTTTATTGAGGACTATACGTATGAACTGGAGGCCGGAAAAGCAGCTGTTCTCGGCGCGCATATGTTGGAAGTCTCACCTGCAATCGCGGTGGACAAGCCCAAAGTCCAAGTCCATGACCTAGGTATCGGTGGCAAGGACGCTCCGGCACGGTTAGTGTTTGAGGGCAAGACCGGCCCGGCAATTTTGGTGACGATTATTGATATGGGCGGACGCTTTAGAATGATCGTCCACGATGTCGAGGCAATTAAACCAGAAAAGACAATGCCGAACCTGCCGGTGGCCTGCGCCATGTGGAAACCGGCTCCGGACATGATCACCGGTAACGAAGCGTGGATAATTTCCGGCGGCACGCACCACAGTGTTATCTCTTATGACCTGAGCGCGGAAAACATGAAGGACTTTGCCGAGATTATGGGCATTGAATGCGTACATATCAGCAAAGCAACCACAATAGAAGACTTAAGATTAAAACTCGCTTTGGGCGATGTCATTTGGGGGAAATAGATGTTAGAAGAATTGAAACAGGAAGTTTATGAGGCAAATATCGAATTGGTAAAAGCAGGGCTGGTATTGTATACCTGGGGCAACGTCAGCGGGTATGATGAAGAAAGCAAACGGGTGGTGATTAAACCCAGCGGCGTTGACTATGACACGATGAAACCGGAAGACATGGTGGTTGTGGATTTGGACGGGAATAAAGTTGAAGGCCGGCTGAACCCGTCGTCCGATACACCGACGCATGTCGAATTGTACAAAGCTTTCCCGGGTGTTAAGGCGGTGGTGCATACACACAGTAAATGGGCGACAAGCTTTGCTCAGGCACGGGCAGATATCCCTTGTCTCGGGACCACGCACGCGGATAACTTTTACGGCGATATTCCGTGCACACGCAAAATGACCGAAGCCGAAATCAAGGGTGCTTATGAGAAAGAAACCGGAACAGTGATTATCGAAACTTTTAAAGATCGCGGCATTGATCCGCTAATGGTCTGCGCCGTAATCGTGGCCAACCATGGGCCTTTCAGCTGGGGGACATCCTGTATGAAAGCCGTGGAGAACGCTGCCGTAATGGAATATACAGCCGAAATGGCATATATCGCAAGCGGATTGAATCCGGAAGTGGACATGCAGCAGGTATTGATTGATAAGCATTTTTTGAGAAAACACGGTAAGAATGCCTATTACGGACAGGTTTAATCGGTAAGGATTTTAGGAGGCCAAGCATGGGAGTGGATTTAAAAAAAACAAAACAAACCATTATTGACGGGAAGGCGGTACTCGGCATCGAGTTCGGATCCACCCGTATTAAAGCGGTGCTGATCGATGAGGAAAGCGCACCGATTGCGTCCGGCGGGTATAACTGGGAGAATGCTTATGCAGACCATATCTGGACATACAGCATGGATGACGTCTGGGCCGGGCTTTCTGCGGCATACCGGGATATGGCGGATAACGTCAACAAAGAATTCGGAGTAACAATTGAAGCGCTCAGCGCAATCGGCATCAGCGGCATGATGCACGGATATATTGCGCTGGATAAGGACAATCATCTGCTGGTGCCGTTCCGGACATGGCGGAACAACATTACCGGGGAGGCGTCAAAGGCACTGACCGAACTGTTCAATTACCCGATTCCGCAGCGCTGGAGCATCGCGCATCTTTACCAGTGCATTTTAAACGGCGAAGCGCATGTGCCGGACGTCCGGTTTATTACGACGCTTGCCGGATATGTACACTGGAAGCTGACCGGACAAAAAGTACTGGGTGTGGGCGAAGCTTCGGGGGCATTCCCGATCGATATTAAAACCAAACAATTCAACAGCCGGATGATTCAGGCATTTGATGATAAAGTGAAGGATAAAGGTTACGGCTGGAAGCTGGCAGAGATTCTGCCGGAAGTTCTGGACGCAGGGCAGCCGGCCGGTGCGCTAACACCGGAAGGCGCAAAGCTGATTGACAGAAGCGGGATCCTGAAAGCCGGGATTCCGATGTGCCCGCCTGAAGGCGACGCCGGAACCGGCATGATTGCGACCAACAGTATTTCGGTACGGACGGGGAATGTCTCCGCCGGAACATCGGTATTTGCGTGTGTGGTTTTGGAAGATGATTTATCAAAAGTTTATCCGGAACTCGACCAGGTCACAACGCCGGACGGCAAACTGGTGGCAATGGCACACTCGAATAACTGCACATCCGACCTGAATGCATGGGTGGATGTGTTCGAAGGCGCGGTTAAAGCTTTGGGTATGGATTGCAGTAAAAATCAGTTGTTTGAGACTTTATATAATCTTGCACTAAAAGGGGACGCGGACTGCGGCGGACTGCTGAGCTATCCGTATATCTCCGGCGAGCATATGACGCACTTCGAAGAAGGACGCCCCTTGTTTGTGCGTTCGTCTGGCGGCACGTTCAATATCGCCAACTTTATGCGGGCGCATTTATATGCGGCGCTGGCGGCGATGCGGATCGGGCTGGACATCCTGTTTACCCAGGAATCAGTGAAGATTGATGAACTGCTGGGCCATGGCGGATTGTTCAAGACCGAAGGCGTCGGACAGCGCATTATGGCAGCTGCGGTGAACGTACCGGTTACTGTGATGAAAACTGCGGGAGAAGGCGGCGCGTGGGGCATGGCGGTGCTGGCGGCATTCATGGAAGCTAAAGCCAAAGGCGAAACGCTGGATGACTATCTTAACCAGAAAGTGTTTGCCGGCCAGGAGAAAACCACGTTAAAACCGGACCCCGAAGATGTTGAGGGGTATAATGTCTTTATCAAGCGTTACCTCGAAGGGTTGGATATTGAGCGTACGGCGGTTACATGTCTGGAATAAGACGCGGTATATTTTATATAGTATTGAGTTTTTTAAACACCCGTGATAAAGCGGGTGTTTTTTGACCAAGTAGCAGAATAAAAAGCAAATGTAAAATTAAAAATAAAGCCGGTATTTTGGCTTGACAAATGATGAAATATAGTATAGTGTACCATATGACACAGTACACTATACGCGTATATGTAAATTCACCAGATATGGAGGTTAAAATTGTTATTAATTGATAAGCAGTCCAATGAACCGATCTATGAACAGATCATCAAGCAATATAAAACGCTGATTGTCAGAAACGCACTCAAAGCAGGCGATTTGCTGCCTTCCGTGCGCAAGCTTTCGGTGGAGCTGTCAATTAATCCGAATACGCTTCAAAAAGCGTACAGCGAATTAGAGTTGTCCGGTATCTGCTACTCGGAAGCCGGGCGGGGACGGTTCGTCTCTGACGATGCAAAAAATATCATCAAAAAGGATAAACACATCTGCATCCGGAGATTGAAAGAAAGCGTTTTTAATCTTGCATTATATGATGTGTCATATGAGGAGATTCTGGGCGTAGTTGAAAAAGCATTTAAAGAAGCACAAGCATCTTAAACGGCAGAGAATCATGAAAGGGTATTAGTAATGATTGAAATCAAGAATTTAACCAAACGGTTTGGCAATACCGCCGCGCTGGTTGATTTGGATATGAAAATCAACGCCGGCGGGATATTCGGCATCGTTGGATCAAACGGCGCGGGTAAATCGACGCTCATGCGTTTGATTACCGGAGTATACCGTGCGGACAGCGGAAGTGTCCTGATTGACGGGAAGCCGGTTTTTGACATACCGGAAGAAAAAGCGAAATGCGTATTTCTATCTGACACAGTTTATTTCAGTGTCGGTTCCAGCCTGGAACGGATGGCACACGAATACGCAGCGCATTATCCTTCGTTCTCCTTTGAGACGTACGGGGAACTGGTCGGCTATTTCGGGCTGAATCCAAAAGCATCACTGTCCACATTCTCAAAAGGCATGCAAAAGCAGGCAATGATTATTTTGGCGCTCTCCTGCCGCTGCCCGTATACGCTGCTGGATGAAACGCTGGACGGGCTCGATCCGGTAATCCGCGGGGTTGTCAAGAAACGGATTTATCAGTCTGTGATTGACAACAACAGCACAGTGATTATCACGTCTCATTCCTTAAGGGAACTGGATGATACCTGCGACAATCTGGCGATGCTCCACAAGGGCAAGATTATTTATCAAAAAGATGTCGAAGATATCAAAACCAGCCTGATTAAAGTTCAGGTTGCACTTAAAGGCGACTTCAATATCAAATCGTTTGCCGGTATAGACGTACTGAAATACAGCAAAAACGGTTCGGTCGCAAACCTGATCGTCAAAGGCGATAAGGATGAAATCTCAGAAACATTGGGCGCTAAAAACCCGATCCTTCTGGAGATTGTTCCGCTTTCACTCGAAGAAATTTTCACCTATGAATTAAAGGAACGCGGCTATACATTTGATGATTTAAGCGAAATGGAGGAAAACAGCGATGAAAAACTTAGCTAAACTCTATAAAATCATGCTGAAAAAACTGTTGGTCCCTGCGCTGATCATCGGGATTTTATCCATTGTTTCCAGTGCGCTGTATCTCGGCGGAGAAATTAAGTCTATGGCCGACTACGGCTACGGCAACTTTTTCAGAGGACAGCCGACTGCGGCGGTGATTGCGCCGTCACTGATTATCGTGATGTTCTTGGGCTCGGCGGTCTTAACGTTTACCGCGTTCAACTATTTGAATAAGCGCAACGCAAGCGACTTTTATCACGCATTGCCGTATACGCGGATGGATATGTTCTGGTCCGGTATCCTCGCGGTGTTCACGTATCAGCTTTCAACGATAGTGCTGACACTGGCGGCGTCATATGCTGTCTTGGCTGTTTCAGCAATCAGCTTCAACGCTTCGTTCTTCCCGCTGCTTTTACTGGGTTACAGCGCCTGCTCGCTGCTGGTGATCGGCGCGGTGGCGTTGGCGATGAGCGTAACTGGAACGATATTTGCAAACGTCATGGTGTCGGGGCTGATCTTGCTCCTGCCGCGGCTGCTGCTGTTTGTGATCGACCGTTTTATTATCAGCGTTACCATGAGCAGGGTGTTGATCGGCCGTATGGGTATCTTTTTAAACCCGGTTTATAATATTGCCACCGCATCGCTTCTGGATATCTCTCGAATTTGGCAGTATTACGGCTTATCCGAGACTTTGATTAATCCGGGAAGCATCATCTACACGGCTGTATTGGGTCTAATTTACCTGACGCTGGCTGTGATGCTGATGAAGAAAAGACCGTCGGAATTGGCCGGCAACGGCGCGCCGAATAAGAAGGTCGCAAGCCTTTACAGTGCGCTGATCAGCCTGCCGCTCCTGATATTTGGTGTATACTCGATTAACGGACAGCCGCTGTCCAGTATCAGTTACAGAACGATGATGGCGCTGATCATTATCATCGCGGTTGCTTTCGTCATTTATATCGTGATTGGGTATGCGATGACAACAAAGTGGAAGACTGTCTTTAAATCGCTGCCGTGGTTTGCGGTTGCGTTTGCAGCAGCCGTTGCAATGGTCTTCGGCGCTTCACTGGTTGCAAAGGATATGGGCACGAAACTGCCTGATCGTGAGCAGATCGCATATATCAGTATTGACGAAAATTCGGAAACAGAATACCGTTACCGGCCCACTTATGCTTATAATGCGCTGCTGGCAAGTCAGATAAAATTTGACGATGAAAAAGTGATGGATCTGTTTTACGATACGTTAAAACAAAACAACGAGCAGTGGGAACGCCAATCCAACGGGGACTATGAAAGCGCTTATGCGACATCCAGCCAGATTCTTTGTGAGTTTAAGCTGAAAAGCGGAAAAAGCCTGTATCGTAAATTGAGTCTGTATATGAAAGATATGGATGAAATATACGAGGTCCTGACCGGAAACGATCAGTACATGCAGGCGCACACCTCACTGCCGGAGAACGGAACCGTGTCTACCTATGATGAAGAAATCACTGATGCGGAAATTGCAGCTGTATGGGATACGTTCCGCAAGGAGTATGCGGGCATGACACCGACGGAAAAACTGTACCTGAATACGACATACAGTTACAACCCGATTTACAGCAGAAAGATGCAGGGCGCGATGTACCCGCAGTATATTTCGAATTTTACTGTACAAGGGTATTTGGGTGATACGCCGTATATCAAACCGGTGGAGATCAGCAGCTATACGCCGATGACCGCGAATTACTATATGCAGATGATGAACGATAAGAACCTTCACAGACTGCTTCCGGATTTGGAAAAACTATTTTCAATGCCGGATGATGTGCAGCGCATATATGTAAATATTCAGGTTCCGGTGGACGGCATTGACTCAGTATACTTTATGTATGCTTCAGATATGGACGTTGAGGAAATGCAGTACATGCCGGAAGCCCTGACACTCGACGAGCTATCTGATGTGGTCGGTGTGATTAAACGCCAGAGCATGGGCAGGGTTTCGATTGATACGCCGTACGCGAGCATATCAGTCGGCATATATGGTATATACGAAGGCGACAATGAGTATTATAATTGCTTCGTGCCGCTGACGGAAGAAGATGTAACAGCACTATTTGACCAATACCAGGCGAAGATTACTGCGATTGGTTGATGACATAACACTAAAACTTTTATTAAAGCCGGTACAATCGTACCGGCTTTATATTTCTTCGATTTTCATAAATAATAAATACTAATATAAGGGAATGTATGGTAATATACGTATTGTGAATTAAAAACATCCATATGTGGGGTAAAACGGCATGCGGGGAACACGCACATTCATTCATTATGTCATTATTTTTATCATACTGATTCTGATATTTCTATTATTGCTGACAGCATCAAACTTTATCCCTAAACAAGCGATGCTGGAAAACTTTAAGGTATCTGTCTCTCAGGTGGCGGAATATGAGAAAATGTCCACCAGAATGCCGCAGACATTTGACCGGTATCAGCTGGACTATCATACCGATGCGACCATGCTGGATAACGCCTATTTTGTCGATTCCGAGCAGCCGGTGAAATCCGCGGTTGCGTGTCCGTCATATGGCGGCGATATGGACAGTCTTAGCAGCGTTGTATCCGACCCGGAAATTGCACCGAATAAAACTTACAGCCGTTATTGGCACGGATACCTGATACTGCTGCGGCCGCTGCTGATGTTTCTGACCTACTCAGAAATCGGAGTTTTGAACACCTATTTGTTTTATATACTGCTGGCGGTCTGCCTGCTGATGCTTTATAGAAAAACAGGGGCATGGTTTGCGCTGGTTTTTTTGATGACGATTATCAGTCTTAATATCATCATCATTCCTGTCAATATACAGTATTTTTCTGTGTTCATTCTTTCGTTTATTGGGATATGGGCGGTTACCTCGTTTTGTGATAAGCGCCGGCATTGGATCACCTATTTGTTTATGGTTATGGGCATGTGTACAATGTACTTTGACTTTTATACCTGCCCCTTATTAACTTACGGATTTCCGATGATTGTTTATATCGTTTTGCTCGGGAAAGAAAAAGAGGCTTCGTTTAAATCGATGATCGGCGTTGTGCTGACCTGTTTTGCGGCATGGGCGGCGGGGTATGTGCTGACCTGGATAGTGAAAATTGCACTCGCCTATTTCATTGTCGGCAAAATTGAATTCAGCTATGCAGTTGAGTCCTTTTCCTCACGAATGGCAAGGGAGATACCGGAGGCGACCGCACAAAAGCTGGCGGAGGGCATTCAGTCGATTGCGCCGGGTATTTCATTGGATCAGATTCCGCTGGCGTGTGTTTCAATCGGCCTGGTGCTGATGCAGCTTCTCAATACCGTATCCCTGATTGCGTTTTCCGGCGCGTTTTTAGCCGGTATTATCCTGCGGATTACACGAAAAAATGTGAAAGGGTCCGGGAAAACCATGCTGGTACTGCTGATTGTATCGCTGATGCCGATTTTATGGTTTGCGGTTGCGGTGAACCCGACGATTGTCCATTACTATTTTCAATACCGGACAATCGGGATGACCGTTTTCGGGGTGTTATCTGCGGTGTATGTTAGTATTGACTTTGAACGTAATGCCAAAGTTTGAATGTTAAATAAAACAGTATAATCTTATAAAAAAACGCCGTAAAAGGCGTTTTTAATATTTATGTAATACTTAAATTCATATTCGACTTGGGTTTTGGGCGCAGGATGCCGATGATGATATATAAATTCATTAGATTAGTTACCGGGTAATAATAATACGCCCTGCCTTCAGGTGAAAGCAGGATAATCGCTGCTAGTTCCGCTATTAATATTGCGCCAACAAAGAAATAAAACCAGTCTTTTTTTCTGTTCAATTTAATTAAAGCGATGATAAAAACCAAAAAGGGCACAGCCAAGCGCCGAATCCAGCTGAAACGTTGGAGCTTATAACAATATAAATCGTATAGGTTTTTAATAGTGGATGCTAGGGCTTGGCGCTTAGGCTCTATATTAGGATTGCCTGATAACCAAACAAATTGATTTTTGCTTAAGTTGATTCTTCCTGTTTCCCATTCAGCTGAAAGATCACTAAATAAAGATTTAATATCGCCGTTATAAGACTCACCCTCAAATGAATACAACGATATCATTTGAGGTGCTGCAATAGATTGCTGATAGTTATAAAGCTTCTGCTTAATGAATGGGTATGGATTGTGAAGCGATAATCGGATAAATGAATCCATGTAGTCGGCATATGTCTTACCACCGATGCCCGAATCATTGATATTGCGCCCTTCCTCCGAATTGTGAATCCGATAGCCCATGATGCCATATTCTTCGAGCAGGGATACCGGGGTAACCTGGTTAATATTTTCAATATCCCTTTCCGCGCCTTCATACGTCAGGTTGGCATCAGGATTATTCAGTATGTTTTTCAGAACATTAGAGGTGCTGACGATTTGATAGTCTTGACTGAGATTTGGGATATCCTGCGGGTTTGCAATCAGTTTAGGAATACTTAATAAAACAAACAGTCCAATCATCGCGGCAAGTGAAACCAGCAGACGTACGCATTGCTTTCTATAACGTATAATCAAAAAAACAAACAATACTATACCGTACAGAATACCTTCTGTTCTCCAAAGCATGATAAATACCATGCTGATGATTAAAAATGAAAGTTGGGCAGGTCTCAGCTTTTCGCCGTGTATATGATGAAACAGTATAACGGAAAATGTATATAAACAAAGGATCGCATACATACAGTTTCGATAGGGGGTTCATCAATACATAATACTGTTCCGGGATTAATAAAAAAATCAAGGTAAGGTATTGATAACCGTTGCCGAAGGTGGTTTTTAAATTCGAAAAAATGTAAGTAATAACAGCAACAAAGAAGAAAGCTTGCAGTAACGGGATGATAACGGGATGAGGGAAAACCATTAGTGCGCCCGCATATACGCAACCCGTTAAGTAATGATGCCAGTAGGTGGGGTAGTACATGGTTGCGTAAGTATAATTGAAGTAATTATCCATTTCATAAGAAAACATGGCCGGATACATAATGAATATCGCCGCAGCAGTGATAATAAACAAGCTGCTGAATAGAATAATGTTTTCTGGTTTATGCTTTTTTTGAAAAACGTTAAATACCATTAACCAAATCAGACAAATTAACAAAGCACCAATTAGTTTTGATACAAAGAAAGTACCCAATATACCGCTTCTATCTAAATGTGCGGTATCAGCAAGCAGATCATGAGAGAAAATAATTGATTCATAAAAGAATGAGAGAATGATATGAATCGTACTCGGTATAAGAAAAGCGATAGATTTGATATTGATTGTTTTTTGATCTTGAAGCAAGAAGGCACCTCGCTATTTTTTATCATTTATTCTTCATAAATAAATCAAAGTGATTATATCAAAAACATGAGAGAGGAGCAAGAAAATGTAACTATTTAAGCCTTAAACGGCGGGATTTACCGATAAAAAGAAAATCACTACTATTCATTTATTGAGAAGGACGGTAGACGGAACTCAATAAGCCCCATATCCCTGTAGTCGCTGGCTTGCAATCGCACATATTTTCCCTTGTCGTATAGACAGAATAGTGTTAGCATATGAAGAGTTAGAGAAAATTGCAGGGGAATATTTAAAATGCTGACTTTGACAATCTGTATCGGTGGCATTATCCTGGCTTATGGGGCAACGTGGATTTTGATTATTAAATCGCGAAGAATCATTCATATAATCGATAAAGAAGAGCTCCGGGACGCACGGGAAATCGCACAAAGGTTAAAGCTGTAAGATGAAAAAGAATAAAACAACGGACAACAAAGTAGCCGGCAGCGAGCAACAGCTGTCGCGGGAACTGGGTCTTTTTGAGTTAACTATGATGGGCGCCGGAATGATGATCGGCGCCGGTGTTTTTGTCGCAACCGGAATTGCGATCGGACAGGCGGGGCCGGGCGGGATTTTGCTCGCGTTTGCCTGTAACGGACTGATTGCGATCTTTACTGCAATGTCCTTTGCGGAACTTTGCAGTGCCATGCCGGCGGCCGGCGGCGCGTATGCTTACGTCAAGAAAGCGTTCGGCGGATTCGTCGGCTATATTTCAGGTTGGATGAACTGGTTCGCCTTAGCGGTTGCGGGCAGCCTGTATGCCATTACGTTTTCGGAATACACCCTTCACCTTTTAGAGACATTTGCGTTTTTCGAAAACCTTGGATTAAACGCAGCGTTTACGCATAAAGCGTTGGCGGTGGTTATCGCAATCGTCTTTATTATTATCAATTTTAGAGGCGTATCCGGTACCGGTAAATCAAGCACGGTCATTGCGCTTGGGCAGACGGTAACGCTTGGGATTATCGGTATCCTTGGGATTGCCGTTGCGTTGACGGAGCCTGCAAGGCTGGCGAACTTCTCGCCGCTGATTGGTAACGGTCCGGTTGGGATATTGATTGCGATGGGCTTCACGTATGTCGGATTCGAGGGCTTTGAAGTTATCGGGCATGCGGGTGAGGAAGCGATTAACCCGAGAAAGAATATTCCAAAAGCGATTTTATACGCGGTCATTATCGTTGTGAGCACTTATATATTGGTTGCGTTTGCCGCGGTTGTCGGGGCAAAAACCGGCCTTTCGAATACGAATGAATGGTTTGCGGGGCAAGGTGCAACGGGATTTGCCGACGCAGTCGGTGCATTGGTGCCGTTCGGCAGTGTGCTGGTTGTACTGGCCGCTATTTTTTCATCAACCTCGGCCTTAAACGCCACACTGTTTTCATCCGCTCGTGTTTCATTTGCCATGAGCCGTGACGGATTTCTGCCGCCTGTATTATCAAAAATATCAAAGAATCACGTACCACACATCGCACTGTTTGCATCATCAGTGATCGTGCTGACTGTAGCGCTGCTTTTGGATGTTGAGGGTGTTGCGGCTGCAGCAGACATCATGTTCCTGCTGATATTCATGCTGATTAACATTTCGGTGATAAAAATACGGCGGGAAATGAGTGATGAACTGCAATATGGATTTATGATGCCGTTCTTTCCGGCGATTCCGATCATTGCATTGGTGCTCCAGCTCCTGCTGGCGCTGCTGCTATTTGAAATGAGCATAATGGCCTGGCTGTCGGCGGGTGCGTGGATTTTGGGCGGTATTATTCTTTATTTCGTATATTCGAAAAAACACGGTGAAAAATTCACCCCGTTCATTTTGTTAGAAGAGCATAAAGCGAAAGATAAATATAAGGACCAGATTATGCTGCCGGTTCAGCACGGGCATATCAGCCAGACATTGGCGGAGTATACGTCACGCATTGCACACCATATGAAAGCCGAACTGCTGCTGGCGGCGATTATATCACTCCCGCATTATGCGCCGCAGGAAGAAGCGGAAAAGGGACTTGATGATGTACGCCCGTTTGTGAAGTCTGCAAGAAAGAGTGTGAATAAAGAAGTGCCGGTGCATACGGTCATCGGCCGGAGCGAAACCGCAGCCAGAGGCATCGTCAGCCTTTGCAAAGAGCGTAAGACCAACATGCTGGTTCTGGGATGGAAGGGCTATACCGAAACCAAAGGGTATAAAATGGGCACGACCCTTGACCGGGTTATCGAACATGCCCCTTGTGATATTGTCGTTGTGAAGCCGGGGAAAACCGGGCTGCATACCGGTGAGCCGGTGAAACGAATATTGATTCCGTCAAACGGCACTTACCACAGCATTCTGGCCGCAAAGCTGGCGGTTGCGATGATTGACCATAAGCGGGACGCAAAGGTGACCATCTTAAATATCAACAATACCGGTGAGTCAAAGGAACGCATTAAACGGCGCTTACAGCCGATGTGCCAGATTCTCCATAAATACCAGTGCGATATCGTGATCCGTGAGCATGAAGATGTGGTGGATACGATTTTGGCAGAAGCGGAATCGCATGACCTTGTGGTATTGGGCGCAAATAACGAGGGCGTGCTGACCCGGATGCTGTTCGGCAAACTGGTTGAACGTGTGGCGTCACATTGCAGCAAGACGGTGATGCTGGCCAAAACCGATCTCGGCGTCAGGTCTTGGATATCACGCTGGATCGGCAGAAGAGGCTAGCGGCGTATAGTTCATATCAATATAAAATCAAAAACATGGACACTGTCCATGTTTTTTTGTATATGCAGGTTATGTCCTGCATGCGCATCCAAAGGTTGACATTTACGCCGATACCCCGTAAGTTAAAGATATAAACAAGAAAAGAAAGCCGGTGTCGAGATGAAACTGCCTGAGTTTATTGTAAATAAAATAAAAGAAGCCAATCAAAGGCTGACAAGGCAGAAAGAAAAGGTGCTGGAAATATTGGTCGAAAACAAGGACCATATGATGAGCGTACAGGACATTAAAAGCCGGATTACATCCGAAGATAAGATGGATGACGCCACGATATACCGCAACCTGAGCGCATTTGTGGAGATTGGTATTGCCGAACAATCCATGGACGCGAACGGCACAAGCCGGTTTAAACTGATGTGTGAACAGGGCCATCACCACCACTTTATCTGCTTATCCTGCGGGAAGGTTTATCCGTTTCCATGCGATGATGCGTTTATCCGGTCCATAGCACAAACGCACGGATTTGAGGAAAGTTATCATAAGCTGGAAATATTCGGGAAATGTAAAGAATGTTTGAACAAAGCCTGAATATACGGGTTCTTCGGTTGACGTGGATCAATAGGTGTGCTAATCTTATTGCAAAAGAATTGCAATAAGGAGGATGTGTGATGAAGAGAATCCTTGTTTTATTAATAGTACTGACTACAGTCTTTTCGGCAGCGGGATGCCAAAGTGCTGATATACCCGATGACGGGAAGCTGACGGTTGCCGCGAGCGTTGTGCCGGTTGCGGCATTTGTGGAGCAGGTCGCCGGAGACCGTGTCAACGTGCTGACCGTTATCCCGCCGGGCAACAGCCCCGCGAACTACCAGCCCACCACGACCGAGATGCAGGAATTGTCCGAAGCGGACGTGTATTTTGTGGTGCAGGTGCCGACTGAGGAAGCGAATATCCTGACTAAAATCGGGGACTTTAATCCGGATGTAAAATTGGTTAATCTGCGGGATGCAGTGAGCGCAGAATACCCCTTACGCTATATGAACGGACATGACCATGATGCGGATGCGGATGAACACGGTGACGAGGACGCACAGACGATTGACCCTCATATCTGGCTCTCTCCCAAACGGGTTGAGGTGATGGTGCAGGTGATTGCGGATACTTTAAGTGAGCTGGACAATGCTAATGCGGATACCTATCAGGCGAATGCAGCGGCTTATATTGAAGCACTCGAAGATACAGACGGAGAGATTAAACAGATTGTCAACGGCATGGACAAAAAAGCGTTCATGATTTATCATGGGGCATATGGATACTTTGCCGACGATTACGGGCTGGAAATGATTGCGCTCGAAAGTGACGGGAAGGAAGCGACTGCGGCACGGATGCAGGCGCTGGTGGAAGAAGCGGAAAACGAAGGCATTAAGACGATTTTTTATCAGGATGAATTTGATGACAGCCAGGCGCAGACCATCGCCGAGGAACTTGGCGGAGTGGTGCAGCAAGCGTCACCGCTGTCGGCGGATTATATTGATTCATTAATCGCGTTTGCTAAGGCGCTGGCAGGGAAATAATATGCGGGATAATCAAGTTGCGGAATTCAACAATGTAAGGTTTTGTTATGGTGAGGTCTGTGCGGTCGAACACGCCGGCTTCACCATTCCTCTATACGGATTAACGGCAGTGGTCGGCCCGAATGGCGGCGGTAAAACCACGCTTATGAAACTGCTGTCGGGTATCCTCACCCCGTCGCACGGCGAGATCAAACGCCATCCGGAGCGTAAAATCGGATACGTTTCACAGCATATTGATGTGGACCGTTCGTTCCCTATTACAGTGAAACAGGCGGTGCTGTCGGGCACGCTGGATACTAAGATCCATCCTTTTTTCAGATATAAATGGGCGCATGAACAGGCCGCCCAAAAGGCGATAGATGATGTCGGGCTGAACGGGTTTGAGTCCCGGGGCGTCAACCAGCTTTCCGGCGGACAGGTTGAGCGCATGATGATTGCAAGGGCGCTAGCCTCCAATGCGGACGTGATTTTATTGGACGAACCGGACAGCAGTCTGGATATTGATGCAACGAAAAATCTTTATGAGATGCTGAACATACTGAAAAAGAACAAAACGCTTATCGTGGTCAGCCACCGGATCGATCAGATTTTAGAGATTGCCGACCAGGCGCTTTATGTGAACCGGGGCGTAAAGGTATTTCATGAGCCCGAGGCATTGAAGCCTGTATACGAAGGGGGTATGGTGCTGTGATTGAAGCGGTATTCAAATATACGTTTTTACAAAACGCGGTGATTGCGGCGCTGCTGGCTGCCGTTGTGACAGGTATTATCGGGACCATCGCGATTGAAAAGAAGATGATTTCCATGTCCGGCGGTATCGCACATGCTTCGTTCGGCGGTATCGGCCTCGGATATCTTTTGGGATTCGAACCTATTTGGGGCGGGCTGGCGTTCGCGATTGGCTCATCGGCACTGATTTCGAAGATATCCGATAACAAAAAGATGAAAACGGATACGCTGACGGGGATTCTTTGGTCTTTTGGTATGGCGCTTGGTATTTTATTCATTTCACTGGCGCCCGGATATATGCCGGATATGACAACCTATCTGTTCGGGGATATTCTTTCGGTTTCTACCGGCTCGCTGTATTATATGGCGGCGTTCACGCTGGTGATTGTTGCGTTATTCATGATGTTTTATCCTTATTTCGTTGCGTATTTGTTTGACGAAGAATACGCGAAAGCCGTGGGCATCAAGGTAAAGATGCTGGAGTGGATGGTCTATCTGTTGATTCCGATCGGGATTATCGTACTCATTAAGATCGTAGGCGTTATTTTGACCATCGCGCTGATGACTATCCCGGTCTCAATCGCAAAACTGTTTTTAAAATCCTTTCATCATGTGGTGATTGCGTCAATCCTGCTGAGTATTCTGTTCAGCCTGATCGGGCTGACGGTTTCGTATTATATCAATATTCCGTCAGGGGTTTGTATCATCGTGATTTCTACAATCATATATCTCATCCTGATGTTCACAAAAAGCAGCGTTGAAGGCTGGCTGCATAACAAACGCATGCACCAGGAACATTAGGATAGGTATTATATAGAACCGGTGAAATCACGGATGGCCGCGCGCAGAATACCGGCCAGCACCAAAACTGTTCCGGCAATCCAGTAGACCAGGATATAATCTGACGCGGTACCGTAGATATCAAGCGCACCTTTCATTGCGCTGCCGACGGTTAGTGCGGCAATCCCGGAATTATAGGCGTTTATTGCGAACCGCGATGGTGCACGGACATTCCGCATCGTGCCGAGGATGCCGTAGGGCAGGACGCCCCCGACCAATGGGAACAGAAACAGAAAGATCATATAATTAGAATACACATGATGGCTGAACTGTTCATACACAAAGCTGAACAAGCCGCAGAGCAATGTGATGCCGAGGAACACGTAAAACATTCGCAGCATCTCCTGCTTTGATGGTTTAACCGATATAGACAATGTCGCTCACCTTCCTTTCAGAGAACCGCTTTCCGTCCGTTGTGGGATTATTGATAACGTCTCCGTTAAATACCATGGTGGAGGAGCCGCCGCCGTCAAGGTTATACGCTACGCTGACGCCGAGGTCCTGCATAACCAATGCCAGTTGATAAAGCGTCAGCCCCTCGCTGGCGCTGGTGCGTCCGTCAGAGACCATCATTACGTAATGAAGCGGCGATATCATGCCGATGGCGGTTCGCGGATTGCTGGTTTTGGCTTTATCCACTTCTTCGCTGTTCGAGACCGAGATTTCCCCGTTTTCAATAAGACCCGGACCAAAGGATAAGACCTGCAATGCGCCGGATGTTAATAGTTCCGCTGCGGTGATTTCACCCTCATGAATGATGCTGAATGATCCGTCGTTATTGATAACGAGGTCTTCCTGGGTATCGTCAGAAGATGCGCTGCTGTACAGCTGTCCGTTCCGGATGACATAACCCGACTTACGCGCACCGTAGAAATCTCCGTTGACAGCTAAAATCGCGCTTTGTTCCGATGCGATTTCCGAGGTTTTCTCCGTGATGTTTTTTCCGTAGGTGTTTTCGGCAAACGCTGTTTTTAGATAATCAATGCTGGACAGATAAATGTCCGCGACATAAATGCTGGTGTCATATGCCCGGTAGCCACTGATCGTGATGCTGATATTTTTATCGCTGTAAATATCCTCCGAAATCACGGCCTCATCAGTAAACATAGTACTGACCGCAATGACATCGGTTGATTCACTATTGACCGCTTGTGTTTCGGCCTGCGTTTCCGCTGTCCCAACCTGTGCTTCAACAACTGCATAAGCCCTTGGAATAATAAAAGTATCAAGGGCAATCCATGCCGTAAATAACAGCAGTATGAGCGAAAAGCAAATAGCCCATGCATACGGTTTTCTAAAGAAATGCATAAATCCTCCAAATGACTGTGTCTGTTATTTATGCAAAATAGCACAGCAACCTGAAAGACGGCTTAAAAGTCGAAGGGATTTTTATATCGATTAATCAATTAATATAATGTCCATAAATAAAATAAAAAGCGGGCATGAGTTGCCCACAGTTAGTCGCGTATCGGTTTATAAAACGGCCGGCTATGCGTGGGATTTCTTGCTTTTGACCGGACTAATCAATGGAAATATAACTGTAAAGGTCAGCATATCGTCCGAACCGGATTTTACCGTGATCCTGCCGCCGAGCAGTTCGACGATTTCCTTTGCGATGGCGAGTCCCAATCCGTAGCTGTTGCTGCCCCGCGTCCGTGCGCTGTCCATGCGGTAGAAACGGTCGAAGATTTTAGTCAACCCTTCCTTTTCAATCGGTACGCACGGATTGCTGACGGTGAGCACGGCTTTATCGTTTTCTTTTTTGAGCGCCAGTTTCACTTCTGAATCCGGAAGCGAGAATTTCAGCGCATTATCCAAAAGAATCGAAACCAGCTGTTTGATCTTAACGGCATCACCGTATATGGAAAGCTTAGGCGTAATTTCGGATTCGAGCGTCTTGCCCGACTCAAAGTACAGAGGCTCAAACGGCAGCGCACTCAGGGAAACCACATCGCTTAAATCAATGGGTGAAAAAACCTGCTTCTGGTCAACCGCATCCAAGCGCGCAAGGAACAATAAATCTTCGACCAGTTTACGCATCTGCTTGGCTTCCTGTTCGATGTAGACAATCCACTTTCGTGCTTTGCCTGGTACCTCGTTCTTTTCTGATAAAAGAATAGATGTGTTGGTCAGCATGATGGTAATCGGCGTTTTCAGCTCGTGCGATGCGTCGGCGACAAACTGTTGCTGTTTTTCCCAGGCGGAGGCAATCGGTTTGACCGCGATTTTTGAGAGGATTAAGCTGATGATAAAGAATGCGCCGAGACTGGCAAGCCCGATGATGGCGTAGTTGATAATCTGCTGCGCGATAAAACTCCGCTCATAACTGATGTCGATAAACCCGATGATATGGTCCGGATTATCCGTATTGAATATTTTATATCTTAATTCATAGGCGCTTAAAACGCCGGTTGTCTTGTCCTGTTTGAGCGCGCTTTCCAATATCTCTACGGCGTGCTCGCTGGAAAAGTCTCCGCTCTGATTCTTAATATCAATAATCTGCAAGTCATCGGTATAGGTAATATAAACAGAAGAAAACGGCGAATGATCGTCAAACGGACGAATCATGAAGTCGTCTTTTTTCTCGGGAGGCACGTCTAATAATAGGTCCGGCGCTTCCTTCGGCATACCCTGATCCAGATTCCGCAGGCTGCTGGTTTTCATATCGTTTGCCGATGTGATAATCTGGGACGTAAAGGTTACGGCCAAAACGATTGTAATCAGCGCCATCATGATGATAATAAAACGTCTGCGAAGCCGCTTAATCATTTTGTATTTCCTCCAGACGATAACCGACCATCCTGACAGAAGTGATGGTCATTTTTGAATTAACATAAAATAGCTTTTTGCGCAGAAATGAAATATACGCTTCCACGTTATTATCGTTGATATCTGTCTCCGCTCCCCAGACTTTATTAATAAGGGTTTCTTTTGAAAAGATGTTATTTGCGTTGCGCATCAATACGCTGAGAATCTGAAATTCCTTATTGCTCAGCGAGACAGTGCGCTCGTGGCTGGAAAGCGTGTGGGTGTTGACGTTTAGTATCAAATCTTCCACCGCCAGTTCATCCACCACCACTTCGCCTGTACGCCGGGAAAGCGCCCGGATACGTGCAAGCAGTTCCGGAGGAGAAAACGGCTTAATCATATAATCATCTGCCCCGGCATCGAGCCCTGTGATTTTGTCCGTAATATCACTTTTTGCGGTCAGCATGATGGTTGGGGTGGATATCTTGAGCTTGCGTAAGGCCTTGATGACTTCGTATCCGTTCATTTTGGGCAGCATCACATCCAGCACGATGACATCGTATTCGCTGTTCGACGCATAATATAACCCGTCGAGACCGTTATATACCGTATCGACAATGTATTGCTGCTCTTTTAAGATGTGTGATAATGATTCAGCCAAATGCTGGTCATCTTCCACGACTAAAATCTTCATTGGAGTATCCTTTATATTATCTTTCCTTCATTATACTTATTTTTTGTTCTCTGGTAAAAAAATAATATAAAAACCTGAAAAAAACCTGAAAATGGCTTTAAAGGTTATTTTCAGCTGTTTCATGTAAACTGCATGTAAAGTTGGAACAGGACTTTTGTGAGGAGGCAGCAAAATGACAGAAAACATCGGCACATTTAAGCGTTATGAAAAAAAGTATTTATTAGATACGGAGCAGTATGAAGGCTTGATGAACAGCATTCATTCGTATATTGAACCGGATGCTTTTGCCAGCTATACGATCTGCAACGTTTATTATGACACGGATAATTATGAAATTATCAGAAAGTCATTGGATAAACCCGTATACAAAGAGAAGCTTCGGGTGAGGAGCTACGGCACTCCGGGCGCACAAGACGACATCTTTTTTGAGCTAAAGAAGAAGTATAAAAAGGAAGTCTTTAAACGCCGGGTCACACTTCAGAGTAAAGCGCTTGAGTCTTATTTCAGCCATGGTATCATGCCTGATGTTTCCAACCAGGTGATGAAAGAGATCGGTTATTTTATGCAGATATATAAACCCGAACCGAAAATCTATATCGCCTACGAAAGAAAAGCGTTCAGCGGAAAAGCGGACCCGAATCTTCGGATTACATTTGACCAGAATATCCGATTCAGATGCGACAACCTGAACCTGCGCGCCGGAGACTATGGCACACGCATTCTGGATGATTCGCAGGTACTGCTTGAGATCAAAGTATGCGGCGCAATGCCCATCTGGCTCAGCCATGCGCTGGACGAACAGGCGGCATATCCGACATCATTTTCGAAATACGGATACTGCTATGAGAACTATCTGGCAAAAAATATTGATGTGCCTGAAAACCGGGGAATGAAGAGACTGGTTACGGTATAAAGGAGAAGACATGTTTGAAGATTTTGATTTAATGACAACGTTGGTTAGAATCGGCGCCGGATTGGCGCTGGGGTTTGCGATTGCACTGTTCTATATGTATAAGAGTGACAGCAACAAATCGTTTGTGGTAACATTAGTATTGCTCCCCGCTATTGTCGGCGCGGTAATTTCCATCGTAAACGGCAACCTCGGCACGGGCGTGGCTGTCATGGGCGCGTTCAGCCTGGTGCGTTTCCGGTCTATTCCGGGATCAGCCAAAGAGATAGGATATATCTTTTTCTCAATGGCGGTCGGGCTGGCGACCGGTATGGGGTATATCCCTTATGCCGCAGTGTTTACTGTGCTGGTGGGGATTGCTTCGGTGCTGCTGTTCAAAAGCCGTTTTGGAGAAAACCGGCAGATAAAAAAACAGCTCAAGATTACAATACCCGAACAACTGGATTATGCGGGGCTGTTTGACGATTTGTTTGATAAATATACGACTTTCAACAAACTCAAACGTGTCAAAACCAGCAATATGGGCAGCCTGTTCCAGCTGCATTATGACATTACCCTAATTAATGATGCAGAGGAAAAGGCATTCATTGACGAATTACGATGCAGAAACGGGAATCTCGATATCATCTGCGGATACTTTTCTGAAGTGAACGACGTGTTGTAAAGGAGGATGAAATGAAAAAACGATATATAAAATTAATTGTGATTCTGGCGGTGCTGGTCTTTGGATTCACCAGCTGTGCCGGCGCTGGCACAGACACTGTGTCAAATACCGAAGATACCGCGACGAAAACCATAACCGAAACCACGGCGGTACAGACGGCGACTGTGGACACAACCGAGCTTGAATCACTGTACACGGTAGCCGAAGCGGTCAGTTATTCGGATGAGGATAAGGACGCGGATTATAATGAAAATACAGCCGTGAAGATTATACTGGCAGATGACCAGACCGTAATCGAGGGCGGCGGCGCTTCGGCGCAAGGCGATACGATCACCATCACGTCGGCAGGAACCTATATTATCAGCGGACAGCTCACCGACGGACAGTTGGTTGTATCGGCAGATAAAGAAGACGTGGTTCAGATGGTACTGGATAACGCGGTGATTCATAACACGAACGGACCGGCTGTTATTATTGAACAAGCCGAAAAAGCAATCATTACATTAGCTGAGAATAGTGCCAACGAACTCAGCGATGGCGAGACTTATGAGGACACAGGAGATGATGCACCGGATGCGGCCGTTTACGCAAGTGATGACCTGACGATCAATGGTTCCGGTGAACTGATGGTGAAAGGCAACTATAAACATGCGGTTAAAACCGTGGATGATCTGGTGATTACCGGCGGAACGCTTAATATCACAGCGGTCAGCGACGGGCTTCGCGGAAAAGATTCCGTTGCCGTTCTTGACGGTGATATCACTATTGAATCAGGCGGGGCAGGAATTAAATCCACAGAGGATGAAGATGCAGAAAAAGGCTGGGTTTCGATTGACGGCGGGACATTAAATATTGATTCCGATGATAACGGTTTACAGGCTGAGACTGTGCTGATGATCTCGGCAGGTGATATCACCATTAATGCCGCACAGGATACCCTGCACTGCAACGCCCATATCCAGATTCTCGGCGGTGATATGGTAATGAATGCCGGAGATGACGGCGCGCACGCAGATGATACGTTGTATATCGCGGACGGTATAATTACAATTCAAGACAGCTATGAAGGCCTTGAAGGCGCATTGGTTATTATTGACGGCGGAGATATCACAGCGGTTGCGGATGACGACGGGATTAACGCGGCAGGCGGAAGCGACAACAGCGCAGGCCCGAGCGATCAATTCAGCGATAAGGAAGGGTATTACATCATTATCAACGGCGGAAACGTCTATGTCAGCGCACAGGGCGACGGTGTAGACTCGAACGGGGATATTTATATAACAGGCGGAACGGTGGTAGTTGACGGCCCGACATCGGGCGGGAATTCAGCAATAGATATTGAACGGAGTAATTTCGTTGTTACGGGCGGCACCCTGATCGCCGCAGGATCCAGCGGAATGCTGGTCAGCCCCACTCAGGCAACCCAGCCGGTCGTCACGATTGTTTTCAGTACCACACAGCAGGCGGGCAGTTTGGTTACCGTCACAGATGAGAACGGAAATCAGCTGTTTACCATTGATCCGGAAAAGACATACCAGAGCGTCATGATCAGTTCTCCAGAAATCACGCAGGGAATGACCATCGGGATTTTATTCGGCGGACAGTTCTCGGGCGATACGACAAATCCGACCTACTATACGGACGGCAGTGTGTCGGGTGAAACTTCGTCAATCAGTGTCACGATCGACAGCCTGATTATGACAATTGACGAAAACGGCAATGAAACCCAGATCACCGGCACCTTTGGCGGAGGCGGAGGCGGCGGACGCGGCGGCAGACCGCAAGGCGGAGATATGCCGGAAGACGGCACGCGGCCGCAGGACGGCGGAATGGCGCCCCCGCAGCAGGGATAACGAGACAATACAGGAAAAGAATTAAGAATAAAAATCAGCGAAGACCCCTCACAGGCATAGTCAGATGTGAGGGGTTTTGCTGTATCAGCAGTAGAAAATAAACCTGTTCCTGTATGGGGGTTTAGATGATTTTATACCACTGCGTATAAATGTATGCAGGCTGCACACCTTTTCTTTCCTGCGCTGTGATAAGATAAATAAAAATGAGGAGAGGACTGCCCCAAAAGAGCAGGGCCTTAAATCTGATAGTTTTCATAAGATTATTTGGGAGGAACGAATTATGAAAAAAGGATTAAGCATCATTCTGGCTGTTTTAATTTTGTTTTTAGCATCTGCCTGCGGTGCACCGGCAGAGGAGCCGGCAGCCGTAGAGGAACCTGAGGTTGTCGTTTTTACTGATCCGCTTTTGGAGTCAATGGTTCGTGAAGTGATGGGAGTGCCTGAGGGCGACATTACGGTCGAAGCGGCGGAAGCATTAACGTTTCTGGACTTAAACATAGACTGGCAGCAGGAACCGGTGCCGGGCACCCAAATTGAAGATATCAGTGCGCTCAAGTATTTTAAAAATCTTGAGAGTCTGGATATTCAGTTTCACAGTATTACCGATATCAGCCCGCTGGCAGGCATGACAAAGCTGAAGGGTCTTGGAATCGGCGGCAATCAGATTCAGGACATTTCACCGCTTTCCGGATTGACAAACTTGGAGTTCCTGGCGCTTTTTAATTGCAGGGCTGTCGATTACTCACCGCTGAAAAACCTGGTTAAGTTAAAGACACTCTTTATCGGGTATTCCACAATTGAGGATGTCAGCGCGCTGGCAGGATTGAAAGAACTGGAAACGCTTTCTTTAAATGACACATTGGTCAGTGATGTAACGCCGCTGGCAGGCTTGACCAATTTAAAGCGTTTACAGTTAAAAGACAGCAAGGTTAAGGACTTTTCACCGCTGGCCCCGATTTATATGAACTTGATTGAAAAGGATTTTACCCTTGTGCAGTCGCTTTCCGAATTGGGATTCGAGTATGTGGATGATTTTATCGGATATAAAACCGACGAAAATGTCGTCACCATACGCTACGACGATTTCGAAACCAAGAGCAATTACACCATAACAGTCATGCCGGATCATACTAATGAAAAGTATTTTGATATAGTATACTATCCGGGAAGTACGACTTACGTCATATCGATCAATGACCAGAGCCGGTCCCTTATCCGGTATACATACGATATACAAACGAAAACAGCGGAATTTGAGAATGGGGAAGAGCAGGAGATCAAGGATTTAATTATCGAAATCATGCCGGAAGCCGCTAATATCGATACGTTTGAGGCTCCGGTAAAACTGTTTGACGATCGGTTAAAAGACCTGTTCGGCATGGGCGCCGATGAGCTCTATACCCTGCCGTTTGAAGTTGAAAAGGTGGATGAGAATTCGCTGCTCGGCAAAGGCTTCAGAGCGGATCCGGACACCGCCTCGTATTATTATGAACAGCAGCTCCCGCATTATTTCAATCTTCAGATTTATAATCCGGAATGGGGGACCTGGGAAGAGGGCGGCAATGTGAGATTTTTTACACCGTTAAGCGATGAGTGCCGGATTGTTGTGACCTATTACATCGATGAAAGAAAGTTCCTAGTAGGCACGGACGACAATGACGGCGGCGGTGCAAAATTTGAATTCTTTATTGATACGCATGAAAAGGTCGATGGTTGGTGCAGTGATCCAAACATGACCGTAGAAGAATATTATAAAAACGCATACAATGACCCAAGCATTGAGGATATCTATTTTTATTCTGTTGAGTTGATGACGAATGCCATACAGGATGCTTTTAATATGAGCATGGAAGATTTATATGCACTGCCTTCGGGTGAATAACCGCTGGATACAAGATTGCGTAAAACCGGATGCATGCAGGATAAGCCGATGAATACGCACGATTTCAATACAGATGAGTTGTTGAAGAAACTGTCTGATGCAGCACTGGGCGACTTTTTCGAAAGTGAAGTCCCTCTGCCGGCGTTTCACGATTATATTACCGGAATGTGCCGTGATCAAAACGAGACGCGCGAGCATGTGATTAAGCGTTCGGGCATCAACCGAACCTACGGGCACCAGCTGTTCAACGGGACGCGAAAGCCGTCCAGGGACAAGGTGATCCAGCTGGCATTCGGCTTTGGACTGGATGTCGCACAGACCCAGCAGCTTTTAAAGGCGGCTCAGGAAAGCCCGCTTTACCCGAGAATAAAACGGGATGCCGCGATCTTATACTGCATTATGCATCGGCTGGATTTCAGCAAGACGCAGAAGCTGCTTGGCCGTTTTCATCTGCAGACTCTGGGCGGATAATGTATGCAGTTTATACGATTTCGCTTAAGCATTCGCCATAGAATCAAAATTGAAAGATTTTAATTAACCGCCGACTCCCCCGGCGGTTTTTTAATGCTGCTTTTTCGCAAAACCGCTTTTTAACGGGCCGTAGTCTCTTGTCACAAAATGTTAATGCGTGTATAATAGTTGCAGCAATTCCAGAAATCATAAGGACAAAAGAGGATCACAGCGTATGCCAGATCAGACACGCATAACCGAGACTCTGAACTGCCGTTTGTTCAAAGCCCCCAATTTTGAGAAATTCGTTGAAGAAAACGCCGACTTGCTCACCTATCCGCGGCTATGCGATTATCTTGACGAACTGCGCCGGGACTCCGGCCTGTCGGTCGGGCAAATCAGCCAGCAATCCAATATTGATCGCACCTATTTACATCAGATTTTGAACGGCACGCGAAATCCCTCGCGGGATAAGCTGCTCCAGCTGGCGTTCGGCCTCGGGCTGGATGAAGAACGGACGCAGGAGATGCTGAAAGCCGCCCAGAAAAGTCCGCTTTATTCCCGGATCATGCGGGATGCGGCGATTTTAAAGTGCCTGCATGACCATAAACACATCGATGAAGTACAGGCGCTGCTCAGCCGGATGGGAATGACACTGCTGGGCCGGGAGGACAAGAATGGATGACGCGTATATTGAACAAATATTAAGCGAATGCGGCGGCGCGCCCTATCCGGATGCGTTCCTGGCGCAATACGAACCGATGGAATGCCTGGCACAAAACAATACAGGCGCAACGCTGCTTGTCCGGAATAAACAGACAGGCGTATTTTTTGTTGCCAAATGTTATACCGATAAAACACTGCTCTCCCACATTACGGAGGCGGGAATCTTAAAAGCTCTCAGCCATCCCGGCTTGCCGAAGTTTGCAGGTGAATTTGAAAACGACCGGATGCTGTGCGTTGTGCGTGAATACATAACGGGCATGCCGCTGGACCAGGTTGCGGCGAAACATAAGATCAGTGAGGCGAATGCAGTTGGCTTTGCGGAGGCGCTCTGTGATATCCTGATATACCTGCACAGCCAAAATCCTGGGGTAATCCATCGGGATATTAAGCCCCAAAACCTCATTGTGGATAAAAACGGAAATCTGCGTCTGATTGATTTCGGGATTTCGCGCGTATATGACTCGGACGCGTCCGAGGATACGGTATGTTACGGCACACGTTATTTTGCGGCGCCTGAACAGTACGGTTTTGCACAGACCGATATGCGGACGGATATTTTTTCCTTGGGTGTGCTGCTCGGCTGGATGCTGACCGAAGAATATGAGTTGAATAATATATATCAAAAGATCAGCAACCGACATTTGCTGAAAGTCGTGAAACGATGCACTGCCTTTGCGCCCGAAAAGCGCTTTTCGTCCGCGGATAAAGTCAAAAGAGCGCTTCGAAATTCGGACGGGCATCGGCAAAAAAGCCTACGCCGGTGGATATGCGGCGCTGCGGCCTGCGCGGTATGTCTGTGCCTGGGATTTGCGCTTGGCAGGTATACGGATATTTCCCCTGCACTTGCCGGAGCAGCCGGTGTCCGTTTTGAAGAGCCGCTGATCGAACAGGCGGTCCGGTTAACGCTGGGTAAAGACGAGGATGCAATAATTGATGAAAAAGAACTGCTGAGTATCACGGAGATTTATATTTATGGCGATCATGTCGTTGCGGACCCGGCAGATTTTGAAGAGTTGAATAATCATTTTGCGAATAACGACGGCATCATTAAAAACGGCGGCATTGTTTCCTTGGACGATCTTTCGAAATTTGATAATTTGAAAATCATGCGGATTGCGTTTGAGCATATCACTGATCTATCCCCGCTGAGCGGGTTGATGGGGCTGGAACAGGTTGATTTAAGGCAGAACCCGGTGGAGGATTTGTCGCCGCTGGCATCATCGCCGGCACTCAGAAACCTGATTCTGTTTGAAACGCACGTATCCGACTTTACTTCGCTTTCCGGATGCCTGATGCTGGAGCATATTGATGCGGGGAAGACGTATGTCACCTCGCCCGCGGCATTCCGCGGGATTGACAGTTTAAAGACGCTCGGTCTGGAATATTCGCCGATTCAGACGCTTAACGGATTTAAAGCTTTTTCCAGACTGGAGGAAATTTCACTATCGGATGTGGCGGACAGTGACTTAAGTCCACTGTTGGAACTGCCGGCATTAAAACGGGTCAGTTTAAACGAAGCGCTCCGGGATGAAGCCGAGAGAGACTTGATAGGGGCGGCCTTTACGATTGATTATCCATAAGGCCGGAATGCAGACCGGCCAAGTTTATTCGCCTGCCAATTGCTTCAATGTATCACCGGAAATCCGGTAAACCGTCCAGTCGTCCATGGCTTCTGCTCCCAGCGAAAGATAAAAATCAATACTCGGCTGATTCCAGTCCAGACACCACCACTCCAACCTTCCGCATCCGCGTTCAACAGCGATGCGCGCCAATTCTTTTAAAATCGCTTTGCCGTATCCTTTGCCGCGGCATTCCGGATTAACAAAAAGGTCTTCGAGATATAAGCCTGCCTTGCCTAAAAAAGTCGAGAAGTTATAGAAATAGAGGGCGAAGCCGACCTCGGTTTCGTCTGCGACCGCAAAAATCACCTCAGCCTTTTTCTTTTCAAACAGCCATTCTTTTAGTATAGCTTCCGTTGCAGTGACCTGATCTAACAGATTCTCATACTCGGCAAGCTTTTTGATAAAAGCTAAAATTAACGCGGTGTCTTTTTCCTCGGCGTATCGAAAAGTCAAATCCATATTTGCGGCTCCTGTCAAAGATTATGTCTTTTATACCATGCCGCCGGGACAGAATCAAGTCAAGAATGGTAAGAAAGGGATTCGGTTGATCGGGAGGCCGCTTTGCTTTCTTTAACCTGACATGATATGATATCAGCGGGAGTTATTCAGATAGAGAAAAGGTGATAAAATGCCGCAGCGGATGAAATGCAGAGAAGTTGAGTTTTTGCCGGAAACAGATACGTTTTTGCCGGAAGGCAAGCAAGACAAAGACGCCGGTGAATACGTACTCAAAATAGAAGAACTTGAGGCCATGCGTTTAAAGGACGTTATGGGTTTGTCTCAGGAAGCATGTGCAGAAAAGATGAAGGTTTCACGACAGACTTTTCAAAAAATCATTGATGAGGCCAGAAAAAAGGTGGCGCTTGCGTTAATTGACGGAACCGGTATCCGGATTTCGGGCGGAAGTTTTGTTACACGAAGCTGTAAAATCGAATGCGCTGAATGCAAGCATATATATGAACCTAGTTTCGGGGACGATAAAGTCATGTGCCCCAAATGCGGGTCCCACAAAATACGCTGCCTGCATAAAAACAAACAATGCAGCAGACTATGCTGGGAAGAAGAATAAACAAACGGTATAAAAACGCGGGTGACCGCGTTTTTTGTTTTGCTGGATATTTGGGGCGAGCCATTTTGGGGTTGTTTTTTATTGCTAATAGATAAAAAAGCGCAACTTAAACAGTCTTGTTAATTTAAATACAATTCATAAAATAAATTCTATTTTAATCAAATCATAGCATTGACAAGCAATATAGCATATGCTATATTCATGATAACAAAAGTTCTGACATATGTCAAGAAAGTGTTATAGATAATGTTAATGACACTAGGGCGTGGTCAGTAACAAACACAGCATACGAAAAAGGGATTTGAGGTGAATGTGTTGCAGAACGAGTATTGTATCAAGGTTGAGGGCATTTCGAAGCGTTTTCCGGGGACAAAAGCATTATCTGAAGTACATATTGAGGTGAAGACGGGAGAAGTGCACGCGATTGTGGGAGAGAATGGCGCGGGGAAATCAACATTGATGAATATTATTTCCGGTGTCTTACAGCCGGACGAAGGCCGGATTATATTCCAGGGGAAAGCTGTCCGGTTTGCGAATCCGAATGAAGCGCAGTCGGCGGGTATCGGGTTTGTCCATCAGGAACTGGCGTTGTGCCAGCATATTAATGTATCGGAAAACATCTATATGGGGCGGTATGAAACCGGAGCGTTTGGATTTCTCAAGCGTAAGAAATTGTATGCGGATGTAGCCGAACTCTTAAAGGTGTTCAAAACCAATATTAAGCCGGAAAGCAAAGTCGGTGATCTGAATATTGCCGACCAGCAGATTGTTGAGATCGCAAAGGCAATATCATTACAGTGTAAACTGCTGATCTTGGACGAGCCGACATCATCGCTCAGCGACAGCGAGACAGAGATTTTGTTTAATATCATCCGGAAGCTGAAACGCGACGGAATCAGCGTCCTGTATATCAGCCACCGTATCGCGGAGATTTTTGAAGTCTGTGACCGGGTATCGGTACTGCGGGACGGCATATATATCAATACGTTTAATGTCAAGAAAGTAACGCCGCAGCAGGTTGTCGAAAGCATGGTCGGCCGAGAACTTCATGATTTTTATCCGGAAAAAAGCAAAGAGGCCGGTGAAAAATTGCTCGAGGTTACGGGGCTGAGTTCTCAGGGCGTTTTTGAGGATATCAACTTTGAACTGCGCCGCGGCGAAATATTGGGGTTTTCCGGACTAATCGGGTCCGGACGGACGGAAGTGGCGCGGGCGGTCTGCGCGATTGACAGTTATGATGCCGGAGAAGTGACGTATCTTGGGGAGAAGGTGGCGTTTGCCACTTATGCCGAGGCAATCCGAAAAGGGCTGTGCTACCTGACAGAGGACAGAAAGCAGCAGGGGCTGTTTTTGAACCTCAGTGTTAAAAACAATATTAACGCGGCGATTATTGATATGATATCGAAATATTTAATCATATCTAAAAGGCAGGAGGCGGATAACGCAGCCGAACATGTTAAGAAATTAAATATTAAAGTTGCGGATGTCGAGCAGGATGCGAATAGTCTGAGCGGCGGAAACCAGCAGAAAGCCATGATCGCCAAGGGACTGTCAGTCAACCCTGCTGTCATCATCATGGACGAACCAACACGCGGTATTGATGTCGGAGCAAAAGCTGAGATTCATAATATGCTGCGCAGACTGGCGAACAGCGGCATCGGCGTGATGATAATATCGTCCGAGCTCCCTGAGATTATTGGAATGTGCGACCGGGTGGTTGTGATGCACGAAGGACGCATCACAGGAGAAGTATCGGCCGGTGAAATCACTGAGAAGAATATTATCATGATGGCATCCGGCCAGTAATGAACGGATGATTAAACGAGATTTAAGAAGATAATGAGGAGACAATCAAAATGAAAACACAGAGCAATTCAACTGATCAGAAAAAATCCGGTTTTGCCGGGCTGTTCGGCAAGGTGAAAAGCTTCAGGGAAGCGACGGTGATGCTGACGATTATCGGGTTTTCCGTCATCATATCGCTGCTTGCGCCGAATTTCTTCACCGCGAACAACTTAAGAACGACAGCGATCGGCATGTCGGCGGACGGGATTATCGCAATCGGCATGACGGTGGCGCTGGTCTTGGGCGGATTCGACCTCTCGGTTGGGTCAATCATGGGCGCCAGCAGTGTTATTGCAGGCGGATTATATCTGGCAGGCGTGAATATCTGGATAGGATGTCTCGTCTCGATCATCATCTGCGTGAGCTTGGGAGCATTTAACGGTGTGTTGATTGGTAAAGTCGGAATCAACCCCTTTATCACAACGCTGGGTATGATGCAGATGGCGCGCGGGATTGCATACGTGGTGACAACGGGTTCTCCCCAGTCTCTGGCATCCGTACCGAAATCGTTCAGTTTTATCGGACAGCAAAACGTATTGGGCGTACCGTTTATTGTGCTGGTGTTTGCTGTACTGGCAATCGTCGGCGATTTGCTGATGAGAAATTCTTCACCCTTTAGGAAAGTGTTCTATATCGGCAGCAACGAAAAAGCAGCGGCACTTTCCGGCATCAATGTCAGCAAAATTAAAATCGGTGTGTTCATGCTCACTTCTTTCCTTGCCAGTATCTCTGGACTGCTGACGCTGTCCCGCTTTGGGGTCGCAACGCCAACGGCCGGTGTCGGCACGGAGATGCGTGTCATATCGGCTGCTGTTATCGGCGGCGCAAGTCTCAGCGGCGGAGAAGGGACGATATTAGGTGCGGTGCTGGGGACCATTTTGCTGAATCTGATTAACAACGCGTTGGTGCTGTTAAAGGTCAGCGTATATTGGCAGCAGCTGATCAGCGGTTTGATTCTGCTTACCGCTGTGACCATCGACCATATCAGCCATAAGCGGAAGCAGAGAATTGCAGCTGCAAGTAAATAAACAGGATAGGATTTCATGGCAATGATGTCATGTCAATAAAAAAGAGGAGGGTACATATGAAGAAGAAAATGTTTAAGCCTCTGTGTCTCGTACTGGTTCTGGCAATCGCAATGTCAGGCGTACTGGTAGGATGCACCGCTCCGGCAGCAGAATCTGCACCCGCAGCAGAATCTGCAGCAGCTCCGGCAGCGGCGGCCGCTGACACAGGCGCGGCATTTGGGGCAGATCCTGGTGAGGAATATTATATGGTAACATTCCTTTCCGGTATCGAGTATTGGAAGGGCTGTTACAAAGGCTTTGAAGCAGCTGGGGAGCTCTATGGAGTAAAAACAGTTTATGCAGGCGCGGCAGAATATGATGTCAACCAGGCTGTAACAGTCTTTGAACAGATTATCGCAAACAATCCGGCTGGTATCGCAGTGACCTGTATTAACCCGGACGCTTACAAGGAACCAATCAAAAAAGCGATGGACGCAGGGATTCCGGTTGTAACGTTTGACGCGGATTCACCGGACAGCGGAAGATACTCATTCCTGGCAACCGGTAATAAGTCTGCCGGTGCAATGGCTGCGAACTATCTGGCCAGCGCGCTGGGTGAAAAGGGCGACGTCGCTCTGGTTACCTTACCCGGACAGCTGAATCATGAAGAACGTACTGCTGGATTTAAAGAAACCATCGAAGCGAACTACCCGAACATGAAGGTTGTTCAGGTTGGCAACGGCGGCGGCGAACAGACGAGTGCGGCACAGGCGGCTTCCAGCATTCTGCAGGCGAATCCGAGTGTTGTTGGTTTGTTCTGCACAGACGCAACAAGCGGTGTCGGCGCAGTGGCAGCAGTAACTGAAACCAACAGAACAGATGTTAAGATCGTTTCCTTCGACACAGACAAAGGGACTTTAGACGCGATTAAAGATGGAAAGATTGAAGCATCAATCGCACAAGGTACATGGAACATGGGATTCTGGGCATTCCAGATGATCTTCCAGCTGAACCATGGATTAATTAATCCGACTGACGGCTGGGCAGAAAAGGGCATCAACCCGCTTCCGCCATACGTGGATACCGGTGTTAATGTTGTAACCAAAGACAATGTTGATGCGTTCTATGTAGAGTAAGCTTTTCATTTAGGACCGCACGCCGATAAAGCGTGCGGTCTTTTCATCAAAGGTGATTCATTGGTTTTCCTGATAATAATTAGGTTTGTATGGGTTATAGAAAGGACACGGATTTATAGAAGTATTCAATAGTGTTTGATCCGCTGATTCCTCCTGAATATCCGCAGGTATGATTATGTTAAAAAAAGCAAGATAAAGCAAAACAAAAGCGATTGACAAATGTCACGACGTATGGTATCATTAGGCAACAATTAAGACAAATGATATAACATATGTCACAAACAGAACGTGCAACTTGTTATTTTAACCGGCCGAACCTCATAAGCACAATATCATGTGGATTAGATTTAGCCAGATTTTCATCTGGTTGAATATAATAATATAGGAGGAAAAAAGAGAATGAAAAAAGTTGTTGTAATTGCATTGAGCATACTGCTGGTTTTATCACTGACCGTATTAGCTGGATGTCAAGGCACAGCTGAACCGGCTGCCGAAGAAGAAGCAGTTGCCGCGGTTGAAGAGGAAACTCAGGAAGTTGCGGAAGAAAAATCGACAGAGGGAATGAAAATTGCCTACTTCGTTTCAACCCTTAACAATGAGTTCCATCAGGCGCGTGCAAAGGCGGCTCAAGAGTATGCGATGGAAAAATACGGTGCAGAAGTTGTGATTATCGACGGAAAATCTGACGCGAACGTGATGACTCAGAACGTTGATATGCTGGCAACATCTGACTTCAACGGTGCTTCGCTGCATATCTGGGAAGCTGAAGCTGCAAAGCCTGGCGTTGAAGCTGCGATTGATGCAGGCGTCGCAATGACCACTTTCTTCAGCCCGCTTGGCGATACTGGTATTCCGGTATTCAGAAGCGACGAAGCCGGCGGTTCTTTCGCAATGGGCGCAAGCGCTGCTGAACAGTGGGTTGCTGCATTCCCTGATAAACCAATCGTTACCGTTCAGCTTGGATGGCCGGACCATACAGAAGTTAAGTCCGGACGTACAGACCCGTTTGTAGCCGGTATCGAAAGCGTGGTTGGTGCAGGTAACTACACGAACCTCGGATGCTTAGACTCCAAGGGCAGTGCAGACGCAACAAAAGAAGCAATGGCCAGTGTTCTGGTTTCAAATCCGGAAGTCAATATCATTTATTCTGAAGCCGGTGACTTAACACCTGGTTGTATGGCTGCTTTAGTTGACGCAGGCAGAGGAAAAATGGACAATGGCGTTCCTTTAACAGAAATCGTCGCCAGCGTAGACTGCCCGATCTCTGAAGTAAAAGACATCTATGATCCGAGCAGCTCCTTGAAAATGTCGCTTGGATTACCTCCGATTCAAACATCAGAAACAATCATTGATATGATTGTCGGCGTTTATCTTGGAGAAATCGCGCAAATATCCGATCCTGCTGAAGAAATCTTCGGAGCAGTGTATCCGGTTGACTACTATACCGTTACGATGGAAGAAACCATTGCATGGTATAACGAACAGTTCGGAACCAGCTACACAGAAGCGGACGTAACCAAATAACACAAACCGAAATTAGATGGAAAGCTAGAAAGGGGTTAATCTCCTTTCTAGCACCAAAAAAGGCGGAGAAAACCGATGAGCGAAAATGTTTTAGAGATTAGGGAACTGGTGAAAGATTTCCCGGGTGTTAGAGCGGTTGATCATGTCAGCTTTGACATTAAGCGAAACACCGTACACTGCCTGGTCGGCGAAAACGGAGCGGGGAAATCCACGTTAATCAAGATTTTAACGGGCGCTTTTATCAGAACAGACGGAAAAATTTTTTTGAATGGGGAAGCATACACAGCGAACAATCCTGGTGATGCAAGAGATAAAGGAATCAGTACGCTGTTTCAGGAGTTAAATGTGGTGGACCAGCTGACGGTTGAAGAAAACCTGACACTGGGTATTGAAGACACATGGTGCGGTTTCTTAAGGAAATCGGACAAAATAAAAAAGATTATTTCAGTTTTACAAGATATAGAGCCAAGTATCAACCCGAAAGAACGGGTATCCAGGCTGAGCGTTGCGAAGAAACAGATTATTGAGATTGCCAAAGCGGTGGCATCCGAAACGGATATTATTATCATGGATGAACCAACCGCAGCGCTGTCGGAAGCCGAAATCGAGCGATTGTTCAAGATTATCCGGAGGCTAAGAGAAAAGGGCGTCACGGTCATCTACATCTCTCATCGGCTGGATGAGATTTTTACACTAGGGGACTATGTCACGGTTATGCGTGACGGGCAGCACATTGACACCAAGCCGCTTTCAGAAGTCAAGGACCGTATGGACCTGATCAAGATGATGATCGGCAAGACTGTTATGGAGACGTATGTGCCCAAAGAAGACCAGTCGGAAGAAATGCTGATGGAAGCCAGAAGTATCACCAACCACAAACTGAACAATATCTCGTTTTCGGTTAACAAGGGTGAAATTGTGGGTTTCTACGGACTGGTCGGCGCAGGAAAAACCGAACTCTCACGTGCCATATACGGCGCGGATAAATATACCGGAGAAATCATCTTTAAGGGTGAAAAGCTGGGTGACAACACGGAGAAAACCATTCGGGCAGGCGTTGCGCTTGTGCCTGAAGAGCGGCGGACGCAGGGGCTGTTTACCCTGCTGACGATTAAACAGAATATCCCGGCGATGAATATGAAAGAAATCACACATGCCGGATTAATCAGTGCGGTAAAAGAACGTGAAGTCGCAAACGAGTACATTGACAAATTGAATATAAAAACAGATTCGATGGAAAAGGAAACGTCAAAGCTTTCCGGAGGCAACCAGCAGAAAGTGGTATTTTCCAAATGCTTATTTGCCAATGCGGACCTGCTGATTCTGGACGAACCGACGCGCGGTATTGATGTCGGGGCAAAAGCGGAGATTTACGCTATCATCCGGGAGTTAGCCGCCGAGGGAAAGACCATCATCTTTTTCTCCTCGGAATTGCCGGAAATCCTGAATTCCTGTGACCGAATTTTCCTCCTGTATGAAGGGGAAATCAAGGCGGAGATTAAAAACGGGAAAGATATTGACAGTCAAGACATCATTCATATTGTCACGGGAGGTGTGGTCTGATGGCGGGAAATAAAAGGAATAAAACCAGCGTATTCAACCGGGGCAAAATGAGCAACGAAACCTTTATCGGGCTTTCGATGTTTATCGTATTGATTCTGTTATTTTCTCTGGCAAGTATATTCATCGATAATTACTTTTCCGTGCCAACTGCGCTCAACCTGATCGCAAACAACTGGTACATCATTATCTTGGGTATCGGCGTGACCTTCCTGTTGATTACCGGCCACTTCGATATGTCGGTTGGCGGGATTATCGCCATGGCAGGCGTGCTGTCCGCGTATTTTTGTCAGACGCGTGACGAAGGGTTCTCTGAACTCGCAACCGGGCTTGGCATGTCGTATGGCGTCAGCGTGACATTGGCGCTCCTGGCTTGTGTCATGATCGGGCTGATTAACGCCTTGTTTATTGCAAAGCTAAAGGTAGCCTCAATCATCGTGACGCTTGGAACCATGTCGATATCGCGGGGAGTCGCACAGGTGGTTGCGCTCGGCGCGCAGCGCAGTGCCGGACTGCCGGATATCTATCATGTCATCGGAAATGTATCCTTGGTCGGGCCGATAAAGATTGCGGCTGTAATTGCAGCGCTGCTCGTGCTGATCGCCATGTTTGTTGAAAAGAAAACATTGTTTGGCAGACGCACTTACCTCATCGGAGCCAACAAAGAAGCGGCCAGACTGTCCGGCGTTAAGGTGGACCAGCATGTGGCGGTGCTCTATGTGATCAGCGCATTATTGGCGGGCATCACCGGGATTCTGCTGGCATCGGAAACCAAAGCGGCGATATCTTCCCGCGGCTCCGGATTTGAATTCAGCGCACTTGTGGTAACGCTTCTCGGCGGGACCAGCATTGACGGCGGATTCGGATCTGTGCTGGGCACGGTAATCGGTGCGTTGATTCTGGGAGTCGTCTCTTCGGCGGCGTTCAGCCTGTTGCTCAGACCTGAATGGCAGTTTGTTTTAAAAGCTGTGGTGACGTTTTTAGCCATATTGGCCCAGCGCTATATGCTGGACAAGCGGAACCGGTAACCAATGGGGCGAAAGGATAAACAAAATGTCAGAGAATATTAAGAGAATTAATAGCAGAAAAATAATAAAAGAAGTCTATGTTTATGTCATCTTTCTGATCGTTGTGGTGGTGCTAAGCCTCATCAAGGGTGATTTGTTCCAGAGAGGAAACTTCCTGTATCCGGCGAATGTCACCAACCTTTTAAGGATGTCTGTTCCGATCATCATGATCAGCAGTGCATTTACATTCATCTTTATCTCGGGGAATATTGACCTTTCGGTCGGAAGCGCACTCAGTCTTGCTACCGTCGTTTATGCAATCTTTGTACTGAACGGAATGGGCTTTTTGCCTGCGCTGCTGATTACAGCGGTTATCGGATTGCTCATGGGTGTTATCAACGGAATTTTGGTTATGAAGCTGAGAATTACGCCGGTTATTGCAACGCTGATTACGATGAACGCATATCAGGGTATTGCGCGTTATCTGGTGCCGGAAGGCATCTCGGCCATTAAAAGTTCAGACGCGGCGCAGATGCCGGAATGGATGGGTAACTTTTCCCGGGGACAGGTATTTATCGGGCTGTCGTGGGCGTTTATCGCTGCGGTTGCGCTGATCATCGTACTGGTGGTCGTGCAAAAGAAAACCATAGTCGGGAAATATATCGCAGCAATCGGCGGCAACCGAACGGCTGCTGAACTTTCAGGAATAAAAGTAAACCGTGTGGTCATTGGTGTTTATATTCTGCTCGGTTTTGTCTCTGCAATAGCGGGAGTGGCGCGGGCAAGCTACCTGATGATCGGCGAACCTTATACAGGCATTGGCGTTGAAACCGAAGCGATTATCGCGTGCCTGCTCGGCGGCACAGTGTTTACCGGCGGCGAGGGGTCGGTTGTGAAATCAGTAATCGGCGCACTGATCATTGTCTGCTTAACGCTCGGGCTTAAATCGGTTATACCGGAATATTGGCAGACATTGGCCAAAGGCGTTGTGCTGGTCTTTGCGGTAGTGCTGAACCATGTGCTGACCAAAGAAACCGCTATTGCCAGCTGATCATAATAAAATGAGCGGGATATGTATGAAAGATAAAGTTGTATTAATAACCGGCGGATCGCAAGGATACGGAAAAGCAGCGGCAGAATGCTTTTCGGAGGCCGGGGCAAAAGTCGTTATTCTGTCGCGGTCCGAGGACAGATTGAAAAAAGCGATGGAAGCAACAGGCGCGGACAGTTATATCGCAATGGATGTGAAAAATGCGGATGACTGGGAAAACATTGCCCGTAAGCATATTCAAGAAAAATACGGCAGAATTGATGTTCTCATTAATAATGCCGGCGGAGCCGTAAAATTGGGCGATATCGCTTCGATGAGCGCGGCAACAATTGATGAGATTATAGCGTTGAATCTGTGCAGCGCCATATACGGCGCAAACACGTTTGCCGGCATGATGATGAAGCAGAAAAGCGGCACCATAATCAATGTGGCGTCTGCCTGCGCCAAGCATGCCTGGCCGGGATGGTCGGTGTATGCCGCGGCGAAATGGGGCGTGCTGGGATTTTCCAAGAACCTTTATGTGGATCTCCAGCCGTATCAAATACGCGTCAGTTGTATCATACCGGGCGCCGGGGCAACAAATTTTATGGAGCACGCCGGCGCTGCAAACATGAATGTTAGATTACAAGCGGAAGACATCGGACAAGCAATGCTCTATATCAGCTCTCTGCCGCCGCATGTGGTAGTGGAAGAAATGATTGTGTGGGGCAGTGACCAATGTGTGGTTCCGTTATAGAGAAATAAAATCCAAAACATAGGTGCTTTTAGCTGTGGAGGGGAAAACAATGTATGAGTCAGACAAAAGAGAAATAATACAAGCAGCGCTGGAAATCAAGGCTTATGGTTTGATTGCCCTTTCCGGCGGCAATGTCAGCGTCAGAGAACCGAATGGCGATATTGTTGTGACGCCGTCCGGGACTGCGTATGAAACAATGACGGAAAACGATTTGATCGTTTTAAACGCTGAAGGCGGACGGATAGAAGGAAGCCTGAGGGAATCGGTCGATACTGTTGCATTGCTGTATATCTACGACAAGATGCCGGGCGTGAATGCGATTATCCATACGCACCAGCCCTATGCGACGGCAGTCGGATTGATTGGCGATAAGTTCCCCGCAGCAGTGACCACGCTGGCAAACGTAACACTCGGGGAAGTCAACGTGGCACCGTACAGTTCACCGGCAAGCCTGGATATGGGTATTCAAACAGTGGACTATATCAACGGAAAAAACGCCGTGATCTTAAAACACCACGGTGTAGTGACAATCGGCAAAGACCTGAAGGAAGCGCTTTACGCGGCCATCTATATGGAAGAAGCGGCGAAAGCCTACCTGGCGGCCAAGGCGGCAGGTGATCCGGTGATTATGACGGAAGAACAGACACGTATAGCGGTGGAAGTCCATAAGACATACGGGCAGGGAAAAGGCAAATAAGGAATCGGGAGTGGTATGCCCGGTTGTTTAATAACAGGTATTGAGATGAGATAACAACGCAGAAAAGACAGGGGCAAAAAAGTCAATGGACAAAAAACAGAACAAATTAGGACTATATGAAAAAGCACTGCCCACTTACTTGACATGGGAAGAACGGTTATCTGCTGTGAAGGACGCTGGTTATGATTTTATCGAAATCAGTATTGATGAAACAGATGAGAGGCTGAAACGGCTGGAATGGAGCAAAAAAGAAAAAAACCAGCTTAAAGACTTGGTTTTAAAACTGGAAACGCCGATTTTGTCGCTCTGCTTAAGCGGGAACCGCAGGTTTCCCATTGGGAGCGAAAATGAAAAAATCAGGTGCAGGGGGATTAAGCTCATTAAAGATGCTGTTGATTTTGCGCTGGACGTCGGCGTCAGAGTGATTCAGCTGGCAGGGTATGATGAATACTTAAAGCCGAGCAACAAAACAACACAGCACCATTTTTATCAATCTTTGGTTGAGTGTGTGAATTATGCGGAGAATCGGGCTGTTATGCTTGCGTGCGAAACCATGGAAAATGATCTGCTGAACTCGATTGAAAAAGCGATGGTATATGTCAAACGGATTAACTCGCCGTGGTTTAAAATCTATCCGGATGTCGGCAACCAAACCGCAACCGGTCAGGATATACGGCAGGATTATCTGATCGGGAAAGACGATATTGTCGCGATTCACCTGAAAGATACCAAGCCGGGTATTGTCCGGAACATTGACTTCGGCGATGGCACGGTGGACTTTGCTTCCTTTTTCAGATTGCTTAGCCAGATTGATTATCAGGGTCTGTTTGTTATTGAGATGTGGACGGATGAGACCGATGCATCGTTCAAAATGATTAAAGATGCGCGAGAATTTATATTAGACAAAATGAAGCTGTCAAAGGAAAAGAATTAAACCATTTACGGAGGAGAAGAATATGCAATTTCAACATTATGTCCCTAACCGTATTGAATTCGGAGCCGGGAAATTAGGAACTATCGGAACACATGCAAAAACATATGGAACAATGGCGATGATTGTGACGACGGGGCCGTTCTTCCAGAAAACAGGGCTGGTCGGCCGTATACGAAATTATCTGAAGGAAGCCGGCGTGGACAGTGTCCTATATCTGGACGCGTCCCCAAATCCGCACTCACACGAGGCAGATAAAGGTGCGCAGATTGCGGTTGAGAAAGGCGTTGATATTGTTATTGGCGTCGGCGGCGGCAGTGCGATTGACGCAGCAAAATGTATTGCGGTCGGCGCAGCACAGGGCGAACCTACATGGCCGTACTGGATTGGTGAAAAAGAAATTTATGCGGCGCTGCCGATTATTGCAGTCACAACAACATCGGGGACGGGCAGCCATATTACACCGTATTCGGTTATTACCAACAGCGAAACCAATGAAAAACCGGGAGCAGGATCGGACCTGATGTATGCGAAAGTCGCGATTGTTGACCCGGAACTGACCGAGACACTGCCCTCAAAAATGACGGCGGCAACCGGGTTCGACGTGCTGGCGCATGCGATTGAGGCATATACCAGCGGCGATGCGACCCCGTTCTCGGATATGTACAGTGAACAAGCGATTAGGCTGACAGCCAAATACCTGATCCGTGCGATCGAAAATGGCGAAGACAAGGAAGCGCGGGAAGGCATGGCGCTTGCGGATACGCTGGCAGGCTGCGCAATTTCAATCGCGGTTATTACAATGTGCCACGCAATCGGCCACGCAGTCGGCGGTGTCTGCAATACGGTTCACGGTGAAACGCTTGCGGCAATGACGCCAAGTTCAATGCGCCATTCTATCGGCGGCAGGCCCGAAAAGTATAAACGTATCGGAATGCTGCTGAGCGGCAAAGAAGTGATGCCGGAAGGCTGGACATCAGAAGACAGCGTAAAAGCTGTTGAAAAATTCATTAAAGATATTGGCATGGATATTCCGCTTTCTGCACAAGGCGTTAAGGAAAGTGACTTCGATGAAATTATTGAAGGTGCGATGGGCTATATGGCCGGCGGTATGGCGCTAGATCCGGTGCCGGTAACCAAAGAAGATGTGCGAAAAGTGCTCGAAGAATCATTTTAAGGAACGATTATGAGAAAAGTAGGCATTAAAACCCTTTCTAAGGAAGCATTTGATAAATACGGATCGTACGCAAGCGTGTTGAATCCGGAAGGTGAATATTTCGGCGAAGAACCGGTGTTATTTTACCGGGACATGGTACAGCAAAGCCTTGGCGGCGCGGCCAATGTGTCTTATTCGGCATGTGTGGTCAGCCAGCGTCCGCACATCATTGAGAATGCCGAAGTGCATGATTATTGCCATGAATCGATTATCTGCCTGGACGGCGATTATCTGATGCATGTTGCACCGGCGACCAGCGAAAAGGCAATTCCGTACGATAAAATAGAGGTGTTCTTGATACCCAAAGGGACGCTCATTAATGTCAAGGCAGGAGTCTGGCATCAGGCCGGATTCCCGTATCAATGTGAAAAGGTTCATATCCTGTGTGCGCTTCCGGAGAGGACCTATCAGAGCGACTGCTATTTTGAGGCGATTCCGGAAGACAAGCAAATACAGGTACTGGACGAGTTTGTAGATTGATGTCAAGACAGCGGGATGGATACATAACGCGCATCATTGATAGCCAGATGCGCGGCAGTTTTATCCTAATAGTTTTTTTCATGTGCTTTAACTGAGGGCGCCAGTCTTCAGTTAAAGCCTTTGTATTTTGGTGTATAATAAAAATAAGAATGAAGGGGTTTGAATCTGCAAAGGGAGAGGGCATGGATAAGAAATACTTGTTGGGTCTGGATAACGGCGGAACCATGACGAAGGCCGCGCTCTACAGCACCGATGGCGAAGAGATGGCGGTAGCGTCTGTTCCCGTAAAACCGATTATGGAAAAGGTCGGGTTTGTTGAACGGGACATGATAGTGTTTTGGGAGGCGAACGCGCAGGCCATACGCGAGGTGATGCAAAAAGCTGCAGTGGACCCGGGGGATATAGCCGGAGTGGCGGTGACCGGCCACGGTAACGGCGCATACTTTGTTGACGAAGCCGGGAAACCCGTCGGCAACGGCATCATTTCGACCGATACACGGGCAAAAGACTATGTCGAACGATGGAACCGGGACGGAACGTATGAAAAACTGCTGCCCAAGACGATGCAGATTATTTGGGCGGGACAGCTGATGCCGATTATCGCCTGGCACGCCGATCATGCAAAGGAGCAGCTTGACCGCGTCAGATGGGCGCTCGGCTGTAAGGACTATATACGTTTCTGCCTTACGGGAGAGGCATATGCCGAACTGACCGATATTTCCGTATCCAGCGGGCTGAACCTGAACACCATTGATTATGATGATGAAATATTGGAGTTGTTTGGCATTAAGGCATATAAGCACATGCTGCCGCCGCTTAAAAAGTGCACAGATATCTGCGGCACCGTGACAAAAAAAGCGGCAGAAGAAACGGGCTTAATCGAGGGGACGCCGGTAGCGGGAGGGCTTTGCGATGTTGCGGCGTGCTGTATCGGCACAGGCGTCACATCCACCGAAAATGTCTGTATGATTGCCGGAACGTGGAGCATCAATGAATTTATCTCGAAAAAGCCGATTATCTCAAAAGACCTCTTCCAGACGGCGCTGTATTGTATCGACGATTACTGGATGATATTAGAGAACAGCATGACATCGGCAAGCAATCTGGAATGGTTTGTACAGAATTTCATGCAGAAAGAAAAAGCAGAGATGGAGGCAGACGGGAAAAGCGTATTTGATGCGGCGAATGCAATGGCGGCATCGATCGAAACCGAGGACTGCCCGATTATTTTTCTGCCTTTCCTTTACGGCACCAACGTTAACGCTGACGCGAAGGCCTGTTTTATGGGGATGAGCGGACTGCACAAAAAAGCGCACTTATTGCGGGCGATCTATGAGGGTGTGGCGTTTTCGCACCGCAGCCATCTTGAAAATCTGCTTAAGTTCAGGGATATGCCGAGCAGTATCCGTATCTCCGGCGGTGCGGCCAGGTCAAAAGTCTGGGTGCAGATATTCTCGGATGTGTTTCAGCTTCCGATAGAAGTCTCTGCAGCATCGGAACTGGGAACGATGGGTGCGGCCATGTGTGCGGGAATCGGCAGCGGATGGATAGCTGATTTTTATCAGGCAGCGGACAGATTCTCTAAAATTTCATTCAGATGTACGCCGGATGCATCGAAAAAACAGATCTATGAGGATAAGTTTCAGCTGTACCGCCACCTGAATTCCAAGCTGGATGGGAGCTGGAGAAAATGGGATGAAATCATAAAAAAGCATTGACAAATGTTATTATTTATGTTTACTTAGGGCATAAGGAAAAATTATGGAAACAAGATATGATATGCAGATGATGGTGCAGGTGTCAAAACTGTACTATCTTGACGGACTAACACAACAGAGTATTGCCAAGGAACTGGGCATTTCCAGGTCTTATATTTCGATGCTTCTCTCGGAAGCACGGTACCTTGGGATTGTTGAAATCAATATTAAAAACCCGTTATCGACCAACGAAAATCTGGCGGCAAAAATGAAAGAAACGTTTGGCGTCGATAACTGCTATGTAATCCCGACCGGAGTAACAGCCATTAAACCGCTGACAAAGATTGTAGCGGCGCAGGGCGTTCTGGTTGCAGATAAACTGATCGGGAACCATTCGAATATCGGCATTGCATGGGGGACGACCTGCTACGAGTTTATGACAGCGTTCGCGAACAACAGCGGCCTTTCCGATGTCAACGTTGTTCCGCTGATTGGCGGATCATACCGGGTGTCATCCGAATACCAGCTGAACGAGATGGTGCGGATGTTTGCTGAAAAGCTGATGGGTACGCCGTCGTTTATCTATGCGCCGGCACAGGCGGAAACGGCCGAAGAAAAAGAAACCTATATGAAAAGCCAGTACATGAAAGCCATTGTGGAAAAATGGAGCAATCTGGATTTGGCCATCATTAGTATTGGAGCGCCGCCGGAATTTTACAGTAACAAAGAAATGATTGACCCCAAAGCCATGCATAACGAATATGAAAATTCGCCCGATAAAACAGTCGGGGATATCAGCGCACGCCGCTTTAATCTGCAAGGCAAGTTTTTAGATAATGAATATAATAATATGATTATGGGAATCAGTGAAAATGATCTGCGCAAAGCGCGCAACGTGCTGTGTATCGCTGCCGGTAATCATAAGATTCTGTCCATCATTGGTGCATTGAAGTTAAATATCATTACACACTTCATTACCGATGAAAACACAGCCGCAGCATTGCTGGACTTGGTGAAAGATACCGCGAAATAATATTCGGTTATTCCCGGTCAAAGGCTTTTTCTTTTTTATCGTTGAGGATCGCAAGTGCAGCGCTCCTGTCGGTTATCAGCACATCAATGTGCTTTCCTTTCAATGCACCCGTAATAATATCTTTTTTATCTTCCCCGCACGCGACGCCGATCACTGTGGGTATTTTTTTAAAATCAGCCAGCGACAGCGTAATGATCCGGTCCATCAGCGGCGAATCGCACAGATTTCCGTCAATGTCAATATACCATCCGCATATGTCTCCGACCGCACCCTGATTGCGCAATGCCTGGGCATCTTCCATTGTGATGTGGCCGGACCTGAACTGCGCGCTTAATTCCGGACGCGTCGAACCAAGGCCGACGAGTGCAACGGTGGTTTTGCCTAACCGCTGAAAGTGTTCCTGCACATGCGGTTCATCCATCAACAGATCACGCAAAATTTTACTCTTTACCATAAAAGGTGCTTGAAGGAGATAGCTGTCTCCGTTGAAAGCGCTGGCGAGGACGAGCGCCATTGCATTGGCGTCCGTATCTTTGGTTTTATTTCCGATGCCGCCGAGAATCTGAATAACGTCCACTTTTTTATTGGCGTTATGGCGGACATTCTTCACCACATAGCTTAAAGTGGTTCCCCATGCTACGCCGAGCAAATCGCCGTGTCTTAAAAATGATTCCAAATAAATCGCCGCTGCCGCACCGACATTCTGTTTGCTTTCTTCAAGGTTATGGCTGCTTGGCGCGATAATTGCCTTACGAATGCCGAAACGTTCCTGAATGCGTTTGCCGAGTTCAACGCCAAAAGATGAAATATCGTCGATTCGTATCTGCACGATACCCTCCGCAATAGAAGCCTTTAAAAGGCGGGATACGGTGGGGCGGGAAACATGAACCTCTTTGGCAATCTGCTCCTGGGACATACTCTGCATGTAATATAGTTTTGCGACTTTGATTAATAAATCTCTTCTGTCATCGGTTTCCATTGTATATGTGTCTCCATTTAACCCTATAAAAAGAATATATTATATTCATATGCCAAAGTCAATGAAATTGTAAGCAAATGTGCAATAAAAAACCCATATGTACACACTTTATGTGGATAAATATGTAATAAAGCACCAATAAAGATAATAATGCTGAACAAATGTTCAATAAGAGTAAAATAAATTGACAATAAAACGCGAAAAAACTAATATAGGAGTATCAGAGAGGGAATACTATGGTTAAACTATCCGCATCAATACTCTCGGCCGATTGGCTTAAACTGGGGGAGGAAATCAAGAGGGTTGAACAGGCCGGCTGTGACTGTATTCATATCGATGTGACGGACGGGCATTTTGTCTCTAACATCACCATGGGTATGGATATCACAACGGCAGTATGCCGGGCAACGGATTTACGCGTGGATGCACACCTGATGATTTCGAATCCCGGCAGCTTCATACAGGCATTCTCAAAAGCCGGTGCGGATTCCATCACCTTTCATGCAGAGGCAACCGCGCATCCGTTTGAACTGATTAAAAAGATTAGGGAATACGGAAAATTGGCAGGTGTCGCACTGGATCCGGGCACTCGGATTGAAGCGGTCGAACATTACCTGCATCAAGTGGACATTGTGCTTTTAGTCTCGGTATGTGTTGGATTCGGCGGCCAAAAATATATCGATGAAATGGATGAGAAGATCAAAAGACTGAGTCAGTTAAGACAGCAAAAAGGGCTTGATTTCGAAATACAGGTAGACGGCGGAATCAATGCAAAGAACGGGCTTGAAAAGCATCTGCTGGGCGTAGACAACCTCGTCGGCGGCTCCATGTTTTTCTTATCAGATGATGTAAATCAATTAGTGAAGGATTTAAAAAGAATAGATTAACTTTCGGAGGAACAAAAAATGGCATTAAGCAGTGAGAAATTAGAAGGCAAAGTCTGTGTGGTCACAGGGGCGGCAAAGAGCATCGGATTCGCAATCGCAGAAAAGTATGCGGAGCAGGGCGCGAAGGTTGTATTGATTGATATTGATCCGCTCGTGATGGATTCAGCCAAAAAGCTGTCCGATCAGGGACACACAGCGAAAGGTTACATACTGAACATCACCGATCGTGAGGCTGTATTAAAATGCTTTGACGATATCGTTAAAACAGTCGGCGATGTTTATGCGCTGGTGAACAATGCCGGTGTGGTGGATACCCGGCCTTTTGAAGAAAACGATGAAGCGATGATGGACAAGATATTTAAGGTGAATGTATACGGCACCACTTACTGCATTCAGGGCGCTCTGCCCAGCATGAAGAAAAACAACGCAGGTAAAATTATTAACTTTGCATCAAAATCCGGCAAGACAGGCTCCGCATTAATGGCGCCTTACAGTGCAGCGAAGGGAGCGGTAATCGTACTGACACAGGCGCTGGCCTTCGAGTTTGCAAAGAACAAAATCAATGTGAATGCGATTTGCCCGGGGATTACCGATGCAACCGGTGTCTGGGATTCGGTCAGCAAGGGCTACGTCGAAACCATGAAAATGGAACGTGACGAAATCGTTAAGAAATTTACGGCAAAGATTCCGCTGGGCCGTTTAACGGATATTCAGGATGTGGTTGATTTTGTATTCTTCCTGACCGTTTCCGGCGACTACTGTACCGGACAAGCCTTTAATATTACCGGCGGAAGAGAGATGCACTAACGGTAAGGATGCATTAAAGGGAGAAGATTATGGAGTTAGATTTAAGAGGAAAAACTGCAATCGTCACCGGCGGCACAACAGGACTGGGCGCCGGTATATGCGAAGTACTCGCGGAAGAAGGCATGAACGTCATTGCGAATTATCTGTTTAACGCGGATGAAGCAAGGCGGTTTGCCGAAGACTTAAGTGCAAAGACGGGCACGTCCTGTGCGGCGCTATACGGCGATATCTCCAAAGCGGAGGATATTGACCATATCTTTGCGCAGGCGGAAAGACAGTACGGGCATATTGACGTACTGGTGAATAATGCGGGCATATGGCCGACGACACCGATTGAAGAGATGCCGGACAGCGAATGGGAAAAGGTGATGGACATTAACCTAAACGGCACTTTTATGTTTTCAAAGCGCGCTGCGATGCACTTCTTAAAACATGAAGTCAGAGGACATATTATTAATATCTCCTCAAAGTCGGGGTTTATGGTGTCTTCGCCGGATCACGCGCATTATGTATCCGCAAAGGGCGGTGTCAATATGATGACCAAGGCGTTTGCGCGTGAATTCGCGAAACGGGGCATCACGGTTAACGGCGTTGCGCCGGGAATGGTCCGGACACCGTTAAACGAAGACAAGTTATCACAAGATGAGTGGCTGAAGTATTATGAAGACCGGATTCCGGTCGGCCGCGTATCGACCGCAAGGGAAGTCGCAAGTGTGGTGGCGTTTCTTGCATCCGAAAAAGCAATGTATATCACAGGAACGATCGTTGATGTAACGGGCGGCATGTTGATATAAAGAACGGGAAAGAATTCAAATCCGGAGGGAAAAAAATAATGGAAAAACAAGCATTGGGCATGGTTGAAACAAAAGGTTTGGTCGGCGCAATTGAAGCGGCAGACGCGATGGTAAAAGCGGCCAACGTTCAACTCGTAGGGAAAGAAAAAATCGGGTCCGGCCTGGTAACCGTAATGGTCAGAGGCGATGTCGGCGCAGTTAAAGCAAGTGTTGACGCCGGAGCCGCTGCAGCAAAGCGCGTTGGCGAACTGTACTCTGTTCATGTTATTCCGCGGCCTCATGATGATGTCGAAACGATGCTCGCCAAATAGCATTCATAGGAGCGAAACACGAGAATAACAGGAGAGAACGATGGACATAGAAAGAATTATTGAAGAAGCCGTTAAAAAGGTGATCAACGACGTTGGCGTAAATCACGAGGCATTCTCCGGCAAGTATGATGCCAGCTATGCGCAGTATATGGACCACACCGTTTTAAAACCGGAAACCACGAGGGAAACGGTCAAGCGGTTCTGCGACGAAGCAAGGGAATATAAGTTTGCCAGCGTCTGCATTAACCCGTGCCATGTGTCATATGTCTCTGAGCAGCTGAAGGGCAGCGGTGTGAAAACCTGCTGTGTTATCGGATTCCCGCTTGGGGCAAATACCAGCTTTATTAAAGGGCTGGAGACCATGGAGGCTGTTAAGAACGGAGCCGACGAAGTGGACATGGTCATCAATATCGGGGCACTGAAAGATAAGAATTATACCTATGTGTATGAGGATATCAAAGCGGTAGTGGAGAATGCACACCCTAAAGCAATTGTCAAAGTCATCATTGAGACGTCTGCACTGACCGATGAAGAAAAGGTCATCGCCTGTGAACTGGCGAAGCGTGCAAACGCTGACTTTGTTAAGACATCCACAGGTATGGGAACCGGCGGCGCGACCGTAGAAGACGTACGCCTGATGAAACGCACCGTCGGCGAAAACATGCGCGTAAAAGCCTCAACAGGCATCAATGACAGAGAAATCACCGATAAGATGCTTGCTGCTGGCGCGGTCAGGATGGGAACGTCTAAAGGCATATTTATTGTTAAGGGCGAAAAACCGACAACACCGAAAAACGAGTATTAGCTTACCTCCAATGATGAGCCGAGTACAGATGCCGCACACCTGTGCCCGGCTCATCTGAACGCGTGATATAAGAGCATTATACGAATAAGGAAAAAACATGGACGAAGTCTGTATTGCCAGGGCAGTCACTTTAAGCATGGCAAAAGAATTAAAAATGAAAACGAATCAGATATATATTCCGACAGCGGTCTCAAACCGCCATGTCCATTTATGCGAGCAGGACATTGAGAAATTATTTGGAATCGGATATCAGTTGACCGAATACCGGCCGCTGAGCCAACCCGGGCAATATGCCGCTAAAGAAACGATTGATATTAAAGGGCCAAAAGGCACCATTACCGGCATACGTATTTTAGGGCCGGCAAGAGGCGCGACACAGGTCGAGATGTTTATTGCGGACGGCTATAAACTGGGGATAAAACCAGTCGTCAGGATGAGCGGCAATATCACGGGCACGCCTGGTGCAACGTTGATTGGGCCAAAGGGTGAGGTTGACATTCAGGAGGGTGTGATTGTGGCCGCAAGGCATCTGCATTTATCGCCCGAAGAATCAAAATGGACCGGCCTTAACAACGGGGATATTATTTCGATTCGCAAGGAAGGCGCACGAGCCATCACAATAGAAAACATACCGGTGCGCTGCGGAGACGACCACAGCCTTGAATGCCATTTGGATATGGAAGAGGCCAACGCAGGGCAAATAAGCAATGGAGAACTTTTGGAGCTTGTCAGTGTTAAACGATTATAATTTGAGCATCAATGAAGCGGAGCTGAATAAGATTGTCCAACAGGTGCTGAGCGGCGAAGATGACGGAGCGGTGCAAATACCGCAAAAAAACAATGATGAGTCCGTTATATCAGGAACCGTTGTTTTGGTTCCGGCATATCTGCCGAAGCTGGACGCCGCTGTTAAGGCGCTGAAGGCGGAGGTGGAAGAAACGCCGGAGGTTTACACCTTAAACGGGGCAAGCTTTTCCAGTAAAGCATATAAAGCGAAGTCTGTTGAAACTCAGGAAGAGCGGTATGCACTGCTGGACAGGCTGGCATCGGCAAAATCAGTATTATTGCTGGCGCCGTCCATCAAAACCCTAAAGAATATCGCGGAAGGCGATGACGAGGGTTTTGTGGAAAACGCGGTATTGAAATCCGTACTTTGGGGACGGAATGTCAAAGTGCTGTTAGACTTTGAACCGCCAAAATTTAAACGCGGCAGTTTCTTTGAAACCATTGTTAACGCAATTGATGCGTTAAACGCGATGGGTATTGCCGTTGTGCCGTACCGCATCGCCAAAGACGCATCCGCGAAAAAGGCTGCGCTGGTGACGGAAACCGAGATTATTGACGCGTATAACCGGGCGGAAAAGACAATCTGGGCCGACCGGTCGGCGATTATCACGCCGCTGGCGGTTGATAAAGCAAGAGAACTGAATATTCATATTGAACAGGGATGACCTGTCATAAGGAGATAAATCATGCTAATCGGCAGAGTAAAAGGAAATGTGGTCAGTACCAATAAATCAGAGACGCTGCACGGCCTTAAGCTGCTCATTCTCGTACCAATCGACCTTGATACGATGGAAGAAAAGGGCGCGCCGGTCGTGGCGATTGATGCTGTCGGCGCCGGTGAAGGGGAAGTGGTGATGTGCTGTTCGGGCTCGTCATCCCGTAATACCTCCTTTACGAACGGGAAGCCGAGCGATTTGGCGATCGTGGCCATTATCGATTCAATTAATTTAAGAGGCAAACGCATATTTGAGAAGTTTAAATAGAGGCAGTGTTAATCAAAAAGGGAGGAACGCCTGATGGCATTAACAGATGCACAAATACAGGATATTGTTTCCGGTGTGATGTTAACATTGGACCGGCAAAGCCTGTCTATACCGGGTGTCGGCGGAAACTGGCTTTGTGATACGGCGGAAGAAGCGATTGAAAACGCGAAGGCTTCACAGGTGCAGCTGAACAAGATGAGCCTGGAAAAGCGCGGAAAGCTGGTTGCTGCTATGCGAAAAGCAGGACTGGATAACGCCGAACCTTTGGCGCGTATGGCGAATGAGGAAACCGGATACGGCCGGGTAAAAGATAAAATCGCGAAGAATATTCTTGCCGCAGAAAAAACGCCGGGGATCGAGGATTTGCCCTCAACGGCGTATACGGGTGACTATGGACTCACTTTGGTGGAGGCCGCGCCGTTTGGCGTGATCGGATCGATTACCCCGTCAACGAATCCGACATCAACTGTCATCAACAACGCAATATCGATGATTGCGGCCGGAAATGCTGTGGTATTCAATCCGCATCCTGCGGCAAAAGGAGCAAGCCAGGAAGCGATGCGGCTGATGAATGAGGCGATTAAAAATGCAGGCGGACCGCCGGCATTGATTACGACCGTGAAGGAACCAACGCTGGAAAGCGGGAAGACGATAATGGAGCATAAAGACATTCCGATTCTTTCCATAACCGGCGGCGAAGCGGTGGTTAAAGTAGCGATGAAAACCGGAAAGAAAGTCATCGCGGCTGGCCCGGGAAATCCGCCGGTCATCGTGGATGACACCGCCGATATCCCGAAAGCCGCAAAAGACATCGTGGACGGCGCGAGCTTTGATAATAACGTGGTGTGTATTGCCGAAAAAGAAGTATTTGCTTTTAGCAATATTACGGATGAACTGATAATGCAGATGCAGGCCAACGGCGCATACCGGGTATCGGGCGCGGATATTGATAAAATTGTAAATACAGTCTTGATTAAAAAAGACGGCCGCTATGTGATTAACCGAAAATATGTCGGCAGAAATGCGGCGGTGATTTTAAGCGACAGCGGCGTGAGCTACTCCGGCGACCCGCGGCTGGTGATTGCGGAAGTTGACCGTGACCATCCGTTTGTCAGAACGGAGATGCTGATGCCGGTTCTCGGAATCGTGCGGGTGAATGATATTGAAGAAGCAGTCAGAGAAGCCATCCGTGCCGAACAGGGGTGCCAGCATTCGGCGATGATCCATTCAACAAACGTGAATCACTTGAGCCTGGCGGCGACCGCGCTGAACACAACGGTGTTTGTCAAAAACGCACCCTCGTATGCAGGGCTGGGATTTACGGGCGAAGGCTATACAACGCTGACCATCGCCACCCCGACCGGAGAAGGGCTGACCAGTGCGCGGTCATTTACGCGTGCGCGGCGGTGCGTGCTGCACGGCAACTTCAGAATTGTTTAATATTATCCACTAAGGATGAATCAAAATAGGGAATGATAAAAAAGCGTTAATGGAGGCACTTAAATGAAAGAAGCACTGGGAATGGTGGAAACCAGAGGACTCGTAGCGGCGATAGAAGCGGCGGACGCCATGGTAAAAGCGGCGAATGTCCAGCTGGTCGGCAAAGAAAAAATCGGATCCGGGTTAGTCACGGTGATGGTCGTGGGCGATGTCGGTGCGGTCAAAGCGTCGGTTGACGCGGGTGCGGCAGCGGCAAAACGTGTCGGCGAACTTTATTCGACGCATGTCATCCCAAGACCGGCGGACGGGCTGTCGAAAGTGACCGGAGATGTGGCGCAGCCGTCACAAGCACAAACGAAGGCTCCGGCGAAAGCGGCGCAGTAAGCGGAAGGAAAAACCATGTATACAGGCAAGGTAGTCGGCAATGTGGTCTCAAGCGTGAAGTATGAGACATTGACCGGTATTAAGCTTTTGATTGTTGAAACCATCGAAAACGGGAAACCCGGCAAACTGATTGTAGCCGCCGATTCCACACGCCAGGCAGGTCCGGACGATCTGGTTTATTTGATCGGGTCAAAGGAAGCGGCGTTTATGTTCAGGGAGACGTTTCCGCCTGTAGATGCGGCAATTTCGGGATTTGTCGAAAGATATGATGAAACAATAAAATAAGATCAGGAGAGTAATGATGAAAGAAGCATTAGGTTTAGTCGAAACAAAAGGCTTGGTAGGTGCAATTGAAGCAGCGGACGCGATGGTGAAAGCCGCGAACGTCACGCTGGTCGGAAAAGAAAAGATCGGAAGCGGCCTTGTTACCGTGCTGATCAGAGGAGATGTCGGCGCTGTAAAGGCATCGGTTGACGCCGGGGCCGCCGCAGCAAAGCGTGTCGGCGAATTATACAGCGTGCATGTGATTCCGCGGCCGCACGACGATGTTGAGAAGATTCTGCCCGCCTCGAAGTAGAAAAAGGATAAAGCCAAATGAGATTGGGCAGGGTGGTCGGCAATGTGGTTTCGGTGGTCAAAGATGAGACCCACGAGAACTACAAACTGCTGATTGTTGAGTTTTTGGATGAAAAAGGCAACCCCCAGGAGCCGCGACAGATTGCTTTTGACGGTGCGGACGCAGGCGTGGGTGATTTTGTGCTGGTCAATGTTGACGGCGGCGCCGCTAAGATGCTGCTGGAAGATAAAGCGATCATCGCAGATCTCACCATATGCGGGGTAATCGACCATATTTCATTCGACAAACAGAGTATCACGCTGTAAACAGAGGGAAAGATAATGGATATTAATGAGATCGTTAAAAAGGTGACACAGGAAGTAAACGCAAGGCTTCAAACTGAAGCAGGGCAGACCGTCAGTGCATCTTCTTCACCGCAGTCAGCTCCGGTTTCATCCGAACTTGCCCGTGCGATTGAGCACTCTGTGCTGAATCCGGATATGTCACGCGCAAAGCTGAGACAGGCGTGTGCGGATGCCAAGCAGTACGGATTTGCAAATGTCTGCGTAACACCATATTTTGTGGCGGAAGCCTCGGAACTGTTGAAGACCACAAACGTGGGCATCTGCGCGCCGGTCGGTTTCCCGCACGGTGCGGCAAGCAGCGCCGCAAAGATTGCGGAAATCAAGGAGTGTGTCCAGAATGGGGCCACCGAACTGGATGTGTCCTTAAATCTGGTCGCGATTAAGTCAGGGGAATATGCCGAGGCAGCACGTGAGTTGAAAGCCATGATATCGGCAGCCGACCACAAGGCAAAGGTCAAAGCGATTTATGAGCAGGGTATATTGACAGATGAGGAAAAGAGACATACACTGGAAACCATCCGCGATGCCGGATGTGATTATGTGAAAATCTCAAATGCCTTGACTGGAAAGGCGGCGTGCACGGAAGACGTAGCGTTTGTACGGAACATTGTCGGCAAGTCGGTTAAGATCAAGATCGACGGCGGCATTAAAAACGCAGTGAAAGCAAGAGAAATCTTATCTTCGGGAGCTGACAGGATTGGGTGTTCTGCTTCGGTCGCTATCGTCACCAACGCTTAAAAAGGACGATAAATGGATTTAAAGCTGGCAGGAAAAACAGCGATTGTGACCGGCGGCAGCCGGGGCCTTGGTGAGGCAATATGCAAGGACTTGGCTAAAGAAGGTGCGGATGTCGTCATCAATTATTCCGCATCAACAGATAAGGCGGAGAAACTGGCTGAGACCATTGTCCGGGAATACGACGTTAAAGCCATGGCCGTTAAAGCGGACATATCAAAAGAGGATGAAGTCAAAGCGCTTTTTGAAAAGGCCGCCGGATTAACTGGAAAGATCGATATTCTCGTCAACAATGCCGGCGTGTGTCCGGTTATCATGATTAAGGATACGCCGCTGGACGTGTGGGAACAGGTGCTGAAAGTCAACATGACCGGTGTCTTTTTGACCTGCCGGGAGATGGTCAATTATTCGATCGAAAACAAGATTGCCTCTAATATTATCAATATTTCATCGCAGTCGGCGTTTAACGGCTCCAAGCGCGGCAAGACCCACTATTCGGCCAGCAAAGGCGGGGTGGTGTCGTTTACGATATCGCTAGCGAAAGAGGTTTCCAGCTATGGCATACGCGTGAACAGCGTTGCACCGGGGATGATGTATACGGATATGACGGCAGAAGTGCTGGATAAAGAGACCGAAAAATATAACCAGCAAATCCCGATCGGCAGAGTCGCAACCGTGGAAGAAGTCGCCCGGGTGGTGTCTTTTGTCGCGGGCGATCCGTCATCTTATATGACAGGAGCGGTTGTGGATATCAGCGGCGGGCTTTGCAGCCGGTAAAGAATTATAACAATAAAATAGCGATTAAAATCACATAAACACGGTGTCCCCGTGTTTTTTGTTTGCATCATAATATGTCAGATTTTGATTCAAATACGGTCTGTAAACAAGTGGTGAATAAACGGTAAATTGAATTGGATTTGCTTGACGATATGTGTTGAAAAGGGTAGCGTATGATTAAGTTTATGCGGTTATCGTTGTACGAAAAAACAACGGATAACAATAAAGTGAGAAATAAGGATTAAACCGATGAAGCGCTATTTAGAGAAAAACAAAACAACACTGTTTTTGCTGTTGTGTTATATGGCTATTGTGTTTGTCATTACGCAATATCAGCCGGGAATGGTCTATCAGCCGGATTACAGCGGTTCACGCATCCGGACGAACTTCGTACCGTTTTATCAATTCAATGAGGCGCTTGTTAAGGTCAAGAGCGTGAGCGCAGGAATCCTCGGCGGGGCAAACGCGTCAAGGCGGGATATCATTAAATATGTCGTTACATCGGCCTACGGCTTCTTTGCGAATATCATCATGTTTATGCCTTTGGGCATACTCCTGCCGATGTTGAGTAAGAAGTTTGACGGGCTTATTCGAATCGGGTTTGCCGGATTTTTCGGCTCGCTGTTGATTGAACTCGGACAGATCGGCGTCATGATGCTGTTCATCGTGAATAAGCGGGTGTTCGACGTTGACGATCTGATTGCCAATACGATCGGGGCGCTGCTCGGTTACATTATATATGCGATTGTGCGTACGCTGCGCCGGCCTTATAATCCGGTGCTGAAAAGCAGCCCGGGCAGGGTGCTTTAGTTATTTATTCATTACATAAAAAGTCTGCTGAGCAATGCGCTCAGCAAGCAAGAATCACTTCTGCGATTTGGTCGCCGGTTATCCCAAAGATAAACCGGTCGGCATCAGCAGAATTTAAGGCGGCTTTGATATCCGCTTCGGTATAGCGGCAGCCAATTAATGCTGAGCGCAATGCGGATAAATCCTGCTGTTCAAAAAAATCACCATAAAAAGCAATATCCGTTAATATTCCCTGATTAACATTACATTTGACTTCGAGTTTGCCTCCGGGCAGTCTTTCGCTCCGGCTGATTTCAAACTCCGGAGACTTTCCGTAGTTCCATTCCCAGGAATCGAATTTTTCTTTTTGTACTTGCGCAACCGCGGCTAAGTCGGCATCACTAAGCGTATATTCCTGCATGCCCCGTGTCAGGTATTCGATCATCACGTCACGGAATGATTCACTGGTCATTGGGGTCTTTAGATGATCAGCGATATTGGTGACGCGCTCCCGGACGGATTTAATCCCCTTGGATATGATCTTTTGGTCGTCCACATTTAAGGCGCGCACCATGCGCTCCAGGTCGGTATTAAAAAGAAGAGACCCGTGGTGCAGGTGGGTGGTACTGGTTTTATACTGTGCGTTTCCCGATATTTTTTTGCCGTCAATCAGCAGGTCATTTCGTCCGCTCTTATAGGCGGTAACACCCATAGCCGCCAATGCGTCAATAACGGGGCGTGTAAATGTCTCAAAATTCAGTTCGTCCGAAACATGATTTTTAAGTATGTAAGAAAATTGCCAGCCGTTCATATCCGTATAGATCGTGCCGCCGCCGGTAATACGACGGACCACATTGATGTCGTTTTGTTTGACAAAAGTCTGGTTAATTTCTGCAATCGTGTTTTGAAATTTGCCCACCATTAATGTGGGCGTGGTGCGCCAGAATAAAAAATAAGCGTCGGAAACATCGCAGGCAGTCAACAGGTATTCCTCTAAAGCAAAATGAAAATTTGCACTCGTACTGTCTGTTTTAACATACATCATATTATGTATCTCCTTTTAAAGCTTTCATACCCTCCAGAGCATGATAAGAACTTCGGACAAAAGGTCCGCTCGCAACATATTTAAATCCTTTTTGATAGGCAAGGTCCTGATATGCTTCAAACTGTTTTGGTTTAATATATTCGGCAACCGCGATATGCTGCGGAGACGGGCGCAGGTACTGGCCGATGGTCAGTACATCACATCCCGCCTCGCGCAGGTCATCCATCACCTGAGCCACTTGGTCGGGCGTTTCGCCGAGGCCCACCATGATACCGCTCTTGGTGCTGATATCGGGTGCATAATCCTTGGCGTTTTTCAGGACAGCCAGAGACTGCCGGTAATCGGCCATCGGGCGGACATTCGCATAAAGGGCGGGAACGGTCTCGATGTTGTGATTTAAGATATCGGGCTTGGCATCCAATACCATTTTCAGCGCCTCAATATTGCCTTGGAAATCCGGGATCAGCACTTCAACGGTGCTGTCCGGCAGGGTGTTGTGAAGCGCCTGTATCGTTTTAACAAACTGGGATGCGCCCCCGTCAGGCAGATCGTCGCGCGTGACACTTGTGACTACGATGTGCTTCAGTCCCAACACCCTTGAAGCCTTAGCCAGATTCTCAGGTTCGTGCGGATCAATGGCTGATACCGCCTGCTTGGAGACATTGCAGAACCGGCAGTTTCGTGTGCAGTTTTCGCCCAATATCATAAACGTTGCCGTATGGTTGTTAAAGCATTCACCCATGTTAGGACAGGCGGCGCTGCTGCAGATGGTATTCAGCGAAAGCGAAGATAACAACGCCTGAACCTCCTCGGTTGCCTGGGGATGGAACTTGGTTTTCAGCCAGTCCGGTTTTGCCAATGTAAGCACCTGCCTTTCTTTTAATGGCATCATGATAACTGATATCAATTAAAAAATCAATCAAATTATGCAAGCAAGTTGTAATAAATGGGCTAAAATCGCAAGTTTGATTGCTTATAAACCCTAAAAATATCAATAAAAGCCCTAATAGTTGACGTAATATTGGTATTCAGGGGCTTGACAGCAACCTCAACCCTCAATATAATGTGAGTGTAATCATAAAAAAGGTGAATGACAGAATAGAATCAAGGACAAAGCATGAATAACACATTGATTAACGAACGCCGGCAGTTTATTGAAAAAAAACTGGTCGCAGAAGGCAAAATTAAAGTTGCGGAACTATCGGAGCTGTTTAACGTTTCATCCGAAACCATCCGGAAGGATTTATTGTTTTTGGAGGAAAAGGGTGTTGCGAAAAAGGGCTACGGCGGAGCGGTAATTGCCAACGATCTGATAGAACCCAGCTTTAAAGAAAAGACAGTAAAGTTTAAGGAAGAAAAAATCAAAATCGCCAAGGCGGCAATGGACTTTTTAACCGACGGCATGGTGATTCTGATGGACGCCGGAAGTACGGTATATACATTGGCCAAGATGATGGCGCTGAAAAAGAATTTGACCGTATTTACAAACAGCCCAAAGGCGGCACAGGCTTTGGATGACTTTAAAATCAAAACGTATTTAGTCGGCGGGGAAATCAGAAATAACTCCAATGCGCTGGTTGGTGACTGGGCAGTCCGTGCGATATCCGAGATAAAAGCGGATGTGGCAATTCTGGGGACCTCCGGGTTTGCAGGCAGAGAAGGCCCGTGCGTGGAGAACTTTGAAGAATCGGAAGTGAAAAAGGCGATGATTAAAAGCGCAAACAAGCTGATTATACTTGGAGATTCAAGCAAGGCAAAGACACATTCCCTGATCGAATTTGCCAAGTGGCGCGATATGGATGCCTTTATCACCGATGCAAAGCTGGACAAAGCAATCTACCAGGAGATTGCGGACCAGACCGAAGTGGTATTAGCGGATTAACGGAAACATTTTAAAATTTATGGATATATAATCTTTTAGGAGGATGAAAAATGGCGCAAGCAGTCATTATGCCAAGACAAGGGCAGTCGGTTGAAAGTTGTATTTTAACCGAGATTATGAAAAAGGAAGGCGATAAGGTCAGCGTTGGGGACGTATTGTTTTCATGCGAGACCGACAAAGCCACGTTTGAAGTGGAAGCGGAAGTCGAAGGCACACTGTTAAAGTGGCTCGCGGAAGAAGGCGACGACGTTCCGGTTCTCGAGAATGTTTGTATCATCGGCGAAGCAGGCGAAGATATCAGCGGTTTAGCTGGCAGCAGCGATCAGGGCGGAGCTGAGGAGGCAAGCGAAGCGAAGCCGGAAGTGAAAGCGGAAGCTGAGAAACCGGCGGAAGTAAGCGCACCTGCTGCGACAGCGCAGAGCGGCGATACACTTAAGGTTTCACCGAGAGCAAAAAACCTGGCGCAGAAGCAGAATGTGGACTTATCCAAAGCTGTTCCGACAGGACCGCAGGGACGCATCATCGAACGTGATGTGGCATCTGCCGCGGCACAAGGGTTTAAAGTAACGACAGCGGCCGAAGGCGCATATGCCGGAGGCAGACAAGGCACCGGTCTTGGCGGCGCGGTAACCACTGCTGACTTGAACGGACCTGCTGCAGTACAAGCGCCGGTCTTTACGGGCGAAACATTTGTTGACGAAAAACTTTCCAATGTCAGAAAGGTAATCGCCAAGTCAATGCATGCGTCACTGGCAAACATGGCACAGCTGACGATGAACGCCTCGTTTGATGCGACCGGACTTTTAGATTTCAGACGTCAGGTTAAAGAAAGCGGCGAAGCATTCGGCCTCCAGAACATCACTATCAATGACATGATATTGTATGCCGTAGCGAAAACGCTGAAACAGCACAGGGCATGCAACGCGCATTTTTTAGACGATAAAATCCGGTATTTTAATACCGTTAACCTCGGCATCGCGGTTGATACTGAACGCGGACTTTTAGTCCCGACCGTATTCTCTGCCGAAGGTTATTCACTGAACGATTTATCCATTAAAGCAAAACAGACAATTGAACAAGCGAAAACAGGCAAGATATCTCCGGACTTATTAAAAGACGGCACGTTTACGGTGACCAATCTCGGCGCGCTGGGCGTTGAGAGCTTCACACCTGTTATTAATCCGCCGCAGACCTGCATCCTGGGTGTCTGTGCCATCACAGAAAAAGTAAAAATTGTAAACGGACAGGTGACGACATACCCGAGCATGGGATTGTCGCTGACATTTGACCACCGCGCAATAGACGGTGCACCGGCGGCGAGGTTCTTAAAAGACCTGACGACAAACCTGAGCAACTTTGCGATGCTGCTGGTATAAAGGAGACAAACATGAGCTATGATTTAATTATTCTGGGCGGAGGCCCTGCCGGATATCTGGCGGCAGAGCGTGCAGGACACGCAAAACTCAAAACCCTGTTAATAGAAAAAGAACATATGGGCGGTGTCTGCCTGAACAAAGGCTGCATCCCGACCAAGACATTGCTGTACTCCGCAAAGATTGCGGACGGTGCGGCGCACGGCGAAAAATACGGCGTAAAAGCCAAGGCAACGATCGACCATGCGGCGGTTGTGAAACGCAAAGATAAAGTCGTCAAGAACCTGACAAGCGGCGTACGCGCATCGGTTCAGGCCAGCGGCGTCGAAATCGTCGATGCACTCGGCGTCATCAAGGGCAGGACATCGGGCGGATATACAGTAGAAGCGGACGGTAAGGCATATGAAGGAAAACGCCTGCTGATCGCAACCGGCTCACTGCCGGTGGTACCGCCGATTCCAGGCGTTAAGGAAGGTTTAAAGGACGGCTATGTGATGACCAGCAAAGAAGCGCTGGCAATTACCGAAGTCCCGAAGACATTGGTTGTTATCGGCGGCGGCGTTATCGGACTGGAAATGGCCAGCTATTTTAACTCGGCGGGCGCAAAAGTGACCGTGATCGAGATGCTGGATAAAATCGGCGGCGCGATCGACGATGATATGGCCAAGATATTACAGAAGAATTATGAGAAGAAAGGCGTCACATTCAAGCTGGGATGCAAGGTCACCGAAGTCAAGGGCGGCCAAGTCTTCTATGAAGAAAAAGGTAAGACCGAATCCGTACCCGGAGACAAGGTGCTGCTCTCAATCGGAAGACGCGCCAATACCGCGGATATCGGACTTGAAAGCATCGGTGTCGCGATGGAACGTGGCGCAGTGCTGACCGACGAACAGCAGAAAACCAATGTGCCCGAAGTTTATGCGGCAGGCGACGTGAACGGCAAGTCCATGCTGGCGCATACGGCATACCGCGAAGCGGAAGTCGCAGTCAACAATATGCTGGGCAAGCGTGACCGCATGCGTTATGCGGCTGTGCCGGGCGTCATTTATACCAATCCCGAGGTTGCAGGCGTCGGTGAAACCGAAGCCAGCGCAAAAGCCAAGGGGCTGGATGTGATCGTGAAGAAAGTGACCATGAATTATTCCGGCCGCTATATGGCGGAGAACGAAGGCGGCGACGGCATCATTAAGCTGGTCGTGGATAAAAAGTGGAACACGCTGATCGGCGTTCACATGATTGCGAATTACGCGTCCGAGATTATCTACGGCGCCGGACTGATGGTGGAAAAAGAGATGACAATCGACGAAATTAAGGAACTCATCTTCCCGCATCCGACGGTCAGCGAGATGATCCGCGAAGCAGTTTTTCAGTTATAGAATAAAATAAAGAATTTTATATATTTATTAAGGAGACAAAACAATGACTAAGATATTGGTGGTTGACCCGAAAGAAAAACGGCAGCCGGATACGCTGAAATTCCAGGACATTCCGGTAAACGTCTATCAGAAAACCGTAAAAGATGAAAAGGATAATTTCACAAAGGAAGAATTCTTACGTATCTACCGTGACATGCTGATTATCCGTGAGTTTGAAACCATGCTGAACGCGATTAAGGTTGCGGGCCAGTACGAAGGCATCGAATACAATCATCCGGGCCCGGCGCATCTGGGTATCGGGCAGGAAGCAGCATATGTGGGACAGGCGTTTGACCTTTCGATTGAAGACTATACCTTTGGATCGCACCGTTCACACGGGGAGATTTTAGCAAAAGGGCTTTCGGCAATTGACAAGCTTTCAGAAAAAGAACTCGAAACCATTATGAGCGAATTCTGGGGCGGCGAAACATATGATGTGGTGAAAGCCAACACCAAAGCAACCGATAAAAAAGAAATCGCAAAAGAGTTCCTGCTTTACGGCACACTGGCTGAAATCTGGGCAAGAAAAACCGGATTCAACCGCGGACTCGGCGGCTCCATGCACGCATTCTTTACACCGTTCGGGATTTATCCCAACAATGCCATCGTTGGCGGTTCCGGCGACATTTCGGTCGGCGGCGCGCTGTATAAGAAGTGCAACCAAAAGAAGGGTATCGTTATCTGTAATATCGGCGACGGCTCTCTGGGCTGCGGACCGGTGTTTGAAGGCATGAACCTGGCGGCCATGGGACAGTTTAAGACCCTGTGGGAAGAAGGCTATAACGGCGGACTGCCGCTGGTGTTCAATATCTTTAATAACCATTACGGCATGGGCGGCCAGACCTGCGGCGAAACCATGGCGTATGATTTTGCGGCACGCTTAGGCGCGGGCATCAGCCCGACACAGCTGTATGCGGAGCGCGTGGACGGATATAATCCGCTCGCAGTGATCGATGCATACCGCAGAAAACGCGAAATCCTGGAATCCGGAGAAGGCCCGGTTATGCTGGACGTTGTGACATATCGTTACAGCGGACACAGCCCGTCCGACGCGTCCACCTACAGAACCAAGGAAGAAATGGCGATGTGGGAAGAAAACGACTCTATCGTGGCTTTCAAAAAGCAGCTGCTTGATGCAAAGACAGCCAAGGTAAGCGAGCTGGAAGCGATTGAAAAACAAGTGAAAGCAGATATCCTTCAGGCGGTGAAGCTGGCGAAGGATGAAACCATTTCTCCGCGTATGGATTTGGAAGCGAATCCGGATATTATTGCGGACCTGATGTTCTCTAACCAGAGCGTACCGTCAATGGATACCGAACGCAAGCCTGAAACGCTGATGCCGAAAGAAGAAAATCCGCGCGTGGTACAATTGCAGAAAAAAGTCCGGTTTGCATTTGACGAAAAAGGCAAACCCGTCAGCAAGAACCGTGCGTACCAGTTAAGGGACGGCGTGTTTGAAGCGATGATTGATAAATTCTATGAAGACCCCACGATGATTGCATACGGCGAAGACTGCCGTGACTGGGGCGGTGCGTTTGCGGTTTACCGCGGACTGACTGAAAGCCTGCCGTACCACCGTTTCTTCAATGCGCCGATCTCTGAAGGCGCGATTGTCGGATCGGGTGTCGGCTACGCAATGGCCGGCGGCAGAGCTGTGGTTGAGCTGATGTATATCGACTTCCTGGGCAGAGCGGGCGACGAAATTTTTAACCAGATGAGCAAATGGCAGTCCATGAGCGCCGGTATCATCAAGATGCCGCTGGTCTTAAGAATGTCTATCGGTTCCAAGTACGGTGCCCAACACTCTCAGGACTGGTCGGCATTGTGCACGCATATTCCGGGACTAAAAGTGGTCTTCCCGGCAACACCGTATGATGCAAAAGGTTTAATGGCAGCGGCGCTGAACGGCACAGACCCAGTGATCTTCTTAGAAAGCCAGCGCATCTATGATGTCGCCGAACAGTTCCATGAAGGCGGTGTACCCGAAGGATCTTACGAGATCGAAATTGGCGAACCGGACATCAAACGCCCGGGCAGTGATGTAACGATTTTATCCATCGGTGCAACGCTGTATACCGCAATCCAGGCAGCGGATGAACTGAAGGAAAAGTATAATGTTGAAGCAGAAGTGATTGACGCCAGAAGTCTGGTGCCTTTCAACTATGAAAAAGTCATCGAATCCGTCAAGAAGACGGGACGAATCGTGGTGACCGGGGATGCATGCGCAAGAGGCAGCCATATGAGCGATCTGGCGCAGAACATCTCGGAACTTGCATTTGACTATTTAGATGCCCCGCCGGTTGTGGTGGGTGCAAAGAATTGGATTACGCCTGCGCATGAACTTGAAAAAGCGTTCTTCCCGCAGCCGCATTGGATCATCGATGCGATTCACGAGCGGATTCTGCCGCTGCCGGGGCATACCTGCAAGGCAAACTACACAACGCTTGAGCACTTAAGAAACGCAAAGCGCGGCGTATAAAACAAAAAATATAATGGGAGGTAACATAATGAAAACGACAGCTGTAAGGTTGTATGGAAAAGACGACCTGCGTCTTGAAACCTTTGAGTTACCCAAAATCAAAGACGATGAGATATTAGCAAAAGTCATATCGGACAGTATCTGTATGTCATCCTATAAAGCCACCAAACAGGGTGCGGACCACAAGCGTGTGCCGGACAATGTTGCGGAAAACCCGGTAATCATCGGCCACGAATTCTGCGGCCAGATTCTTGAGGTCGGCGCAAAGTGGCAGGACAAGTTTAAACCCGGGAAGCATTTCTCGATTCAGCCGGCGTTTAACTATAAAGGTTCGCTGGAAGCCCCCGGATACTCTTACCAGTACATCGGCGGCGACGCGACCTATATCGTCATCCCGAATGAGGCGATGGAGATGGACTGCCTGCTGGAATACAACTCCGATGTTTACTTTTACGGATCGCTGTCTGAACCGGTGAGCTGTATTGTGGGTGCTTATCATGCGTCCTATCATACGACTCAGGGTTCATACGTCCATGATATGGGAATCAAAGAAGGCGGGAAAATGGCCATACTGGCGGGTGTCGGCCCAATGGGGCTCGGCGCGATTGACTATGCGATCAACAACAACAGACGCCCGTCGCTGCTGGTTGTGACGGATATCGACGATGCGCGTTTAGCGCGTGCGGAAGGTATTTATACCAAGGAAAAAGCAAAAGCCAACGGGGTTGACCTGCATTACGTCAACACGAAGGACCCGGCATCGGAAGCGGAAATGATGAAGCTGACCGATGGAGAAGGCTTTGACGATGTCTTTGTTATGGCGCCGGTTAAACCTGTTGTTGAACAGGGCGACCGTTTGCTCGGCAAAGACGGCTGCATGAACTTCTTTGCTGGCCCGTCAAATCCGGAGTTTTCGGCGAACTTTAATTTTTATAATGTCCATTACGCCGCAACACACGTGGTGGGCACATCGGGCGGTAACAATGATGACATGCGCGAATCCATCGAACTGATGTCCGGCGGCGTGGTTACACCGTCGGCGATGATTACGCATGTCGGCGGACTCAACGCAGTTATTGAAACCACCAAGAACCTGCCCAACATTCCGGGCGGCAAAAAGCTGATCTATACGCATGTGGATATGCCGTTAACGGCGATTGACGACTTTGAAGAAAAGGGCAAGTCAAATCCGTTCTTTAAAGATTTGTCGGATATCGTTAAGAAAAACGGCGGATTCTGGTGCGGAGAAGCTGAGCAGTACGTATTGAATAATGCAAAGAAAATTGATGAATAGGGAGTACGCACATGAGTGAGAAAAAACAATCAGGAAAGGTTGCGGTGATCACCGGTGCGGCACAGGGGCTCGGCAGAGCACTTGCGGTTCGCTTGGCCAAAGAGGGCGCAAAAGTCGTCATCGGCGACATGAATATTGACGGTGCAAATGAGACGGCGGCGATGTGTGACGATGCGTTTGCATTGCCGCTGGATGTTACGAACATCGAGTCATGCCAGGCATTGATGAAAGCCGCGGCAGACCGTTACGGCAAAATCGATATCGTGGTCAGCAATGCTGCCATACTGATTTCGGGCGATATTGAATCGTTCGATTCCGATAAGTGGAAAAAGGTCATTGAAGTGAACCTGTGCGGATTTTATAACACGGCAAAGGCGGCTGTTCCTTATTTAAAGACAAACAAAAAAGGCGTGATTATACAAATCAATTCCAAATCCGGCAAGAAAGGCTCTTATAAAAACAGCGCATACGCCGCATCGAAATTCGGCGGTATCGGGCTGGTACAGAGTCTGGCGCTGGAGCTGGCGGAAGATAATATCCGTGTGAACGCCATTTGCCCGGGTAATCTGCTGAACTCACCGCTGTGGACAAACAGCCTGTTTAAGCAATATGCCAAGAACCAGGGCATCACCGAAGAAGAAGTGCGCCAGAAGTATATCGACCAGGTACCATTAAAGCGCTCCTGCGAATATGAGGATATTGAAAACGCACTGTTATTTTTGGCAAGTGATGATTCCTCTTATATGACCGGCCAGGCGATTAACGTGACCGGCGGACAGCAGATGAACTAGAGAATATGGATAAACTGACAATGACAGATTTAAAACAGAAGCTGAACAGCAGGGACAAGAACGAACGGCTTGACGCATTGCGGGCGATCAAAGCGGCCGAGACAAAAAAGACGGACAGCGCCGGTATCACCAATAATCACGTGCATTCGACGTATTCGTTTTCACCGTATGCGCCTGCACGGATTGCATATGAAGCCGACCAAAACGGCCTTGATATCGTCGGCATCATGGATCATGACTCGATCAGCGGTGCGAAAGAATTTATTGAAGCCGGGAAGATTATCGGAATCACAACCACGGTTGGGTTTGAAATCCGCACCGACTGGTCGGATACGCCTTTTAAGGACAAACGGATCAACAATCCGGACCAGATCGGCTGTGCCTACATGTGCGTTCATGGTATACCGCACCAGAAAATCGATGAGGTCGTAGCATTTCTGACCGATGTCGTTGCTGCGCGAAACCAAAGAAACCGTGAAATGGTGACGCGCATTAATGGATTGGTGCCGGACATCACCTTGTCGTTTGAGGATGATGTTGTGCCATTATCCATGCTTGATGACGGCGGCAGCATCACGGAACGGCATATCCTGTTTGCGCTTGCGCATAAGATGATTGAAAAATACGGCAAGGGCCGGCCACTGGTGGATTACTTTAAAAATGTGGTGGGCATGGCGATTTCGGCAAAGCAGGAAGCGGTGTTAATGGATGAGGCATATGAGTATTATGCCTATGATATATTAAACCTTTTAAAGGGCAGTTTTGTGTCTCAGATATATATACCCGCTAAACCGCCGGAAATTCCGCCAATTAAAAAATTAGCGCAATTTTGTATGGAAATTGGCGCGGTTTTAGGGTATGCTTACTTAGGAGATGTAACCGCATCACCGACTGGTGATAAAAAGGCGCAGATTTTTGAGGACGCATATCTCGACGAGCTGTTTGATTATCTCAAAGAGCTGGGTATTCAGGCGGTGGCATATATGCCGTCGCGTAATACGCTTGAACAGCTGCAGCGGGTGATGGCGCTGTGTAAAAAGCATGATTTCTTTGAAATCAGCGGTGAAGATATCAATCAGCCGCGCCAGTCCTTTATCTGTGAACAACTGAAACAGCCTGAGTTTGCACATCTGGTACAGGCGGCATGGGCACTTGTCGGTCATGAAAATGAAGCATCTAAGGATATCACGCGCGGCATGTTTATGGGTGCGCAAAAAGATATCCCGCTGAGCGAGAAACTGCCGGTATTTGAGCAATACGGGAGGCAGGCGAAACCGAAGCGCTGACGGATATATATCCGGAAGCGGGAAGCGGTGGCCACAGCGAAAAAGCGGTTATTAAAAACGCGGCGCCTGGAAGAGTTTGCTTCCTAATATATTTTTATAAACGCCAATAACTTGTTTATTGGCGTTTTAAATTACAAAAAATTAAAATGCAGTCTAAAGTTTTTTGCGTTCACCTTTGTTAACATATTGTATTGCTATGTACAAAATGACAGATTTTGATATAATAGAATTATTATAGGATGATATTTGTCCCGGCTGGTCTGCCAGCTGCCTCATTGGAGTGGGTGAAGCGTGAAAAGAAAACATATGTTTCTTCTTATCGCCGCAATCATCATTTTTATTGGTGTATTTGTCTGTCTTATCTTACGCCCTTTTAACAACAAACCCAAAACCGAAATTGTTTTCCGCATTACCTGGGATGCGCTCTCTTCGCGCGGCGAAGCGGTTAACAAGATTGTGGAAACATACAACGCCTCCCAAAACGACGTCCATGTCACGATGACTGGCGGCAATGAAGAACGGCAGGATTTTCTGGATACACTGGACCAAAACGCTGCGGATGTGCTGATGATGCCGTACCGGTATACCAAGAATTCGGAAATCGCAGATGGACTGTTGAATTTGGATACGATATACAGCAGTCAGAAAAACTATTATTATGATACTGTCAATATTCTGGCCAAAACAAAAAACGGAGCCGTCGGCATTCCATGGATCGGCCATTCGATGGCATTGATATATAACCAGACCATATTGGATGAAGCGGGCGTAGATCCGCAGGCAATACAATCCATGGATGATTTGCTGGACGCATGCAGGTTGATTGCGCTGGAAACCGATGCGGGGGGCTTGGGCTTAGTTGGTGCGGACTGCCATGACCTGTCCTGGATGGCCAGCCAGTTTATCTATTCTTTCGGAGGCGCGCTTGTATCAGCGGACAGCGAAGGCAATCAGACCGCGGTTTTGATCGATTCGCCGGAAAGCGCAAAAGCACTGGACTTTTATATCCATAAACTCGGGAATTACGCACAGGACGGATGGCAGGAAGATACCGGGGTTGAGGTGATGGAGGCTTTTGCCGACGGAGAGATTGCATTTGAGATACAGGGGCCCTGGGGCATAACGGATATTTGGAAACGGGGGAAACCGTTTGAAGTCGGAGCGATTGCTTTAAGCCGTATGGGTATTTATGCCGAAGTCGGCCCGTTGCTGTTATCCATCGATAAAGACACGCCGCATGCAGAAGCGGCAAAGGCCTTTGTCCGGTATCTTATTCAGAAAGAAACGCTAGAACGGGTGATGGACGGCGAGTACGATGAAAAATATGAGGCGTTTTATCCATACAGAGTACCACTGAGAAAAGACATGGAAGATTCTGATTTCTTTAAAAGATATCCGGAATTCTTAGTATTTATTGAAGGGTATCAAAAACCGAGTATTAATACGATGACAGCGGAATGGGAAGAAGCGTATAAACCGCTGTATGAGCATTATGTGCATCAGGCAGTGATAGGGGAAATAACCATACAGGAGGCACTCAAGAACATAGGGGCAAAAAAACCATACGAGTAATGAAATGAATGCGCAGCATTTGAGGTATGAATAATGAAATTATCAGCCAAAAAATATTCGTTTATATCTTTACTGGTATCTATTTTGTGCTGTGTGTTTTTACCAATTACCGCATCAGGCGGAAGCAATGACTTTACTCAGGAAGAGCTGGACTATATCAAACAAAATCCGGTTGTGGTCACAGCCGTTGACCCGATGTTTGTGCCGTTTGAGTTTATCGATATTGACGGCAATTACAAAGGGATTGCAGCGGACTACCTGAAACTGATTGAGGTCAAAACCGGTTTATCATTTAAAATCATGGAGGGCCTGACTTGGCCCGAAGCCTACAATCTTGCCTTAGAGGGGCAGGTGGACCTTCTGCCCTGCGTTGGGGTAACCAAGGAACGGCAGGATCACTTTTTATTAACGAACAGCTATCTGAAATATCAGCGCGCCATTTTTTCGCTGTCTGACGGGATAGTCTATAAATTTAAAGACATGAAGAACATATCCGTCGGTGTTCAGCGTAACAGCTCCAACTACAGCTATCTGGTATATGAGACGGATATTGATCCTGTTCTATTTGACGATACCGAAAGCCTGTTGTCCGCACTGTCCGTCGGTGAAATCGACGCGGCGGTTGCGAACTACTCAAGTGCAAAATATGCGGCCAACCAGCTCGGCATAAGCAACATCATTGTGGGCGAAATCATGGACAGTGATACCGCTGAATTAACGATGGCTGTTAACAGAAATAAACCGATGCTGGTTTCGATTTTAAACAAAGCGCTGGCGCAGATTCCCGAAGAACAAAAAATACTCATCAAAAACAAGTGGCTTGGAATCGAAACCGAACCAGACTACAGCCGGATATATCAATACGGAATCATTGGCTTGGTGATTGTTGCCGCGATTATGCTGATTTTAATTCTTTGGACTCGGTCGCTGAAAAAGCATATTGAAGAAAGAAAAGAAGCCGAGCAAAAAATCAAACTGCTGTTGGAATCAGTCGGCGAAGGGATTATCGGTGTGGATACTCAGGGCAGGGTGAACTTCTCTAATTCTAAAGCGTCGGAGCTTCTGGGGTATGCGAACGACGAACTGCTTGGCCAGCTCATACATCAAATGATCCATCATACACATGCCGACGCAAAAGCATATGACATCAGTGAATGTCCGATATACAAAGCGTATACGCTCGGGGAAAGCAATAATATCCATGATGAAGTGCTGTGGCGGGCAGACGGCGGTTCATTTGATACGGAATATACCAGTGTTCCGATTCTAAAGGACGATGCAATCGAAGGGGCGGTTATCGTCTTTAAGGATATTACCGAAAGGAAAAGACAGCAGCAGGAGACGAAACACGCGCTCGAAAAAGTTGAAAAGCTTTATACGACTTCCCTTGCGCTGAGAAGCACGGTCAACTTAAACGAAGTTCTGCGCGTTATTTTGAGCAGCTTAAGGGAAATTGTTTCCTTTAACACGGCAACGATACAGGAATTTAAAGACGGCGAGTTTAGGGTCATCTATTGCGAAGGATTTTCGGACCCTGAAAGCATTGTCGGGCTGACATTTGCCTGTGAAGAAGGAACGCTGAATCAAAAAGTGATGGATAAAAAATCCACGGTTGTAATCAGGGATGTCAGAAGATATAAAGAATTTGTTGATATGTCGGAAGGAAAGCGAATCCGTTCGTTTATGGCCGTTCCCTTAGCGATCAATGACGATATTATCGGAGAGTTAACGCTGGATTCCTATGAGGCTGGCTATTATAACGCAGAGATGGCGGCTACAGCCGAAGCTTTTGCGGCGCAGGCAGCGGTTGCGCTGAATAATGCGAATAACTTTAAAGAGCTGGAAAAAGCAAAAGCGGCAGCTGAGCAGGCTTCACGGGCAAAGGGCGATTTCCTTGCGAATATGAGCCATGAAATCCGTACCCCGATGAATGCCATCATGGGGCTTTTAAGCCTGTTGACATATACCCATCTGTCTCCAAAACAGAGCGACTATGTAAAGAAAATCGACAATGCATCGAAAAACCTGCTTAATATCATCAATGACATTCTCGATTTTTCTAAAATCGAATCAGGTATGCTGTCTATCGAAAAGATTGAGTATAATCTGGACGATGTGCTTTCCAGCCTTTCTGATGTTTTGTCGCTGAAAGCAGAAGCAAAAGGCATAGAGTTCATTATTTCAAAAGACGAGAATGTGCCTAGCGGATTGATAGGCGATCCGCTCAGGCTGGAACAGATTTTATTAAATTTGACCAACAACGCGATTAAGTTTACCGACCAGGGCGAAGTCATAGTAAAGGTGGCTGTCGATAAACAGAACCGGAAAGGGGCATTGGTCCGGTTCAGTGTGATTGATTCGGGCATCGGTATGACGAAAGCGCAAATGTCCGGGTTGTTCAATGCGTTTGTACAAGCTGATGCCTCAACAACACGCAGATATGGCGGCACAGGACTGGGCCTCAGTATCTCGAAAAATTTGGTTGAGCTGATGGGCGGTAAGATTGGCGCAAAGAGCCAATACGGAAAAGGCAGTGAGTTCTACTTTACGATTCCATTTACGTTAAGCCAGCAGGTCCCAGCCGCGAAGGCGACTATTCCTTCCGAAGTATCAGGATTGGAAGTGCTGGTCGTAGAGGACAATGCGTATGCGCGCGATGTGATTGATAACTATCTCCAGCGGTTCGGCCTGAATGCTGCGCTGGTTTCGTGCGGGGAAGAAGCGGTGGAGGAAGCTGCAAAATACCATTTTGATTTATTTATTATTGATTACAAGATGCCCGGAATCAACGGGGTGGAAACATGGGCAAAGATTAAGGAAATCATTAATCCCGAAGCGCAGCAAAAAGCCATTTTGATCAGTTCATACAGCAAGCATGAGATACTGGATGAAGCAAAAAAAGAGGGGTTTGCAGATATATTGTCAAAACCGCTGACACAGTCCGTGTTATATGATGCAATCGTCAATGCCTTCGGCAGAAAAGAAAGGACGGATGAAAAACAAGGCGCTAAAGTGGAATATCCTAAGGAACTTTCGAAAATCAGGGGCGCCAGGATATTAGTTGTTGAAGACAACGAAATTAACCAGCAGGTTGCGAAGGAACTTTTAGAGCGCCAGGGCTTCTATGTGGATCTGGCAGGTAACGGGCAGGTTGCGGTTGAAAAGCTGAAATCCGGCGAAGACTATGATTTAATCTTCATGGATCTGCAGATGCCGATTATGGACGGATACACTGCAGCGAGAACCCTGAGGGGCGTATATCATGCCGACCAGCCGATTATTGCCCTAAGTGCGGATGCGATGGACAATACGGAGGATGCCGCCAGAGAAGCCGGAATGAACGACTATATGGCCAAGCCGATTGATACACAGGAACTGTATGAAAAGCTGGTTAAATATATTGAACCGAATAAACGAAAGAAAAATGAACAAGAAACATTAAAGCCAACTGCAGCGCTTGAACTTGAGGCGAAGAAAACACTTTTAAGCTTTGATGTGGAAAACGGAATAAAACGATTCGGCGGAAACACCGGACTGTATGTCAGTACATTAAATAAGTTTGCGAAAAATTACATCAATTTTGCCGAAGATCTGCGCGGGCTTCTGGCAGAAGGGAAAAAAGAGGAAAGCAAGCGCATGCTCCACGGCATGAAGGGCGTGTCGGGGAATGTTGGTGCCGTGAACCTTAATCGGATGGTCAAGGCGTGTGAGCAAGTGCTGGCGCAGGATGACGGCCCTGACAAGCTGTCCGATGAAAACCTGGACGAAATATCAAGGGAATTGTCATCAATCGCGGAACAGATCGGGAAACTGAACCATGCGGCAGTAATGGAGAATATAACCGCAGACGGCACGGTGGCAATTACGGATGCTGAAATGGTTGTGAATCTGAAAAAACTCCGAAAATTATTAAAACAATATGATACCGGGGCAAAGGATATATTTGACGAAATGCAGCGTGCTGAACACAGCGCGGATCGTGAAAAGGTCAAGGCAATGGGTGAACTGATTGATGATTATGATTTTGATTCCGCATCCCGGATATGCGGTGAATTGATTAAGGATATTGAAAAGAGGGTGAACAGCCAATGAACGCAGGCAATGAAAGGGAAACAGTATTTATCGTTGACGATGTCGTTGAAAACATCGATGTAATCAACGGATTACTGCATAATGACTATAATATCAAATTTGCGACCAACGGCAAGATGGCCATCAGTATTGCGCGCAAGTTCATTCCGGATATCATCCTTCTGGATATCATCATGCCTGAAATGGACGGATTTGAAGTTGCGACAATACTAAAGGCGGATCCGTTGACACATGATATACCGATTATATTTGTGACATCCCGCGATGAGGACTTTGATGAGGTGCGGGGATTTGAACTGGGTGCCGTTGACTATATCACAAAGCCAATCAGCCCTGTGGTGCTGAAAGGCCGGATCAAGACACATTTGGCATTAAGCAATCAAAAAAAATATCTGGCAACGCAGGTTAAGGATAAAACCAAAGAACTGATTGATGCCCAGCTGGAGATTATCCGGAAACTAGGTATCGCAGCTGAATACAAGGATAATGAAACAGGGAACCATATCGTCAGAATGAGTAAATTCTGTTACTATATCGCCAAGGCTTATGGGTTTGACCAGGAGAAAATGGATCTGTTCCTTCATGTTGCGCCCATGCACGATGTCGGGAAAATCGGTATTCCGGAGGTTGTGATCCAAAAACCGGGGAAGCTGAACAAAGACGAATGGGAGACCATGAAAAACCACTGCCAGATCGGCGCCGATATCATTGGGGAAGGCACAACGGAATTGATGCGCGCTTCGCGCATTGTTGCGTTTGGGCATCACGAAAAATGGAACGGGAACGGATATCCGCAAGGCCTAAAAGGCGAAGAAATTCATATTTATGCCAGAATCGTTGCGATTGCGGATGTATTTGATGCCTTGATTTCAAGCCGTCCTTATAAAGACGCGTGGGAAGTTGATACAGCGGTTAAGTATATTGAAAGCGAAGCGGGCGAACATTTTGACCCGGAAGTTGTTGCCGCATTTATTAAGGCACTGCCGGATATACTCGATACAGTCAGCCAATACAAATAAAAAGCGATTTTCTGTACACAGATATACAGGGCGAAAATCGAGAGTACAACACGCAGATCCGAAGATAATGAAAAACTTGCCGGTAAATGAAATAAGCATCTCGCAGATGCTTATTTTTTACCGTTCTTTGTTTTTTTACTATCATCATCGAGTCCGATGATCTCCGAGAACAAGGTCTCCTGTTCATGACGTTTAATATAACAGTGCTCAAACATGTATTCAATCAGCTTCAGCAGTTTTTCGGGTTCGCCTTCATCGGCTTCGTCGATTAAACGCGTATCGTGAGTAAAATGCTGGTCTAAATTTCCTGATTTCCTCAGCGCATCAATCAGCTTGCAGTCTTCCTCTGACATATGGTCTTTTAAGGCATTGAGTTCGTCCTTTAGGGTATCGCGTTGTATATTAAAAAAATCGCTTAAAATCTGATGCAAACAATGCCGGCTGAGAGCCGCGGAAGCACGCTGGCTGCACGGCAGAATGGCATAGGCTTCTTCATAGTTTTTTCTTATAGTATCGGGTATATAGTCGGGGAACTTACGCGCCATGCTCATTGGGTGTACAGGCAGGTGTTTTCCCGCTACGGTTTCACCGATCCCGTCTGCAATTATATTGATTTTGCCGCAATTCGGACATTTGGTAAATGCGACTTGAATGGTATCGTCAGCGATTTTCTTTCGCTTTGGAATATCAGACGCATCAAAACTTAAATCAAATGTTTTATGGACCTCAGACGAGAGTGCAATCATATGATCGCAAAACGGACATGTCATTCCTGCCATTTATTTATTCCCCCATTATTAATCTAAATATTATAAACCATATATGGTATAAGTTCAAGCTAACCGCCGCGGCATAACAAGCTGCCTGTATTTTGCATAATAAACATTGACAAAACACGGGGTCTCATGTATCATTGACGCAGATAGTTGAAAAGGCAAACCATTCGAAAGGATGGGGCGCAAAGCTTTAGGGCCTAAGGATTTCTATGGTAGCCAGCTGCCAAATATTTTGCTTTTTAAAAAGTATTATTTGACATGTTGGCAGTGGATTCCGAAGGATTTACTGCCATTTTCCTTTTTTAGGGATTCTTTTCAACTGATAACTGCACCTCGAAACTGACAAAACTGAATATACGTTAATTCGTAAATGGTAAACCGTCCGAAAGGGCGGGACACAAAGCTATAGGGTCTAAGGAGATGATTTTCTAAGACAGCCAGTTGCCGCTTTAATGGAACACTTAAAAGTTGATAAGTGATATTTTCGGCAGCCCGCATTTAGCGATCAGGCTGCTTTTTTAATAGGTTGGAAATAAAATGAAAAAAATAGTTTATATGCGTTAAAAAAGGTTTATAAATGAACCAAAGGTCACGAAAGGGCGGCTGTTAAGGATGGCACAAGCGGTTGTGTGGGTACTCGCGGGGGCAGGAATGGGCATATTGCTGCTGCTGCTTGCCAGATACCTGATTAAAAAGAGAACCGAAGAGAAAATTGAAGGTAAGCTCTTAACCAGCCGTATCAGCATCGTTGTATGGGCATTGTTTGGTGCATTGGGAACAATCGTGATTCTGCTCTTTGCAGATCGTACTTTAAAAATTCTGGAATATATGGGGATATTCTTTGCATTGCTGTGTCTGTCAGCTGTAGACGGTAAGATCCGCAAGATACCAAATGAGCTGCTGCTTTTTCTGATCTTATTAAAGATTGCTTCAGTAGCCGCCGCAGGGGATTGGAGGGCTTTGCTGCCGGCGCTGGCAGGCGCCGCGATTGGCTGGGTAATGTTTACGATCCCGGCAAGGTTCTCGCTGACAATCGGCTGGGGTGATGTGAAACTCGCTGCGGTCGCAGGATTTTATCTGGGCATCATCGGCTTGGTTCAGGCAGTGGCAATCATGGGCATTATCGTGGCGTTGTACGGGCTTTATCTCGTAGCCACAAAGAAGGGGAACTTTAAAACCGAGGTGGCAATTGGGCCGCCATTATCATTTGGCATATTCGTGACGCTGTTGTATCCGATTGCATCGGCGATTCAAATATGAAAATATTTTTTAAGAAAGGGGAACATGAGCATGAAAGCGTTAAAAATGATCCTGAAAGACGAAAGCGGGCAGGGCATGGTTGAATACGGCTTGATTCTTGGGCTGGTTGCAGTTGCCGCAGTTGCCGCACTGTTATTACTCGGACCGAAAATCTCAGCATTATTCACAACAGCTGAACAGGCGGTTCCTGGTGCATCATCATAAGCTTGATGATACAACAGACGAATTGTAAAAAAATATACCGTATAAAACGGGAGGAAAAAAACATGTCAAGTATTAAAAAAATTTTGACGGATGAATCCGGACAGGGCATGGTCGAATACGGCCTGATCCTCGGATTGGTTGCAGTCGCAGCAGTTGCAGCGTTATTGCTTCTCGGACCGAAAATCTCAGCATTATTCACAACAGCTGAACAGACAATCCCTGGCGCATCGTCATAAGCTGCAAAAAAAGTATTGCTCTGACGGAGCCGGATATTGCGGAAGAACCGCAGATAAACCGTATTGCCAAGTAACGGCCGGCAGTACCGTCGGAATTCTCTTAAGAGAAACACACAACAAAGCAATCGGAACTGAGAGCAGACGATTACTTTGAAAAAACCAAAGATTTGACGGAGCATTGTCTCCAGAAGTGAAGAACATGTCCATCATCAGCTTTTGGTGATGGACATGTTAAACTAAAGGGTATTATTATGGGCGGATTCAAAATGAAACGATGGCGGGCCATGTCAAAGAAAAAAGAAAAGGGACAGGCAATGGTGGAAGCGGCACTGGTAATTCCGCTTTTCATTATTATTCTTGTTGGTATTATCGATTTCGGCTGGATATATTCCCATCAACTGATGGTCAATAATTTAAGCCGTGACGGGGCAAGATATGCGGTGGTTCATTACGGTGAGTCAAACCTGACAGACAAGGTGACGGCCCATGTGCAGGGTGCGGCGACCGTTATTGACCCAAATGATTTAACAGTCGCAGTTGCGGCAGCAAGCGGTGATATCGGCGTAACGGTATCCACCGACCTGCCGGTATTAACCCCGCTTACTGATATTTTTGTGCCAGGAGAGACTATTCTAATTACGTCAACAACAGTCATGAGTATCGACTAGGAGACACATTATGAGACGGCTGAAGCGAATTCTGAAAAAGGAAAAGGGATCGGTCGCTATTATTGCTGCGGTCGCATTTATGGCGGTTTCCGCTTTTACCGGTATGGTGGTTGACCTCGGTAAGGTGTATATGCGCGGCAGCGATATGCAGAGCGCTGCAGATGCAGCGGTTTATTCAGCAGGTATGCTGCTGCCAATCAGTGTCGGCAACGGGACTGCGCAAAGCGAGGCAGAGGCACGCATTATCGATTACGTTGAAAAAAACGGATTTGCCTCAAGTGACATTCAATCCATCGAATTTCAGGACGTGATTAATGGGAAATACACCAGTGTTCGGATCAGCATGCAAAATGATGTTTTATACAGCTTTGGTCCGATTGTTGGTGTGAACGGCGCCCGGGTGGAAAGAACGGCAAAGGTCGGGCTGGAAGCCTTATCCGGTGTGTCGGGAACAGTGCCGCTGGGGATGACAACAGAAGACTTTCAAAATGCGATGAATGAAAACGGCGCACAAGGTGTGGTCGTGAAATACGGAGGCGGCGGCGGAGAAAACGGAGCCTTCGGCGCACTTGACCTGGACGGCAGTTCGGGCGGCGGCGCAAATGAATTCAGGGACCGTCTGGCATATGGATACGGCGGCACAAACTACATTGGCCAGGTAATTCCAACAGAAAACGGAAATATGGCCGGGCCGACGAGTCAGGCTTTTACAGAACGCTATAACGCATGTACGCACTATCCGGGAAACGGCGGATGTACGCCGAGCCACTTTTCTGAATATTGCCCGCGGGTGACGTATATGGTCATTTATGAGGAACTTAGCAGCCACACCGTACAAATTGCGGGCTTTGCGCCTTTCATATTGGTGGGAATCAATGGGAACGGAGAAGTCATTGCGTCCCATGCGGAGATTACAGAGAATACCGGGGACAGCGTTCCGCTGACATCCGCCAACATGAATTACGGATTTTACAGAGTGCGGTTGATGGAATAAATATCGGGGAAGAAATGATGTTTAAGAAATTGATTTCGAGATTGAAGAAAAACGAAAAAGGATCGGTTGCCGTAATCGCTGCTGTTGCTTTTATGTCGGTGGCGGCTTTTACGGGATTGGTGATTGACCTCGGCAAGGTATATATGCGCGGCAGTGAGATGCAAAACGCCGCGGATGCCGCGGCGTATTCGGTTGGGCCGATGCTGCCGATCAATGTTACGGATACAGCAACACAGGCAGCGGCAACGGCACAGATTGAGGAATACATCGTTAAAAACGGATTCGACGCCAGTAAAATTCAAGACATTACATTTACGAATACAATTAACGGAAGATATACGGCTGTACGTGTGGAGATGCAGGATGATGTAAGCTACAGTTTTGGGCCGATTGTCGGGATAAACGGTGCGCGTGTAGACAAAGCGGCAATGGTCGGTCTGGAATGTGTAACGGCGTGTACCGATATGGTGCCGCTGGGGACAACCGTTGACCAGTTCAATGCCGCTTTAGCCGCGAACGGCGCGCAGAATGTTATCGTAAAATACGGAGAAGGGGACGGGGAAACAGGTTTTTTCGGTGCTCTGGACCTTGACGGATTCCAGGGCGGCGGGGCAAATGATTTTATGACCTGGCTGATGTATGGCTACGGCGGATATATCCAAATCGGAGATATTCTGCCGGTTGAGACAGGGAACATGGACGGACCGACGCAGTCTGCGTTTACAATCCGTTATAATTCGTGCACGCATTTTCCCAGCGATGGCGGATGTACAGCCAGCCATTATGTGGACAGCTGTCCGCGTGTGGTTTATTTGATTATTTTTAACATGGTGGATTCACACACAATAGAGGTGGCCGGATTTGCGCCATTCGTTCTTGAGGGCAACAGCGGCGGCGGAGAGATTCTGGCGTCGCATATTGAGATCAACATCAACGACGGTGAAGGCACAACGCTGACATCGGATAATATCGGATACGGGCTTTTTAAAATCCGTTTAATGGAGTAGACGACAGGGAGGGTTTTTCGTTGAAGAAAGTATATGTTTTTGCAATTATTATGGCTTTAATTGCGGCGGTGGCGGTTTATTATTTTGCGGATTCTATGAAGAAGGCTAATGAACCGCAGGTCATTGAGACAGATTTTGTGGTGGTTGCGCAAAGCGACATTCCTGCGAACACGATGATTACGGCAGATATGGTGACATTATCCGAACTGCCGCTGGAGGCGATTAATCCGAACGCAGTTAAGCTTCTGGATGAGGCGGTCGGCAGGCTGACAAAATATCCGGTTCTGGCTGCGGAGCAGGTCTTATATAACAAAATTAGTACGCAGGGTGACGACGCCGATAAGATGTCCTATACACTGGCAGAAGGCCAGCGGGCAATTTCCATCACAGTTGAAGACTTTGCAGGCGTTGCGGGGAACATTACCCCCGGCGACTTTGTTGACGTGGTGGCAACGGTCTCGGTTGAACTTCCGCTTAAAGAGGGCGAGGAAGATGAAGAACCCGACCTGAAAGCCATGTCTATGCTGATTGCGGAAAACATGCTGGTTCTGTCAACAGGAATGAAGCAGCAGGAGGCGGCGGACTCGCTCAGCACCTACAGCCTTGTCACTTTGTCGGGGACGCCTGATCAGATTTTAGCTGTTTATTATGCGGTCACAAACGGTTACTCGGCAACCTCTCAGAAACTTGGATTGGTACTGAGGCCCATACTGGACAGCGGTCTCAGCAAGAATAAGGTCTATTATCCGGAACTGCCCTAATCAGAACAGAAGGAAAGGAAACGGGAGATGGCAATCTATAAAGTGCTTGCGGTGGCAAACAACGAAGACACCCGAATTGAACTGCGCAAGCGGTTCGGCCGCGAAGAAGAAATCGCTTTGGTCGGATTTGCGAGCATGAATACGGATGTGCTGACCAAGATTAACGGGTATATGCCGCACGTGGTGCTATTGGTCAGTGAAGAAGGCGATACAGGCGTAATGGAAATTGCCCAGCGCATCTATCAGGGATTTCCCGGAATCGCAATCGTCCTTCTGACAGACAGCAATGATATCGATGTACTCAGCAAGGCGATGCTTTCCGGTATACGGCGCGTTGTGCCGGTATTTGAATCGGACACACTGAAAGATGTCCTGATTCAGGCGGCGGTATTTGAACAGGCGCGTGCAGTGGAAACCGGCAAGGAACCTAAGGTTATCGCGTTTTACGGAGCCAGAGGCGGATCGGGGAAGACGACGCTGGCGGTCAATTTGGCTGTGCTACTCTCAAAGAGTGGACGGCGCACGGCGCTGGTTGACCTGTCGCTTTGTTATGGAGACGCTGATTTGGCACTGAACCTGAAGGTTAAGGATACGATTGCCGAGCTGGTGCAGGAGAAAAATGATTTTAATATTGACGATATCAAGTCGTTTACGGTGCAGCATTCAAGCGGACTCACGGTGCTTTGCTCGCCGATCAGTCCAAAGTATGCGGAATATGTGACCCACCGCCATGTGGAATCCATCATCAGTGTGATGCGGCCATATTATGATTTTGTGATTATCGATCTGCCCAGCGATTTAGGCGACTGTACACTTTCGGCCATCGAGAGTGCGGATGATATCATGCTGGTCGTCAAACGGGACATCCCGAATTTAAGGGCGGCAAAGTCGATTATGGATATATTACGGTCACTGCAACAACAGACTAAGGTCAGTTTGGTCATCAATGCCGACCAAAAATCGGTGCTGACCAATAATGATTTTGAAAATGTACTTGAACTGCCGGTTGCTTTTTCGATTCCTGAGGATGCGAAAACCGCACGGCACTGTCAGGAACGGGGAGAGCCGTTTGTGTCCATCATGCCGACCTCCGGATTGACTAAAGGTCTGATGCGGATGGCAAAGCATTGTATTAAAAATGATAAGAGGAAAAATAAATGAGCTTGTTAAGCCGGCTGGAAGAATATACTGACGAATCAAAGACCAGTCAGAATACACCGCAGCGCATGGAGATGCAGATAAAAGCGGAACCTCAAAATGATGCGATGATGATGCTGAAAGAGCATGTCAGAATCAAAACCATTGAGGCGCTCAACTCGGTTAAAGAGACGGATGAAAAAACCGTTAGAGATATGCTTGCCGAAGTGCTGCAAAACGAGGCGGGGACGATTCCGCGCCCTGAGCGCTCCAGAATCGCTGATGAACTTTACAACGATATTATGGGTTACGGCCCTTTGGAAGAGCTGCTGAATAATCCGGACGTTACAGAAATTATGATTAACGGGTATAAGCAGGTGTTTGTGGAACGAAAAGGGAAGCTTTATCAGGCAGAAGTACGATTCAGAGACCAGTCTCACCTTTTGAATATTATTGACCGGATTGTATCAACGATCGGGCGCCATGTTGATGAAGCCAGCCCGATGGTAGATGCCAGATTGAAGGACGGTTCGCGTGTGAATGTCATTATCCCGCCACTGTCTCTGGTCGGCCCGGTGATGACCATCAGAAAGTTCTCTAAAACCCCGTACACCTCAAAAGACTTGATTAACTTTGGTTCGATTTCGCCCAAGATGATGAGCTTTTTGGAAGCCTGCGTCAAAGGCAGGATGAATGTCATCGTATCCGGCGGAACCGGCAGCGGGAAGACGACACTGCTCAACGTGCTGTCCGGCTTTATCCCGGTGGACGAACGGATTGTGACGATCGAGGATGCAGCCGAGTTACAGCTGAACCAAACCCACGTTGTCACGCTGGAGTCGCGTCCGGCAAATACGGAAGGACGCGGGCAGGTGACGATACGCGATCTTGTAAGAAACGCACTGCGTATGCGGCCGGACCGGATTATCGTCGGTGAGGTCAGATCGGGCGAAGCGCTCGATATGCTACAGGCCATGAATACCGGCCATGACGGTTCGCTGACCACCGCGCATGCGAACTCGCCAAGAGACACCATTGCCCGTATTGAAACCATGGTTATGATGGCGGGCATGGAACTGCCGCTCACTGCAATCCGCACGCAAATTGCGTCCGCAGTGGATATTATTGTCCAACAGAGCAGGATGAAAGACGGTTCAAGGCGTGTCACGAATATCACGGAAGTGACCGGAATGGAAGGCGACATCGTGAGCATGCAGGATATCTTTGTCTTTGAAACGCAGGGAAGAACCGATGCGACCGGCAAGTTTCAGGGTCGGTTTATCAGTACCGGTATCAGGCCGAAATGTGTGGAACAAATCCAGCATAACGGCGTTAGTGTTTTTGATGAATGGTTTAGTTAATACAGCGAAAGGGGAGTAAACAGATGCCGACATTGATGCTGACGATATCAGCCGGACTATTCGTATTTTTTGCAATGCTGTTTGTACTTTCTTTATTGCTGCGTCATAAAATTGAGATTAATACACGCGTTAAAATGCTTTTCGGGGATATGGAGGCAATCGAACGACCCACCCGGGAAAGAAAGCAGAAAAAGCGGGCGCGCTTGCCGATTTCGCAGGTGTTGGTTGAAGAACTCAGCAGCGCCGGAATCCGTATGCGGCCTGAGGAGTTTCTGCTGGTATGGGCTTTTTTGGCTATCGTGCCCGGCGTGATTATGATTATTGCCGGAATTCACTCGATATCCATTATTGCAGCGGTAACACTCGGGCTGATTTTACCGTTGGTTATTGTACAGCGCAAAAAGAAAAAGCAGCTGGATCTCTTTGAAAAACAACTGGGGGATGCCCTGATGCTGATTGGGAACTGCCTGCGGTCCGGTCTAACTTTCCAGCAGGCGATGGTCAGCATATCAAAAGAGATGAAAGACCCGATCGCCAGAGAGTTTGCGATTACGGTTAAGGAAGTACAGCTTGGAAGTAATTTGGATGAGGCGTTAGGCAATATGCAGAGGCGCGTGAAAAGCACGGAGTTGATGCTGGCGGTTTCGGCCGTCCAGATACAACACCAGGTTGGCGGGAACCTGATGGAGATCCTGCGTAATATCTCGGAGACGATTGTTGAACGCCAAAAACTCAAGGATGATATAAAGGTATTAACCGCAACCGGCCGTACCAGTGGAGTTATTGTCGGGCTTCTGCCAGCGGCGCTGGGCGGGATTTTAATGCTAATCAATCCGGAGTATATTCAAACCTTTTTTAATACAACGATGGGAACCGCTATGTTGATTGTTGCGGCGATTATGGAATTGATTGGATTCTTACTGATCAAAAAGACGATTACGATAAAATACTAGGAGCGGACAGATATGGTCATAATGATTATTAGTATTGCCGGATTTATGTTTCTGCTGACGCTGTTGATTTTTGGGAAGACGCTGAGAGCGGAATCCTATAAGCGCGATCAGATGCGGGCGATGCGCAATGAAGTCAAATATCTCGATGAAGAACTGGAAAAGCCGTTTTTCCAGCGCTTTATACAGCCGCTTTGGAAGAAGATGGCGAAGGGTTTATCCCGCATGGCGAGCCGGATGAACCGAAAGTCGGGTAAAAAGAACAACGCGAACAGCGTGCTGGAAGCCCAGCTGAAAAAGGCGGGTATCAAGATGGGCCCGCACGAATACCAGTTGATGAAAATGTTTTTTTACGGTATTATACTTTCCGGCGGTATCTTTGCCGCACTATCATTAAGCGATGATGTCAGAATCCAGCTGCTGATGCTGCTGGCGGCGATGATGGCAATGGTGACGATTCCGCGTTACTTCTTAAAGGCAAAGATCAAGAAGCGGACAGAGGCCATTCAGAACGATCTGCCAAACGTGATGGATGTTTTAAGCGTCAGTATTGAGGCCGGCCTTGGATTTGACGCTGCGGTTTTAAGAGCGGTTGATAAGCTGGAAGGCCCGTTAATCGATGAATTGGCACAGATGGCCAAAGAGATCCAAATGGGGTTATCGCGGCGCGATGCTTTAACGGCGCTGGGAGAACGCAACGAGGTCAGTGAACTGCAGATGTTTGTATCGGCTGTGGTACAGTCGGAACAGTTTGGGACACCGATTAAAAATGTGCTCAACAGCCAGGCAAAGCAGCTCCGCACATCGCGAAAGCAGCGTGCCCAGGAAAAAGGGATGAAAGCGCCGATTAAGATGACACTGCCGATGGTTATCTTTATATTCCCGGTGATATTTATTATCCTGCTTGGACCGACCGTTATTAATATAATCGATGAATTTATGTAAAGGTGCCCTATGAAAATCGAAGCAGATGGACAAATTAAATGGAACAGTATAGAGATTGCCGATAATTTTTTTAAGCGTCTGATCGGATTAACCCATACAAAATCGCTTAAAAAAGGCGAGGGCATGCTGATTACCAAGTGCAGCCAGATTCATACATTTCATATGAAATTCTGCATTGATGTAATCTATTTATCCCAGACACTGACTGTATTAAGGGTGGATACCATTTGCCCGCGCAGGTTCGGGCCGCTGGTCAAAGGTGCAAGGAATGTACTTGAGGTGACAGCCGGCAGTGCGGAGAAAAACGGCATCACAGAAGGGACCCAACTAAAGATCATTTATGAAAAATGATAGGAAGGGTATGCGGACAAGATGAGTGATAAAGACTTTGTCGATCAACTCAGAGACAAGCAAGTATATGAAGACGCGCCCAAAAAGCGGTGGGGTTCATACAGTAATACTGAGGTTGAAACGTATATTGAAAAACTGAATGAAAAGATAAAGCAGACTGAAAAGGTCTTTCGGGAGCAGAATGAGGACTTAAAGCGCAGCCTGAAAGCGGTCGCCCGAGAGAGAGACGAACTCTTAAGGCGGGGCAACGTGGTTGTACCGGAAGAGATCGGTGATAATCAGATGGCAGATTTGGAGCGGTTGCTGATGAAACGCGGTATGTTGATTATACCCCAAGCCGTATTTGAGTCGCTTCAGCATACGGATGCCGAACAAACGGAAAAGGCCAAGCATATGGAAGATGCTTTGGGACAGATCAAAGAGAAGCATCAGGCATTTATAAACGCACATCAAGAGCTCCAAGGGGCGTTCAAAACGCTTACAGAGAAAAACCCGGCAGACCAAAACCTAGAGAAGATAGAAGCGCATTATCTTAGTACAATCAGAAAACAGCGTGACGAACTGGCAAACCTGAAAGCCAGTCTGGCGGAGGCGTTGACTCAGCTGAAAGATATCATCGAAAGTTGAGGGTGCTGTGATACTGGACAGCGCGGTAAGGGATATGACTTAAAAACCTTATAGTCATTCGGTTTAACGACTTTGCATGGTGTAACGGAATATCAAATCATGCGGAGTTTTATTTTCATAACGCTCTAATTTGGGAACACCTGGAGAAAGAGATTAAATGATTCAGAGCCGAGGCGTTTAAGGGCGATTCGGCCAGCATAACAGTAACTGAAGCTGTACAAAAGCCGGGGTGAATAATAAGACCGGCATGACGCTGATGATTGCCATGTTGAAATTCTGATTGGCTATAATTCTATATGATAGGGAATGAAATGAAAAAGCATATCATACTTCTTGTTTTAATAACGATCGTGACATCTTTCTTTGTCAGCTTTGCCAGCCAAGGCAGCAGATATGGAGGCAATACCGGCACCATAACCGAGTATTCCGACCAGATTGCGCTCGACCAGGTTGATACTTTTAAACAAGTAAGTTTTTTGGTCCCATCGGAATGGCGAAAGAACGAGTCATTATTATTTACGACCTATTACCCGAATGACGGTGATTCAACAAAATTTGAAATAACACAAGGATTAACACCTGAGAAACTGAATATTGACGATATCACAAACAAAGACCAGATCGATGCATATTTAGAAGATACGCTTAAATCCCTTGAAACAACTTATCCGGACTACAGGCTGTACGATAAATTTGTGAGTGTCTTTAATGACTCCTATTCAGTTTTAATCAACTACACAGCTGGGGAATCTGATGGATTTATCTATGAGACAATAAAGAGAATTTATTTTACCCAGCAACAGGCTTATACGCTTACTTTCACCCAGCCGGTGAGTATTTCAAAACAGTTTAGAGCAGCGTTCTTTGATATCTGTGATTCTGTGCACATTGAAGATACAACTAAGAAAACAAATACATTAAGCGCTCAGGATTTCATCGCAAATCTCAAAGCTGCGGGATTTCCGATTCGGGATGAGGTGGTCTATGATGAAATCACAGACCCTGAGATACTGCTTGGACGGCCTGGGGAATATGTTGAGAAAGTTGATTTTTCGCATGAAGATGTCGCAGACCTTACAATAGAGATTTTTGACAACGAAGCAGATGCTGAGAACAGACAGGAATACTACGCTTTTTTAAAACAGTATGTATTTCTTAATACAACATTTCTGTTACGCATGCCCTATGAAGTGCCGCCTTCAATCGCTTCATTGTATGAAGATGCATTTGCGAAGATTATTAGCGGAGAAGCGGTTGATAATGTTTCTGATTATTTCCCCAAAACACCTTCATCAGAACCGGAAGACTTGGATGCTTATGCCGGTAATATTAAATATGAATTATTCCCGCTGTTGAATGGAGAGGCGGCGGTGGTGTTTACAAATAACAACGATATCATTATTCCGAGCTTTGAGGCTTCCATCGTCTTTTATGATAATGATGGAGATATGCTCGCAATGAATTCTGACGTGCATCATGCTGTTTTGCCCGGTTCGCAGGTTGTAACAAAAACAATCAGTATTGCTGACCCTAATATTGATTTTAAAAACTACAGTGTACAAATCAAAGTCGATATGGACATGAATGGATATGAATCCTTATCCGAACACCTTTCTATAAAATCCAATGAGTCTCTTGACGGCGGCGTAATAGCGAAGATAAAAAACAATGCTGACATAGAAATTGAAGAATTAGAGGTTGCCGTCCTATTCTATGTTGACGGAAAAGTTATCGCGGCAAGTGAGGAAGAAAAATATAATATTTTGCCCGGGGAAACGGGTATTTTGAAATTTCGTGCGCCGTATGATGATTATGACCGGATTGATTTTGACGCTTATAAGTTATTTATCAATCAAGCGTATCATATTAGCTACTGATTAATATATCCAATCCGTTTCACACATTTCATATGAGATTTTTCATAGATGTGATATACTTATTTTGAGCTGTGATAAAATGCAAAGAGCGGACGAACCGTTCTCAATGTCATAGCCGACGGCACTAAAACAAGACAATATAAGCAGCATAACTGATATCATTTACGAAAAATGATGGAAAGGGGCGTTCAGACAAGATGAGTGATAAAGACTTTGTCGACCAACTCAGAAAGAAGAACGCAGACGAAGACGCGCCCAAAAAACGGTGGGGTTCATACAGCGCAGCCGAAGTCGAAGCGTATATTGAAAAACTAAATGAAAAAATCAAGCAGACGGAAAAGGTTTTCCGGGAACAGAACGAGGACCTGCAACGTAGTTTGAAAGCAGTCACCAGAGAAAGAGACGAACTCTTAAAACAAGGCGAACTTGTTCAGTTGGAGGAAATTGACGATCATCAGATGGCTGATTTGGAGCGCCTGTTAATGAAACGCGGTATGCTGGCCATACCCAGGAAGGTTTTTGAGTCACTTCAACGCACAGATGCTGAGAGTGCAAAAAAAGCCGAACAGCTGGAAGAAATGCTGGAAGAAAGTAAGGCACAGCACCTTGCGCTTCTGAAAGCACATCATGAGCTGCAGGATGCCTACAAGGAACTGTCACAAAAAAAAGCTGCGGAACGAAATTCGGGAAACATCGAAAAGCATTATCAGAACATCATCAAGAACCAGCATGCAGCACTAGGGAAGCTGCGCGGCGGTCTGGCGGATGCGCTGACGCAGCTTGAGAATATTACTCAAAGAAACATGGAGGACTGGGATTTTCCGTTAGGCAAAAAACAGGCAGATGAATAAAAACACTTAAGGTCTGTGTCGTGCAGGCCTAAAAGCATTTATAGAGTTAGCGCTTGCTAAATGTGATTGGGAACAATCTGACGTATGAAGGATAATGTTTTATGGAAAGTGCCTGCACAAGATGTAAAAACAATCTTTGCGTAAGCAAAGTTTCGGTTTTTAATTCACTGGATTATGATGATATGGTGGAAATCTCAAAAATGATCGTACACCGTGATTTTAAGAAAGGGGAATTTCTTTGCCGCGAAGGGGATAAGTTTTCGACGCTGTTTATTGTCAACCAGGGCAAGGTCAAACTCTCAAAGCATAACCGGGAGGGAAAAGAACAAATATTAAATATCATCTCGGAAGGGAATATGTTCGGAGAATATTATTTATTCAGCGATTATGAGCCTTATAACTTCTCGGCGATTGCGCTAAGTGACGGAAAGACCTGCATGCTTTCTAAAAAAGACATGGATTATCTGTTCCGTAAGCACCCGGATATTAACCGCAAGGTGGTGACCGAGCTTTCAAATAAATTGGTGAAGACCGAAAAGCTGGCGCAGAATTTATCCACCATCAACACGGACAGCAAAGTGGCGTATGTCCTGACCGAGTTGGCGAAGGAATACGGCAAGGATGTGCAGGGCGTCATCCAGATGCGTATTCCGCTGACGCGCGAAGAAATGGCCAGCTATGCCGGCGTTACGCGGGAGACCATGAGCCGGAAATTAAATGCTTTTGAACGGTCGGGATGGATTGAGATAAAAGGGAACCGCGTATTGGTTATTACGGATCAGGGTGCGTTGGAAAGAATGATATAAGTTTGAAAAAATGTGAGCCGAATCACATTTTTTTTATTTGAGCCGGATTATATTGTAGCCAGAAAACAATACAAGTGATGGAATAGAAAAGTGGTTAAAATCAATGCAGACAAAACAGTATATGAATTGGTTGACGCATATCCGGAAATTAGGGGAATCATGTCGGATTTGGGATTTAGGGATATCACTAAGCCCGGCATGCTGCAGACAGCAGGGCGTATAATGACGTTGAAAAAGGGAACGACTGTCAAGGGTGTTGCGTGGGAGACAATCCTGCAAGCGTTCAAAGACCGCGGATTTGAGCTGGTCGAAAGGAGGCAGAGTGATGAGCGAGTTGATAAATAACAGGGAACATCGCCAACAGGAGTTAAAAAAGCTGATTTTAAAACTGCATAACGGGGCTGACTTTGACGAGGTGAAGCGTGAATTTGAGGCTATGACCACAGATGTCAGCGCCTCAGAGATTACCGAGATGGAGCAGGCGCTGGTTGATGAGGGCATGCCGGTAGAAAATATCCAGAAGCTTTGTGATGTGCATGCGGCAATCTTTAAAGGTTCAATCGCAGACATCCATTCCGGAGAATCAGCCAAAAAGGAAGATAAACCGGGGCATCCGGTATTCATCTTCCGGCTGGAGAACCGCAAAATTGAGAGCCTATTGGAGGGTGAACTGGCAAAAAGTCTGGAAGTCTACCTGGGAGCTGATACAGAGGATAACAAAGCAGCGATATCCAGGGCAATGGAAAGGCTTTCGGCAATCGACATCCATTATAAGCGAAAAGAAAACCTGCTGTTTCCGCTGATGGAAAAGTACGGGATTACCGCTCCGCCTCAGGTGATGTGGGGAATTCACGATGAAATCCGCGCCAAGCTGAAAACGGTTTTGGCGGAACTGTCAAAAACCAATGCGGATCATCAGGCATTGGACAGCCAAACTGAAGCGCTGATCGAACAGATCAAAGAAATGATATTCAAAGAAGAGAAGATTCTCTTTCCGATGACGCTCGACGCGTTCAATGATACGGACTGGGAGAACATTAAAGCAGCAAGCGATGAAATCGGATATGCGTTGATTCAGCCGCCTACATTCCGCACCACCAAAAGTGAGGGAAAAGCTGATAATGGGGAGAAGCGAAGCGGCGCGGAAAAGGCGGCTGGAGGACGTATCACTGTCGACAGCAAACAGGAGATTGCATTTGACGCAGGCACCATGACTGCCGAGGAGCTCAATGCAGTACTGAATACGGTACCGGTAGATATGACCTTTGTAGGTGCGGATAACCGGGTAAAATACTTCACCCAGGGGAAAGAACGGATATTCGAAAGGCCGCTTACGATTATCGGCAGAGAGGTGAAAAACTGCCATCCGCCCAAGAGCGTGCATATTGTCGAACAAATCGTCACAGACCTGCGCTTGGGCAAAAAAGAGCACGAAGATTTCTGGATTAAATTGAACGAACTCTTTGTCTATATCCGGTATTTTGCGGTTCGCAGCAAATCCGGTGAATTCCTCGGTGTACTGGAAGTGTCTCAGAACATTAAATCCATCACCGAGCTCGAAGGCGAAAAGCGCTTAATGTCTTAAATATTTCATTAAATTTTGAGGAGGCAAAACATGGTTGAACAGGTATATCACTATGGAACGGGTGATGAAAAGGCAGTTGAAAGGCTGCTGTTTGATGAGAATATTCACTACATTCATATGGTCTTCCCAAACGGAAACGGGCTGCCGGTGCACGATTCCAATGCACCGCTATATATGACGATTGTACGCGGGAAACTGACGATCGGGCTGGACGACCAGGGTGACCATGAATATCGTTCGGGGACGCTGCTGAAAATACCCGAAGGAACAAAGATGAACGTCCGTAATCTGCACGAAGCGGTTTTGGAACTGATTGTGGTGAAAGCGCCGGCGCCGAAGAACTGATAAGCGGTATATAAAAGACACTGTAACTATACAGTGTTTTTTTATGCGGTTTTAATCAAAAATTCGGCAGTTTATACAGTATTGTATGAATAAATCCATACAAACCGGCTGTATTTATACATCTGACTTTGATATAATAATCAAAATATCAACACGGCCATTATGCTTTTCCGGTTCACTTATAAAAGACAAATATTTGTTAGGCGGATGCGTATGAAAAAAAATAAGAGCAAGAGCGCAGTGAAAAAACCGAATGCCGTTCTGTATTATACGGTTGCCTCATTCATGAAGCTGTATTACCGTATCAAATACCATCAAAGAGTAACAAAACATAATATGGCGGGCATCAAGCCGCCGTATCTGGTTGTGGCCGGGCACAGCAGCTGGCTGGATTATGTGATCACGACCAGCGCTATGTATCCGGTCAGGATGAACTATGTCGGTGCTTATAACTTTTTTCGTGATAAGCTGCTCAGTTTTTTATTTGATTTGATGGGCGTTATCCCCAAGCACCAGTTCACAAATGATCTGCTCGCGATTAAAAAAATGAAATACTGTATTAACCAGGGCAGGGCGGTTGCGCTCTTTCCGCATGGGTGTTTGTCTAACGACGGAAGACCGGGAGGGTTTGCGGTCTTCGGCGTCGCAAAGCTCATCAAGTTTTTGAAAGTGCCGGTGGTTGCGGTTAAAACGGACGGCGCTTATCTTACCCGTCCGCGGTGGTCAACAAAGCCGCGGGTCGGCAGGCTCGATACCATGGTTTCGCCCGTACTGACCGTTGAGGAGATTAAAGCCTTATCGCAAAAAGAGATTTACAAACGCGTAATGGATGCGATTAATTTTGATGATTATCGATGGCAGAGGGAGGCCATGGTGCCTTATAAAGGTGAGAATATCGCGGAGGGCGCAGAGTACGTGCTCTATAAGTGCCCGAAATGCGGCGAAGAATTTACACTACGCTCGGAAGGGAACCGGCTGTACTGCGAAGCATGCAGCAACGCGGTGAGGATGAACCGGTATATGCTGTTTGAACCCGAGACGCCGGAAACCGTTCATTTTGACGGAATCGACCGATGGTATGACTTTCAGCAGGAGGCGCTGGAACGGGAGATTGAAGACGAAGCATTCCGGTTAACAGCGAAAACAGAACTATTATTTGCCGAGCCGGGGCAGTTCGGATACCAGCATCAGGGATTTGGCGAGCTGACGCTGACCAGAGACGCGATTGTCTACACGGGGATGGTAAAGGCAGAAAAGATGGCTATTGAATTACCCATGCGGCTTATCCCGATGATTCCGTATGCGGCTAATGAATACATTGAAGTCGCGAACGCAGAAAATATTCACCGGTTTATCTTGGAAGACCTGCGGCAGGCCATGAAATGGGTTATGGCGGTCAGACAGATTCGGGATAAATACTATGAAGATTTGGACTGAACGAACTTATAAGCTGAAATTTCCATATTTGCTATATGGAAATAAAAAGCAGATGTGCTATAATTGATAAGAGGTGATGATTATGGCATTTGTGATAATACTAATTTTACTATTCGTTTTATTCCTTTCCGGATTAAAAATTGATCAGGAATATCAAAGGTCTGTTGTTTTTGTTTTGGGGCGCTTTAAGTCGATCAAAGGACCGGGGTTGTACTGGATTCCGCCAATCATATCAAATAAAAGAACATTGGATATTCGTACAAACACTGTTGACATTGATGCACAGGAAACAGTTACACGAGACAGCGTTACCATCAAAGTGAATGCGGTTTTGTACTACAAAATCGTTGATCCTGAAAAAGCGATTTTAACTGTTGAGAACTATAGACAGGCAATATTTCAAGCCTCATTAACAGTATTAAGGAACGTAATCGGCCAAAACAATTTGGATGAGGTCTTAAAAGACAGGGACAAAATCAACCTGAACCTGAAGGAAATTGTCGATAAAATTACAGATCCGTGGGGATTGGAAGTTGAACTGGTCGAAATGAAAGACGTTGAAATTCCTGAGGGGATGCAGCGGGCAATGGCTAAGGAAGCCGAAGCGGTCAGGGAAAAACGGTCCCGTATCATAAAAGCGGATGGTGAACTTGAATCAGCAAAGAAATTGACGCAGGCTGCGCTGGACATATCGAAAAATCCTTATGCACTTGAATTAAGACGCATGCAGATGATTACTGAGGTCGGAGCGGAGCAAAACACAACGACCATCATCATGATTCCGAGTGACTTTGTGACCTTGGCAAATAAGCTGGGCAATAAAGTTGATTTATCCAATCTGAAAGTCGAGATTGATAAAGGCAAATAGCAGAAAATCAGGAGCAGTGAATAGCTGCTCTTTTTTTATTGCCTGATTTTTAGAGCAGAAGGCATATGCTAAAACGCTATGCGTTTATTTGATTGTACGTTTCGCTGGAACAGCGACATTGTTTCCGACAGAAAAAACTTGTTCCTTATAGCTGTCTGTGGTAGCATAAAACAGATGTTTTTCACAGGAGTTTAACGTGCTATTTAACTCAGTCGAATTTATCTTTTTTTTACCGGCAGTTATAATCAGCTACTACCTCTTACCGCATAAAGCCAGGTGGGTGCTTTTGCTTGCCGCCAGCTATTATTTTTACATGGCCTGGCGTCCTGAGTATATTGTTTTAATTATATTCTCAACACTAATCGACTATTTTGCCGGGATAATGATCGAAAAAAACGCTGAAAAACGGATACGCCGGGCACTATTGCTGCTGAGTCTTGTTTCCAATCTCGGTCTTTTATTTGTCTTCAAGTATTTTAACTTCTTTAATCAGGAAGCTGGCAAGATTTTTGAACTCGTCACACAAAAGGAATACCCGATCGCGGCGCTCAGATTGCTGCTGCCCATCGGTATTTCATTCTATACATTCCAGACGCTTAGTTATACCATTGATGTTTACCGCGGCAGGAAAAAGGCGGAAAAACATCTTGGGTATTTTGCGCTGTACGTCACATTTTTCCCGCAGCTTGTTGCCGGCCCGATTGAGCGGTCTGACCGTTTATTGCCCCAGCTGAGAATGAAACACAGCTTTGATTATCAAAACACAGCGGGAGCAATTTTACGCATATGCTGGGGCTTTTTTAAGAAGGTAGTCATTGCGGACCGAGTGGCTGTAATCGTGAATACAGTTTACGGCGACCTGCCGTCATTCACCGGGGCATACCTATGGACCGCAACTTTGGGGTTTGCGCTTCAGATTTATTGTGACTTCTCAGCTTACTCGGATATTGCCATCGGATCGGCCGGTCTGCTCGGTATTGATCTCATGGAGAATTTCAAGGTGCCTTATCTATCAAAATCCATATCCGAATTTTGGTCCCGGTGGCATATTTCGCTGTCCACATGGTTTCGCGATTATTTGTACATACCTATTGGCGGTAATCGTGTGGATAAAAAATGGAAACTGTACCGCAACCTGATGATCGTTTTTGTGGTCAGCGGACTGTGGCATGGCGCTGCGTGGACTTTTCTGATCTGGGGCAGTCTCCATGGCATATATTTAGTATGCGAGCGTTTAATTGAAAAAGCCAGACAAAAACGCAACCGGCCGCCTTTACGGGCTGCTGTCACCATACCGTTTACTTTTTTTCTGGTTTTGGTTGCGTGGGTATTCTTTCGGGCAGAGAATATCAGCGATGCGGCTTATGTATTCACGCACTTGACTCCGGCGAATCTTGGCATATTCACAGATGGCGCTTTATTATATAAACTGGGGCTGGATAAGAAGGAACTGGTTTTGTTGTTTGCCAGCTCGGTATGGCTGATCATTACAGATTGGTTTCGCTGGCGCAAGGACGATCATCAGTTGATTAAAGGCACATTTTATCAGGGAGCTGCAAGCGTTTTATTGGCTGTGTTTATTTTAATATTCGGTTATTACGGCGCCGTCGAGGCATCTGAATTTATATATTTTCAGTTTTAAGAGGCAGATATGAAAAAAAGAGTTTTTTGGGTTATTAAAATAATTGTTTTAATTCTGCTGGTGTGGGGTTGTAACCGGTTTATTCGTATGGCGGTGTATGCGACTGATGCCGATAATACCGGATCGCGCGGAATAGAGAAGCTCGATGCGTTCTATAAGTTGAAGCCGGACACACTGGACGTGGTATTTGTCGGCGCTTCTCACAGCAACTTCAGCTTCATCCCGATGGTCATCAGCCAGGAGAATGAGGTCGACTGTATGGATCTGGGGACGCATGGTCTGCCGATTTTCGCTGTGCCATATTATCTTGAAGAAATCTGCAAAACCCAGCATCCCAAAATCGCGGTTGTTGAGCTATATTCGCTTTCCTGTGATGTGAGTAACAGCGATGCAAAGTATGATGAAATTCACCGTTTTTCCGATGGGATGCGTTTATCGCGAAATAAATACCGGATGATTCAGACCCTGGTTAAAAAAGAAAATTGGACAGAGCACGTCTTTCCCATTATCGCAAATCATGCCAGCTGGAAAAACAAAGAATTCCTGATGCGTGTGGCGCACTTTTTTGATCCCACATATGAGCGGAACCCCTATTTTGGATACGAGCCTGCAACAACGTCTTGCTGTCTGATACCGGACAATCCCGCCATTCATCCAACGGATATTATTCCGGATGAATCTTTTGACATTCCCGATCTGCATTACGGTTACCTCCAGCAGATTGTGGACATTTGTGAACGTGAGGGCATGCAGCTGATTTTTGCAATTGCACCGGAGCTTTACTGGGATAATGGCGGTAATGCGGTCTATCCTCCGGCGCTGATGGCGATGGCTGATGAATTAGGAGAGTTTCTGAAAAAAAACGACATTCCGATGATTAATTATTTAACGCTAACTGATGAAATCGGACTGCTGAAAAGTGATTCTTTCGACGGCCCGCATATGAACACATCAGGTGCGCTTAAGGTGTCTGCGCATATATCGTCTTACTTGCACGCCCATTACTCAGACCTGCTGAGCTCCTGTTCCTGGGATTATCAAAAAGCATCTCAATCTGAATGGGATGATTTGATGCATATGCAAGCAGAGGCGGAAAAGGTTAACGCCAGAAGAATAAAGGCGTATCAACTGAATTTTGAGGCTTATCCGGGCAACATGGCAGCCTATGTTAAATTGCTGGATGATGAGCGCTATATCACGCTGATTGCGGCGAATAATTGCGCGAATACATATTGGATCAACGACATCAAGGACGGATTTAATGCACTCGGGCTTTATCCCGATATCAATCCCGGCAAGCAACAGGCGTACGCCGCAATTGTTGACAGCGGCGCAGGGAAAGCGCTGCAAATCAGCAGTACAGGCACCGTGACGCTGACCGGAGATGACGCTGCATTCTCTGACAGCCCGCTGCCTGTTGATGTTAGTATTACCAGCGGTGCAGATACGTATATTCAGGTTAATCAAAAGACATACAGGCTGGATCAGGACGGATATCTTTTTGTGGTGTATGATACCCTTCTCGGTGAAACCGTGTCGGTTACTGTATTTAATATTGACGGGAAGAAGCAACACTATTCGACTTTCGATGAAAGTGAGGCAGCTTTTCATAATGCCAGCAAAGTTGTCAATATGGATATCTCTTCCGACAGTATTGCGGTTACAGGTGCTTCACGCAAGGCAACGGATAACGGCATCATGATTATACCGACCGAAGAAACGGCGTGTGTGACTCTGCCGAACGCTGACTGCGGGCACTTTGCTTTGAGACTGAATATTGACTGCGTTCAGCAGACCGTATGTGAAGTGGACTATGGGTGTGGTATGTACTGTGTTCAGTTGGTAACCGGGAAAAACGAAGTGTACATCGAGATTGATTCCGGCGCACCCGAAACGCCGCTGGCACTAAATTTTAAAGAAAATCCAAGAGGGCTGACCATAGAAGATATCGCATATGCGGTAATTACACCTAAATAATGGTTACTAGAGAACAGCCGCGATACCGTAGATAGTTGTCAGAAAAGACAGCACAACCACGCATATCACTAAAACAGAAACTGATTTATCCTTAAAAAATGCCATTAATCCGAGGATAAAAGAAGCCATCCCAGACAGCCATGCCAGCATCATGGGTATGGTGAGGTTAAGATTGCTGAAGAAGGTCTGACCGCCGCGCTGGCCGAACACATTAACCATCAGGAAAAAATACGCTAAGAAAATAATAAGGGCGGCGAACAAAACGGCTGACCACTTCCCGTTTTTTGTTTTTGGTAAAAAAGAGATTTTCATTTAATTACACTCCATTTATCAATATATCCGAACCATCAAGAATGAAATCACATTGCTTGGGTATTTGCAGATGCTCAAAGTAGCGGTTTTCCATCGGAATCCATTCCTGAATAAACCGTTTTTGCATCTCAGAACCATTACGGTTTAAAATACGTTCTTTCTGCGACTCAAAGTCAAGTTTTAAAAACACTGAAATATCATATAAGCCGGAAAGCGCGGGATGCATGCTGTATGCGCCCTCCACAATATTCAATGGTTTTGGCGCACTGGCAATTGGGTTGCCGAACGCCTGGGCTTTGCAGTCATACGGGCGAAAGGAAAGCGATTCACTTTTCGTTAACGGATTCAGCACTTCGTTTAAGAAGCGTTCATGGTCCACATTCCCGCCCGGTGCTGATAAGCGATCCTCGGTTCGCTGGAACGGGCGCAGGAAAAAGTCGTCCATATGGAATACATTCCCGCCGTATACTTGTTCCAGAAAAGCGGCAAGCGTAGTCTTTCCGGCCGCACTGTTCCCCTCAATCGCCATGATAACGCTTTTTTTTTCAGAAAGCAATTGGTCAATCCGGCAGAGCAGCGGCAGCACCATAGCATAATCCGCCCGGATTACCCGGTAAGCGGGGTGATAGCGCTTTCGAAACTCTGGAGAATGATGAATCGCAGGGAATCCGCTTCTCTTGTTGTCCGCGATCAGGCTTTGGACATATAACGGATCAAAGGGCAGTGTGCTGTCATCGCACAGCTGTTGAAAACACGTCAGCTTAGAGATGAAGCCGCTTTTACTCCCGGGATTAAACCGGCTGGACAGGAGAAACAACCGGGATAGCGTAGTTGGATTCAAACCATTCGCATTCAGTCCGGCAAGATGCACCCTGCAAAAAAGGTCGCCGACCGGCTCGATCAAGGCGCCATTGATTTGCGCTGAGGGCAGACTGTCCAATTCCTGCAGCAATCGATCCAGCCCCTGCTGCTCGTCGCGTGCAAAGTGGGCGCATCCGAATTCGCTTTGATACAGCGCCTTTAACATATCTTCGGCCATGAGACCGGGGTATCGCTTCATTTGATCCATCAGCAGTTCTGTTACCATTCATAATCTCGCTTTTCTTTTATCGCTTAAACCATCATAACGTTTATGGATGGATTCCGCAAGCACGGTGGGGGGGCCCTGCAATACTGTTGGACAAACCGGACAAAAGGCGCTATTGATAAAATTTTATACTTTAAAAAATATTTCATAAAAACTTCACACAATCGTACGCAATACAACCTGAGTGCTGCAGTAAAATGTAGTAAAAATTAAAGGATTTCTTTGCTCAGGAGAAAACTGACCTGTTTGGGGAGCAGATATTGGTTGTCAGGGCGCTGAGTGAAATCGAATGGAGGAAAAGCTATGAGGAGGATTTTTAAGACAGCCGGCATAATAATGATTACTGCTTTGCTCTTGACTGCTTGCGCGGTGGCTGTCAATACGGAAGGAACGGCAGACGGCCAGCAAACCGCTGCATCAGAAAAGGCGGAAACGCTCCCGGCATTAGAGAATGCACTGGATCAATTGGTCGAGTCAGGCCAGATGACAGATACGGAAAAACGGGCGTTGTTGGATTATCTTAAAGAACAGACAGATAATAGTAATCCAATCGGCATGGCAATTGACGCAGGAATTATTACTCCGCAGCAGGCGCAAGCACTGGGCGAACTGTTAGGCGCCGCACCTCCGGAAGGCATGCCCGGACCAAACGAAAATACCGAGGCATCACGTGAGAAGCAGGACATAGATATAGGCTCCATAACGGGCGATTTGACGGTTGCGCTGGCAAATAAAATTGAAGACCAGCTTTTAGCGGACGTTGGATACAGCGCGGCAGCAGGAGGATATCCGATTGTTGACACGGGTCAAACTGCTTTTTACAGCAACACCAGCGCCATCAGCAAGCAGAAAGCCGGGGATAACTTCTTCGGGCAGGATGCGAATTACATCGGAAATCAACCGAGCTATACGGATAACGGTGACGGAACGGTGACGGATAACGTGACAGGACTGATGTGGCAGCAGGATCCGGGAGGAAAAATGACGTGGAAAGAGGCGGTTGATAATCTGGAAGGATTTTCGCTTGCCGGATATGATGACTGGCGGCTGCCGACAATTAAGGAACTTTACTCATTGATACAGTTCACCGGCGTTACCTCTATGGAGAGCGCAGCAGACGCAACACCATATATTGACACGGACTATTTCGAGTTTTCATTCGGCGATGAAACGGGAGAACGGGTTATTGACTCACAATATGCAACCAGCACGATATATGAAAGCGGTACAATGGGCGGTGCGGCGACGATGTTCGGCGTTAACTTTGCCGACGGCAGAATCAAAGGATATCCAGTGACAAAGGAATTCTATGTTATGTATGTGCGCGGTAATACCCATTACGGCGTAAACAGCTTTGTGGATAACGGCGACGGAACGATCACCGATGAATCGACCGGGCTGATGTGGATGGAATATGACAGCGGATATTTTGAAGCCGGAGAATCGGGCAACGGCACGATGAATTGGCAGCAGGCGCTGGACTGGGCAGAGAACCTGGAATTTGCGGGTTGTGACGACTGGACATTGCCTGATGCAAAACAGCTCCAAAGTATTGTCGATTACACGCGCAGTCCGGATACAACCGGTTCCGCTGCAATTGATCCCATGTTCCAAACCACTCAAGTAGCCGGAGTTGATGGATCACTCGGTTACGCATATTATTGGACAGGCACGACACATCTGGACGGCAGGCCGCTTGGGGGCAATGCGGTTTATATCGCTTTCGGCGAAGCTTCCGGAGAGATGAATCATTCGTTGATGGACGTGCACGGCGCGGGTGCGCAGCGCAGTGATCCGAAGACAGGCGATGCGGATGATTATCCTGCTGTGAATGAATATGCGCCGCAGGGTGATGTGCGGTACGTATACAATATGGTAAGGCTTGTTCGTGAAGCGGACTGACCAGACTGACAATTCTTATATATAAGCAAGAGTAATTCAAAAAGGCTGACCCGATGCGGACAGTCTTTTTTTGTCAGTTGATTGCAGAAGATATAACGATAGTAATTGACAAACGAGAAAGTATCGCATATCATATAGTAAGAAATCTAACTATATGATATCGGGCGGTATCTTATGAGTGTATTATCAGACAAACCAAAGGACGGCCTGCCGCATACAGAACCTTTGCGCGGCAGCGAAATTAACGAAGCATTCGCCAGGTTTATGCCGATGTTTTATGCGCATATCAACAGTATCCTCAATCGTTATAAAACCAATCAATATGACCTCAACGAGAACCAGATCAAGGTGATCATGGCTGTCAGCTTTTTGGGACAAATGTCGCCGGTGCAAATCAGCCGTGATCTGCATATTTTTAAAGGCAGTCTGACCACAATCATACGCGGTCTGATTGAGATGGGGATGCTTAACCGGCGTGATGATCCGCATGATGCTAGGAAGTACTATTTATCCGCTACGGACAAAGCCCGGATGCTGATTCGCGAAAAAACAGCCCGTGACGCAGCGCGTATGAATGAACTGTTCCTGAATATGCCGGATGCTGATTTTGATAAGGTGTGTAAAGGACTTTCAATACTTTCTGATTATCTAAAGGAAACTGAAAAACAATGAAGGCTTATAATAAAACTGAAGAGTATGATGCATTTGGACCATGGATTCATATTGTTGGAGAAGCACATGCATTACCGCCGATTTTTGCTGCGGAATGTCCCGAAGCCGATCGTGCCAAGCTGTTAATTAAAATACCGCGAATGATTGAACGCAGGAATGCGAATCCTGATATGCACCTTTACGACAGTGTTGTTGGTGTGACGGATGATTATATTCTGATACTCAATCGTAATGGTGACGATATCACCAGGGAAACCATGGCAATCGCGGATATACAGGCAATCCAAAAAACAAATGATTTACTGGCAGGCCAACTGCAGCTCTGCGCGGCCGATAACGTATTAACCATAGACTATAATACGGTTTCCGATAATATCATATCACGCATCGTTACGCTGATACGCGGTATGTGGGGACAGCAAGAACCCAGCTTTTCGTTACCGACGCTTCCTTACAGCATCAATACGGTGGGATTTTTATATACCAATCTGATCAATGCCATGCAAAAAGAAGACGCCGGAACCGGGTTGATTGCATATCAGCCTCAGATGATGGTGAGGATGTATGGGCTTCGGCATATTCTCTCTTTGCTCAAATACCGGCGTGTCATGCAGAGCACGGCGTTTTTAACCGATTCACGTGAACTTATCACCATTTGCCAATCGAGGTTTATTCAGTCTGAACGGCATAACACTTATGCATATACATACACCTATGTCCCGCTGAGTGGTATTGCCTATGCGCGAATTATATCATATCCGGGTTATGAATCATTGAGGCAGTTTGAATACGGAACGGCAGACCACAGGTTTGCATCCTTCATCGGAGAAGAAAATTCAGGGATTGAAGCGTTATCCCGCGTCCTGAATGGATTATTAACGCACCAAAGCTAAACGAAACCATCCAGACAACCGAGTTAAGGAGAATCTCAATTTGAAAACATCTGCTATTCAAATGCTGGCCGAAGGGAAAATGTCCAAAACACTTTTTCGGCTTTGCCTGCCTGCTGTTGCGGCCATGGCTGTCAACGGGATCTATAATGTTGTAGACGCTTTTTTTATTGGATTGACGGGAGATATGGGCGCTATCGGCGCTATTTCAGTGATATTTCCGCTTTTTGTTGTGATTACAGCGTTGGGGATTTTTTTGGGCATTGGTGCGAGCTCTTACATATCCCGATGCCTTGGCGCAAAAGCAATACTTAAGGCCAACGATGCGGCAAGCACGGCTGTGATCTTTTCTCTTATATTAGGAGCGGTTTCCACGGTAACAGGATTCCTGCTGATGCGCCCAATGCTTTATCTTTTTGGGGCGCGTGAAGTCATCATGCCCTATGCAAGCGCCTATACTTCCTGGATTTTATACGGCAATATATTTGCCGTGCTTAATGTAACCTTAGCCGGGATCATCCGCGCTGAGGGGAATACGATATATCCTACTGTCGCGATGCTTTCTGGAACTGTACTCAATATCGCGCTGGATCCGGTATTTATTTTTGCTGCCGGCTTGGGCATTAAAGGTGCCGCAATCGCTACACTGATATCTTATATAACAACGTCCATTATCAGCATATACTATTATCTTTCTAATAAAGCGGTCATAAAAATACGACTTCGCCTTGCGAGTATCAGCAAAGAGAATTCAGTTGAAATAATAAAAGTAGGCTTTCCGGCGATGACCAAGCAAGTACTGCTGGCCGTTGTATTCTGCATGATTAATATGCTGAGCGCCGGTTACGGAGAGAATGCGGTCACTGCGGCGGGCATTTGCGCCAAGGTTAATTCTTTTATGGCAATGACAATGATGGGTATCACACAAGGGTTTATGCCTGTCGCGGGCTTTAATTTTGGCGCCAAAAACTATGCACGTGTGCTGGATGCTTTTAAAAAAATACTGTTCGTTTTATTGCTGTTTGCGGTTATCTGCAGTTTATTGTATCTGTTACTGAGTGATGAACTCATACGCATTTTCTGCCGCGACGAAGCGGTTATCCGTATCGGAGAACAGTTTATGATTGCGTTTGCCGTCGGAACGATACCACTGGCCGTTTCATTTTTGATGGATGCGCTGTTTTTTGCCTGCGGTCTGGCCAGGGCAGCTATGCTCCTTTCGATATCCAGACAAGGGCTTATTTTTATTCCGCTTGTGCTGATTGCCGACCGGCTTTATCAACTACAAGGAGTAATCTGGTCTTCGGCTGCGGCGGATACGCTCAGCAGTATATTGATTGCCCTGCCGCTCTTCATTGCTTTTATTCACAGGATTAAATCTGCAAACGCTTCCTTGAACATTAGTATTAGTTAATTAAATTGCCCATAGGTTAAATCATATTCAATTGTACGATTACCTCTATTATGCTATTCTGAAAAAGTAAAAGCTCAGGAGGTGCAGCCATGCATATAGGGGAAGTCATCAGAAAATACCGTAAAGATCAGAATATGACGCAGGAGGGAATGGCGGTCCGGCTTGGCGTTACGGCACCGGCGGTGAACAAATGGGAAAAAGGCAACTCGCTGCCCGATATTACGTTGCTGTCACCAATTGCGAGATTATTGGATATATCTTTGGACGAATTATTATCCCACAAACAAGCGCTTTCTGAGGAGGAAGCGAACCGGCTTTTAATGGAGGCTGAAGAGAAGCTGAAAACGGAAGGGATAGATGACGTCTTCGAGTGGATGAAAGCGTGCCTTTCGACGTACCCGAACAGCTATTATCTCATTTTGTGGATGGCGAGTATCTTTGACAGCCACCGGCAAATGGATAAGGTGCAAGAAGCAGAGCGCTATGACGATTATGTTTTAAACTGCTATACGCGGGTGCTGGAGAGCGAAAGCGAAACGCTGAGGCTTGCCGCTGCTGAGGCATTGTATTATTTTTATATTCAAAAGCAAGCATACAATCAGGCCGAAGAATACCTCGCCTATTTCTCCAAGGAGAACCCCGAGCGCAAACAAAAACAGGCGTTTATTTACAGGAAGACGGGGCGAGAAGAAGAGGCCAATCAGATGTTTGAGGAATTGCTTTATTCCGGATACCGGAGCCTAAGCATGTCTTTTCAGGGTATCTATAGTATGGCTCTGGAGGAAGGTGATTATAAGAAAGCCCAGTGGATGGTTGAAAAAACGCAGAGTCTGGCAAAGCTATTTGAGTTTGGTGAATATCACGAAGTTTCGGCCGGGCTTGAAATAGCGCAGCTAGAAAAGAATGTAGAGAAAACCTTGTACATCATGGAACGGATGCTGACCAATATCGAAAGTATCGCCGGCTTTTCAAAGTCGCCGCTTTATGCGCATATGAAGTTTAGTACGCCTGATGAAAATTACTATAATGAAGTAAGGGAAGGCCTGCTGGAGGCATTCCGCGATGAGGAAACCTTCGCATATTTGAAGGATGATAAGCGGTGGAGAGAATTGGTCGGGTATGCCCGGAACTGATCGAATTGTATCGGGATAAATTTCGAAAAGCATAATATTGATATATAATAACTTTTAACATTCTTATAAAACGCTAATAAATAGCGTTTTCTTTAATTCAAAATCCGTGAATATAAAAAGTCAAATATACAGATATTTGAGATAATAGTAATAAACATGTATAATTATTATTCAATATATTTTGTTTTTTGAGGTTTGGGATGGTCATTATTTTAGTTTCCACTCAGGAAGAAAAAGAGAAAATTGAGCGTCTAATTGAAACATATGGAAAAGAATTATACAGCTTTGCGTTTCGCCTGACATTGAGCCAACACGATGCCGATGATTTGTTCCAGCAGACCTGGCTTAAAGTGGTGGATCATTTCAGCGCGCTCCAGGATAATAATTTTAGGGCATGGGTGTATAAAGTATGTGAAAATCAGTTTAAAGATAATTACAGAAAAGCCAAGACCAAAAAAAGAGTAATCAAAGACGATTATGCTTCTAATGAACAAAAAGCCTTCGTTATCAGCAATGCTCCGGGTTTAGACAATCCGCAGGATGAGATTGAAAACCGAGCGGTTAAGGTGATGATCCTGGAAAAACTGAATAATTTGCCCGAAACAAAGCGGGCGCCGATATTGATGTATTACTATCAGGCGATGAATTATGAAGAGATAGCCGAAGCCCTGCGGATACCCGTCGGCACGGTCCGGTCGCGTATTTTTGATGCCAAGAAGATATTGAAACAGCAGATGGAAGGTGAAATCTATGTTTGATATCAATCGGGAACTGGATGAAATACGAAGCATCAGTTTAACGCCGTCGGCAGAGCTGATCAGGGAAACCAAACGCAGAATCAGAAGGCACCGGCAAAATGCGGATGCGCCAGAAGAACGGCCGGTATGGCGCAGGCGCGCGGCATGGATAACAGTGCCCATGGCAGCGGCGCTCGCGGTTGTGTTTGCAGTCAATATTGTATCGCTCCAATACACGGCATATTATACGGTGGATATTAATCCGGGCGTTGGGTTTTCAGTCAATGGCGACGGAATCGTAACTGATGTTGATTTAATCGATACGGAATCTATGGATGCGGATGTTTTACGTACGCTTGAAGGGCGGCCGCTGGTACAGGTAATGGATGCAGTACTCGCGGAAGCACAGCGCAGCGGATATATCGAGCCGGATACGGACGTGCTGGTTGGCTGTTTTGCCGGACAAAAGCACACAGCGATCACAAAAAACCAGATCGGCGCGTCGCTGAGCGGCAATATTCAAGAGCGCATTAATCTTTTATATATTGTAGGCACAAAGGATGAAAGAAAAACAGCAGAGCAGAAGGATGTTTCGCCCGGCCTTTACAGCCTGAGCCGATTGGCTGAGAATTCTGTTGTATCATCGGAAAGCGACCTGACGGATGTGATTGCGGGTGTAGAGGCGGCAACCGGGCGCGATATAGAAGACCTGCTGGAAGAGAAACGCGGTCCAGAGGCGTATGCAGCGCCGGAAATTGACCTTACTATAAACCAGAATACGGCTGTGATTGCCTGGCCATATATTGGCTACCGAAAGAATAACTATGACGGTACGATCATCTACCAGCTGGCGTGTGCAAAAACCAAGGATGCACTGTTTGATTCGCCGCAGATACTGGATGAATACGTGTTTGAGGCATGGGATAAACAGCCGCTCAACTATGCACTGAGTCTGACTGATGAGAACCGGGATAGATATTACGCGGTCTTTGCGGTGTATGACGATGGAACGATCGTTGTAGATGAAAAACCAGTTTTTATTCCATAAAACCGAACTTTTTTTAAGCTGAAACGTTGTATTAAGTGAGAAGAAAATGAAAAGGAGACAGGGAAATGAAAACAAAAAGGTATGCACTTGTTTTGCTGGCCGTATTTGTTATCAGCATGGTGTTTCCGACAATGGCGCTGGCAGAGAAAGGGAGTAATGACTTTACAACGGGATTGTCGATACCGGACACGACGGTCGAAGCGGGAGAGACGTTTAGCACAATTGTATCGGTTAAGAATCTGGATCCGACATACGGCTGCGATGTTACGATTACAACAAGTAGTGGGGAATGGAAGGCAAGCTTTTACCTTGCGGCGGGGCAGAGCCAATCAGAGACCATTATGCGGAGCATTCAGCATACGACGGATATCTATTATGTAGTCACAGCGTCACACGGTCCGGATATCAGTAAAACTAAGAACACAAGCACCAAGACAGTTTATGTTGAAACAGAGTCAAGTAGCGAAGATGATATGGAGAGTGAAGAAACCGAGCCAGAACCGATTGATGTCATCTTAGGCGATGAACCGGACACCGAGCCCGGGCCGGTCGGCGGTGTGCCAAAATCAGGTTCAATTGCATGGATTGAGTTGGACAATATCGTTTATGATGGGATTGATACCAGCCTGTCGCCAAGAGATGACGGGCAATATTTAGTATCATCTTTTGATGATCCGGTCGATGTTTCCGGAGAGATTTATTATAATCTGCCCGATTCGATTATGGCTGACTATAGCGACAGAGAAGAATCAGAGTATATTCAGGTTCGGCTATGGATACATCCAATGGGAGACGCAATCGGATGCATGGAAGAAATTCACGAGATATATCCGATCTCAGCCGATGCAGGAGAAATTGACTTTGCATACACGCTGACGTTTAATGATATTCCGGCATTAACGGACGGGGCAGCGGACTATATTTATTTTAATGCCAGCATGGTAGATCCGCTGAATCCCGGCAGCATGGAAGATTATTTCTGGGTCGGGATTGTTAACGGACCTTCGGATACATCTGACTATTCACTGCGGATGAATGAAACGCTGGTAAACGGCATAGCAGTGGATCCGGAGGAAATTATTGAGCTGCCTTATGGTGAACCATTTACGATTTCACAAAATATTGGGTATCAAATCCCGGAAGAAGAACTGGGTATGGCGGATTACGACCGCGCGGTTATCAACTCGGACTGCCTGATTAACGATGAGCGAATCAGCACTGTTTTTATGCCTAGACTTGAGATATTGCCCGATGTCGTTGAAGGCGAATTCGAGATGAACATTGTTGGAGACCGGGCAAGTTTCGGACTGGCAGGATTGGATTACGGCGTGTACGAGGTGAGCATCAGCTCAGCCTTCAGCCGATCTATGTATCTTGCTCCGGCAATTGACAGCACAACCGCAATTACTCTGACTATTGAGATTGTGGACCCTGGTACGGGCTGGGGGGATCCGGCTGATGAGCCGGGCGTGGGCGGTGTGTTCGGCGGGCTGATGGAGTTAGGTATTTTTGAAAGACTGAGGGATTGGCTGGGCCTTGGCGGGCTGGTCGAAGACGGCATTAGCCTGACACCTGACAGCACCGAAATACTGCTGGCAGGACCCGAAGCGCTCAGGCTGAGTGGCGGCATCGCTTTCAGTGGACCGGAAAATGCCCGGGTCAGGATTTCCGGAGACGGTAACTTCGGCGAACCGCTGATACTGGACCGCTTCACTGCTGAAGGAACCGCGCGGTACACCAAATGGGTATCAGTGGAAGAAAGCACAACGTACACGGTAACGGCGGAACTGATTGCCGAAGACGGAAGCATACTCGCAACGGACACCAGAACCGTTGCGGTGACGATTGATGGAGAGTCTCCTGAAATTGACTATACCCAGCGGTATTCACTGGCGGCGGAATCCAATACGATCGAAAGCGGCGGCTCTACGACGCTCTATTATTCCCTGTCTAATGAGTTCAGCGGACAGACGCTGCATGTCCGGCTGTACGATGTCAATGCGGGTGAGGTGGTCTTTGAAGACGAAGATTTTGCCCCGGACGAAATACGCGACGGTATGGTTGAAAAAGCGCCGGAAACGACGACCAACTATGAGTTTATAGCAGAAGTGCTGGCGGATGACGGCAGCGTGATATGGTCGCAGATGAGAAGCGAGCGGATTGAAGTGCTGCCGGTTACGATGGCTGAAGACGGCGAAGAGACTGTGTTTAACCTGAGCCTCAGCGCCAGCGATACATCCGTCACGCCGGGCGAAGAAGTGACGATTTACGGCACTATTGATTACGGCCGGTATGATCCAATGGATGCTATGGGAGAAATCTCGGTCGAGGTGACCGACCAGGATGGCCATGTGCTGTTCTTTGATACCAGTATGCTGCCCGGCGAATCAGTTGCGTTTGAAGATACCTATATCATGGATTCTTCGACCACATTCTTTATCACGGCGCAGGGTGAACAAATCGCCGGCGGCGGAAGGATGCGGGATATTGACCTGTTGTCAATTGAGGTTACGGATTTGGCTGAGGATGCCGATGAGGCAGACAGCAGACCGTCGTATGACATGGATTTTATCGTCGAAGTAAGCGATACGCTCATTGAGTCCGGTGGTAGTGTTGAAATAACGGCGACGCTGATTAATAACGGAACGGAAGAAGTATACGGAGTAGTCTTGGAAGATATTGGCCTGTTCGGCGGCGGCGACTGGCTGGCGCCGGGAGAAGCGCTGACGGGAACACAAACCCTGGTGCTCGATGCAACGACAATGATTGAATTAAGTGCGCGTGCGCATACGATGGTAGATATGGCAATCTTCTATGAACTACAGACGATCACCATCGTAGTTGATGATGCTTTAGGCACAGACATTGCAGAAGAGGGATATGGACTTGATTTGGATGTGCTAGCTGCGGACACGATGATTACAAGAGGAGAGACAACGCAGTTGATCATTGACGTAGAGAATACGGGTGAAAATGCAGTATCACTTTTGGTTTCTGGTGACGAGACATATATAGACGGCGAGCCTTTTGCTCCGGGAGAGCACCGGCACCTTGAACTGTATTGGTCTCCAACAGAGACATCAACGGCATACATTATTGCCGGAGGGATTGACGAGAGCGGGATTTGGGTCTGCCGGTCCGCTGAATCGGCGACGGTTATCGTGGAAGACCCGCCGGCAATAGACGCTGCGGTTGACCTGGTGGTAACGTCGGATACAGATGGAATCGTCCGCGGCGTGGAAAGCGCGAATATCGCACTGGACATCACGAATACGGGGACTCTGCCGATTGCGCAGTACGTTATCGGCGATAGTCTGGATGGCCTTCTTCTGGTCGGCGGCGAGCTGCCGCCTGGTGAGACGGATCATCTCACACTGCCGCCATGGTCTCCGGGAAGAACGATGACGGTAGTATTTGCCCTATATGCCTTAAATGAGGATGGTGAGCTCGTAGCAATGGACGATGAAGCGCTGGTTATCAGAGTGGTCGAACCGGAAGCGGAAGGCGGAGAAGCGGAACCCCCGGAACCAGCGGACGCGGAAGCTGAAGCGGGGCCCTTGGATGCAGCCGACGGCGCTGAAGCAGCAGAAGCGGGCGATGTGCCCCTCGACAGTGACAGCGTATATTCAGGCGGCATTGAACTATCGATAACGCCGGTATCGACCGAAGGAACCAGAGAGGGAAGAATCGTGCTGATGAACGGCGATTCTGACCAACCCGGCGAAACGAATGAGCAGGTATACAGATTCAGACGCTGGATAACGGCAGTTATTGCGGCTATTGCTCTGGCGCTCATCGTGCTGGTTATGGTTTTGATTCTCCTAAGTAAAAAACGTAAGAAACAAAAAAAATAGTGTATGTATGTCCGTGATAATGAAAAAGACGCTGCGGACATCATGAATCCTGACAAATATTGAAAAAGCACCTCCTGTTGCGGGATAACTGCGATAGGAGGTGTATTTTTATATGGGGCCGTAAGCTATTTGGACAATAAGGGAACCAGCCGAATGGGAGATAATAACCTTGTAAATACAAGGTTTAGAATAAAGGTTGAATGAGAGAATGGATATGATTTTTTAAAGTAAAGCGAAAGACGGGTTGTTAAATACCGGAATATTTTATACAATCAAATGAGTAAAACGATTATTGGGCAGACATTATAGAAAGAACAATCTTATGGGAAAGGCAAAAGCACATGACGGATGATAAAAAACAGCAAACTAGCGAACAAGAACAGCAGACCAAAGGGTTTGCGCTGTTCTGGTCTATTTTGAAAACCTATTATCTGAATCTGGTTCTGCTGAATCTATTGTTTATTGTGTCCTGTATTCCCGTTGTAACCATCGGTCCGGCACTCTATGCCCTTAACACTGTCACGGTGAATTTAGCCAGGCAGAAGCCCATGCAGCCGATAGCTGAATACCGTGAGGCGTTTAAAACAAACTTTTTGAAGCATATGTGGATTGGCCTTGGCATCCTTGCCTTAGCCGCAGCGCTGGTCTTTTCGCTGAACTTTTATTTCAATATTGCTTCTTTGACGGTGCTATATTACGTCGCTATTATCCTGGTATTTTCTGCAGTAATTATTATCGCGTCGGGGGCTATGTATCTGTTTAAGTTACTGGTAATATTTGAACAACCTCTTAAGCTGCAAATAAAAAATGCAGTGCTGCTCAGTATCAGTTCGCCGGGTGCCTTGCTGAAAGTATTTCTGTTTGTGCTGGTTCCTGCATATCTGCTGATCAGAATCCCTGTTTTCGGACTGCTGCTTACAGCCTTAATTTTAATTGCATTAGCTTCGGTAAGCACCTCGATTATTACATGGAGCGTGATTAAAAAACACATTTAAGGGAGAACGGATATCAATATATTGCAACAATTCGTTGCATTTACTCTATAAGCACCTGTGCTAGAATAATAGTAGCAGGTGTATTTTTTATATGAAAGCAGAATGGAATGAACAAAATAATCAGTGAACATATTCACATCAACCAGTTGGGGTATTGCCGGTATGCCGTAAAAACGGTATGGGTCAGCGAAGAAGCGTCACGCTTTTCGGTGCAAAATGCAGAAAGCGGTAAAAGTGTTTTTTCCGGGATGCTAAAACCGGTAGAAAAGGATGATATCTCTTGCTGTGCCACGCTGGCCGGCGATTTCAGCGCTGTGACCGAATCTGGTGACTATTATATTGCGATTGAAGAACTGGGCGCGTCGTATTCATTCAAAATTTCGGATGATGTGTATACACCCGTAACAGTGGCGATACAGAAGATGTTATATTTCCAGCGATGCGGGATAGGATTAGAAGAGCTGTATGCGGGTTTGTATGCACATGCCGCATGCCACCTTGATTCGGCGATAGACTATGACGACCATAGCAGAATCATACAGGCGCAGGGCGGATGGCATGACGCCGGAGATTACGGGCGCTATGCCGTACCGGCGGCGCGGACAATCGCTGATCTGTTGTGGACGTACCAGCTGTTTTCGGACGTGTGCTCGGATGAAACGGGTATTCCTGAGAGCGGCAACGGTGTGCCTGATATTTTAGATGAAGCATGCGTGGGGCTGGAGTGGCTGATGAAAATGCAGGCCGAAAGCGGCGGCGTTTATCATAAGCTGACACCGCTCGATTTTTGCGGCATGATTATGCCCGAGGCGGAAGACCAAATGCATTATGCAATTCGCATTTCCCCGACCGCGACGGGTGCTTTTGCGGCGGTTATGGCAATGGCGACGCGGTTGTATAAAAATATCGATGCAGAGTTTGCAGGTAAGATGCAAACCGCTGCGAAACGCGCCTTCGAATTTATCAGGACACACCCTGATTATCCGCTTTTTAAAAATCCAAACGACGTCATTACGGGTGAGTATCCGGACGCTTCGGCTGAAGACGAAATATACTGGGCGGCGGTTGAACTGTATCTGTTAACAGATGAAAACCAATATCGTAATGAAGCAAAACGCAGATATTCCTGCCATGCAAAACTGAATCCGTATGATAAACTGGAATGGTACGACGTCGGGTATCTGGGGACTTTTTCTTATTTATACAGTAAAAAAGATCAGGACAGTGCTTTTGTCAGCCGTCTTAAAGCCGATACGCTTGCAGCATGTGAGGAATTAATTCGGCTGGCTGAGAAAAAATCTTTTCATCTGGCTATGGAAGCAAAGGATTTTGTCTGGGGCAGCAATATGATTGTGGCGAACCGGGCGAATATTCTGATTATGGCCGATGCGGTATTCGGTGCTCCGGAGAGCGAAGAACTGATTCAATCTCATCTGGATTATATTCTGGGATGCAATATTTTAAACCAGTGCTATATTACCGGATTCGGTTCTAAGACGGTGCACTTTCCTCACCATAGATTATCAGCGGCGGATGGCGTTGATGAGCCGGTACCGGGAATGGTGGCGGGCGGGCCGAACCACGATATGCAGGATGAGGTGGCAAAGCGGCTGTTTGATACAAATACACCGCCGGTGGCATGCTACAGTGACGATGAAGCAGCGTTTTCTTTGAACGAAGCGGCCACCTATTGGAATGCCGCCGTGCTGTTGATGATCAATTATTTTAATAAACGGTAAAAAATGCTATAATCCAATTCTAAGGAGTTTTTTTATGAAAAGAAACGCTTGTTTGATTGTGGTTATCATATGTACGCTGTTACTTTCGGCATGTTACCCGTTCAGTACGCTGGGCCCCAGTATTAAAACTGAGGAGACACAGGAAACGATAACGCTTAGGTTTGTGAACTCGTGGGGCGGAGTGGATTCGAATGCCCAGACGCTCCAACAGATTTTTAACGACTTTATGGTTGAAAATCCGGATATTATTATTCAAAACGAGGCATTGGGCGGCGGCGATTTCTTAAAGAAACTAAAAGCGGATTTTGCAACCAATAATGACCCGGATGTCTTTGGCCTCTGGCCGGGATCGGATATGAATGCGTTAATTGAGGCGGGAAAGGTGGCCGACCTAACCGAACTGATGGCCGAAAACCCTGAGTGGTATGCATCCTTCGGCGATGAGGCGTGGAGCCTTTGCTCGGTGGATGATCGGATCTACGGACTGCCGGTCGAGATTATTTATGAGGCGCTGTTTATTAATACGGAGATTTTCGATCAGTACGATGCGCATGCGCCTGAGACCTTTGAAGATTTGGGCATTCTGGCGCGCTTGTTCTCGACAAAGGGCATTATTCCGATTGCGTACAACTTTGAAGCGGAAGGCACTTATTTATATCAAAACCTGCTGGCACAGATCGGCGGAAGAGATGGTGTGGTGAATGTATCCGAATGTTACCGCGACGCCATGTACCGGATGAAAGACTTATATAATGCGAACGCATTCCCTGAAGATGCGTACCGAATCAGCAACAACCAGCGCAATGCGCTTTTTCTGGAAGGACAGGCCGCAATGATTGTACAGGGATCTTGGTTTACCCGACAGTTATATGAACAGGGCATGGGACACTCGGTGGATATCGTTCCGATGCCGCGGATGAACGAAGACGGCGACGGTTATACACTGGTATACGGCCTAGGCTGCGGGACATTTTTCATGAGCCAGAAAGCCTGGGATGATCCGGTGAAACGCGAAGCCGGAATTAGGCTGTTAAGAAAGCTGACATCACCCGAAGTCTCACAGCAGCTCACCAGCGGTTCCGGGTTTATCAGCAATATTGATATGAGCAGTATTGCGCAGGAGGAAAGCACACTTTATGTAAAAGGGCAGGAGTTGATAGAAGGGGCAAGCGATCTTGCACCGCCGCCGGATTCTATCATCGACCGTGACCTTTGGGAAAACGAGATTGTGCCGGGCTTCTCGGATGTCTTTGATTACGGTGATGACGGCATCGAGCGGCTTTGGGGGCTGATCAGTGAAAACAAAAAATAAGGCGTTTAAAATCAACCGGCTGAGCCAGCGGCTGTGGCTGTTTATGTTTTTTCAGGCATTGGTGCTGGTGCTGTTTGTCAGTATCTTCTCTTATTACAGCGCCGCCTCGGCCATGCAGAAAGAGGCTTTGAGTTTTTCAGAAGAAATACTGGGGATGAAAGCCGACAGCATGGATGATTACATGATTCATATGGAGCAGTATTCCCAGGACGTTTTATATGAATCGGCCATTTACAGCGTGCTGGAAAGCGCCCGGCATATTGACCGCCGTTCGATATTCATCGAGCGCGACATCAAGGAAGTGCTGGATGCCGATGGCTCACCCATCATGAGTTTGTTTTCCAATATTATTATATCGCGTGAAGAAATTCAGTCCATCGCCCTGATTGACAATGAAGGGCTGATTTGGGTTTATGATAACGATGATTCTAAAAAAACCGAAATTCAGGAACTAATCGACGATGAGATGTTCCAGAATATCAGCGAGCGCGCGATGACAGCGCACGGACGCCAGGAAGTCTATCTCAATACCGTTGACGGGGTAACGGAGGACATCTTCTTTTCACGGGTCATTTACAGCCCGGAAAACTATCAGCAGCTGGGATACCTGGTACTGCTCGCCGACCGGGATTATTTTAAATCCCTGATTGAAAGCGGCATGACGGACAACGCGTTTCATGTCATGTTATACGATATCGGCGGACAGCCGGTATATGCGGCCGGTCAGGAGCAATACGGCAACGCAGTCCTGCGGTTTTTAGACAGTGACGTCCAGTGGGAGGTCAACCGGTTTAAAGGCGTGTTGTTTGTCCGGACGGATATGAAAAACAGCGACTGGGCGATGGTTTCGGCGCAGGCATTGGATATTCTGTATGCGGACATTATTCGCCTGCGCGGCTTTTTAATTGCGTATTCTGTCGGGCTGGTTCTGCTGTTTGCGTTTTTATCATGGATATTCTCTAAGGACACGGTCAAACCGGTGCAGACACTGACCGAAGCCATGAAGCGGGTCAGGAGCGGTGAAAGCGGTGTTGATGTGGCGGTGGACCGGGATGACGAGCTTGGTTATATGAGCGAGACCTTTAACACCATGGTGCGCCAGAACGAACGGCTGGTGAAGACCATCTATCGGGAGCAGATCACTAAAAAAGACGCAGAACTGCAGGCACTGCAATCACAGATCAATCCGCATTTTCTCTTTAATACGCTGGAAACCATCTCCTGGACGGCACGGCTCAAGCATGTGGATGAAATCAGCGATATCGTCGAAGACCTTGCCGAAATCATGAAGGCGGGGATTGGCAAAGGGGATGCGCTGATCAAGATCAAAACCGAGATTGCCTATATCGACCGCTATTTAAGCATCATGAAAAAACGCTTTGAAAAGCGGCTTCAGGTCATTAAAAAAATTGATAAGGCACTTTACGGGTATAAGATTCCAAAGCTTTTAATCCAGCCATTGATTGAGAACGCGATTTACCACGGTATTGACAAACAGCGCGAGGGCGGATGCGTGTTTATCGGCGTATCCAGAAAGAACGCAGAGGTCCATATTTCCGTATGTAATTCCGGTAAGGGGATTAGCGAGGAAGAGGTCAGCCGGATTAATAAAGGCCTGCTGCGGCCGTCGGATGAATATTTTTATAATTTAAAGGAAAACCAGCTTGAGAATGTCGGGCTGGAAAACGTTAACCGCCGGATTAAGCTGTATTACGGCGAGGATTACGGTATCTGCGTTTCAAGCAGTTACGGGCACTATACCAAGGTTGTAGGTGTGCTGCCGATTGAAGGGATCATAGAAGGAGACGACGATGTATAAGGTGCTGCTGATCGATGATGAGCCGATTATCAGGAAAGGGCTGAAAAACATCATCAACTGGCAAGAATACGGATGTGAAGTCTGCGGGGAAGCGGCTGATGGCAAGGAAGGGATCGAAAAGGTCGAGTCCCTCCAGCCGGACATCGTTTTTACGGATATCCGGATGCCGGAAATCGACGGGCTGGAGATGATCCGTATTTTAACCGAACAGCCCCGCGTGATGAAGATCATTATTCTGACCGGATTCACCGATTTTGAATACGTCAAAGAAGCGCTGGTGCTGGGTGCGTTTGATTATCTGGTCAAGCCCACAAAACTGGAAGAGATTAAAAAAGTCACCAGCCGCGCCGTCAAAGAACTGGATATGATTATCCATACCGAAGAGCGGGCAAAGGCGCTGAAACAAAGCTTTAATCGGTATTTGCCCAAACTCAGGGAAAAGCTGTTATATGAGGTGATGCTGGGCATTACCACGGACTCGGCTGAGATTGAGCGGCGCACAAAGGATTTGGGATTGGAGATTGACCAGTTCTATTTGGTACTGGTGAATTCGCACCCGAACGACAGCGAAAAAAACAAGTCAGTCGCACAGTACGGTATTCTGCATACCTTTGAGGATATGCTGAGCGATGAATATGTGGTTTACAGCATTGCGGTGGATTACTGCAATTCCGCTTTTATGATTACCTTTTCTGAAGATGAAATGGAAGACCGGATTTTTACGCGCTGTCATGAGCTGCAGCAGATGATGATGAGCGGGCTGAATATGAGTGTCAGTCTGGCGGTCAGTGAAAGCGGTCAGGGCATTGAAGACCTGCTGATGTGTTATTCCCAATGCTGCCGGGCAATGGATTACGGCATGCTCACTGGCAGCGGATCGTTCATGCTGTTCAGTGATATCGCTGACGTGGTGCCCAGCCGGATGAATATCAGGCTGCAGGGCATCGGGCAGCTGATTATCGAGGGTATTGCCTGCGGATCCGCATCCGCAACACAGGAGCATATCAATGCGCTGCGGGCGGAAATTAAAAAACAGGAAGTAATCGATGCGACAGTGATGGGCATCTTAACGTCAATCGCGGCGGATATTAAACAGCAGCTCAGCGGCGAGCAGTACCAAACACACGAGGATATGACCCACGAGCAGATACTGGATGATATCAAACGCTATGCAGATAAAGCGATTGAAATTTCGATGCATAACTCCCGCGAGAATATGAGACTGGTGATGAAAAAGGCGATTGAATTCTTAGAGGAGAATTATCAGCGGCAGATTACGCTGGCCGAAGTCGCGGGTGCGGTGTTTGTCAGCCCGTATTATATCAGCCGGATGTTCAAACGGGAAACCGGACAGACCATGACCGAATACCTGAACGATATGCGTATCAAAAACGCCTGTACTCTGTTGGAAAACGTCGCCTACAAAGTCTATCAGATCGGCGAGATGGTCGGGATTCCGGATGCGCATTATTTTTCGCGCTTATTTAAAAACAGCACCGGTCTGACACCGAGTGAATACCGTAATAAAATGACATAATCCATCCCATGTGCATATTTTTGTTGTCTGATTTTGCGCAACTTAAGATCGGGCAATTCTGTTCACTATTAAGCAACTCCGTTTATTCATTTCTTTTTTAATTCGTTATAACATCATCCTATCGAAAGAAGGGATGATATTTCACATGCACGCAGATACCCGGAACGGAAACAAGATAAAACCGCGAAACCCGCGGAAGAAAGGTTTCTTTTTTGAGTTAAAGAAGAACCGTGTGCTGTATTTGATGATGATACCAACTGTCATCTTCTTGATTATCAACAACTATCTGCCGATGCTGGGGCTGTCGATTGCGTTTGTGAAATACCGCCCCGCGCTGGGAATCTTCGGCTCGGAGTTTATCGGATTAGAGAATTTCAGATACTTCTTCTCAACCCCTGATTTTATCACCATTACCCGAAATACCGTTTTATATAATTTGGTTTATATCATTTTAGATATCGGCATCGCGGTTGTTTGCGCGATTGCGCTGAATGAAATGCGTAAAAAATACGCAAAGAAAGTCTTCCAATCATTCATGCTGATGCCGTTCTTTATTTCCTGGGTTGTGGTCAACTATATCTTCTATTCATTCTTAAGTGTTGATAAAGGGTTTATCAACACAACGGTCATGGAGTTTCTAGGACTGCCGCCGGTTCAGTGGTACCGGGCGACAAAGGCATGGCCGTTTATTTTGGTCTTTGCCCAGCTATGGCGTTATACAGGTTATAACACAATCCTGATGTACGCCGGGCTGATGAGCATTGATGAGACATTATACGAAGCGGCGCTGGTGGACGGCGCATCGAAATTTAAGCAGATATTCAAGATCACCCTGCCGCAACTTTCTCCGGTCATTATCGTCATGTTTCTGATGTTGGTCGGGCGTATCTTTTATGCGGACTTCGGACTCCACTTCCAGGTGCCGAATGACTCAGGTGCGCTGTACCCGGTCACGGATGTGCTTGATACCTATGTTTACCGATCGTTGAGGCGCATGGGGAATATATCAATGGCTGCTGCCGCCGGTTTTTATCAGGCTGTGGTCGGCATGATTATCGTGGTTGTTGCGAATAAAGTCGTCAAGCGGTTTGATGATACAAAATCACTCTTCTAAGGAATTGGTCATGAAAAGAAAAAAACGGAAACTATCAGAGATTAATAAAATATCGCCGGCAGCGGACGCTACCTTAAAAGTGATTTTTTCGGTAATGATCGGTATTACATGTATCTATCCGCTGCTGATGATTATCGGGTCCTCTTTTACGGATAATATTACGCTGCTTCGCGAAGGCTACAATGTCATACCGCGCGTCTTTTCACTCGAAGCCTACCGCTTTGTACTGCTAAAATCGAGTAAACTGTTTAATGCCTATGGCGTCACAATTCTGGTGACGTTAATCGGCACCACGGTCGGGGTGACCATGATGGCGATGTATGCATATGCGCTCAGCCGCAAGGATTTAAAATACCGGCGCTTCTTCTCGCTGTTTGCCTATGTCACGTTTGTATTTAACGGCGGGCTGGTGCCGTTCTATTATGTGTATTCCCGCGTGCTCAACCTCGGCAATACATTGGCGGTGCTGATTATTCCTTATCTTGTAGATGTCTGGTATATCGTCATTTTGCGGACGTTCTTCCAGGCAAGCATTCATGATGAGATTATTGAGAGCGCAAAGATCGACGGCGCAGGTGAATTGCGCACGTTTTTCCAGATCGTGCTGCCGCTTGCGATACCGGCGATTGCAACGGTGATGCTGTTTACGGTGCTGAAATACTGGAACGATTTTCAGCTTCCGTTGTACTTTATCGAAGATTCGAGTAAATATAACGTTCAGTATATGCTCTACCGCTTAATGGAGAATATGGAGTTCCTGGCTCAGGACACGCATTCCATCAAGCTTGACGGTCCGCTGCCCATTGAAGCGGCTCGGATGGCGATGTGCGTGTTAGGTGCGGGCCCGCTGCTGGTCGCGTATCCGTTTTTCCAGCGGTATTTTATAAAAGGACTGACCCTCGGTTCGGTTAAAGGGTAATATTTGTGCGGCCGGCGAAGGACCGGCAGCCAAGAAAATAAAAATGGAGGAAAAGAAAATGAAGAGAGCTAGAATTATTACGATAATTCTATGTGTCATGCTGATGGGCGCAATGCTGTTCACAGGCTGCGGCGCGAAAGAAGATGCAGCTCCGGCAGCATCTGATGCAGAATCAACAGCAGCGGCATCACAAGAAGATGCAGTTGAGTTGAAATGGTATGTCATCGGTGCACAGGAACAGGAAGACCAGGATATGGTCGAAGAAAAGATCAACGAATATCTTTTAGAGAAGATTAACGCTACCGTTGATATTGTCTTCCTGGATTACGGCGATTACCCGCAGGTAGTCGGCACCAAGCTTGCGGCAGGCGAAGAAATCGACATCTGCTTCACATCCGGCTGGACGGGCGCAGCAGGCTACCGCGCTAACGCTCCGATCGGGAATTTTGTGGCATTGAATGATTACTTTGAACCCGGCGGCATTCTGTATGAAACCCGCGAAATTATCGGAGATGACTTCCTGTTCGCGACACAGATTGACGGTGTCAGCTATGCGATCCCGTGCAACAAAGAAAAGGCACACAACTGGGGCTTCTTATTCAGACAAGACATCGTGGATGAACTGAGCCTGGATGTTAACAGCGTAAAAACTGTTGAAGATCTGGAACCAATCCTGGCAGCGGTTAAATCGGCTTATCCTGAAATGATCGGGCTGGTCACGGCAACAGGCGAAGCACCGTATCGTCTGCTTGACTGGAATACACTTCTTGACGATGATGTTCCGGGTGCATTGTATCCGGACAACAGAGACAATGTTGTTGTTAACCAGTTTGAAATGCCTGAAACCATTGCGCATTTCAAGACCATGAAAGCATATTATGATGCCGGATATATCCGTTCCGATGCTGATACTTATGAATCCTGGATGGGCGATTTAGAATCCGGACAGGGCTTCTGCGTATCACAGTCAATGAAACCCGGAAAAGATGTTGAGTTCTCTCAAGGTCTTGACTACACCTTCGTACAAGTTGACTGCACCGTTCCGGTCATGAGCAACCGTGAAGCCGACGGTTCAATGATGGCGATTCCGATTGGGTCGAAGAATCCGGACAAAGCAGCAGAACTGCTGAATCTTGCGAATACCGATAAATATTTAAACAACCTGTTGAACTATGGTATCGAAGGCGTTCATTTTACAAAAGTATCGGATAACATTATTGAACTCAGCGCAGACAATGCCGGATGGAGACCGAATATCACATGGGTATTCCCGAACCAGTTCATGAGTTATGTCATGAGCAGCGAAGATCCTGAAAAATTCGTGAAATTCGAAGAATACAACGAATCGGCGATTCCGCTGAATAACCTGGGCTTCGTCTATAACGGCGCTGACAAAGAAAACATCGTATCCGCATTAAAAGCGATCACCGCACAGTATACACCGAGACTGTATGCCGGCGCAGTGGACGACGTGGATGCACTTGTTGGCGAAATGAATCAGAAGATGTATGACGCAGGACTGCAGGAATTACTGGACGACATGCAGACACAGTATGATGCATGGCTGGCAGCGAAGTAATTCAAACATAACGACCGAAAATCAAGGGCTGCTTTCCTGCGGTCCTTGATTTCATATTTTAAAGCGAGAATAAAAGATGAAATACGGATATTTTGACAACGAAAATAAAGAATATGTCATTACCAAACCGGAAACACCCTACCCTTGGATCAATTACCTCGGGAACACGGACTTTCTTTCTTTGATTTCCAATACGGGCGCCGGATACTGCTTTTATAAAGATGCGCGTTTAAGGCGGATACTGCGTTACCGTTATAACAACATTCCGGCCGACTCGACAGGGCGTTACTTTTATATTAAGGACGGCGAGACCGTATTTAATATCGGGAAATATCCGGCCAAAACCGAGCTTGATCATTATTCATGCCGCCACGGACTCGGGTATACGAAAATCAAAGCAGAAAAAAACGGAATCAGTGCATGCGACCTGGCTTATGTGCCGTTGGATGTTAACGGGGAAGTGCATCACATCACCCTCAGCAACCGGACTGACCGGCAAAAGCGCATACAGGTGTTTTCGTATATGGAGTTCTGCCTGTGGGATGCATGGGACGACCAGACGAATTTTCAGCGCAATTATAATACGGGCGAAGTGTATATTAAGGACGCGTTTATCTGCCATATCACCGAATACCGTGAACGCAGGAATCATTTTTCATTTTTATGGTGCAGTGCGCCGGTCAGCGGGTTCGATACCGACAGGGAATCTTTTTTGGGATTATATAACGGACTTGACCGTCCGGAAGTCGTATTCAGCGGTAAGAGCAAAAATTCGGTTGCACACGGCTGGTCGCCGATAGCGTCGCATTCGGTAGCGGTGGATTTAGCGCCCGGTGAAACCAAAACCATTACATGGGTGCTGGGTTATGTTGAGAATAATCAGGATCAAAAGTATATGCCGGACGGCTTGCCGAACATTGAACAGGCAGAGTCTATGGTAAAGCGTTATCAAAATTCTGAGTCCGTATCTATGGATATGACGGCGCTGAAAGCGTACTGGGAAGAATTGTTGTCCCATTACCAGATCGAAAGCGAAGATGAACGGCTTAATACCATGGTGAATATATGGAACCAATACCAGTGTATGGTCACCTTCAACCTGTCGCGGTCGGCATCCTTCTTTGAGTCGGGTGTCGGCCGGGGCATGGGCTTCCGGGATTCTAACCAGGATATTCTGGGATTTGTGCATCAAATTCCTGACTTGGCCCGGGAACGGCTGATTGATATTGCGGCGACCCAGTTCACCGACGGCAGCACGTATCATCAATACCAGCCGCTGACCAAAAAAGGCAATGCGGATATCGGCAGCGGATTCAACGACGATCCGTTGTGGCTGGTGCTGGCGGTAGTCGCATATATCAAGGAAACCGGCGATGAGGGAATATTGGACGTAGCGGTTCCGTTTAATGATATGACGCCGGCTAAAATGATCGACCATCTCGAAGCGTCTGTCGGCCATGTGATTAATAATCTCGGCCCGCACGGACTGCCGTTGATTGGGCGTGCGGACTGGAACGACTGTTTGAATTTAAATTGCCATTCCGTTAATCCGGGGGAATCGTTCCAGACCTTCGGGGACCCATACGGGGATACGGCGGAATCTGTGATGATTGCCGGCTTGTTTGTGTATGCGGGTACGATGTATGCTGAATTGTTGGGTCGGGTCAAAGAGAATGAAAAGGCGGAGCAGCTGACTGCGGAGATCAAGCGCGTGAAACAGGCGGTAGACGATCATGGCTGGGACGGGGACTGGTTTAAGCGGGCATATGATGCCGAAGGCAGGGTAATCGGCTCGAAGGAGTGCGATGAAGGCCGTATTTATATCGAACCTCAGGGACTGTGCGTGATGGCAGGCATCGGCAGGGACGACGGGCGTGCGATCAAAGCGCTGGACAGTGTCGGGGAACACCTCAAGACAGAGTACGGTATTATGCTGCAGCAGCCGGCCTATACGGCATACCGCCCGGAACTTGGCGAGATTTCATCATACCCGCCGGGATATAAAGAGAACGCAGGCATCTTCTGCCACAATAATGCGTGGATTGTGTGCGCCGAGGCGGAAATGGGACGCGGGGAAAAGGCGTTTGAAGCGTATGCGGCGATTGCGCCGGCGTATCAGAGCGATGACCAGAGAAAACACAGGACCGAGCCGTATGTATATGCACAGATGGTAGCGGGACGGGATGCAGCCGATTTCGGAGAGGCTAAGAATTCCTGGCTGACCGGAACGGCATCCTGGTGCTTTGTCAGCATTGCACAGTTTATTCTGGGTATAAAGCCGGACTTTGAGGGTTTAAGGATCGATCCGTGCCTGCCGCCCGATTTAAAAACCTATACCATAACGCGAAAGTTCAGGGGCGCCATCTATATTATCAAAGTTTCTAAAGCCTCGAAAAACGCAAAAGGTGTACGCCGGATGATTGTGGACGGTAAGGCGATTGCGGATAATTTGGTTCCCTTATCAGAGAACGCGGTATGCCGGGTTGAGGTTGAGATATAAGGAGATTTAATTTCCGGTGAAGAATATGGGTATTGAGACAAGAAAAATTACAACGAAAATCGAGAGCGAATCTTTATACCGTAATGCATACCCTAATTTTGGCTGGAAATTTGTTAAAAGCGCTTATATACTGGGCAGAAGTGATTTGATTACTCTTTTTTTCGAGCGGGATACTGAGATACTCAATCACACCGAACTCACCCGCCTGCAGCGGAAATTTGACGCACATGTCAAAGTGATTCATAAATATGAGAACCAATGCCACATGCGTGCAACAATGACAGCCTGCGCAGTTGGCATAGGCGGCGTTGCGGTTGGCTTTGTAACGTATCTCCTATGGACCAAAGGCCTGATTATATCATCCGCTGTTTTTGCGTTTTTCTCTCTTGCTCTGCTGACACTTCCCATGTTCATATATCGTTGGCGGATTGAGGCGTTGAAGTCTGAATATTACCCGCTTATTTATGAAAACGAAAAGACGTTGGATCAAATCTGCATCAAAGGCAGAAGCCTGCTGTTTTAGGCGCTTTTGAGATAGAGGCGTAAAACTGGTAAATCGTATCTACTGAACTACAGCGCCTGGAAATCAAGTTGCTTTCTTAAAATACTAATAAAGAAAAAATGAACAGTCAAAAAAAAGCTACAGGCAAGTAGCTTTTTTTATTTGGCGGAATCGAAGGATTAACATTTCGTAAATATTTTTCAAACATATTAGAAATAACGGAACTGTACAATTCAACTATAAAAAATAAGACAAATAAAAAGAGGTAAGAATTATGAAAAAAGATAAACAAAGCCGTATGGTTCAAAATATTTTTGGGCAGTATACGGAAAAGGAAGCAACAGAGTTTGATGAGCTTAGGACGCTTGACACAAAGGTTAAACGCCCCGCAAAGGTTTTTGCGTATGTTTTTGGAACCATTGGTGCCCTGATATTTGGAACCGGCATGTCAATGGCGATAGGTGTTATTGCCCCGGGCGTTTACTATGGGATCACGATCGGCGTAAATATGATGGGATTCGGTATTGGTATTGGTCTTGTCGGTATGCTGATGGCCCTTATAGATTATCCGATCTACAAAAATGTTTTACTGGCACGCAAAAGAAAATATGCAAATCAAGTCATCTCGCTTACTGAGAGGATTATGAATAAATAATAAAAGAGGAGCAAAAATAATGAGTAAGTTTTTAAAAAAAGCATTTCAGGACATGAAAGAAAGTGCAAAAGAACAGCACAAGGTAGACAAAGCATACTTGGAAGCGGTGAAGGCGGAAACAAAGGCAGGGTGGGAAGAAGCCAAAGTGATGGCGAATCCTGAAACCTACAAAACGGCCATGCAGGAAGAACGAGATGAGCTGATTGCTGAAGCGGAAAAAAGAAAGCAAGCGGCCCAAGCACGTATTGACAAAGCAAAAGGCTCAAAGTAAAATTGCCGGTTAAAAGGCGAAGTTTTATCGGATGATATTACTTCGCCTTTTTTGTTTTATGAGAAAAACCGCCAGTACCTGTCTTTTTTTCCGGCGGAAAGGAGGTGCTTGATAAACCGCTTTGGCAACGGATGAAATAAGACGAATTCATTCCATTATATGATGGGATAAGGTTAGATGATCCTAAGCTCTTTTGCTTTTAATACAGCCTTGGTTCGGTTATTGACATTAAGCTTAAATAATATTGAGCTGATATGCTTTTTAACTGTGCCGATTGAAAGACAGAGTTCCTTTGCAATATCTTCATTGGAATGGCCAAAAGCCAAAAACTTAATGATATCCATTTCACGTTTGCTCAATAACGCTTTTTTCTGCGCCGGAGAAAAAAGTTCTTTGATATTAATCTCTCTGATCTCATTCAACGAAGAAACCAGTGCCGGAATCAGGCAGTTCACCCAAAGAATATCTGCATCCTTCATCTCGTCGTTTTTCTGTTCCAGGTACACCATGCCTGAGAAAACATTGCAGTTAAACATGGGCATACAAAGCATATAAGTATCCGGATTCCTTTTCATATGTTGATCGTCACTAAAGGGCGAACGGGCATCATTAGGATTATAGTATGTCTGAGCTTCAGTTCTTGCCGTATATCGGATTAACTTATGAGGCAATAAAGCGTTGCTGACATTGACTGCGCTCCGGTCTTGAATCAGGCGTTCACCTTTTTTAATATAATTGATCAGGTACAGGTGGTTGTTTTTTTGAAGGATAACGCCGCAATAATCAAAAACCTGAATATCTATGACGGCCGAGAGAAAGAGACTGACGGCTTCGCTCGGAGATTTTATTCTATTATGGTCAGATATCCGGGAAATAGCCTTTTTCAGGTCCTTGGCTTCGACGGATATGCCAGGCGTATTTTGATTGCTTTTATCTGTGATATGATATTGGCTTTCAATAAATTCAGCAATATAATCTGCCCCCCAAGACCGGCACAACGCAGCGGATTCGGAAGCGTAATGCTGGCTGATGTCCGGATTGAAGGAATGGCGCCTTGCCGCAAGCAGATTGGCGATAATTAAAAACTTCGGATTGCCGGAGGCTTCGGAATGTTTGATGGCATCATAGTATTGATTCTGCTTGGCGCGTTTAATGGCGCAGTTATATTCAGCCCTGGCAATCATCAGAGCGGCAGAGAAATCCTTTAGGTTCGTCTGCGAGACAGCTTCCAGCCGTTTAAGCAGCCGGTTGATGATAATCTTATTACTGAGCCGCTGAATACCACGGAACGTTTGATGCAGTCCTGTTCGGATGAGCAGGCTGTAAAAGTCAATATAGATTTCGCTGATCAGCCCTTTTGTGCCATGCACGTTACGGGCAATTTTTTTAATGCGGTGATATCCGACCTTTAAATCATCCAGCAGGAATAAACGTTCCAATAAAAGCATATCTCCGGTTAATTTTTCAAAAGGAGTCAGGGTGTTATATACCAGCTCGATTTTCGTCGATAAAGAACCAGAAACGCCGGACTTAAGTATATGAATATGACGCAAATGCTCATCAAGATTATAGTGGCTCTGGTATTGCAGGACATCGCCGTATAGATCCTTACACTGCCCGATATAGTTGGAGAGAACTTCAGGAGAAATACCCATGAAGGACCGGGCATCTAAGCTTGCGGAGACAGCGTAGCCCAGAAATAAAAAGTCGGCAGATATATAACCGAACTCAATTGATTTTTGAAGGTAAAAATCAGAGTCTTTCAGCGACAGGCTCCAGTGGGTCAGAAATGATCCGATGATAAAATAGACCATGGCTTTATTTTCTGCTTCCGGGGTGATATGGCTCAGTTCAATCACGCGTTCGGTCAGGCGTTTTGCCTTGTCCCGGTCATTCCACAGTGTTTTTAATACATATGCATATGAAACGCATCCGATCAGCATTTCAGATGCAACATTGGTTTTTGTGCTGATCAGAGCTGCACTCAGGGCGATAGAGGCGGTTTTTGATTCATCAAAAACTGCCGCTCCGGCATTCATCACGGTCAGCGTATCCAGCAGGATCGATATCCGCGCGTTGCTTTTGTTGCTAAATCCGCTTAAACGGTCAATCCGCTTGGAATCGAAATAAATTCTGCATATGAGTAAATCATAGAGCATCCGGAATTTTCCGCCGCCTAGGCCTAACAGGCGGAGGATGGATTGGCCGATTTGAAGCGTTTTTTGATAATTACGCTGATAATGATAAATATAGAGCAGTTTTCGCTTAATGGCCAAAACAGAAGACCGGTCTTTATATATTTTTTGTACGCTGTTGATTACACCAAATCCGTCTGCGTCTTGGCCGCAAAGACAAAGACACTCCGCATATTCGAGGTGGATACTTAAACTGAGCGGCGAATCCGGAATACAACCCAGCGCATGCTGGCAGCGTTCAAAAGTTTGCAGCGCAGCGCTTATAGAAGCATTATGCTTTTCTTTAAGACCGTAGTCGTATAAGATTTGAATCCACTGCCCGGCATCCCGGCAGACATCGGATTCCCCGGACCGCATGAGATGAAACGCAATGATATCGTTTTTGTTTTGGGCGTCCGGAGCCTTTGTTTTAAACAATTTTTTAGCAATTTGATAATGGAGGTCTTCTTTGTATGCCGCATCCATATGGGAAAGGACATATGAAAGAATCAAATCGTGAGAGAACATCGTAACGGTTTCGCCGTAGGATTCATGACTGATTAATATACCTTGGCCGATTAACTTCTTTATCCGTTGGCTTAAATCAGAATCTTTAATTAAGGAGGAGAGAACCGCATTAGAGATTCTACCGTCAAAGCAGGCGATAATGTCCAGAATATCATCGCGGCTCTGGGCGGATATTTTTTCGATAATCTTTTGCTTGATGTTTTTACCAACAAGAAAATGATTGACTTTTTCTGCATATAACACCCAGGCATTATCCTGATACTGAATGAATTTTTCGGACAACATAATCTTGAGAAGCTGTTTAATATAAAAAGGTGATCCACTGGTCCACCCAAACAAAAGGGAGGCTAAATTATCAAGGTCTTTAATTTGGCTGCCGAGCACTGATTTGATATATGTCTTGATTTCGTCCTTATCAAGCGGCTTTAAATTGTGCATATGACCGGACGGAATAACCTCCTTGACCGTACTCAGCCTGACTGGGTTTGTCTTATCCCTGAAGCATAAAACCAGAAGAATATTAAAGGGTTGTTTTCGCATTAATATTTTTCTGATGATATCAAGACTAAGCTGATCAGACCATTGCAGGTCATCAATGCAGATAAAAAGCGGATGAAGGTATTGAGCAGCAACATCGATCAGCGAGCATATGGCGTTCTTAATACGGAATTTCAGACGCCCCAAATCAAGATCATGCCGCTTTTTCGTGATAGTTAGTAACTTTGCAAGATTATCGCTGACAGCAGCCAGAATAGAGACATCGTTTTTAAGATCATTATGGAGGTTTTGAACGACTGCATCCAAAGCGGATTTCTCAAGCGTCAGCAGGTGAGCGGCAAGGACTTCCGCCAGATGAAATATGCTGGGTGTTGACACCAACTGGCTGTTAGGGATTTTGATATGAATATAAGCCGCACGACTATGCGTGTTTGCAAAATGGTTTATCAAATATGTTTTACCGGAACCCGACGCTCCGGACAACACAAGAAGCCCCATGCCTCCGTCGGTGGTCTTCCGGAACTCGCTTTTAAGCGATTTCAGTTCCGCCTGCCTGCCTACAAAAACATGGTCAAGCCCGTTAATCGTTTTTTTTGCTGTCCAGTGGTTGCTATCCATATTCGGCTCAAAAGAAAATCAGAAATGATAGGTGCTATTTTTTATGATTATACTCCAAATAATAAGATTTGTCATTTTTTAAAAAATTACTACTTTAGTCTATACATATCACTTTTTTTTTATGCTATTTTCAAGTGAAAATCTTTAGGAAATCAATAGATGGGGTTTATGATGTCTGCATTTATGAAAAGATCAGTTTCACTACTAATCGTTATCGTTCTTATAGCCGGGATGATTCCGATCGAGGCGAACGCATATTTTAATGACCGACCGACAGGGACACCGATGATAGTCGATCAAAACGGGAATGAGATTCAGATCGAAAAGAGCTGGGAAGAGACGTTCCCATACGGTACCTTCGCTTTTTCTAACAGCCAGCTGACGGTCGAGGAAGCCGGTGAAGCACAGGAGATTTTGATATATCGTTTAGGCGGCACAACAGGCAGAGCCGAAGCGATTATTTCTTATGATCCGGCGGTTGTTCCGGACGATGAGGGCCGGCTGATGACGATGAATGCAGTCAGCGCTTCCGATATTATCATTGAAGTAGAGGACGACCAGCCAATCGCAAAATACCAGCCGCTGGGCCAGCCCGAGGCACCGAAAGCGGGAAACCCACCTGTCACGCCGACGATTGATGAAAAAAAATCGACCCCGAATACAATGCCGGAAGAAAACAAGGAGGAAGCCGACGAGCCCGAGGCGGAAACTGAGGGCAGCGGGAATGAGGACCCGATTGAGGCCATCATTTCAAACAGCCTGAAACTGAACAATTTGGTATTCAGAAACCGGCTGAAAGCAGATAGCCGAATTGGCAATATAAAAACTGTCATCCCGACAACTGGCACATCAGACGATATTGTATATGGGAAAAGATATATTAAAGCCAACGTTTCCGCAGACAGCTACCAGTGGTACACGCTGTACGCGGATGAGTGGGAAATTATAGACGGCGCGGTCAGTAATTATCTTGAGGTTTCGAATGAGCACTATGATGACTACGACTTCCGTGTTGAATATAAAACTAAAGGGCAGTGGTATTGCTCAAACTCGGTAAAAGGGGTGGTCTATAAACAGCCCAAGGCCGAAGTACTGCCTGAAATGCCAAAAGACATAGAGCTGAAAGCCGACCCTACATATTCGGTGATTGAGATGGAGCCGGATACATATGACGGCTATGACTTTAAGGTCGTGTTTGCAGAAAATGAATGGATTAAAAAGATTATTATCACCCCGCAGGATGACGCGCTGAACGAAAGCGATGAGTTCGGTACATTCACCATTACCGACTGCATCGGCGGGAGCCTGTACGATTCGGCCAATACGCTAACCCTGCACGTGGTGGACGACGAGGCAAATGAGCCGACGGATATTTCATTTGAGTTACAAGATGTGATAGTGGACAAGTGCGATCAAAAACTATCGGTCAAAGTAATCCGCACCGGGGATATCACGTTTCCGGTTCAGGTGAGTTATACGACGGTTGATGATACAGCAATTGCCGGCAAGGATTATGCGGAAGCATCGGGTGAACTTGCATTCTTCGGCGACCTGACAGAGCTGATGATTGATATTGACCTCATCAGTGACGGGACGGTTTCCGGTGATATTAAGAACTTTAAAATCGAACTTTTTGATTTGCTGGGCGGCGGCGATACGGAATGTACCATGACCATTCCGGCGATCAATGTCAGCCTGAGCAATACGGGTTATAGCGCCAACATGAATATGGCATCGATTTTCGCTAACACAGGCGGCGCCGTCGATCTGACACAAAGCGTGGGTATATCCGAACGGGCGACGATGGGGACGCCGGAAGACCCGGCCGCCGGAGATGAGACGACCGAACGGTACGAAGAAACGCAGGTGCCGCTGGCTCGGGTTGAGGACGAAAAAAGTGAAGCGGCCGAAGCGGATGACGGAATCAGCGCCGACGATGCTGCCCTTAACGAAACCAAAGACGATTTTGGTATCATACCGCTCAGTACGGCGAGAACCGCCGGAGGAGTTATTCCGCTGACATATGATTATAAGGACGACCAGGGAAACAGGCTGGTGCTGGATTTCTCGCAATGGGATGAGGCGCTGCCGAGCGGCTATAATCCGCATATGGATGATACGTATTGGACCGATTTTCAGCTATTTCTGGGAAACATGGAGATGGTGATGAATCTGGTCCCGGAATATAATAACTTTTACAACTTTCCGTGCAATGATTCCGAAGGGTATTGGGCGAACAGTACGGGATTATTCAGCCCGATTCTGAACTCCGGCGCTGATTATACAAGCACTGATAATGTAGCCTATCCAATCACATATACGCTTGATTCCGGAACCTGGACCGAAGCCTGGGTTGTCAGCGCAGATGTTCAAAGTAATGATTTAGACCAATTGAACACGTTTGCCAGTGTTCCGTATTTGTCCCAAAAGTACAGCAGCATTTATACATACGGCGACTATAAACAGGGGGCTTATGGGTATTGGGATGGTTATGGAATTTATTCAATGCCTGAATTGTCACTCTATAACAACGCAAATGGTGCCCGGGAATCAGTTATACAGCCGTTTGATAAGATCAGCACGGGTGTCGTTGAAAACGTAGAAAATTCCAGAGAGATAGATTTAACAAAAAATTATAATTATTTGCGGTTATGGGTTTACCAAAATGCTGTCGTTAATGAAGGGTTTACGTATGTCGGAGAGAAGCATGAAATCGGCTGGATGCGGCTGGAAGAAGTGTTGTTCAAGCGCAGGGTTTTCGAGGACAGCGATTTTTATCTCAAGATTTATACGGCAAATGATGCGGATGCAGTAGCTAACATTAACGACGGCAATATCACTGAATTGGATGATTCAACGGATATTTATTCGCAAATCAAGCCTGCAATCAGCATCCTCCCGCATATGGGCGGCGTTAAACTGGATACCAACCAGCTTTATGTCGGTTCGCAGCTGAAAATCTCGCTGGGCGCAACCGGCGGGTACCGGATGCCGACTGTAGATGGCACAGATGTTGCATACGGGATTGCGCTGGTTGATGGAGACGGAAATGTTCTTAAAAAGGCAACGGAATCCACCACTGCGGGAGACTATTACCTTGACCTGGCATGGACCGATATGACATCGGAACAAATTACCGGTTCAAATGAATACACAATTGCTGTGATCATGGAGAGACAGCAGAAGTTGATTGTGGACATTACACCGTCTGTGCCGCGCTATGATGACGGCGACCCGGGTACGGCGGACGCAATAGACCCGACCCGGATTGATGACGCGGTGGCAGACTTTAAAAGCAGTGTCAGCGGCGGCGTTATTGATATCGGATACTCCAAGACAGACACTTCAAAAGCTACGAACTTTGATTATAAAACGCAGTCATTGAGCGTTAACCAGACGGCTTTGGATACGGGCAACAGCAAGGCCATGCTGGAATTTGATCTTGATAATCTGCCTGCGTACAACATCAATAATATCCAGAAAATTAATTTTAACCTTCCAGCCCAAGACCGAATCGTCTTTAACGGGGTCATCTATAAAGGCAACGAGGATATTTATATTCCGACAAAGGCATTTTCCACATCAACCATGGTGTTTAAATATTATGACAGCGACTATATTGAAGCGCAGAATATCATGTCACTTACTATTTTGGATAAGTACCTGTATTATGACGCAAACGGCAACGGGAAAATAGACGGGTATTTTGACGAAAGCACCAACCTGTTTGTACTGAAAGACGGTACGGACGAATTTATTCAGGTATTGAGAGACGACGAAGAACTTAACGAAAGCCAAATTAAAAGAAACGGCAACAGTCAGTATTTTATAAAGGTCATGTACGAAAAGACCGCCAGGTGTTTGGTCGATGTTGACGGAACACATGCGGAAGCACGCGCACAATTGGTGCCCGCGTTTACCACCGGCATCACCAACGAAACGGTTTTAAAGAGTCTGGCGCGAGAGGTCAAGGATTACCGGTATGTTACCGGCGCGCCGACACGGATTTTACCAGAGATTTCGGGAGTTATAGAGACGGAAGACCAAAAGGAAGCAAGAGCGGATACCATTTCGTATTTCTGCTCATCGGATGACCTGTTGATGTATGGGCCGGAAGCCATGCAAATGTCTATGCTGGATATCTCGCTTGGCGGAGACAGAAGTCCGGCGGCTTCATCCGGATGGACACCGGAATTTGACGGCAGTCTGCTCTATGATTATGATAATCCGGAATTTATCAGTGTTAAAAGCGGTATAACCGGAAAGGAAACGCCGATTGCCGAACTCGACAGCTTTGACAGCAATACCGGTATAGTCAGTTACAAAGGTTCGGGGCTTGAGAACATTAATCAGTATTTAGGCTCACTGACGGCCGACGATACATTCAGCATCTGTATCCGCCAGCAGGATGAGAACATAGATCAGATTACCAGCGGCAATCTCAGCATAGAAGACTGCCAATATCGATTTGAAGCATCCGCCGGAGGAAAGGTATCAATCATTCCGCAGGCTGACTACTTGTCTGATATGAAGAACCCATCTAATCCCGCTTTGGATTTTGATATGGATGATACAGGGTTGGAGTACGAATCATTCGGTACGGATTTTGGCATAGAGCTGCCGACGATATCCGCGAATGCCGGCAGTTATTTAAAAGTTTTTACAAAGAAGAATGAGATTGCGTTTACAGTGGGATTGCCCGAAGCAAGTGATATGGAGGGCGTTGAGGATTTCATGCGGATTAACAAATACCGCAGCGCAAGACATGCGCTGGTCCAGGCCAGCGGAGGTGCGTCCAGCGCTAAAAAACACAGCTTTGACGGTAACTTAGGATATGCTTTTCTGTTTAAATATGACCCCCTGGTAAACAATTTTGTATTTTCAGAGTTCAGCTTCTATATTACTTTTGGATTCTCCTTTTCAATTAAAGCGGTTTTTGCGCCCTGCCCGATTTTGTATGTATACTTCAAACTCAGTTTATCACTGACCATATCAACAGGTATGACAGTGCTTCAAGAGACTGTCGAAAGCGAGAATGCGGATGTGTGCCCGACGGCGGCGACTGGATTCACCGGAAGTATCGGGAGCTTTCATGATTATCATACGACACAAAAAGCGTTTAACATATACTTTGAGGGTAAACTTTATCTGGACTGCCAAACGCTGTCCGGCGATCAGCCCGATAATGTGACGGACGGATATATTAAATCGGATGATGACACAAAGCCCGTGACTATTATCCTTAAGCAGCAGAGCGGGTATACACTCTCTGAAGAAATGATGGTGCGGATCATTGCGGTCCAGAACAACACCAATATTAAAAAAATTGTTCCGGTCGAGAAATCAGAGATGACACCCTACTGGAACGGAATTACTTTCTCGCCGAAGTTGTATATCGAGGTCGGCGCCGGCATCGGCGTTGAGCTGCTGAGCTTCGAAGTATATGCCAAAGCCAGCATCGGATGCACCATACAACTTGGGTCGCAGGTTCCCGGGGCAGCAGATGACGATGATGCACTGGTGGGTCTCAACTTCGGTCTTGGGATGGGGTTCAGGGTCGTGGTCTTTTTATTCAGCTACAGCATGGATTTTTTTCAGTATTCCGCCGATTACGATGCGATCAATGATGAATGGACGGAAAAGATGGGTGAGTTTGTGGAAGACTCAACATTTGGCAGTACGTCAACCACATTCAATCCGTTTTCAGACGAAGGCAGTTATACCTATGCGCCGGGCGATTTTATTGAGCCGCCGGCGAGCAGTTACCTGACGCAAATCGTCTACAGCCCGGAGGATAATTTAAATGGGAGTCCGCGGACGATGCTGAAAATTACGAACGGCATCGGACGGCTTGCGTATGACGCATCCGATCCGACAGAAGTGCCGTTCCAAATCTCGGGTTATTCCTCCAGCGGGGATGCCTTTAAGCTGGCTGACGGAATGGTGGCGGAATATGAAAAGCAGGTGGTTACCGTTGACGGGGATAATTATTTAATTTATACCCAGAGCCGGTCCAGCACGGAATCGGTGGATGCGAGTATGCTGGTGATGTCGAAAATCGTCCTGACTGCTGATCCTGTCAGCGGCGATCAGGCCTACGGGCTTAAAAACCCGGTGGATCCGTCATCCGGCACCAATTATATTGTGCTTGAAGATGACGGCACCGGCGATTTGAGTTTTTCCGCCTGGGCGGATGCGGACAGCACCATTCATGCGGCGTTTGTCGATCATGAGAACACCGCGCAGACAACCGGAACCACCGAAGAGAAAATGGTTGCGGCCGCAAAGGATACTATAGTCACGAAAGTATCGTTTAAAGTCGAAGACGCTGACAATGACGGAGTCAATGACCAGAATGCTTTTGTCAGAGACGGCCGGTTCTCATCCGACCATGGCAGCCTCTATTGTGTGCCCGACGGCGCAAACAGCGGTGATGTCGTGTTTTTCGGGACGTCAAATCATTATTCCGACACGCAGGCGGCGCTTGAAAAAACGAAGTTTGCAGATTATATCGATCACATATACGGCACTGAAACGCCTGAATATGCCGGGTTTATGAGGGATGTCCAAAACGGGTTGATTGAGACACGCGGACAATCAACTAACTTCAATCTTGCGGTTTATAACGGTACATCCTGGGCGGTGAGCAAGCAACCTCCGGGTGTGGCTAATGAAAAGCTGGACAACTCTGAAATCATGTACCGGGATTCCGGAACAGACAGCGCGCTTGGCGATTATGACCGGTATTATTTAGCCTATACCGCAACAGAAAATGTGTATTTTACTGCGGACGGTATTTTGACAAATGACGGGCAAACGGCCGCAGACTGGGCGGCGGTTAAACGCGCCTATGTACGGGAGGCCAAAGCTTTTGGTGACGGCACGGTTGTCTGGGGCACACCCTGTTTGATTCGGACAGCCGTTGACTTTCACCGGAACGGAGAAGGCATTGCGCCTTTAAACGAAAATAAGGACGGGATTTATTCAGGCGGTGCAAAGACTGAATCGGTAGAAGACCCTTATTTCAGCAACCTCCAATTCTTAGAAGGTAAACTGGACGGGTATCATACCGAAAAATTCCTGCTCCTGGAGATGAACCAGAATACTTATTCCATCAATCAGGATTCTTTGGATGCCATGATTGAAAACGGCGTCGGCGGAGATGTGAAGCCTTTCTTCTCATCCGGTACGGATGCGGCGGGTAAGGTGAACGCCACAATCGGAACGGACGGTCAGGGTAATGTCTGCGCCGTATATACCAGCCTGATTCCGGCGACAGGAAATAATGCGGTTTATATCACAAAATTTGATTCCGATGAAGGCACATGGGGCGAAGGCGTCATGCTGGCGATGAACTATATGCAGGCCTATGAAGACGGAATCATAAACGAATGGGATAACAGCGAACTGGAGCAGGCCTATATAGGCAGACTGAACGGCTATACAAACGGCGGGATGGATGAGTTTACGTTCTCCGATATGGAGGTTGCGCTCGGCTGTACAGACGCCGGGGATGAGACTGTTCTGATTGTCTCAAACGGCAGCCATAAGGACTTAATTGAACATACCTTTAATGTTGAAGGAGAAGCGGTTACAAAAGTGATTGCTGACCCGAAAACCGAGGCGGAAGGCGGTATCTATGCAATCAGCTTTGGCGTTGGCGATAAGAGTATCGGACAGATTAACCTTAAATTTGCATCGAATGACGATTTTACCGCGGGCTCGGTATTAAACAGCAGACTGAGCCTGATGAATAACGGAGATGTTGCGCTTCGGGGAAGCGACAGCCATCCGATAACGGTCGGTCTGTGGCTGAAAACGACAACTGCGACGCTTTCGATTTGTGAGTGGGAAGTCAAAGAGCGGATTAAAGTCGGGCAGATTGTTGCGCTGGAAGGCGAAAGCAACGCCCTGACGGATAATATCCCTACCGGCAGCGTGTTCTATGTTACCGTCAAAGAGGACGGGGCGTATGCGGCTGACCCGCTTAACTTCAGTTCCCTTCCCGAAGGCGGAGATATGACGGTTATAGAAAACACCGAGCTAGCGATAGAGAATGCCACGTTTGAGAGTGTCGGCGTGGACAGCAGCGGGAATACAATTGTTGAAACGAGTTTTGTGGTCACCAATCGCGGAAGAAAGACAGCGGACGATGTGTTTATCCAGTTCTCTTGCCAGACCGGGAAAGACCAAAACGGCAGTCCGACTTATCAGGCACTAGACCTCAGCGGAAACGCGCTGAACACAACGGTTCAGCAAACGATCAGCAGTTTTACGCAACTGGGATTCTCCACCGCAAGTGACGAACAGAACGGTATTTTTAAGCTATATAACACAAATGACGGGGACGATAAAAACAGCATCGCACCGGGCAACGCCAGACAGGTGACCGGTACGTTTAAACTGCCGCCGTCATGTTATACCGGCGACGCCGGAGATATCGCGAGCTTGATTCTTGAGGTGTTCAGCGATGATGATGCGCAGACGGCACGGATAAACGGGCTGTTTGTTGCCGAGCATAACGAATATAACAGCAGCAATAATATTGTTTCCGTGGATATTGCGCCCAAGACTTTCTTCAGGGTGCCGGACAGCATCACCGTTGCGGTGGGGAGCACGATGCTTCTCCCAGCCAGCATGTATTCTACATTAGGGCGATCGCCTGTGGTCACGGTTTCGGAGATATTGAACGATGAAACCGGAACAGAACCGGAGCATTTCGGTATCAAATATTACAGCAAGAGCAAAAATGGGTTGGTTTTAACTCCGGGAAATGAAGGCAGCGGGTTTATTCGGGTGAGCGATACGCTGACCAATTCCTTTGTGGATATTGCATATACGACGACGCCCTCCGGTGACGGAATTAATATCTATAATGATAATAACCTGTTTACGTTTTATAATGCCGACGATACAGCGTATGATCCGAATGTTGCGGGAGACTGGGAATTCTATTCGGGCGTCAATGAATGGGGGATGGATCCGGAAACGGCGGAGCCATACATCCATAACCTTGCTAAGGGCAGTAAGGGCGCATACTTTGAATTTGAGACGCTGGCTTCGGGGATAGATTTGTATTTTGACGGAAGTGCAACGATATCCAGCACATTCAGCGGATTTTCGGATACGCAGGTCACAGCAGACGGCGGCACTGATTTTGTGCATATTGATTTCGGTGATAACCCGGCTTATGTCTCACATATGGTAACCATTGAAGTGGATTCGCTAAATGCACAGTTTGACAAAATGATTACTTACTTTACCGGCGATACACCGACACCGGCGGATGATGCGGCTTCGCCTCAGATATACTGGAGTCGGAGCTTTCCGGATACAGCATCAATGGATTCAGGAAGTGTCAGCCTGACCTGTTATGTGCTGGACGAATCCGGGCTTGCGAATGTTACACTGAATGATATTGAACCGCTTACCTTAGTCAAATCGTCGGATTCAATGTGGCAGTTTGATATGGCCATTACACAAAACATGGAACTGAATATATCCGCTGTGGATATAACGGGGAAATCAACGTCAAGAACGGTAGTGGTCGATTGGTTCAATGACCCAATCAGCGCGAACACCATAGCAACCGCCCCGGAAGTCTCGGCGCGATTCGTCAACGAAGCCGGGGAGGACCATACCGGGTTGGTGAACGCGGCAAACAGGGCGTATATTGATTATAATTATACTGCTGCACCGGGCACGACGATTGTTCCGGAAGATGTCAGCGTTTACTATTTCAACGCCGGGGAAGCGGTATTTGAGGCAATGTCTCAAAACGCTGACGGGAAATATGAAGTTACCAATAACGGACAGTATTGCGTGACAGTTGTGGACAGCAACGGCAGATATACGTCCGTAATTTTGGATATGTCTGACGTGGATACAGCACTGCCTTCGGTCACTTTGTCTGAGACAGCGGTCAAGCTGACACAGAGTCCGACAGGCACGGCACTGAAATATCTGGTCAGCAAGATGGGCGTCGGGACGGATACGATTGATACGGTGACTCTGAACGGCCAGCCGTTAACAATAGTATTAAACAAGGCGGAAGTGAGCGGGGAAGTGCCGGTTCGGTTCAGCGGGTCATACCAATTAACAGGCACGGATACCTCCGGCAACGCCAACAGCACATCCAGATTGGTTTCGAATATCGGCATCAATACGGACGCCTCCGGGATATTCAGCAGCACAGTTTCCTGGTCGGGAGCCGGCAACGGCACGCTGTCGATTCATATGGCCGATATTTTCGGCGGGATGTACGATGCGTCGGTACTGTTGGCAAGCGATACATATCAGGGCGATTATGAATATTTAATCTGTGGCTCGGCGGATGCCTATGCCGGGGATATTCATGATGCCGCGGCACTGAGTTTCTTAAGCGATCCGGCGCACGTGTGGTCAACGCAGACGGACTATACCGGACTTTTACCGGACACTTATACGGTCTATACGCGCGACGCGCAGGACTCCGGCAACCAATCGGTGCTGGCATCAAATACGGTTGTGGTCGGGGACGACCGGGTATCATGCACAATCATAAAAACGGATATCCATACATACGGTGATACATCAGGGACAATCGAAATAACGGCGGCAAAAGGAAGCGGAGATTATAAGTATAGTATTGACGGCGGCAGTTCGTGGCACACAAGAAACAGCTTTACCGGCCTATCGGCGGGGATTTATGAGGTTATGGCCGTTGATGACAACAATGACCAGAACATTTCGGAAATCACGCAGGTCATCATTGCGGATCCGGATAAAGTCACGATTATCAACGCGACAACAACATGGGATAAGGCGACAAAGACGGGCAGTGTGACGCTGACCGCGGCAGGCGGGAACGGAACCTTTGAGTTCAGCATTGACGGTGGCACCACATGGCAAACATCAGCTGTATTCAGCGGTTTGGCTGAAGGAACATACAAAGTAATTGCGAGAGACGCCGCGGACATCCAGAATGTATCTGAAGCATATTCTGTCAGAATAAAAGAACCGAAATCGGTCAAACTGAGCGCGACATACGGGGACGTCAGTGTCAGAGGCGGAAATGACGGATGGATATTGTTATCCGCTACCGGCGGCAGCGGGCATTATGAATACAGCATTGATAACGGGAAGAAGTGGTACGCGTCCGGATATTTCACCGGACTAACCGCAAAGACCTATTATATTTATGCCCGTGACAAATACGACCATGCGAATATGTCATCCATGGTTAAAATCGTTATTGAAGAACCGGATGAGAAAATATTGCCGGATATCATCGTTACGATTGATAAAAAAGATGCGCAGGTACTGTGCGGCCATGATGGCGCCATTATGGTTACCGCCGAAGGCGGAAGCGGGAGTTATCAATACCGGATTAATAACGGTACATGGCAGACCAGTAATAATTTTGCCTGGCTGAGTGCTGGCGAATATATCGTTGAAGTGAGAGATGAAGCCGATTATACGCATCTGTCAAAGCCGGTCAAGGTCACCATTACAGAACCAGATGCTGTGTCGTTTGTATCGGATGTTCAGCCCCAAACCGCGGCAGGAATGAACGACGGTTCAATTATATTTACCGCAAATGGAGGCAACGGCACATTCGAATACAGTATAAACGGCGGGATTTCGTGGCAGGACAGCAATGCCTTCTTGAATCTTCCGGTCGGTATTTATCACCTGATGGTGCGCGATAAACGCGACTATAATAATATATCGCTTTCAAAGAGGATTGTGCTTGCGCCGGACCAGAGTATGCTGGAAACAAAGCAGCGGACAAAGCGGACTGTATATGTAGCAGGAGTGCTGCTGGATAGTCAGGGAAACCCGGTTCAAGGGTATTCACTAATCGTCTTTCCCGGTCAAGTTGTGGTTAATGTCGGAGCAGACGGGCAGTACCGGTTTGAAGGTGTTGGTCTGGAAGATGCGGTGATTGTTATTATGGATGCCGATGAGAACGAGGTTGGCAGATATCAGCTGGTATTCGAAAAGGGTGAAGAAGCGGCTGTTCAAGCGATTAATAATCTGGTTAGAGTGACATATAACAAACGGACACAAGGCATCAATGTTCCGCTGCAGACCGATGAGGCAGATTCGGCGTTCAGGGCACTGGGCAAGAGTATCAGGGTGATCCAAAAAGAAAAGACTAATTTGATCTGGCTGTGGCTGAGCGGCGGTATGATTATACTCGCGGCGTTAGGTGCGGGATTGTGGCTTTTGTTGAAGAAAAAGGCTGCAGAGATATCCAAATATTTGTCCGCTGTTTCAAGATATTTCGGTAAGATGAAAGATAACTTTCACAGTGGCATGCAGAAATTAATTAAGAATAACCGCAAGTTGAAGATTATGCTGTCCAAATTAAGACAAAAGACAAGGCAGCGCGTCCTGAACATTAAAATCCGTTATACAGAATGGAAGAAGAAAAGGCTGGATAAGAAGATGAAAAAGGATAACTGAGACAAATTTAGTGGCTAAATGCGTTAAGCCGCACGGCTAATCGAAACCGATAAGGGTATCTCTGTTTAATAGATGCCCTTTTTGCTGTAGAATTGAGGTTTTTTAGACCGCGCGAAAAAAGCTCTGAACAGCAAAAATATCGAGGATATGATAAAAGCCAAGGATGAGCTGGGAGCTGCGGCAGCGCCATACAACAACCATAATGCATCCCAATAGTCTAAACTGCAGGCCAAAGAGGACTCAAGACTGGATTTCTCCTATAATGGATATTTTCGATCTCGAATATCCCGAAAGGACGGTTACCGACATATTGATGCGTAATATGCTTCATCAACAGAGTATGTTAGCACGACGATGATGAGTGACGCAACCTTCTTCGGGATAAACTTTGCTGACGGCAGAATTAAAGGATATCCTAAAGAACCAGGGAATCGTGGAGATTCTGGACAGTATTATATCCGGCTGGTCCGCGGCGGAGAAAACTGCGGCATCAATAATTTTGCGGATAACCAGGACGGAACGATTTCAGACCTTTCTACTGGACTGATGCGGTCGGCCGCTGACAGCGGCGATGATGTATTTTTGCTGGATCTGTCATAGTATTAATAGCTGAATTGGGGATGGCGTTCAGGAATAGCAGTTCTCCGCATTCCAACCGCAATTTGAATTTTTGCGGCCAATGAATTGGGCACCAATGAATGTTTAAAATCGGCATCCCATACAGCAGTAATCACTGCATCAGCTTTGCCATCACTACAAAACGCCCGTTTTCCTCGGTTGTGCAGGTAGAGAGCGTCAGCAAAATATCATCCTTATAGAAATTCATATGCGTCTGATGGATGGACAGCCGGTGACATTCTTCCAGGAAGTTTAGCCACATTTCATCATAAGGGAATTCGGTATCGATATAGTAAAAATCGGTCGTCGTCTCAAACACAGCGAAGATCTTCCACTGCAGCGGTTCGTTAATCGTATCAAATTCAATGATTCGGTTCTCTAAAAAGAATTCCTGATCCTCATACTGTAAAAGCCCCTTAAACATTGTGCCGTCTTTCATTCTGTGCCCGTATAAAATGATGTTCCGTGTTTTTGGGAAATCATCAATATCACACCGGTAATCCATAAAGATGGCGCCGGAGCTGTTTTCCTGGTTAGTGAATCCGTGGGTAATATAATAGTCATTGTCGTCGGCCTGAACGACTGGATACGCAATACCTGCGCTGTCTATGGTGATATAACCCACCGTATCGGGATTACGATTGACATATTTTTTTAAGTATTTTGGGGGTTTTGCCGTTTCTTCAATGGCGTTCGTATTGCCGGATTGATTTATCTGCGTCGTGTCTTCTGTGCCGCTGACGGTTTCAATCGTCTGGATAACCTTTGGAGACCCAAGCGCGAAGACGAAAAAAATACAAAGCACCAAAACGATAGCAGCAATGATAATGAGAGATTCTTTTGTCCTTTTTTCGATTGGTTGCTTTGTGTTTTTCGCATATTTTTTAAATCGATAAGGTTTAACAGTAAGTTTATTTTTTTTATTCAATGAAGCAGACCACCTTTAATGACACTAACACGGAATCATCCGGGGCATATCCAGCTTCATAAAATAAAACGGAATAAACAGCAGGGAGAAAAATGCAACCAACCATTTTGGGGCATTTGATGCCATAGCGTCGGTTTCCGGATTTGGAATCATGTTAGTTCCGCTGATGTCGCTGGTGATTAAATCGATGTCGTTGGATGCGCCGTTCACCTGAAACTTTAAGTCGATATAATTGGTGCCGGATGAATAGCTGATATCTGCAGTATTGGTTTGGTTATTGACAGCGATACCTTGCTTACCGGTATTGTTAAAGTTCAGGCTGAACCGGCCGATCTCGTTTCCGCTGCTGTTGCTGACAACCAGCGTATGATGAGTAAAAGGGATACCCTGAAACACAAATTCACCGGATGAATTGGTCAGCGTATTGAGCGGATCGGAATAAGTGGTGACACAATAATTGCTCAGCACCATACCGCCGGCATCCACCACCTGCCCGACGATATCCTTACCCGAAGAACTGAGGCTGACGGCGGTCGCATCCATCACTTCAACGATCATCTTGGTTTGGATAGTGCCGTTGGTCGTATCGTTGGCCGTGACGGTAATGACGGTCTTGCCCTCGGCATGCGCCGTTAAGACACCGCCGGTGATGGTCGCCACGGTTGTATTAGAACTGGTCCAACTGACAGTTTTATCAACTGCGGCCGCAGGATAGATGGTATACGGACAAATGGAAGCAATATTGCCCGATGTCCCGTCCTTAACAGATTTATAAGCATAATCAAACTCAATGTCTGTGACACCGCTGCCATCGGGCGCATCCCACTTGGCGTAGAGGACGGTATCATGGGTGACCTGACAGCTGTTAAAATTCCACAGCGTATCCGTATATGTGCCGGAGGTGGTATACCACCCGCCAAAGTAGAAGCCCGTCTTGGACGGGTCATTCGGTCTGGAAGCATATCCGTTGAAAGCCACGTCCTGGCTGGCGACAGCAGAACCGCCCTGAGAATTAAAGGTTACCGTATAGGTGGCCGATGGGTTGGAATCCCAGTAGGCATAAATTGAGGTGTTAATGCCGATATCCCAGGGGTGTGCGCTGGTCATATCGGCGTTGTAGTACTTGGTGCCCTGACCATATGGTAAAGCGTAATATCCGGCAAAACTGAATCCAGTCTTGGACGGTGCGGACGCGGCTGGCATGTCAAAACTGAACGTTGCGATGACGCTGTCATCGCCGCCCGATCCGTACTGCTTATCAAAAGTGACCGTATACGGCGACGCTGTCCAGCTGGCATATAGCGTGGTCGTGCCTGGTGTATCCCAGTTTCTTGCACTGGACATATCGGCGTTATAATACTGTGTACCGCCGCCATCCGGCGCGGAATAATAACCTTCAAAAGCGTAGCCGGCTTTAGAGGGTGCTACAGCAGACGGCGCGGGCTCATTTAAATAGGCGATAACAGAATCAGTGCCGCCGGTACCGCCATCTTTATCAAAGGTTATGATGGCGTTGGGTAAGTAGTATACACGGCCGCAGTCGCCGCTCTCTAGAAAGGCGCCAACGGCGATATGATTTTCGCTTAAGGCAACGGATTTCCCGAATCCTGCGCTTGCTTCACCGTTATTCTCATAAAACATGATTTCGGAATCGGCAATATTGGCGGCGGAAAGATCAAAAAGGTAGGCTTTACCATTTCCTCCACTGCTCACCTCGGGTTCACCGATCAGGATATTATCTCCCGATATAGCAACCGAAGTGCCAAAATGATCTTCTGTATGGGTATCGCTTCCGAAAATTTTTGTTTCTGTGCCTGCTGATAAATCATAGATATACGCAGCTCCGGCATCATCGCCCAGTTCACCATTATTGGGAACACCGACAACGAGCGTATCTTGGGCTAAAGCAATCGAGGAACCGAAAAATTCATTGGAATTGCCATCACCTGCAAATATTTTTATCTGCGAACCGCGGATATCACTTGCTTCAAGATCATAAAGGTAGACGGCACCGGTAGGCCAACCGTTTCTTCCTGGTGCCCTTGTCGCACCAACAACAAGCGTGCTCCCGGATATAGCGAGAGAAGCGCCAAACATACCGCCGGAATCGGTAGGGCTAATGATGGTTTCAGAATTTTGGATATCTGAAGCGCTTAAGTCATAAAGGTAAACGACCCCTTTGAATGCAAGGGTGCCTGGCGCACCGACAGCCAGAATATTACCTGAAAGGGCAACAGAATATGCATAATGGTCATTGAACGTGCCTGAATTGGCATAGACCATGATTTCTGAGCCAGTGATATCATCTGCGGTTACGTCATAGACGTAGGCGGTGCCGTTTAAATCGCCGCTAACATTTTCGCCGTTTGGGGCACCGACCGCGACGCGATGGCCGGATGCAGCAACTGCGAATCCAAAGAAGCTGGCAGTACGGGTGTTGCTGCCAAAGAGTTTTTTTCTCGAATCGGTGATATCAGACGCGGACATATCAAAAAGATACACGGCGCCGGCATGACTGCCTTTTTCTTCGTCAGAAGCAGCAGAAACAATCAGTGTGTCTCCCGAAAAAGCAACGTTTGCGCCAAAATAGGGATAATCAGTGGAAGTGTCAGCCTCGACTGTGTCTGAAAGCGGTTGGCTGCTTATGGCAAAAGCATCGCTTGGCAAAAACAACACAACGAAAACACATATAAGGATCAATAGTGACCGTTTCTTTTTCATCATTCAGGCTCCCCGAAAGAATATAAGGTTTATTTATAATCAAAATATCGAATAACGCGTTAAATTGTCAAACCGGTTTAAATAAACGGCAGGTTTTGAGGGGTAAACGGCAGAAGGCCTGATTTTAGCAGGATTTTCGGTGTAAGTTCTTCGGTGGGAGTGATATTCAACATAGCACATTATTGACCGGTTAACGGGCGATACCGACCGTTTAATCCACTTAAGTTGACACACAGACACTTCCATGTGAAAATTGAATATATTATCTTATGAGATGAGTTTTTCTGCGATGGCAATTGATTATTTTGACGTCTTTTTAACCGGCGCATTTGCGATTATATTCCTGTATTTTTTAACCCTTTACCTTTTCAGTCCCGCTGAAAAGTACTATTTATATTTCGCAATCACTTGTCTTGTGGAAGTGATTCGGATTCCGGTGCTGAATATCCCGTTCGATGAGGTTACAAACCCGGTCTATCGCCTATTGATACAGAACTTCAGCTGTCTGACGTTTATTTGGCTGCCTTACCTTTATACGATGGTTGCCCATTCACTGTTCGACGGGATTGCCGGTAAAATTGAACGCGGACTGCTGTTGGGCTGTCAACTCACCATGAGCCTTGTGATTATTATCAGCTTCCTTTCCGGCCATTTATATCCGCGCTTTTTTGACTATATCATCATCGCAGTAGCCGCTTATGCGACATATGTGTTTACGGCAGCGCTGATCAGGCGGATGGAATTTTCTGTGGTGATGTTCATTACAAATTTGGTTGTGGTCTCTACGGTTGTTTATGACGTTTTACTGGGTTCGCAAGTCATCATATCCCGTTTTGGGGAGTTGAACCCCTATGTGCTGTTCGGCTATTTATATCTGGTTTCGGTGATTCTTGCGAAAAAACACAGCCTTATTAGCGAAGCGCATTTTAAATCTCAACTTAGGTTTTTGCATGCGCAGATTGAGCCTCATTTTTTGTATAACACCATCAGCACCATACGGGCGTGCTGCCGGACGGATGCGGAGAAGTCGCGGGAGCTGCTGGATCATTTTTCCGTGTATCTTCGGGGCAAGTTTAAAAACGGGGAAGAGCTGTTGACGCCGATTGAGGATGAAATTGAGTTGGTTAAGGCGTATCTTGCGATTGAACAGGTACGGTTTGACGACCGGTTGACCGTCGAATATGATATTGATGAAAACTGCGACGTTTTGGTGCCGTGTCTGATTATTCAGCCGATTGTTGAAAATGCGGTCAAGCATGGTTTATATCCCAAGAAAGACGGCGGAATAATTAAAATCCGTGTTAAAAGGAACAACCAAAATATTGTAATTTCCGTTTCGGATAATGGTATCGGCATGAAGGAAGGCCGCTTTACTGAGGTGCTGAACCAGACGGACACCGGAATTGGAATCAGCAATACAAACGAACGCCTGAAACAGCATTTTGGTACCGAAATTGAAATGCAGCGTACTCCGGGCGGCGGAACGACTGCGATTATCACAATCCCGGTGAAAAAGACACCGGGACGCAACGGAAAGAGAGGTAACCGAGGATGATTAGATGCATCGTAGTCGATGATGAACAACTGATACTGGGTGAACTGGTTGATTTCTTAAAGGAATGCGATGTTGATATTGCCGGCGCATACCAGGATCCGCGGACAGCCCTTGATGAAATCGGAGAGACCAAACCGGACGTTGCTTTTCTGGATATTGAGATGCCGGGAATGAACGGTATTGAACTGGCGAAGAAAATGCAGGAACGTAACACGGATATCCATATTGTTTTTATTACGGCCTACAAAGAATATGCGGTAAAGGCCTTCGGCGTCAGCGCCATACACTACCTGCTAAAACCGGTGGACGAAAGCGGCATAAAAGAAGCCATTGACCGTGTAACGAAAACGAAGCTGATGGAACGAGACCTTGGAACGGTTCAGTCTGTTTCTATGGTCAAAAACAGCACTGGGGTCGCGGACCGGATCAGCCTGAATGATAGAAACGAGATTGTGGTGATTAGACTGTCAGAGATTCTATACTTTACATCAAACGACGGTATTACCTCGGTCGTGACAAAGAAGGGGGAGTATAAAACCAGAAAGAACCTGAGTTTCTGGGAAGCACAATTAAAAGGGCTGGATTTTATCCGATGCCATAAAGCCTTTATTGTCAATGCGAATTATATCTATAAATTGAAACATATCCTGGGTGAATATAAAGAGTTACAGCTTAATTACTGCGATGTCAGGATACCCATCAGCCGCCGGAAAACGCGTGATGTAAAAGCGTGGCTCGGCGTGCAGTAGTTAAACTATCACCTAAGCGGGGCAAACGAGCCGCGTTTGGCGTTCCGATGCGATATCGATATTGCCAGAACTTCGGCTGACGGACAAAGATGGTCTTACGGTCGACGGGCATAAAGAAAGACCGCTTCAGATTAAAAAAACTAAAAAGGAAACGAAAATGAGGAGAAAAGGATGAAAACGAAAATTACGATAGTGATTGCAGCTATTTTGGCGATCATGCTGACGCCAATGATTGCGCTGGCAGACAGCTATGATTTCGCGACGAAGACGGTCGTCATTGATACCGCGCCGACGGTATCATTAGATGACTCGGTAAATGCCGTGCTTAGCGGTGGGGATAGGAGAAGCGATGTTCGCAAGCTGATTATAACGGATACAGTGACCTATACGTTTACTAGCTCTGACAGGTCCGATCTCGGGTATAGATTTAGTGGATTAACGGATATAGATATTGCCGACACCGTATCGGTTGGCGATCTTGGGCCTTGGTTTCTTAGGGGAAGTACTAGCATTGTTAATGTTAAGATGCCGGGTGATGTTGGTGAGGCATCATTCGAAGGTTGTACTTCGTTGGAAAGTGTTAGTCTGTCGGAAGATACCACAATCGGCAGGGAAATGTTCCTTTACTGTACCAGATTAACAAGCGTCAGCCTGCCGGTAGCTGAAAGCTTTTTTGATAGGGTGTTTATACAATGCGACAGTTTAAGAACCATCAGTCTGCCTTCTGCAAAGACATTTAGAGAGTATACGTTTGCCGAATGTGACTTACTGGAAAGTGTCAGCCTTCCCTCTGCTACAGACCTGGGAGAGCGCATGTTCTATGATTGCGCTGGGCCTATTGAATTGACTCTGGGCAGCACAGTTCCAGCAATAACAAATAGTAATATTGCATATCCGCCCGGGTCAGTGCTGTATGTACCCGCAGCCGCTTATACGGCATATGATACTGACCCGGCTGATACGGTCAGCGGGGGCAGTGATGACCACTGGTTTGGTTGGCCGCTGGCAGTCATACCGGTGGCGGCTCAACAGGTCGCTAACCCGCAAACCGGTGAACCTTCATGGATGAACGGCGCCGTTGACTGGCTGAAACGTTTCTTCTAAATAGAATTGATGTATAACTGATAATCCATGCCGGTCCAGATATCATCATGCCGGCATTTTATTTTGGGAAAAAAGAAAGATGAAGAAAAAGAAAAAATCAAGAAGGACAAGAGAAAAAGAAATAAAACTCATCGGATTGGCGGTTTTGGTATGTATGCTCGCAGGCTTAAGCTATGCCGTGTATCGCATCAGCGAATGTCCTGCGCCAAAAAGTTTTCAGATTGACGGAGAAGCAACGCCCAGACCTGTGCCTGAAGAACAGATAGTAAAAGCCGAGGAACCCACGGATATTGTGACTGAGATGCTTGCGCATATCCAGCCCTTTTATGTTCAGAACCCCGATACGGTGGGGTATATCAGAATTGGGGATTCGGCCATTGATTATCCGGTGGTATTCAGCGGCGACAACGAATATTATATAACCCATACCTTTGAGAAAACGGAATCCAAAGAAGGCGCAATCTTCATGGACTTCCGCTGTGATTATATGGACTTCGCTAAGACACGGAACGTCATTCTATATGGTCACCGTATGAAAGACGGCAGCATGTTTAAAGGCCTGACCGATTATTTAGATAAAGACTTTTATGAGCAAAACCGGACTATTCGTTTTGATACCCTGTATAAGGAATATGAATGGGAGGTTTTTGCGGTATTCGAAACACATGTTGATTTTTATTATATTGAGACTGAGTTTGGAAGCAATGAGGAGTGGATGGCATTCATGAAATCCTGTTATCAGCGATCGAAGTATCAGGAAGAAACTACCTTTTATCCGACGGATATCGTGTTGACGCTTTCGACATGTGGGTTGGCGAAAAACAAACGATTTGTTGTGATGGCGAGGCTGAAAAACTAATGCTCATCAATCAGCAAATAGAATATCCTATACCAAGCCTATTGTTTCAATAATGCGTATAACCTCATGAGCTTAAATCCCCTTAAATAAAAAAGAAAGCACTCACTAGAAGCGAGTGCTTTTTTACGTGGCGGAGAAGTCCGACACGAACTAAGGCACAATAATTCATACCATATATTGTGGTTTTGGTGGGGTATAGCATAAAGATAAAAAATCTTTAATTAAGCGCATACTAAATTAAAAAAAGTGAGCTTTTTGGACTTCCCCTATAATATTGAACCCAAGATAAGATAATAATACAATCTTTTGAAGGGTAAAAAAATGGGCAGAAGAACATTTAGTAAAGAATATAAACTTCAAACCATCAAGCAGGTTACGGAGCAAAGCAGCAAAAATTCGAGCGGATCAGCAAAAATCCAAGCTGATCTTTGATATTAGTTTATTACTCAGATTTTTTTTGCACCAGCGCCGAATTTCGGTTATAATAAATTAAAGGATATACAAGGACAAACGGCGAATATAGATAATGAAGGTAAGGTTGACTATTTACCTTAATTTTTTAGTTCTATATAAGTATGCATTTAATCCAAAGTGCAAGGCTTTGGTTAAAAATGATTATAAAAATGTGAAAATAAAGGAGACTTAAAATGTCAGAAAACAAAGCGCTTGAACTCATCCTATCCAAATGTGATGAAAAAAGCCAAAAAAAAATCAAACAGATCAGCAATGTTGATATCTTAAACAAGATTGCAAGCAGAATCGAGCTTTGTAATCCTAAAGATGTCTTCGTTCACTCAGGCAGTGAGGAAGATTGCGAATATATCAAAAAGATGTGTTTAGAGACAGGCGAAGAATCACCTTTGGCCATGGAAGGCCATACGATTCATTTTGACCCGCCAACAGAGCAAGGCCGCATTGTTGCGCAAACATATTCGATTGAAGATGAAGGCATGTTCACATCTTCCCTTGCAAAAGCGCTGCCAAGGGCTGAAGCTGATGAACTCATCCAAACCAACATGAAAAATATTATGGATGGAAAAACAATGCTCGTTGCTTTCTATATCCGCGGACCTGTTGGCGCACCAACAGCTTATCCATCTTTAACAATTTCGGATACATGGTATCTTGGACATCAGCAAAACAATCTTTATAGATGTTCCCCGGAAGGCTTTGAAAAGCAAGTTGAAAAAATGGGTCTTTTCTTTACAAATACACATAGCAAAGGCACATTAGACACGACTAAAGCTTATGTTTTAACAGACAGAACAAATATTGAAACCTGGGCATGGAACGTATCCTACTTAGGCAACTGTGCGTTAATCAAAAAAGGTCATCACAGATTGGCGAATGATGATGCGATTTATAAGCACAGAGGTGATTACATGTCAGAACACATGTTTATCACTGGTATTAAGATGAAAGATGGCTCTACCGTGTGGATCGATGGCGCTGCACCCTCAGGCTGTGGTAAAACAACAACAGCTATGGCTGGTGATTCTTTCATCGGTGATGATCTTGCTCAAATCTGGATTGCAGATGATGGAACAATCCGCTCAATCAATCCTGAGATCGGAATCTTTGGTATCGTTAAAGACGTTAACAAAGAAGGTGATCCAATTCTCATGGAAAGATTGAGAAATCCTGGTTCAGAGGTCATTTGGTCAAATGTTTGTGTTTCTGATGGCGTTCCTTATTGGGAAGGCTCTGATGAAGAAACACCAAAGAGTGGAATAAACTTCCAAGGCGAATGGACAGAAGGAAAAACAGATGCTAATGGAAAGGTTATTCCTATTTCACATCCGAATTCCAGATGTACAATTCGCTCTAATCAATTGAGCAACTTTAATGAAGCAGCATCAGATGATCCGAAGGGTGTAGATACGCTCGTATTTACATACAGCGGACGTGATTCTGATACAATGCCTCCTGTTGTGGCCAGTTTGACTCCTGAAGAAGGCGTGACATTCGGTGCTGATATTACATCTCAAACAACAGCAACCGAAGTTGGCGCTAAAGGCGATGTTAAAAGATCTCCTTGGGCAAATGCTCCTTTCTTCTTAGGTGCATTAGGTGATTATATGGATGGTCAATTTAAATTCTTCACAAATCCAAAGCTCACAACAAAGCCTGTTTTAGCATCTTTGAATTACTTCCTTACAGAAGCAGCTCGTGGTGGAAATTCAAATAAACTCATCGGTGAAAAACGTGATGTACGCTCATGGTTAACATGGCTTGCACGTTTGGCAAAAGGTGAAGTTACAGGAATCAAAACAGCTCTCGGAATTATCCCGACATTTGAAGAAATCAAAGGCATTTTTGATGAATTGATGCCAGATAAAGGATATTCCAAAGATCTATATGATAAGCAATTCTCACTTTATGTAGATAAACTTATTGATAGAATTGATATGCAAGTTGAAGCTTACAAAAAAGAAGTCAATGTCCCAGACGTTTACTTTGAAACACAAGCTACCAAAAAAGCTCGCTTAGAAGAACTCAAAGCAGCTAAAGGGGCTATTGTTACACCTGATCAATTAGGTTAGCTTCAAACAGCATAACAAACGTTAAATAAAAGGGCAGTTCTTAATTGCAGAGTTACACTAAAAACGGAAAGTAAAAAGAGAACCATGATAGAATAGAAATCATGGTTCTTTTCGTATCCAGAAAGGAGAGAAGGATGGATAGCGCTTGCATATGCAAGCGCGGCTTCGGCCGTTCCTTCCTCGCCCTTATTGCTAAAAACGACTATCAATCGTTTTCTTAACACTTTAAGCCTCTTAGGGTTCGCGTGCCCTTTAGGGTTCAAATCCCAAAACATCTTGACCTATAAAATAGACCAGCCGCTATACGGATACTCTATTTTTACATGGCGGAGAAGGAGGGCCCATTATAAACCACTCGGATAACAGATAGTGACAGTGAATTTTATAGCGTTTAGGATGATGTGCTTGACAAAATGTTGTGAATTAAAACATAATTACTATTCATTCAACATTCCTCTTGGCAAACTATGATGGTGGGATGTTTTTGCTTGAATCCTGAGAGGTCCGAACTGAAAAAACACAAAAAGCGTACCATTTGTAGTGATTTGGGCGGGTATAGCATAGGTATTAAGTAATATGAGGTCCAAAAGCAGAGAAGGAGATACATTATTACGGTTTATATTGTACTCAGCACACGTTATAGACGATTCAAAATAGTTGAAATAGCTCTTTTTATTACTGGAGAATGCTATTTAGAATTTCGACAATATCAAGAAACTTTAAAAGGCGGTCTAGACTGTCGAAAGGAAGATACCTAAAGCTGGACATATGCCATCTGCGTTAGGGGTGGTTGACGATTAAGAATAATTAAGCTATTTAGTTTAAGACAAAAAAGATATGTGTACGGCCTTGGAAAAAAGTTGGATATATAATAAACTATAGTGAGTTAATATCTTTAGTGTACTCTTTTTAGAAAACCCTTTGCTTTTAAAATATTGAAACCACGCGGGGACATATGAAGAATAAATTCACTTATATTTTTATTTTAGTTATATTAGTATTGATGGCAGTTTATTGCAGCCAGATAATTAAGTTTAACAGCGATAAATATAACAAAGCAATTGACGGAAAGATCGATTTAAACGCTGATTATCTGAACAGCGTGGATTATATTTCTCTTGGCGGTGAGTGGCAATTTTATCCGAACGTATTTCTAAGTTTGGATGAAATAAAAAAGACCGATAAAGCAGCTCTAAATGTCAGGCTTCCTGGTTCTTGGATTGATCGCAGCGGTGAAGAAGGCAGACGCGGATATGGCACATATTGTTTGGAATTTAACAACGTCATACCTGAGACAGAGCTCAGTTTTCTTTTTGCAATAGCCCCCAGCGAGGCATACGATGTTTATATTGACAGCGATAGGATTTTCGGCGTTGGGCAGATTGGAGAAACCAAGGAGACCGTCGAACCCGAATATAAATCTTTTGCGGTGGATACTAAAATTAGTGACGGTTCACTAATGATTATGCACGTAAGTGATGTGTATTATCACAGCGGCGGATTTGTTCGGCCGATAACCGCAGGATATAGACAAAATATAGATAGGCTCAAATTAAACATATTAATAAAAGATGTTCTCATCTTAGGGTCGCTCACTTTATTGCTGTTAATCATTTTAATAATGGCGTTTATCAATAAAAGAAACAGACTAACACTTATTTATTTATTGCTGGCCAACCTGATCTCAATCTGCTATGTTTTATCAACCGGGGATATTATCATTCAGACTATTTTCCCCAATATTCCGTTTTTCATTCATTACACAATGTATTATCTTATCTCGATTTGCGGTGGGACACTTTTAATATTGTTTATTAGAAACTTATATCCAGAATTGATAAACAAGACAGTATCATCTCTCTCTCTGGTAAAAGCTGGCGTACTCTTCTTTTTGTTTTTTACATTTAAAGGCCGTTTTGTCGGCGCAATATCCAACGTAAAAGATATCCTGGCTTTGGTGGAATTCATATACTGTATAGCGTTCCTTATCATTGGAATCACACAAAAGAAGAAGAATGCACTGCTGATGCTAATTGGTGTGTTCGCGCTATTCATGAGTGTGCTTTGGGATATGATGTATGCCTATTCAATGATATTTACATCGCTTGAATTCATCATGCCCTATGGTTTAGTGGTGCTCAGCCTCTGCTCTGTGGTTTCAATCATCAAAGAATATCAATCCGTTTATATGGATGCTCTGGAATACCAGAATCTTAAGCTGAAATTAAATGAACAAAAGGCGGAGAAGGGCGAGAAACTCTACAACATCAAATTGTTTGGTGCGTTTGAGGTATATCGAAATGACGGTACGCGGGTTCATTTTAGAACACAAAAAACAAAGGAATTGATGGCATATTTGGTTCATCATAAAAATCAGGAAATGGACAGCGATACGATTATCAATGACCTGTGGCCGGATAAACCGTTGGATAAAGCGAAAGGGATTCTTTATACGACCTTTTATTACTTAAGAAAAGAGATGAATGCTGCCGAGCAAACCGTTTTTGATAAACGTTATCTGCTTAAAGAAAAGTTTTATCATTCCGATTATGATGTGTTTTTGAAGCAAAGTGAAGCATTGTATGATTCAAGCGACGGCAAAATCAGCGAGGAAAACATGACATTTTTTGAAGCAATAATCTTATTATATAATGACGGTTATTTTGAAAAAGACCATTACTTATGGGCAAATGAAAAACGTATAGAGATTGAAAACAAGGTCATGGCGTATGCTTATCAGGCCCTGAAGGTTTATGATGGAAAAAGCGATACTGTTAAAGAAATTGCACTGTGTGAAAGAATGATCGCAATTGATGGATTCCAAGAAAATCTGTATCAGCGGCTGTTGGCAGCTTATCTAAAAATCGGTAATCAAAAAAGATTTGAGGAGGCAAGAGTAAAGTATGAAAGTGCTTTAAAAGAGCTTAATTAAAAAGTATTGATATTTAAGCTGTTTTAAGCGTTTAGCTTAAGACAGCTTTTTTGTTTGAAATTCAAAAAAGCATGATTGTTGAGGATTTGTTGAGATGGCTTATGGTATAAGATTATAATGGGATTTTTAATATTAGGATGGTTACTTAAATTATGAAAAAGAATTTTCTTGCATTAGTTATTTTAACATTGTTGGTGTTATTGTTTTTTCCAAACACAGCACTAGCTGCAAATAACTATGATTCCGGTACAAGAACTTTAACAATTGATTCTCCTCCGTCGGTGAGCACTTATAGCTATCCTGCATGGGATATTTTTCAACAAGAACTTATAAATCTTGTTGGTGGTGAGGCTAATCTTAGCAATGTAAAAACACTAAAGATTACTGGTGGTGTAATTTATGGTAATGCTGATAATCCGAATATAGCAGGTCTAGCTTTTGATGATATTTCTTTTTTACAACAAAAGCTATCAGGATTAGAAGTTTTAGAGATATCAGGTAGTGTTTCTTTTAATAGTAATACGATACGAGATTATGCCTTTTTAACGCAACCGGGTATATTGGAAAACCTAACTACTGTTATTATTAATCCTTCAAATTCTTCATTAACTTTTGGAAATTCTGTATTTAACAGTACGCTGAAGGATGCTAGTAAATTAGTATCGGTAAGTATACCTAAAGCAGTGCAATTTGGTAATAATGCTTTTACCAACCAACGCAATTTAACAACTGTCAGCTTGGATAATGTAACTAGCTTCGGTGATGCTGCATTTTCATACAATTATAATTTAGCGACCATTTCGCTTCCCGAAACAACCACTTTTGGATCAAATGCTTTTAGTCAGTGTTTTAGACTTAGCAATATTTCTTTGCCTAAAGCTACTATATTTGGTGATAGTAGTTTTACATGTTCTAATGTTTCTGCCAATGGCAGCGAAGTCAACAATGCATTGACATCCTTATCTTTGCCAGAAGTTACAACTATAGGTCAATCTTTTCTTAACGGTTATACTGCAATAACAAGTGTATCCATGCCAAAAGTAACTTCAATAGGTAATTATGCGTTTGATAAATCTAAAGCTGGAATTGAACTTACTTTGGGTGTAACGCCACCTGCAGTTACTTCTAGCACTTTTTTATTCTACTCAACACAATCAAATACACATAGATTAAATATTCCTAAAAGTGCAGAAGCAACATATAAAGCTGTGAATGATGGAAACACAACAGATAGCAAGTGGTATACATTTGCGCTTCCAGTATATTATTATGTTAACTATTCTGGTTATGGCAATACTGGGGGAAGCGTGCCGACAGACCCATCAAGCGGCACATATACTACCGGCGATACAGTTCCTGTTCTTGGAAACACAGGTAACCTTGTAAAGACTGGATATGAGTTCAGTGGCTGGACGTTGAATGGTACGACGGGTACTGTGTATATTGCCGGGCAGACTGTGACTGTTGGGACCAGTAATATCACTTTTTATGCTAAATGGGATCCGATTAGTTATAAAGTGAGATTTAATAAAGATGCTGATGATGCCACTGGCTCAATGGCGGATCAAACATTTACATATGGAATAAGTAGTAACCTTTCATCAAATGGATTCTCTAGATCGGGATATAATTTTAGCGGATGGGCAACCGCTTCGGGCAGTACTACGGTTGCATATTCCGATACACAATCAGTAAGAAATCTAGCAAGTAACGATGGTGATATTATAAATCTATATGCAGTATGGACAGCTTCAAACCGAACAGTCACTTTTAATTCGAATGGTGGTTCATCGGTTAATGATATTACCGTACCTGCAGGAGATAATATTGAAAATAGCCCTGAATCATCTAAAGCCGACTGGTACTTGGAGGGTTGGTATACAAATAGCAGCCTAGAATCTCTATATAAGGTTACATTTCCTTACCAGGTCAATGATAATATTACACTTTACGCAAAGTGGTCCAAGGCAGAAATTATTACGTTTAATAAAAATGATGGAAGCGTTACACCTGAAACCAAAACACAAGTATTCCTATCAGGAGAAACTAAGAATCTTGAAACAAATTCGTTTACGAGGACTGGGTATAATTTTAAGGGATGGGCAACTACATCAAACGGTAGTGTGTGACCTTGCCCCACAGAATTGAACAAATTGAAAGTGAGGATTTGCAAATGGTATAATAAATCACGAGGTGAAGAATCATGGGAAAGAGGAATTATACAGCTGAGCAAATTATCAGCAAACTACGAGAGGTAGAGGTAAAAATCAGCCAAGGAATCAAAGTAGCTGAAGCGGTGCGTAGTATAGAAGTGAGCGAGCAAACCTACTATCGGTGGCGAAGTGAATATGGTGGTATGCGGACCAGCCAGGCAAAGAAACTGAAGGAACTTGAAAAAGAGAATATTCGGCTCAAAAAGCTTGTAGCGGATTTATCCCTTGATAATGCAATTTTAAAAGAAGTATCACGGGGAAACTTCTGAGCCCTGCCAAACGCAGGGCAGCAGTAGAGTGTATCATTACGCAGTTTCCTACAACCAAAGCGCATGCGTGCCAGTTAGTTGGCCAATATCGAAGCACACAGCATTATCAACCGAAACGATTACCGGATGAAGATGACTTAACAGCTAGAATTATTGAATTAGCCTGTAAGTATGGACGATATGGATATCGGCGCATTACGGCACTATTAAACGCAGAAGGCTATCAGGTTAATCACAAGCGTGTAGAGCGAATATGGCGGCAGCAAGGGCTCAAAGTGCCCCAAAAGCAGAAGAAACGGGGAAGACTGTGGCTAAACGAAGGATCATGCATTAGATTAAAGCCGGAATACCCAAACCATGTATGGAGCTATGACTTGGTGTTCGACAAGACAACGGACTGCAAATCATTCAAGGTGTTAAATATTATTGACGAATATACACGGGAATGCTTATGTACATATGCTGCAAGACAGATCCGTTGGGCTGAAGTTCAGGAATGTTTGGCGGAAAACTTTTGCTTAAGAGGATTGCCCGAGTATATCAGATCGGATAATGGTAGTGAATTTACAGCAAAGAACCTAAGAGATTGGCTACAGAGATTAGAAGTAACAACGACATATATCGAACCCGGAAGTCCCTGGAGAATGGATATATTGAATCATTTAATGGAAAATGAGAGACGGAATTGCTTAATGGTGAAATCTTTGATACGATGCAAGAAGCGAAAATCCTGATTGAACAATGGCGGAAGGAATACAACACAATCCGACCGCATAGCTCATTGGGATACCGACCTCCGGTACCGGAGGTCATCCTTCCAAAAGAATATCAAGTCTGCAAAAAATCACTTTCAAGTGTGTAGTAAAACTTGGGGCAGGTTAATATTTTTAAAGATTTTGCCATTCTAAAGTTCAAGCAGGTACGTTCCTTATTCCTGACTATGATTCTGCACTCGACAGGGATGATCATACCATCAGTAGCAGGTGTTTATTACATGACATATTATGTGCGCCGCCCAGATTTAATCCCTCTATATATGGTAATTGCTATGGGTACTGGCTTGATTGTAACACCGTTTATTCCAGCTATATTAAAACGCATTTCGGGAAAGGCATTGACAGTAATCTCTGCAGCAGGCATGGCGCTCTTTAATATAATAGTATACTTCGTGCCACCCACATCAATACCTGTCCTGTTTATACTGTTTGCACTTGTTGCGGTATTTACTATGGTGCCAATAATAACTATCACTTCTTTGCTAGCTCACACAGCTGACTATGTTTCGGTTAAAGAAAACAAGCGTTACGATGGTGTTATTTTTTCACTGAATTCTTTTGCAGTTAAAGTAGGAACTGCTTTTGCAGGTGTGATTATGAGCTTAATACTCGGATTAACAGGGTATATAGCAAATTTGCCTGAGCAGACATCAGGAGTTATGACTGGAATAAATCTCTCTCGTTCATTTATTCCCGCCGCAATTGCAGTGATCGCCATGCTATTGGCGATGACTTACAAATCCCCTGAAAAGAGTAATTGAGTTTTGGTTGGGAAAAGGCCGATGGGTCTATACAAATCTTTGGGGTCTGGTGCAAAAAACATAAAAAGATAGACCGATTCTTAGATGTTCTCAAGTCTATGCCGCTTCGAGCATCATCTTGTTAAGGAAGCGTGTTTCAAAAGGGGCAGATTGAATGCCTTTGATCTGCCCTTGTGAACAGTATGCATTATCTTTATCCCCGAAATCGCTCTTGGCGCTGTTTCTATGCATTTGAAGCCAAGCGTCGGATTCGTCTTCTTTTGACAAACTGATATTATATTCAGGTATTGACATGTTCGATACCCTCACTTCGTTAGGGCAGACCCTGTTCCGTTTTCCAACTCAGATTAACGTAATACATTTCTTCCACTATTGTCATCTCGGTCGTTGACATAAATTTTTCGTGATTTTAC
>CAXXNY010000022.1:0-269445 GCA_963674805.2 Christensenellaceae bacterium
CGCCAGCCCAATCCCGACCACAAGCGTTGCAGTCATGATAATCATTGTTGCCGCTTTATGCTTCAGCCCCACGTTTAAAAGCTTCGTGAACAGCGGTTTGATTGCGGCTTTCTCTTTCACCCGCACTGTCCAGCCCAGCCGGCCCTCAGGATTTGTGTTTTCGGGCTCAAACAGCATGTACGCAAATACCGGAATGATGAACATCGCGATGATATAGGAAGAAATCAGCGCCGCAATCACCACAATCGGTATTGCTTGTACAATCCGTCCTGCGATGCCGCCGCTGAACATTAAAATCCCAAAGGTAATAATCGTCGTTAAGGTAGAGGTTAATACCGGCACAGCCGTGATTCTAACGGCGTTCAGGATGCTTTTTAATCGGTTCATCCCTTCGTTCAAATTCTGCTGAATCGCCTCGCTGACCACGATGGCGTTATCAACCAAAATCCCCAGCGAGATAATCAACGCCGCAATCGATATGAAATGAAACTCAATATGAAGCAGGTACATTGCGATAAAGGTTGAAAAAATCGCAAGCGGCAGTGCCAATGAAATAACAACGCCGTTTTTAAACTTGATGCCAAACATGACCACCAGCACAATCAGTACAATTGACTGGACAAGATTGACGATAAAATCGCTGATGCGCTGTCTGGTGTCTTCCGGTGAGAAAGTGACTTCATGGAAGAGAATGTCTTCCGGTATATCCTGCTTGGTCTGTTCAATCGTCTTTCTTAAGCGTTTGCCGACCGCGACCGCATTCAGCCCTTCATCGAATGTTCCGCTGATTAAAATGGCGCTTTTGCCGTCCTGCATATAATGATAGCTGGCGGATTCGACTTCACTTACCGTCGCGATGTCACTGAGTTTCACAAAGCCTACGCCTTCGCTGGCCGCACTCACAATGATGTTATTGATATCATCCAGTGAGGTGAACTTGGCGGGTGTGTTGACGCTGATTTCCCCGGAACTGTAGTTGATCGATCCTGACGGAATTGACAGATTCTGCGCCATCAGTAAATCGCCGATGCGGTCCAATGACAAGTCATACATGTCCAGCTTTGAGATATCACATACCACCTGAATTTCTTTTGGAATCTGCCCTTCAACGGTGACCTTGGCGATACCGTCCACTTTTTCGATTTCTTCTTTAATGGCCTGGCCGTACTCCGCCAGTTCTTCTCCTGTATAGTTTTCACCCGACAGAGAGATAATAAACTGTTTGTCTTTAATGACGTCTGTATTGACTTCAATCGGCAGGCATCCGTCCGGCAGGCGGCTCTCAAGCGCGTCGATTGTCCGGTAAAGCTCGTTTTTGCTCTGCGTCCAGTCCACATCCAGATCATATATGATGACCGTGATACACACGCTGTTCATACACGTTGTCATCAGTTCATCAATATCAGGCAGCGCGCTGATTGCGTCCTCAATCTCCTTGCCCACGGTTTCTTCAATCGTAGTCGGTGATGCACCCGGATAAACGGTCGTTAAAATCGCCGCCGGCATTGAGGTGTCTGGGTTTTCCTGTTTGGGAATCATAGTAAAGGTATAGATACCGAGTATCATGAACAAAACGACGACAAACACCACAATTTTTCTGTTTTTGATCAGCGCAATAATGATTCGGTTCATGATTCCTCACCGATAATATCGACTTCCTGTCCGTTTTGTATTGCGGTCATCCCTTTAATGATAACGTCCTCGCCGTCCTGAAGACCGCCCACCTTTACCAGGTCATTGCTCATTTCTTTTATTTCGATATACCGTTTTTCCGCAACGCCTCCGGTGACGACAAAAACATACTGCGCGCCGTCGTTCATAATGGCGGCAATGGGAATCCAGATGCCGGTGTCCGTATCCACGATAATTTTCACCGTACCGATATCGCCGATAAAAAAATCGGTCCGTTCGCTCTCAAACGCAATGTTGCATTCATACGTTTTGGCCTGCTCATCCGGCAACTTCGAGATCGTTAAAATGTGCGCGTCATACGCATCCCCGTCAATCTCCACCTCGACAGGGGTTTCCTCGGTGATTTTTTTGGCATCATTCCGCGACAATCCGATGGTGATGACCATCTGCTTGCTGCCGAGCACAATCGCCGGCGTAATGGGATTGACCGTTTCGCCCGCGTCGTACAACACACTGATAATAAAGCCTTCCATATCCGCATAAATCGTGCTGTCGTCCAGCATGGATTCCATGTTTTTATAAATTTCGTATTGCAGGTTGTAGTTCGCTTCTGCCGCGGTTAATGCCGCCTGAGCGGCTTCCAGCTCAGCCTGGGCGATCTGTACATCGATATCCGCCCCCGGCGTTGTAACCGCCTCGTATTGCGCCTGAGCCGCCGCATAATCCGCCTGCGCGATGATATAGTCGCGTTCCAGCTGGTCTAATTCTTCCTGTGTAATGAGTCCGTTGTTAAAGTCATCCTGTCCCTGAATATATGCGGCTTCCGCATCGTCCAAAGCCTGCGATGCCGCCACAAGCCGGCCTTCAGCCGCATCAATATCCTGCTGAGTCGTGGTGTTCTGCGCCGCTTTCAGCTGCAGCTCCGCCGCCTCTACGGCCTCCTCTGCGCTTTCTTTCTGCTTTCGTGCGGTTCTGACCTGATACCCCTGTTCGGAAAGGTCATTTTCCAGCGAAGTCGTATCCAGCGTCATCAGCGGATCGCCGACGTCCACATACTGCCCTTCTTTGACGTAAACTTCCTCCACTTTCATAAATGACGAAAAGGTCTTTTCAATCACGTACTCCGGCTGGATAATGCCGAGATAATTAATGCTGTTCTGCTTTGGCTTGTCTTCGGCCGTTAAAACCGTCACAGCCTTTTTTTGATCGGTCGGAATTAATTCGACTTCATCCTTGTCAAAGGATACCCAGATCACCGCAACCGCGGCAACAGCTAATAGACCCACAAATCCGATTACCCACCAGCGGTGCAGGTTGACCCAATTCAATATATTCAGTTTTTTCTTTTCAAATACTTTAACTTTTTTACTCATAAATCTTCCAGCCGTAAACCTTAACTAGCCGTATAGAACGCCGTTCTCAGCGTTTGGATATAGGCGTCCAACTCTTTTTTAATCTGTTCTAAATCCGTGAGCGGCATATCCCGCGTCAGCCTGTCAAATACGGACTCCGCGTACTTTTCCATCGCCCATTGAATCATCTGTATACTAAGCTCGATATTATTCCTCGGATTGAATCTGCTCCGGTCAATATTATCGTGGAACATCTTATCAAAAATATATTGCACATCCACATTCTTTTTTTTCGCGAGCGCCAACAGCGGTTTTGCGGTTAGTGGAATGTTTTCTTCTTTGATTGCATTGATGAGCATCTGGTGCAGATACGGGAATTGAAACGCTAATTTAATGCGCACCATGGTTGACTGCCGGATGCGTTCAAAAATGTCGCGTTCTTCCCAATCAATTTCTTTCTCGGTCATTTCCGCCAGTTTTTTCACCCCAAAAACAATGGTCTCGTTGTAAAGCGTCTTTTTGCTGCCAAAATAATGAAACAGCAGGCCTTTCGAAATTCCGGCGCGGGTCACGATATGATTCGTCGAGGCATTCTGATAGGATTGTGCCGCGAATTCTTCAATTGCGCAGCCAATGATTTTTTCCCTTTTTTTCTGGTCCATACATTGACTCCAATAAAAAAGTTGACCAGTGTGGTCAACTTAATATTACTTGATTATTTCCCCTCCGTCAATACATCGGACACCTCTGGAATGTGAAGAAATTGTAAAACCTCATTCCTATTCAGATTGGGTATCTATGACGGTGAAGGATTCCAGCATCTGATCGATCCGCGCCCCGTGGCCTTCCTCCGCTTCAACGAAGAATTTCGCGGTAATGACAAACGTCCCGCCGGCAGTGTTATCCACCAGATACACGCGCACCACACCGGAATCCCAGCTGATTGCATGCTCACTGCCTTTGTCCGCATTCAGGTCTGCATCCAGTGCCATCAGGCGAAGGGCGTCCATTGGATAATCAACGGTTTCCCAGTCCTCAACGCTGAAGTATGCCTGGCTAAGCTCATTTTTAATCTGCGGTTCCAGCTCTTCCGGCCTCTGGTTTACCACCTGCTTAATCTCCACCGACACTTCGGGATAATCCTCCGGATAGTCAATCGGTACAATTCTGTCGATCCCGTCAGCTGTTTGGCTTGTATACCGCGATTCATCCACATAGAGCACATAGCTCATCACCGGAGCCTCGGGGTCGGTCTCTGCCGGTGCACCCGTTTCATCGCTCTGCGGCGCAGGTGTCGGCCCGATGTGAATATCCTGTGTGCTGCTTTCCGCTTCCCCTTCCACCTGCGTTTCCATTTCCACCTGCGGTGCAAACATGCGTTTAATCTGGTCGACCGCTGCTTCACCGACAGGCGTGAATGCTATAAATATTACCACGACTGCAGCGGCTGCCGCAACCACCCAGCCGGCTGCCGACGGCCTCTTTTGCTTTTGTTTATATCTGCTTGTCATATGATAATCCTCCAATTGTGCATCAATTTTGCGCCAGACTGCGTCCTTTTCTTCTGCTGCCTGGTCCGTACTGCGTTTAATCGCTTCGGCTATTTCGTGATCAAATTTATTCATCATTATCATCTCCATATCCGCTTTGGCCCATTAAGCGTTTCATCTGTTGTCTGCCGTCATAAAGCCTTGACTTTACCGTGCTCGCTTTAAGCCCTAAAATTTCTGCGATCTCCGCTTCTTTAAATCCGTCAACGTATTTTAACACCAGCGGAATCCGCTGATAGTCCGGGAGCGTTTCAACAGCATGGTACAAAACCTCATATTTCTCAAACCCGTATTCATCCGATACGCCGGTCTCGTGGGTATCCGGGTCAAACACCAGAACCTCCGGCCGCTGTTTCTGCCGGGCCAGTATCCTCAGCGCCTCATTGACAACGATGCGCTTCAGCCAAATCGCAAACGCTTTTTCCGGATCATAGCGCCCGCGGTACAGATACGCCCTTAAAAAAGCCTCCTGTACCGCGTCTGCCGCAAGGCTGTCGTCCTTTAGTATTACGCGGCATACCCTGAGCGATGTTTCGGCGTAAGTTTCGTATATGGTTTTGAATGCCGTTTTATCGCCGTTTAAAAACCGCTTTGTTAAAAGCTCGTCCACACTGACCTCCCAGACTGGTATGGTTTACAATCAATTGCTGCAGCTATGCGCTTGTATCATCCATACACTTAATATACCACAGCGCTTTTAGAAAAGTTGGCAGGAATGGGGATAAAAATATAACAAAAAAGCAACCCTATTCGGATTGCTCTTTGTTTTTTCGTTATTGCTGGCCGTTTCCGCTGCCTCTCGGCCCTTTTTGGAATGCCGCCAGATGGTTTTCAGATGCATCCCGCAGTTCGAGGAATACAGCTTTAATATCCTGCGGCAGGTCTTGTTTTAAAAACACCTCATACATTGCGATATTGTTTTCTTCTGCCGTTACCCCGATTGCCAGTGCTTCGTCAATACTGTCCGGAAGAACCGCATATTCGGATGCATTATCCTCCGGCAGGTCATATCCGTATACCTCATAAAGCGCTTTCAGTTCGGCGATATGGGTTTCTTCCGCCTGGATGATATTGCTGAACGGCTTTTGTTCACCGTATGCGTCCATAATCATCTCATACTCCTGCCGCGCCAAGTATTCGTCCTGAATCGCATAGCGGAGCATCTCCTCTATCGTCCATTCTTCGCCCGCCAGCGCGCCTACCGCACCGTAATCCTCACCATCAGCCGATACAGATGCCTGCACGCTTTCGGTTGTTTCCGTTACCGCCGTTTGTGCACCCGATGCGCATCCCGCCATCAGAGCCACTGCTACTATACCTACTATCATTAAACTAATACGTTTCATTTTATATACTCCTTTTTATTCGAGTAAACGATTCAGTGCATCTTTCACTTCGCCGAATTTCAACCCGCGCGCTTCTGTCAGCGACTTAATCGGCATGCCCGGGTCTTCATCTGCGATTGATCCTTCAAAGATTTCATCCAGCATTTCCATCGGAATTCCGGAATCCAGCACATCCTGAAGCGTAGAACCGCCAGTGATGAGTCCGCTATCTTCGGTTTCGCTATGGTCTTCATCCGTATGCTCTTCTTCTATCGCTTCTGTTCCGTCGCTTACAGTTTCCATTTCATGGCTGTCGCTTGTGACACCGTCCAGCGGTGTTTTTCTGCCGTCCGTAATCCACCAGTCGCTCTGCATCCCGGCCAGTAAGGCCCCGACAAACACAGCGGCTGTCAGTATGGTAATCCAAATCGGTTTGATTCGTCTCATTTCGCGGCCTCCTTGCTCGTTTCTTTCCCGGGGAATCCGATTGTGCATGCGCCGTTAACCGGGCATCCGCCTTCGGTATCCGTGCAAGCCATGCACCGGTTGCACAGCGTATCCGATACGCGCTTCTTGGTCGAGATGTCACACAGCATCGGGCAGGCGCGGTCGCATTTGCCGCAGTCGATGCATAATGCCTTTGAGCGGCGAATTTTAATCGGACTGATTTTCGCAATCAAGCCGAGCAGCCCGCCGTACGGGCATGCGTACTTACACCAAGGCCGTTCGACCACGAGTGAGAGCAGCAGGGTGACGCCCAGCACGACAATCGCGCCGATTGTGGCTTCACCTGTCCAGAAGTGATACAGTGCGTAATACGGGTCTGCGCCCAGAAAAACCAGAGAAGCCGATTGGTATGTCTGCCATACAATCAACACCAGCACCACATAGCGCAGATATTTTAAGATGTTGTGCAGCTTTTGAGGAACCAGTTTGTTATAGCGGTTTTTAAATATCCGTTTTCCCAGTTTGCCCAGCCATTCCTGAATCGATCCAAGCGGGCAGATATGGCTGCAGAACACGGGACCAAATATAACGGTCAGCAGCAATACCACCGCACCAATCACCATCACCGATGCATGAAGCTGGCGTACCAGTCCGCCGCCGGTGACAAATGTTCCTAATGTTTCAATTGCCCCGAACGGACAGATGGCGTGCAAACTGACGCTCGGGATAATTGCCAGGCTTGTGCCCGATTCCTCCAGTGTATGGTTTACCGTAATCAATCCAATCAGCAGAAAGAAGACAATTTGCATAATCAGACGTAAGTGTTTCGATTTCATCAGCGTTTACTCCTTTTAGTGATAGAGTCGATCATAAGCGCGTTACTTTTCTTAAATTATACATTTTTGTGAACGAAATGAAAAGAATAACCGGATACGGCTGTATCCGGTTATTTCATGCACTCAAATTGATGTTCTTCTATTAAAGGCGAGCCACGCCGCTCTTTCTCGCAGCCTCTGCAACGGCTTGCGCGACCGCAGGACCGACCCGCTTATCAAATGCCTCCGGAATCACATATTCCGGCGTCAGTTCTTCTGCTTTGATGATGCCCGCCAGCGCATAGGCCGCGGCGATCTTCATCTCATCATTGATATCCGACGCACGCACATCCAGCACCCCGCGGAAAATACCCGGGAAGGCCAAAACGTTATTAATCTGGTTTTCAAAATCACTGCGTCCTGTTCCGACCACACTTGCACCCGCCCGCTTCGCGAGATCAGGCATAATCTCCGGCGTCGGATTGGACATCGCGAAGATAATCGGGTCCGGATTCATGGACTTAACCATTTCTTCGGTCACAATCCCCGGCGCTGAAACGCCGATAAACACATCCGCGCCCCTCATCACGTCAGCAAGCTGCCCTTTTTTCATCTCAGGATTCGACACTTCGGCCATTTCCTGTTTGAACGGATCCATTCCGGGACGTCCTTTATACAGCGCGCCCTTACTGTCACAGAGCACAACATTTTTCAGCCCCATCTTCATTAATAGTTTGGTACAGGCGTTACCCGCCGCACCCGCGCCGCAGACCACCGCCTGCTGGTCTTTCAGCGCCCTGCCTGTCAGCTTCATCGCGTTGATCATGGCGGCCGCAGTCACCACAGCTGTTCCGTGCTGGTCATCATGGAAAATCGGAATATCGCACCGCTCTTTTAATTTCTGCTCAATCTCAAAGCATCGCGGCGCAGCAATATCCTCTAAGTTAATGCCGCCGAAGCTGCCCGATATCTGATAGATCGTTTCCACAATGGTGTCTACGTCCTTGGACTTCACGCACAGCGGAAACGCGTCCACATCCGCAAATTCCTTAAACAGAACGCACTTGCCTTCCATCACCGGCATGCCCGCTTCCGGGCCGATATCTCCGAGCCCCAGCACGGCTGTGCCATCCGTAACCACGGTAATCATATTCCAACGTCTGGTCAGCTCATAGGATTTATTGATGTCCTTTTCAATCTCAAGGCAGGGTTCCGCCACGCCGGGCGTATAAGCCAATGAAAGCGACTCCTTGTCGTTTGCACTGACGGTCGCCTTGACTTCGATCTTGCCTTTCCATTCATAGTGCTTTTCCAGGCTGACTTTTCGATAATCCATTCAATTCTCCTTATACTTCGCTTTTATGCGTTTTTTTCTGATTTATTGTCGCCTGTATTATAACAGGTAAGGCCGGCAGCCGCCACTTGAATCTTGGTTATTTTCTGCTTTGTCAGATAAAAAAATAAATACCGTCCTGTCGGTACGGTATCATCAATGTTCTTCTAAAAAAATATGTTTGTACGATTAACCCAGCCGGTTTTTATAGTCCTCATACCCAAATTCTCTGATGACGTTGATGCCCTGGTCATCCAGCAGGGCGATGGCCGGCAGGTTAATGCCGTTAAACATATTGTTTTTGACCATCGTATAGTGCCCCATGTCGCAAAACACAAGCACATCGCCGCGTTTTAGAGGCTGTTTAAACGAATAGTCGCCGATGATATCCCCGGCAAGACAGGTCGGCCCGCCGAAGCGGTAAGTATGGGTATATTCGCCCGGCTTTCCCGCACCGATGACTTCCGGCCGGTACGGCATTTCCAATACGTCTGGCATATGGCAGGCCGCAGACGTATCCAGAATCGCATTGGTCACGGTGCCGGGGATAATATCCAGCACGCTCGCCGCCAGATATCCGGCGTTTAAAATAATGGCTTCACCGGGTTCAAGATAGACCTTAACGCCGTACTTGTCCTGAAAGCGGTTCACCGCATCAACCAGCACATCGACCTGATAATCTCCCCGTGTAATGTGATGCCCGCCGCCGAAGTTTACCCATTTCACTTTGGATAAATATGCGTCAAAGCGCGCTTCGACCGCCTCGATGACATGCACCAGGGTATCCGCGTTTTGTTCGCACATGGCATGGAAGTGCAAACCATCCAGTTCGCCGATGCGTGCGCCGTCAAAGTCGGATGCCTTAACACCCAGGCGGGAGCCGTCCGCGCACGGGTCATAAAGCGGGACCTCAATCTCGGAGTATTCCGGATTAATCCTGATGCCGATCTCCGGCTTCTTGCCTTGACTCGCTTGAAGTTTCTGTTTAAACCTGTCCAGTTCGCGGAAAGAGTTAAACACAATATGATCGCAAACAGCGGCGATTTCATCAAATTCATCGTCGCGGTATGCCGGCGCAAAGATATGCACCTCTCCACCCATATGCTCGGCGCCCAGCCGCGCCTCAAACAGCGAACTTGCCGTGATACCCGCCAGCACCTCACCAATGCGCGGAAACAGCGGATGGCACGCAAACCCTTTAAGCGCCATCAATATCTCGCATCCCGTTCTGCGCTGTACGTCATCCAGAATCTTTAAGTTTTTATCCAGCAGCCGCTTATCCAGCACATAACACGGCGTTTTCAACCCTTTGGTCCACTCCATTTGCCGCACCTACTCCGGTATCTTCGGACTAAAGGATTCGTGCCACGGCAGACCCTGTTTATTGAGCTGTTCCATGAACGGATCCGGGTCGAATTCTTCAACGTTAAAGACACCGGGCTTCTTCCAAAGGCCCTTTAACACCATCATCGCGCCGATCATCGCCGGAACGCCGGTGGTGTATGAAATCGCCTGCGATCCCACTTCGGCATAAGCTTCCTGATGGTCGCAAACGTTATATACATAATAAGTCTGATCTTTTCCGTCTTTTGTCCCTTGAATCACGCACCCGATGTTCGTCTTGCCTTTAGTGCGCGGGCCTAATGACGCCGGATCAGGAAGCACTGCTTTTAAAAACTGAAGCGGCTGAATCTGCACGCCTTCAAAATCCACCGGCTCGATCGACGTCATTCCGACGTTTTGAAGCACGGTTAAATGCGTAATGTATTTCTCAGAGAACGTCATCCAGAAGCGTATCTGCTCAACACCCTTGATGTTCTGCGACAAGGATTCCAGTTCTTCGTGATACAGCAGGTAAATATCCTTCGGCCCGATCACCGGAAAGTCGTACACCCGCTTAATCTCCAGCGGTTCGGTTTCTATCCATTCTCCTTTGCGATAATACCGGCCGTTCGCCGTGATTTCACGAATATTGATTTCAGGGTTAAAGTTCGTCGCAAACGGATACCCGTGGTCGCCGGCATTCGCATCAATAATGTCGATGGTTTTGATGCTGTCAAAGTGATGCTTTTGCGCGTACGCACAAAACACGCCCGTTACCCCCGGGTCAAATCCGCTGCCTAATACAGCGGTGATGCCGGCTTTTTCAAAGCGTTCTTTATATGCCCACTGCCACTTATATTCAAACTTCGGTATTTCCGGCGGCTCATAGTTCGCGGTATCCAGATAATCCACACCGGTCTTAAGGCACGCATCCATGATGGTTAAGTCCTGATACGGCAACGCTACGTTAATGACTATGTCCGGTTTAAAAGACCGGATGAGCGCAACCACTTCGTCGGTATGGTCGGCATCCACCTGTGCGGTGGAAATCTCTGATTTGCTGTTTTGAATCGACGCTTTTATCGCATCGCACTTTGACTTGGTGCGGCTGGCAATACAAATCGCCTCAAACACGTCCGCGTTCATTGCACATTTATGCGCGACGACATTCGCGACACCGCCTGCACCGATGATTAATGCTCTGCCCAATTTTCTACCTCCGTTTATCCGAATCCGATGGCATTTTCTCATCCATCACGAGTAATATTTCCCTTACTAATTTACACGCCAGCGCAGTCGATATCCCGCTCGGGTCAATCGCCGGCGCCAGTTCAACGGCATCCGCGCCGACAATCCGGCAGGATTTCAGCGCCAATATAGCTTTCAGCAACGCAGTAAATGATACCCCGCCCGCTTCCGGCGTACCCGTTCCCGGCATCTCAGAAGGGTCCAGAACGTCTAAATCCACCGAGAGGTATACCGGCCGGTCTCCGATTACTTCTATCGCCGCTTCAATACTTTTAAGGTCAAATGGATGCAGGCTGGTATGCTCCCGCCCGAAAGCAAATTCCTCTTTTGTGCCGGAACGGATACCCATCTGGAATATCCGTCCATCTCCGAGCTTTTCCCACACCCGTCGCATTACACATGCATGCGACAGCTGTTCGCCTAAGAAGTCTTCTCTTAAGTCGGCGTGTGCATCAAAGTGCACAACCACCATATCTTTGTATTTTTCATTATAACTCTCAATAACCGGCAGGCTGACCAGATGCTCCCCGCCGATCGTCAATAGTTTTATATCGCTTTTAATAAGTTCTGCTGCTGCCTTGGCCGTGTTTCCCAGCGTCTTTTTGGTATTGCCAAAAACCACTTCCGCATCGCCCGCGTCCGCAATACGGCATTCCGTTAAATCGCGGTCCTGATAGGGGCTGTAGGATTCAATCCCATAGAACTCCCGCCTGACAGCCTCCGGCCCAAAACGTGATCCCGGACGGTAACACGCCGTCCCGTCAAAGGGAACGCCTAAAAGTGCGATATCAGCATCAGCCGGGTTTGTCATAAACACAAACGCTTCGTTAACGTTGATGTTTTTATCCGGTTCCTTTCCGTTACTTTTCATAATAAGTATATCCGTCCAATCCGTTTTCGAACGACGTCATGATTTTCTTGCGCTCTTTCGGGGTAATCAGTTCAGACTGCACAGCATCTTCCGCTGTTTTTCTGAGTTTGCGCCTGATTTCATGCACGTCAAACTCCACATACGAGAGCACGTCTTCCACCGTATCGCCCTGTGTCTCGCTGGTCAGTTCAAACTGGCCATCCTTGGTGATCCGGACGCTGACAACATTGGTGTCGCCGAACAGGTTGTGCAGGTCGCCCAGCGTTTCCTGATACGCGCCGACTAAAAACGCACCGAGATAATATTCTTTATCCTTTTCCAGATCATGCACGGGAAGCGAACGCTTAATATCATGCAAATCAATAAATTTATCGATCTTTCCATCGCAGTCACAGGTGATGTCCGCAATCACGGCTTCGCGCGTCGGCTGTTCTCCAAGCCGGTGCAGCGGCATTACCGGAAACAGATGATCGATTGCCCAGCTGTCCGGAATCGATTGGAAGACCGAGAAGTTGCAGTAATAAATGTCCGTCACTCCCCGTTCGATGGATTCCAGCCCCGGTGTGACCCTGCGGACTTTTTTCTTTGCTTCATTGACTTTGCTGATTGTGTTCCAGAACAGTTTTTCCGCAAACGACATCTCACGTATGTTAATCTTGCCAAGGTTAAATGCTTCACGAATCCGGTCTCGGTAATACAGCGCGTCATTATAACATTCCTGTAAATTTTTCGGCGATACCGACTGATTCGCAATAAACAGGTTTTCAATCATCTCAAACGTACCTTCCTTGATAGTCTCAGGAATTTCGTACGTTTCAAACTTCATCGTATCCAAAACATTAAAGACCAAAACCGAATAATACGCCACAACCCATCTGCCGGATTCCGTGATAATGGTCGGGTGCGGAATATTGGATTGATCCATCGTTGACATCACCGCTTCAACAATGTCTGCGGTATACTCTTTTAATGAATAGTTCCGGCTGCTATCATAATTGGTTTTAGAGCCGTCATAATCCACGGCCAACCCGCCGCCAAGGTCAATATACCCCATGGGCGCGCCTTCCTTGACCAGCTCCGCATAGACACGCGACGCCTCACGGACCGCCGACCGGATATCCCGGATATTCGGAATCTGTGAACCGAGATGATAGTGCAGCAGTTTTAAGCTGTCCAGCATATCGTGTGCTTTCAGCGCATCGATGACCTCGGTCACCTGGGAAATATTCAGCCCGAAGATACTGCGTTCTCCGCCTGATTCCGCCCAATGGCCGCCCGCAACGGAGGCCAGCTTAATCCGGACGCCGATATTGGGTTTCACCCCGATCGCTTTTGAGCGCTTAATGATGATATCCAGTTCGCCCGGCATTTCGATTACAAAAAAACATTGAAAGCCCATCTTCACCGCATACAGCCCAAGGTCAATAAACTCCTCATCCTTGTAGCCGTTGCAGATCAGGCAGGACTCTTTATCCTTAATTTCGGAAAGCGCGGCAATCAGTTCCGGCTTGCTGCCCACTTCAAATCCGTGATGGTATTTCTGGCCGTATTTCGCCACCTCATAAATGACCTGCTGCTGCTGGTTTACTTTAATGGGATAAGCCCCTCTGTATTGGCCTTTGTACCCAAGATCTTTTATCGCGCTTGCGAACGTATTATTAAGCTGTGCAATCTGTGCATCCAGTATATTTTCAAACCGCAGCAAAACAGGCGTATCAAATCCTCTGTCATTGATACCGTCGATGATGTCCATTAAGCTGACGGTTTTTTCTCCCTTTTTCGGCTCAGGGCTGACCTGTACCTCGCCCTTGCTGGACACAGAAAAATACCCGTTCCCCCAGTTATTGATGCCGTAAAGCTCTTCAGATTTTTCTTTTGTCCATCTGCCCAAAATTTCCGTGTTGTTCATCCTGTTCCCTTCCTAATCCCCAAGATACCTGTGATTGGTTTAATGCTGTTTAAACCGATACGGTGCTATTTTAACACTATTCTTTAAAAATAAAAATAAAAAAAATATCGCTGTTTTAATCTGTTTTAAGAGACGCCGGTCTATACCGCCAATAAAAAAATCGAATACCAGTTAATTAATTCGATTTCGTTTTTTGATATACTATAAAGATTAAAAACATTTTTGATTAGTCTATAAGCAAAAGGCGCTGGGGGAAATATGCGCAATATAAAGCAAAGAAAAGAGAGCCGAAGCTCTCTTTCCGCTTATAAGAATTTTATGCTTTTCGCTTATCTTTAACACGCTTGAATCCCGCAATCAGCAGGCAGGCCAGAATCACGGCCAGCGAAATAATCACCGCTGCTACGACCTGTTTATATTGCCCACCGAACCCATCCATGCTGATATGTTTATTCAATATCCCGACATAAGCCCACAAAATCACAAGGCCGTATGCGATATCTCGGTTTTTCAGCAGGGTCGCCATACCGATGATTAGTCCGGCTGCCAGTGCGACGATCATCCAAATCGGTTCGCTGATGCCGAATCCGTTCCACCCCAGACTGACCAGCAGCACTGTTGCGTTTGCGATTGTCGCGACTGTGATCCATCCAAAGTAAATACTGAACGGCAGTCTGACAAAGAACTTTTCTTTCTTGGACAACGGTTCACGGTTAATATTTAAATAAGTGAAAATCAGAGACATCAAAATCACGACCATCAGCACCATAGACACCGGAATCACTTGATAGTGCCAGCTGAAAATCCATGCTGCGTTCGCCAATGATGAGACAATAAACCATCCGCCGATGCGTTTCACTGCCGGCATGCTGCCGCCTGATTTCCCGTTAAACAAGCCTAACTGATAGAGAATGAACAAAGCAAGCAAGAAATAGATCAGTCCCCAGATCGCAAATGTCAGCGGAGCGGGTGCAAATAAATTCGGGTACGCATCCGAAATCGCACCAGTGGACATGCCCGCAATCGGCAGGATATTGGCCAGCGCGTTTACCGTAACCATTACAACAAACACTATCAGGTTTGTTATCCTAAGGCCCAATGCACTTTTTTCCTTCATTGCGTTTCTCCTTTTCATTTCATTTTCCATTAATATTGGATTTTTATTTATTATCCATATTATAACATTATCATTCAGCAAAGAAAAGTGACCTGCTCACATAAAACAGGCCAAAATCAATGATTCTAATAAATGAATTTGTTATAAGCTTAATTATAAACCTTTCGTTTGCTCTAAATGGTTAATCAGCTAAAAAGTCACGCGTATCAATATCGCTTACCTTAGGATACACAATGTCCGCTTCAGCCAGAACATCCCGGTCTCCGATGCCTACGGCAAACATACCTGCGGACTTAATCGCCCTGACTCCGGCCACCGCATCTTCTATACCCACACATTCCTCCGGCAGAAACCCAAGCGCTTCCGATGCCGCCAAAAAAGTGTCCGGCGCAGGCTTGGGGTGTTTCACTGCGGCCGGGTCGGTAATAAAGTCAAAATATTGCATAATACCCAGCCGTTCCAGTAAAAACGGTCCGTTTTTGGATGCACTGCCGAGCGCGATTTTGATCCCTTTGCCTTTCAGTTCTGTTAATAACGTTTCCATGCCCGGCTCAAGGTTATCGGGAGTAAACTGCGAAATCAGCTCTTTATAGCGCGCGTTCTTATCCGTTGCCATCTTTACCATTTCATCTTCCGAAAACCGGCCGCTCATTCCGATTGCGTCCAGAACAATCTCCAGCGATTTCATTCGGGATACGCCGCGCGTATATACCTCAACCTCCGGGTCTAATGTATGCCCGAGCGACTCGGCGAGCTCACACCATGCCTGAAAATGCTGGTCGCTGGACGAGGTAATCACGCCGTCCAAATCAAAAATAACACACTTAATCATCACTGCCTGCCTTTATTTTTATTCTATATTCAGCATACAAGAAACATCACCGGTTATCAACGGGTGTTTTGATTTTATTGCGCATTGGTTAACCTGTATGCTATCATCAGTTATAGAGATAATCTGAAAATACTTTTATGAGGTGAGCCATGAGACGTTTTATCCCATCCATTGTTTTGGCCGTAATCGGAGGACTGTGCGTGTCCGCTTACTGGATCATCGGCGCTGAGGTGATGCCTGACGGCCGAGTGGTCGAGCCTTTCTTTTTAAGCGCTATCGGCGCCCTGCTGATTTTGTCCGGCATCGTATCTGCTCTTATCATCGGAATATTTGCTGTTGTTCAGGCACTGGTGCAGAAGAATAAGGCTAAATAGCGTACATTCCCCGCCTTTTTTGCATAACGGATTGGCAAATCATAATTGCATCATCGCGCTGAGGTTGTTATAATGTGCGTAACACACCAATATTTGATTCGTAACATTCAAGGAGGAACAAAATGGCAGAAGATAAAAAAAGAAAAACTGCTCCGGCGGCGCCGAAAACCGCTAAACAGCCAGCCGGCGAAGAAAAGCGCCCGACAGGTCTGCGTATCGGAGCGGTCGTCCTGTGGCTGCTGGCTGTAGGCGCTGAAGTTGCTGCAATATATTTGCTGAACCTGCGTGAAGAAACGTTGGTTATCGTAGCGCTCGTGGTTGACGCATTGTTCTGTATCGTCGGTTCGCTGCTCTGGAAGCGTGCAAACCGTGTCAGACCTTGCCAATCCAAAAGCGACTTTGTCTGCTTCATCTGGAATCAGATGGGCGTTATCGCGTGTATCGTCGCATTCATTCCGTTCGGACTTTACCTGCTCTTAAAAGCGGATAAAATCTCACCGAAGATGAAAAAGACTATTGCCGTAATCGCGGCAGTGCTGTTCTTAGGTTCGGTCGGGGCTTCTATCGATTATAACCCGCCGAGTGCTGAAGATCTTGAAAAAGCGGAAACCGCAGCTGTTCTGGAAGACCCTGACTTTGACGGAACCGTATACTGGACGCGTTTCGGGAAGTCCTACCATTTGGATCCGGATTGCTTTACGCTTTCCAGAACCAAACCAGAAAATCTTTTCTCGGGCACTTTAGAGGAAGCGTTTGCGGCCAACCGGACAGACCCGTGTGATTTCTGCGCACTGTCTGATGTTGACACCAGCGGCGTAGAAGAACCTGCGGCAGCACCTGAAGAAGTTCCTGAAGAAGAAATGACCGACGAAGTTGAAGAACCTGCAGCATAATCTATATTGATATTTAAAAGGTTCTTTCGGATCAAACCGAAGGAACCTTTTTTATATGCTTTTTTTCAGTTGTAAGTATCTGATATTCGCGGTATAATTATTCATACTTTTCATACTTATTATACAAGGAGCCAAGATGAAAAATCCCACAGGGAAGCACGCCTGGACTGCTAAAGTCGGCGAAAAAGGACAAATTGTAATTCCAAAGGAAGCCCGCGAGATATTTAATATCAATCCGGGTGATACGGTACTACTGCTTGGAGATGAAACGCAGGGTATCGCGATTGTCCGAAATGATGTGTTTATTAACTTTGCGGAGGCGGTTTTAAGCGCCCAGTCAGACAGGAGAAGCGATGATGAAAACAACAAATAATAAAAGAAAAGGCGGTAAAATCGCCGGAATTATTGTTACCGGAGTGCTGGTGATTGCCGTAATCGCGCTATCTGGTTTTTTTTTGGCGCAACACGCATTACTTTAACCGGCCCCTGCGCGAAACAGAGAAGGCCGGCTTTGTTGAAAAAACTGCTCAGCCGGACGATACCCATTTCATTAACTATGCCGAGGGCCCGGATAACGGCCCGCCGCTGTTGTTCATCCACGGGCAGACCGGAGCCTGGCAGGATTATGCGTTTGTGCTCCCGGATTTATCCGAGCATTATCATATTTATCTCGTCGACTGCTACGGACACGGCAAATCAAGCCACGATCCGGAAAAATACAGTGCTGCAGCGATGGGCGAAGATTTTATCTGGTTTATTGAAAGCATAATCGGCGAACCCGCCGTAGTGTCCGGACATTCGTCCGGCGGATTGATGACTGTATGGCTGGCGGCGAATGCACCGGAGGACGTACGCGGTATAGTGCTGGAAGACCCGCCGCTGTTTTCAACCGAGCCTGACCGCCGGGAAAAAACCTTTGCATGGGTTGATTCCCACCAGCCGATTCACATGTTTCTCAATCAAAGCGAAGAAACCGACTTTGTCATCTATTACCTTGAGCACTGCTTATGGCTGACATACTTCGGGGACGGCAAAGACGGCATTATCTCTTATGCAAAAAACTACCGTACCCAGCATCCGGATACTTATCTCAGCATCTCGTTCCTGCCCCCGTCAATCAACCATACGTACCGGTTTATGGATAGTTATGACCCGCGGTTTGGCGACATGTTTTATGACGGCACGTGGTTTGGCGGATTCGATCAAGCCGATGCCCTGTCCCGCATAACCTGCCCCAGCGTGCTGATTCATGCCAGCTTTCAATATGACGAAAACGGCGTGCTGATGGGCGCGATGAGCGATGAAGATGCGGCGCGTGCACACGAACTGATAAAAGGCAATGATTTAGTCGATGTGGTGTCGGGCCATGACGTCCATATGGAAGAGCCGGGGATTTTCTCCGACATTCTGATTGATTTTCTATCCGAGATAAATTAAAAGCAACGCACAAAAAAGGCCTGAATCATCAGGCCTTTTGCTTTGTTTAGTTTAATTCGCTTCCGATGTCAGCGACGGTGTCCAGTAGGTGTTATTATAAATATCCGTCATCTTATAGCTGAACAGTGCCGCAAGGTCGCCGATAGAGACATTGCTGATTTCCAGCGCCCCTTCCACGACCATCGGATCGCCCAGATAATAACTGTCATCAAACGTTTCATCATAGGTATAATAATCACAAATGAAATCGAGCGTATCGCCAGCCTGCAGTTCAATCAGGCCCTTCGGAACGGTATCCTCAGAGTCCTCATAAACCAACCTTGCGCCCAGCACACTACCGTATGCATTATCATCGGTGAACACCAGGATTAAGTCCACCAGCTGGTCATTCAGCATCGCGGGCACGCGTCCGGTAATCGTATAGCCGTCGTCCGTCTGGTCTTCGGAGATAAAGTAATAGCTTACCACCTGGCCGTTCAGCGCCAGCCACGTGCCGTCAAAGTCCATGATTAGATCGCCGTCATCATCAAATTCATAGACGTTATCCAATCCGAGGTCGATATACCCTTCCCCGTCATCCGCGAACACATTAAGCGTTAAGGTCTGGATGATATCCCATTGGTCATCGGTTAAGGACAGCACATATCCGCCGTCCTTTTCGGTCAGCGTCAAGTCTTCGCTGTTTAAATAGTTTTCTTCAATATACGGCGCCGCTTCATTCAGCGCATCCGAATCAAGCCAGTTGGTGCTGTCCGCCGACTGTTGGCCTAAGATTGACGAGAAATCGCCGCTGGAAAGGAAAGAACCGAGCAGACTGCCGATTAGTTCCATACCGATGCCTGAGCCGCTGGTGCTGCCGGAAGACCCGGTCAGTGAGCCGAGAAGCGACCCTATGGGCGAATCACTGCCGCTGGATGTGATCTGGCCGCCGGCTTCAAGGTTGGCGAACGCACGGATACAGTCACTGTATGCGTCATCCATACCGATTTCGTCATACGTCGTCAGCATTGAACCCAATGTTGACAGCTTGTCAAACGGGAAGTAAATCGAAACGCCGTTTGCATTCGAAATTGTATTCGATGTCCGGTTATATTTAATGCTGCCGTCAAGCACGTCAATCAACGCATTCGCTTCCGTTGTACCCATATTCTGCGCCAGATGAATCAGGTCAATCTGGTCCAGCTGGCTTGGGGAGCCAAATTCGCGCGTTCCGCTGCGTGCATCAGACACGGTCTGATAATCGTCGCTGTTAATCAGCCCTGCTGTGCTGACCGCAAACGCCGAGAATTTATCCGGCACGGTGCCGGAAAATTCAGCGAGGTCAATGACCGATAAGGTCGCTTTGTCATATTGTGAATTCTGGTAGCACTTCTCCACAAAGCCGTCAACAATATGCTGTCCGAGTTCAGGTGTTGACATGGAGGTATCCGCAGATAAAGCGCTCACCCAATCGGTATAATACCAGCCGATACCCGGCTCGGTTTCTTCGGACGCAATCATATAATCCGCATACCGGTCCAGCATAAGCGCGGTTTCATACGTCGCCATCAGACAGGCGTCAAAGCCGATAAAATCAAATACACAGCCCGCTTCGCCCAATGCATCGTCAATCTCATCCAATGTCATGGTGGTGGTCGGGTTATATTCGTCATAGCCGTAACCCTGTGCAGAACCGCCGCCGTGATCCCATAAAATCAGCCCGTAACGGTTGGCCGGGAATTCGGTCTCACAGTATTGTACAAAATCCGTCAGCGTTTCCGGATCGCTCATCGTGCGCCGCCCCAAATTATCTTCCAGCAGTTTCAGCCCCTCGCTGGTGCACTGGTACCTTTGATTGGTCTGGTTGCTGATAACATTGTTCTTCCATGTCTTGGTTCCGCCGGTCTCCACGATAATGTTCACTTGGTCGCCGATATCGGCATGCAGAATTTCGTTTAAATCCGCGGTCGCCATACCCGAACGGGACTCAAGGTCTGTACCGCACATATAAATCATGATGGTGAAAGTATCTTCACCCCCGCCGAGTACGGTTGTGCGCTTTGCGCGAGCTTCCGGCGAAACGCTGGTGTCCAGCACCGCATTATTTGAAAGCGTACTACTTGTACTTGAGGTGCTTTGCGAAACGATACCGCTGGAGTCAAGGGAGTCCATATCCAGATTATCAAAAATTGAGCCTCCGCCCATACACGCCCGGATCAGGATAATCGCAACCACAACGACAGCGATGATAATCAGGATGCGTTTTAGGCTGAAACCGCCGGACGCCCTTCCGCTGCCCGAGGAAGCGCCGCCGAATAAACTGCCGTCCTGGGAAGACTGGCTTGACGCGCTTGATGAGCCGGAAGACGGGCGCGACTGCCCGCGTCCCGAATAGCCTGTTTTTCCGCCTGCCGGGGTTTTACTGTTCAATCCGTCGCCGCGTTTATAAACACCGCCCTTACCGGACGTGACGTGCTTTTCTCTGCCGCCGGATTTAATGTTCTTATCCATATCCACCTCTGATTAATTATTTTTCTTGTTTTTTATTTCTGCCGATTACCAAACGCGCAGCCGCGGCGGCCGCTTTGATCACCGGTGTTTCCATCTCTTTTCTCACATCAACAAATACTTTTCTGACTTCAATATGCTGCGGACAGGCCGCTTCACACTGGCCGCAGTCAATACAATTCGACGTCCAATGCGGCCGGCCGTCACTGACCAGAACCCCCTCAAACGCCATATAGCCCATTTTAGCCTTCGCTTTGCCGCGCATATGATAATTATTGTAGCGTTTAAACACATCAGGGATATCAATCCCTGCCGGGCAGGGCATACAGTAACCACACCCTGTGCAACCGACTTTCATGATCTTTAAGTACGCGTCACGCGCCGACGCAACAATTTCCATCTCGGCTTTTGTCATGCTGTTGGCCTTAACTTCCGATGCAATTTTGATATTCTCGTCAATCTGGCTGATCTCATTCATCCCCGACAGAACGACCGCCACTTCGGGATGGTCATATATCCACCTCAGCGCCCAATCGGCGGCGCTCCGCTTAACAGGTGCGCGGTCATAAACGGATTGAACCGGCTTAGGTATTTGGCCGGCCAGCTCTCCGCCGCGCAGCGGTTCCATGACAATAATCCCGATGTCCTGTTTTGCCGCATACTGAATGCCGCTGATACCTGCCTGAAAGTTCTCATCAATGATATTATACTGCACCTGAACAAAATCCCAGTCATAGGCGTCGATAATACGTTTAAAGTCCTCGGCATTACCATGGAACGAAAACCCCATATGCCGGATTTTCTTTTCTTTCTTGATTTTATCCATAAACGGGATGATGTCAAGCGCAACCATCTTATCCCACGCCGTACCGTCGATACTGTGAAGCAGGTAATAATCGATATAATCGACCTGCAGCCGTTCCATCTGTTTGTTGAAAACTTCTTCGATCCGCTTCGTACGGTTAATAATATAACACGGCAGTTTCGTGGCTATAAATACCTTCTCCCGGTATTCGGTAGACAGGATGTATTCACCAAGAAACGGCTCTGATGCATTCGCATGATAAAACCATGCGGTATCCAGATAATTAACGCCTTGGTCGATTGCGGCTTTAATCAACTCCGCCGCTTTCGGTTTATCAATAGCACCGCTTCTACGCGTCGGCAGTCGCATACAGCCAAAGCCTAAGACGGAAAGTTTGTCTTTTGATTTTGGCATAGTCCGGTATTGCATATATCAACTTCCTTTTCTCAGCGATGCAGTTTCCGCGCGATCACGGATTTTAGTTCGCGGCTCTTATGGACCGCATACAGCGTGGTCAGGCAGGGAACCGTTACCGCCGAAACAATCAGCGACCAGCTTACCTTAATTTCAGAAAATAAATAGTAGTGCAAAATCAAATCGGTCAGCAGGCACATAACGGTCACCGCAGCCAATAATACCTGCAGCAGTCCGATCACTCCGTTCTTTGACGCTTTAATAATAAAATAAGAAATCAATGAGATTACCAGCGCGGGCACCCCGATAGCCGAAGTGATATAAAGCGCCAGCGGCTCACCGTCGATAATGAACACCGTCAGCATAGACAACACGAATACCGAAAATAAATAATATAAGGTCACAGGGACGAATCGCCGGATACGGTCGGTTAAAAAGATACCAGCGATAATCATCCACATCCAGACAATCGCAAGCACAGCGATACTAGCCCAGGAAATGTTGCCGGAAATAACAAGATTCAAAAGAATCAGGTACAATGATGTGGCTAGGGCATCATAAGTGAACAGCCGGAAAAAGGTGTTCCGTTTTTTAAAGAACGGCCATGCTACCCCAAACCAGACAAGCACCATGGACAGCACCGGAATCAGCGACCATGTGATACGCCCCGAAATAATCAGATTAATAAATACCAATACAACTGAATACACAAACAGCTGGATAGACAGAATAATCCCCGTCATAATCCGGCGGGCGCGTTTATCCTGCCCGTTGACTGATGCACGGTAATCGGGATAATCGGTGTTGTCCGAAACGCTTTTGATATTCGGATGCATCACTTCTGTTTGGCACAGCGGGCATTTTTTATGGTACTCGGATAACTCAACGCCGCATTCAACGCAATAAGGCATCGTTTTTCTCCTTATAAACTGCTCTTTATTTTTACACTAACGCCTGACTTGACCAGCCGCCTGAAAATATGCCGTTCGATCTTGGGGTCTTTAATCCCCCGGCCGAAGGTAATATAGAGATGGTCTTGATATCCCGTAATCCCGCATGAGCATTTTTCGTGCGGCGACGGACCCAGAACGAACTCAACATTCTCCACATGCGCTTCCATCGCTTTATCCAGCTTCACAACTCCCAGATTGGATATCGTGCCGGAAAACTGCGATGCGCCTTTGGTATTGTGGATATACCGGATAACCAAATTTTTAATCCCCGCCGGCACCAGTGCCAGCGCCTTATTCCCGGCCAGCGCACAGTTTTCGTGCATCATGGCCAACAGATAGTCGCGGGATAAATAAGCAGCCATCATTTCTTTCACCGCCGGAATCAGGTCCTCAAACTTCTGGATGCGCCGCGGATCAACGGAAGGGATGACAAACAGCGAAAAATTTCGCATCGACTTCGCCGGAAACATTTTCCGCATATTCACCGGAATCTGAACCGAAACATCGCGGTGCCTGCGTTTATCCCTGACCTGCTGCGACTGGACGTAGATCAGTGCCTCCAGATACAGCGCCGCCAGATACTGCGTCACCGTCGCATCATACCGCTTTGCCGCCGCTTTGATCTCGCTCACCGGAATCACGCCTGTGATGACGTGGTATCCTCCAGGGGATAATACCGGATCCTGAATGTGAAACGAGTTTTTACTGCCGAAAAGCGAACGCTCCTTTTCCATCTGCGGCATCGGCTCCTGCCGGGTCACCCTGACAAACGCATCCTCGGCCTCTTCCGCGTCCGGCGTTTCTTCAATATCCATGACGCCTTCGGATTTGCCGCTGAGTTTTCCCCGCAGTTCCAGATAGCGGTGCACCAGACATTTTAAGAATTCCATTGCGCCGTAACCGTCGGTCAGCACATGGAAGATTTCAAGCGCGATGTTTTGGTCAAAGTACCGGACCCGGTAAAGATATCCGTTATTAAAACCCGGATAAATCCGTTCGCACGGCATCGGCGAATCCGGCCAGACGAACGGTTCGTGGGTGTTCTCTTCGAGATAATGCCAAAACAAACCCTGCTTCATGTGCACATTATAATACGGAAAACGCTTTTTAATGTCTTTTACGGCCTGAGCCAATACATCCCCGTCCACCTTTTCGTCCAGTCTCATTGAGACGCGGAACAGGGCCGGGTTGCGCATGGATTCTATCGCCGGATAAATCTTTGCGGATGTATCAAGCGTATACCAGTTCAGCTTGGAGTTCATCTTGTCGGTCTCTCCTTTAAACTCTATCATAGCATACGCGGCACCGATAATCATTAAAAATCATGTGAACTTTTGCCCGGCTCTGAGCACTCATCGGTATGCCTCAAAGCATTTAAATATAATCCGGTATATGGTATAATCAGGTAAATATTTTTAGGAGGTCCACAATGAAACTCAATCATCCGGAAGTGACAGCCGATACGCTGTCGCGCTTAAGGTCACTCGATAACCTGCACTGGGTGCTGGTGGTGTGCCTGGCGTTTGTGTTATACGTTTATCTCACGGCAATCGAGCAAAAAAAGTGGAATCAAATTGCGGCAGGGCTTGCGCTTTACGCCGTTCACTGGTTTGTTGAAATCGTGAATGCGCTCATCCAGCACTTCAGCGGTCACGCACTCTGGACCGCTAGCGGCGGCACATCCTTCGTCATCCTTGTTGGGGTGGGGATTGAAATCAGTATGATGTTCTCCGTGGCTGGTCTGATTTTATCTAAGGCGCTGCCCGAAGATAAAAACATGAAAATCCTCGGCATCAACAACCGGATTGTGTTTGCGGTCATCAACGCCCTGTTGATTTCCGTCATCGAAGTTCCGCTTGCAGCGTCACCGATTTTTCAATGGGTCTATCCGTGGTGGGGCATGCTGACCGTCTGGGTCACGGTCTATATTCCGTTCTTCCTTGCGGCCTTCCTCTGCTACGATGCTAAACCAAAGAACCGCAGAATCTTTATCGGCGGTTTGTTTGCACTCAATATTATCATGCTGGCGGTATTTATCCCGTTAGGATGGATTTAATCAGTAATAAAAAAAGGCGGCTGGTTTCAGCCGCTTTTTTTTATGCGATAAACCGTGTAATCTCAATCCAAGTCCGCCCTTTGGCGCTTTGCTTCCCCACAGTATCCAGAGTCAGCCGTCCGACGCCTCTTACGGAAATGGTATCGCCCTCATTCACCGGATAAGCGGTCTTTTTGACCAGCCGCCAGTTAACAAACACTTTCTCCGCATCAATCAGCGCCGCCGCCCTGCTTCTCGGCATATTCAGCGCTCCTGAGAGCACGGCATCAATACGCAGGCCGGAAACCGTCAGTCGCTTCACCTCGGCTTTTTCTTCGCCGATATCCAACAGCGCGTCTTCTGCAAAAGAAAGGGATACCGACGCCCGGCCGACCGAAACCAGATTTTGCAGAATCAGTTCGGCAACCGAATCAATCATAAATAGATACGCAAAAGTTTCCTTAACAACGATATCTCCGACCATTTTCCTGTCGCATCCCAGCCCCAGCACCGCACCTAAAATGCTCCGGTGTGTCATCCATTTGGTACTGAATGCATCAAAATCTACCCGGATAACTTTAATCAGGTCAAAGGCTGGCGGAATATCCGACATCGCATCCATAATACAAAATACCCGCCGTTCACACCCATCGTATCCGCCTGAGGCGGTATATTTCACGTCCTTTTGCCGGTCCAGTACGCCTATCGCAGCCGACTGTTCCGCCGGATTTAAGAACGCGGTCCATACGGGACGTCCGGTTTTCAGCGTTGTTTTAATAAGGTCGTTTATCCGGCTGAGTAATATTTTTGTCTCATCCATTATTTAATAATCATTTTTAACAGCTTCAGCTTTTTCTTACACGGCGCATACCGGATCGGCACATCAAACAGGAAGTTCTGTTTTAAGACGCTCTTCGCATGAGAAAACGTCTCAAAGCCTTTATCCGCATGGTAGGAACCCATGCCGCTTGCGCCGATACCGCCGAACGGCAGGTCGTCGTTTGCCAGATGCATGACGGTGTCGTTGACACATCCGCCGCCAAAGTGAATCTCGGCGATAACCCTTTGCTCAAACGCTTTATCCCGCGTAAACAGATATAATGCCAGCGGTTTTTCATATTGGCGTATAATGCCGATGGTTTCGTTCATATCCTTTACCGATATAATCGGCAGAATCGGCCCGAAGATTTCGTTTTGCATCACATCAGAATCCAGCGCCGGGTCATCCAAGAAGGTCAGCTCTATCTTCTGTTTGCGTTTATTTGAGCCGCCGCCGTAAAGCACGGTCTGTCCTTTTATCAGTCCGGTCAGCCGTTCAAACGCCTGAGGACGGATAATCTTGCCGAAGTCATCCGAGTCAATTGTCTTTTCTCCGAAGAACTGTGCCTTCGCCGCAATCATCGCCTTAACCAGTTCATCCTTCACATCCGCATGCACCAGCACATAATCCGGCGCCACACAGGTCTGTCCGGAATTGATCGACTTGCCCCAAACGATGCGCTTCGCCGCTTTTACGATGTCTGCATTTTTATCGACGATACAGGGGCTCTTGCCGCCGAGTTCCAATGTCACCGGCGTCAGTTTCTCCGCCGCAGACTGCATGACGATGCGTCCGACCGCTGTGCTGCCCGTAAAGAAGACATGGTCAAACTTTTGTTCTAAAAGGATCGCGTTAATTTCGCGGTTGCCCTGAAATACGCTGATATAAGCCGGGTCAAAGGTTTCAGATATCATATCCTCAATCACCTGCGATGTGTTTTGGGAATAAGACGACGGCTTAACCGTGACGCAGTTGCCCGCCGCAATCGCCGCTACTAAAGGCGACATTGCCAGCATAAAGGGATAGTTCCAGGGTGACATCACCAGTACCACGCCCTTGGGCTGCTGATAAATTTTTGACACCCCGCCGAAACTGGCAATCGGTGTCGGCACCCGTTTGGTTCTCATCCACTTTTTTAAGTGCTTGACCGCATGATTGATTTCCGAGTATACCAGCGAAGTTTCGGTTGCATACGCTTCAAACGCCGACTTACCCAAATCCGCTTTCAGCGCCTCGGCTATCCGGTTTTCATATGTCTGGATTGCCTGCTTTAAGCGTTTAAGGTTTGTTTTTCTTGCTTTATATGACAGTGTTGCGTTGCTTTCAAAATAGGCGTATTGTTTATTGACCGTTTCAATTATGCGTTCTTTCAGCATCTCATTGCTCTCCTTTTCCGGTTTCTGACAAGGCGGCCGTAAGGTATTGATAAAACCCATCAGCTCTTTTTTAAACATCACGTACGGAACAGGATATGTCTTGTTCGCTTCCCCTATCGCACGTTTCGCAATCAGCGGGATATCCACCCGCCGTATTTCAGAGATATATTTAGGAATCAATAATTTCTCATTTATCGCCTCTATGCGCCTGATAAAGTCTTCGGCGATTTCACGGTCCGGCTTTTTCCAGTCCGCAAGCCCCGCCTTTTTGCTTAAATCCGCAAGCTTTTTATCGATCGCATCAATGGACTTCCACAGCACATGCGGCAACACCATGGCATTCGCGAGCCCATGGGGTACGCCGTAAAGCTCGCTTAACCGGTGTGCGATACCGTGGACATAGCCGACACCCGCCGTGCGGAATGCATAACCGCCGTATGCCGCGCCAATCGCCATCTCATGACGGGCTTCGATATCATCACCCTTTTTATAGGCCTTTTCTAAATAAGCGAATATCTTTTTAACGGCTTTCACCGCATACGTATCGGTCTCTTTAAATTTCCAGTTACCGACAAACGCTTCCACTGCATGCGTCAGCGCATCCAGTCCGGTCGCCGCCGTGATTGTCTTCGGCAGTCCGGTCATCAGTTTGGCATCCAGTACCGCAACATCCGGCGCCAGTTTAGGGTCGGTGATCGCCATCTTCTTATGCCGCGCCGCGTCAGTAATTACCGCGGAGATCGTAACCTCCGATCCTGTGCCAGCGGTCGTTGGGACGGCATACAGCCGCGCCATCTTAGCGATCATCGGAATCATCAGATCATAGCGTTTGACCGGCTTGCCGGATAGCGCTACTACCCCTGCCATCTTGGCGCAATCAATCACCGATCCGCCGCCAAACGCGACGATAGCCTCACATTGGTTATCGAGATAGAGCCGTTTGGCCGCCTCAATATTCTCTATCGTCGGATTCTGCACGACGCCGTCAAAGATTGTATAGTCAATCCCGCTTGCTTTTAGCCCGTCTAGCATCGCATCCGGCAGGCCCAATTGGGTCAGTACCTTGTCCGTAATGACCAGAACACGCGAAATCCCGTCGCCTTTAATGAGCTCACCTATGCCGGATGACGCACCTGGCTCATGAATGATACGCGTCTCTTTTATTTTAAATGTGGATACATAAAGTCTCAAAAACTGCTGATAAATCTTTAAAATAAATTTCATCTGATGCTCACCTCCTAAATGCCGGTTGCCATATAGCTAAACACGGCCATTGCAACAAGTATATGCCACATATTGGCGTTTCGCAACCATTAGCGCATATAAAAAGCGCTCCGGTTAAGGAGCGCCGTTTTATTGGTTTAATATTTTTCCCGCTGCGTATAGGTCGTATGCAGCAGTTCATGCGACAAGTGGCCGAGCGGGTGCCCGAGGAAGTCTGCATAAATCTTCGTAATATCAGGATTTTCATGCGATTTTCTGAGTGTCTTGCCTTCGTCTTCCTGATAAATCGCTTTCATGCGTTTTTCTTTCGTGTTTTCTTCCTTCGGTCTCGGCTGTCCGCCGCCGCTGATGCATCCGCCAGGGCATGCCATCACTTCGATGAAATGATACGGGCTGGTGCCGTCTTTAATCTGGCTTAACAACATCCCTGCGCCCCGAAGTCCGGATGTAACCGCCACTTTGACCGTTACGCCGTTTAAGAATGCCCATTCGGGTTTCGCGTCTTCGATCGTGAGTGCAGCTTCCTTAATCTGATCCAGACCGACAATCGGTGTCACATGCAGGCCTTCAAACGGCAGTTCACGGCCGGTAATCAGTTCATAGACGGTTCTTAACGCCGCTTCCATAACGCCCCCGGTGGTGCCGAAGATATCCGCCGCGCCGCTGGATAATCCGAGCGGACTGTCGAACGTTCCGTCTTCCAGTTCGGTGAACGTAATGCCTGCCGATTTAATCATCTTTGCCAGTTCGCGTGTGGTCAGCACGGAATCCACATTCGGAACACCATCGTTCATCATTTCGGGCCGCGTGATTTCATACTTTTTGGCAGTACACGGCATGATGGATACCACATACATATCCTTTGGATCCACACCGATCTTCTCAGCAAAATATGACTTGGCCAGTGCACCCAGCATTGTATGCGGGGATTTGCATGACGACAAATGCGCCAGCTGGTCTTTATAATAATGTTCGATATACTTAACCCATCCCGGGCTGCAGCTCGTAATCATAGGCAGAGTGTCGTTAACGCCCTTATGCAGTCCGAGTTTTTCGATATCCGTTTCTTTGATTGCGCCCTGTTTGAACAGCATCTCCACGATACGGTTTAAGAACTCCGTGCCTTCCTCCATAATAGTCAGGTCTGCGGTAAAGTTGGTATCGAACACATGGTCAAAGCCCATTTCGCGTAATGCAGCCGCCATCTTTCCGGTAACCAGCGTGCCTGCCGGATAATCGAATTCTTCTCCCAAAGCCGCTCGAATCGCGGGTGCTGTCTGTACAACCACAGTCTTTGACGGGTCGGCCAGAGCGCGCCATACATCTTCGGTCGCGTCTTTTTCATAGAGTGCGTTTACCGGGCAGACCACGGTGCATTGGCCGCAGTTACTGCACGAAATCGTGCCGATTGGAATATCAGTGCCGGGGCTGATTTCGGTTTTGAATCCGCGGTTCTGTGCATTCAGGATACCGAGGCCCTGGATTTCATTACATACTGTGACACAGCGCCTGCACAGAATACACTTGGAGGTGTCCCGTACGATAGACGGGCTGCTGTCGTCGATACGCTGCTTGGAGCGTTCGCCTTCAAAGCTGCTTTCACCCGCCTGAATAAATTCGCCCACTTCCTGAAGTTCGCAATGCTGGTTTCTGGCACAGCTTAAGCAGTCCTTCGGATGGTCGGAGAGAATCAGTTCATAGATGACCTTCCGCGCTTCTCTCACGCGTGCGGTATTGGTTTGAACAACCATACCCTCTCTGACCGGTGTGACGCAGGACGCCATCAGCGACCGTGCGCCTTCGACTTCTACCACACACATTCGACAGGAACCGATTTTGTGAAGGTCTTCCATATAGCACAGTGTCGGAATATAGATGTCCGCCGCTTTCGCTGCCTCAAGAATCGTTGCCCCTTCCGGCGCGGTGACGGTTTTTCCGTTAATATCTAAATTAATCATAAAATCACCTATCCTTCCCGCCTGTCACAGCGCAGGCAGCGCATCGCTTCGGCGGTAGCGTTGAGTTTATGGAATCCCATTGAGACTTCTTCAAAGCTGTGTTTACGCTCTTCAGGATCCATCCACTTCATTTCAAAACGTTCATGTTCTACGAGTTCGGAATCATCAAAGCTCATCGGAATCTCAATCGGCCGGCCCTTGTTAAGCTCGCCGGTGCCGCCGAGATATTTGTCGATCGATGAAGCCGCTTTCTTTCCGTCTGCAATTGCAGTGATAACGGCGTCAGGCCCTCTGACCACATCGCCGCCGGCAAATACGCCGTCCATTGTGGTCATCTGGTTATATTTATCCACCACGAAGGTGCCCCAGCTTGTCAGGTCTACTTCTTTCTTGCTGACAAACGGCAGGTCAGAATACTGGCTGACTGCGGGAATAACCAAATCTACCGGAATATCAATGGTTTCATCGGTTTCACGCGGCACCTTTCTGCCGCTTGTGTCGAAACCTTTCAGCACCATCTTTGTGCATTTAATATGTGTGACTTTGCCTTTGCCTTCAAAAGACACCGGATTGATCAGCGTATGCACGGTGATGCCTTCTTCCACAGCATCTGCGATTTCACGGTTATCCGCGGGCATATCTTCTTCGCTTCTGCGGTAGATGATATGCACCTCTTCGGCACCCAAACGCAGTGCAACGCGCGCCGCATCAATCGCGGTGTTTCCGCCGCCGATGACGGCTACCTTGCCTTCGATTTTTTCGATTCTGCCAAGGTTCGCATCACGCAAAAAGTCCAGTCCGTGGTAAACGCCTTCTTTTTCTTCGCCCTTGATACCCATTTTCTTGGAAATCTGAGTGCCTGTCGCGATATAAATGGCGTTGTGTTTTTTCTTTAAATCCTCAAATGTGATGTCCTTGCCGACTTCGGTCTTGGTTTTAATCTTAATGCCCGATTGTTTCAGCGTATCGATTTCGCGTTTCAATATCGCTTTGGGCAGCCGGTATTCGGGAATTGCGTAACTCAGCATACCGCCGGGGTGCTCTTCGGATTCATATACCGTCACATCATATCCCAGGCGTCCGAGGTAATGCGCACATGTCAGTCCGGACGGGCCGCCGCCGATAATGCCGACCGTTTCATTTTTCTTCTTTAGAATCACATCTTCATAAGAGTCATCCATCTTCATGGCTTCATCCGCCGCATAGCGTTTTAAGTCCATGATCGCAACCGGATCGTCCAGCTGGGCGCGTCTGCACCGGCTTTCGCACGGATGCGTACATACGCGGCCGCAAACCGACGGGAACGGGTTTTCCATCCGAATCAGGTTGTATGCATCCTTTATCCGGCCTGCCGCGATTAATGCGATATAACCCGGTACATTAACGCCTGCGGGGCACGCATTTTCACACGGTGACAGGAACATGTCGCCGCAGACACCGGCTCTGCAGTATTTATCACGAATATGTTCTTCATATTCTTCCCTGAAGTATTTAATGGTGCTCAGCACCGGATTCGGCGCCGTCTGGCCGAGGTTGCAAAGCGCCGTATCCTTGATCGCTTTGCCTAAACGCTCCAGCTTTTCAATATCGCCTTCTTCTCCCCGGCCGCTGGTGATGCGTTCCAGAATCTCCAGCATGCGCTTGGTGCCCAGCCGGCACGCTACGCATTTACCGCAGGATTCATCCTGGACGAATTCCATGAAGTAACGCGCCACGTCCACCATACAGGTATCTTCGTCCATACAAATCAAGCCGCCGGAACCCATAATCGCACCGAGCTCCACGAGCGAATCATAATCGATTTCAACGTTTAAATGTTCACTGGTCAGGCATCCGCCGGAAGGTCCGCCCGTTTGGGCTGCCTTGAACTTCTTGCCTTTCGGGATGCCGCCGCCGACATCAAACAGCACTTCGCCGAGCGAAACACCCATCGGCACTTCGACGATACCGGTATTGTTAATATCCCCAGCCAGCGCGAACACCTTGGTGCCCTTGCTTTTTTCGGTTCCGAACTGGGTGTACCAGTCCGCGCCTTTTAAGATAATGCTGGCGATATTCCCCAGTGTTTCCACATTGTTAATGATGGTTGGTTTTTTAAATAAGCCTTCATCGGACGGGAACGGCGGTTTCTGCTTGGGTTCGCCTCTTGCGCCTTCAACAGACGCAATCAGCGCGGTTTCTTCGCCGCACACAAACGCACCGGCACCGATTCTGATTTCGATGTCAAAGTTAAATCCTTTGCCGAAAATGTTTTTGCCTAATATACCCGCTTCTCTGGCGTCTTTAATCGCAATTTCCAAGCGCTCAACCGCCAGCGGATATTCGGCACGCACGTAAACGTAACCCTGGTCCGAGCCGATTGCGTATCCGGCAATCGCCATGCCTTCGATCAGCACATGCGGGTCGCCTTCCAACAGCGAGCGGTCCATAAATGCGCCCGGGTCGCCCTCGTCGGCATTACAGATCACATACTTTTTATCGCCTTCGCTTTTACGCGCCAGTTTCCATTTCAACCCGGTCGGGAATCCCCCGCCGCCTCTGCCGCGCAGGCCCGACTTTGTGACGGTTTCAATCACTGCTTCCGGTGATCCGCCTTCCAGCACATTATAAAGCGCCAGATATCCGTCGCTCGCGATATATTCTTCGATACTCAGGCAGTCAATGCTGCCGCAGTTCTTGAGTACGATCTTCTGTTGGTGCTTGAAAAAGTCGATATCTTCCACACATGGAATTGGTTTTTGGGTCTTGTCATCTTTTAAGCAGCATTCTTCCGCGATTCCGCCGCCGACGATGTGTTTCAGCACGATCGTCTCCATATTTTCGGGTTTTAAGTTGCAGTAAAATACGCCGCCGGGATTGATAATCATAGCCGGTCCGATGTTACAGGTGCCCATGCAGCCTGTTAATTTTATATCAATCTTCTTGTCAGGTTTTACCTTTTCCAGCGCCGCGTCAAACGCCAGCTTCACCGCTTCACAGTCGGATGAAATACATCCGGCCCCGGAGCAAATTAAAACAACATAGTCGAATTTGCTCTGTTTTTCCTGATAGTTTTGCTTGATACCCTTTAGGGTTTCAAGATCTTTCACCTTTGTCATTTTAGCCATACCGTCACCGCCTACTCATACTGGCCAAGAATCTGGGCCAGTTTGTTCGGATTCACACGCTTATACACTTTGTCGTCAATACTGATGGCCGGCGCAAGTCCGCATGCACCGATGCACCGCATCACCTGAAGCGAAAAGTTCATGTCTTTTGTGGTCTCCCCAACCTCAACATCCAACAGGGATTTGATCTTGTCCACCACTTTTTTCCCGCCCCTGACATAGCATGCCGTGCCAAGGCAAACCTTGATTGTGTGCCTTCCTTTCGGCTGGGTCGAGAACAAAGAGTAGAATGTGACCACCCCTTTGACCTTTGACATGGGCAAATCCATCTCTTTTGAGATGAAATCCAGTACATTTTCGGGCAAATAGCCGAAAATAGCCTGTGCCATGTGCAGGATTTGAATTAAGTTGCTTTCTTTTCGGTCGTAGTCTTCGATTGTACGTTTCAACAGCGAGAACTGTTCGGTTTCACTGAGCCGTTCGCACTCTTGATGCGTCGCTAAGTCTGCCATAACTATACCTCCGTTAATATCAATAACATATCGATTACCTTTTGCGATTTCCCGGAAAATAAAAAACGACGGAACTCCCAATTTCGGGGTACCGGTACGCTACGGACGAAACAGCAAAAGAATAATTTACGTTTATTAAGCGGTAGATTCTTATGTCTTTCTGTCGAATAACTTATCAGTAAAACTTGTATGCTGAAAGGCACAGACGTGGCTGTATAAGAAATAAATCGGATGTGAAATCATCCTGTGCCAACATTGTTAAATTATTATCAAAGAAATTATACTAACAGATTCTCTGTGTTGTCAATGTTTTTGATAAAATTTTATCAATCTAGACCAAAAAATTTACACAATTCTCAAATAAGTCCCACCTAATCCGCCCCATAATGGCATATGCCATATTGAATAGGATTTATGTCAAAAAAGAAATCATTACTGTTTCGCTTTTTCAGCTTTTTAGACAACAAAAAAGCGGTATATTTTTTGTTTATACCGCTTTGATATCAGATTTTTTAGTTTGTTTTATTCATACCGCAATGCTTCGATCGGATTGAGTTTTGACGCCCGAATCGCCGGGTATATACCGAACACGACGCCGACACCAAGCGAGAATCCCAATGCCACTATTGCAACCCAGGACAGAATCGATACTGTCATACTCAGTAACGACGACAACGGTCCGGTCATCAGATAGGCAAACGCAAGCCCGATCAGCCCTCCGCCGCCGGATACCAGAATCGCCTCAATCAGAAACTGTGTCAGGATATCTTTGCGCGTTGCGCCGATAGCCTTTTGTATTCCGATTTCACGCGTCCGTTCTGTGACGGAAACCAGCATGATATTCATAATCCCGATGCCGCCGACCAACAACGATATCGCGGCAATCCCGCCGAGCATCATGGTCAGCGTCCCGGTGACACTGTCCAATGACTCCAAAATATCCGATTGGTTAAATACATAGTATCCGCTGTCTTCGGTTGTCAGTGGCGACAGATAGTTCTCAATGTTTTCCTGCGCCTCATCAACTGAGTCGGAATCCTCAGCCGCCGCATAGAAAGACTGGATTCGGGTGCTCTGCATAAACCGCTGCGCAGTCGTGTAAGGGATCAGCACCATCTCATCGGTATTCCCTGCAAATGAGGAGCCTTCTGACTCCAATACGCCGATAACCGTAAATCGTGTGCCGTCTAAAAGCATCTCCTCGCCCACGGCCGCACTGGCCGTGGCATAAAGTTCCTCCGCAACATCATTGCCGATAACGGCAAGCCTGAGCCGTTTGGAGTCATCCGATTCGGTGAAATTCCGTCCGGCCGCAATCGTATATTCGCGAATATTCAGATAGTCCGCACTAACGCCGTAGGTGCTGATGCTGTCCATACTATTATTGCCGTATTTTAACGTATAGGAAGACTGAATATAAGGGCTGACCATACCGACGCCGTCCAGTTCCGCAATCGCTTCAATATCTTTGGCATCAAGCTTAATGCGCCTGTCCATAATGTTCACGGTTAAAAGGTTACTGCCCATGCCTTCAATGCTTTCGGTAACCGAAGCCGTCGTCCCCTGCGCCAGTGAAATCAGCGCTGTGACCGAAAATATCCCGATAATAATCCCCAGCATGGTCAGGAACGAACGCATTTTATGCGCCCAGATTGCTTTGACAGCAGAAATAAACGCCTCAGCATATACCATCCGCTATTTCGCTCCCTTCTTTTTATCGCTGACGATTTTACCATCCAGAATATTGACCACACGGTCGGCTTCTTCCGCTACCTCAGGGTCATGCGTAATCAAAATAACCGTGCTGCCCTGCTTGTGGAGGTGTTTAATCATATCCATGATGTCTTCGCTGGACTTGCTGTCCAGATTACCGGTGGGTTCATCCGCCAATAAAACCGGCGGGTTGTTGACCAGCGCCCGCGCAATCGCGACACGCTGCTGCTGTCCGCCCGAAAGCTCGGTGGGTTTATGATAAAGCCTGTCGCCTAGGCCGACCATATTCAGCGCTTCAACCGCACGCTGTCTTCTCTCTTCTGCAGGAACACGCATATACTTCGCCGGCATCTCCACATTTTCCAGTGCAGTGGAACGCCTGAATAAATTGAATTGTTGAAAGATAAACCCAATCTTAGCGTTTCGAATGTGGGCCAGTTCGTTTTCTGAGTACTTTGCGATATCGGTACCCTCGAGATAGTATTCCCCCGATGTCGGTGTGTCCAGGCATCCGATCATGTTCATCAATGTCGATTTCCCCGACCCAGAAGGGCCGATTATGGCCACAAACTCATGCGGATGAATTGTGATATTCAATCCGTCCAGCGCATGCACCTTCTCGCTGCCCATCTCATATATCTTATACATGTTTTTTATATCAATCAGTGTATTCATCCAATGTCCTCGTATATCGTCTGGCACTGCCGAGTTGATGGTTTATTGCGGAGGTGTACCGCCGCCGCTTGGCGGACCGTCTCCTGAGGGTCTGCTTCCGCCTCCGCCGCCGGCCATACCGCCCATACCAAACATGCTTATGGAATTTGTATCAGCATCTGAATCGGACGCGATTGGCAGCAATATGCTGTCGCCTTCTTCCAGCCCGTCAATAATCTCAACATAAGATCCGTCATCCAGCCCTGTTTCAACGATTCTGATATCACCGTATAACAACTCGACCATATTGGAAAGTGCAATGATTGTCCCATCAGACCTGCCGCCCCGCGGCTGCCCCAATGCAGCGTCTTCCGGCATATTCTCAGGGTCAAACCCTTCGGGCATGCTTTCCATATCCATACCCTCGGGTGCACTCCCCATTGTCATTTGTGTATCGTCAGATGATAAATCAACCGTTAGATATTCCATTAACGTTTCATAATCATTTTTTAATATGGCTTTTCTAATCTTAGCTCTTTCTTCAAGCGTTCGGTCTGCAGCAACCAAAACATATGAAATATCGCCGTATGAACGCACTGCTGTTTGCGGTACTGTTAAAACACCCGAAGCCGACTCCGTCACAATCTCGCATGTAAGCGTCATCGAAATTCTGAATCCGTCCGCAGGCTGGACGTCCAGCAGGACATTATAGGTCGTGATCCCGCCCGACGCTGTACCGGCGCTTGCAATGCCGCGTACGGTTGCGGGGAACTCCTGATAATCAAGCGCATCAATCGTTACGACTGCCTCCTGCCCCACCTGAATGGTTGCGATATCCAGTTCGTCCACCGCTATTGTCGCCTTCCAGCTTTCAAGAGACTGGAAGGACGCTATTGCGCTTCCCTGCGTAATTGTCGCATCATCCGAAAGCGCCAGTGACGTGACGATCCCGTCATAAGGTGCCGTTAGCGTGAGGCTTTCCGTCAATGCAAGACATTCATTATATTCATCACGCATATCTTTAAGCTGGTAATATGCATTTTCAAGCGTGTATTTATATTTATCCACATGGAATAAGACTTCGCCTTTATCCACCCGATAGTTTTCAAAGTCATCCTGATATGAGATTTCGCCATAAGTGCCCTGCAGTTTTTCATATGCCACCAGTTCGACGATTCCTGACGCCAGCTCATTACCCGATTTTGTTGCGGTAATGCTGTAGATATCGGCTTCAGCGCCGATGGTGCGCATGTCTGTCGGTATAATCACGTATGGCGTTCCGCCAATATAGCGAAGCTCAACATCTTCGTCATATTTATGCCGCTCGCACTTTACTGCCAGGCCGGGTTCCTTGCTCAATGCCTCATATTCTTCTTCCGTAATCTCAATCTTCATCTCTTCCACGGTTGAGATTAAAGCAATATAGCCGACATCAGCCATCGCGTCTTCGACCAGTCCGTCTTCAAGCAGCTGAATATCTTTCAATCGTCCGTCCACCGGGGCTTTGATGTAATAGGTTTCTTTAACCCTGTCGGACTCGTCAACCGTTGCCTGCATTTCATTCAAGTCATACTCTACCGTTCTCAATATATCCTGCATACCCTCTGCGTCCAGCGTTGCAATCACATCGCCGGCTTTGACCTTTTGGCCTTCCAAGACAACCACATTTTCAATCGCAAGATCAGTTTCTGCAAGGAATGTCATGCTGCTCCCTGATTCCAGATTCCCGTCGCCGGAAACCGTGAGTTCAATATCCCCGACAGATACGGTTTGGTATTCCGGCGTCACGTTGAATGCCGCCATCTTTTCCTGTCTTGCTTTGACAATGCCGTTAATAATCAGCAACAACACAATAACCGCAACAATGATTGCAATTATCCGGTTACGTTTCGTATTGATACGTCTAAAAAATGCGCGCGCTTTTGACGGTGGTTTATTCGCGGTCTTTTCGGCGCGTGCTTTTTTATTTTGTTGTGCTAGTTCCTGTTTTTTTAACTTTTTTTCTTTTCTCTCGGCGGCTTTTGTTTCTTTCGCCTTTTTTTCTGCACTCAACGTTGCTTGCCTCCTGGACCGTGAATTCATATGCTACAATATTCTATTGTTATTACTTCAAATCCTGCTAAACATAATATGAATAAACTGTGAACAGGATGGGCTGTTCCTGCTCACGCTATTCCTGCTGCCCGCGTCCGTGGCCGTGATGTCCGCCTTCCGGCAGCGTTTCGGTTTCAACTATCTCACCGGATATGCTGGCCTGGTTTAAGGCATCAGCCACTGCGTTTTTGATTCCTATGCTAGTATACGTCGCTCCGGAGACACAATCAACCAGTACAGACTGGCTTTCGATAATCGCGTCGGGAATTTGGTTCATTGCCGGGCCGTAAAACTGTTCGCCCACCTCGTTGTGTGATATGATATTAATTGAATCAATCAGCCCGTCAGTTATTTCAACCTCAACCGTGAGATCCGATCCGAATCCGTCGGCTGTACCGGTATAAACGCCATCCGCATATTTTGCATCGCTGGCCGCTGTCTCGTTTGCCCAATCAATCAATGCGGTTTCTTCTTCTACTAAATCGCTTAAACTGCTGCTGCTGACATCCGCCGTCTGCACAACCTCTGTAATGCCCTTTGTCTTGATGTTATTGATGAGTACGGTTGTCGCCGGAGCGCCGCCAACATCAAATAAGTGTATGACCAGCAGTGCAACCGCTGCAACGCTTAGCACACGGTGAATATTCAGCCATACTTTGCGCCGCATACGTGATTTGAACAGGAACATTACGCCTAGCAGTATCCCGGCAACAATACAGATTGTTCCATAATTAAACGAAAACAACTTAGCCGAGGAATAGATGCCATGAACCAGCGCGGTAGCGATAAAAACCACGCCAAGCCAATTGTGCAGCTTTCTCAACGTCCTGTTCATTCTGCCGAAAAAAGACCGGGGCGGAATCCATCCGTTTTTAATGCCCAGTCTCAACAACCATATTACCATCAGCACGAATAGCAAAGCAACGCTTATCCATGCAAATATCACATTTAAAATCAAATCCATCGATGTATCATCCTTTTATTATTGATGGAGATATCTTAGATGGATTTGATGAATTCGAACTTACTAATTCGTTAACAGACCATGAACTTTTATTTGTCCCCAGTTTGTATTTACCGCACTTTTCGCGTCTTTGTATCTGACAAATTATCAGGCTGATAGGGCAAATCAACATAAAAACGTGTATATTCTTCCGGCTTGCATTCCACATCAAACCTGCCGTTGTGGTCTGTCACAATCCGATGGCTGATCGCAAGGCCAAGCCCTGTGCCTTTATCACGGCCCTTGGTCGTGAAGAATGGATCAAATATCCGCGCCCTGATTTTCTCCGGAATTCCGGTTCCGTGGTCTTCCACCACAATTCGGATGCCTTTAAATCCCGGTTCTTCAATCTTTTCCGCACTGACTTTCAGTACCTTGTTCTTATCATGATCCGGATACCGCGCATTCAGAGCATCTCTGGCGTTTGTCATCAGGTTCATCACGACCTGCTGAATCTGCTGTTCCCGACATTTTATCTTTGGCAAATGTTCCGGAACATGAATAGATAACGAGATATAGTCGTGGCGGATCAGCGTCCGAATGAGAGACAGCGTCTGATCAACAATTTCGCTCACCTTTGCCTCAGCAAACTGTTCGGTTTCCTGCCGCGAAAACCGCAGCAGATTCCGCACGATATATGATACGCGCTTGCTCTCGCGTATAATTTCATCCGCGTAATCCTTCACTTCCGGGTTGCTCGCCTTGTCATCCAAAATCAGCTGGCTGTAATTCATAATTCCGTTAATCGGATTATTGATCTCATGCGCAACGCCGCCGGCTAAAATCCCAATAGACTCCAGGCGCTGCTGTTCGGTTAACCGCGCCTCTATCCGCTCATTTTCTTCTTCTATTTTTTTTCGTTCTGTCAGGTCCCGAACCGAAGCAACCGTATGTATCGGCCTTCCCTCGTCGTCGAAAAGAATCGTACTGCTCAGCTGTACATAGACCTCTGTTCCGTCTTTTCGGATATAACGCTTCTCATATTCTTCAGCCCCGCTGAAACCGTTGTGCATTGAATACTCAAACCGCTTTTTGCTTTCTTCTTTGTCATCAGGATGAGTCAGGTCAAGATAAGTCATTTTAAGGAGTTCTTCTTTGGTATAGCCGACAATATCGCAAAACTTCTGATTGGCCTGAATATAACGGCCATCTGGGTCCAGGCTGCTGATACCCAGCGCTGTTTGATTGAAAATTGAACGATACCGCTTTTCGCTTTCTACAATCCTTCGCTGCGCAGCTTCTTGCTCTGTGATATCCACAAGGCTGCAGTGCGTCTGCAAGAACCTGCCGCGGTCATCAACACTCACCGTACCCGTTTGCTCAACAATGGCAGCGTCCCCGTTTTTCTTAATTATTCTGAACCGCCTGTTCATCTGCTTTTTTTCCTTGCACTCTTCGTAACAAACATCAAACTGGTCAGCGTATTCCGGACTTAAAAAATCAGAAAACAATCTGCCGATGACCTCATCCCGTTCATAGCCGAACATTTCCAGCCATTTTTTATTCACGTTAAGCAGTCTGCCCGCTTCATCCAGTGATTGGTTTCCGGTCGGGGCGTTTTCAAAAAGATTCCTGAACTTTTCTTCTGACTCTTTAATTTTGAATTCCGAAAGTTTAATATCGGTGATATCATGAAAAATAATTTCGATACCCTGCAGCTGTTCATTCTGGCCATAAATACAGCTTTGGGTCACCTTAAACCATCGCCAGCCTTCTTGTGTCTTCACCCGGTCTTCATATTCCACAGGTTTGGCTGCATTTACAACCTCCTTGATGCGGCGATGGTATGAATCAACAACTTCCCGCGTAAACGCCTCATAAATCAGCTTGCCTTCAAGAATTTCCGGTGTACTGCCAATACGCTCGGCCGCAGTCTGGTTGCACCAGATAATGCGTCCGTCAGGCTTTACATATACGATTCCCGCACCCGCATGGTTAAACAGCGCGTGGAACTCCGCTTCTGATGCGGCCAGCTTTTCCCGCAGCCGCTTTTGTTCGGTAATATTGCTTCCAAAAACGATGAATCGGTCTTCGCTGAGTTTTACACCGTTAATGCTGATCGTTATTTCATCTTTTTTCGCCGTACAAAAAACCTGTTCACATGTCACGCTTCCGGTCTTTTGCAGTGCTCCAAAGCATTCCTGTATATGCTTAGTATGGTTCTTTGATATCAAATCAATCAGACTCATCTTCAGGAATGTCTGTTTCGAGTATCCAAGCAGATTTACCGCGCATTCGTTAGTATCCAAAATTCTGCCTTCGTTATCAAATACAAATATACATACCGGGGCTTTTTCAAAATAGTGCCGCAGCAGGTCCCGATTTTCCTTTAATTCTTCATCCAGCATGTGCAGTTCTGTTACGTCAGCAATAAATCCGATAAACCTGTCTTCGCTGACTTTTACACCTCTGATGCTGAAATAGCTCATACCTTTTCGGTTGTTTTCTAAATTAACCGCGACCACCGTATCTATCCGGCCTTTCAGCACCATATCTCTAAGGCTTTTAATCGCATCAACATTATTGATGGTTTTCATCCATTCGCGCATATTCATCTTTAGCAATTCTTCGCGCGTAAACCCTGTATATTGGCAGCCAACTTGGTTAACGTCAATCAGGTTGCCTTTTGAATCCAAAATGGCAATAGCGATCGGCGCCTTTTGGATATACGCTTCGAGTTCATCCCTGCTTTCTTTTAACGCATTTTGAACATTGACTGCGTCCGATACATCCTGATAAAGCGCCGCAATCCTGCCGCTGGGCATTTTAAAAACCGTGTTTTCGAACCAGCAGTCCAGTTCACGGTCCTTATAATGTGTCGGCGCCATTTTCTGCGGCTTGCCGGTGTCCCAAGCCCTTTTAAAAATAGAAATCAAACCGAACTTTTCAACGCTGGGCCTTATTTTAATCACGGGTTTGCCGACCATTGATTCACGAGTCTTCTTTTCAATCAAAAGCCCCTGCTTATTGATGTCTTTAAAGATATAGTCCTTGCCCGTTTTACCATCGTTAATCACATCATAGATTGCGCATCCTGCGGTTAGATTATTGAAAAAGGACGCGAAGTCCACTTCGGAAAAAGTGCCCTCATGCCCTTGGTTGTTTTCAACTAAACCATCCCATAGAAGAGCGAAAATATGCCTGCCGTCAGGAGAAACAAGTGAAATGTGCATAGTGCGGCCGCTGCTTCGTATCTTTTTCTCAAAAACCGCACACCTTCCGTTGCGCATCACATCGCTTAAAACCTCAGGCCAGTCCATGCCGTTTTCAAACAGCCTGGCCAGTAGAGCGGCAGGTTCGGCTTGTTCCATGTCGGCTTCCGAAAGCCCTGTTAAGCGCAAAAAAACATCGTTATACTGTTTACACCGAAACAGCATTTTTTCGTCACGACTGTCCGTTAGCACCTCACAGTATGCATATCCAAAAACAGGTTCATGTCCTTTGTCTATAGATGTTCTTTTCCTTGCCATTTTGCTCCCCTTTTATCAGGATTGTCTATATTAAAAGTCCAGATAAAAATCATTGACGATATCCGAAAATTCATAATGGTCGTCTTTAAACAGCGAATTTACCGCCTCCACCACTGTTCTGTCATAAAGAATTCCCTTATAATTATTCACTTCCTTAATTGCCGTCTCTATCCCAAGCCCCGGACGGTACGGGCGGTGTGACGTCATCGCTTCCACAACATCCGCAACCGCAATAATTTTACCCTCTGTCATCATTTCATCGCCGGTCAGTCCGCGCGGATAGCCGCTGCCATCCAGCCGTTCGTGGTGCTGGTAAACCACATCTGCCACCGGCCACGGAAAGCTGACCTGTGATAGCACATCATAAGAATGCTGAACATGGGTCTTAATCAGCTCATATTCCAATGATGTCAGCCTGCCTGGTTTGGATAGCAATTCTGCCGGAATCGACAGCTTACCGATGTCATGCAGGAATCCTGCGAAATAAACACACTGGATTTCCGGTTTTTCAAGCCCCAGCTTGGTGGCGATTGCTGCGGAAAGGTTACCGACACGGCGCTCATGCCCCGCCGTATAAATATCCCGTTTTTCCAGAAGCTTGGTTGTGGTGACGATTGTCGCCTTAATTGCTTCCTTAAGCGCTTTTGTACGTTTATCGACCAGTGCCTCCAGATCCTGCTGGTACAGCCGGTTTTCGGCTTCAAGCCGTTTTTTGCTGTCGATCAGCTCTTTTTTATCCAGGGCATTCCGCACCCTGCTGAGCAGCATTTCCTTGTTGATCGGCTTCATCAAATAGTCGTAAGCATCATGCTGCAGTGCGATCGTCGCCGTTTCAAGCGTGGGTTCGCCGGTCATAATAATAATCGGAATATCAGGGTTCTTCTCTTTTACTGCTTTTAAGAGTTCGATACCCGATACTTCCGGCATGATGATATCCGTTATAATCACATCAAAATCAACGCTTTTAACCTTCTCAATCGCGTCCGGAACAGTCGCAGCCGGGTAAACCGTATTCCCTGCACTACCTAAGAAAACCTCAAATGTCTTTCTAATGCTTTTTTCGTCATCAACAACTAAAATATTTGGCATTTCCCCTCCATGCGAAATTACGGTATCCACATAATACCTTAATATAAACCATTATTTGGTTTTATAATCCATTATGTTTAAATAATTCAGTTGAATATTTTATATAATTTTGTTTTATCAATACTATTATAGCATTTTTCTTAATTATGTAACGTATTTTAGAAAATTATCTCTTTTCATCTCAACAGTTGACATCCTCATAAACATCTGGTATATTCTAATTGTTAGCAAGTGCTAACAATTCATATTACAGAGGTAATGCTAATGACACTGGCACAAGGACACGTAAATCAGACATATGTCATTCGAGAAGTCGAAAGCAACGATAATATGCGTGACTTTTTGTTTACGCTAGGATGCTACAGCGGTGAACAAGTCACCATTATTTCAAAATTAGCATCCAATTACATTATAAATATCAAAGACGCACGGTATAGTATTGACGAAGGTCTTGCACGCGCGATCATGATATAACGTTCTTTTTTTTGCACCAAAGTTAGCATATGCTAATTTATAATATAACGTGGAGGCTAATCTTATGAAAATTGCATTAGCGGGTAATCCGAACAGCGGAAAAACCACACTGTTTAATGCGCTCACAGGCGGCGCTGAACATGTGGGAAACTGGCCGGGTGTCACCGTTGAAAAGAAAGAAGGGTCTTTCAGGCCCGAACTGAACCGGAACAAAGTGAAAGCGCAGATCGTAGACCTGCCGGGTGCATATTCCATGTCGCCGTTTACGTCCGAAGAATCGATTACCAGAGACTTTGTTTTGAGAGAGAATCCGGATGTGATTATTAATGTTGTCGATTCTACAAATCTCAGCCGGTCGCTGTTTTTCACTACACAGCTGTTAAGTCTGGGCATACCGGTGATTATCGCTTTAAACAAGTATGATCTGACCGAAAAAAAGAAAAACACAATCAACCTTGACTGGCTGAGCGAGCGTCTGGCTTGTCCTGTGATCCCAACGATCGCCACAAAAGCATCCAACAGCGGTTTAAAGCAGCTCGCGGCGGAAGCGCTGCGGCTCGGCTCTGCGCACTACACACAGCCTGCGCCGAACGTCGGCGGGCCGCGGCATGCGTCAACCCGTGAAGAGTTTGAAGCAAGGGATAAAAAACGCTTCGATTATGTCAGCCGTTTGGTTAAGGATGTGGAGCGCAGACGGGTCAGCACCGCTGCCCAGACCCAGCAGGATAGACTGGACCGGATTGTCGCGCATAAGTGGCTGGGGATTCCGATATTCGCGGCCGTTATCTGGCTGGTGTTCTCAATATCCCAGGCCTGGGTCGGCCCGTGGCTGGCGGATATCTTTGTCGGATGGCTGGATGCGTTTTATGCCTTTGTAGAGGGATTGCTGGAAGGCGCAAGTCCGTTTCTTTCGAGCTTGCTGCTGGACGGTATCATCGGCGGCGTATCCGCAGTAGTCGGCTTCTTACCCCTCATCATGGTGCTTTTCTTTTGCCTTGCACTGCTTGAAGACTGCGGGTATATGGCGCGCGTTGCCGTCGTGATGGATCGGTTCTTTAAGCGCATCGGCCTTTCGGGGCGCTCGGTGATTCCGATGGTGGTTTCCACCGGATGCGCAATTCCCGGCATCATGGCCAGCCGGACAATCAAGGATGTCCGCCAGCGGCGAACCACGGCTATGTTATCACCGTTTATGCCGTGCGGAGCCAAACTGCCCATTATTGCGTTATTCGCCGGGCTGTTTTTCAACGAGAAGGGTTGGGTTGGCACATCCATGTATTTCCTTGCGATAATCGTAATTGTTGTCAGCGGGCTGCTGATCCGGAAAATTACCGGCGATACGTCTCAGGAATCCTACTTCATCATGGAACTTCCGGAATACCGCTGGCCGAGTTTAAAGCGTGCAGTGCTCTCGATGCTGAACCGTGCGAAGGCGTTCCTGATTAAAGCCGGGACAATCATTCTGGTCTGTAACGCAATCGTCCAGCTACTTCAGTCCTTTGACTGGCGTTTGAATCCTGTTTTGGAATCAGCGCCCGAGGCCAGTATCCTCGCCAGCATCGCATCCCCTGTTGCCATCCTGTTTATCCCATTGGGCTTCGGGCTTTGGCAGTTTGCGGCTGCGGCGGTCACCGGATTTATCGCCAAAGAAAATGTCGTGGGAACCTTGGCAGTTACTTTTGCCGTTACCAACTTCATTGATGTGGACGAGCTCGCATTAGTCGGCGGTTCCGGCCAGGTAAGCGTCATATTCGGCATCGGTGCCGTGGCGGCATTGTCCTATCTGGTGTTTAACCTGTTCACTCCGCCTTGCTTTGCGGCAATCGGCGCCATGCGCAGCGAGATGGAATCACGCAGCTGGTTCTGGGGCGGCGTCGCTTTCCAGCTCGCTATGGGATATACGCTGTCGTTCATCGTCTATCAACTGGGTACGTTAATGACCACAGGCAGCCTGGGCAATGGATTCATCGGCGGTTTCATCGCCATTCTGGTATTCGCACTTATCGTGATGATGCTGATACTCAGAAACAAAAATGCAGGGATCTTATCCCAGCAGGAGAAGGTGACTTAATGTGAATGTAACAAATCTTATTGTAATCGCTGTTATCGCTGTTATTATCGGGCTTGCCGTTTTTAAACTGGTGCGCGATAAAAAACGATATCCGGATACACCGCCGGAATGTGCCGGCTGTCCATACCGTACACAGGGAAACTGCAGCGCTTATCACAGATAATCAAGTTTTACGGAATATTTCAAGAACATTTCGTCTAGAAAAAAGTCCCCTGCCATAACTCCAACCAGGCGGGGGATTTTATTTAATCTGTTACAATCATTTGGATTCATCTTTATTTTCTGTTCGGGGCGAAATAGCTGATCAGGTTGTCCGCAATCACAAAGATACTAAGCGGATAGATATGCATCAGCAGGCGGTTGCCTGAATCGCTCCAATTGATATGCAGGTTCGCTTCGCGGAATGCAAAAATCGCGATGATCAGCACCAGATAAATCGGAATAATTCCTTCCAGTACATGCTCCTGCTTCTTCGAAATGATAATCGCAGCCAAACCGAATATCCCGATGCCGAACCAGGCTGTCATCCATTTTCCTTCTGCGAACATATTAAGGTATGTTACCTTGGCATTGACAACCAGCTTGTCAACATCCAGCAGGCTGGCCGCAATTGTGAATATAAAGACCGCGCAGATATATAACACCAGCAGCTTATCATTGTGCTTCATTAAAAAACGGTTCTTGACTGCGGTATACCCGGCAACCAGCAGCAGCAGCGCTACATTAATCATGCTCCTGCCAAAGGTTAAAAAACGGCCTTCATAGTCCGCGCCGACGTGCAGGACAAAACTGACATACCACATCAGCACCAATATCAGCGTCCCGATTGTATAAAGCACCAGCGGTTTTGTCTTGATATCCTGATGCGCAAGATATGCGATCACGAACGCCGCCACCAAAGGCGCTTCTACACGCGAGAAGCAGAATGCCAGCATAAAGAAAAACGAAAGTATCAGATAAAACAATTGTTTATGCTGGATATACCGGTACATATAAACCATCGCGAAGCAAAAGCTGAACGCCGTAAAAATATTCGGCACCAATACTGTCCCCAGAAAAATCACAAAGAACGATGTGGCCAGAACCATCAGGCCAAGCAGGGCCGTCCATTTTGAAGCGGTTTTAGAAAAGCCGTTTTCCCTGATCTGCGCATATAACAAATAGCCGAACAGCAGCAGGCTGTTGATTAAAAACATGTTCTGCATGCCATAGGAATAATCAAACTTGAAAAAAACGCTGATGGCATTTAGCAGGGACGGTATAAACGTCCGGCCCCCAATCTCATAATAAAAGTAAGGCGTGATATAATGCTCAACAGCTAAAGCCTTGCCAAGCAGCCGGTACTGGATACTGTCAAAAGACACACTGCAAATCGGCAGCCTTGCTAGCACATATCCAACCGCTAGCATGGACAAAACCCAAAACCCAATTTTTATACCATCGGTTTTGTCGAGACGAAGCTGCGCCCTATTCTGTTTTAATCCGAATATATAGACGGGAATCAGCAACAGGCCAAACGCGGCGATGACGCTCCACAGCGCGAAATAGATATGCAGCATCAGCAATACTGATGCAATCAGCTGGAAACCAAAAAGCCCCGCAATATAGGCAAGCAGAAGCGTCTGGGTCGTGCCTATTTTTTTAATAAACGGAAACAACACCGCCAACCCCATCAGGAACAATACGCCTATAGCGAAGAACTGACGCAGTATATTCGAATCTGCATCTTCGAAGACAGCCGTTCCGTTCTGCGGATAATGCTGTGCAAGATTTTCCATACCCATCGTAAACGCGGCGAGAAGCACCAGCAGCACGATCAGGATGATAATATATGTTAAGGACGAATTAGTCTTTTTCATCTGTTGTTCACCCAATTTCCTTCAGCTTTAAGAAAAACGCATACGGCATGAAATACTTATTGTCATCGGCATCCAGGAGGAAAACCACCTCATCATAATCTGCCGTATCCATGCCCGTATAGAAATACATGTTTTCTTCACGGTTATATACGTTCATGGAGACCCTGTACTCCTGGGCTTCATCTGTCAGGTATGCCGCCTGCTCCGGCGTCACCCGGCCGAACGGTTCATCCAGCACTTTAAGCGCCTTCAGGCTCGACATAATGGAAACAATATTGATATGGTCGATAGCGGAATACTCCGTTTCTGCCCGTTCAAAGAAATCATTGGAGGGATCAATCCATACTGTTTTGTCCATGGTGTAGTACTCCAATTCAAATCCGTGCTCCAAAGATACGGGATAATACCGGTTATGGATTGTCGTGGTGCGATTGGGAATAAAATATGATGATATCAGTGCCGGAACATTTGCTCCAATCAGCCCGACAGCCATGACAACGAGCAGGATTTTGATATACGGTCTTTGCTTGTCCTTTTTTGCTAAAAGCGCGCCAAGTGCCAGCAGCAGGATTAATCCGATTGCTGTTACGATTGCCGCCGCCAAAGCGATTTTATCAGAGTCCGTGCTCCGTTTCCCGAAAAAATAAACACCCGGGATTAACATTGCGAAAATCACGCCGAGGTAAATCTTCTTCATGATACGTGTGTTTAACGGTCTGGTCTTTTTCCGATCGCTCATAGTACTTCCTTAACTCTCTTTTCATTACTCTTGGATACAAAATACTCGGTGTATCAGTCTAAAATTATATCTTTTTTCGGCAGATAATGCAAACGGAAGATACACCATTTAAAAGACCACTATAAAAAGTAATCTCTGATTTATTTAATAGGTATATTTTGTATCATTTGGACAATTTGTCTGCTATTCATGCGCAACATGTGGTACAATGCTTTTATATAGACTTCACTTCGGGAGATAACGTGAAAATTAGAATCAGGCTTATTTTTTTACTGACAATCATACTATTATGTCTGCAGGCTTTCCCCGTTTTTTCAATTCCCGCATCAGCGGCTGAGCGGAATACTGACCTGGATATTATCACATCGATTGAAATCACAGACCGCAACGGCGACCCGCTGCCCAATGATACCGCAAAAGATGCAGATGTCCGGATTGCCTATACATTTGCGATACCAGATGGGGCGACCGGCAGCGCCGGCGATACCTTTACGATGGCGGTTCCCGATGAATTTCAGCTTGACCAAAACCTGACTACTCAAATCTTGATCAACGGTAATGAACTTTTGGCAACCGCTGTTCTGGACGCAACAGCACGAACAATTACACTGACCTTTGAGGCGATTGCGTTTTACTATTTCGATGTCACCGGTAACTTCTGGTTTGACGTCGCTTTTGATGCAAGTCAGATCGGTAATGTCAATCCGGTGGATATCGTATTTGATATCGGTCAGGGTGTTACCCCGTATGTGGTTTCGGTCAACTTTGATCAGCCGCCTCCGCCGGAAGCAACTTTAGTCAAGTCCGGCGTTTACGACAGCGCCGCAAAGGAAATCACATGGACCTTGCGCGCAAACGAAGAAGGCGCGTCCATTGCCGATATGCAGATTTCGGATACCATCTCAGCCGAACATGAATTTGTTGCCGGATCGGTGACGCTGAACGGTTCCGCCGCTCCGGTTTCCGAATACAGCTATGATTCAGGTTCGCAGACCTTAACCTATACCTTTACCGGGCCAATCAGCACCGAGCAGGTTGTTACCTATAAGACCGCTGTATTAAACAGCGCGATGCTGGCTGAAACGACCAATACGCTTTCCATCACCAATACTGCCGACCTGCTGGCCGACGGATTCACGATTCCGTCCAACACGGCTACGATCAGTATTCCGGTCGATTTGTTGGATAAGTCCCGGTCATACAACGCAACGAATAAGGAAATCACATGGACGCTGACGGTTAACGAATACGATCTGACCGTGCTGAATGCCGTGATTTTAGATACTATCCCGGCGGGACTGACGCTGGATACCGCCACAGTTACGGATACCTATAACGGCAGCACCGTAACACTGGCCGCCGGCAGCGGACCCGGTACGTTTTCTGTCTCGGGGCAGGATTTAACGATTGAACTCGGCGATATCGCCGAGGATCATACCATAAGATTCGTCACCGATGTTGATATCGATAATTATCTGACCCAGACAAACGAAGCCTTTAACAACACCGCAACATTGACCGGAACAGATGTTGTGGCAAACAATACTGCTTCTTCCAGTATTACTCCCGGCACTCGTGTGATCGACAAAACCGGTGGCAGCTATGATCCGTCTACCGGTATCATTACCTGGAGCATACTTGTCAACAGCAATACCGTCAGCATGGATGATGTTGTGATTTCCGATTTGATTTCTACAAATCAAGACTATATCATCGGCACTTTCGCCATCAGCCCGGACCCCGGCGGCACGCTGACAACCGAAACCGCGGATGAAATCGTATATACCTTCCCCGCCAATATCACCGGCACATACACGATTACGTTTGAGGCGCAGGTGACTGATCCGGATATATATTTAAGCAACTATAACCAAAACCATTACAATACTGCGAGCGTTACCTTATCAAACGGCACAGGCGGCACCGACAGCGGCACTCAGCGCGTGACCTCTGTTGTGCTGGATAAATCGTCCGGTTCATATGATTATGATACCCGGCAGATGACTTGGGAAATTGACGTCAACCAAAACTTAAGCAGCCTTGATAATGTGATCGTGACGGATACAATCCCGGCCGACCAGGCTTTTGTCGCGTCCAGTTTTATCGTAAAAGACAGCGGTGGAACCACGTTTGACCCTGCCAATGCAAATTTAACCTATGACACCAATTCGTTTACCTATACGTTCCCGGGGACGATTACCGACCATTATACGCTGACCTATAATACGACCTTTATTGACCTGACCCAGTTAGAGCAGAACCAAACCGTGACTCTCAGCAATGCCGTGACGCTTAACCACGATGCGCTGACCACACCGGTCTCTGACAGTACGACCGGCACGTTTACTTCGGAGGTCATCTCGAAAACGCAAAGCTATACATCCGGAAACGATTATATTGACTGGCAGGTCAACATCAACCGCAATGAAATCACCTACGACAGCGCGTATATTACCGATGTGTTTGAGCAGGGTCTTGAACTGGATACGTCGTCTATCGCGCTTTATGAGGCTGCCGTGGACAGCAGCAATGTGCTTTCCGTCGGCGCACAAGTGGCGATTACCGGCGCGAACATCGCTTACGATTTGGATACCCGGACGCTCGTCTTCACCATGCCGACTCCGATTACAACGGCTTACGCCTTGTTTTTCAGAACCTATGTTACAGATAAAGCGTTGTCGCCTTTTGACAACTCGGCAACATTGGATGCCGACGGCGTTCCTCCGGAACAGAATGCAATCGACGAAGAAGTCGCCGTATCTTTTGTGGGCGCGGGTGGTTCTGCCACCGGAAATGTTGGTTCGCTGACCGTCACCAAGGTCGATATGAACAGCCCCACGACCGTACTTGCGGGGGCAGTATTCGAACTCGTTGACCAGTACGATATCGTGGTTGCGCGGGTAACGACCGACAGTAACGGTGAAGCTTTTTTTGACCGTATCCGGTTTGACGTGCCATATACCGTCAGGGAAGCAGCACCCCCTGTCGGTTATAATCCCAGCCCTTCGGGACAGGATGAATATACCTTTACAATTGCGACGGGTGCTCCTGAACCTAATATCACCTATACGTTTGAAAACGAACAAATCATCGGCAACATCCAGTTCACCAAACTGGACGAAAACAGCGGTCCGCTTCAGGGCGCCGAATTCACCCTGTATCAGGGCGGCACCGCCACCGCATATACCGCTACCAGCGACGCAGCAGGTCTGGTCGCGTTCACGAATATCCCTTACGGGGATTATACGATTCGAGAAAGCAGTGCACCCACGGGATATGCGGTCAGCATCACCGAGCCCACCGCATCCATTACCGTGCACGGCGACACGGTCATTGCCAGTCCGGCTTCTATATCCAACCGCCTGGTCATCAGTGATATCACCTTCACCAAGCTGGATGAAAACAGCAATCCGCTGTCCGGCGCCGTGTTTACGCTGTATGACAGCAGTGATACCGTAATAACGACAGCAACTTCCGGCATCGACGGGGTGGTGCTCTTTAATGATATCGAATACGGCGATTATACCATCGTCGAAACAACGGCACCCGACGGCTATACGCGGTCGGACACCGTGCACAGCGTTTCAGTTATCACGGACGGTGCAACCATTACCCTGACTTCGCCGGATTTCACGGATCCGCCGTTAAACGCATCCATTACCTTCACCAAGCAGGATCCGGAAGGCAGCGCGCTTCCCGGTGCGGAGTTCACACTGTATGATGCCGCATCCCATGTCGCGGATGTTGCGGTCAGCGATGCTGCCGGAGCGGTTACTTTCAGCGATGTTGCGCCAGGCAATTATACGATAGAAGAAACCGGTACGCCTACCGGTTATGTGACGAACCTAACGGTGTTAACCGCCACGATCGCGGATAACGTCAGTAACGCCGTTATCACCGCTTCTCCGGCGGTTATTACAAACGCCTATATCATGGGTTCAATTGTCCTGAATAAATGGGATGACAGCGGACGCCCCCTTCAGGGTGCGGAATTCACGCTGTATGATGATACCGATGCCGTCGTCGCCACCGCGGTCAGCGATGCAAACGGATTTGTCGTATTCTCCGGTGTGCGATACGGCGATTATACCATCCGGGAAACACAGGCGCCGCTTGGCTATATTGCTTCATCCGATGTTTATACCGCATTCATACGCATTGATGGGGAAAGCGTGGTCGCCACACCATCGAATTCCAGCAACAAACAAATCGTCGGCGCTATCGCTTTTTCAAAAGTTGATGAATCCAGCCAGCCGCTGGCGGACGCAGAGTTCACCCTTTATGCGGCGAGCGACACCGGCTTTACCCAGCCGCTGGCCACAGCGGTTTCGGATGCTTCCGGGAATGTTGTCTTTGATACTGTTATTTACGGCGATTATCTGATTGCCGAGACCACAGCACCCGTCAGCTATGTATTATCGTCGGATACCCTGACCGCATCCATCCGGACAGACGGAGATACCGTAAGCACCACTCCGGATACGTTTGAAAATATAATGATTCGTGCGGATATTACCGTACGCCTGACCAATACCAGCGGAACGCCGTTAAGAGGCGGCTTGATCGCCCTATTCAACAGCTCCGGAACGCAAGTCACAAGCGGTACCACCGACAATAACGGCGACGTCACGTTCAGCGATGTCCCTTACGGCGAGTATACCTTGCGTCAACTGGAAGCGCCTGATGGATATATCCTGTCGGATGCTGAGCTTTCCGTATCCGTTACTTCCGCCGAATCGGTTTATGAAGCCGGAACGTTTATTGACACAAAGATTGTAACGGATTCGGATACCGTAAGAACCGGCGACACGATATTATTCTATGCAATCGGTCTGGGGCTTGCGCTGGTGCTTCTCGTTCTGATTATCGTGTTAATCGTGGCCCGCCGCAGAAAAGATGCCGGCGGCAAAAAAGGATATTAGCGCAATGGTCGCGAAAATCAGCAAAAAGCAAATCTCAACCCTGCTTATGATCAGCGCCGCGATTCTAGTTGTCGTGATTATTGTATTTTCGGTGAAAATCGGCATGTATTATCGGGATGCCAAACGCACGGAAACCATCTACCGTACACTTGCGGATATTCCTGACGCAACCGGCGGAACCGTTTCCGGCAATGCCGTTGAAGCGGACGAAGTCAGTATTTCTTTTCATGCACAAATCGCAGCCGCTCAGGCGCAAAACCCTGATGTTGTCGGATGGGTGAAAATTGACGATACATCTATCCATTATCCGGTGTTAAAAGGAACGGATAATATCTTTTATTTAAAGCACAATCTGCTGAAAGAATCCTCATCACATGCCAGTATCATGATAGATGTGAATCATACTCAAGGCAGCAACCCCGTGATACTATACGGCCACAATATGCGCGACGGGACAATGTTCCATGATTTAATGTCTTATAAAGACAAAGACTTTTTTATGGCACATTCCATCATTCATTTTGAGACAACGGACGGATACGCCGCATACCGCATCTTCGCGGTTATCATTATCGATTCAGATACTGACATTCCGCAGGCAGTGATGACGATGGACGAACGAGAAACATTTGTTGCTTCCGCTATCTCGCATTCGCTTTACCAGACCAATATTTCGGTTAATCCGGAAGACCGTATTTTGATACTGACGACCTGTACCTATGAGACGAAAGACGCGACGCTGGCGGTCATCGCCAGGCAGGAGTAATCAGGCGTCTTTTGATTCGTCATAGAACAGATATTTGTTTTGATAGTCCTTATATTTAATCGTCAGGTTTTTACCGCTCATATCGATAATCTGCAGCCGTTCAAACACCTCATTGACGTTCGCAATCATCTCTTTCCGGCAAGAACCTTCTACAATGAAATATCCGGCCCTTGCGGTTGCGTTCTCAATTTCGGGAATCTGATCCCCGTTTTTATATTTATAATAGACGCGTTTCACATAAGGCAATTGTTCAATTTCTTCAATCGGTGTAATCGATTTGATTCTTCCCGGATTACAGAAAAACAACTGGGTGGATAGATGCGTCGGGTTAGACAAATACTGATAAAGATATAGCGCGCGCATATCCGGCTCTTTGCCCTTCACGCTGTCCAGCACCATTTTTAAAATGTCCGTATTCGCGATAATCGGAATCGTGACGCCTTCATACGCTCCTCCGACCCGCATTGCGATTTCATTCACCATTATTCCGTCCGCGCCGACCAGAAACTGAAAATAAATCGGCCCGTTTTTAATCTGAAACGCACGCACAATATCCAGCGTCATCTTCGCAATCTGGCGGTGATGCGCTTTTAAATGTACCGACGGGAAATGATGGCAGAGGCAGATGCCGATATGCTGGTCGCGTCTGATGGTGACACGGTCAACCACGGATATAATCTTGGTAACGCCGTTATAGACCCAGCCGTTCACGGTGATTTCATCATTGGGGTAATAGCTTTCTACAAGCGCCATGTTTTCTTTTGAAAATCCCAGCGTTTCTTCCATATGCGCTTCGACTTCCGCTGCGCTGTTCAGTTTGAATACGCCGCGTTGTCCCTGGGAATCCACCGGCTTTAAAACCACCGGAAAGGTAAGCCCGTCTAATTCATGCGGTGAAAAGCTGCGTTCAATCAGCGCATAGTCTACAGACGGAATCTTATTCTCTTTGAATATCCGTTTCATGACGCGTTTATTGGTAACCGCGATTGCGGTTTTCGTGTCAATATAAAAAGGCAGACCAATAATATCGGAGACCATTGCCGCCGTTAAAACCGGCTGGTCCGTTCCGGAGGAGGCGATTCCTTCCACATGGTATTCTTTTGCCGCCTTTAGAATACCCGTAAAATCAAACGTGGATATCTTTAAATAAATATCTGCGTAATGAAAACCCTCGCAGTCCGGATCATAGTCTGCCAGTATGACAAAATCGCCTTCTTGTTTCGCTTTTAGAATCAGGTCGATTTGGTTGCTCGACCCGCCTAATATCATCAGCCGCATCTCATTTCACCCTCCATTACCCGCTCCATTTCGAGACGGATGCTGTCCTTTTATGTTTCAAGCGATCAGGTACCATCAGTTTACAACAGATACGACAATTTTTCGATGGTTTATGCTGATTTTTTATCACTTATGCGATTATTCGGCGGAAAGTACGTTTTCGATGACATATTCCGCATCCGAAACCGTCATATTGGCATGCAGCGGCAGGCGCAGCAGGCAGGGTGCAATTTGTTCGGTATGGGGCAGGTCTCCGGCCTTGAACCCCAGCCGTCTGCCCATTGAAGACAGATGTAAAGGCGCATAATGCGTGTGCGCATGTATGCCGTGGTTATATAAATACTGACGGACAATTTCACGCTGTTCATGAGATTTAAATATCAGATAAAAAACGTGCGCATTGTTTTCGTTATCCGCGGGCACTGTCGGTATTTCAAAGCCCTTTTTCGTTTGAAAAGGTTTTAATCCGGCTTCATAGGCTTGATAAACAGCTGTGCGGTTTTTTGCAATCTCATCAGCCTTATTTAACTGTGCGCACAGCACCGCTGCCGACAAATTCGCCATCGACACGTTCATGCCAATCTGCTTCCACGAATACTCCTTGGTGTCGCCGTTTAAAAACGCCTGGCGGTCTGTCCCGTTATGGTAATACTGAGTCAGCGCCTCCAGCGCTTCCGGCGCGCTGTTATTAACGATCGCAAGTCCGCCCTTTTCACAGGATAAATTTTTTGTACTGTCAAAACTCAGCACGCCAAAGTCACCGATGGTACCGAGCATCTGCCCTTTATATCTTCCGCCGAAAGACAGTGCCGCATCCTCCACCAGCGGAATCCGGCGCGACACCGCCAACTCTTTTAGCGCATCCATATCACAGCTCACACCGCCGTAATGGATTGGGATAATACAGGCTGTACGCTTGGTAATCCTGCGTTCGATATCTTCAATATCCACGGTCAGCGTCTTGGAATCGATATCTGCAAATACCGGCATCCCGCCCGCCCGCAGAACGGCATTGGGTGCGGAAGGAAAGTTGTAGGACGGCATGATGACCTCGTCGCCTTCGCGCAAAAAAAGCCCGGATATAATCAGCTCAAGCGCGTAAGTGGCGCTGGACGTCAAAAATAAATGTGCATCCCCATAATACGTCTTTAATAATTCAGCGGCCGGTTCTAAAAAGTCCTTGCCATCCAAGAGCGCCCGGCTGACATTCACTACTTCATCGTTATTATAGTATGGCTGGTTGAACTTAATTTTTGTCACGCGTCGCTCCTTTAAATCCGATGATATCCGGATCATCCATCAAATCCATGCTCATCATGAGAAAGCCCGAGAACGCGGCAAAGTCCCAAACAACATCCTGCCCCGCGACTGCCCGCATCTCTGTCAGTGCCGCTTTATATCGGGTATAAAATCCGTACGTCGGCTTGGGCGAGTAGGTCAGCCCTTCCAGTTCAAAAACATTGATGATCCGCTTTACGGTCGTGGGCTTGATAAACACCTCTTTATCCGGCGCATAATAATAGGGAATGGCGGTCATCAGCGGCCATTTCGCCATTTTATCTTTTTCTAAAACATGCATAAAAATCGCAAATCCGGGTTCATGGTCTTCGTGCAGCATCATCCTCAGGCCTTCTGCCATTTCTGCCTTTTCGGACGCATTCAGCGTCCCGGCAAAGTCACGGTACCGCATCTTTTCAAAGACAGATACCATCGACGAGCGCGAAAAAGTCTTATTGATATTCTCAATTGTGGAGTCGGTGTCGTTAAACGCCTCCGGCTCAAAGCTGGATTTTACAAATGCATGCATTTGGGCATGTTTATGCTTTTTTCTGATCGCCTCCATTTCCGGATCTTCAAATCCCATCGGATACCGGTTAAGGAATGCCTTTTTTGCGGCTATTAATAAGTCCCGTCTCATTTTAAGTCCTCCCTTGTTGTTAGTATATATACTTTAAATACCTGCCCGCAATCTCGGACAGCGCATCAATCCGTTTCAGCGTCTCCGTCGCTACATGTGTCATCCGGTACATCGGGCGGAACGGAATAATATGAAGCGGTATCTCTGTATCTACCGACGCCACCCACTCCGCCAGCGCTTTTATCTCATCGTCCGAATCATTATATCCGGGTATCGCCAGAAACGTCAGTTCAACATGCGTCTTTTGGCATGCCGCTTTTATGGTTTCCTGCACCGGCGTCAGCCGCCCGCTGCACACCTGCCGGTAAAAATCATCGTTCATGGATTTTAAATCAATGTTCATTGCATCCACATACGGAAGCAGTGCATTCAACGGCTCAGGTTCGATAAATCCGTTGGTCACCAGCACCGTATCTTTCGGATTTTGTTTTGCCGCTTCCAATATATATTCATACCAGATTGTCGGTTCGTTATATGTAAATGCAATGCCGATAGAATCCGTCTGCTTGCTGCTGATTTCAATCAGCCTCGACACACTTAGCGTTTCGGTCTCCGGCTTTTCCTTTGAAATATGATAGTTCTGACAGAACTTGCAGGAAAAGTTGCACCCGAATGTGCCCACCGAAAGGATATAGGTCCCCGGTTTAAACCGATTCAGCGGCTTTTTTTCAATCGGGTCCAACGCAATGGACGAAACCTGCTCATAGGTTTCGGTGTACAGCACGCCGTCTATATTCCGCCGCACTCCGCATATCCCCGCACTGCCTTCTGATAAACTGCAGCGATGCGGGCATAAACTGCATCTGACACTGCCGTCAGACTGCTTTTGATAATACAGCGCCTCTTTCATCGGTGCCGGATGACCTTAAACCGCTGCATGTCATATTTCTCATCCGGACGGATGCCCGCCTTATCCAGCGCAATCGATATCTGCTCGTCCACACTGTTGACGCCCTCCAGATTCGGCAGCAGCAGGCCGCGCCTGAATCCTTTGGATACGATAACCCCGTATTCCTTTTCGTCCAGCTTGTCCTTCCCGTCGATATCCTCCGGCATAAACAGCACATCCACCGAAATGTCCAGCTCCGGCAGTTCATCGATCGTGATGGCGTGAAAACGCGGATCGCGCGTTGCGGCGGAGACCGCATTCTCGATAATTTCTTCAGCGAGAGAGCCTCTCACAGGCTCAATCGTGCCGATACAGCCCCTCAGCCTGCCGTGTTTCTTAATCGATACAAACACGCCTTTTTGTTCCTGATAGAGCGCATCATCCAGTCCCTGCGGCACGGCTGGTTTAACGCCGTTTGTGACATACGACTCAATCGTTTCACGTGCCAGACGCACATAAGCGTCCGCCGATTCTCTAGATTCCTGCATCTTTTGATCCCTCTGGTTTAAATACCGCTCAATCCGGGATTCTTTTGACTCCCCGCCGCGCTCCACGCGGGCGGTCATATACCCGACGCCGAACGGCCCTTCGTAAGAATAAACTTCTGTATTAACCTGATATCCGTCAAAGCATCCGGCAAACAGCTCCAACGGTTTTTGCGCACACTGCCCGGCGCGCTCGACCAGCTCTTCATCCAGCATCAGGATGTTCTCCAATGCGCCTGTCCTGACGGCATCAACAACGGCCTCATCATACACCTTGCCCATCTCGTCATAGCCCGCAGGCGCGTCGTGTTTTAACCGGTGGGATAAATCCCCGCTTAAAATCAAAACGTTGTCATCGCCCAGCATATCCGCGATAATCTGTCCGGCGTGATAAAGTAACGGCACCGACAGAAAACCGATGTTGATATGAATCAGCTGAAAATCCTCATATGCTTTTTTTACAAACCAAAGCGGCACCAAAGCGCCATGGTCGATATCGGTTGAGACGCGATACCGCCGCGCGGCAGTTTTATCCATCGCAACGCACGGAACGCCCTCATCCGAAAGTCTCTCAGCGATTTGCACCGCCAGCGGACTGCCGGAAAACGACAGCCGGACATTGGAATGCCCGAAAGCTCCGAAATCACCGGAGAGGGTTGATTCAATATTGATACACAGCGCATCGCCGAACACATTACCATGCGGTGTTATAACTGCAATCACCTTGGGTTTGAGCGCCGCAATCGCCACGGCAATCTTTTTCATGCCGTCTATGGTCGCTTTTGCTTCGCGTTCCCTTCCGCCTCCGATTTGGTCCACAATAATCGGCGGATGGGGTGAAATAAAATAGGTCATAACCGCCTCCTTATTTCATCATACAGCGGATAAACCTGAAATGCAATCCACGAAAAAAGCACACATTTTCGTGTGCTTCACTCAATATCTTATGTTAATAGGCAGTATCAGGCCGCCGGCTCCACTACGGTTCTTGTCTTCGAAAACGAGATGATATAAATACCTGCGATAACCAATATCATCCCAGCCACATGCTGAATTTGAACGGCCTCTTTTAAAATCAAGAATGAAAGCAGAACCGATGTCACCGGCATCACACCCGTAAATCCTGCCGCCACCGATACTGAAACATGCGCAACTCCGCTGAACCAGCAGATATAGGCGAGCACGGTACACAGCAAACCGTAAATCAGCAGCGGGATAAAGTCTGCGCCGGACAACGCGCTGAACGCGAAGGTCCTGCTTTCAAGCATCGATACCGGCAGAAACATCAGTAGCGCAAAGAGGATAATGATCATCGTGCTGGTGATCGGCTTATCGGTATATGAGAGTTTCTTTCTGAAAATCGTAAACAGGCATTCCCCGACCACGGCGAGCAGTACGAGAAAGTTGCCGAAATACCGCAAGCTCCCTGATGAATTTTCGGCCGCCGTCCCCGTAGTGTTGATTAAGAGTATGCCGGCAACGCAGACCGCGATGCCGATCCACGCTTTAAAATGGATGCGCTCTTTTAGCATCAGCAGAGATAACAGAGATAATACCGCCGGACCGCTGCTGGTGATAATCCCGCTCTCGGTGGCGGATGTAAATTTAAGACCGTACAGCAGAAATACGCGGAACAGAAACATCCCTGTTAATGCCTGTAAAAATAAAAAGAGAAAATCCTTTTTCTGAAATTTCATTTTAAACACATTGCCTTCGATCAGCCACGCAAGCGGGAAAATAGCGACCAGCGAGATTAACAGCGTAATGGTTTGGGACAGAAAGACAGGAAACACGCCGATAACAACCTTGCCCACCACTACCGAACTCCCGGCAAGCGCCATCCCTGCGGCCAGCCAAATATATGCGCCGAATTTATGCTTCATGGTTTACTCCTTTTCATTGATGTGATAGAATCGTATCAGAAATAATTGGTTCTATCCAGTTCCACTATTTTAATATTTCTATAGTACCACTTCAAAAGGAGCATTATGCTGTATATCAAACTCGACCGCAGCCGCAAAATATCGCTGACCCAGCAGCTTTATACCGGTATCATTGAAAAGATTTTGAACGGCGCCTTATCCGCAGGGGAAAAACTGCCCTCCAGCCGGAATTTAAGCCGGTCTCTGGGCGTATCGCGTAATGTTGTTTTAGAAGCATACGACCAGTTAACCGCCGAAGGGTTCATCGAATCTGCGCACGGCTCCGGCACGTATGTCGCCGACGGCACCCGGATGAACGGATACCGGATCGGTCAAGTTCCGCAAAAAAAACCTCTCACCGGCCTTTTATACGAACCGGATGATACGGTGATTGATTTTCGCACCGGCGTACCCGACTTGTCGCTGTTCCCGGTCAAAAAGTGGGGCGGACTATACCGCTCTGTCTGTGAGTCGCTTGACCCAATAACGCTGGACTACTATCAGGCGCTTGGCTGTTACGAACTGCGCTATGCACTGGCCCGGAGCTTAAACAAAACCCGCGGCGTGGTATGCGACGCCGATCATATTCTCATCACCACCGGAGCGGCGCAGGCCTTTGCCCTAACCGCACGCGTCCTTACGCCGAAAGAGCATGTCATCGTAGAGGATCCAATCAACAATGATATTTTGAAGATCATCAAGGCATCCGGCGCCGATGTCCACCCCGTTATCGTAGACGATCAGGGCATCCGTGCCGACCTGCTGCCCGACCTCAACACGGTTAAATATATCTTCACCACCCCGTCCCATCACTTCCCTACAGGCGGTATCTTATCGGCCCAGCGCCGCATTGCGTTAATCCAGTACGCCGAGTCACACGGCGGATATGTGGTCGAAGACGATTATGACAGCGAATACCGCTTTACCGGCGCACCCATCCATTCACTCCAAAGCCTGAATCCCGACCGCGTCATCTATGTCGGCACGTTCAGCAAAAAGCTGTTCCCTGCGCTGCGCATCGGCTATATGGTGCTGCCGCCCTCATTGATGGAGGCGTTTCTGAACGCCAAACATTTAGAGGACCTGCATTCTCCTGTGTTGGAGCAGCTGACGCTGGCACGCTTCATACAGGACGGACTGCTGGACCGCTATATCGCAAAATCAAGGCGAGTCTATCAGGAAAAACGCCGTTGTCTGGTGGATGCGCTGACACGGTATTTCGGCGGCCGTGTCATTGTGAAAGGCAGTGCAACAGGTATCCATTTAGTCGCTCAGTTCCCGGGTGTCCTTTTTGACAAAGAGAAGTTCGACCGCCTTTTAGCCGGAGGCGTCCGTCTGTATCCGATCGACGATCATACTATCACCAAAGGATTATTTGACGACACCCTGATGATCGGGTACGGCAACATCAATAATGAACAAATTGAAGAAGGCATCCGGCGGATTCATGCGGTAATCACATAAAAACACACCCTTATACGGATGTGTCTTTTATGTCCTTATCTGAATTAGAATATTTGCTTGATTTTATTGGTTATAAAAGGCATTGATTGCCTCAAAATAAGCGTCGATATTATCCCAGCTTGATGCGGGCGGCAGGTCACAGCCCGTGGATATCGCGAAGTTATCGTATTTTGAGCAGGATTGGAGCAGGTTTGTCACCGCATCTTTCATCTCTTCCGGCGTGCCGTGTCTGAACAAAACCGGGTCTATATTCCCCATCACCATCAGGTCATTCGGCATCAGTTCCATAATCTGTACCATATCCATTGAATTGCCGAAATGATAAGCGTCTGCGCCCAGAGAAGCAATACCGTCAATACAGGGCACCACGTTCCCACAGTTATGATAGACAAAGATAAACTCCGTGTCCTTATAGGGCGCAATCATATCCCGGATATAGGCCGACGAAAACATCTCGCACAATTCCGGCGATAACAGCCCGGCAACCGGCTCCGCCATGACAACGCCGTCCGCTCCGGACTGTCTCAGCAGTTCAATATACCCCTTGATAAATGCCGAAGCCTTCTTAAGCACCAGATTAACGGTTTCCGGTTCAATATAGCAGGCAACCATAATTTCTGTGATGTCCATCAGCCTGCCCGCCAGCGAGAACGGCCCGATAACGCCCGCAAACACCGGCCTGTCATTAATCAGTTCCTTGGCTTTCTTAATGCCTTCCGCATACAGAGCTGTTCTGCCCGCTCCGGCATTTGGAACCGCCAGCTTTTCCGCGTCCGCCATTGATGCTATAATTCTGTCTGTCACTGCCGCCACATCATCATCCGCAAACTTCAGCGGCGAACCAAAAGCCTCGGCCTCAACCGACAAATCCATCATGGAAAGCGCCGCGCTCATCGGACACAGGTCGGCGACTATCTTCATCGCTTTCGCCTGTAAGTCCGCGTCGGTAATCAGTTCGGTCACGCTGACTCCCATTTTTTGCACTGCCGGAAAAGTCAACACCGGAAGCGTCAGTGTCCTATCCGTCTTCTGTTTTGTGATCCATTGTTTTTCAGCCATCAATATCCGTTCCCCTTTCTTACTCCCGGTGGTTTCTCCGGGAATTTTCTGATTTTATGACTTAACTCCACTTAATTCATAAAAATCGTTTGGCTCAAACACTTGATATTCTTCTGCTTTCTTTACTTTATACATATACTATATTTTCCCTTCACATGACGTATAGGAATATTTAGCTATCCTTTGCACTATACCATTATTTCCCTAAACGGTTTGAGCGCGAATCATATTTTACAGAGTTCAGTTTTTTTATAAGCAAAAAGCACATCCGTGAATTGAATGTGCTCTGTTATTAAAAGATCGGTTATGTCTGTTTAAAATCAATTAAATCCGGATACCATCCCGCAGCACGCGCCACACTGTCTTCCATCTTCAGTCCTCTGCCGGCCAGCGCTGTCAACCGGTTGATATGCGGCATACTGCCCTGATAGGGCGTCATCTTAACGTCCGCGCCGACACAGTCCACCAGCATCGTCCGGCCTTCCAATTCCACAAACCCTTTGATTCGGTAGGTGTCCTCGGCGACCATTTTTAAGAACCGTTCCAGCTGGTACAGCGACATATCATGGCGTACAATAATGGTCATTTTCCTTAAACTGACGTCCTTTAAGTGATATGCAGCTTCATCTTTTCCATCCGGTTTCTCTTGGTCAAACGCCAGCCATTCCGGCTTTAGTTTGCCGTAAGATGTCCGATAAATCGCCGTATCCGGCTTGCGCTGCGACAGCATCGCTTCAATCACTTTACACTGCGATTCGGTGACCATATCCGTTTTGTTGATAATCAGCACATCACTGACCGATATCTGTTTGGCGCATACCCGCGCCGTTTCGATTACCTTATGGATATTCACCGCGTCAATGATGCCGATTGCGCCCTGATAGTCGATGGCATCGAACTTCGGGTTTCTTAAGACTTCTTTGATGCTGGTCGGGTCGGACAATCCGGACGCTTCCACCAAAATCACTTCCGGATCCTCTGCGGCTGTCCGTTCCAGCGATTCCTCAAACTGGTCAATCCGGCAGGAGCAAAAGATCGATCCGTTGTTGATCTCTTCAACCGAAGCGCCTGTGGATTCGATCAAAGCGCCGTCTATGCCCTCCCTGCCGAATTCATTGACGATTACTTTAATTTTTTGTCCGGCAAACAGCCCCATCAAGTTCTTTAGCAGCGTTGTCTTGCCCGCGCCTAAGAATCCGGTAATCAGATATAGTTTCATGGTTGATTATTTTCTCAGCTTATCGATCTCGCTGAACAGTTCTTCGCTGCTCGGAATAATCGAAGCAAATTTCAGCTCGCCGTTGATATAAATGGACGGCAGTTTCTGGACGCCCATTTTTTTGCACCGTGCGATGTTTTCCTTTTCGGTGAATTTATATTCCACCAGGTCAATACCGTCGCCGTAATGCTCCTTACCCGCCATGGCCGCGCCCAGCATATAGGTACATGCCGCACAGGTTGCGGAATCCAGTGTGAAGACTTCGACCAGCGGACGCTCCAGATTTTCATAATCCGGCAGCTCAACCTCGATATCATCGTCCTGCGCCACATAGTTTTCGAGCATTATACGCGTTTCGTCGGTGTTTAACAGCGCCTGGGTGACCCCAATAGCGTTTTCTACCGGCACCTTATACGGCATATCGCATCCCGGCGCTACGATCAGGTTGGTTTTATTTTCGATGCGGTCCAGCATGTCGATGACGTACTTCATGTTGTCCTGCTGGGTGCCGTGTAGCATCACTGTGGTCAGCGGGATGTTGCCGCACATGGTGATATTATATTGGTCGCTGATTGCTTTTGCGGCGACGATGTCTACATTTTCATCGATTGCGATTGAATCGGGTTTTGTCTGGCACATTACCTCGATGTTTCGGGTTGCATCCCCGCAGACAAAGAATGAGGAAAGCGTCTTCTTTTCTCTAATAAAGTCGAAAATCTCACTGAACGGACCGCTTAAAAACTCTTCAAAATGAGCTGCCGAAATCTGGGACACCAGCGGGTCTACCACCGCTATGACATCCATTCCGGCTTCGATATAATATTCGGCGACATTCATTGCGGCTTTTTTACAGAACGCCAGCAGGTTATGGACATACGTATCATCGTCGAACATGTCCATAAAAATGTCATTGCCGCGCAGATGCGACGCCAGCGTGAACGGTCCGCAGATCAGGCCGTAAAGCGCGGTTTCTCCGCCAACCGCATCTTTCATGCGTTTCATCACGTCCAAGATCATCGGCAGTCTGCCGTCTTCCTTTTGGGGCAGCGTGCATTCGCACGGAATATTTTTTGTTTCTGTAAGCGGATGGCTTTTAACAGACGGCGGTGCGTCGTCCATCCACATCAGTTCGCAACCGAGTATTTCAGCTTCTACCTGTAAGTCAAAAACAATCGGCTGTCCGTCCGGTTTATACAGCCGGTTCACTTCCATCAGCGATTCAAACAGCTTATCGCCTTCGGTTAACACTTCCGTTGCGGTATGTCCAGCCAGTAATCCGGCATGCACACCGGCAAACGGCACCCATGGCACGCGTGATGCGGATCCATGGTTTAAAACGGTCAACAATAATTCTTTGGGGTTCATTGGTTCGCTCCCTGTTATATCATTTTTATATTTGTATTTTATCGTTATGGTTTTCGGGCGTATAGGACTATTTGGTTATCTTTTGGACTATCCCGCTTATTTTTGAATCATTTCATGATAGAGATCGGAGTCAAAAGCGTCCCGCCGACCGATACAGCGCTCACGCTGGCAGAGTTTGCAGTTTGAAAAATTGGTGTCAGTTTCAAATGAAAATCCCGATACGCTTTTCGCCGGAATCATCAGCATGCTGTCGGTCAATTCAACGCCGGCAAGCCGTGCGCCGTTGCCGAGCAGCGCAAATAAATCCTGCTGATAGCTGATTGGGAAGTCAGGCAGTGATCCGGGATTCATATCCGAAAGCTGGCCCAGACTTAAATGCTGTTTGATGCGGGATTTAAAAGCCAAAATCGCCTGGTTCAATATTTCCTGCTTGATCCAGTCCGCCCAATACGCATAAAGCATATCGGTAACGGTCTTTGACCAGGTTTCCGCTTCCTGCCCGCAGGTGACCAGATAGGGAAAAACACGGTGCTTATCGTTCAGGTTTCGGCTGATCAGCTTACCTTCGATGCGTTTTCCGTCGATTACAACAAAATCTTCGCCGTGTGTGTCGATAAAACTGGTAGTATACACCGCTTTTGGCACAGCCGCCTGTTCGGCTTGTTCGCACAGCGATTTCAGCATACCAAAATCTTCGCTGTCCGGTTCCACGCGCATCCGTTTGGCCATGCGTTCCGCAGATAAAGTTATTTCTATTTGATCGATTAATACCGGTTCCATATCGCTCTCCGTTTACGGTCTATACCGTGTCTCAGTCTTCAGGAAACATCATGGCATCCACATAAGCTTCCGTAAATCCGGGGTGCGATGACAATTCAATATAGTCAATCTCCGAAGTCATTTGATTAAACGCCTTTAGCGCCGCTTTGGACAGCAATGCCGCAGACGCGCCCGATCCTGCGGCATTCCCCGCAGACCGCGTCTTTTCTTTCAATGCTTCCGGCAAAAGTCCGATGCGCGCCGCATGTTCTGCATTAATATAGTTTCCGAAGCCGCCGGCCAGGTAAACCGTCTTCACGTCTTCCAGCGACAGCCCTGTTTCTTTCAGCAGTGTCACGATACCGCCTGCAATCGCCGCTTTGGCGTTCTGCAGTTCCCGGATATCACGCTGTGTTAAATACACCGCTTTTTCCGCTTCGTCTTCTCCGGCGATCAGAAATGCACGTTCATCATCTATGGTAATCAACCGTCCGTCATATTGCTTTGCTGTTTCTTCCGGAAGTTCATCCGGCTCATTCAGCCTTCCGGTCGGATCAAGAATGCCGCTGTCCAGCATACCCGCCGCCGCATCCACCAGCCCTGAGCCGCAGATGCCGATTGCCGGCGCTTGATCAATTGTTGTATAGCTGATGCCACCGGAAAAATCCACGGTATCCACCGCGCCTGTAATGCCGCCGACACCGCAGCGGATACGTGCACCTTCAAAGGCAGGCCCCGCGGCAACAGAACAAGCCGTCAGGCTGTCTTTATTCCCCAGCACGATTTCCGCATTTGTGCCGATATCCACCATCAGCGCAACATCTTCATTTTCCGTCATGCCGCAGGACAACACTGCGGCAACGGTGTCTGCGCCGACATACGCGGATACACACGGCAGGACCACAGCCGCACCCTGTTCATTGATCTTAATCCCGATATCTGCTGGATCAATGCGGTGCATCGCTGTAGTCGCCGGAATGAACGGCGCCACCGCGATTGCAGTTGGATTTAATCCCATCAGCAGATGCATCATGGTTGTGTTGCCGGCAAAAACCGCCCCGTAAATCATATCGGTTGCGATTTCTGCCGTTTCTATTAAGACATCAAGCGTATCATTGATACACGAGATAATCAGGTCATTCAATTCTTTCAGCCCGTCCTGTTCTTCGCCCGCGTGGTGGATTCTCGAAATCACATCCGCGCCGAACCGGCGCTGCGGATTTAAACAGGCATGAACCGCTTTTCGTTCGCCGGTGTTCAGGTCAAATAAATAAGCGGCAATTGTCGTCGTGCCAATATCAAACGCCGCGCCATAGCAGGCGTCTGTCCGGTCACCCGGCTCAATACCTATCCATTCCCCGTTAAAATCAATGAAACGAACAGAAAAATCATGCGCCCGTACAATATCGGGAATTCCCCGTAATTGTTTTAATTCAAGCGGCGGCGCAATCCCGCCCGCGTCCATCACCCGCCGGACATCATCCCGCTGGTCATTCAGGTCGGGCTTTTTCAGCTGCGCTTCCCGCTTTGAGACCACAGCATCCAGCCCGAACCGGGCTTCTGCGATGTCTGTCAGGATTTTGCTGTCGGCTTTGGGTGTATCAGGATAAATGTCCAGATCAGACTGAATATAAATATAACAAGCCAGCCGGTAACCTTCCGAAGCTGCCTGTTCACCGAGCAGCGCTAACTCCCTGCCCTCCGCAGGCTGTCCGCCGCTGACTTTAATTCGGCATTTCCCGCAGGTGCCGCTTCCGGCGCACGGGGTGTCCAGAACAATTGACGCGTCCCGTAAAAAGCCGAGCAGATTGGTATCCGCTTCGGCTTCGATTTTACGTATATTTTCTGGTTCATGTATGGTTATGGTATAGGTCATGGTCTCCTAAGACGGCAGTCAGCCGTTATGATGCCTGGCAGATGCTCAGCGCAACATCGCTGGCGCTTGCGGCATCCGGTGTATAATAGTCAGCGCCGATGGACTCACAGAAATTCTGTGTAACAGGAGCGCCGCCGATCATCACTTTCACTTTATCCTTCATGCCCTTTTCTTCAACCGCTTTGATGACGTCTTTCATCACGATCATCGTGGTGGTTAAGAGCGCGGAACACGCGATAATGTCGGCATTTTCCTGCTCAGCAGCTTCTACAAACCGTTCCGGCGATACATCTGTGCCGAGGTCCACCACTTCAATGCCCTTGCCTTCCATCATAATCTTAACAAGGTTCTTTCCGATATCGTGCAGGTCGCCCTTGACCGTGCCCAGAACAGCCTTGCCTCTTGATGCGGTATTGGCAGCAACCAAAACAGGTTTTAAGATATCCATACCCGCGTTCATCGCGCGCGCTGCAATCAATACTTCGGGAACATAGACCTCATTGTTCTTAAATTTTTCGCCGATAACGCTCATGCCGGCAAGCAGCCCTTCGTCCAGAATCGACTGGGCGTCCATGCCTTCTTCCAGCGCTTTGGCTACCAGTTCCTTAACATTATTTGCTTTCCCCTGCTGCAAAAACATACTGATTTCACTTGTTATGCTCACGTTTGTTCCTCCTAGTTTTTTCGTTAAATATTCCCCTTCATTCGCCTATAGATTCCCGGCGTCTGTCCGGTCAGCTTTTTGAACACCTTGGTAAAATAACTCTGGTCTTCAAATCCGGAAAGATACGCCGCCTCAATCAGCGATACGCGGTCATCCAGCAGAAACTGCTTGGCGCTGTCCACACGGACGCTGTTGATAAATCCGCTGATGCTCATGCCGGTTTCTTCTTTAAATATCTTGCTTAAGTATGAAACGCTGATATGCATAATCCCGGCCAATTCATTCAGCGAAATCTTATTCATATAGTTTTTGCGGATATAGTCCATGATCCGCTTAATCATATCGGAATGCTTAACGTTCGAAAAATCAAACACGCTGTTCGTGAATCGGTTAAGCACCGTCGTCAGCCACTGGTTCAATTCATCCAGCGAAGTCATTTCCTGCACATCGTTGATACAGTTATAGTTAAGCCCGAATACTTCCGCTATATCCGCCCCGCCCTGTATTGCAGCCCGGGACAGAATCACCACCAGTTCGATAATCCGCGCCTTGATAACGCTGAAATCACCGCCCGATGAAAAGAAGATATGGCCCAATATTTCATTCAGCACCTTCTGCGCCGCTGCCTTATCCCCCTGGGCAATATAGTTCTGCAGCAGCTTTTCCTGCTGGATCGGATACACATAATCGGCGCCGTCCTGCGACTTAATATCAAATAAGGTATAGAAAACCTCATTCGACGAGCGCGCAATCTGTTCCATCATCCGGTCCTGCACCCCTTCGTGGCTGACTGCGTACGCAGCGGTCATGGCCAGAAGATTTGCAATCGATGAAACTCTTCCGCTGTAAAAATAAGGTACGCTTTCGGCCAGCAGTCTTAGTTGTTTAATTCTGCCGCCCTGGAAAAATCGCAGCAGGTCTTCCTCGATAAAATCGTTTAATTCCACCATCAGGAAGGGGCCTGCGGCAAGTCCGCTCTTTTCTCCTTCCGGATCAGGCAGAACAGCGGCAATAAACGCCAGACCCGCCGGGCACAGATACTCATACTTCCCGCCCCAGCGGTCCGCCTGGAATACGCCGTGGCTGTGGATGTTTTCGCACACCAGCTGTTTCGAGCGCTTTATCTGTTCCATTGCACAAGCGGCACAGAACCTATCCTGCATGCGCTGTTTTATCCCATCCGGGCTGCCGTCTTCTACGACAAAACAGCGTATATGAAGCGCTTTCTCAAATATGTCTGCTGCATGCTTTGCGGTATCCTTGGGCCCTTTCATGCTATCTCCTTATTATTTTAAGCGCCGAAATCGTTTTTTTATTGTCATATCTTCGACTTTTTTGTATTATTTATAACCAATTCTACTGGTTTTGTTATATATTTTACCATCATCACCGTGTTTTTGGCCGATTTTTCTGTCTATATCATCAATTTACCGCTGTCTTGACCCTTTGACAAGCCCTGATTGTCTTTTCCGTCGGTACAGAGCCTATTCTTACCCAATAATCTACATAAATTAAAACAAAATATATAAGCATTGATTTTGCTTGCACCCTTGGTAGACAGAGATTTATAATAGTATACAGTCAAGCCGGTTTGCCCGAATGAATCACCGGAATCATGCAAACGGCGCCAAAAAAGCACGTCATAGCGCACATTTTTTAATATACACGATTGCAAACCTGAAAACAGCAGGCCTTTCACATCCTTCTGCAGCATCCGTAATACCATTGTTGACATGACTGGTGTAATGCGGTAAAATTACTTTAAGATAAAAAGTTTATTAAAGTATTTTATAAAGGGTCTGCCATGAATACCACAACATCATTAAGAAAAAAGAATTTACTCGAAATTTTAAAGGTTATCCGCACAAATCAGCTGATTACCCGGCCTGATATTGCGAAAAAAACAAAGCTTACAAAGGTAACGGTCAGTACTTTAATCGCGGAATTGGTTGACCGCAATATTGTGATTGAAGAAGGCCACGCCGACTCAAAAGGCGGCCGAAAGGCGGTTGTCTATCGTTTCAATAACAATGCGTATAACATCATCGGCGTCAATATCAGCCTGGAAAAAATCTCTATTAATATGTATGACCTCAGCGGGAAATGCATTTTTGAAGGAGAGGCCGCTACTTCACACAAAGACCAAACGGTTGAGGAGACGGTTTCCATCATCTCAAAGAATGTCCATAAGCTCTTGGAGACAACCGGCGTAGATAAAGAAGAAATCATCGGTATGGGTGTGCTGGTGCCGGGGCGTGTGGATTTTGGTGCAGGTATCGTCCGCTATCTGCCGAATATCAAGAACTGGATCAATATACCGTTAAAAAGCATTCTGGAGGGCGAGCTTGGCATCCCGACCATGATAGAACGTGATACCAACGGCTCCATATTATACCTGAAGCATCAGGGACTCACCGGCGGGCTGGATAATGTCGTTTATGCCTCCATTCATGTCGGGATCGGCACCGGCGTCCAGATCGACGGTGAAGTTTATCACGGCGATCACGGACTTGCCGGAGAAACCGGGCATACGATCATCATGCCCGACGGTCCGCTCTGCAGCTGCGGCAACTACGGCTGTGTGGAGAGTTTGTCATCCCATGCCGCGATTGCGCGCTATTATACCGAGGCGATCGAGGTCAAAGGGCTAAAAGGCAGTGCGCCGCTCAAAACCATTGAAGAAATGGCCGAGCCGGACTGGATTGATGCGCTTGCGGCGAATGCCAACAACGGCGACGAAGCGGCAGATTACGCGTTTTCTCATGCTACACAATACCTTTGCATCTACGTGCACAATCTGATTACCACTTATGATCCGGGACAGATTATCCTTGAATGTAAATGGATGAAGATTGCGCGTAAATATTATAACCAGCTGGTCAGCAACATCTTTGATTTCCACAGCATCATGGACCGCACCGACGTTAAAATTACGCTGAATCCGCTGTATGACTTTTTCACAGATGCTTCTTCGGCAGTTATAATTGAAAACTTTATGCAGAATATCGATAGAAACTGGCTGATCAGCAAAAAGTAAACGCTGTCAGCCCCCTCTTAATATACATCATAACGTAATCATAATCGCATATGCAGCTCAGTATCATCATTACGTTAGACCGATTCGCAATAATACCCGCATCATTTTATATGATATGCGGGTATGCTATAAAAATTATATTTTTTTCAGGAGGCTTTATGGCGCTGGTAAATATGAATCAAATGCTGCGTGATGCAAGGGAAGGCGGCTACGGCATCGGTAATTTTGATGTGTTTAACATCGAAATGCTCAAAGGTGTCATCCAGGCGGCGGAAGAAATGCGTTCGCCCGCTATTGTCGCATACGGTGAAGGTTTTATGGATTACATCAGCCTGGAGGCGTTCACTCCGCTGGCTGTCGAGATTGCGAAGAAGGCAACTGTGCCGATTGCGCTTCATCTTGACCATGCTGTGGGATTTGATGTGATTTTAAAAGCAATCAAATACGGCTTCACGTCGGTCATGATGGACGCTTCAGACCAAACATTGGAGGAAAATATCCGGCTGACAAAAAGCGTTTCGGATATCTGCAAGGTTTTCGATATTTCCGTCGAAGCCGAAATCGGGCATGTTTCCGGATTGGGCGACCTATACGAAAATGACGATTATAAGTATACCGATGTCGGCGAAGCCGTACATTTTGTTGAAAACTCAGGTGCAACCGCGCTCGCGATTGCGATCGGGACCGTTCACGGAGAATATTCCGAGGAACCGGATTTGAATTTTAAACGTATCGCCGAGATCAAAGAAGCCGTTGATATTCCGCTGGTTCTGCACGGCGCGTCGGGCTTAAGTGCCGACGACCTGAAAAAGGCGGTGGAAAACGGTATCTCAAAAGTCAATATTTTTACCGATCTGACGCTGAAATCGCTGCAGGCAGTCAAAGATAATATCAACAAAGACGGCATTTCGCTGATGGGTATCTGCGAAAAGATTACCGAAGCGACCAAGCTGGAAGCCATTGAGAAAATCCGTGTGCTGGGAAGCGCCGGAAAAGCGTAATAAAAGGAAGAACATGAAGCAATTCGATGTACTCAATCTCGGAACCGTCGTACTGGATATTCCGGTTAAACTGCCCTATAAAGTGTTGGATTTTAAGACGGACCTGACACGGCTGAAGGAATTAAAGCTGATCCCCGGCGGGGATGCGGCCAACAGTTCGATCGTATTAAGCCAGCTCGGTATGCGGGTATCCCTGATTGCCGCGGTCGGTGAAGACGCTTTCGGCGGTATCTTTAAACAGCTGCTGATACGTTCCGGCGTGGATGTCACATTTGTAGCGGAAAAGCCCGGCGTCAACACCTCCGTCAGTCTCGTCATGATTAATGCGGACGGCGACAGATGTTTTCTCTCTGCGAGAGGCAACAACGATACGCTTTGCGCCTCGGATTTTGGCGATGTTCTATTTGACAGCGGCGCCCGGCATCTTAATTACAGCGGATTCTTCCTCCATCCGCAGCTTGACCGGGGCGGATTGACCGATATCTTTCGCAAAGCGAAAGAAAAAGGAATGAGCATCAGTGCGGACGCGAACAGTGATATTTACGGATTAGGTATTAAAACCATTAAACCGCACTTGGAATATGTTGATATGTTTATGCCGAGCTATGGCGAAGCCCAACAGCTGACCGGAGAAACCGATCCAAAGCGGATGGCATCATATTTAGCGGATCAGATTGGGGATAAGATTTTTATCATCAAGCTTGGCGAAGACGGCTGTTATCTCTTCCAGCACGGCAAGGGAACTGTCATTCCTGCGTTTAAGGTTGACCCGGTTGATACAACCGGCGCCGGTGATAATTTTGTGGCCGGCGTGATCTTTGCCCATCTTTCGGGCATGGATATGCCGGATTGCGTGCGGTACGGCAGCGCTGTAGCGGCGATGAATATCCAGTATATCGGCGCCACTAATCCCGCTGTTACGCGGGAAGCAGTCGAAGCTTTTTTAAAGGCGCATTAGTACTGCCGGCTGAATCCGGTATTTAAGGAGATAATTGTGGATCAGAAAGCACGGGTATGTGAAGCACTTGCTCATAAACCGTTGGATGTTGTCCCCTATCAGATTAACTTCTCTCCGGATGCCTATAACAAAATGGCGGACTATTATCAAAACCGTGATTTCTTGTCCGATCTCGGCAACGCAATGCGGTTCTTTGATCCCCGGCCTAAAAAAACCGTGGTTAAAGAGCACTATACGCAGGATGAATTCGGAGTCGTGTTCAACAAAACACGTGATAAAGAGATCGGCGTTGTCGAAAAATATCTGGTATCCGGGCAGAATATTGCATCGTTTGCGTTTCCGGACGAAAGCCAGACAGGATATTTTGAAAAATACAACGGCTATACCGCAACCGGCCAATACAACGTTGCTCAGTTCTCGCACGTGCTTTTTGAAAGGGGCTGGATGCTCTACGGCATGGAAAACCTGCTGGCCGATATGCTGCTGGCGCCGCAGACCGTCCATACGCTTCTTGACCGGATTTTAGAATACTTTCTGGGCCTCCTGGAGCGCGTGAAAACATATGACTTCATCGACTGCTGCTATTTCGGGGATGACTGGGGACAGCAGCGGGGTCTCATTATGGGGCCGGATATGTGGCGTAAATTCTTCAAGCCGCGGCTTAAGACTTTGTTTGATGCGGTTAAGGCGATGAATAAGACGGTTTATATCCATACGTGCGGCGATATTCGGGAAATCATGCCCGACATCATTGAACTCGGCGTGGATATATACGATCCTTTTCAGCCAGAAGTCTGTGATATCGCTGCATTAAAGCGCGAATACGGTAAGGACATCACATTTCTCGGCGGCATCAGCCTGCAGAACGTTCTTCCGTTCGGTACACGGGCGGAGGTGCGCGAAGAAGTGAATAAACGGCTTGATATGGCCAGGAGCGGCGGTTATATCGTCGGCCCCTCCCATGCCGTTACAAAAGACGTGCCATCAGAAAACATGGCGGAAATGATACATCTGTTAAAAAATCAGGCTGCCGGTTAACGGCCGCCCTGCCCGGAGGCATAAATCATGAAAATGACAAAAAAGGACAGTATCAAACTCGGCTTCCTTCCCACACGGCGTAATGTATTTGACCCCGCGGAAGCCGCCCGGATGAAGGATATTGTTTTAAAACAAATTCAGCAATTTGAAAACTTAGAAATCATCACAATCGATGCACTGAACAGCGAAGGGCTGATTTTTGACGCAGCAGACGCTGAGCGCGCAGCAGATATTTTTATCGCAGAGAAAGTAGATGCGGTTTTTGCGCCGCACTGTAACTTTGGAACAGAAGACGCGGTTGCCAAGGTCGGCAAGCTGGTCGGCAAACCATTCCTGCTGTGGGGCCCTCTGGACGAAGCGCCGGATTCAGCCGGTTTCCGTATGCGGGACTCGCAATGCGGGCTCTTTGCAACATCCAAGGCATTAATCCGGTATAACGTACCCTTCTCTTATATCACAAACAGCACTGCGGACAGCCGGACGTTTCTTCAGGGCTTCGAGGATTTTATCCGGATAGCCAGCGTCATTAAGGCCTTCCGTTCGGCGCGCATCGGGCAGATTAGTACACGCCCGGGTGCTTTCCTATCCGTCATGGTTAATGAAGGCGAGTTGTTGGAAAAATTCGGCGTTGAAGTTGTGCCGATGGCATTGACCGAATTGGAAGAACGGATGAATAAGATAATCAAAGAAAACAGCCCGGAATATCAGGTATTATTAGACAGCTTCGGCCAGTACGATAACCGTTGTCTGCGTCAGGAAAGCCTTTCCTCAGCAGCCGGTATGAAAATCGCGATTGAACAATGGGCGCAGGAAAAGTCTCTCTCCGGCGTTGCGATTCAGTGCTGGGATGCGATGCAGTCCTCATGCGGAATATTCCCGTGCTTTGTCAACGGATTGCTGACGGACAGCGGACTGCCGGTTGCCTGTGAAACGGATATTTTGGGTGCATTGTCACTGATTATGCTAAAAGCGGCAGTCATGAATCAAACACCCGCGTTTCTTGCGGATTTGACCGTGCGTCATCCGTCGAACCCGAATGCAGAATTGTTGTGGCACTGCGGCAACTTTCCCCCGTCTATCGCAAAATCAAAGGTCGCGATTGGTCCGCAGGGGCCGAATGACTATGATGTTGCCGGCCGGTTTGAAGCCAGGGGCGGCGATCTGACACTATTAAAAATGGACGGCGTGTCAGGCAATTACCAGCTGTTAATGGGTGAAGCCAAAGGCACTGACGGTCCGGATAATGCCGGCACCTATATTTGGGCCGAGTTTGAGAACTGGGCAAAATGGGAACGCCGTGTGATTTACGGGCCCTATATCCACCACGTAGGTGTGGTGCATGGAAAAGTCGCACGGATTATGTATGAAGCCTGCCGGTATATCCCGGGTCTGGAGCCGGACTGTGTGGAGCCGACAAAAGAGCAGCTTGAAGAACAACTATTATATCAATAGGAAGAATCGATGAAACATGTGCTTGCCTTTGATATTGGCGGATCAAAAATGGTGGCCGGAATCGTGGATGAAACCGGCCGCGTATTGACCCGAACCAAACATCAATGGGAAAAACTTGATCAGAAAAGCGTTCTGGATACAATACTCAGCATTGGGCGGGACGTTTTGGCCGGATTCGGTCAGGATGTCTCCGGTATTGGTGCGTCTATTCCGGGCCTCTGTGATCCAGTGAGCGGCCTGTGGGTGGAATCATGCTTTTCCGGATTAAATAACGTTCCGATCGGCAGCATTCTTAAAGAAGCCTTCGGCCTGCCAGCCGCAGTCGAGAATGATGTGAATGCCTGCGCGCTGGCGGAGAAGAAGTTCGGTTGCTGTCAGGATGTATCGGATTTCATCTGGCTGACCGTGAGCAACGGGTGCGGCGGCGCTTTGTTTTTAAACAATGCGCTCTACCGGGGTGTCAGCGGCAATGCCGGAGAACTCGGCCACATTGTCGTCGAAGAAGACTCGCGTTTTATCTGCGGATGCGGCAATCACGGTTGTCTTGAAATTGAAGCCGCAGGACCGGGCATAGCCCGCCACTATAAACTGATACATCCGGATTCAACCCTGTCCGCGGCGGAAATTGCGGAAATGGCCCGCAACGGCGACGCAGATGCAATTAAAGTGTTTTCGGACGAAGGCCGGTATCTCGGCCGTGCGATTGCGGCGGCGGTGAATACAGTCAATCCGCTAAAAGTCGTCATCGGCGGCGGGGTCAGCGCTTCGTTTGATTTGTTTGCTGAAACGCTTCGGGAAACAGTAACCAGCCGTATCTACCGATTCGCGAATCCGAATCTTGTCATTGAAACCACACGGCTTGGGTATGACGCACCGCTGATTGGCGCGGCAGTACTCGCGCTGGACGGCCGTTTCTTCACCGGCGAAACAAAATAGCAGAGGCCAACAGGGGGATATTATGGCAGCCTATCATGATATATCAGAATACATCAACAGCCTTCCGCTGATTGACATCCATACACATATGGATCTGTCTCATCTTTCGGCGCGCGGGCTTCACGATGTATTGTTATATCACATGATGATATCAGAGCTGTACAGCGCAGGGTGCCCGGACGGTGCCCGTCTGTCTGAATATCCGGATGAGGCTGAGGCCCAATCGCGCCTCCTTGCGGCGATTCCTTATCTCCCCCACATCCGTTATACCAGCACATACAGTATCGCAAAAAGAATCCTATCAGATCTTTATGACATTAATGATAAGATTACGCTGGATAATTGGGAGGCGGCGGATAAACGGATTAAGGAGCGTTATCAGCAGGGATACGCTGACGATATCTTAAAAAAAGCGAATATCATTGCGGTTAATACGGAATACTGCCGGAAACACGGGCTTCATCACCCGAAATTCTTCTACAGCATGGAATGGGCTTTTTTTACCCGCAACCAGTACGGCATCTTCGACGCCCCATTAACCGAACTTGAAGTCGCGGTTTCTCAGGATGCGCCGGAAGGCCCGATTCCGGTCACCATAGACGAAGCGTTATACACAGACCGAAAGCGCCTTACTTCGGTCGAAGCGGTGGACGAAGCGGTCAGCAAATATGTTTCCATGATTCCGTTTGACCAAATCGTCAGTCTGCCGACACATTTTTCGTCCGATATCCGTTACGGCAGTGCATCTAAAACGCAAATGGCTGCCGCGCTCAAAAACAGAAGTATTGCAACAGCTGCGGAACGCGACATCTATGCCAACTATATCAACAATAAATATTTTAAACAGCTTGAGAAAAACGGGAAAGGCGCGGCTGTCGCAATCAGCATCGGCGCTGAACCGCTGCACTTTGAAACCGCCAGCAAGCTGAATGCAGATACTTTGTATGCGATTGAAAGCCTGGCGGCCCGTTATCCGACGATTGATTTTATCATTTTTAACGGAAACGATTATCACGATAATACGCTTTTAACCATCATCCGCGAGACCCAGAACGTGTATGCGGCGGGATTCTGGTGGCATAACTTTTATCCCGGCACCATCACGCAGATCATCAGCAACCGGCTCGACCGTATTCCGCTGAACAAATGGTTCGGCTATTTCTCCGATGCTTACTGCGCAGACTGGGCATACGGCAAGTCCCTGTTGATTAAGGATTGTTTTGCACGGGCGTTGGCCGCGATGATGGATCAAAACCGGCTGTCTTTTGATGACGCGGCCTATATCGCCGGCCGGTTGTTATATCAAAACGCAAAGGACTATTTTAATTTATAAGGAGAGGTGTCTGCTATGAAATTAGGTTTACTGACCACACTGTATTCGGAATTAACATTGTCGGAAATGCTGGAAAAAGTGAAGGGGATGGGATTTGAAGCCGTTGAGCTTTATACCGGAAAACTGGCGCATGCCACACACTGCGATCCGGATACGCTGCTTGAAAGCCCGCCTAAACTTCAGGAGTTCAAGGATACCATCGCCAAATACGGGCTGCCGATCAGCCAGCTGAATTGCTCGGGCAATCCGGTGAGTCCGGTTCCCGGCGAAGCGGAAATCCATAAAAACAGCTTTATACAGACCTGCAAGCTAGCCGAAAAGCTGGGCATAGACACCATTGCGAACTTCTCAGGATGCCCGGGCGGCGGACCGAAGGACGAAACGCCAAACTGGGTCACATGCCCCTGGCCGGACGACTTTTTAACAATACTGGATTACCAGTGGAATGAAGTGCTGATTCCGTTCTGGCAATGGGCGGCAAAAGAGGCCGCTAACTACGGCGTAACCAAGATTGGGTTGGAAATGCATCCGGGTTTTTGTGTTTATAATCCCGAAACCCTGCTGAAACTGCGCACTGCTGTCGGCGATTCTATCGGCAGCAACTTTGATCCCAGCCATCTGATCTGGCAGGGCATCGATATCCCGCAGGCAATTCTAACGCTGCGTGAGGCGATCTTCCATATCCACGCCAAAGATACGCGTGTATTCCAACGCAACATCCGCAGAAACGGCAACCTCGACACCAAGCATTACGGTGACGCGGAAAACCGTGCGTGGGTATTCGGTACGGTCGGATACGGCAACGACGAAAAATTCTGGCGTTCATTTGTGGATGCGCTGTCCATGATCGGCTATGACGGCGTCATCAGCATCGAGCATGAAGACAGTTCCATGTCCAAAGACGAAGGCCTGAAAAAAGCGTTCAGTCTGTTGGACAAAGTTATTATCCGCGAAAAACCGGCTGAAATGTGGTGGGCATAACCAATGACTGGCAGAGAACGCGCGCTGGCCACGATCGCCGGTAAAAAAACAGACCGTACCTGTTACAGCTTTCGTGCGGAACCGGATACGCTGGAGAAAATCTATCGGGCTCTGGGGTTTCATGATTATGATCGCTTGATTGATCTTTTAAATCCGGACGTTCATTTAATCGACGGCATCTTTCCGGCCGAGAAAAATTGCGGCACGCATTTTCAGAACTGCTGGGGTGAGCGCTATATCTATAAACAGACCGAGTACGGTCCTGTGCGCGAAGATTTGGACGGCGCGCTATGTGATGCGCAGTCTCTTGCCGACTTTGAGAACTTCGACTGGCCGAAAAACGACGACGTGGATTATTCCATGGTCAAGGCACGCATCGACCGCCATCCCGACCGGGCAATTCATTACGGCAGCGGGGATGTCTGGCAGCGTCCGGGCCTGGTGCGCGGCATGGCGAACTTTATGATGGATATGGTGTTGAATCCGGAATTCTGCCATTTTCTAAGCCGGTATTTCACCGAGTTCTATATTGAAGAATACCGCAGGGCGCAGGAAGCGGCGGACGGACGGATTGACATCTTTACGATTTATTCGGATTTAGGCAGCCAGAACGCGCCCCTGATTTCGATAGATATGTTTAAAACCTTTGTCTTCCCATATGTGAAGCAGATTGCCGACGCGGTCCATAAGATTGGCGGAAAGCTGTTCTTTCATTCCTGCGGCGCGATATATCCGTTTATTGACGGATTGATCGAGGCAGGTATCGATATCCTCGACCCGATTCAGCCCTGTACGCCGGAAATGCAGCCCGAATACCTGGCCGAGCATTTCGGCGGGCGTGTGTGCTTCCATGGCGGGCAGGACATCCAGCAGGTGGTCAGTCTCGGGACGCCGGAAGATATTAAGGAAAATATAGCGCGCTATAAAACCGCGTTTAAAGACTGCGGCTATATACTGGCCCCGTCGCATTTCCTTCAGGTGGATACGCCGGTTGAAAACATTCTGGCGCTTTATGAAGAATGTATGGCGGACAAATAAACAAAGTAAACGCAAACAATAAAATCAATTTATATATTTTAAGGAGAATCAAATGCAGGCTTTTTTAACAGATTATTTAAAACGAGCGGGAGAAACACTCGCCAAAACCGATGTATCACAGCTTGAGGCAGCCGCAGAAACACTCATGCGCGCCCGGGCGGAAGGCAAGTGGATCATTGCCGCCGGCAACGGCGGAAGCAGTGCGACTGCATCCCATTTTGTCAACGACTTCGTCAAGGGATTGTCTATGCCCGATAAAAAACGCTTTAAGGTGATGGCGCTGAACGACTGCGTGCCCGTACTGACCGCGCTGGCAAACGACTATTCCTATGAGGAATGCTTTGTCGAACAATTAAAGAACTTTGCCGGAGCAGGCGATGTGCTCGTCGTATATTCCGGAAGCGGAAACTCCCCCAACGTGGTGATGGCAGCGAAATACGCAAGGGAAATCGGCATGAAAGTCATCGCTTTTACCGGACGGGACGGCGGTAAGATGAATGATTACAGCGATATCAACTGTATCGCTCCGACGGACGTGATGGAAGAAATCGAAGACGTCCATATGGTCTGGGAGCATGCGCTGATCTGCATGCTGCGTCCGATTATCTCTAAGGAGTAGGCCGTATGACCGATATGACAATCTTAAACTCAGATGCCGTGCGCGGCCGATTTAAGCATGCGATTTTTGATTTTGACGGCACAATCAGCCTTGTCCGCGCCGGCTGGCAGGGCGTGATGATCCCTTATTTCATTGATGTGTTAAAGGCGACGCCCACTCCCGGCGATATTGACAGTATCACCGCCTGTGTCAAAGATTTTGTGGATTTTAACACCGGCAAACAGACGATTTATCAGTGCATGGAACTAGCGGACGAGGTGAAGAAGCGCGGCGGAGAGGCGTTGGAACCGCTTGCGTATAAGGAAACATATCATAATTTATTATTGGACAAAATCGCGTACCGCCTTGAGGGCTTAAACAGTAAAACAATGTCTGTCAATGACTGCGTCGTGCCCGGTTCTTTTGAACTTTTAGAAGCGTTTCGCGAACGCGGCATCATCTGTTACCTCGCAAGCGGAACCGATGAAAAATATGTATTCCACGAGGCAGAATTGATCGGGGTTACGGGATACTTTGACGGCGGCATCTATGGCGCAAAGGATGACTATAAGCTGTTTTCAAAGAAAATGGTGATTGAGAAGATCATCAGCGACCATCATCTTTCCGGCGATGAGCTTATTGGATTCGGGGACGGGTATGTGGAAATTGAAAATGTCAAGGACGCCGGAGGGTTTGCTGTCGGCGTTGCGTCCGACGAGACCGGAAACGGCGGTCTGGACGATTGGAAGTATCACCGGTTAAAGAATGCGGGTGCAGACATCATTATTCCGCATTATCTTGAAACCGAGTCATTGATGAATTATTTATTCGAGGAGTAATCAAATGCCTTTTAAACAATTTGACCGAACGCAGCTGAACTTAAAACCGCTTAGTGAGCGCATACATGATCTTGATCTTTCCGTGATGATGTATCCGGACGGCGATCTGCCTGATTTTCATCACGATGAAATCACAAAGATCGCGCATAAAATCGTCAAGGCAAAAGAAAAAGGCGCAACCGTTCTGATGATGATGGGCGCGCATGTTTTAAGATCGGGTGCGGCGCCGCTTTTAATCGATATGATGAAACGCGGATGGATTACCCATTATGCCCTGAACGGCGCGGGCGCTATCCATGACTTTGAATTCGCCATGATCGGTCATACTACAGAAAGCGTCGCCAAGTACATCAGCGAAGGGCAGTTTGGCCTGTGGCATGAAACCGGACGGTTGAACGATGCAATCAGCGAAGGGTATCGGGACGGTATCGGCCTCGGCGAAAGCGTCGGGCGCAGAATCTCGTGCGATAGCTTCCCGCATAAAGACATCAGTCTTCTGTCTGCGTGTTATGAGATGCAAAAACCGTGTACCGTACACGTCGGTATCGGGTGTGATATCATCCATGAACATCCAAACTGCAGCGGCGAAGCGCTCGGTGCAACCTCTTATACCGACTTTTTGATTTATGCTGATTCAATCACCCGCCTTGAGGGCGGCGTGTTTCTGAATTTCGGATCTGCCGTGATTGGACCGGAGGTATACCTAAAATGCCTTTCCATGGCGCGTAACGTTGCCAAACAGCAAGGCGAAGAAATTGCGCATTTCACAACCGCGGTGTTCGACCTGTTGGATCTCGAAAACAAGAGCGTTCACGAGACGCCGCAAAAATCCGATCCCAGGTATTACTTCCGCCCATGGAAAACCATACTCGCACGTACCGTTTCGGACGGCGGCGAAAGCCATTATATTCAGGGCACACATAAGCAGACGGTAAGCGCACTTTACCGGGAGCTTTGTGCCCTTGGAGATTAATCATGCTAAGGAAACGTTTAGAAGAAATATTAAATCAGTTAAAAAATATCAGGATTGCGGTTATCGGGGATTATTTTCTGGATAAATACCTGCTGATCGACAGCGCGCTGGATGAGACCTCTTTAGAGACCGGGCTGACCGCTTATCAGGTCACCCAGAAGATGCTTATGCCCGGCGCGGCGGGAACCATCACCAACAACCTGTTCGCACTTGGGGTAGGCAGTCTTTCCGCTGTGGGCGTTATCGGGCTGGACGGAGAGGGTTTCGAGCTGCGTGAAGCACTTGAAAACCGTCATGTGGATACCAAATATTTGATCTCCAGCAAAGAAATCTTTACCCCGACCTATACTAAACCTGTAATTATCAGCGAACAACGCGAACTCAATCGGCTGGACATCCGGAACCGCAAAGCAATGCCGGCGGAGCTTGAGAAAACTGTGATGAAAAATGCAGAAGCCGTTATTGAGTCCGTGGATGCGGTGATTATTCTTGACCAGGTGGTGGAAGAGAATCTTGGAATCATCACTCAAAATATGCGGACCATGTTTTCATCGCTCGGCGCTTCCTGCGATAAAATCATTTATGCGGATTCGCGCGCGCACTTAAATAAATTCAGCAACATCATCGTCAAATGCAATAACATCGAAGCCGCCCAGATGACCGGCATCGCACCGGAAAACGCACGGGAAATCGATCAGATCAAGGCCTGCGCGCTTCAGATATCCGAGAAGAACGGCAAGTGCGCCTTCGTAACCTGCGGCGACATCGGCATCGTCTCTGCTGAGAAAGGCAAAGCCCATCTGGCGCCGGCAGTAAAAGTTGAAGGCAAAATCGATATCTGCGGTGCAGGAGATGCATCTACAGCCGCAATCGTCAGTGCGTTGTGCTGCGGCGCATCCGCGCATGAGGCGGCTCAGCTGGCGAATATCGTCTCGTCCATCACCATCCGGCAGATCGGGGTGACCGGAACGGCTTCCCCGAGTCAAATTTTAGAGGTTTTTGATTCGCTGCCGAAGGATGCTGACGCCTGACAATGTTTCGACCTTATTACAAGCTTTTGATTTGTCTGATAAACGCATATAATGAATTTATTAACAGCTAAATTTCACCCATGCCAAAGGAGTAAAGCGATGATAACACAAGAAAAAGTTATGAATTACCAAGGCAAAAATGTCTTTATCTTTGAATTGAAAAATGAAGCCGGCCATATTGTGACCATCACCAACTACGGCGCCACATTGATGAAGATCCTGGTTCCGGATAAAAACGGCAAATTGGATGATGTGAACCTCGGCTTTGATACGGTTGAGCAGTATATTAAAGATAATCCGTTCTTCGGTTGCACGGTTGGCCGGTATGCCAACCGAATCGGAAGCGGTAAGTTTACGCTGAACGGTGCGGACTATACACTTGCTTGCAACGAAAACCCGCATTCCCACCTGCACGGCGGAAAGGTCGGGTTTGATAAAAAGGTCTGGGACGCCGAAATCGAAGGCAGTGCGCTTAAAATGACCTATGTCAGCGCAGACGGCGAAGAAGGCTATCCGGGAGAGCTGAAAGTCTCCGTAACATTCGGCTGGAACGATGCGGACGAATTGTCCATTGATTATCAGGCTGTAACCGATAAAGACACCATCCTTAATCTGACCAATCATTCTTATTTCAGTTTAAACGGCGCAACTGACAGCATCCTGGATCACGAGGTTGTGATTGCGTCTTCGTCCATCACACCGGTTGACGCGCATCTGATCCCGACCGGGGAAATCATGCCAATTTCGGGTACGGCGTTTGACTTTAATACGCCGCATAAAATCGGCGAGCGTATCGGCTCCGACCACCCCCAGATGGTGCGGGCGGGCGGATACGACCATAATTTCATCATAGACGGCGAAGGTTTAAGATTCTTTGCCAGCCTTTATGACGAAAAAAGCGGCCGGATGATAGAAGTCTTTTCTGACCAGCCTGCGGTACAGCTGTACAGTTCCAACTTCATGAGCGATATCAACGGTAAAAAACCATATCATTATCGCTGGGCAGCATGCTTTGAAACCCAGAATTATCCGGATGCCATTAACCACATCAACTTCCCTTCCTGTGTTTTAAAACCGGGTGAAACCTATCATACGATAACCAAATACCGCTTTTCGGTCAAAAAATAGACGGACGATCTGCGGATAAAAAAGGAGCGTCAATATGTTCAAAGATTCAAAAACCGAAGAAGCCTATCGCGCACGCGCCGCCAGGTATTACACGGCGATGGACAACAACACACCGGACCGGATTCCCATCCGTTTTCTGATGCAGGAAGCCGCCGCACGTTATATGGGCTACACCAACCAGCAGGTTGCGTGTGATTATAACCTCGCTTTTGAGGCGACACGCAAGGCCGGTGAGAAGATGGGCATTGACGCTGCCATGGTGAACCTGATCTGGAGCAACTACGGACTGGCCAAAGCCGCATCTTGGAAATACCTTTATGTCCCCGGCGTTGATGTCGGGCTGGACAGTGTAAACCAATTCGGCGAACCGGCAAGCGAATCGGAGCTGTTTTTACAGGCCTCCGAATATGAGGAATTCACCGAAGACCCGACCGCGTTTCTCGTCAACAAATGGTTCGCGAGGGCAACCACCCGCATCGGCGAGATTGGTGATGAGGTCACTTTTGACCATAACGCGGCACTGATGTCGGGGGCGCTGGCATTCGGCGACTATATGAGCGCATTCGGTCCGGCATCTCATGCGTTTAAGTATGAATCCGGCCTTGTGAACGCATGCGCCGGTATGATCAAAGCCCCGCTCGATATTCTGGCCGACAAATTCCGCGGCTATCTGGACACCGCGATGGATTCGATTGAGCGTCCTGAGCAGGTCAAAAAAGCCTGCGAAGCACTGATGCCGCATATCGTCGCCAACGCGCTGAACGGCGCCGATCCGGAAAAGAAAGTGCCGATCACCATCTGGGCGCACCGCGGATGCGTGCCGTTTTTCTCTCAGGAAACGTTCGACAATATTTACTGGGCAACGCTGAAGCCGGTCTTTGAAGAAATCACTGCGCACGGCTATCAGATTTTATTTTACGGCGAAGGCAACTGGGAAGCGCATTATGGTGCGCTGAAAGAAATGCCTGCCGGAAGCCTGATTTATCATCTAGATAAGGGTGATCCTGCCGTAGCGGCAGAGGCATTTAAAGGGCATTTTGCGGTAAGCGGCGGTTTGTCATATGATGTTCTCTCTAGGGGCACTACCGATGATGTAAAGGCGCATATGAAAACCCTGTTTGACATTATGAAACCCGGCGGCGGCTATATCCTTGACGCAACTGCTTTGATGCTGCATGACGTAAAACCCGAAAATCTGGACGCCGCCGTAGCATATACGCTGGAGAACGGCGTCTATTCGCAGGGACATGCCAACCATGTCCGCGGATCGGCCAGTCACCAGTCCATCCCGCAGGGCAAGCGTCCGCCGAATGTGGTGCGTCCGTGGAAACAGGAAAAGCAGGGCTACCGCATGCTTTCCGGTGAAACCGAACTGGTACAGCGCGTTTGGGAACAAAGGGACGCGGCATTATACAGCTATCTCTGGACAACCGTTCTTTGGTAAGAATTTAATTCAATCTGTCCTCCGGTTCTTCCGGAGGATTTTTTATGCAAAAAAGCCGGGGATTAATCCGCCGGCTTTCATTATCTTTCTTCTTTAATCTTCTTTTATACGCGAACCGTTGGTTTCCGGTTATAGATAATCAGCAGTATAATCAGCATCGCACCCATGATGATGTTACGCATCATTACGGCGGTATTAATTGTTGAGAGGAACAGGCTGAGCGACATGAGCATCAGCGTTCCGGTAAACGTCCCGAAGTAACTTGGCTTGCCGCCTGCGAGCAGCGTGCCGCCGATAACTACTGCGGCAATCGACTGCATCGTATAGCCGTCAAAAGTCGCAATCTGCATCTGCTTGTAATAGCCCGCGCCCATAACACCGCCGAGACCCGCCATCATCCCTGCTACGGCATAGGCCAGCATGCGGATACGCTTTGCCCGGATACCCGAAAGCCGCGCGGCCGTGTCATTCGTGCCGACCAGATTCAACCGTGCGCCGAACTGCGTCCGCGTCAAAAAGACGACAACGATGATATAAAAGCCCATCGCAACAATAAAGAATCCGGGGATAAATCCGAGAAAGCGGTGCGACAGCGCCGCAGACAGCTGGTCAGAAACCTGGCCGCGGGGCGCACTGCCTGAGAATATCGGCTGGAACTTCGTCAGTACGTTCGCCATTGACAGCGTCATAATCAATGCCGGAATACGGATATAAGCGACGCCAACACCGTTTAAGAATCCGACAAAGAATCCGAACGCAAGACAGATTAAAATAACCGGGATCAGCATCGCGTGATTGCCGTCCATAATTTCCACAGTCAGGCACGCGGTCGTAGACATGATTGCACCGACCGAAAGGTCAATGCCGTCGCCCGAAGTAATAACCACCATTTGAGCCGCGCTGACAAACAACAGCAGAGAAGCGTTCGCCAGTATCGTCGCCACGGACGTCAGCGAAAACGCAGTAGGCCGCATTGCCGACATAACTAAGAACAAAACCACGGCCAGCGCAAGCGCCATGACCGATGTATCGTTCAAAGCTGACTTTATCTTTTTAATCATTGTTTTCGGCCTCCTTTGCGTTATCAATCCGGAATATCTGCTGTACCTTATTTTTCGTCTTATTGCTGAAGACAACCGCAAAGATAATACCCAGCATCGTGATAATCTGTCCGACAAAGTCCTGATAATAGGACGAGACAGAGAACCCAGGAACGAATGACGGGATGAATTTCGTAAACATGTAGCTGGTTGCGTTGTTCACCAGCGTCATGAAGAACGCACCCAGTATACCGCAGGTCATGGTCCCCCATCCGCCGGTAATCAGCGTTCCTCCGATCAGTGCCGCCGCAACGGACTGCAGCGTTTTAATATCCCCTGTTAACGGGTTCGAGCTCGCCAGCATCAGCGTCCACATGATTCCGGCCAGGCCGACAAATGCGCCGCTGACCAGATATGCCCTTAAGGTTGTGCCGGCCGTTGAGATACCGGTTAAATAAGTCGATTTCTCATTGCCGCCCAACGCATACATTTCTTTGATACGCGGCAGTTTGCGCATAAACATCCAGAGCAGAATCAAAAAGATCAGCAGAAAAACGGTGTTAGGGACACCTAAGATATCTCCGCGATAGCTTTTCCACAGCTCACGCGCCACTTTGCCCTGCGGCCGGTCGCTGATAAAAACATTAAAGCCTTTTACCACAAACGCCATGCCATAGGTTGCCAGCATCGGCGGAATCCGGAAATAACCGACCAGTACGCCGTTGATGAGCCCGACCAGCACCGCCAGTGAGAATCCGATGACATATGCCGCCCATATCGGAAGCCAGGGCAGATGCGTCGGCATCATGACCGCAAAGACATTCACCAGTGACATCGTAATCCCGGTTGAAATATCGATGTTGCCCGACACCATGACGATGCTTTGCGCCATCGTTAAGATCACAAGCGGCATCGCCGTTGAAAACAGGGTCTGCATGCTGGATGCCTTAAAAAATGCCGCGCCCTGCATGATGATGTTTAATATAATGATAACGACAATCAGAACAGATCCCATGTACTCCGGCTTTTGCTTGAATATATTGAAATAAGCGTTAACGCTCAGACGATTGTTTTTCATATTGTTAGTTCCCCTTCTGGTTTGCGACGTTCATTTCACTTAAGCCAAGCATTGCGGAAACCAAATGTTCCTCTGTACTTGTCGGTCCTTCCAGCACCGCATGTATTTTACCCTCGAAGAAAACATAGATACGGTCGGATACTTCTAAAAGTTCATCATTATCACTGGAGACGATCAGCACCGTCATGCCCGCTTCGGCAGCGCTATAAAGGAACTTATGCAGTTCCTGGCGTGCCGTGACGTCCACACCCTTTGTCGGATCGTCTAACAGCAAAATCTCCGGCGTAATGAATATCCAGCGTCCAAACACAACCTTCTGCTGATTGCCGCCCGAAAGTGAACTGATCGGGTCATTAATCTTTCCGATCTTGATGTTATAATTATCGACGATTTCCTGCGTTGCACGGTTGACCCGCTTTCGTGCATATAAGCTGAGGTTCCGTTTCTTCGCCAGTCTTGCGCTGAAGATGTTTTCGCCGATTGTCCGCTGGTCAAATACCGATTCGCGATTCCGGTCGCCGGATATAAAACCAATACCATCCCGCACCGCATTGGCGGCATCGCTGTATTTCACTTCATTCCCTTTAATGACGACTTTGCCGCTGCTGAACGGCATAACGCCGTACAGCGCCCGCAGAAACTGTGATTGGCCCTGTCCTTCAAGCCCGCCGAGCCCGATGACTTCGCCCTTTTTCACGGACATCGTGACGTTTTTGACATAATGGTCAATGCTTAAGTCTTCAACATACAGCACCGAATCTGCGTCCGCCTGGTCCACCCGGTGTACGGTGTGCTGGGAGGACGCCTCAGGCATCTTCGCCGTCATATGATAAACAACCTTGTTGACTTCTGTTTCTTTTAAATCGACATCCGCCACCGAGTCCCCGTTCCTTAAGATGACCGCACGGGACGCAAGATTATATATCTCATCCAGCCTGTGGGTAACAAAAACGATTGAAACGCCGGTCTTTGCCAATGCCTTTAAGTTCTTAAACAACAGCTCAACTTCGTTATGGTGAAGCGTCGCTGTGACTTCATCCAGCAATAAAAGATCCGGTTTCCAGGAAACCGCTTTTACAATCTCGATCATGCTTAATACTGACGGTGGCAGATAGGACGGATAATCATCCGGATTACAATTGATTTGATATTGGTCAAGCAGTGTTTTGACGTAAGCTTTGTTTGCTTTTTCGTCAATCCTGCCGAATTTCCCTAGTATATAATGGCCCAGCATGACATTCTCATATACCGTCATGCGCGGCAGCAGGCTGAGTTCCTGATAAGCAACCGCAATCTTGAGTTTCCTTGAAACCTCGCTGCCTGTTATATTGACTTCCCGGCCATTGATTCTAATATCCCCCGAGTCCGGTTTTACTCCGCCGCCGAGTATCTTGATCAGCGTGGACTTACCGGATCCGTTTGCGCCCAATAATGCGACGATTTCGCCTTTTTTGACATTCATAGACGCGTCTTTTAATGCTTGTACCGCTCCAAAACTTTTCTTAATGTTTTTCGCTTCCAGCAAATTTACCATCTCCCTTGCCTCATCATATTATGTAATCAGCAGCTACGATGACATACGCTACCTTTATTTTATAGAAAAGTGATATTAAGTTCAAGCGTACAGTTTTTATTAAACATTCATCCGCAGCCGTTGACTTAGATAATATGGATGCTTTCGCTTGATCCCAAAGGGTGTTTTAGTCCTCTTATCGTTATTAAGCCCGCACGGACGAAAGACCGTACGGGCTTAACTGAGTGTTTGATTAATCAAGTGAAAAAATTTTGTCCTAAACTAATCCTTACTTGAAGTAAGCGTCAGCAGCTTCTTCGGTTAAGTATGTGGACATCTGATCGGTATCTTCGCTGTCTTTCCACTTTTCTACCGCATCAGCGAGCGTATCCGGTGTTACCGTATAGGTCGGTGTGTAATAAGCAACCAGAGCGCCATTTGCATCTTCTTTCAAAGCGTCATCTTTGAATTCCCAGCCGGCAGCCATACGAACTGCAATCTTGAGTGCGGATGCGCCAACACCCGGCGGATTTTCGATGATCACAAAGTCGATAACATCTCCGTCTGCATTAATACGATCCAGCATACGTACAAATCCAACTTCTTCATCAGAGGTGATGAATTCCGGATAAGGTGCGCCTGCTTCTTCGATCGCCTGTAAAATCCCCACGCAGCCTTCTTCGGTTAAGATCGCGTCGTATTCGATACCTGAAGCGATAACTTCTGACATCAGTTTCTTTGATTCAGTTTGGCTCCAGCCATGTGCGCCGGTATATACGATTTCGAAATTCGGGTTTTCAGCCAGTCTTTGATCCCAAACATCGCCGCGCAGACCGGAACCTGTTGTTCCCGGCAGTCCGCTGAAGTTTAAGAGTTTTGCTTCTGCGCCGTTGAAGTGAGCGACTAAAGCGTCAAAGTTTGTGCCTGCCCATACGGTCTGGTCGGTTTGTACGCCGACAACACCGGGGTATGGATAAAGGTTATCAACCGGAATGACGATGATGCCTGTATCAATCGCAGCTTCGAATGCAGCATCCAGTCCGCTGCTTCCGCCGGCATTGATCAGAATAATGTCATAGCCATCGTTGACGCATTGCTCAAAATACTGAACTTCTAAAGCGGAGTCCTGGTTCGGGCAAAGCGCCTGGTATTCAGAGATAACGCCCTGTTCGATGTATTGATCTGCAACCTCTTTAATCTGGGCTTCATAGGTAATACGCCAGCCGTGTGCGTTGGTCCAGTTGATAGACGCAACTTTGAGGCCTAACTGAGGCAATCCTTCTTCTTCAGCCGGTGCAGCCGCTTCATCCATTGTTTCGGCTTCGGTTGCAGCTTCTTCAGGTTCGCTGGCTGGTGCGGCAGTGTCACTCGTTGAGCCACAGCTTACCAGAGCGAAAACTAATACGGCAACCAATAGAACCGTCAACAGTTTCTTCATCTTCTATTCCTCCTTAATAATATATGCAGGAAGCGATAAACGCCCCGCAAATCAATTAATACGGGTATTGATTTGATCTTGTACAGTTGCCCATACACGTATTAAATTATCTTTTTTTTGATTTCCCAGTAAACCAGTAAGTGGAGTAATTAGAGCATGTCTTTGTTAAATACTTTACTAAACTTCTTTTATTAATTCTACCGCAAATCCGCCATCATGTCAACACCTTAAAATCATCGTTTACAGATTTAAATCATGTTGCCTGTTTTCTTAGTAAATTGCTAAAAATGGCCGCGGGATTAAATCCTTTTTTTAAATATAAAAAGGGATAACCGTTTTATTAAGGCTATCCCCAACATCATTATTTTTATGTTTTAACAGCTGTTCGGATTAATATTTCACCCAGGCTGAATCTGCGTTGTTGCTTTCCACACACTTCTCAACAAACACATTCCCGTTGATACCCGCATCGACACCCGGGTAATCCGCCTGGATTGTTTTGCCTGATTTCAGCGCTGCAACATCCTTAATAAATTCCCGGTAAATATTTGCAAAGGCAACAAAATGCCCTTCGACATGTCCGCTCGGAATGCGGATAACAGCGTTCACTTCGGGATAAAAATATCCGTTCCCCCGTGATAGCACTCGCTTTGATTCACCCAGCATATTCACGATTAAATGATCCGGGTCTTCCTGATGCCATTCAATGGTTCCCTTTTCTCCGCACACCATGAATGCCAGATCATTATCATGACCGATTGCAATCTGGGATACCCAAATCGTTCCCTTTGCGCCGCCCTTGTATTTTACCATCACCTTACCGTCATTATCCAGCTGCCTGCCGTCTCCGTAAGATGTTAAATCGGCGCAGACCGCTTCAATCTCCAGCCCGGTCACATAGGCGATCATATTTTCGATATGCGTGCCGATATCGCCCATACAATTCGAGATCCCGGACTGCTTGGGATCGCACCGCCATGACGCCTGTTTTGATCCCTCTTTTTCAACTTGGGTCGCGAGCCAACCCTGCAGGTACTGTCCGCGAACGGCCCGTACCTTTCCGATGTCGCCGTTTAGAATCATTTGCCGTGCCTGTTTCACCATCGTATATCCGGTATAAGTATAGGTGACGCAAAACCGGAGGCCCTTCGATTCGGCAATGCGCTTTAATTCCCTGCCTTCTTCGCTGGTCATTGTCAATGGTTTATCGCAGACCACATGAATGCCGTTTTCCAGAAAGGCTTTGGATACCGGATAGTGTGTGCTGTTCGGCGTTGTAATCACCACAAAGTCAATGCCGTTCTCACGCTTGGCTTCGGCATCGGCCATTTCTTCAAAAGTGCGGTATAGCCGGTCGGGTGAAAGCCCGTAGTGGCTCCCGGTAATCAGCGTTTTTTCATAATCTCTCGAAAAACTGCCCGCTGCAAGTTCGGCTTCCCCGTCAAGGTCAATCCCCATCTTATGCACTTCGCCGATAAACGATCCGGGTCCGCCCCCGACCATGCCGTACAGGAGCTTTTCTTTTTTCTGATCCTGATTTGTTTCCTTCATTAATAACCTCTTTCCGCGGTTCGGCGTTATGCTTTTATCAACCATAATAACAAAACCGCATATAAATCGAGGACATGCGCTTTCTTCACTGATTATGTTTATATAAACATAAAATACGGTAAAATGCAAAAAAAATCAGCATTTCAGTTTTTCCAAGTTCAGAATAACATATCCAACCGTTCCTTATGGCGCATCTAGCAAAATTATGTGCGTATTGTATTGATTGACTGGATAAATATGTTATAATGAGATATTATATTATGTAACATAGATTCATCTGCTGTAGGAATAGACCAGATTTATGCTTAATTATTTAAAAGGAGAAGCATGATTATGGCAAAGGAAAGCGACAAGAAGGAGTTAACTGTTAACCGCCAAGTTCTTGAGCAACTTCCGACCCCTGTTTTAACGGTAGATAAAACTCAGAAAATCACATTCCTCAACCAGGCAGGATGTGAGTTCATTAATCGTGATCTGAAAGACATTGTCGGCAAGAGCTGTGATGAGATTTTTAACTCAAAATTCTGTAACACTAGCGAATGCAAAATGCGTACAGCGGTCACAAACGGCGAACAGAGCAGCTTCCAAAATGAGTTCAGCGTCAATGGCAGCACAAGATATGTGGAATGCCATACGGCGCCGCTTCGTGACGATGAAGGCAATATCATCGGCGGCGTGGAGTCCATCATTGATTTAACACAGCGCGTACTTGATGACAAAAAGCTGCGGGAGCAGAGCGCAGCAATAAGAGAGATGTCCACCCCCACCATCAAGCTGTGGGAAGGCATTCTGGTTCTGCCCATCATCGGCGTTATTGATTCGGCTCGGGCGCAGTTCATGATGGAAAGCATCCTGAATAAAATACTGACCTCAGCTTCAAAAGTCATTATCCTGGATATTCACGGCGTGGCGACAGTCGATACGGCGGTTGCAAACCATCTGATCAAAATCACGCGAGCCACACGGCTGATGGGATGCGATTGTTTGTTGACCGGGATTTCCCCGGACGTCGCACAAACGATTGTCCATTTGGGTATCGATATGAACACCATCAACACAACAGCAACGCTGAGCGATGCGCTTGCCGAGGCATTTCGGTTATTAGGCATAATGGTAACGACTTCAGAGGGTTAATCAGTCATGGAAGAAAGAGAACACGAGAAGACATTTAAGGGCAGCTTTGTTCAGAACTGTTATGTGATTTCGATTTACGATAACATGGAAGACAAGACAATTGAGACGATATGCCAGAATACGGTTTCTATCGCACACGCCAGAAAAGTCAGCGGTGTAATTTTCAATTTTATTAACGTCGCCATTATTGACACCTATACGATTAACCTGTTTATCAAAACCACAAAAGTCATTCGGTTGTTGGGCCTTAGGGTGGTCTGGACCGGCCTTAATCCCGGCGTCGTATCATCATTATTAGATTTCAACATTGATCTTGATTCCATCGCTATTAGTCATGATATTCAGCACGGTATAGATATCATTAATGAGAAAGCAGACAACAGCCGGTAAAACAAAAATATGTTCTCTATAGAAAAAGGCCAATTGTCCCAAGTCAAAGTCTCGGGCAAATACGATATTCGTTTATTTAACTCAATGGACATTGAGATTGTTATCGCGGTTACACGGGAAATGGCCAGGAGTGCGGGATTCGGGAAGAATCAGGAATCGATGATCGCCACATTAGCTTCCGAATTAGCGACAAATATCATCCGGTATGCAAAACAGGGCGAGATTATCATCCGCATCATACAAAGTCTTGAAAAGGAAAACAAAACGGGCATCGAACTCGTTGCATCGGACCACGGTCCGGGAATTCAGAATATTCACCTTGCGATGCAGGAGAATTATTCGACAATGGCAGGCAGCCTCGGCATGGGGCTTCCGACTGTATATAACTATATGGATGAATTCAAGATAGAATCCGCCATGGGAAACGGGACACACATCATAACAAGAAAATGGTGCTGAGTTGAGAGAAATAGATTCCGGACAAGCCTATCGTGCGTTGCTCAACGACCCGTCGGAATGCGGGGATGTCGGGCTGGTTGAACGCTTTGATCAGACGTACCTGATTGCGTTAATCGACGGACTCGGCCACGGAAGCCTTGCGCGGCATGCTGCCCTGCTGGCAAGGGACTATATCGTTCAAAACCATAGCCTTCCGGTAGCAGACATCATGCGCGGTATGCACAAGCACCTCGCGGGATCACGAGGGGGCGTTGCAGCAATATGCACGCTGGATATACCTTCCGGGCAGCTGACTTATGTCGGCATCGGAAATATCACTACCAGGCTGATCAACAGTGATTATATCAAGCTGGTGCCAAAAGACGGTGTTATCGGCTTTTCCATGGGAACGCCGGTGGCGCATACATATAAAATGAGTCCAAACGGTTTGCTTCTGATGTTTTCTGACGGCGTCAGGGGGCATTTTGTAAATGAAAATAAATGGGAATGGAGAGGACGGTCTGCGCAGGATATTGCAGACGAAGTGATTCAGGTATACAGCACATCCACTGATGACGCATCATGCTTGGTTATTCGGTATATCTGATTTTAAGGGGGAACGATAAATGCATAAAATGGGAACCGTCAGGGTTGTCAGCAGGGAGTCCATTGTTTTCCTAAGGGAACGGATTCTGTTTTTGGCTGTTAATCTTGGGATTGACCGAATTAAGGCGCAGCGAACCGCAAGTGCAGTTTCCGAAATATGCCGCCAGGTTGATCTGGACAAAAACAACCTCGAAATCACCGCTTTTGTTAAAGAGGCGCTGGACCGCTATATACTGGCCATCCATTTCAGCGGTCTGAATCAAAAGCCGGTCTTATCCTTTGGCAACATTTTTTTCGACACTTTCTCTAAAGCAGAAGAAAACGGCTCGTTTACCGTCAGCGCCGCTATCGGCCTGCCGGATAATCCCCGTTTGTCCGACCCTGCCTATATTCAGGATGCCGCCAATCAGTTTTCTATCCAATCAAAAGAAGAGTTGTATCAGGAACTGGCGGAAAACAATCATCTATTAGAATCCCAATCCTTGCAATTGCAGAACGCCATCAAAGAAGTGGAAGCGGCCACTAACGCAAAGTCACGGTTTTTGGCAAACATGAGCCATGAAATCAGAACCCCGATGAACGCGATTATCGGTTTAAACAACCTGCTTCTAAAAACTGAACTGGACACAAAACAAAATGATTATGCAAAAAAGATCGGCTCGGCCGCACACAGTCTGCTCGGCATACTCAATGATATTCTGGACTTCTCAAAAGTAGAAGCCGGTAAGCTGAAAATGGAACACATCGTTTTCCGGCTGGAAGATGTCATGAACAACATTTCCAACATCATCAGTATGAAATCGTTCGATAAGGGCATTGAGTTTGCCATTATACTGGACCACGATGTACCGACCTGCCTTAAAGGCGATCCGCTTCGCTTAAATCAAGTCCTGCTCAATCTCATTAACAATGCTGTGAAGTTTACGGAAAAAGGCGAAGTCTTCGTCCATATCAAGCTGAGCAGCCAGGCGGATGACGACGTGACCCTGCTGTTTGAGGTCCACGATTCCGGAATCGGCATGACCGAGGAACAAATCGGGCAGCTGTTCCAGCCTTTCTCCCAGGCGGATGTATCCACAACCCGCCGATACGGCGGAACCGGGCTGGGTCTTGCGATCTCAAAAACCATTGTCGAAAAGATGAACGGCACACTCAGCGTTGAAAGCCAGCCAAATATCGGAAGCGTTTTCTCCTTTACCGGCATATTCAAAAAGGTAGAAGAATATACGGAACGTATCCGGGCGATCCCTGAAATCATGAAGGGATTAAAAGTGTTGGTGGCGGATGACAACAGCGCTGCCCGCCTTGTGCTTTTTGAATATTTAGAGCTGTTCTCTTATGATGTCGATCTGGTTGCGTCCGGAAAAGAAGCGGTCAGCCAGATTAACGACAGTTATGACCTTGTAATTCTGGACTGGAAAATGCCCGGCATGGATGGGATTGAAACATGGAAAAAGATCAAGGATAAACTCAAGGATAAAGTGCCGAAAGCCATTGTGGTTTCGGCATATGATAAAGATGAGATTGAAGACATGTGCTACAGTCTCGGCGTTGAAGATGTGCTGTTAAAACCGATTACGCAGTCGACACTGTTTAACAGTATCATGAAAATTTTCGGCGAGAAGAATATACCTCTGAATCTCGGCGACGAAGCCGCCGAGGCGGTCCGTGATTTGGAATATATCCGAGGCGCCAGCCTGCTGGTCGTGGAAGATAACGAAATCAACCAGCAGGTGGTTCAGGAAACCCTAATCAACGAAGGCTTCTTTGTGGATTTAGCCGAGAACGGAGAAGTCGCATTGGAAATGATCCAAAAGAACCCTTATGACGCTGTATTGATGGATCTGCAGATGCCGGTACTGGACGGGTATCAAACGACCATACAAATCCGAGACAATATCAGCAAGACATTACCGGTTATCGCGTTAAGCGCCGACGCCATGAGCGGTACCCGGCGCAAGGTGCTGGATGCAGGCATGAATGACTTTGTAACGAAGCCGATTGACTTTGTCCGCCTGTTTTCAATCTTAATCAAATGGCTGCCAAAAAAAGAATATCAGCCCGCAGCCGCGAAGCAAAGCAAAAAGACGACTGTCAATACATATGCCTTTGAAAAGCACCTGCTGTCCTTTGATTTTGACCGCGTGTTATCCTTACTATCAGGCAATCAGGAATTGTATGTCAGCATTCTCCAAAAGTTTAAGAAAAACTACCTTGGTTTCTGTGATGATCTGATTGATTTACTTCATAAGCAAGAGCTGACGCAAATCAAAAAGAAGCTGCATACCTTAAAAGGCGTCTCCGGAAACATCGGCGCCGACTGTATCCATCGCGATACGGCGGATCTTGAAAAATCGCTCACGACCTTAAAAGAAGATGTTTTGCTCAAAAAGCTGGAACTCCTGAATGAAAAAATCGTGCGCGCAATAAATGAAATCGATATGCTGGATCAAAAGAAGAAGCAGGTAAAAGAATCCAAGCCGAATGTCCTCTCCAAAAAGCAGCTCATGGATACGGTCCGCGAACTCGGTGAATTAATCGACTCCTTTGATGTGAAATCAGAGGATGCGTTAGCGCAAATCAGGCGGACTCTCACAAGGATGAACTATGATGATTTGGCGGAAAAGCTGAACCAGTCAATATCCAACTATGACTTTGATCAGGCATCAGCCGATTACGCTGAACTATTAAAAAAACTCGAAAGCGAGATGAAACATCATGCCCTATAAGGTACTTATCGTCGATGATAGTGTCGAAAATATCAATATTTTAAAAGGCATACTCGGAGATACCTACCAGCTGATGGCGGCAACCGGAGGCGAGACGGCCATAAAAATCTGTGAAAAGCAGGTTCCCCACCTTGTTTTATTAGATATTGAGATGCCCGGCATGGACGGTTATGAGGTCTGTACCACCCTGAAGGCAAACCCGCTGACAGAGAATATCCCTGTAATTTTTGTTACGGCCAAAGACCAGGAGATTGACGAAGCCAAAGGATTCGCTGTGGGCGCCGCAGACTATGTGACCAAGCCCGTCAGCCCGATGACGGTGATGGCCAGAATCAAAACCCATATCGCCTTAAATAATCAGAAGCTTGAGTTAAAACAGCAGGTATGGGAACAGACCAAAGAAATCAACGAGACGCGCATGGAAATCATCAAAAGGCTGGGCCGGGCCGTTGAGTTTAAAGACGAATCAACCGGCCTGCATGTTGAACGTGTCAGCAAGTACGCATATACCATCGCAAAGAACTACGGGATGGATGATTTCCAGGCGGAGATTCTGTTAAACGCAACTCCGATGCACGATATCGGCAAAATCGGCATCGCCGAAGAGATTATCCATAAAGTCGGGAAACTGACCCCCGAAGAATATGAGGAAATGAAAAAACACTGCGAAATCGGGAGTGAAATACTCGGCGACAGCGAAGCGGAATTAATCAAGGTCGCAAAAACCATCGCACTCCAGCATCACGAAAAGTGGGACGGCACCGGGTATCCGCTGGGGCTGAATGAAAGCAACATCAATATCTTTGCCCGCATCGTAGCGATTGCGGACGTCTTTGATGCGCTGACCACCAGAAGGTCGTATAAAGACGCGTGGGACAACGAAAGCGCGGTTAACCTGATTAAAAACGAACGTAACAAGCATTTCGATACGCGGCTGGTGGATGCCTTTCTTGATGCGCTTGACACGATTTACGAAATTCAAACCAAATATGCGGATGTGTAACATATCATATATCCCGCTGAATAGAAAAGCCCCTGGCGCACAATTCGCAGCCATAGGGCTTTTTTCATGTTGATTTCCTTCTCAACAAACTTATTAAATCAAACGGTCCAACCCGCTGATATCATATTTTTTACCGGCCTTTTTGTTTTCAAGCGCAGTTTGCAGCTTTTGATAACGCGCTTTTGTTACCGGATAAAGCAGCATGAACAGCACCGCCAGCCCCATAACCACCGGGCATAAGATGGTAATGACGTTTTCAATACCCATCACGGCAGATTGCGTCTGTACCTCGGCACCGGCCTGATAGCCGCTGACCGCTAATACTGCGCCCAATGTCTGCATCCCGATCGCCGCCCCCAGTTTTTGGAGCAGTTGCGGCAGTGAGGTGATGGCTCCGACGCGTCTTTTTGTATTCACCATTTCGTCAATCTCTGCGATATCATAGGTGAACGAATAAAACGTTGTCCAGAAAACTGCAAGACCGATGGAATAAAACAACAGCATGCCGACCAGGCTGTAGACGTTTGATATCCCGATAAAGCGGAAGATAAACATCCCCAGCGTCGCTATCGATAGCAGGCTGATAACCGCAAATTTCCGGTCTTTCACTGTCGCAATCTTGGTGGTAATCGGTACAAAAATCACCATACCGAGAACAATGGTGCCGAGCGCTACTGCCATATAGACGTCCGGATCCACCATCATGCGGTATTGCAGCAAATAAATTAAATCCGCCTGTGCTAACGAAGATTGTATCATATACAGCACAACAAAAACCAGAAGAAATTTAAACGGCTTAATCTTAATGACCTGCAGATAGGTTTTAAAGATATTCTCATTGCTCCTGTCTTCCGGCTTAATCAGTTTGATATGCTTGGTTGACCGGTATGCGATGAAGCCGAACACGATTGAGATAACCGCAAGCACCGCCGCCGTCATGCTCCAGCTCAATGCTGTTGAGATGTTCCCGCCCTCAAACACACTGACCAGTACGACCGGGGCCGCACTGCCGGTGAAGATTGCGAAGGCATTGATAAAGGAGCTTGTTCCCCTGATTCTGGTGCGCTCATCATAATCCGATGTCAGTTCTGCGCAAAGCGCATAATACGGAATTGTATAAAACGTATACGCAACCCAAAACAACACGGCAATCGCGATGAAATAAGCAACCGCCGCCTCTTGCGAAAGGTTGAATTTAAAGAACGCAAACACGAACAAAAGCGCCATCGGTATGACCGCCGCCTTCATCAGCCTGCGTTTATCCCGCCCTTTTTTATCCGCCATATGTCCAATCAGCGGATCGGTAATGCCGTCAACGGTGATCGAAATCATACTGATAGTTCCGGCAATCGCAGGATTGATGCCGATGATATCCGTTAAAAAAATCAAAAAATATGTATAAAACATATTGTATAAAACGGATTCCGAGATGATGCCGGACGCATAGCCCAGTCTTCTTTTTTTCGTTAAGCTGTTTTCCATGTCTTCCCTCTTAACCTTTGGCTTTGGCCAAGACCGCCGGCCCGCCGGCATTCAATACACCAAAGGATTTTTTATTATTATAATACAAACTCTTAAAGATTTTAAAGCCTTCACTATAAACTTTTCTGTTTTTATCGTTCGGATAATAAACCCGGTCGATTTCGACCATCTGATGCGCATCAGCAAGCCGCCCGATGACGCCAAGCCCGACAGCCGATACAATCGCGGCGCCCATCGCTCCAGCGTTCTGCGGATTATGGATGACTTCAACTTCGGTATCCAATATATCCGATAGTATCTGGCAGGTTTCCGATGCCAGTGCACCGCCTCCGGCCAGCCGGATCATTTTTCCTGTCTTGACCTTTTTACCGCTGCATTCCATCTGCCAGCGTAAATGGTAACAGACACCCTCGATGACGGAATGGATTAATTCTGATTTTTTAGTTTCAATGCCGATATTAAAAAACATGCCTCTGGCATTCGTATCCTCAAACGGGCAGCGGTTCCCGTGCAGCCAGGGTGCAAAAATCACATTGCGGCTGCCCGGCGGGACGTCTTTGATGGACTGCATCATATAATCATACAGTTCAACCGCCGTATCTTCATAGTTGCTTTTCTTCTTTAAGTGCGCAAGCTGCTTGACCGTCTCTTCATAGGCCAGATGGTCTTTAACCCATTCAATACATTTGCCTGCCGTCTCCAGCTCGGCAAAATAATTATAGGTGTGTTCGTCAGCACCCACGATTCCCGCGATTTTACACGCAATATCCAGCTTCGGCCGTTCAATCACAGTCGAAACCCATCCGGATGTACCGATATAAATATGCGTATCATTAATCTGGGTTGCGCCGGCTCCGATGCCGATTAGTGAAGCATCCCCGCCGCCGCCGAAGACCGGCGTGCCGGCTTTAAGTCCGAGTTGTTTGGCCGCGTCGTCCGTAATCCGGCCCGCAATATCCGTACTTTTAATGATACGCGGCAGGTGGTTATCGTTTACGCCCAGCATTCTGCAAACGCTTTTGCTGAATCTGCGCTTGTTTTTGCGTTTATCCATCAGCATGGTCGCAAAGGCAGAGTCTTCGGTCATCACGAACTCGCCGCTGGTTTTCAATATCAGGTATTCTTTAACATCCAGCCATTTATAGACGCGTTTAAACGTATCCGGTTCATTTTCTTTAACCCAGTTATACTTCCACACCGGATCTTTAGAACTGCTTGCAACGACGCCCGTCACCAGCACGCTTTTAATCAGCTTAAGCAGGTTCACACCATCGATTTTCAACCCGGCGGCCAGCGTGCTGTGCATCTGCTTTTCAGCGCGGTTATCCATATAACTCATTGCATGACGCACCGGATTGCCGTCCCTGTCCACCAGCACAAGGCCCTGCATCTGCGCGCAGAAGGAAATGCCGCTGATTTGTGCGGGCTTAATGCCGCTGGCTTTCAGCAGCTTCTTGGTGGTGCTGCACATGGCCGCCCACCAATCGTCCGGGTTCTGCTCTGCCCCGCCGTTTTCGACGATGGCAATATCATATCCCTGGCTTTCCGCCCCGATCAGACGAATCTTATCGCCTATGCAAAACAAACAGGTTTTTATTGATGTTGTACCTGCATCGTATGTGATGATATATCGTTCCATTCTGGTCTTCTCCGCTTCGTCTTTCCCCTAATCTATATCTGCTTCGAATACTTCATTTTGTAAACCGTACGCATTAAAAAGCTTTCCAGCGCGTTAATCGGCTTAACCCTGCCTGTAACAAATGCCGCGATAAACGCGATGCAATTCTTCTCGACGATCATTTTAACCGCCTCTGCATCAAACATGGTCAGTCCCGAGCATACTGCGCCGTAGCCCCTGACAAAGACTGCGTCCGCTCTTTTTAATGCGCTCTGAATCGCCTGCTGATTATAATTGACGCTTTCCATTTTAACGCCGACAATCTGGGCAAAGTCATCAACCATCGGATACAGCGGATGCTTTAAATTCGAGAGCGCCACCGCCGCAGGCGACTGGTCAGTTAAGATGTTTTTATTCTCAATGGCCACATCCATCACTTTCGCCTGAAGGTCCGCTGCTTCAATGCGGTATTTATCAAGCACATAGCGGATAGCCGTTGTTTCGCTCACCTTCTTTGTATCTGCCTTTTGCTTGAGTACATTTTCAAGGTATCCCCGGCACGCCTCTTCCAGTTCGTTGGCTGTTTCAAAGGTATCTTCAAACGACTTCCCAAAGCAGACCGCGCCGTGCTTTTTCATAATGATCGCATTCCCCTTGCTCTTTAACAGGGCAGCTCTCACATTTTTATTGAGTTTCTTCGTCCCCGGCAGTCCGTACAATGCGCAGATAACCTTTTCGCCCAAATACGCGAATTTTGAATCCGTATCAAATGCATCAATCTCACACGCGCTGACAGCCGAAGCCATGGGCTGATGCGTATGAATGACAAAGTTAACATCTTCTTTTTGATAGCAGCTCGCATGCACTGCCTTTTCTGAAGAGGGTTTAACCGGTCCGGTGTATTCCAGCGTATGGATATTAACCGCTACAATATCATCCCGCGTTAGTGACAGATAATCTTTCCCGCTGGGCGTAATCACCATGGTATCAGCGTCAATCCGCTGGCTGACATTCCCCCACGTCCGTGCGATTAAACCCCGTTTAACCAGTTCTTTGCCCGCTTTTATGACAATATCCTTTGCCTGATCAATCTTCATACCGGTCTCCTTCAGTCCTCCATCCGGACAACATTTTTAAAGACGCGCTCAAATCTCGCCAATATATCCTCCAGCATGTCATCCGTAAACGCCGCCGAAGTATACAGCCTGCTCCCGGCGAGGGTAATGATACCTTCGGCCATGTATGCCGCGCCCATATGCTCCATCTCTTTTTTGCGTTTTGAGGTCTCTTTCAGCACATACGGAATCTTCCATGGCTTCTTCCAGTCAATCGAGAAGTACGTTGTGCCGACGGTTTCCAGATGACAGATTGAACCCTGATTATAGGCAACAAAAGGCAGTTCATATTGATCGATCAGTTTCTGCAGTCCGGCAACCAGTTTATCCGCAAAAACGCCTGCTTTTTGCGCTGCATTGGTTTTTTCGATCTCACAGAGCGTATAATAACCGCCGACGCAGCTTAGCGGGTTTGCCGCCATAGTGCCGCCGACGAGCGCTTTTTTGTGCTTAGGGCCGCCTGCGATCCCTGCCGACAGGTATTTCATATACTCTTTTTTACCGCCGAGACCGCCCGCACTGGGATATCCGCCGGCAATCGCTTTTCCGAATACGGTTAAATCAGGCGATACGCCGAAATACCCTTGCGCACCGGACATGCCAATCCGGAATGCCGTAACCACTTCATCAAAAATCAACAACGCCCCGTACTTACGGCACAGTGCCTCCACACCCTTGTTAAACTCTTTATCCAGCGGACGCGTTCCGCTCTCCGGCCCGACCGGCTCGACCATTACCGCAGCTGTGCCGCCTCTGAACCGATTGCGCTTGAGTTTGCGTTCCAGGTCCTTCAGGTCATTCGGGAAAAACTCCTGCGTGTTTTTAAAAACAAAGCGCGGGACCCCATGCGCCTGCATCCATTTGGTCCCCGGAATCCGGATACCGTATGCCAGCTGGTCGGACCATCCGTGATAAGCGCCGCCCATTTTTATGATGTTTTTCTTTTTGGTGGCCAGCCGCGCCACGCGAATCGCCGCCATACAGCCTTCCGTGCCAGACCCGAGCATACGGAACATATCCACGTTCTCAAAGTTCTCCGCTACCTTCTTAGCCAGCTTATACTCATACTCATGGAAAAGCCCGGTTGACGGACCGCATTCGTCGATCAAGGCCATTGTCTGTTCCTTGACCGCCTTTGGGTTGCTGCCCAGTATGGTCGGACCACCGGCCTGTAAAAAGTCATAATAACGATTGCCGTCAATATCATATAAAAATGCGCCTTCCGCTTTTTGAATCACCAACGGGAACGGATGGTTAAAAGCCAGATTATGCTGTACGCCGCCCGGGATATAGTCCATTGCCTCGCCAATCATCGCTTTTGATTTTTTACACTTCTTTTCAAAATAATCCTTCTCGTATTCTTTCAGCTTCTTCTTGCTGATTGAGTACATCGGCATCTTAATCAAGCTGTCCAGTTTCTTGTCTATTTCACTTGCATCCGGATATTGAGTAATTGAAAAATTCCCTGACATTGCTATTCTCCTTATAAAATGGTATCATTACACTATTGTGAGTGAGCAATCGCTCACTTTGAATTATAGCACAACCCATCTGCAAGTTCCAAGAAAAAAATCGAACATATTCCCGGTTTTTTAGCAAAAAAGTATGATAAAATGAATAATCAGGTCAATAATGGAGTATAAAATGGAATTTAAGTCTGCTAACAGCATCTTTAACCGCTTGGGCGATAAAAAGAAGACACTCGTACTTTCCACTTCGGTTAAAGAATTTTCCGAAAAGGGCTTTAACAGCGCTAATATTAATACTATCGCCGAAAACGCCGGGATAAGTATCGGCGCTATGTATAAGTATTTCGAAAATAAGCGCGCTTTATATCTGGCCTGCGTGGAGTGGGCGATGCTGCATTTGAATCAAGAAATAGCGGAAGCCGTCAGTCAGGACGATGAGATTCTCACTCTTTGCGAAAAAATCATCCGTGTCATCCAACGGCACAGAAAAGAAAACGAACAGTTCACAAAGCTTTATTATGAGATGGCCACAGAAGGCAACGCCGAGTACGCCATGCTGATCTCAAGCCAGATTGAGGGCGTAACGGCTGACCTTTACGCATCATATATTAAAAGCGCCCAGGATAACAACAGGATTCGTACGGATATCGATCCGCGCTTCTTCGCTTTCTTTATGGACAACCTGTTTATGATGCTGCAGTTCTCATACAGCTGTGACTACTATATCGACCGAATGCAAATCTATACCTATGATGATGTGTTTGAACGTGATGATGTGCTTTTGCAGCAAATGCTGTTGTTCATCAAAGGGGCGCTATACCTTCCGGACTAATAACCACTAATACGATTTTCGCTTCTTATGTCTCAAAATCATATCCCCTTGCGTTGATTGTCATTTAAGATATTAATTGATATAATTGTTTTTGGTTATCGTATCAAGACAGGGGTCGGTTATATGAAAACAGTACAAATCAATTCGGTCTACGGCGTTGGCAGCACCGGAATTATCGTCAAAGATCTTTGCGATTATATCAATAAAAAAGGAATCGAAAGCAAGGTATTTTACGGATACGGTGCGTCATCTGATAAAAACGCTGTCGTATTCTCATCACGGCTCAATTTCAATTTTCATGTTCTACAGACCCGTTTGCTGGGTAAACACGCCTTTTATTCACAACATCCAACGCGGAAGCTGGTCAAAATGCTAAAAGCTTATGCACCCGATGTTATTCATATCCATCAGATTCACGGCCATTATTTGAATATCCCGATTTTATTCGACTATCTTGCTGAGTCGAACGCAAAAATCATCTTTACGCTGCATGACTGCTGGATGTTCACCGGGCACTGTGCCCATTTTTATCATATTAGCTGTGAGAAATGGAAAACCGGTTGCGGCAAATGCCCGCAGTTATCCGCATATCCAAAAAGTTTGATCTTCGACCGTTCAAAAGAAAGCTGGCGGGATAAGAAGAAATACTTTACGATGCTGAAAAATGCTGTTTTGGTAACACCATCTCAATGGCTGTTTCAATATCTGCCCAGCTCTTTTTTAAACCCATATGATAAACGAGTCATCAACAATGGTATTGATACAACTGTTTTTCATCCCAAAGATAGTTCCGGCTTAAAAAAAGCACTCGGCCTTGAAAATAAATTTGTGATTATCGGAATGGCCTCAAAGTGGCTGCATCCGGATAATCAGGAAAAAGCAATTGATTTAATTCAGTCCTTTGGCGATGATACTAGGGTTGTTTTGCTCGGCGTTACACAAAAACAAAAGTTATTGCTCCCGGAAAAAACCGTCTGCGTTCCCTTTGTATCCAGCCGCGAAGAGCTGTCTGCATATTACTCGCTGGGCAATGTCTTTGTCAATCTGTCGTTAGAGGATAACTTCCCCACAGTCAATCTTGAAGCCATGGCTTGCGCCGTTCCCATCATTGCCTTTAACTCCGGCGGAAGCGCCGAGGTGATCAGCGGAGATACAGGATTCAGTGTAAACCCCGGTGACTTTAGCGGTATCAAAGAAGCCATCAGGGCAATACAACAAAGCAAAAAGGACTATCAAAGCTTATGCCGGAAAACAGCCGAGAAACGATATAATGAAGAACGATGCTACGAAAGTTATTATAATCTGTATCAGGAAAGAGATTAACGATGCGAGTTGTCATGGTGTCAAATTTCTATAATGCACATCAGGATGGTATTGCGGATACGCTCTATGCCCGCTTGGGCGATAAATATGCGTTTATTGAAACCAGTCCGATGGAGAGCGAGCAAAAGCAGCTCGGATACACGCAATATGAGGGTCTCCCTTATATCAAAACCCTTTTTGGCAGTGAAAAAAAACTGAATGATGCCCTTTACCTGATAGACCGGACTGATATCCTTATTTCCGGCGGGCACACGCCCTTTGCGGCAGCAAGAATCAAAGATGGGCGGCCGGTTTTTATCTTCAGTGAAAGATTATTTAAAAAAAATGTGGTTTCCGCGCTTCATCCCAAGCGGTTGATGCGATATCTGTCGGAGGCCCGTGCGTTTAACCAAAGCAAAAACATCTTTTATTTATCCGCATCGGCATATCTCCCTTATGATTTAACACGTTTGGGGTATCAGCATCAAAACATGTTCAGGTTTGGTTATTTCCCAAAGCTTGATACACAGCCGCTTCGGAAGGCGGTATCAGGCGTACCGCAGATTTTATGGTGCGGACGGATGATCGGCTGGAAACATGGGGAGTATGTCATTCAAATGGCAAATCTCTTGAAGATGCATAACTACGATTTTAAAGTAACGCTGATCGGCGATGGACATCAAAAAGGCCATTATCAGCATCTCATCGAACAATACGGCCTTTCCGATTGTGTCGCTATTCTGGGTCCCGTACCGCAGGCGCAGATATTAAAGCACATGCGCGAGTCTGATATTTTAATCCAGTCAAGTGATTTTAATGAGGGCTGGAGCGCGGTGGTCAACGAAGCCATGTCCCAGGGGTGCTGTGTAGTAGCCAGCCATGCAATCGGCAGTGCGCCTTATCTTATTAAACACGGTGAAAACGGGCTGATCTTTAAAAACAGCGATGTCGCCGGATTAACGAAAGCCGTCCGGTCTTTGCTGGACAGCCCCGAAAAGCGGCTTGAAATCAGTCATCATGCTCAGCACACCATTGACGGGCTGTGGGGCTATCAGACAGCCGGCGAGCGCCTGCTGGGCGTATTTGACGCCGTCCTGTCAGGGAAAACCCCTGAATATGCCTCCGAAGGGCCGTGCAGCTTTGCGCCTGTGATCAAGCACTCGGATTTCATCAGATAAAATAGTCAATTCAGGAATATGATAAGGAAAAAGCCCGGCAGCTGAATGCGCGGGCTTTATGTTTCATATAATTATAGTTATAACTTAACCAAATATAGCTTACCATTTATCCCAGACCATGTTCTTTTCAAGCTCATCTTTATCCAGGAACGGGAACATATCCTCATATTCCTTTGAGACCAGTGTGCCGTCCGGCAGTTTTTCGGATGTGACTCTTGGAACCAAAAGTTGCAGTTCCGGTGTCATCACGTCGCAGACCACTGGTCCGTCATACGCCAGCACTTCGGCAATCTTGGCATCAACCTCATCAACTGAACTGATTCTGACACCTTTGATTCCATAGGCTTCCGCGATTTTCAGCGCATCCGGACACCATACGCCGCTTTCCGGGCTTTCCCCCAGCATCCGTCCTCCGGAAAAGTTATTCTGTGTATGCCGGATCAGCAGATAGCCGTTGTTATTAAAAATAATCACTTTAATCGGCAGGTTATTGTGTTTAATGGTTGCCATTTCCTGCAGATTCATTTGCAGGCTGCCATCGCCGGTGATCACAATCGTTCTTTTTTTATCGTTCGCCATGCAGGCGCCGATGCACGCGGCCCAATAGCCCATGGACGATATCCCGCCCGTTGTAAGAAATTTCTGGCCTTTTTTGATTTTCCATGTCTGGCTGACGACATGGAAGCAGGAACCCGTATCCAGTAATATCGCATCCTCACCGGTGCATTGTTCGGATAACCGGTCGGTAAAATAATACGAATTGACCGGCTTCTCCTCTTTATACTCCGGTAAAACAACCGGATAGTTCTTTTTCCAGCCCTGGCACACCTTTACCCAGCGGTCATAGTCTTTTCCTTCTGATTCAACGGCCAGCATGCCGTCGATAAAGTGCTTACAGTCAATATTGGCTTCATAGTCAATATCAACGCCTGGTTTTTCCAGCTCTTTTTTGTCAATTTCCACTACAAACTTCTTCGCATGTTTGCCAAAAGCGCTTGGATTATGCCCCACCATCGCAGATGCCAAACGGCTGCCCACTGCAATAATCAGATCGGCATTCTGTACCGCAAAGTTCGCCGCCCGTTCTCCGTAGTTGCCGGGCCTGCCGACATACAGGGGATGGGCGCTTTCGATAATGCCGATTCCCAGACGCGATGTCAGGACGGGCACATTGAGTTTCTCTGCCAACGCGATAAACTCCTGCTCGGCGTTTGCCAAAGTAACGCCTTGTCCGGCAATAAATATCGGCCGTTCGGCATTTGACAGCATCTCCACTGCTGTTTTCACAGCAGACTCAACCGCATACCGATTGTCTTCCGCCTCCGGCTCTTCGCTTTCTATCAGCTTAGCTGTGTCAACCTCTGCGCGCTGAATATCCAGCGGAACATCTATCCAGACCGGCCCCGGCCTTTTGGTTGTCGCTTCGCTAAAGGCTTTATCGAGATAGTATTTAATTTTGTTTGGGTCATCTATGGTAATAAAATATTTTGTGACCGATTCAACAATCGGCTTAATATATATTCCCTGAATTCCGTACTGCCTGATTTTTGACTTTTCCTGATACTGCACAAAAGACAGTCCGGATTGCCCGGAAATGACAATCATAGGCGACGAATCCGTATACCCGCCCACAACGCCGGTCAGGGCGTTCACACTTCCCGGACCTGCGGTTACGAGCGCCACAGCGGGCTTGCCTTTTATCCTGCCGTACGCATCCGCAGACATGGCACAGGCCTGTTCGTGGTGGTTACAGATAATCTCATAATTCCCATTCCGGCCGAGCGCATCGTTTAAAAACATAGCTTGGCCGCCGGTAATGATAAAAGCCGTATCCACTCCGCGCTTATTTAAATAGTCAAAAATATAATCCGAAACATTCATAAGATACTCCTCTGTTTTTTATGTTATGTCAGCGTTTCTATTTGATAATTCAGCTTGCTCTGTTCGTTCTTTTTCTTAAGCTCCACCGCAACATCCACAATCTGGTCTTCCTGTCCGCCGACCACTTTCCGCTTGCCAAGTTCTATAAAAATATCTCGCGGGTCAACCTGAAATTCTTTCGCTGCTGCTTTCACATGCGCGGCAAATCCGGAAAAGACACCTGCCATTCCGCTGACAATGCTGATATCGGTTAATCCGGTTGAAACCGGGAAGAATTCCTTTACCACTTTTTCGCTCGCATCCAGCATCGCATAAAAGTTAACATCCAGCTCATAGTTGTTCTTGATCAGCAGCGCCACCAGCGCTTCAATCTGCATGTTGCCGGCCCCCGCACCTAAACCGCGAATCGTGCCGTCGATGATGGTCGCCCCTTCCTGGATGGCGATATAACTGTTCCCGACCGCCATGCCGAGATTGTTATGCGCATGAAAGCCGACTCTGGCAGTCAGGTTCTCGCTTAAAGTAGCGATCGTCCGCTTCACCATCTCCGGCGTAGACGCCCCGGCGGAATCCATAATAATCACGCCCTGTGCGCCGTAATCCTGCATCTTCGAAGCTTCTTCTAATATTTTTTCTGTCGATGCCATATGGTACATCATCAGTACGCCATAGGCTTCTGCGCCTTTTTTCCGGATATGCTCAATATGCTGTTTGGTCACGTCCGCTTCCGTACAGTGAGACGCGATGCAGAACAGTTCCACCCCGTCTTTAATCGCCGGATCAATCTCATCAGAAATCGTACCGAATCCGGGTATCATGAATGCCCCTAATTTTGTTTTATGCAAAGTCTCCCTTGCGGTTTCCAGCATCTCATGGTCGCTCAGATTTGAAAGCCCGACCTGAAGCGATGAAGCCCCCAATCCGTTGCCGTGCCCGACAATCACGGTATGCATACCGGCTTTATCAATCGCATGGCAATAAGCGGTGATGTTATCTTTGGTATATTGATGCTTAATCGCATGGGAACCATCCCTGAGTGTGGAGTCAAAAAATAATAGTTTACTCATTTATCTCCCTGCTCCCTGTCTATCCATTTCTTTTGGTATACGCCTCGGCAATATCAACCGATGCGCAGGTAATAATATCAAGATTGCCCGAATACTTCGGCAGGTAATCGCCGAGGCCTTCGACTTCTATGACTGTCGTGAGCCTCCCGTTCTCATAGAGCGGGCCGACAACCACCCGGTATCCCGGAACATACGCCGCGATTTTCTTGACCATTTTTTCTATCTCAAGTTTCAGTTCATCCATCTTCGGATTTTCCAGTTGCGCCCGTATGGTATTTCTCATGATGACCGGCGGACGCGCGGGATTTAAAATAATAATTGCCTTTGTTTTTTTAACACCAGTGAATTCCGAGAGCGCCACACGCGTGGTTTGCGTGAATTCGTCTATATTCGCACGCGTTCCGGCCCCAGCTGATTTTGATGAAATACTGGCAACCAACTCAAAATAGCTCACATCAGGATGCACCCTGGATATGGCATGCGCAATCGGCACAGCCGCCTGTCCGCCACAGGTAATGGTGTTGACGTTCTGGTATTCCAGGCACTCTTCCATATTAATGGCAGGAATGCACATCACGCCCACGTGTGCGGGTGTCAAATCAATTGTGAATTTGCCGAGTTTTTCCAAGATCGGCGCGTGGTATAAATGCGCACGCGCGGATGTCGCGTCAAAAACGATATCACAGCAGTCCGGGTCATCCTCAATGGCTTGGATCGACTCATACGAAACATTCACGCCCATGTTTTTTGCGAACTCAATGCCCGGAGAATCCGGATTTCTACCCGTAAATAGCGTACATTCTAAAAATTCAGAGCGCTGTACTTTAACCAATAGATCGGCTCCGATATTGCCTGTTCCGATTATCGCGACTTTAGCCTTTCCCATAAAACCTCTTTTGCCCTTACTTTATCTCTGCCGGCCAAATGCGGCCGTTTATTCAACTGCTTCTTTGATGGTTTTGATCATATAGTCCAATTTATCTGTCGTCATTCCGGGATAAACCCCGATCCAGAAGGTATCATTCATGATTCGGTTGGTCGTTTTTAGCTCTCCGGATACGCGGAATCCCTCGCCGGAATCACGCATTTCATCAAAACAGGGATGCATGATCAGATTGCCCGCAAACAGCATACGCGTCTGTATTCCGTTTTGTTCCAGATGGCGGACAACCGTCTCCCGCTTGACGCCTGCTCTGCAAGTCAGCAAGAACCCGAACCAGCTGGGTTTTGAGCCCTCACAGGCTTCCGAAAATACAAATTGTTCGCTTAATCCGCTAAGCCCGTTTTTCAGATAATCATAGTTCTCTCTGCGCCGCTTAATAAACCCTTCCAGCTTTTCCAGCTGTGCGCATCCGACTGCGGCCTGCATATCGGTTGCTTTCAGGTTATATCCGAAATGCGAATACACATATTTATGGTCATATCCCTTTGGCAATGCGCTGTATTCCTTATCAAACCGGTGACCGCACATGTTGTCCATCCCCGACGGGCAGACACATTCGCGTCCCCAGTCCCGCATAGAACGGACAATGATATTTAACTGCGCATCATTCGTATAAACCGCACCGCCCTCACCCATTGTCATATGATGCGGCGGATAAAAACTGGATGTGCCAATATCCCCGATGGTTCCTGTATATTTTTCTTTACCGGCAATTGTATATTTTGAACCGAGCGCGTCGCAGTTATCCTCAATCAGCCATAAATCATGTTTGTCACAAAACGCCTTAACCGCCTTTAAATCAAACGGATTGCCGAGCGTATGGGCAATCATCACCGCTTTTGTTTTTTCAGACAGCGCTTCTTCCAGCATCGCAGTATCAATATTATACTGCGGAAGCGTCAAATCGATAAAGACCGGCACCGCGCCATATTGAATGATCGGTGCGACAGTGGTCGGAAATCCTGCGGCCGCTGTGATCACTTCGTCACCAGGCTTGATACGTTTCTTACCCAATAACGGCGAGGTCAGCGCCATAAATGCCAGCAGGTTTGCGGATGATCCGGAGTTCACCACCGAACAATACCGAATGCCTAAAAACTCTGCAAACTGCTTTTCAAACCGATCGCAGTATTCTCCGGCGGTCAGCCAGAACTTAAGCCCGCTGTCTACCAGATTGACCATTTCGCGGCTGTCATAGACCCTTGCCGCATAGTTGATTCTGTCACCCGGCTTAAATTCACCGGCTGTATGATGATATTGGGCGCAGTACGCATCTACTGCCTTTAAGATGCTTTCCCTTGCCTGCGCCTCGTCCATGCCTTCAAACATTGTTGCTCCATCCCTTGTGTGTGATATATTCTTTTATCTGTACGGCCATACACGCCGCGACATCTTCGTTATTCAAATAAGCCTGATACAGTTCTACGGTTTTTTCCATCGCTTTGTCAATGTTCCAAACCGGTTTCCATCCAAACGCAGCTTTAAACTTAGAGCAGTCCAGTTTTAAAAAGGCCGCTTCGTGTGGTCCGTCAGCATCCTTGGTGAACCACGACAAGTTATCCCCCCAATACCGACAGAACAGTTCGGCAATCACACCCGTCGTGACGCAGTCATGGTCTTCCGGCCCGATATTATAACTTCCAGCCGCATTAGGATTTTCAAACTGCGCCTGAACCAGCATCAGATACGCTGCGAGTGGCTCTAATACGTGCTGGTACGGCCGGATGGAATTCGGGTTCCGGACTTCAATCTTCTGCTTTGCCTGAGCCGACCGAAAACAGTCCGGCACAATGCGGTTGGCCGCAAAGTCTCCGCCGCCGATCACATTACCCGCCCTCGCGGTGGAAATCGCCGTATCCCGGTCCGCAAAAAACGACCGTTGATAAGCGCCTGTCACCAACTCTGAACACGATTTGCTGTTGGAATACGGGTCGAATCCGTTTAAAGCGTCGTCTTCCCGGTATCCCCATTCCCACTCATTGTTATAATAAACCTTATCAGTCGTTACATTCAGAAAGGACCGGACGCTGTCAGACTGCCGCACGCATTCTAAAATATTCACCGTCCCCATAACATTCGTTTCATAAGTATATACGGGGTTTGTATAAGATTCCAGCACGATCGGCTGCGCTGCAAGATGCATCACAATCTCCGGCTTGAATCCGTCAAAGGCGCTTTTCAATGCCTCGATGTCCCGGATATCACCATAGACATCCTGTATATCTTTTTGTATGCCGCTGACGGCAAACAGATTAGGATCGGTCGGCGGGTCAATGGCGTATCCGAATACGTCAGCACCGGCATCAATCAATATCTTGCTCAGCCACGTGCCTTTAAATCCGTTATGTCCGGTAATAAAAATCCTTTTTTTATTGAAAAAAGAAAGGTCTAAATTCATCGATTCTCCTGTTACCATACCTTCCAGGGCGCCGTGTTGGTTTCCCACATTTGGTTCAGCATTTGTTTTTCCCTGAGCGTATCCATCGGATGCCAGAATCCCGGATGCTTGTATGCGCCGAGTTTGCCTTCTCTGGCCAGCGCTGTCATCGGCTCTTTTTCAAAAACAGTCTGGTCATCGGCTAAGTAGTCAAACAACTCCGGTTCTGCAACCATGAATCCGCCGTTAACCCATGCTTCCTCAAATTTATCTTTTTCCTTGAATTCCTGAATATTGTCATCTTCATCGAACTTAATCGTGCCGAACCGCGGCTCCAGCTGTACAGTCGTAATCGTCAGCGTTTTTTTATTTTCCTGATGTTTTTTGACTAACGCATGAATATCAATATCTGCGACGCCGTCCCCGTATGTAATCATAAAAGGTTCGTTGCCGATATAATCCTTTATCCGTAAGATTCGTCCGCCGGTCATCGAATTCAGGCCGGTCTCGACCAATGATACTTTCCACGGCTCGACTTTATTTTTATAGATTTTCATACTGCCTTCATTAGTAAAGTCAAAATCGACATCGGATGTATGGAGCATAAAATTGGCGAAAAACTCTTTAATCACATAACCTTTATAGCCCAGACAAATGATAAACTCGTCATATCCGTAGTGCGCATAGGTCTTCATGATGTGCCACAGAATCGGGTAATTGCCAATCTCCACCATTGGCTTTGGTTTAATGGATGATTCTTCGCTGAGTCTTGTGCCGTATCCGCCGGCTAAAATAACAACTTTCATTTTTTAGTTTTCACCTTTATCCTTATTCGTTCTTGACTGATTAAAGCTCCAAAACTTGTTGCCGGCAAACGTAATGCATGTAATAAAGACCAGAATAATCAGCTGAGCAATCCGCTTATCCATTTTAAACTGTTCAACAAATAATACCAACAATCCCAGGTTAATCAGATACGATACGCCGTAAACCGTTAAGAATTTCGGGAATTCCGTATGAATCCGCTTACTGCTCTTAAAGGTCCAGTACCGGTTAATGAAGTAACTGCTGATAACCCCCGCAACCGTCCCGATTGTCAGGGCAACCGTGTAATTGATGCCGGCCGCCAGCAAAAGCAGATAAGTGCTGTAGCCGACGACAGTATTGACGATTCCTGCAGCGCCATACCGCAGCATTTGTAACAGCAGTTCCTTGTTCTTTGATATCCAGTCTTTCAGCTTGTTTATTTTCTTGTGCCCCCATGCCTTTAATAAAGTATTATATCAGAATCACGTTTCTTTTGCCTCTTCTTTTAATGCCAGTGCTATCCGTTTAATCCCTTCAGAGAATGCCACATCGGGTTCCCAGCCGATGCTGCTTTTCAGCTTCGTGACGTCCGGCGCAATGCTGACCATCCCTCTTTCGTGGTATGGGACAGCCCCGAAGATAAGTTTGCTTTCAGAGCCGGCCGCTTCCTTCATCTCCAGTATAAATGATTTCAGTTGTCTGGTGTCACCGCTCCCGAAGTTATAGATTCCGCTTTCACAGTCAGCCGTAATTAATCCGTACAGTGCTTCAACCGCATCATCGATATAGAGAAAATCCCACATTTGAACCGCTTTTGTAAACTCACAGTCCTGATTATGCATCATCTTTTTTAAAGTTGTGATGACCATAGTGCTTTTGTCATCTCTTGCGCCGTATACGCTGAAATATCTTGGCTCAATCAGGGTAACATGCCGGTCCTCACAGATTTTTAACGCATCCTGATAGATGCGAAGCTTGGTCTTTCCATATTCGGTCACCGGACTGCAGATCATATCTTCGCTGAGCAGTCCTTCCCGCTGTCCGTACTCTGCCTGCGATCCTGCAAGAAAAATCTTTTTGCATCCCGTATCCGCCAGCCAGCGGACCAATCCAATTGAGCAATCATAATTCAATTGCTGCTGAACCGGGTCATCCCTGTCGGCACCCCGCGTCCCGTTCCAAGACAGGTGCACCGCACACTGAATTTCTCCGCTGACTTCTGATGCCAAATCGTCATATTCCGGGATGTTGCGCTCAATCACGGTATGCAGGGAATGTTCCGGGAGATGCTTTCTCCGCTTCGATTCTCTTCTTACAACGGATATAACTTCATGGCCGCCTCTTAGCAGCCGTTCAACAATGCCGAGCCCGATAAATCCAGTTGCGCCCGTAACTAAAACCCTCATCGGTATCCTTCTCCGCTCTTCACATCTGTTACTGCTGCGTCACTCATAACGGCAAGCCTATTGGTCATAGTTAATCCGTTCTTTTTCAATAATCAGCGGCCTGTTTAAGGTACGGGTGTTGATTGCCGAGACATATTCGCCCATAACGCCGATAAAAAACAACTGTAATGACGCAAAGAAGAATACCCCAATCAAAATAGGCGCCGTACCAACCATAAACTGGTTCCAAAAAATAATCTTATAGATGAAGTAACCGAACGCGATTATCAAACTGACCAGCGACATAACAAAGCCAGCAATCGACGCAATGCGCATCGGCACCCTAGAGGTGCTGGTGAATCCCGTCATCGCCATATCAAACAACGTAAAGAAGTTGTTCTTGGTTTTGCCTTCCCGCCTTTTAGGCTGGGTATATTCAATAAACGCTTTTTCAAATCCAATTTCAGATATCAGCCCTCTGAAATAAGGATAAGGGTCTTTGATTTCCTTTAAAATCTTGATGATATCTCTATCATACAGCCCAAATCCGGTGAATCCGTCTATCAGGTCAACTTCGGACAGACTGCGCACCATTTTATAATACAGTTTCCGGATAAAAAACATCCGTTTATTTTCCAAACTCTGTTTTTTAACGCCAACAACAATTTTATACCCGTTTTCCCATCGGTCTATAAAATCCGTAATGAGTTCCGGCGGGTCCTGAAAATCCGCAACCAGGCTGATGACCGCATCCCCATCGGCGGAAAGAATCGCATAAAACGGCGATTTGATATGCCCGAAATTCCTTGAGTTGACAATAACTTTAACGTGCTTATCGGTTTTGCATATATTCCGTAATATCTCTACCGTTTGGTCCGTTGAACAATTATCAATAAAAATATGTTCATAATCATATTTCTGTAACTTTTCAAAAACCGCTTTTACCGCTTCGACGAGCGCGGCGACATTGCCTTCTTCGTTGTAGCATGCTGTAACCACACTGATTTTTTTCATTTTCCCACCCAAACTTCTAGATTAATAACACAATGTCTTATTTTATCATTTTATGATACGAATTTAAATACGAAATGCATATTAATTCAGCTGTCGTTTCGGTTCGGGATAGCTTATAAGAAGCTGCGCCGATATTAAATAAAAGACCTCAGATAATCGCGGTCTTGATATAATTTAGCTCTCAAGCAGTCAGGCGCTATAAACAGCATAATAACCATAAGGTCGCGTGCAGGTGAAAGTGATTGGCGGGGGCGAAAATTAGCCGACCTGATAGACCAGCACGCGATGGGCGACCTTCGCAGCAGGGATCATGTTCGCAAGCCCGTACATTGCGCGGGTTCCAAAGCTTAACTTGTCCAGGTATCGGCTCTGGGTAAAGAAATATGAATCAACATAGGAAACAGCCATCCCCCAGTTCTCAAGCGCTTTTGGATCGTCAATGCCCCAGAAAATCTGCGCACCGGTGCGTTTCAATGATGGATGGTTCTTGGCCCCTTTCGCGGCCAGTTCGCTATAGGCATCCATAATCAGGACAAATCGCCTGAATCGACTTTTTAGTTCCGTAATCAGCGTTTTGATTTCCTGTTCTTTTAAATACATCGACAGGCCTTCCGCAATCACTACGCAATGCTTGTTATGATTTGGAATCTGATCCATCCAGCCCTTTTTGGTCACCGATGAACCGATAAGATGATAGCCATCCTTCTCTTCATAAAACGCTCGGCGCAACCGGATGACCTCCGGAAAGTCAACCTCATACCAGTCGGTATCTTTTCGGTCTATGCGCTCGGCTCTGCTGTCCAGTCCACACCCCATATGGATGACAGTTGTTATGCCTAAGCTGTGTGCGATATGCGCTTGCGATAAGTCGTCGATGATTTTTGCCCGGATGCACATCATCGTGTTGGTCTTATCCTGTATTTTCAGCGTATCAAAATCAAAGTCGATTTGGTCCACAATATCAGCCGCCTTGCGATCATTTAGGATAGACCGCTTCTTCTGATAATCCATTGCTTTGCCATACAGCGGAATCAGCAACGTTTCTTTTTCTTTGGTTAGCGTAATCTGGCTCATTATACACCTGCTTGAGTTCGTTGAAATTTCATTTCAATTGATTACTTTTATCATATCACAGATAACTAAAAATCCAACCTCTTACTTAAGCACAGTTATTTCAATACCTGCAGCTCAGCTGAGCCTCAATGCCTTTTTCAGTAGAGGCAAAACCAGTTCGGCAAGAATCACATTCACGGCGGCGGCGACTGTCAGCGGCAGCAGCATGGACACGAAAAACCCCCACCCCAAAAGGAAACCGAACGGAAGCAGGGCAGCCGGACCATTCATGATAATCCCGATAATCGCCGCAGGAATTCGGCTTTTTTTGTAGACCGCACCAAACACTGCCATCGCCAAAAACATCATTACCGCAACAATCAGGTGCATCACAATGCCCATGGGGAATCCGTTGATGAGTGCGCTGATTAAGTGGCCGGCAGCGCCCACGCACCCGCCGATCCATGGCCCAAGCAATCCAGCCGCAACAAATCCAGGCAGGGAATCAAGCGCAACGGTCGCAACCGGCGACGGTATTTTAATGAATGCGCCGACAGCGCTCATCGCAATCAACATGGCAACCGTGATCATTTTCTTTAAATTCATTTTAAATCTCCTCTTAAAAAAATAAAAACCGCAACAATCAATCGTGCGATTTTTCCATCATCTCACTGGGGCTTTTCCTTAGAAAGCCGTTCAGCCGGTTAAAGGCAGGTCTTCTGACTCTGGGATCAAACGCTGGCGTGCCGCCTTCCCCTTTCGAGTGGCATGCTGGCACACTGCTTCCCCAATACAGCGGCGGGACCGTCCGGGAGTCTCACCCGGTTCCCTATTCTCTCCTTTTTTCGGAGCACCTTAAACCTGTTATTTATTTAACGCCATTATATTTTTACCCGCAGAAAATGTCAAGCGGGTTTCATCCGGCGCCCGAATATGGTAAATTATATTTAACCATCGACCAACGGAGAAAGAAATGAGCAGAGATTTAATCGTACTGCCGGACAAGAGCGGGCAATATACCGTTATTGCCACGGACAGCACCGGCGCATGCGGGCAAAAAGAGCATGATGCAATTAATGTGTCTTATGAGACACTGGCATATTTTACAGCAAGAGTTGCTTTCATGGAGCTTTTATGCGTGCGCGCCCGTCCGACTGCCTATACCATCTCCAGCTTCATGAAAAACGGCTATGATGCGGTCATCAGCGGAATTTCCGCCTTATTAAAGGAACTTACGCTTGATGATTTGCCTTTTATCGCAAGCACGGAAACAAACTTTGATATGGCTCAGTCCGCATTGGCTGTCAGCGTAATAGGCACGCTTGACCGCCCGATTGACGACACGACGGATGGGCTTTCATTCGCATGTATCGGCACACCCATGGTCGGGAATGAAGTCATCGAATATGCTGACCGGATCATCCAAATGGATACTTTTTTAAGCCTGGTCAATGACGCAAAAGCCCTGCGCCTGGCGTCCGTCGGTTCAAAGGGAATCGCCTATAAGCTAAAACAGGTTTTCGGCTCTGCTGCCGTTTCCTGTGCGCTGGATCTGCAAAAGTCCGCAGGGCCTGCCACCTGTGTGATTTTGGGCTATAACAAAAAAGATGAAGCGTACTTCATCTCCAAACTTCAAAACCAGTTTTATCCGATTGTAACGAAATAACTAAAGCACAAGGTATGCAAATCCGTCATGCGTGATTTGAATGCGCACCACCGTACCGTTTTCCGCTTTAAAGCGCCATTTTTCAGCAATGTTCAAACTCAGTGAGCAGCATATCAACGAGCCGATCACCCCGCCATGCGTAACGGCCGCAATATTTTCAACGCTGCGGCTTTCTTTTAACAATCCGGCAAAGGCTTTTACCCGCGTCTCGAACGCACGGATACTTTCGCCATCCGGCAATGCAAAATCAGAGCTCCCCTTCACCCAGTCAGACCACGATTCCGGATGCGCTTCTTTTGCCTGCTCATAGGTCAGCCCTTCAAAGATGCCGAAGCTGAACTCCAAAATGCGGGTATCACGTGCGGCTTGTATACCATTAGCATCGGCAAGCGTATCCGCCAGCATCGCACACCGCTCACTCGGGCTGGTATAAATCCTATCAAACTTGGTGTCGTCTAATTGCGCCAATACCGCCGCATGCTGTTCTTGCCCAGTTTGGGTAAGAGGCGAGTCCTGATGCCCCACATATTGCCCAAGTACATTTGCCTGTGTCTGCCCGTGCCGGATAAGATATATCATCGTTATACCACCCTAGCTATGATAACCACCGCCGCATAGGTTAGGAACAAATATAACAGCGACGATACTTCAATGCTGAATCCGATCAAATCGCCTGTGATACCGCCGATTTTTTTGCTCATCCTATGTACAATGCCCCAAACCGCTGATATGCTGATTAGCGGCGGCAGAAGCGCAGTCAACACGCTTACCGTATTTATCTTTCCAATAACCAGATAAGCAACCCCTATATATAAAATGAATGAAAGGATGATATGCCAAACTTTTGCGCCTTCCACAAATGATTTGCCCATTCCGGTCTCGCGTGCATAAACGTGCGTTTTTGCACTTAAAAGCGCCATCGTCCTGCCGACCAGCGGAAACAGCAATAAACCGAAAGGCGGAATAAAAGGCAGCAAAACAACCATCACGATGCAGTACATCACGACCGCCAGCACCCCGAAAGTGCCGATATGCGAATCCTTCAAAATCTCCAGCATACGCTGCCTGCTGCGGTTGCTCCCGAAGGCATCAAACGTATCCGCCAGTCCGTCGATATGCAGTCCGCCGCTGACGAACAGGTATAAAAACAGAATAATAACCGAGCAAATGTATGGATGAATAAACAAACTAAGATAGCCCGCAAAGTTAAGCACAACGCCGATCATGAGCGCAATAAACGGCGTCCAGAATACGCCGGAGACATAATCGTCATATGTGATTTCACCGCGTATCTTTACGGGTATCCGCGTCCAGAACGCCAGCATAACGGCAAACCGTTTCATCATCCACCTCTATTTCAGTTTCAGCGGCAGGCCGGAGATCATACAAATCACCTCATCCGCCTGCGCCGCAATATACTGGTTCATACGCCCGGCAATATCACGAAAGATACTGCCAAGCCGGTAAGCCGGGACGATGCCCTGACCCACTTCGTTTGTGACCGCCACCAGTGTTTTATCGCTGTCTTTAAACTGGCCGATTAATCCGTCAATCTGCTTTAGGATGCCTGCCTCAACACGCGCAATCTCTTCTGTGCCGCAGGTATCATAATCAACAGGTTCATCCAACATAATATTGGTAATCATGGTCGTGATACAGTCCAGCAAAAACACACGGCTGTGATAGGTTTCAGCTGCGCCGTTAAAGTCCTTATATTGTTCCAACGTCTGCCACTCTGCCGGACGCTGTGCGCGGTGAAGCGCAACACGCCGCGCCATATCGTTATCCGTGATGGCTGCGCACGCGATATACGTCACGTCACCGCCCATATCATTACACCGCTGTTCCGCATATGCGCTTTTCCCGCTGCGTGCCCCGCCGGTAACCATAATAATCGGCATCGCTTCTCCTCATCTCTGTCCTGAGCCTGTTTTTCCGTTTCAGCTTATTTTATTATAGAATATAAAAAAAACGCAAGACAAAACGTTTGTGTTCTTTGTTATTATCGCTTTTTTAAGTCAGCTTAATAATAGCTGATATCGGTCTGGACGCCCGCTTCATCCAGCTTTTTCGCGATCAGCTCAATAATCACGCGCCGCGGCAGAACCCCTAATTGTTTAAAGGTCAGTCCTTCGTTTCCGGCATTCCTTGCGCCGCCGATTAAGAAATTCACACGGTCTGCTTCTTTTAAAAAGATACTGAGTTCGGTCACTGTGTTGAGTTCATCATACTGAGCCGCATCCATATCTAAAATATTAAACGACTGGTTGAGCGTCAGCGCCCCTTCGGTGACAAGGTCGATCCCCGCAATCTCATACTTTGGCGGATTCGAAATTGAGTTGGACGAAAACTGTGTCTTGACCTGCTTGCCTGTGACCCTTGCGTAAATATCCGCAGTCGTAGAACCGCAGATGACCTTCTTGCCTCCTAAGGCATCAAACTGTTTCACGAAACGTTCGTCCACCGCTTTGCTCTCCGGCGGGCCAGAGAGAATATTCAAAATACGCGCGGGCCGTGCTTTTATTGCGATCAGCGTCGCGTCATCACGGTGCGTTCCGCCGCACATCTCCCTGACTTTAGCGGCTGAATCATTTAGTATATCCTGTATGCTTTTTTTCTGCTGGATCTGGTCGTTTACCCAACGCAAAAATCCGTCGCTACCCCAGCCGAAACCGTATCCTTCCCCCATGCCTGCCTGTGTCACGCCGTCGCTCATCATAAAGAGCGTATCGCCTGACGACATCATACCCGTGCAGACGCCGACAACTTCGCCTGAATCGGCGGTAAAAGTCTGTTCAATCCGTGAAACCGTGGTATGCTCTAAAAACAGCGGTTCAGGGTTTTCATACGTTACCGCACGAAACCGGCCGTCAGCCGCAAGCGAAACCGCACAAAAAGCCGCAAACGGAAAGCTCTCCTCGGTTCTGGCGCGCTTCATAAAGGCGGCAATCTTATGCCCGAGCGTCTTTAAGTCCATATGCGCCTTCATCAGCGTCATCATCCGGTTGGCGCACATGACTGCGCTGACATGCGCATACGCGCCGCTGCCGATTCCGTCGCACAAGACCACATAGGTGTTGCTGCCGTCGCGTTCGTTCAGCACAAAGTCACCGCAGGCATCCTGTCCGTGCTTCACAGCCTGGTTAATCAATATATCAAAATGCTTGGCGTTTTTACTTGTCCTGTTCATCCGGGCTCAGCAGCCTTTCCACAATCATTTCGCTTTTCGCCGTGCTTTTTCCTAAGAAATCGGCCATCTGGCGCGCCATCTCAAGCTGGTTTTCCAAAAGCGCCTGCGCCTGCATCGCCGTCTCCCTTTTCAGGCTTTCCAGCTTCTTTTCGTTTAATTTATGCGCCGTAATATCCGAATAAATGCCGGTGAACTTATGTTCCTGCGGCAACGGATACAGTATTTGATGATAGATTTTTCCGTAACAACTGATGATATTATCCACTCGGTCGCGTTTGCCGGACGCCAGTTCTTCAAAACCGTTTTCCGGTACGAGATAGCTGATTTCTTTTCCGATCACAGCATCGCCGCACATAAACGCTTTTTTAAACGCCTTGTTCGTCGATAAAATTCTCAGCTGCTCATCCACAATCACGATGCTGTTTGGTGTAGTCTCCATTAAAAGATCGCCGCGCGCCTGTGCCATCCGCCGCATATAAGGGATACACATTTCCTCTTCCGCGTTTCCGTTAATAACTGCAATCGCCATATCACGGCAGGAAGAATACCCGCACGCGCCGCAGTTTAACTGCTGGCTTTCGTTGACTTTATCCGTGTTTTTATAGACTTCCAAAATCTGCTCTTCGGTCACTGCTTCCTGTTTTACAGCCTCACGATGGTACGCAACATGCATGTCTATCTTAGGCACGGCAAAGCCCGCCGCTTCTTCTAGTTCGCCCGCGTATTCCAATAAGCTTTGGCGTCTTTCGAACAAATTGTTTTTGGTCACCATACAAGGGCCGTTAATGCACCCTTCCGAGCAGAACAGGGGTTCCGCACCTATTTTCGCGCTTTCAAAATCAAAGTCAAACAGCTCCATTACATTGGATGAGCCGCTTGTCGAGATGAATTCTCCCTTTTTATCGTCCATCCCCGCTGCCTTAGACATTGCGCCCGGAATCGGGTAAAATCTTGAAAAGCTCTGGTTCTCAATATGGTCAAAGCCGCTCTCGTCGCAGGCTTCAAGCGAAATCTCCTCATCTTTCAACCAGCTGTCCAGTTCCTCAAAGGTCAGCACCGCATCAATGGCCGCCTTGTTATCCTCGCGCTCCGCTTCGCCTTTTTTTGCGATGCACGGGCCGATAAAGATCACTTTTGTTTCTTCTCCGAATTTTTCTTTCAGTTCCCTGCCGTGCATCACCATGGGCGATGCGATATCCAAAAGATACGGCAGTTTATCCGGGCGGTATTTTTCGACATAATTCGTAACCACCGGACAGGCGGTGTAAACCCCGCCGCGTGCAATCTCATCCATCCGGTTTTTCGCCATCTTCGCGGAAAGCGCCGCGGCTTCGGATGTTTCAAACACCTTTTCAAACCCGAGCTTTCGTAATGCCGACGGCACCCGTTTTGCCCGCCATCCGGTGTATTCTGCAGCAAAAGACGGCGCGATTGTGACAAACGCACGGCCGTCTTTTATCATGGCTTTCGCAAGCCCGATATCATTCCGGTATGTTTTGGCATGCTGAGGGCAGTTTTTGACACAGATGCCGCATTGGATACACTTATCGCTATCCACATAGGCCTGCCCGTCCTTGATGCCGATCGCATGCACCGGGCAGTGGCGCAGGCATTTATAACAATCCCTGCACCTTGCCTTCAGTGTATAAACGATACCGTTTTTTTCTATACTCATGAAACAACAACTCCTGCAAGATTCAACGCGTTTTCCACCGCCTGAATCACTTTTTCTGATGTTGCCTTTTCGATGATCAGATCACCGACCGACACCACCGGTCCGCGCTGGCAGCGCTCATGGCAGAACGTCGCGGTAATCATAACCTCATCTTCCAGCGCATTATCACGGACATAATGGCTCAGCTGGTCCATAATCTTCTGCGCCCCGCGTATCAGACAGCTTGTCCCGAAGCACAGGGTGATTGGCAGTTTCCCTTCGTTCCCCATAATCTTCACATCCGTGTTCTGAATCCGGCGTTTCGGTGCATAGTGGGTATGCAGCATTTCGTGCGCCGTATGAGAACCGGGTTCGGTCAGGACTTCTTCATACAACTGTGTGATATACGGATTCTCCTGTGATTTATGCAGCTGTAACATCTTATCATTATCATACAACCCTTTGGTGCGCTTTTCACGCATTTCCGGATCACGGCTGACCGGCTGTCCGCCTCCGTTAATGCACCCGCCGGGGCAGGCCATCACTTCGATAAAGTCATAGTGCGCACTGCCGTCCTTCACCTTCGCCATCAGCTTCTTAGCGTTGCCGAGTCCGCTGACCACTGCCAGTGACAGTGAAACCCCGTTCATGTCCACTCGTACTTCCCGGATACCGTCTTCGCCGCGAATCTGGTGGTATTCATATCCGCCATCTACCGGTCCGCCGAGTTTTTCAGCCGCATACCTTAGCGCCGCTTCGCTGACACCGCCCGAGTTTCCGAAGATAACGCCGCCGCCTGTTTTAAAGCCGAAAGGCAGGTCAAACGATTCAGGGTGGAGCATATCAAACCGAAGCCCCATCTCTGCAATCATCGTGGCAAGTTCCTGTGTGGTCACCACGTAATCCACATGCTTGCCGTTTTCATCCGTAAACTCCGGACGTTCCGCTTCGTATTTCTTTGCGGTACACGGCATAATCGAAACCATAACGGTGTTTTTATCCTGATCGCGTTTCTTCACAATCGCGCCCATCATCTGCTGGGGCGACTTACAGCTGCTCAGGTTATCCAGATATTCCGGATAATACTGTTCCACATACTTCACCCATGCCGGACAGCAGGATGTAAACTGGGGCAGCCGCTCTCCTTTTTGATAGCGAGCCAGGAATTCATTGACTTCTTCGATAACGGTCAGGTCGGCACTGAACGAGGTATCATATACTTCATCAAAACCCATCCTGCGCATTGCGCTGATAATCTGTCCCGTTGCCGCTGTTCCCGCCGGCAGTCCGAACGCTTCGCCGAGTGCGATGCGTACGGCCGGGGCAATCTGCGCCACCACTTTTTTATTCTTGTCATGCAGCGCTGTCCAAACTGCGCTGTTCTGGCTCTTTGATACCAACGCGCCTGTCGGGCAGACCCTGACGCACTGTCCGCAGTTGACACATTCCACCTGGTCAAGGTTCTTGCCGAAGCTGGGGAGCACGGCGGCCTTTGAACCGCGGAATGCAAAGTCGATGGCGCCGATCCCCTGAACCTCGTTGCACATGCGGACACAATCTCCGCAGAGCACGCACTTGCCCGGGTCTCTCACCAGAGACGGCGAACTGATATCCAATGGTTTCGGTTCTTCTTTTTTGCTGAACCGTACTTCTTTAATACCGAATCTGCGCGCCAGTGTCTGGAGCTGGCAGTCCATACCCTTTGTACACGTCGGGCATTCTCCCTGGTGGCTGGCCAGCAGCAGCTCGACAATCATCTTGCGCATCGCCAGAATTTCGCCGGTGTTGGTGCGCACTACCATGCCCGGTTCCGGTTTGGTGGAGCATGCCGCTACCAGTCCCCTGCCCTCTACTTCTACCATGCACATTCTGCATGCGCCGTATATACTGATTTCGGAATGGTAGCAGAACGTGGGCAAATCGATTCCCGCTTTTCTGACCAGTTCCAACAGATTCCGTTCATCACCGATTTTAACGGTTAATTGGTCAATCGTCAATTTGTTATCCATGTCTTCCACCTTATCCCGCTTTGTTAATTGCGTTAAATTTACATGTCTGTATGCAGGCATCACATTTGATGCACTTTTCCGGGTCGATTTTATGCGGGCTTTTCAGCGTTCCGCTGATGGCACCGACCGGGCATTTCTTTGCACATAAGCTGCAGCCGATGCACTTCTCTTCATCTATCTGATAGTTCGCGAGCGCACTGCATTCACCCGTCACACACCGTTTATTGACCACATGCTCTAAATATTCATTTCTAAAGTACTTCAATGTCGACAGCACCGGATTCGGCGCCGTCTTGCCCAGCGCACACAGCGAACCTTTTTGAACCACGCCTGCAAGTTCTTCCAGCAGGTTTAAGGTATCCATCGTTGCGCGCCCTTCGACAATATCATCTAAAAGCGCATACATCTGTTTTGTACCTTCGCGGCATACAATACACTTGCCGCAGGATTCTTTCTGGGTGAAGGCCATGAAGTAATGCGCCAGCTTCACCATACAGGTGTCCTGATTCATCACAACCAGTCCGCCCGAACCGACCATTGCACCTACGCCTTTCAGTGAATCAAAATCTAAAGGCAGGTCGAGATGTTCCTGTGTTAAGCAGCCGCCGGACGGTCCGCCGATTTGTACGACCTTAAAGTCCGTGCCGCAGTTTTCTCCGTCACTGTTGATCACACCACCAGCGATGTTCCCGACGATTTCGCGAAGGGTTGTGCCGAACGGAACCTCAATCAGTCCCGTATTCTTGACATGTCCGGTCAGTGCAAAGGTTTTTGTGCCTTTACTGTTGTCCGTCCCCTTTTTTACGAACTCGTCGGCGCCGATTTTTAAAATCAGCGGAACTGTCGCCAGCGTTTCCACGTTATTGATTACGGTTGGCTTACCGAATAATCCTTTTTCTGACGGGAAGGGCGGCTTTGGCGTGGGCATGCCCCGCTTGCCTTCGATGGATGCAATCAGCGCCGTTTCTTCTCCGCAGACGAATGCGCCCGCCCCTTCCATAACATTAATTTTCAGCGGTTTCTTGCTGCCAAATGTGTTTTCACCTAAGATGCCCATGCTTTCGGCATCCTTCACCGCTTTTTTGACGCGCTTGACTGCCAGCGGGTATTCTGCACGGACATAGACATATCCTTCGTCCGCTCCGATGGCCGCCGCCGCAATCATCATACCTTCGATGACGCTGTGCGGATTCCCTTCCATGATGCTTCGGTCCATAAACGCACCGGGGTCTCCTTCATCCGCGTTACAGATGACATATTTCTTTTCGCCTTGCTGTTTGCGCGTCAAATCCCACTTTAATCCGGTCGGGAATCCGCCGCCGCCGCGGCCGCGCAAGCCCGAATCCGATATGGTTTTGCAAATCGCTTCGTCTGTCAGTTCATTGATGGCGCGTTTCGCCTGCGCATATCCGCCCTGTGCGATGTATTCTTCAATATCTTCCGGGTCGATATGCCCACACTGTTTGAGCACAAAGCGTGACTGGCGTTTATAAAATGGAATATCCGCTGTTGTTTCACACGGCTTCCCGTTGTTATCCTGATATAATAACCGCTCAACGACTTTACCGTTTATGAGTGTTTCGTTGACAATCTCCTCTACGTCACCCACGGTCACCTTGGTATAAAGCGTGCCCTCCGGCATCACCGTGACCAGCGGCCCCATCTGGCAGAATCCCTGGCATCCGCTTTTAGATAAGTGAATATCGTGCTTCTCTTTCTTCAGTTCACAGACAAAGCTGAGTCCGCGTTCTTTAAATAGGTCTTTAAACTGCTGGTGGACAAGAAGCGCCCCGTTCGCGACACAGCCGCTGCCTGCGCAGATGATGATGCGTCGTTTTGTCGCCTCAGCCTTTTGGTCATGTGTTTTCTTGATTTCGTTTAAGTTTACGTCAGGCACTGAGTTCACCTTCTTTTTTTATAATTTCGTCAATCACCGCTACCGCCGACTCCGGCGTCATCAAACCGTGTACGTCATCGTTGATGACAATCGCCGGCGCCAGTCCGCATGCCCCGAGGCACGAGACGGTTTCGATCGTAAACAGCATATTTTTCGTTGTCTTTTCCTCGCCCGTCAGTCCCAGATGCTTTCTCAGCGCTTCCAGAATCTTTGTGGACTTCTTCACATGGCACGCTGTTCCGTCACAGATCTTGATGACATATTTCCCTTTAGGCTCCAGCGTAAAGTGTGCGTAGAATGAAGCCACACCGAACACCCTTGCAATTGATACGCCCAGTGAGGTGGCGACGAACGCCATGACTTCCTGGGGCAGGTACCGATAAACATCCTGTATCTCCTGTAATATAGGAATAAGTTTGTTCGGTTGACGGTCATAATTGTTAATTATTTCACATACTTTTTCAAAATTTTTTTCCATCTTACAATAACCGTTCCTTGTTCTGTAATTTATTTGAGAGCACCGCCAGAGATGCCGCCATATTGACGTTTTCAACGATTATGCCATCAGGCACTTCAATATGCACCGGCGCAAAGTTCCAAATCGCCTTGATTCCTGCGGATACCATCATGTTCGCAATCTCCTGGGTCTTATCATACGGTACGGTAATGATGCCGATTTGTATGTGCATTCTGCTGGTTAGTTCTTTAAAACGTTCAAGCGGAAATATCGACTTTCCGGAAACGGATGACCCTTGCGCTTTCACATCATTATCAAATGCAGCGATAATCTTCAGTCCGTATACTTCAAATCCGTTATATCCGAGCAGCGCTCTGCCCAAGTTACCTGCGCCTACCAGAAACGCTTCTCTGGTGTTATCATAGCCGAGCGTCTTTGAAATCACATCGATTAAATCTTTAATCATATATCCGACTTTCGGCCTTCCGGCCGCACCGATGGATTCAAAGTCTTTCCTTATTTGAATCGATGTAAAGCCGAACCGCTGCGCAATATTTGAGCAGGAGATGGTTTCTTCTCCGCTGTCCATGGCTGTTACCAGGTAATGGTAATATGCCGGCAGCCGCATCAGCGTCGCTTCTGATATTGGCTTCAGAATTTCCTGGGGGATTGAGGATTCCATATTCACTCCGTTTAATAGATATTTATTTATCGATATAATATTATCTTATTAACTTCGATTCGTCAATACTTTTTATAAATATTTCTTGAATAATTTGAAATTCTTTTTATATATGATAGCCGGGATTAAGGTATAAATCTTATTTTTAATAACTTGATATATTTGCCATATCGCCTTACAATATTCCATATACATATTAACAAAACCACGCACAACACTTCATGTTTTTTACACAGAAAAAAAATGAATATGGCAGGTGTGAAATGAAAATTATCGATCTAACCCCCAAAAACGAAAAACTGTATTTTGTATGCTTAGAAGACTGGTCTGATGAAATGAAGGAATCAGGCAATCACAAGGCGCAATGGTATGCAAAAATGAAGAAAAAGGGGCTGCGGGTAAAACTGGCGCAGGATGACGACGGTGTGGTCTGCGGCATGATTCAGTATCTCCCGATTGAACACTCTTTTGTAAAAGGCGAAGACTTATATTTTGTGCTCTGCATTTGGGTTCACGGACATAAACAGGGCATCGGCGATTACCGGCGTCAGGGATTCGGCAAGGCGCTGCTTAGCGCAGCTGAGGAAGACGTGCGTACTATCGGTGCAAAAGGCTTGGTGGTATGGGGGCTGGCAATCCCGGTGTTCATGCAGGCTTCCTGGTTCAAAAAGCAAGGCTATGTCAAGGTGGACCAAAAAGGTGTGACGACGCTGTTGTGGAAGACCTTTTCCGAAACCGCTGTCCCGCCAAAGCTGGTTTCGCCTCTAAAGAAAGTCGAAAAAACAGACGGCAAAGTCACAATCCATGCGTTCAGGTACGGATGGTGCCCGTCGGCCAATATCACCTATGAACGGCTGTTGCGCGCGGCTGCACCCTTCGGCGATTCGGTCATTATTAAAGAATATGACGGGTCCGATGAAGCGGTCTGGGCAGAATGGGGTATCCGCGATGCTTTATACGTAGACACAAAGGCAATTGCGACAGGGCCGCCGCCGTCCTATGACAAATTGTATAGACTAATCAGTAAAAAAGTAAAAAAACTCTGAGTCTTATAGCATAAGGATTTAAAAAACAGCTGAAATTATCGATGATTCGGCTAAAAGTTATCAGCTGATTGCACGAAGTTAAAACCGTAACACAACACTTAAACGTAAAAAACCGCCGGGTAACCGGCGGCTTTTTTATAAGTGTTTCACATAATCTCCATCATTAAACTTCGCAATGGCCTGGTCCTCGCTGAGCACCGACGCATCATAGTATACGCATATCTCGCCATCTTCATCAATATACGCTTCCGTAATATCCTGCCCTTCTTCTTCGCCCATCAACTCTTCAACCATGTAGTAACTTCTTTCGCTTTGGGCATCATCTTCATCAAAGTAAAAAACACCGCCGTTTTTAAAAAACTCCATCATGGCTTCCTCCATTGATTAAATATGGAGTATTATATCAGTTAAAAGATAAGGGTTCAATATATGTTTATTTTCATATACTTGACCTTTTGAATCATAAGATAATACATCCGTTTTCTAACAATGCCAGAGGCTTTAAACTTATTCCAAATTTTTGATTCGATTATTTTTTCTTTAAAAGGTCGCGGATTTCGGTCAACAATACTTCTTCTTTTGCCGGCTCCGGCGGTGCAGCGGGCTCTTCGTCTTTCTTTTTTCTAAACTGATTAATTCCCTTTACCATCAAGAATATCACAAATGAGATAATCAGAAAATCAATCACCGCTTGAATGAACAAGCCATAATTAACGACCGCGCTGCCGATGGTCACGTTCATCTCGGCAAAACTAATTCCTCCGATTAAAATCCCAACGACCGGCATAATTATATCATTAACCAGCGAAGAAACAATCGCTTTAAACGCGGTTCCGATGATAATGCCGACAGCAAGATCAATCACATTTCCCCTGCTGATAAACTCCTTAAATTCCTTAATCATAAACCCATCCTCCTAAATTTATATCACAAATACTATTCAATCATATCAGCCGGACGGTTTCAAAACTGCAGTTTGCCGGCGGCCTTTGCCTGTTTGTCGCTATCAGCAGCCATTATGATGTAATCGTATAGACCGGCAGCTTCTTTTCGATGAAGTCATTTCTGATCCGGGCAAAGCGCTGCAGCCCGTTTTCCATCCGGATATCCGGCCAGCCGCCTTGAATCAGAGGCAGCGCATAGTCAATAAAATCATCCGTGACATCAATCTTGTCTTTGCTGATCCAATGATCGGGTAAAAATCGCTGTGAATTCGCGGCCAGTTCAAGCGCCACCTTGTCAAAGTATGATTCATACGCTTTTTGCTTTTTCCTTAAGATCGTCGCCATATAGCCTGTGCCGTCATTGACCGCAACGCTTACAGCATGCCGGCCGACGCCATAGGCCTCCTCAATGTCGATTTTGGATGCAAAGATTGAGCATGAGCGCTGTATAACGCCCGGCAGCTGCCCGGTTGCCTTCCCCGGCACGACCAGTCCGTTTTGGTTTAGATAATTAGTAACCGACTGAACGGCCGTTTCTTCACTCGCACCGTATTCGATATGCCCGAATGCGTCGTAATGTTCGCCGATATCCCCCACGTCAAATCCTTCATTGACTACCACAATACACCTGCCGCTCTTGGATAACTGCCGGTTGACATTCTCCGCAAGCTCCTCAATGCCCATCTTCGTCTCAGCAAAATACATCTGTAACGGCATCTCACGGTTGATATCCGCGAGGCGCGCCGCCGCTGTCAGCCAGCCCGTGGTTCTGCCCATTGCCTGGAGCACAGAAACCGGTTCGGACGTACACATTGCGCGGTTTTCTTCATCTATATTCTGAATCAGCAACGCCCAGTAGCGTGCCGTGCTGGCGTATCCCGGCGTATGGTCAATCACTTGAAACGCATCATCCCCCACATCATTATCGATGGTTTTTGGGATTCCCGTAACAATCAGTTCAATGCCCCTCTCTTTAGCGAGCGCTGAAATCTTTGCGGCAGTATCCATCGAATCGTTCCCGCCGATGTAGAAAAAATACCCGATTTCATGCGCGACAAAAACGTCTAATACTCTGTTCAGATCTTCTTTTGCATGCGAGTGGAGCTTATAGCGACATGTGCCGATCGCTCCCGCGGCCGGTGTATACTTCAATAATGCCAATTCGTCCTTGTCCTGAACGGTCATATCAATCAATTCTTCTTTTAAAACGCCTTCAATTCCATGCCAGGCGGCATAAACCTTATCTATGGCGTCAAAGGCAAAGCATCCGTCAATCACGCCTTGCAGTGAAGCGTTGATGACGGGCGACGTGCCCCCGGATTGTGCAACTAATGCATTCATTCTGTATATCTCCTTGTTTTGATTCAAAATTTTATTTCTTATTTTATCATAAACGCGATATCAATTATATAAATAGTCTGCTTAAAAAGGATAAATAATGAATCAGCATCTTCCGTGTAACAGCACTTTTTCAGCTTATAAAGCAGAATGGCAAATAAAAAGCCCTTCAAGCCGCACATGATGTACAGCCTAAAGGGCAGAAATGCTTAGTTTGTGTATTTTTCAGTATTTCAGTTTAGCCGTTTAAAATGCGTTTTGCAGTATCATCATTCGCCTCTGTGATATACTGGAGGCCTGTTTCCTTTGCTGTTTCCCGGTTTAAGGCCACGACATCGCTGCGCGAAATCGCACTCAGTGAGAACCTTCTTGCGCCGGCCATCAGCTGCTGCAAGCCTGCGCCCAGTTTATCCGACAAAGTCCATGCCGCGATTGCACCAAAAGGTATGGTTTTCATGGCGTCCGCACCGACGCGCTTTTGCACATCATAATATCCGGCAAATATTTCTTCTTCATATGATCCGTTTTCAAGCACTGATTTCGGCAGTTTATCCCAATTCCCGTTTACAGCCGCTTTTCTTTCAGGCTTTAGTACACCCTCGACGTTTGATCCCACAAAGCCCGGAATCATCAGCGCCCTGCCCATGCATATCAGCTTCACATACGGGGCTCCAAGCGCTAACGCCTTGAATATCTGGTCTTCACGCGCAAACCCTCCGGCAAATGCCATATCCACGACATTAAGGCCTTTGCTATTCAAAATATCAGCGTATTCTCGCGACTTGGCATGCAGGAACAAAGACGGCACTCCCCAAGTTTCCATCATATTCCATGGGCTCATGCCGGTTCCGCCGCCGGCGCCATCAATCGTCAACAAATCAAGCTTTGCCTCCGACGCGTATCTGATCGCCATCGCCAAGCCTTCCATCCCGTATGCGCCGGTTTTAAGCGTAATCCGCTTGTATCCAAGGCTTCTTAAGTATGCAACGCTTTTCATAAAGCTTTCCTTAACTTCAGCCTCGGTTGACAAGTCTGTATATCCCAAGCGGCTGTGGCGCGCGAATGTTTTAATCGCACCGTGCTTAAACGCTTCCTGCGCTTCCGGAGTGTTCGGATCCGGGTCTACAACATAGCCCCGTTTGCTTAAGAAAAGCGCATATTCCAGACTGGCAACCTGAATTTCGCCGCCAATATCCTTTGCGCCCTGTCCCCACTTCAATTCAATGATGACCTGATCGCCGAATTTGTCGATAATATATTCCGCTACACCGTTTCGCGTATCTTCCACATTCAGCTGGACGATAATCGCACCATTTTCCCCGTCATGGTATTTCAGATAGGTATTGATTCTTCGGTCCATTTCAGGGGCTTTGATGATTTTCCCGTTTTCAATGACCGCCTGTTTGTCCACACCGACAACATTTTCGCCAATCACAATCGGGTATCCCACCAAAGCGGCGCCGATGGCGAACGACTCCCAATACTTCTCAGCGATGAACGTCGAACCCAGCGCACCGGTCATCACCGGAACCTTTGCCTTTGTCTTAACGCCTGCGCCAAATGATGTGGAGATATCCACGTTAGGGAAAATGCAGTCATCCGCGCTATTTGTCAGCCCCTCCGGCAATCCGTGCGCACCATAGTTATACCCTTCAATCCGAATAGCATTATAGCCCACGCCGACATGGCCGACATTCTTGCTGCCCGCTGTTACCGTTCCAAAATCACGGGGGTACAGCAGCTTCCGCCCCTGCATACATGCAGAAAACGTCTCACAGCTCCCCTTACAGTCTGCCCTGCACAACGTACATAAGCCAGACTCGGCCGCGTTCCCTCGATTGGCAACGCCAAGCACATCGTTACTCTTTGAAAATTCCATTGCTAAACTCCTTTGTTTTTTTATTTTATCTATACTGGATGCATAGGAAATAAAGACTCTGTTATCATGCCAATGAAAATGCTGAGAAAAATGCGTGTGTCCTGTGAATGTATAATTTGTTCAATTATATAATAATTTCTTTTTAATATCAATTTGCGTTTTCATCTTGTTTGATATAATGCGGTTCGTTTTTGATTGGTAATTCATTTCAAATTTAATGGCTCCTCAGCCTTAATTTTATTTATTTAAAGAAGTGCGTAAAACACCAACTCCATAAAAAAAGAAGCTCTTTATTCAGAGCTTCTTTTTTTATATTCGGCTATTGTGCACTTTATTTTTCATCTTATACCCAAGACGTTGCGTTCTGTTACTGATTCTTATGCGGATCAATAATGTCAATCCCCTTGGCGATTTCACGTATCATATCGATCTCAAACTCCAACGCAAGTATCTTTTTGTAGATCTTCTCAACTTTCTCCGGCGGGATATTATAATTTAGAAACGTATCCTCAAAGGTGGAAAACGTCTTGCTGATCTGTTTCGCAATCGAAACAAAGCGCGCGGCATGGCTTGACTGTTGTACGTTCTTAAATTTCATGATATCCGACTGGATCAGTTTAATCACGTCATGTTCCGTATCCACTTCTTCAAGCACCAGCGGATAAGGCAAAATCCGTTCGAGAAAATAATTGCCGTTTTTATTGACGTTATAAACGTATCCAATCTCCAGCCCGTTAAGGTCAAAGCGGACATAGCATAAGGTGCTGTTTATTACCTGGACCTTTGCGCCCATCTGTTGCAGTTTTATCGTATGCTGTGATACTTCAGCCGTATTAATAATATTTCTCATATTCTGACCTCATATTTCTAGATATAAAACACGATTAAATATATAGTTGATATCACGATTGAGACAATCATGATTGGGAAGCCGTACTTCAGGTATTTCAGGAACGATAATTTCTCTCCGTGTTTGGACAGCATACCGCTTGCAATCACGTTCGCTGAGGCACCGACCAATGTGCCGTTCCCGCCGAGACACGCACCTAATGCAAGCGCCCACCAAAGCGGCATAATATTAATCTGTGACAGCTCGCCCATGCTTTTGATTAAAGGAATCATCGTTGCCACAAAGGGAATGTTGTCGAGAAACGCCGATGCAAGCGCCGATCCCCAAAGAATCAGGATGACCATAAAGAACAGATCGCCATGGGTAATGTTAAGCAGGCCGGTTGCAAGATATTTAATAACGCCGACTTCTTCTAGTCCGCCGACGAGAATGAACAAAGCAACAAAGAAGAACAGCGTCGCCCATTCGATTTCAAGCAGGACTTCTTCCGGGTCTACCCTGCTGATGAGCAACAGGAGCGCCGCGCCAATCAGTGCCACGCTGGCCGACTCAAATCCGATAAACTCATGGATAACAAATCCGACGATGGTAATCCCGAGAACGATCAGGCTTTTTTTCAATAAGACCGCGTCTTTAATCGCCAGCTTCTCGTTCATCTGCATGATCTTCAGGCGTTTTTCATCATCAATACTCATATGCTTTTTAAAGAGCAATCTGAAAATAAAAATCACGACCACCATGATGACAATCACAACGGGAGTCAGATGCTCGATGAAATCAAGAAAGCCGAATCCGGCTGCGCTCCCGATCATAATATTTGGTGGGTCGCCGATTAAAGTCGCCGTACCGCCGATATTGGATGCTAAAATAAGCGGCAGTACAAAGGGAATCGGATCGGTTTCCAGCGTATCGGTAATAACGAGTGTAATCGGGACGATTAACAGGATAGTCGTGACATTGTCCAAGAGTGCTGATGATATTGCAGTGAAAACCGAGAAGACAACCAGTATCTTCCATGGCTCCCCTTTCACGGCTTTAGCCGCCCAGATAGCCAAGTATTCAAAAGCGCCGGTGCGCCGCATAATATTGACAATCACCATCATGCCGATCAACAGACCGATGGTATTAAAGTCAATCTTCTCTAGGGCCTGTTCCTGAGTTAAAATTTTAAACAGCAGCAGCAGGCTTGCGCCAAATACCGCTATCGTCGTTCTGTTGATTTTCTCCGATATAATCACCGAATAAATCGCAACAAAAATGCCGATAGCAGCAATTAAGTGATATAGTTCCATTCCTTCACCTTATATAGATAAAAATATTCAACAGCTGTCAGCTGAGTTTTTCAACAAAACAGACATCCGTTTGTTTCATCATTAATGCCGGATTTTTATCATCCGGTTTAACCCGTTTGTGTAAGCCTATGCTTAAACAGCAAACTGCGCCATGTCTTCCAGCAAGTCATCGCAGGCATCGCTATAGATATCCATCGCAATCGGCTGGGACAAATCCAGGCTGAAAATTCCTAAAATAGATTTTGCATCAATCACATATCTGCCGGACCTTAAATCAATGTCATAATCGTATTTTGACGTGATTCTAACAAAATTCTTTATATCCTCTGTCATTGAGAGTTTAATGTTGATTGTTTTCATTTTAATAACCTTTTCCTCTAAAACTTTATATCATCAAGGGTAATTGTTCCCTTTTGAGAATCTCGAAAAACAACTTCCCAATTTTACACCTTTAATCGAAATTAATCAACCTTTAGGTGAATTTACGTTTCTGGGCGATTCTGTGGTTATCAGCCTTGTATTTTCATTGATGTAATAAGATGAGCCTGAATTCCAAGATATTGATATCAGGATATACCGGATCTTCGCATTCTTCCCTCACAGCTGCTCGTCTCATAGGTATGCCGTGGCGCCGTCATAAACAGATATTTGAAATACTTCATTTTCATCTCGTCCGGCAGTTCAGAAAACTGGAAGCCGACATTCCATGTTTTGTCTTCATTCTGCATGATATAAACCGCCTTACCCGGAAGCCCCAGCTCTTCTTCCGAGAGGCTGAACCATACGGTCATTTCGTCCGGACCCGGCCCCTGCAGTGTATCCTGCTCATTCAGCAAGAGATTCAATCCTCCCCTTGAGATATTCGTAATGATACAGCCAACACTTTCCCCATTCTTCTTTTGCAGCTTTCCGGATATATGATGCGGAAAGCGGTAATCTTTACGCAGGTAGACCCGCTTCAGCACTTCGTGAAGCGCAAGGAACAGAATAATTCCGTTGACCAGCGACCAGAACACCGCAATCAGCAGTGCCGCTAACGACGGATAGATGATTATGTGTCTAACAACCGAATTAATCAGCGCATACAGGACAGAGGCGATAATCGCAGCCAAAATCAATATATGTATGATGAGCTCCCGCCTGTCCTTCTGTTTCACCGATTTTTCAACCGACTTCGGCGTGACGTTGAACTTTATATTCTTTCTAAAAATCAGCGAAAACGACGCACGGATAAACGTGACCATCTTGAGTGTATTGAACTTCTCTACCGCGAGATAATCGAAATAGCCCCTGCCGAGCACAATATTCGCCAGCATGGTCAGCCCGAAGTAGGGTATCCAATGCAGCATAAAGTCAATCCCGCTGATTACCTTAATGGGCATGATACCTGTGAAAAGTAAAATAACCGGCGTCAACAAGTAAATTAGTTTTTGGTATGCGTCAAAATAGGTAAACACCGCGGCGAAATGCGACAGACGTTGTTTTAGGCTTAACCCTTTTTTAATCAGCGGATTGTCCCGGCTGCGTAAAATCTTCATGGAGCCCTGTGCCCATCTTAACCGCTGCATCAAAAAGGCGCTCAGAGACTGCGGCGCAATACCGAACGCCAGTGCTTCGTGGTGGTATCTGATTCGCCATCCTGCTGAGTTCAGCCTGATAGAGGTCAGGAAGTCTTCTGTGATACTGTCGGTCGCAACACCGCCTATGGATTCCAGCGCTTTTCTGCGCACTACGGAGGGACTGCCGCACCAAAATGCCGCGTTGATGTTATCTTTACCGGGCTGGATGATGTGATAAAACAGCTGCTGTTCATGGCATCGCATACCCTCAAAATGATGCTGCATCGAGTCAAAGTTGTAGAACTCCTGCGGCAGCTGGACAATTGCGGTTTTTTTGTCCCTGAAATATCCGAGTGTTTTTTCAAGCAAATCGGGTTGCGGTACCATGTCGGCATCCAATACCACGATAAACTCGCTGTCTGTCTTGCCCAGTGCGGCGTTGATGTTCCCTGCCTTTGCATGCTTATTATCTTCACGAGTCAGGTATAAGCATCCCATTTTCGCGGCAAGCGCTTCGACTTCCGGCCGCTTTCCGTCGTCTAAGATATAGGTGTTATGCGGCATGCGCATATTCACGCATCCGACAAGCGTTGCTTCCAGCACCGACAGCTCTTCGTTGTAGGTGGGGACAAAGACATCCACACTCCTGCCATCAAGTTGCTTTGGGGCTCTTTTCTGCTTGAGGTTCCAGGTCATCATGGCAAAAAGCAGAAAATTAATCACGCCCTGTATCTCGGCCACTAATAAAATGATAGAAAAAAACAGCGCATTCTGGTTTATCGTATACGCTGCACGCCAATAGATATAGTAGGCAATATAGAGCCCTGCAATAACCGTCAATATATGGATTAACGTCGTTTTTGTCTTTGCTTTCATTTACAATCACCTAAAACGCAACATATATTACTTACTTGATATATACACTTTTCGATGAATGTTAAAACGATTGCTATCTTTATTATATACCTGTTTGACTTATTATGAAATATAAAATGCCTATGCTATATATTTTGTACTCGCTATTCATGCAGCATTTTAAAAATACTCAATACAACCAAAATATTCTAATCCGCAGCAAAAAACGCCCGCCTGAAGGCGCGCGCATTAAGCAGCAGGTAGTGTCTGCCGGTATGGAGGTATCGCGTTTCGCCGCAAAGCCAAAACCATACAGCTTTTCTTTGCGGCTATCATTAACTAGTGCTATTCGTATTAAGCCGTTTAGACGCAGAATAATTGCTATTTAATAACACCTTTTTGGATCATAACATTTGCATAAATCGCTTCTTCTCCGGATTGGATAATGCAATATGATTTTTTTGCCGCGTCGTAAAAATCAAAACGTTCGATAAACCCGATTGCTTTTTCGCCGCGCTCATCAAATTTTTCAACGATTTTCTTATATTCATTCCATATTGGTATATTAATGTCCTTGTCGCGGTCCGTCTTCTGCATCAGCGAGACCGGCTGATCGCAGTAGCTGTCACACGGTATCAAGGTCAATATCGCTTCTAAAAGCTGTGTTCCGGAGATGCCGTCAGCTCGAAGGAATTTTGCACCGCCTTCTTTGGCCATTCTCTTTCCCGGAAAGTTTGCATCGCCGATCACAATGACATCGCTGTGGCCCATTTCACACAGCGTTGCGATAATTTCCGGTGATAGAATTTTAGGTGTATTGATTAACATTTTGTGCTCCTTTAAAGCATATCTTTTAGTATCATGGTTTTTTTTATTAGTAGAATTGCTGTCTTATATCGGCGCCAGCCGAAATTTTCTTAAACAAAGCCCACAGGCAGAATCATTCATTTACCTGCTGGCTGTTTTGCCGAATACTTATATCTTTATCACGCTCACATCAGAAAATATAATGGAGTGGCAAAATCCTGTTTTAAAGCGCCTTACTTACCCACGATTTTTTTGTATCGGTTAAAACTATCCGCCCAGGCATCCACATCCGTTGGGCTGAAAGTTTTTACATCGCAGGATTCCCGGATAACCGAGCGCATCTCCGCCAGATCCTTTACCCCGCCGGATGCTTTAATCTGAACCATCAGGTTCCCAATCGCCGTCGCTTCTGCCGGCCCCGCTACCACCATTCGATTGATTGCATTGGCGGTCATTTGGTTCAGCATGTCGTTCTTTGATCCTCCGCCGACAATATGCAGCACATCAATCTGCTCGCCCTTTAACTGCTCAAGGCCGACAAAAGCTTCGCGGTAGCACATAGCCAAGCTCTCATATACCGTTCGTGCAATCTCACCGATCGTTTCCGGCACCTTTTGCCCGGTATTCCGGCAATACTGCTGCACATTCCCGACCATGTTGCTGCCATCAAAAAACATATGATCATCAACATCAATAAACGATTGAAATGCCGGCGCTTCTTTTGCATTATTAACAACTTCATCCCAGCTGATGGGTTTTTTATGGTCCCATTCCCGCTTGCAGTTTTGTATAATCCAAAGGCCCATGATATTCCGCAGCAAGCGGTATCCGCCCGTGATGGTGCCTTCGTTTGTAAACGAATGATTAAAGACAACGTCATTTATAATGAGTTTATCGTTCTCAATCCCCATCAGCGACCATGTCCCTGACGATAAAAACGCATAATTCTTGGTCGATGCAGGCACCGAGGCAACCGCGGAAGCCGTATCATGCGAACCGACGCAGTAAACCGGCGCAGTTTGCGATAATCCCGTACTTTCAACAATATGCGGATATAAATCGCTCTTTTTCTCACCGCTCAGCTTAACTTCCGGCAGTAAATCCGGCTTAATGCCCAGCATATCAATTAAACCCTTGCTCCATGTACGGCCGTCCAGCATCTGCGTCGTCGACGCATGCGTATATTCGCATGACGCTTCCCCGCACAACATGTATGCGATTAAGTCCGGCAAGAGCAACAGCTTATCCGCTGCCTCTAGCTGCGGATCTTTGCTCTGCACCATATCATAAAGCTGGTACAAAGTATTATACTCAAAATTGGCATTGCCCGAGATATTAAAAGCCGCTTTCTCACCATATTTCTGGTGAAACGCCTTCATGCCTCTTAGGCCTCGGGCATCCCGGTATGCTCTCGGATTGCCGGCAAGCCGCCCCTGACTGTCAATTAATCCAAAATCGACACCCCATGTATCGATACCGATCCCGTGGATGGGGTCGCTGTATTTCTTGGAATAGGCTTTCAGCCCCTCAATAATAGAAGAATAGAGGTGCAGAATGTCCCAATAGTAGGCATCGTTTACCTGAACATAATCATTGCTGAAGCGATACAGTTCTTCAAAGGTGATTTCCTTTTGATTAAATTTCCCCAAAATAATCCGACCATTGCTTGCGCCAAGGTCGACTGCAATATAATGTTTTTGTCGTTCCATCTTTCTTCTTCTTTCTTCAGGTGTTTTATTGCATTATTATTCTACACCAAAATATCTTTTCAAGAAACACCTTATGGCTTTTATTCAGCCGAATATATCAAGATATTCGCCGAACGCCAATTACCTAAACATCAAGCTCGTATAAGTCTCCGATTTCGGGCGACAGCACGCCGCAGCCTGACTCCGTTACGACAATTCCCTTCTCCCATCTGACGCCGAATTGTTGCGTCGAGATAAAGGTATCGATCTGAAATGTCATGTTTGGCGCAAGATTATAATTTGATGTTGTTTCCACCCACGGTGCTTCCACCTCAATGATTCCCGTGCCGTGAAGCGGCCCGTAAACAAAGTTTTCCTGATAGCCGTTATCCACATAATACTGATAAAACTGCTTCGCGATATCGCTTGCTAAAACACCGGCTTTAATCTGTTCCTGTGTCCAAAAGTGCGCTTCTCTGCCGAACAACACCACGTCGCGCCGTTTCCCTTCCAGCTTGCCCAATACAACCGGATATCCGATAGCGGCGGAGTAGCCGTCTATCTTTGCCGATAAATTAAGCTGAACGATATCACCCTTCTGCAATTTACGATAGGATGAGCGAGAAATCGCGTGCCGCGTTGAGGCTTCAGAAAACACGTACATGGGCAGCCCTTCATACTCAGCACCTTGTTCATAGATTACGCGCTGTGCGACGCCCACCATTTGAAGCTCGGTCATGCCGGGCTTGATTTCTTTTATCACCTGCTGGGATGCCAGTTCAGCGATTCGATATCCTTCTCTTAAGCAATTCAGTTCATTTTCTGACTTAATCGAACGCAGCGACACCATGATGTCTCCGGCGTCAATAATTCCAGCCTCTGGGAACGCTTCTTTTATGGCATTCATAATCGTTACCGATGTATCCAGATATGATGCCACACCGATTTTTAATTTCTTGCCGGATACGCCGATCGCTTTAAACACGTCGTTAAAAGTATCCGCTTTTAACTCAGGATAGTCCGGGTTTGCGCCTTCACGGTATGCTTTTAGAACAAAAAGTTTATCCAGCTTGTTCCGGTCTTTCCCGAATTCGCCGGACTCCGGGCCGACCATCAGGGCGGCATCCCCGTTTGCCGCAACCGCTACACCGCAGCGCTCAAAAAGCGGCCAGAACCCGGAGAAATACCGTGCATTTGCATAGTCAGATTCATTTGAGTTCACAATTAAAGCATCTAATCCCTTATCCTGAATCAGCTTAGCGGCCCGCTTTACGCGTACCTTATATTCATCGTCAGGAATACATATTGTTCCGTGCTCCAGCATCCTTGCCCTCCTGTCTGAGTTTTCTTCATTATATATAGTTCTTATATACTTAATTCATTATATAATTATGCATGATAAAAAATGCGTTTCATATCATGATAGAATTCACTGTTTTGGTCAAACGGATAGATTTCAAAACAAGGCTTTGTATGTGTCCACCATTCCTGTGTTACCGGATCCTGCGCCATCTTTTCCATATCGGCATCAAAGTCCTCGCCGGTATATTCAAAATACGCAAATACCATGTCATCATGAAGAAAAATGGAATAGTTTCTTAAATTACATTCCGTAATCGTCTTTAACACTTCCGGCCACGGATTCGCGTGCAGTTCACAGTATTCGTCAATCTTTTCGCGCTTCAACCGTCCCAGTTGTCCGAAATATTTTACGGTTTGATCGGCTTCTTTTTTCATCATTTTATTAATCCAGATGATAGACTTCTTCCATCGCGGACCAAAACTCGCCTTCCTTTTTATCCGCTAACGGCTGCATCAACGGTTTAACGAGGTCCCACCATTTCTGGGTCGTCGGGTCCGCCGCCATTTTCGCCATATCCGCTTCAAAATCATCGCCCATATATTCATAGTAGGCAAACATATAATCTCCGCGCTGAAAAATCGAATAATTTCGGATGTTGCATGCCTTAATCATTTCGTTTACACCCGGAATCGGGTTTGCATGATAACGCTTATAGGCCTCAAGTCCTTCGGGCTTAATCATAATCATTTCGCCTGATCTTTTCATATCCAACCTCCGGATCTTCGGTTTCGTTCAGTATATGCTTATTATTAATAAATCTCCTGGGCTTCATCGAACATCGCTTTGATATTCGCAGGCGGCACGTCTGACTGTATCGCCTCATGGCTTGGTGAAATAATCAGCCCGGTCGGGAACAGCGTTCTCAAATGTTTGACGCTTGCCTTGACCTCTTCGGGTGTTCCATTCGGTAGCAGTTCCTGTGTATCGACTCCGCCGCAGAAAGAGACCTGATCGCCGAATTTTTCCTTTAATCCTTCAGGTTCCATCCCCACCGCAAGCGCCTGAATCGGATGAATCGCATCCACGCCCGCTTCAATCAGCATCGGGATAGCCCGCGCAATTGATCCGCAGGAATGATATATCACTTTAACGCCATAGCTGTGGATCAAATCCACTAGCTGTTTTGCGCCGGGTATGACAAACTCTTCGACCATATTCGGGCTGATCATCAAATCCAGCTGGCTGCCGATATCATCACCGATCAGTACGGCATGCACTTTCCCTTTTGTCGCTTCAAGGAATATCTTCAGCGCTTTTAAATAAAACGCCATGATCTTGTCATTCACATAATGCACCAACTCAGGATTGGCAAGCATATTCATCATTGCGGTTTCCATACCGAATGCCGCACAGAAATCCTGAAAGTGCGCCGCCCATGCCATACCTAATATGGTCTTATCATTCGGCGCTTCGTCAACAAGCCGCTTACATTCCGCAGGATCAATATACAGCTCCGGATCCGGCCATGGGAATCCTGAATTTTCAGCTTCTTCGACTGTCTCGATATTTGCAAAGAACCCATCCGCCGTCAGCGTCCGGTGTTCGGTATCCACATTGCTTCCGCCCATATACCAGTCGAATGCCGCGTACAGTGCCGAACATGTCGGTGATTGGTATGGCACTTCGATTGCATAAAAGTCGTCGCCGCAGGTTGCCTTTAATTCTTCCAATGTATTCACGCCGAAGTATTCGCATAACTTGGGAACCTCGCTCGGCGTCGGCATACCCATCCAACAGGCAGGCCGGTCAACCGGCTGGCGTTCGATTGTCGCATAAAATCTTTCGATACTGTTCATCTTCATTCTCCTTGTAAACAATCGTTACTTAATGGTTTGGCGCAGCCATTCAAGCGCGTGTCCCACCATCATATTTCCGGTTTCTTCGCTTGCTTCGCGCGCACTTTTTGCATACCATTCCGTGTTTTGATTACAACGTGCAAGGTCAACGTTTTCCGGCCAGGTTGCCATCATAAGCGATGTTTCCCACTTACCTGCATGGTCGAATCCGCCGCACTTGATTTGTGCTTCTTTACCGACGAGAGGTATGATCTTAATATAGGAAAACGGGTCGTCCCCTTCTCCGAGATTTTCATAATAATGTTCAAACTGATCGTCGCCCCACCAGCCCTGGCCCAGCGTTTCTTCCATATACGCCATGGTCACCTTCTTCGCCGCTTTATGGCAGGCAATGGTCATGGGCATCAGTCCGCCGGCTTCGGTCTGATGGTGGGCAACAAGATAGATATTCTTGTTGCCCGCATCAATCATTGATTTTAAAATACAATACATATAATCCGCATACGTGTCCTCGTCCACATGGAAATGTCCGGGCCGCGGACCGCATACCGCATATGAGGCCACCCCATACCAGATCGGGGGGCAAATAACAATTTCTTTTTCTTGTTCTAGCTTGTTTAAACATCCCGTTATCACAAGCGTATCAGTTGCGACAGAAGCGTGATGTGCGTGATACTCCATCGTTCCCACCGGAATCACATAAGGCACACGGCGTTTAACAGTGTCTTCGATTTCTTCATAAAACATGTTAATGAGCTGCATGGTCATACTTCCTTTGTTTTATTCATTCTGTTATGATTTTGTCGCTTCCGGAATTGCCTTTTTTGCGCGTTTCTTAACACGGCCGTTTTCCAGCAGACGCGTGGTTGCCATCAGAACAATCAACAGCATGGTTGCGGAAATCAAGTTGCCGTAATACGAGTTCAGCGCCGGGAACATATTGACCCCGGATGCGATAATCTGAATCGTCACGATCGCGATTAATACATTTTTAATCTTGCCCATGCCGCCGTCAGGCAGAACGCCCGCCAGCACCAGGATTAAGATAGCACGCATCAGATAAGAAGATCCGAAGTCCGCCCTGATGGAGTTCATCGTTGAGACCATCAGCATAGCGCCGATCGCGGCGCAGATACCGCTGATAATGAAAGTCGCATTGATCATCCGTGTCGTGTTAATCGCACTGAATCTTGCCGCTTTCTGGTTGGAGCCGACCATATAAAGCTTCTTACCGTAGGTGGTATATTTTAATAGGAACGCACATATCAGGAACACGCCTAAGAATATGAGCAGCGGCAGCGGCAGGAAGCCGAATACCTTGATATGCCCGACTTCACTGTAAACCAGCGGAATCCCGGATACCGCATCCCCTCTAGTTAATGCAATCCCCAATCCTCTAAATACCATTTGGGTGGATAGTGTTGCCAATATTGACGGAATCCCCAAACGTGATATCAGTGTACCGTTTATGAATCCGCCAACCGCGCCGATTGCGATCGCTAGAAGAACCGCACCGACAACGACCAGATTTGTCTGGCTTTCGGGAATCCTGCCATCCGTTGCCATCAGCATAAACTTGCAGGCAAAGATAGCCGCCATATCGCCGAGTGCAACGAATGAAACGTCGATATTCCCGCTGATAAAGCAGAACATGACCCCCAACGCAAACACGCCGTATTCCGGGAACTGTGCCGCCATTGACATCCACTGCGATCCTTTCCAAAGCGTATCGGGTTTTGCGATGGTAAATGCAATGAGTACAATCGTTAATAATCCAAGCAGAAGGAACGAGTAGTTAAATTTTAAACCCTTACTTTTATTCATTATTCTTCCCTCCTTCTATATGCTGCGGCGTTTCGCCTGAACCGCCGAGATTGTGACACCCGCTAAGATGACTAATCCGTTAAAGAAATCCTGCCAGTAAGAGTCGATGCCAATCAGCAGCAAACTGTTCGATATCACCGTAATCAGCCCGATTGCTGTCAGGGTTCCAAACACACTGCCTTCACCGCCGTAGATGCTGGCGCCGCCGAGTATAACCGCCGGAATAACCTTTAAGTCCCAGCCGTTTAGTCCTCTTGGGATCGACTGGCGCACCATACAGACACGTAAGATGCCGATAACACCGGCAATCAGTCCGACTAGTGAATACAGCCAGAATTTCGTTCTCTTGACATTGATCCCAGCACGTTCCGCAGAGACTTCATTGCCGCCGATTGCGTACAGCGAACGGCCGAACATGGTATATTTTAAGACAAACCATACAAGGACAGCCAATGCCACAAACAGCAGGAACGCCGTCGGCATTGTCGAGCGCATGCCCGTTGAACTATATACTTCAAATAACTGAGATTCCCCAAAATATCTTAATCCTAATGGCAGTGTTGATGTGATTTCCCGCATCTGGAGCAGCCCCATACTGATACCCAGAAACAGGGTTTGGGTTCCCAGTGTTACAATCATCACGTTCACTTTGAAACGAGAAATTATAATCCCGTTAAGCATTCCCAGTACCAGGCCGATAGCAGCTGCCAGCACAAACGCCAGCCAGGCTGTTTCCTGGCACCATCCCATGTTAAGGCAGATCGTTGTCGTCACCGCATAAGTCAGTGAGGCCAGTGTCGGGAACGACAAATCAAATCCGCCGGAGATGACCACCATCAAGTTAATCAGCGCAAACATACCAAAGATAACCATGGAGCGCGCGATATCGACGATTGAGTTTGGTTCAAACAGCTGTCCGCCTGAGATAATCTGGATCGCGATGCACATCGCAACCAAAATCAGGAAGATATAAAATTCTGTTCTTTGCGTCATCCGACGCAGTTTGTTTCTAAATTGCATGATTTTATTCCTCCTATCGAATGATATCCAATATCGCCATATTGGTTACGTCTTCGTCTTCCATTTCGCCCACAATCTGTCCATCCTTCATCACGATGACGCGGTTGCAGTTGACCACAACTTCTTCAAGGTCGTCCGAGATGATAATCACCGCAAGCCCCTGATTGGCGAGTTCGTGCATCAAATCATGAATATCCTGTTTGGCGCCGATATCAACACCAACCGTCGGTCCGTTAAGAATTAATATATCCAGATCGTTGCTTAACCATTTTGAAAGCACAATTTTCTGCTGATTTCCGCCGGAAAGCGTCGAAGCCGCTTTTCTTGCATCATCGGTCGCGATGGAAAACTTGTCCACCCAAATGTTTGCATCGTCAAGAATGACGCCTTCTTTGATTAATCCAATCTGATTGGATAAGCGTTTTAATGATGCAAGCGTGATATTATCCGCAATGGATTGGCGCAGGCACAAGCCTTCGGTGAGCCGGTCTTCCGGCACATATCCAATCTTCAGCTTCTGCGCCGTGATCGGTGAATTAATCCTTACCTTTTTCCCATTCAGATAAACTTTCCCGCTGTCCGGTTTTAGCAGGCCGAACAATGACAGTGCAAGTTCCGTACGCCCTGATCCGAGCAGGCCAGTGATGCCCAGTATCTCGCCTTTTCTCAGTTCAAACGAAATATTATCATACTTCTTCAGCCGCGTTAGGTTCTTCACTTCAAGGACGGGTTCTTTGCTGATGTTTTTTGGTTCAAAATGCTTTTCCCTCAGCTCACGGCCTGTCATATAGTACGAGAACTCCTTGGGCGTAATCTCATCGACATTCCCCAAATAAACATTTTGCCCGTTACGCATAATCGCGATACTGTCGGCAATCTCAAAGATTTCTTCTGTTTTGTGGCTGATAAACATGACCGCGATATTTTTCTCTTTCAGCTTCTTAACCGTCCGGAAAAGCGCGTCCACTTCTTTTTTTGTAAGTGCCGTTGTCGGCTCGTCCATGATGATCAGCTTTGCATTAAAAAGAAGCGCCCGGCAAATCGCGATGAGCTGTTTGTCCGCAACACTAAGGTCACCCATTTTCGCATCCAAGTCAATATCATGACCGATTTTGCTTAGGGCCTCCTTAGCGGTTTCGTCCATACGCTTCTTGTTCACAAACCGTCTTTTGTCCGTGATCTCCGAGTTAATGGCGAGGTTTTCTCTCACTGTTAGGTTCGGAAAGATTGAGAGGTCCTGATAGATAACCTGAATGCCAAGTCTTGTTGCCTCCGCAGGTGTAATTCTTTCAATGTGCTTCCCGCGATATAAGACGTCTCCGCCGTCCCGGGTGAAAACGCCGGAAATAATCTTGCACAGCGTGGATTTCCCGCTGCCGTTCTCGCCCGCCAGACACATCACCTGTCCCGGCTTAATCGCAAAGTCCACATTGTCCAGCGCATGTACACCGGAAAAAGACTTATCGATATTTTTCATTTCGAGTAAGTATTCAGACATTGATGACAAACTTCCTTTCAAAATAGTTCTACAGCAGACGCTGCAGATAAAGCTTTTATCTCAGCTGATTATGAAAAAAAACTATACGCTGTATATATCATATACTTTTTTTTCATAATAAGCTAGAAAGTAGTGTTGTGGTTAGAATTTATTCGGCAGGAGCACATGGCTCCTGCCGAACTAGGAAAATCTAATAATGTGATTTTGCTTATCGTCTCACATTAGAATGTGAAGCTGTCCACATTATCTTTAGTGATCGCAATCCAGCCCTGTCCAATAACAACAGTACCGTCGATGGTCACGTCAGTATAACCGTCTACGCCTAAGTCAGAACCGGTCGCAACTGTTTCGCCTTCATAAAGCATAACAGCCAGATTCAGCATTGCCTTAGCTGCAACAGCCGGATCCCATAACGCAACAGCATTGAGAACGCCGTCATTCAAATAGTCGCGGGTTTCTGAAGGCAGAGCAACAGAAATAGCGAATACTTGACCGGTCAGACCGAGTTCATCAATTGCACGTGCAGCGCCCGGAGCGTCAAACGAAGAAGTTCCGAGGATACCCTTTAAGTTCGGATACTTTTTAAGTAATTCTTTTGTTTTCTGGTATGCGATTTCAGCATCGCTTTCAGATGATACGCGTTCGTCAGCAACCAAAGTCATGTTTGGATATGCTTCTACCTGACGCGCAACGCCAGCATCTGCCCAGTTCATGTGAGATTCGCTTGTCATGCTGCCAACCATGGTAACATATTCGCCTTCTTCACCCATCTGTTTAGCTAATTCGTCCATCATGAATGCGCCTAAGCCTGCTTCTGAGAATGCTTCAACGTCATAATCAACGTTAACCATACCTGAAGCTTCGGTTGCAATAACGATGATGCCTTTATCACGAGCTTCTTTACAGATGTTTTCGCAAGCATCCGGATCAAGCGGTGAGAAACATAGAATATCGATATCCTGAGCAACAAGGTCAGTCATGATTTGAACCTGAGCCGCTGCATCGATTTCAGTCGGTCCCTGATATTTAACATCGATGCCGTTTTCTTCAGCCCATTCCATTACGCCGCCATCACGTACATAATCCCACCATGCTTGTCCGATAACCTTCGGAACAAACGCAATAACGGGGACGTCCTCTTCAACTGCAGCCGGTTCAGCAGCAGCTTCTGTTGATTCTGCAGCTTCAGAAGCAGCCGGTTCAGCTGTTTTTGCACATGCTGCAAAGCTGAATACCATCACTATGACTAGTGCCATTACGATAAGTTTCTTCATTTTTTTTCCTCCTTTATAATGATTCTGCTGTTTTGCAGAAATAACAACTCATATTGAAAGAATGTTGCGGATTTACCGCTGAATTATCTGCCGTAAATTGCGCCGTATGTTTGGCAAGCCCTGTAATCGGCGCCCTCTTTGTCCTGCGTGCCGAATGACGACCAGCTTGCGGGTCTGAAAATCTCGCCGTCTTCAACATTATGCATATTGACCGGGATTCTCAGCATTGAAGCCAATGTAATCAGGTCTGCGCCGATATGCCCCGCTGAGATTGCGCCGTGGTTGGCGCCCCAGTTTGCCATTACGCTGTATACGTCTTTAAATGCATCTTTCCCTGTCAGCCGCGGTGCGAACCATGTAGTCGGCCATGTCGGGTCGGTTCTATCCGTTAAAATTTTGTTTACATCCTCTTCCAGTTCAACGGTATAGCCTTCTGCCAATTGCAGAACAGGTCCGATGCCTTTAACCATATTGATGCGGGACATGGTTACCGGCATCCCGCCTTTTGTATAAAACAGTGAGGAGAAGCCGCCGCCGCGGAAATATCCAAGATCCGCCGGGCACCATTCGGTTGCTTCGAGGCACTTTTTCATTTCATCGTCAGTGATTTCCCAATACGGTTTCATTGTCGGGTTGCCGTCTTTGTCCGATTGCTGTCCGCTGGCATCCAGCGTCGTTGCGCCGGAATTAATCAGGTGGATAATTCCGTTTTCAGCAAGTCCGGTTAACGGTTTTCCGGTAACGCGTTTGACCGCTTCGGGTGACCAGTAGGTTCTGACGTCACTGAACATCTGCGCTGAGTTTGTCAGCAGTTTCCCAAAGAGCATGGATACCGCATTCAGCGAGTCATTCTCCGTCGCCATAATATAAGGTTTGCGCAGGCCGTTCCAGTCAAACGACGAGCAAAGAATCGCTTCTAAAAAGTCTGCATTTGGGAAATGGTCGGTCCACTGGCGCTGTCCCTGAAAACCAGCTGCAATCGCGTTGTGGCCTTTTGCTTCTTCGGAGAACCCAAGCTTTTCCAGCTCCGGATTACCGTTCATCAGGTCTTTTGCGATCAGTGCGCACTTAACGACAAATTCCCACTGTTTATCTTTTTCTTCACGTGACGCAGGCTCGGCATTTTTATCCCGGCCTTCTTTACAGCTTGTTTTTACCCACGCCAGTGCTTTTTCGAATTCCTTCGGATCAAAGATACCTTCTTCAATTCTTCTGATATATTCAACCATATCCACCTGTTCGGTTCTGATGCCAAGATAATTCTGGAAGAACAGGTCGTCAACCTTTGATCCCGCAATACCCATTGAGACATTACCGCAGGCCAGATATGATTTGCCTTTCATTTCGCCGACTGCAACCGCCGCTCTAGCAAAGCGGAGGATTTTTTCAGCCACATCGTCAGGAATCGATTTGTCATCGCTGTCCTGAACGTCTTTGCCGTAAATACCGAAAGCGGGCAAGCCTCTTTGCGCGTGGCTTGCTAATACGGCTGCAAGATAAACGGCCCCCGGCCGTTCTGTTCCGTTAAATCCCCATATGGCTTTTGGAATCATCGGATCCATGTCCATGGTCTCCGATCCATAGCACCAACATGGCGTAACCGTTAAAGACGCGCACACACCGGCACGGCTGAATTTTTCAGCACATGCAGCGGCCTCTGCAACTCTGCCTATCGTCGAGTCCGCAATAATACACTCAATTGCATTTCCGTCAGAATCTTTGAGATTCTCAGAAATCAGCTTTGCTGCGGATCTTGCCATATCCATTGTCTGTTCTTCTAAGCCGGCACGTACGCTTAGGCTTCCTTCTCTTGCGTCTATCGTTGGTCTTATTCCGATTATTGCCATGTTACTACCTCCTAGACATCTATAATCATATATACGTTTTAAAAAGTTTTTTTACAGCTATAAACTCATTTAACACCATTTTATGATAACTTGCTAGAAAAAAGTTCCATGTTTTTTGTTTTTTTAGAATCGGTTCATTTGCTTTTTTTTCTATTTTATATTATGATAATGGCAAATTAGGGGGGTTTTTATGGCTACTATATACGATGTTGCCCAAAAAGCCGGTGTTGCAATCAGCACTGTTTCCAACTATTTAAACAATAAATATATCAGTCCGGAGCGAAGAAAGTCGATTCAAGAGGCGATTGAAGCGCTTAATTATGTGCCAAGCCAGTCGGCAAAACGGCTTAAAACCAAGACCAGCAATCAAATCGCCGTTATACTCCCCAGTATAGAAGAACGTGTATTTGCCGAAATATTAACCGGTGCGCTTGAACCGTTAAAGCAAAGCGGGTATAATCCGGTTTTATATTTAACTGATGATATTGACATCGAAGAAGAGAACGCCCTCAAAGAATGTTTATCGTCCGATTACGCCGGCGTTATCCTGTGCACCTGCAATCCGGGCGCCTCTGAATTGTTCACTTTGATACTCAAGCGCATGCCGCTCGTTTTTGTGCTGCGCAAGCCGACGCGTATTCAAAACGCTAATTTTATCGCTTTTAACGACGAAGAAACCATCAATAACATCACCAGCTTCTTTCTTAGGAACGGCCACGAGGACATTGTTTTATTGACCGGTCCTTTAGAGTATTCTAACGAGCTGGCCTCCGCCAACGGCTTTAGAAATGCCTTCATTGAGGCAAAGATGCCGGCCGGTAAAATCGTCAGTTTGCCTTCCTCAAAGGCGGACATCTTTAACCGGCTGATGCATACGCTGACCGAACACCCAATCCCAAAACTGATCATTTCCACTTCTACAAAAATATCGGCCGGGCTCTTAGAAGCGATAAACCTGCGAGGGGTTGGCCTAAACATGGATGTCAATGTTATTGCGCTAAGCGAGGACAGTTGGCTGAATTCCGGCAGCCAGCTGCAGGCAATGCAGACAAACCGTCCGGCAAAAAAGCTCGGTACGCTTGCCGCAGAAACTTTGGCCGAAAATATCAAGAGCAAAAAATCATTTGAGTTCATCGTCAGACAATTACAGGATGAATTTAAGTATTCGCGTCTCCGGCAGATTGACGAGAACTTAAAGCGCTTCACATCTGTTCCGATTACACCGACATACACAAAAAAAATAAGGGTGTTACTGGCACAGAACGACAACATATCCGACACCATCAAATACATTCTGCCGAATTTCCGCAACCTCGCCAATGTCGATGTTGAATTGGAAACGCTTCCGCAGACAGAAATCTACACCGAACTGATGGCCGTAAAAAATGAGCAAAAGAGTGACTATGATCTGTTTGCCATTGACGTGCCCTGGCTTGCTTTTTTTGCCCAAAACAACTGCTTAATGGACCTTAGCGATGTGTTCAATCCGGGGACACTCAACAGTGCGTTCAGCCCGGATACATTGCAGCGGTTTGGAAAATATCAGGAAAGGCTTTACGGTCTGCCGTATTTGAACGCGACACAACTGCTTTATTATCGAAAAGACTTATTTGAAGACAGCAAGTATCAAAAAGAATTCAGCAATGTTTTTGATAAACCGTTGGAAGTGCCGAAAACATGGTTTGACTATAATCTGATCGCAAAGTTCTTTACCAAAAAATATAACCCAAAATCGCCGCTGGAATACGGAACCTCGATTACCCAGGGATTCCATGAAGGTCTGATGGGCGAGCTCTATCCGAGAATGTGGTCTTACGGCGGAACAGTATTTGACCGCCACGGGCGTGTACATCTTTACAGCAACGAGAACATTGCGGCTTTTAAGTCGATGGTTGTCAGTTTAAAGTGCTGCGATCCAAATATTGAAAGAATCAACGCGTACGAAAAAACCAAACAATTTGCCCAGGGCAAGACTGCGGTTATCATCACTTATCACCATCATGCGTGCGTTATTTCCGATCGCTCCATCTCAACCATACAGGGTAAGGTCGGTTATGATTTCATTCCGGGCAAAACACCCATTCTTGCCGGCTGGTCAATGGGCATCAACCAGTATACAAAAAATGCCGAGCCGGCGGTGACTTTCTTAAAATGGCTGTTGTCGATGCAGTCTTCTATCTCTTACACCGTGCTTGGCGGTATCTCGGCGCGTGAAAATACTTATTATAATTCTGACTTATTAAAACTCTATCCATGGTTCAGCCTCGTGCCTGAGTCTTCATTAAACGCCATGCCGCGAAATACGCCGCTGATTAATAACCGTATTTTGGTTTCTGAAGCGCAGGTAGAAGTTATTCTGGCGAACGTCATCTTTTCCCACCTGAACGACAAAACGCCTATCGAAAACGGGCTTGCCAAGGCTGAAGAAGAGATTAAAATGCTTTGCGCATCATCCGGCTATCAGGAGCCGACACTAATCTAAAACCATTAAAAGTAAAACGCGCACCAATCCGGTACGCGTTTCATTAAATATTCGGGCCAGCCTTTTGGCAAGAGGAATGAGAGTCAAACCCACATGGAGGATCATCCCCACAGCCCTAATAAAACATATTCCCCTATATTCGTATCAGAATAAATTCTTAATCTTCGTTTTGCTCCGCCTTATTAAACTGCCGATCCAAGCGTACTAAGCCTTATTGCGGATTAGCTTAAGGGCTTCTTCTTCCGTCGGCATTGCGGGAATGCCGCCTTTTTTAGTCGCGCACAGCGCGCCTACGGCATTTGCAAACTGAACGGTTTCGCTCATCTTTCTTGTGGTTTGATATAGTGTTTGATAGAGCACCGCACCCATAAACGCATCGCCGCATCCGGTTGTATCGACTGCTTCAACGCTGAACGCAGGCACAAATCCGTGATTGTCCTGTCCGGCGAAATAGTATGCGCCCTGTTCGCCCATCGTGACAAATACCTTTTTACATCCCGATTCCCATACCGTCTTAGCAGCCTTCTCGATATCACTGTATCCGGTCAATAACTCCGCTTCCTCTTCGGACATTTTAACGATATCCGCATATTTCAGGCCTTCCTTCATCCAATATAATGCGGTTTTTTCGTTCTCCCAGAGTAACGGCCGATAGTTGGGATCATAGGAAATCATCTTTCCCTTTTTCTTTGCATACTTTAATACGTATTGTAACGTATCCCTGACCGGATTATCCGTGAAAGACAGTGATCCAAAGTGAACCATTTTAGAGCGGTCAATCAGTGAAAGATCAATGTCCTTCTTTGTCAGCTGCGTATCCGCACCCGGATCTCTCAGGAAGGAAAACGAACGCTCTCCGTTGCTTTCAAGATGCACAAAAGCCATCGTCGTGTGTGTATCACCTGTGAATGAGAGCCCGGTATTCCCAATACCTGCGTTAACGAGCACCTGGTTCAGAAACCCGCCGAAGTTGTCTTCCCCGACCTTTCCGATAAATTCGGTTCGGGCTCCCAGTCTGTTAATCGCCGCCAGGCAATTAACCGGTGCGCCGCCCGGGTTCATCTCAAAAAGCGGATTCCCATTTCCTCCGGTTCCGCTCGGGCTGAAATCAATCAGTAATTCGCCAAGCGCAACGACATCAATATCACTTTTTTTAACCATCCGAAAACTCCTTATGCTGCAGTCAGCACAATCGCTTCATGCTTACCAGCCAGACACATCATTGCTCACATTTATCATTATCTTTCTTCCGCTCAAATACCTTATGGGAAACAATTTGCTTACTTCCGGCTTAGCTTGGGCTTGTTCTTTTTATTCGCCGATAAGTAAAACGCGATCATTACCAGCACGACCGCTGCCGTAATATAATAGGCAGAAGCTTGAATTGTGTTATCCACCACCACACTGGCGAGCAACGGTACCAATGCACCGCCTAGCCCGCTGAAGGCCATCATCATATTGAGCGACTGTCCGTTTGAAGCCGATTGGTTCTTTGCCGTTGTATCCATAATCATCGGCCATAACGGACCGCATCCGAATCCACTCAATGCGAAAAAGACGATTTTCGCCGTATGGTTTGGTACCAACATCGCGCCGATTACTGAAACAAATATCAGTGCCGATAATCCGATAAACTTCTTCTTTGGGTCGATATTAATGATACCCGACAAGAACCTCGAAGGGATCATCGCGCCCCAGAAGAGCGATAATGCCAGCGCACTTAACTGCGGTGCACCCTGAGATAACTCAAAGTAGCTGTCAGCAAAATTTGCAATCGTATTTTCGATTCCAACATACATGAAGATTGAGATTGCAAGCAATACGAGTATCGCACTTTTAAACAGCTTTCCGACGCTGATGTTGTCATGCTCGGGATTCCCATGCCCCTTGTCATACTGGTGTTTTGTCAGGGTGAACAGCACAATCATCACCAGGAATACAGCGCCAATATAAAGATATAAATCTTTAAAATAAACGCCGTGGTTAATCATGGCCTGTGCGGCCAACGGCCCGCATAACGCCCCGACGCTGAATGCCACCTGTGAAAAGTTGATGTGCTTTGAGAAGTCCTCAAAAAACTCATCCGCTAATACAGCCGACATTGTCCCTTCCGTCACAGCGAACCCGGCGCCGATTGCCAAAATAGCAACCAGGAAAACAGTAAACGCCTGGGTAATGCCGGCAAACGCCATCCCCAAAACCATCACCGTCATCATAATCAGTATGAGTTTTTTCTTGCCGATTTTGTCACACAGCCCGCCAAGTAAAAGCGGAGACAGCGAGATTCCGATGTGCTGCAGTGCAATCAAAACCCCCATCATGGTAATGCTGAGATTAAAAAACTGTGCGGCGCTCAAAACTGTATATTGATAAACCGAAATATAAACACCTAACATGCCAATCGTAAAATAGGAAACGAATATAATCAGTTTCCTATTGAGGTTGGATGATAACTCGCTTTTTGTTGCGCGTTCCTTGTTCATCTAGTCATCTCCTCAAGTTAATTTTAAAACAATTGCGCAAGCTCAGCGGCAGTCAGAAACTCCGCATCAATTGATTTCAACGCATCAATCAGTTTGACGAATTCTTTTCTTGCCTTTGAGCCGCAGCCCTTCACCAGAAACTTATCCGGACAGGTGCCGCCTTCCCCATAAGTATACCGTGTTTTACACGGGATAAACTCCCACGGATGAAAATAAAAGCACAATACCGGCTCAATATCTCTGTCCTTTAAATATACGATATGTTTGTTAACCTTGTCCATCAAAAATGCCGCATTTTTTGTTCTGAATAACGGCCATTGGTCACGGTCCCTTTCCAGTCCGGGATCGTGCGAGGCCATCACCAGATCCGCAAAATTAGGGATTTCGACGATGCGCATGTCTCCCGTTTTCGTCCAGTCGTCTTTAGACGGATGATACGGTGCCAATTGCTCTTTAAAATAATACATCGGATAGCTTGTGTCAGATGTATAGCCCAGGTCTTCCAGCGTATTCAAAACCGCTGTTGATGACCAGAGCCGCGGGCACCTGAATGATTTCGGCCGGTAACCCGACGTCTCTTCAACCCATTCAGTCGCACGTTTCAGCCGCAGCGGCACTTCTTCAGTCAGCAGCGGCATGATTCCGGGTATCGGGAACAGTGCATCACCGACCGTTTCATGATAGAGCGAGTGGCATCCGATTTCATTATTCGAATTGAATACTTGTTTTAATATTTTAGGATTGTGTTTCGCAGCATGGCCGGTAAAGTAGAAAGTCCCCTTTACATCTTTTTCTCTAAAAAGATTCAGTAAAAAAGGGACTCCATGCTTTACGCCGTCATAAAACGGCGTAAAGCTGCCAACATCTGTTTCAACATCAATACCAAACAATACTTTTGGTCTCATTTTACCTCTTTGATTGGAATTGACTAAAAATCAAGTTCAACGATTTCGCCAAACGGATCAGCCAGCATTTCACAGCCGCCTTCTCTGATTACGGTGCCTCTTTCCCATCTGACGCCGAACGTATCACCCATGATAAACGTATCAATCTGGAACGTCATGTTGGACTGTAAATCATAATCGGAATTTGTTTCCATCCACGGCGCTTCAACTTCAATCATGCCAAGCCCGTGGCAGGGGCCGTAAACATAGTTTTTTTCATATCCGCTTTGTTTATAGAACGCATAAAAAGCTTTTGCAACGTCGCTGGACTTCACACCGGCCTTCAGTTGTTTTTCGGTCCAGTTATGGGCTTCTAAGCCAAACTCAATAATCTCACGGCGTTTTTCAGCAAGCTTGCCCATGCTAACCGGCAAGCCGATACTGGGCGAATAGCCGTCAACGCGCGCAGACAGATTCAGTTGGACGATGTCACCTTTTTTTATAACTCTGTCCGGATTTGATCTAGAGATCGCGTGCCGCGTGGACTGTTCGCTGAATACATACATCGGCAGTCCTTCATACTCTGCGCCGTGCTCATAAATCGCTTTTTGGGCGACGCCAACCATCTGGCACTCGGTAACGCCGGGCTTAAGCGCTTTGATCACAGCATCTGTCGCATATTTTACAATTTCAAATCCCTGCCGCAGACATGCAATTTCATTCTCCGACTTGATACTTCTCAGCGCAACCATGATATCATCTGCTCTGACAATTTCCGCCTTTGGAAACGCGTCTTTAATCGCGTTATAAATAACAATGCTTGTATCTAAAAAGCTGGCAACCCCGATTCTGATATTTTCGCCCTTAACGCCGATTGCCTTAAACACATCGCTGAATTGGCTGGGTGATAATTCCGGATAATTCGGGTCTGCGGATTCCCTGTATGCCATTAATACAAAGATGTCTTTGATTCGGCTGTTATCAGCCGCAAAAATCTCACTTTCCGGTCCAACCATCAACGCCGCTTTTCCATTTGCTGCAATTGCAACACCAGCGCGTTCAAACACCGGCCAAAATCCGCTGAAATATCTGGCGTTTGCAAAATCCGCCTCGTTTGAATTGACGATTAATACATCAAGATTATTTTTTTGCACCAACTCTGCTGCCTTTTTAATTCTTTCTTGATATTCCTGTTCTGGTATTCTTGCCTTTTCCATGATTTCTCCTCTGTTTTTTATGTCCTGATCGGGCTATTCAAAAGGATAGCCCATCACCGTATAGTAAGCCAGATTTTCCTGTCTTGCGTCTAACCGGCCGTATTGTACGATTACCGGCACCGTACTGCTCACTTTTAGTGCATACTGCTCAGATACCGGAACCACTTCGCCGTTCATATGCTCGGTATTATGTGTTTGCAGACATTTAACCCGCTGTGCTTTAACCCTCGCTTTAATCCCTTCGCGCGGTGCTTTGTCCTCATAATAAAATGTCATGGTTACTTCCGCGTCTTCCTGGTTTGGGTTTAGAATCACGATGGATTCGTGCCCTTTCATCGGACTGTCGCCTAACGGCGGACGGTCCCCGTCCGGGAAGAACCAAACCTTCTTTCCATACTGCTCCATCATTTTATCCCTTTCAATTCAATATATTTCGATGCAATGCTAAATGCGTACTAATGAATTACCGATAAAAATCTCGTAATCCAGTTCGATTTGTTTCATTGCCTGATTTTCGTTTTTAATACCGTCCAGAATCCCCATTACAGCTTGTCTTCCGATTTCTTCAACAGGCTGCATCACGCATGTCAGCTTTGGCGACATCAGACCTGTTTCATCAATCGCGTCAAAACACACCACCGAAATATCTTCAGGGATTCGCACATCGGCTTCCCTCAGCCGTTTGATCACGCCGTAAGCCTGCATATTGTTCTGCGCGAAAATGGCAGTCGGCTTTTTCTTCATCGCAAGAATTTGATCCCCGGCGCTGTATCCGGTCTGGTATTGGAATGTCCCTTTAATAATACACTTATTCGAAAACGTAAGTTTATTATCAATCAGACATTCTTTAAAACCCTGCAGCCGGTCATACCCGGTCGTCTCGCTTAAGTCAGCACAAATCATGCATATGTCTTTGTGCCCGTAGTCGATCACCAACTGTGTCAGCTCGTATGCCGCTTTTACGTTATTGATGGCAACAAAAGAAAATGGGCGGCTGATTGACGGGATATTGTCGACAAAGACAATATTGCTAAGCGATTTTTCTTCATTATATATGTCGGTCTTGCCCGCAGTAACGATAATCATACCGCTTACGCTTTTTGATTTTAAAAGTTCGAAATATTCTTGTTCACGTTCAATCTTTTCATCAGAATCGCAGAAAATAATGCTGTAGCCTTTATTAAGCAATACCTGGTCAATGCTCTTCAACATCTTTGAATAGAAGATGTTTTTGGAGTCAGGTATTATCACGCCGATTGTGGAACTGCGATTTGTTTTTAAGGCACGGGCAGACTCGTTGGGTTTGTAACCCATTTCCTCAGCCACCTGCATGATGCGCTGGGTGGTTTCCTTGCTGATTCTGCCTTTGTTATTCAATGCCCGCGAGACAGTAGCAACGGATAAATTCATATGTTGTGCAATGTCTTTTAATGTTGCAGCCATATGCTCCTCCAAAGTTATGTTGATGGAATTGTGAATGAATCACAATTCCATCATATAAGCTATCTAGTCATAAAGCAACGGTGCAATGTGATCTTCGTCCATGTTGGTGCTGTCGTACCAATAGCAGCCGGTGTCGATGATCGGGTCAACTTCTTCGCCATTAATCAATTTAACTGCAGCTTCAACAGATTTGTATCCCATACCAATCGGGTCCTGAGTAATCGCACCAGCGATTTCGCCAGCTCTGATGGCATCTTTCAATGCTTTTGAGGAGTCGAATCCGATAATGAGAACTTCGCCGATCTTGTTGATTTCTTTAAGTCCGTTATAAGTACCGACGCAAGCGCCTTCATTAGAAGCATAGATGCAGTCTAAGTCAGGGAATGCTACCATCATGCTCTTTGCGATATCAGCTGATTTCAGATGGTCGCCGTCGCCGTACTGAACGTCAACAACTTCCATATCCGGATATTTCGCAATGGTGTCAACAAAACCGTCAACACGCTTTACAGCGTCAACCATTGTCTGTGAATGTCCGACAATACCGATTGTGCCTTTTTCACCAAGCAGTCTTGCGCAATTTTCTGCTGCCAATGCGCCGGCTGCATAGTTGTCAGTAGAACAGTGGGTGTCGCCTAAGTCGCCAACTCCGGAGTCGAATCCAACCACTTTAAGTCCGTTTGCTTTTGCAGCTTCTACGTCTGTTCTGATAGATTCCGGGTCGATTGCTGCCATACACAGCGCAGCAGGATTCTTGCCGAGTGCAACTTTCATCATATCAACCTGTTTGTCAACCATGGTTTCAGCTTCCGGACCTTCAAATGTAATGGATACGCCATAGTCCGCTGCTGCTTCTTCAGCACCCTGCTTAACAGCTTGCCAGAACTGATGTTGGAATCCCAGAGCAATAACAGGAATGTAAATTTCATCAGCTGTTGCTTCAACAGCTTCCCCGGTTTCTTCCACAGCTTCTGTTGCAGCCTGCGTTGCTTCTTCCGCCTGTGATCCGCATGCGGCAAATGAAAGCAGCAGTGCCAGAATCATGGATAGAGCCAATAATCTTTTCATTTCTTTTCTTCTCCTTTTTTAATTTCACCCTTTATGGGCTTCAAACTTTCTAATATCTATTTGTTTGATATTATTTATTAATCATATGTTTGGTTACGCACGCTTCTTACGCAGCATATCCACATACACGGCCAGTGCCAGAACAAGACCGACAGCAACAAACTGCCATTCCTGCGCAACCGCCATGGCACGCAGACCGTTTTGGAGCTCGCTCATGATAAATGCACCGATCACGGTTCCGATTATCGTGCCTTCTCCCCCTGCCAGCGATGTTCCCCCGATAACGGCGGCCGCAATTGCTTCAAGTTCATATCCGGGCCCCAACTGCGGCTGTGCGGAGTTGAGCCTGGAAGACATGATCAGGCCTGCCATTGCAGAAAAGAAACCGCTTGTCGCATAAACAATAATCAACCAACGATCCACCTTAATGCCAGACAACCGTGCAGCCTCGCTGTTAGAACCGATTGCGAATGTATACCGGCCGAGCAACGTCTTTGATAAAAGCAGATGCCCGAATACAGCCGTGGCGATAAAGATCACAATGGCATTATAGAATCCTTCGATTCCGAACGCCGCGCCGAGTGCGATTTTCTGATATCCTTCAGCGCTCGTGAAGTAAATCGGTTTGATGTCTGAGATAACCAGATTAAGTCCCTTCACCATCATCATCATGGCCATGGTCGCAATAAACGGCGGCAGTTTCATCTTGGCAACCATAAATCCGCTGAGTGCGCCGCACAAAATCCCCATCAGGATTCCGAAAATGATACAAACCCAAATCGGCCATCCCCAAATCGTGAGCGCTGTTCCGCTCATAACGGCTGTGAATGTCATCACCGGTCCGACCGATAAGTCAATGCCTGCGGTGATAATGACAAAAGTAACCCCTATAGCCAGTAAGCCGTTAACACAAGTTGAAAGAACAATGGTCATCACATTTTGATAACTCGCATAAGCAGGTTTCAGTATGGTGAAAAAAGCAAACAACAGCACCATTACACCAAAGACAATCATTTTCTGCATTCCTGCTTTTTTAAATATCTTTTCTTTCATAGTTCCCTCCAAAAAAATTCACATATTTAATCTTTTGATATATTTATTCATTGATATTGCGCTGCGTTGCGTACTTCATAATGATATCTTGGTTTAAATCAACATTCTCAATATCTGCGGTTACGCGCCCTTCGCACATCACAAGAATTCGGTTGCTGATACGCATGACTTCCGGCAGTTCGGACGATATAACGATGATCGCTTTGCCCTGGCTGGCCAGGTCGTTCAGCAGTTTATAAATTTCACTCTTCGCACCGACATCTATACCACGCGTCGGTTCGTCGAATATCAACACATCGCATTGGCGCGTCAGCCATTTTGCGATAACCACTTTTTGCTGATTCCCGCCGGAGAGGAACTTAACAATCTGTTTTTCCGACGGTGTTTTAATCGCAAGCGCCCTGATTTTATCCTTTGCGTTGGCTATTACCTTTTTATTCTTGATGAAACTTAAGAACCCCACATACTCCAGCATGTTTGCCAGGGCGATGTTAACATCCACACCCATACCGAGCGCCAAGCCGTAACGCTTCCTGTCCTCTGACAGATACGCGATTCCGTTTTTTATGGCACTGTTCGGGTCGGTGATTTTAACCTGTTTATTAAACACTTTCACCACGCCGGAATCCGCTTTGTCTGCGCCAAAGATCGCACGCGCCGTTTCCGTCCGGCCTGCGCCGATAAGTCCGAACACGCCCAGTATCTCACCCTTCTTAACCGAGAAAGACACATCTTTAACCAGCCGTCCGGCATTGATATTCTCAACTTCCAGCGCGACAGGTGCGTTTTTGTCCAGTTTGTTTTCCGGTTTTTCAATATATACCGTACGTCCGACCATCATGCTGATTACATCGTCAATCTTGCAGTCCTTAGTCTCAACCGTATCCACATACTGTCCGTCCCGCATGACTGTGATTCTATCCGATATCTGTTTCAGTTCTTCAAGCCTGTGCGATATATGGATGATTCCCTTGCCTTCTTCTCTGAGCATTTTAATGACACGAAACAGGTCCGCAATTTCGGAATCCGTCAGCGCTGCGGTCGGTTCGTCCATAATCAGTACTTTGGAGTCATAAGACAATGCCTTTGCAATTTCAACCATCTGCTGTTTCGCGACTGTCAGATTGCCGACCTTTTCTGTCGGATCAATGTTCAGGTTTAGTTTTTTAAATATCTCTCTGGATTTTTCAATGATTTCTTTATCATTCAGGAAAACCTTCAGTTTACCGGACGTTTCCCTTCCGATGAAGATATTCTGGGCCACAGTCAAGTGGTTCATCAGGTTTAGTTCCTGATGGATCATGATAATGCCCAGGTCCTGGGACATATTGATGCTCTGGATATCGACTTCCTCTCCCTTGTAGGAGATCGATCCGCTGTCCCTTCTGTGCTCTCCCGTCAATACCCTGACAAGCGTTGTTTTGCCCGCACCGTTTTCGCCGACCAGTGCGTGCACTTCGCCCTCACGCAGTTCAAACGATACGTCTTTCAACGCCCTTACGCCGGGGTATGTCTTATTGATGTTTTTCATCCTTACTAATTCTTGACCCAAAACAAACACCTCTTATTATTTTTTAATTTTGATTTGGTTTGACTAACATCGTTGTTAATCCGTTATATTTCAAATATATATTCAACAAACGAGTAAACGTTTGCGCACGTGCTAAAAAAATATATTTGCTTTAAATGATATTGAATTGTTGTTGAGTAAACGTTTGCGCACATTTATATTACTACATTTCATGCTGTGTGTCAATAAAATTTTCGCAAATGTAGAAAACTGATCATTTAGCACCCAGCCGGTGCGTTAATGCTCTGGTACTTGGATATACCTTTTTATATGCCGCATACACTTCATCATAATTCTGATGCCGCCGCATATCCGGTTCAAACACCGATTCCTCGTGTACAAACTGTTTAACAGCTTCACCGTAATCATTCGTTTGATTCAGCGCCATCCAGCAGAGCATCGCCCCAGCCGTACATCCCGCTTCATTGACGCCGATTCGAATCACCTCTTTGCCTGAGATGTCCGCTTTCAGCTGCAGCCAGAAGTCAGACTTTGCCCCGCCGCCGACAGCCAATAATGATGCAATGATTCTCCCCGTACCCCGCTCGATATTTTCGATGTTTTGCCTCAGCTCAAAGGTAATCCCTTCTAAAACGGCCAAAACGATATCTTTTTTTGTGGTATTCAGCGTCAGCCCGAGAATCACGCCCGTTGCATCCGCATCTTTATACGGCGGCCCTGATCCGGCAAAATGCGGCAGGACAATCAGCCCTGACGGCGCCGTGCTCAGGCCGGACAGAATCTGCTCATAAATATCTGTTCCCGCCTCATTTGCGCGTCTCTTCTCTTCTTCAAAGAATGTATCCCTAAGCCACTTCAGCATTGCACCGCCGCAGACATTAGTCGCCGTGCAATTATACATATCTCTGACCACATGCAGGCTGCTTGCGTAATAACCCAGCATCAGGGACTCAGATTCGATTGGTTGGTCTGCACTGACACATAGCGCTTCCATCGTTCCCGTGCCGACCATGGCACGTTTATCATCAATCACTCCCGCGCCGAACGCCGCGCAGGATTGGTCAAATCCGCCGGCAACAATCATTGGAGGTTCTAAGAATCCCAGTTCTTTCGATGCCTTCATTGAAACGCTTCCGATACTTTCGCCGGAGTCAACGCCGGCAGAAAACTGAGCGGTTTTGATGCCAGCGAAGTCCAGCATCTCTTTCCATACGGTTTTCTTTCTGATATCAAGTATCATCAGCCGGGCCAGGCTTGAAAAACTGCAAGTCGGATTAGAAAGTCCTAAACGCAGATAGATGAAATCCTCCCAGGTTAAGAACCGCCAGGTTTGGTTATAAAGTTCCGGTTTGTTTGATTTATACCATAACGCGCGGTTGATTCCGTACTTACGCGTTGAAACGATTCCGGTTATCTGATAGATCTTCTCAATGCCGAAATGCGCAATAATCTTTCGGTGGCTGTCCTCCCCGCGTTTGTCGGCCGACATAATAACGGGATGAAGACATACCCCGTTTCGGTCAACAGGAACGATCTCATCCCCCGAAACGCTGGCGCTTAAAGCCTGAACAGGGTCGTTTTCCAGCTTGGCATTAATCTCTTTGATCATGCTGCACACATAATCCCAAACCAAATCCGCATCCTGCTCAAAGCGGCCCATACTCGGACCGGCGCTTTTATATTCCCGATAGGCATACGCAAGCGGCTTTCCCTTAATAGAGAAAGCCTCTGCTTTACAACCTGTTGTACCGATGTCGATACCTAACAAACTCATTGAATTTTACTTTCCGGCAAAAATATTCATCAACGTTGATACTTCTTCAGTGACACCTTTTTTTGCCTCTACCAATAATTCAGGGAACCGGATATAGTCCGTTCCTGCCAAAGTCTTTTTTATCGTATTGACTGCCGCGGTGGATACACGGGTAAAGATACTGATTTTTTCAACACCGATGTCAATCGCTTCACGATAAGCGTCTTCACCGACTCCGCTTCCGCCGTGCAGTGAAATAAAGATATCGGTATTCGCACAGATTGCACGAATCCGGTCATAATCCAAAACACTCTGTCCGGACTGCCTGCCGTGCATGGTGCCTACCGATACGGCCAAAATATCAACACCGCTTTTTTGCGTAAAGTCAGCCACCAGCTCCGGGTCGGTTAAATCGTCATGGTTGTATTTCGGTTCTGAGTCTTTCCCGACTGTACTAATCCGGCCGAGCGGCGCTTCGACAACGGCATTATATTGATGCGCCATTGCAACTATATCTTTTGTCTGCGCGATCTTCTCTTCAAACGGCAGATCATAGCCGTCAAACATGACCGAAGAGAAACCCGCTTCAAGCGCCTTTTCAATGGTTTCTACGGTCTTGCTGTGGTCCAGCTGAAGTGCGATTTGCGCATCCGCTTTCTCCGCCTGGTTTTTCATCACGTAGGTGATTAAATCCCAATCCGAGAATTTTATATGACTTTCAGATAATGCGAGAATCAGCGGGGATTTTGTCTTAACGGCAGCATCGATAATGCCCTGCGCCATTTCAATATTAAAACAGTTAAATGACCCCACCGCGTATTTGTTATCCCTTGCATCTGTCAGTAAATCTTTCATTTGTACGATAGCCATGCGTATACCTCCGTATTGATTAAAAATATCTCTTTTACTCAAAAGCTTCAGTTGCACATCTCTTTAAAACACTTACGAATCAGATGCGCAATCGTTTGCTCACCGATTAAAAAAATATGTCACTTTTGCTTATTTCGTAAATTGTTATAAGCCAGTGCTTACGCTTAAAGAGTACTACATTCTGATTTCGCTGTCAATGACACAGCTTTGATGTTAGTCAAATTTTATGAATTAATCTGCTGGAGATAACGGTAGATCGTTGCCTCCGAGCTGCTCAGCCTCTGGGCGACTTCTGCCACCGACCCTTTGACCAGAAATGCACCCACATCATCCAGTTTTTTCACGATCGACAGCTTTTCTTCCGGGCGCAATCTTTCAACCGGCACGCCGTATCTTGCGATGTTTTCTTCGATTATGGAACTCATCACCTGTTCAATCGACATGGAAATCGTCTCGTAATACTCATCTTTATGGGTATCGTCCTCAACAGAATGCGTATTGGACTGGCGACCGTTCACCATATCATCAATCATGCCTCTTAAGCGGATTAGCTTATCGACTTCCGTATTAACGGTCATCATGCCGATGAGCGCGCCTTTGTCATTCTTAATAAAAAAGGTCGCAGCACGCAGGCGCTTTCGCGATTGGGTCAATGATCGGTAGTTAATCGTATAATCGATATCCGCATAAATGCGTTTTTCCACCAGTGAGCGTTCAATATCGCCGATAGGCATACCGGGCTTATGCCCTTCCTCAAGCGGGTTTTCCGCGTAAATCACTTTTTCGGTATCCGAAAGCAAGATTTCGGTATCATCACCCAAATATAAAGCAAAGAACTTGATAATCGGTTTATACTGTTCGATGACTGAAATCATTATAAAAAGGCTCCTGTTTTGGTATACCTTATTTTATAACAACTCGAACCCTGCCGTAAAGTGCCTTAATGCCAATACCGGACCTTCGTACACCAATTTCATGCCTTTATACTGGTCTCTGTTTTGATAAATATCGCCCAGTGCATTCGCGATTACGTCCATATGGCTGTTGGTATAAAGCCGCCTGCCGATGGCGATTCGCATGATTTCCAGCTTCGGCCATATGGGTTCACCGGTCTCTTTGTCTTTTCCGCCGAACGCACACGCACCCAGCTCAACCGCCCTGACTCCGGCTTCTTCATAAAGCGCACATACCAGCCGCTGGCTGGGGAACTCATTCTGGGGGATTTGCGGGAAAAAGCGCCTGCCATCCACATAAACGCCGTGCCCGCCGGAAGGTTCAACCGTCGGGACTCCTTTTTCTTTCAGCCGCTTTGCCAAGTACGCGACCTGGCCGATGCGGTATTCCAAATAGTCTTCTTTGCATGCTTCCTGCAGGCCGACAGCCAGTGCTTCCATATCACGGCCGGACATGCCGCCATAGGTGATAAATCCCTCGTGCACAATCGCAAGCTGATTCGCCTTGGTGAAAATATCTTCTCTTCTTGTCACAAACAGCCCGCCGATATTGACCAGTCCGTCTTTTTTCGCGCTCATGGTTGCGGTCTCACAATAGCTGAACATTTCACGCGTAATCTCTTTAATGGTCTTGTTTTCATATCCCGGTTCGCGCTGTTTAATAAACCATGCGTTCTCCGCCATACGCGCGGAGTCCATCACAACAGGTATGCTGTATTTCTTCGCAAGCGCACTCACCTTGCGGATGTTCTCCATCGATACCGGCTGGCCGCCATTGTTGTTACAGGTAACCGTAATAAACACAACGCTGATTTTATCCGCGCCTTTTTCGTCGATTAGCGCCTGCATCTTATCAAGGTCAATATTGCCTTTGAACGGATGATAACCCGAAGCGGCATCCATTCCTTCATCAATAACGTAATCCATCGGCAGCGCACCCAGAATCTCAGCATCGCCCCTGAATGTGTCAAAGTGCATATTGCTGATGGTATAGTTGCCCGGTTTGCAGTAAATCTGTGCCATAATATAATCAGCAGCGCGTCCCTGATGTGTGGGCTGCACATAAGGCATGCCAAACACGTCCTGTACCGAAGCCTCTAAACGGAAGAACGATTTACAGCTTGCGTATGATTCATCGGCCTGGAACATGGCCGCCCATTGATCCTGGCTCATGGCGCTCGTCCCGCTGTCGGTGAGGCAGTCCACATAGACGTTTTCGGCCTTGACCTTAAACACGTTATACTGTGCTTCTTTCAGCCACTGCTGTCTTTCCGCCTTTGTTGTTTTTTTAATCGGTTCAACCATTTTAATCCGGAATGGTTCCGCTGTCATATATTTCATCGTCTCTCCTGCATGCGTTTAAAAAGCGTTTTGATACGCTGGTTTTAACGCAAAAAGTATTTAAAATAATTTATTTCTGTGATAAAATTTTATCATTAATAAAATTATGCGTCAATATGAAAACTATTTATCACGATGACAATTTATTAATGATTCCATCGCGCGGCTGTGATATGATAAACAAAATCAGTTTCAACCGTTATTTCAGGATTATTACATATCCCTACATTCAACGATCAGGAGGAAAGAATGATGAAAAAACCAATCGCAACAACATCCGCCCCGGCGGCCATCGGGCCATACTCTCAAGCCATCACAGCAGGCAGTTTTGTTTATGTTTCCGGCCAACTGCCTTTAAATGCTGAAACAGGCGATTTTGCCGGCAACGATATCGCCGGCCAGACAAAACAATCGCTTGAAAATATTAATGCCATATTAACAGAAGCAGGCCTTGTCATGCAGGACGTGGTCAAAACCACGGTGTTTTTATCGGATATGAACCATTTCGCAGATATGAATGCCGTTTATGCACAATACTTTGAGGCGCCTTTTCCGGCACGGGCAGCAGTTGAAGTGGCGCGCCTGCCTAAAGATGCGCTGGTTGAAATTGAAGCGATTGCCTTTAAGGGTGAATAGCTAACAAACCTGAGGCATATTAAAGCGCCCCTTTTTTTAGGGTCTTTTTATAACCAATAGTAAACGGTAAAATAATACGCCCATCTGTTCAGATGCGCGTATAAAGAGGAGGGCTCGCCTGCTGGTGCGGAAAACGGGAGCTGAGTATACAATCAGCCGCTTTGGACAGGCATACGCCTCTCCTGCCTTTGTCTGTCTAATGCCCGTTCCCCGCTCTTTTATGAAGTTCTGTTACTTTGTTTCAAATGATGCCCGCACATCACTATTCAATCGCCTGTCCCGCAATACTGCGCGGCAGGTCTGTGAGTCCCCACTATACAGCCCAAGCTTCCAAGAGCCACTTCATATGCCTGCGAGTTCTATTCAACGTTATATGCTTGATAACGATTGATACGATTAAAGTTCCAACTCTAACGGGAAATCACCCAGTTTTTCGACTTCGAATCCGTTTGCTTTGAATTTTTCGTAATCAAAAGCTTCCAGTTCATCATACGCGAGTTTATGGAATTCGTAGAAGTTATGCCAGTATTCCCATCCGCTGCCAAGATCATTCTCTAAAAACGCTCTGGCGCATTCAATACCCATCTGCGGTGCAACATAAAACGCGCCCATAGCCAGTACGTTTACATTATTCCCGGTGATTGCACGTTTTGCAGCGGCAACGCTTTGTACAACCGTTGCATGCACATGCGGACACTTACTTGCCGCAATATGGATTCCTGTTCCTGTACCGCAAAAGATCAGTGCACGTTCAAATTCTCGTTCTGCGATTTTAGCGCCTACTTTTAAACCAATCCGGTGGAACATTTCCGGATCTTTTTCGTCCGCACTCTTAACGCCGATATCAGTCACGGTCCAGCCGCGTTTTTTCAAATCCTCGACTACTGCTTCTTTCAGCGGGAATCCCGCGAAATCCGCGCCCACTAAAACCTGTTTATCTTTAACTGTCTTCATGATATTCCTCCTTATTTTATCTTATATCTTAAAAAGCTGTTTTGGCAAGATTTTCCCTGCTCATAAGCTTGATAAATCGTACAGGGCCCGCTGCATCTGCGACGAGCCCCGTAGCCGGTTCCTATATGTTTGTAAGTTCCAAATAGGCTTTAATTATTTTGCGCTATAAACGCATTTACTTCTTCCAGGCTCGGCATCGCACTCTGCGCACCGAGTTTTGTTACGGATAACGCGCCGACCGCATTCGCAAAACGGACCGCGTCTTCAAGTTCGTCGCCTCTTGAAAGCGCATAAGCCAACCCCGCATTAAACGAGTCACCTGCAGCCGTTGTATCCACTGCTTTGACTTTGAATCCCGGTATGTGTTTAAACACACCTTTCTTAATGATATATGCTCCGTCTTTTCCGGCTTTGCCGATGACGGTTTCAACACCCGCATCAAGCAGTCCCTGAGCGGCTTTTTCAATATCTATTGTGTCATTGACATCATGGCCGGTTACAATCTTCATTTCGGTTTCATTCGGCGTGATAATGCTGATATTTTGTAATAAATCTTTATCCAGCACTTTAGCGGGTGCAGGGTCTAAGACGAATACTTTGTTATTCTGCTTTGCATAGTCCGCCACATATTTAATCGTCTCTTCAGCAATCTCCATCTGCATCAGGATAAAGTCGGCTTCTTCTAAGACCTTGATATTCCGCTTGATTAAATCCACGTCAACCTGCTTGTTAGCACCGGGAATAAACACAATAGAATTCTCTCCGGACTCTGTCACCTCAATCACGGCAACGCCTGTGCTGATATCCTTGCCTTGTTCAACGTTCGCAACACCGACGTTGGAGTCTTTTAAGTTATCAATTGCGATTTTTGAAAATGCATCATCCCCCACCTTACCGAGGCAGGTCACCAGACCGCCGAGATTTCCGACCGCAACCGCCTGATTTGCCCCTTTACCGCCCGGGAATACATTGAAGTCTTCGCCCAATAAGGTTTCGCCCGGATTTGGGAAACGTGATGATAATGATACCAAGTCGATGTTAATTCCGCCGATTACACAAATCTTTTTCACTAATAGTCCCTCTCTTTTATCTATATTTCTATTAATAATGGTGTTTGATGCATCAGTTCAGCACCGTCTTCTAAAACCCTGACGCCGTCTTCCAGATGCAAACCGCCCCAGGTCTGCTGGAACAGGGGTATCTCGATTGACAGCATCGTATTAACGCCGACGGTCCCTTCAACACCCGGCCCAAAGATCGGTGTTTCGAATTCCTGGTAGCCGATGCTGTGAATGCCGGAATAAGTATAGTCAAACCCGTGCTGTTTTAATGTCTTGCGTCCTGCGCCTTCGATGTCCTCACCGCGCACACCCGCTTTAATCTGATCAATACACGCCTGACGTGCATCACATAATGCGTCAAGGCGCCCTTTCATCGCTTTATCGATGCCGCCCACAAAAACGGGCCGCCCGATTGTTGCGCTGTACCCTTCGTACTTCGGGATAATGGCCAGCCGGACAATGTCCTTCTCTTTGATGATGTTATGCGAAGAACGGCAGAGTATCGTCGCCGCATTGGGTCCCGCACCAATCATCGGATCAATACCAAAACCGTCCGCACCGTTTAAAAACATGGCTGATTTAACCGCAGCCGCTACTTCCAGTTCGGAAACGCCGGGCGCAATGGCATCCACTGCCGCGTCGAACGCGATCTGTGCAATTTCATACCCTTTACGCATCACCGCGATTTCGGCATCGGATTTTGTCATTCTCAGCTTGGCCAGCTTATCTTCCGCATCCACCCAGTTCTTTTGTGACAGGAACGGATAGATTGCTTCCCAGGCGCCGATATCCATAATATGCCGGCCGGCTACACCAATGGTGTTGACCGGCGCTCCCGCCGCTGCGGTTGCTATAATATCTCCCAAACCCAGAATATTATCCAAATGATAAACTTCTTCGGGGTGAATGAACTCTTTTAAAATAAAAACATCGCTGATAATCGTACGGTTCTTAATAAACGCGATGCTTTCGGGACCGGTCGCAATCACCGGTGATTTGCCTTTTGCGATAACGAATAAAACCGATTCCAGATGCGTCGGAAAGTCACTCAGCCATCTTGCGTGTGCATGCCCGAATACCTCGCGGTCGTTTGAGAACGCGACTAAAACATCCATATTGTTTTCATCCATCATTGCGTGGACTTTAGCCCACCGCTGCGCATATTCTTCCTTTGGAATGACAGGAAAGTCTTTTTTTGCTTTCATTGTTTCTCCCATTCGATTTTTTCTCTTGCCTCGTTTGCAATTTTTAATAAATCTGCGCTTGCTCTTTTAATGCTTTTTCCTTGAACAAACAATCCCGAAGTACCGCCGGTAATGATATCGGCACCCGCGGCTACCGCCTTTGGAATTGTTTTTTCATTCATGTTCCCGTCCGCCTGTATGCGGGTAGAACAATGATTTTTAATTAATTCTTTTCTTAACGCTTTGATCTTCTCGTATGCCTCCGGCTGAATCTGCTGTCCAGAAAATCCGGGCTCCACCGTCAGCTTTAAAATCCAGGGCACTTCTTTCGCCAGTTCAATAATACCGTCTTCCACGCCCGTTTGAGCCTTTAGCGCCAACACCGGAACAGCACCTAGGCCGCGAATCTTTTTAAATGTTTTTTTCAGGTTTTCCTTAGAATCCGCTTCATAATGCACGGTAATGTAATCCGCACCGGATTCCCGGAATAATGCTAAATATTTATCCGGCTCATAGACAGCCAGATGGACTTCAATCGGCAGTCTGGACACGCTTTTCACTGCCTGCAGTGTCGGCGTGCCCAAAATATAACACTGATTAAACCTGCCGTCAACGACATCAAAATGCAAGAACGAAACGCTGCTTTTATCGACCCGCTTCACATCTCTTTCGAGATGCAGTAAATCCATGCAGGAGACAGAAGCCGCCAAAATTATGCCGTGTTGATTTATGTCAAGAGTTCCGATCAAGTTTATTCCCCTTTGCCGCATTCATGTCGTAAAATGAAGCCAATATTCATGCTATTTCATTAAGTCATTGATCATTTTTTCTTTTGCTGCTACTTCTTCCTTTGGCAGATATCCGGCCATTAATGAGATTTCATATTTGCCTTTCCCGGGTATCACTTTAATGTTGCCTTTTCTCTTTTCTTCAAGATAACCTTCCGGTTCGGCTGTTGCCGGCAATACCATTCCCATGGATTCCCAATTCTTATGTTTCACCATCCAGCGCACGCATCTGTCGAGTTGTGCCGGCTGATATGCGGTGTAGTCCGCTGAGCCGTCCGGATTGATGTACATGAAGTGCGCATAGCCTTCTTTATCGGTGACCGGTGCACGCAGGAACATAACGATTTCCGGATCGTAAACGGTTTTATCCGTCACTTCTCGTGTAATGGTCACGTCCTTTTCGATCTCATCCTGTAAGTCCAGGAAAGACTGTTCAACCGTATTATATTGCGGTATGGTTTTCCTTAGCAACATAGTATCGCTGGTCCACGGATGGCTCTGGACGATTCGGCCTCCGGTGGTCGAGCAGTTATTGATATGGCACATATACATAAATTCCATATCATATGCCGAATGGTTCTCGCATACAAAATCAATATCCAGCATCGAGCTGCCCTTATAGAGCCGTACAAACGGTTTTGCCTTATAATGATCGCCGAATGCCCGATTATATTCGATGCAGCCGCGTACGCCGATGAATTCGCCGCGCTTGTCCGTACCCGTGACGATGTCCACCCCTTCATACTTTGCAATGGTCAGCTCGCCGTGGTGCTCATGTGTGTCTTCCGGAGAGGGACAACCCATTGCGAGCGCACCGCAGTGCATCACATAGCATCCATAGGTTTCCAAAAAGTGTTTTGCCGGTCTCGGTTCTTCAAAGCAGCTTTTCATCTTTAATGAGCGGCCGTTAAATACAGCGTCCCAAATCATCTGCCCCATATAGGGTAAGATGGTGGTGTAGCCCAGTTCGTTTTCCAGCTTGATACCTTCCACGCCGGTGCTGAACTTGAACAAAGTCGCTTTCAGTTCACCCATGTCAACGAAAACTTGTTCCCTGTCGGTAAAGAATGATTCTTTAACCTTAATTTCCATCTTTTTCAACTCCTTCTATCATTCTGAATTTCCATTGCTTGCTGTTTTCATGCTGCGCGATATTTGTCTGGATTCACGTTCTTCCAGTAAGTAGTTGGTTAACATAACGATCAACAATACGGCACCCCAGATGAGCGGTCTGTAAAAGTTGCTGATCTGCGGGAACATGTTCAGGCCCGAAGAGAGTATCTGCAGCGTAAAGATTGCCATCGTAACGCCTGTGACTTTACCGAAACCGCCGTTCGGATTAACGCCGCCGAGCACAACAATCAGCACACATTGCAGTGTATATGCAGAACCGTAGTCGGCTTTTGCCGAATTGTAGTTGGCCAGCATAATCAGTCCGCCGACCGCCGCCAGGATGCTGGAGTAAATATGTGTCCTGATAGTCAGTCTGTCATTTTTCAGCCCGCTGAAACGCGATGCTGTGGGATTTGATCCCATCATATAAATCTCTGAGCCGTATCTTGTCCGGTTAAGCACGAAGCTTAGGATGATTACAGCGGCCAAGAAAATGATAAACGATAATGGGATAACTCCAAAAACCGTGGTTCTGACGATGTTCGAGTATGTGATCGGCAGTCTGCTGAGCGCCGCTCCCTTTGTGATGATAATCGCAACCCCGGTGAAAAACTGATAGGAGCCCAGTGTCGCCAGGATAGGCGGAATACCAATCTTGGATACGAGCAGGCCGTTAATCAGGCCGCTGACCGCTCCCACACCAAACGCAACGAAGATCGCAAAGATAATCACTATCGTCGTCAGTCCTTCTGGCGATCCCTTTGGCGCCATACCCAGTAAAATGGACGCGACGATGATTGACGTCAGGTTTGCAACCCCGACCACGGAAAGGTCAATGCCTCCGATGATCATGGTCAGCATAATACCAAGCGCCATCATACCGTATTCGGGGAACTGGTACATCATGGACTGGAAGTTATCAATGGTCAAAAACCGATCCGGATTGATTATGGTCAGTCCGAAAAACAGAATGGCAAAGATGATAAATAAACGCGTCAGATGCTTATCACTGTTTACTTTTGAAAATGTTGCTTTAAAAAACGAATTCTTTTTAGTCATATTATCCACCTCCCCTTCTAAACGTCCCTGAGACCGGGAAGTTTCTTATTTGAACGTATAATCTGGTAAGCAGAGATACCTGTGCCGACCAGAATTAAAAGCCCTGTGAACAATTCCTGCCAATACGTCGGGATACCAAGGAGTATCAAGCTGTTCTGAACAATAGTCAGCAGCAGAATACCCAGCATAGCGCCCCAGATCGTACCCGATCCGCCCGTAATCTTTGTACCGCCCAGGACAACAGCCGCGATAACCGTCATTTCCATACCAAGCAGGTTGGTCGGATGGCACATTTTCATCATGCAGACACGGGTAATACCGGCTGCGCCGGCAATCGCGCCGACAAATGCATAAATCATAAATTTAATCAGTTTAACCTTGAATCCGGCCCTGATTGCCGCGTTTTCATCACCGCCGATGGCAAAGACACCTCTGCCGATCATGGTATAGCGCAGAAGAAAGAACACGGCGATAACCAGGCCAAGAAAAATAAGGAACGTTGTCGGCATATCGGACGTCAGCCCCGTTTCAGGATTGGTGCCCGTAAACAGACTGGAATATCCGAAGCGCGGCATTGATGGTGCCAGCAGGTCTTCACTGATCTGTACCGAATTCAAAACACCCTGCATCAAGCCCCGGTAAACGCTTTGCGTACCGAGTGTTACGATCAGCGCGGGCAGTCTGAATGTCGAAATAAACAGACCGTTCAATGATCCCAGCACGATGCCCATACCAATTCCGATTAAGAAAGGCACGATAACCGGGCCCTGATAAGCCGAATCGGAGAGCATTTTACTGGTCGCATATGCGATTAATGATGCCAGTGCGGGAAACGAAACGTCTATGCCGCCGGAGACGATAACGATGAACGCGCCGACGCTGAACATTCCGGGAACAACCAGAGACCTTAAAATATCAATGATGTTGTTTCCCGTAAAAAACTGGCCGCTTCTGACTTCGATGAGCAGACAAAGCGCAACGATAGTCAGAAATATATAGAACTCATTTCTCTTAAAAAAACTTTTTGACATTTCTCTCACCCCTATTTCTGTACGACTCTCGCGGTGATCTTCTGCGAAAGCATTTTTGCGCTTAACGCATCCGGAACTTCTTCACCAACAATTTTACCGCCGCGCATAATCAGCAGCCGGCTGCAGTTTGTGATCACTTCCCTTAAGTCGTCCGAAATGATAATTATCGCAAGGCCTTCGTTAGCCAGCTCCTGCAATATGGCATGGATATCGTGTTTTGAACCGATATCAACGCCCACTGTCGGACCGTTTAAGATCAGTACATCCAGTTCCTGCGCCAGTGCCTTAGCCAGCACGATACGCTGTTGGTTTCCGCCGGAAAGCGTGTTTGCATCATTGTCGGGGTTTGGAGTCGCGATAGACAGGCGTTTGATCCAATTTTCGATCTCCTGTCTTTTGTTCTTTTTGTTAATCACACCGAATTTATTGACAAGTTTCCGTAGCTTAGAAATAACGATATTATTGCCGATCGATTGATGTAAAAATAAACCTTCGGTCAGCCGGTCTTCCGGCACATATCCGATTCTGGCCTTTATCGCATCACCGACTTTTTTAATCTTCGTTTTTTCACCATTGATGAGGATATCTCCGGAATCCGCTTTTCTGATGCCGTAAAGGGCGAGGGCAAGCTCGGTTCTTCCGGATCCAAGCAATCCCGTAATCCCCAGTATCTCACCGCGGTAAAGAGATAGTGAAATATCGGTGAATCCATTTTTAAGTGTCAGATTCTTGAGTTCCAAAACAGGTTTTTTGTCTTTAATCGTTGCAGCAAAATGCTTGTTTTCGAACTTCCTGCCCGTCATATAGAATGTGAATTTTTCATTGTCCAGGTCGGATGTTTCACCGGTCTGAATAATTGATCCGTTCCTTAAAATGGTAAACTTCTCGGAGATTTCGAAGACCTCATCCAGCTTATGGCTGACAAACAGAGTCGCAATTCCCTTGCTTTTTAAATCTTTTATGATTGAAAAAAGATTATCGACTTCTTTCCTTGTCAACGCTGTCGTGGGTTCATCCATGATAATGAGTTTGGCATTATTGATCAGCGCACGGCAGATTGCCACCAGCTGCTTATCCGCAACAGACAGCTCACCGACTTTCGCGTTAAAGTCAACCTGGAACCCGATTTTTGCGACCGCTTCTTCCGCTATTCGTCTAAACCGCTTCCAATCGACAAACTTCCTTTTAGACGCAAGTTCACTGTTAAACGCCAAGTTCTCAATAACCGATAAATTCGGAAAAATAGAAAAATCCTGATAAATGACCTGTACGCCGTGCATGATGGATTCGATCGGTGAAATTTTCGTGAACACCTGACCGTCGATTTCTATACTCCCAAAGTCCATATCATATACACCGGAGATGATCTTAATCAGCGTAGACTTTCCGCTGCCGTTTTCACCCGCCAGGCAATGTATTTCGCCTTCTTTAATTTCCAAGGAAACACCTTTAAGCGCTTTAACACCGGCAAACGCTTTTTTAACATCTGTGACTCTCAAAACATTTTCAGGCATAGAACTTACAAACCTTCCTATTGAAAATATTAGTATTACTTATTATGTTGACATATATTGAGGTAGTACTTAAAAAAATAAAAAATATGACTCTTGCAGCGAATCAATATCCGCTGCAAGAGCACTCGGTTTAGAATCCGAAAGAATCTACGTTTTCTTTTGTGATCTTAACCCAACCTGCACCGATGAGGAGTTTGCCATCCATCTGCATATCTTCATAGCCTTTTACGCCAAGATTTACACCGGAAGCGATTTCTTCACCATTCAGGATTTTTTCAGCCAATACGCACATTGCGTATCCAGCATCTGCCGGATCCCATAATGTCAGGCCGACAACCAGGTCTTTTTCAAGGATTTCTTTATTTGCAGCAGGCATGCCTGTTCCGCAGGTAAATACTTCCCCAACTTTACCCAGTTCTTCAATCGCACGTGCAGCACCAGGAGCATCAAATGAAGATGTGCCAACGATACCTTTGATGTTAGGATAGTTCTTGATGATTTCTTTTGCTCTTTCGTAAGCAACTTCAGGATTGTCTTCAGTTTCAATACGTTCTTCGATTAATGTCATGTTCGGATAGGCTTCTTTCTGACGAGCGATTGCGCCGTCTGCCCATTCGTTATGAGACGCATTGGTAACTGAACCAACCATGCAAATGTATTCGCCTTCTTCACCCATAGCTTCAGCAAGCTGATCCATGATGAAGCCGCCGTATTCGCCGTTGTTGAAAGCTTCGATATCATACATGGTGTTTTCCTGGAAGGAAGCTTCGTGTGTAACCACAACAATGCCTTTGTCTAATGCTTTTTTCAGCACAGGTTCCATGGCACCCGGGTCATGCGGAACAACACACAGTGCATCCACGCCCTGAGCGATCAGGTCTTCAACAACCTGAACCTGCTGAGCAGCGTCAGTTTCTGCCGGGCCCTTTTGGAAAGCATTCTGTCCGCTATCGGCAGCATATTGCTTAACCCCTTCTTCCATACGGACAAACCAAGGGTTAGTGCTGTCTTTAGGAACAACAGCGATTGTATAAACCGCATCGCCTGCTTCCTCAGCCGGAGCTGCTGCTTCTTCTTCTGCTGCCGGTGCAGTTTCAGCTGCTTCTTCAGAAGCGCCGCCGCAAGCCGCAAAAGAAAGAACCATGGCCAGAACTAAAACAACTACCAGTAATCTTTTCATTTTCTTCCTCCTATTTTTTATTATCAGCTGAATGCTGACAAACTGTAAAACTTTTTATGTATCAAATTCCCTTAAAAGGGACAAAACATTATTGATTTTCAAGCGCTTGAAATTTTAGCAGAAAAAAACTACTTTGTGTTCACGCGCGTCGAGTCTCTAACGATGAGCTCTTGTTTAACTTTAACTTTGCTGTTGTTGATGGTTTCGCCTTGTATCTTTGATACAAGCATATTGACTGCTGTCATACATACGTTTTCTAAATTCTGATTAACCGTTGTCAGCGGTACGTTAGATACCCTTGAGTATACCGAGTCATCATAACCTGCCACCGAAATATCATCCGGCACTTTGTACCCTGCCCATTGCAGTGTGTTTACACTGCCGAGCGCCATTTCGTCATTCAGCGTCATAATCGCTGTAAACTCGGTCTGTGATTTAATCAGATTGTCTGTCTCTCTGCATGCGGCTTCATAGTCGATTGTATCCGATTCAATGATATGCTCAGGGATGACGGGCACACCCGCTTCCCTATGCGCTCTCATATAACCGCTTAATCTTAACTTGGTCGTCGTGACATCTTTCTTTCCGCATAAGAAAACGATGTTTTTATGCCCCAGCCCGATAAGATAGCTGGCAACTTTATACGCACCCTGTTCCAAATCACCCATCACGTACATACAGTCTTCTGTGTCTTCGTAATATGCCGACGTATAGACATACGGTACGTTATATTTATCCAAAGTCGCAAAATGTGATTCGCCGGGATTGTATTTATTTGCCGGCGCAACGAGAACGCCTTCAATCCGCTGGGCGACAAATGATTTCATGATGGACTTTTCAATCTTTCTGGAGTCAAAAGAAATCGCATTTAAAACGCTGTATCCGGCAAGCCTTGCTTTCTGGTCAATCCATTTTGTCAGCGTAGAATAAAAAGCAGATTCGATGTCGGGAATGATTAAGCCAATGGTGTTAGTTTTGCTTTTTGCGAGATTCTTTGCAATGATGTTGGGTGAATAGCCCATGTCATTTGCAGCTTTAACAATTTTCTCCTTTGTATTGATGTTTACAAGCGGACTGTCATTAAGCGCCAGAGAAACCGTGGACTCGGAGACACCAACCTTCTTTGCAATATCTTTCAATGTGATGTGCAAATCAAGTCCCCTCCCAACCAAACACTTCAAGATTTCAAGCGCATTAATTTCAAGATTTTTAAAGCGCTTTAATTATATTATCTTAAATTCTGTTTGTCAACAGAATTTTGAATAATGCATGAACGACGCGCGTTTATTTCGTTCGATACCGCTTTACCTCGTCCATAAAGACCTTTGTTCTTTCCTTATTAACCGGCTTTTTCCAATTGTTATCGTCTTTAAAATAGCTGCCCACAATCGCCCCATCCGCGTATTTCAGCAGTTCGCCAACATTTTCTTTGGTTGTTCCGCTGCCTAAAAAGACCGGTATATTAACCGACTCAACGAATTCTTTTACCTTTTCCGGAGACGGCGCGATCCCTGTTTCAAATCCCGTAACGATCAGACTGTCTGCGCCTTCGCTTTCGGCATCGTGAGCTTGTTCTGCAATCGACCGGTCGGAGATAATAAAATGGCTGCCGTGCTTGACATTAACGTCACACATGAAGAGAATATCACTGTCAGCTTTGAGAAAACTGCGATATCTCGCCAGTTTTGCACCAATTCCTTCGGTTATACCCGCATGCGACACATAGGCGTTAACCCATTCAAATACCCGCACCCATTGTGCACCAACCGCATTAGCGACTGCAACAGATTGGAATCCGCCGTTCAAATGGCAATTCACTCCGATAGGTATCTTGACGCTCTCTTTTACCTTTATTGATATAGCCGCCATTGCTGCGGTAGTCTCGTGTCCGATATCATCACCCTTTAAATAAGGATAATCCCAGATGTTCTCAATCTGTAACCCGTCAACACCCGCTTCTTCCAGTAAAGCCGCTTCTTTAACAGCGATATCGGTTATATCGTTCATATTCATTTTGGTCGGGTTATACATCGGCGAACCAGGAAGGGGGCGCAGGTGGACCATACCGATAATCGGTTTATCACAGCCAAAAATGTCATTAAACTGATTGTTTTTTACCATTATTACTCCTCTTTTCGTTAATTTTTTCTAAATTATTTCAACCGCTTTAAATATGATAAACAATTCGTCATTCATTTGCAACATTTTTTTGCCTTCTGTCGGCAAACAATTGAATTTTAACACCAACTATTGCCGTATTACATTAGAATTTCCGTATCAATACGGCTGTTGTGATGGGCCGAAAGGATGTCCAAATAAAAAAGAGATATACATTTTGGCGTCCGGCCTGTATATCTCATTATAATAAAATCTTAAACTTGTGTCCTACAGCGTAAACCCGCCGTCAACCTTTAAAATCGCACCGGTCGTCCATGCCGCTTCATCCGATACAAAATACTCAACTGCCTTTGCGATATAATTAGTATCCCCAAATTCCCTTAGGACGGAGTTATTTCTCAGCCTCTCCTTAATCTCCGGGTCATCAAACTGCCATTTGTTAATCTTAGTGGGTATGGCGCCCGGCATGATGGCATTACAGGTTATGCCGTATTCACCGATATCCTTAGCAACAGTTCGCGTCATCATATTGATGCCCGCTTTAGCAACACTGTAATCAGTGGGAATTCCGTCAAAGTTTTCGGTTGCCGCCGATGAAATGTTGATGATTCTGCCTTTAATCTTTTTATCAACCATATGCTTGACGACATCCTGCGTTAAAAAGAACGTTCCCTTAATAATCACATCCAGCGTCCGGTTGAAGTCCTTTTCGGTGATTGTAAAGATATCATTTTGGATAAAAACGCCGGCATTATTAACGAGAATGTCGATATGGTCAAAGCTTTCAAGCGCTTTGTCAATAACCAGCTTTCGGCCCTCTGCCGTCCCGACGTCCGATTTCACCAGATAAGCACGAACACCAAGCTTTTCAGCTTCATCCGCCACTTCCTGCGCAGCCTTGTCGTCACTGTAATAGTTGATGATGATGTTGATCCCCAGCTGTGCCAGCCGCACCGCTATCGCTTTCCCTATGCCGTTTGAGGCACCCGTAATAATCGCGTTTCTCATCGTTTTTCTCCGTTGATTTTTATTTTTTATCCAATCTCCGTGCATAATTTTCGGCGCTTATAAAAACCGCGCCAACGTCTTTTAACATATCCGTCAGCAGCGCCAGTTCTTTCAGAGCCCGCTTCCCGCAGTTTTTCGTAATAAACCGTTGTGGTATGACTTTTGCCTCTCCGAATCGATAAGCCCGTTTACATTTGACGAATTCCCATGGATGGAAGTAAAAACACAGCACCGCAGGCAGGTTGTTCTCTTTCAAAAACTCCAGATAGCGTTCGATGCGTCCCATCAGGTATTTGGCGCCCTTTGTCCGGAACAACGGCCATTGGTCACGGTCGCGCTCCAATCCGGGATCTTTAGATTCCATAGTCATATCCGCAAAATTCGGAATCTCCAGAATCTTCAGTTTTCCTTCCTTTGTCCAGTCATTCTTTGACGGATGGTAGGGGCTGAATCGTTCCCTGTAAAAATACATCGGATAAGATGCATCCGTTTTATAACCCAGTTTCTCCAGCGTATTCACTACTTCTGTGGATCCCCACAGCCTCGGACAGCGGAATGATACCGGCTGTATCCCTGATGCCTGCTTCACCCACTCTGTCGCGGTCTCTAAGCGGTGCGCCACCTCGCGGGTAAGCAGCGGTTTTTCCCCCGGTATCGGGAAGAGTTCATCCCCGACTGTTTCATGATACAGTGAATGACAGCCGATTTCATTGCCGCTCTTTTTAACCAGATCAACAATCTCGGGGTTTTCTTTTGCACATTCCCCTGTAAAGTAGAAGGTTGCTTCCACACCTTTCTTATTAAATAGATCAATTAACTTCGGCGTTCCGTTCTTTGCGCCGTCATAAAACGGCGTAAAACTCCCGACATCGGTTTCCATATCAATGCCGTATATGACATAAATTTTATCTGACATACTTTTCCCCCATTTACAGCCACAGCCATCCCAGCGCCTCAACACCGAGATAAATCGGTTCGTCATCATATTGGTCCGGATACAGCTCATTCGTCAGCACACGCTTCAATTCATGATACGGAATCATGCAAGACTTTGTGCCGGTTTCCGAGACCGGATTGACGTCGAAATAGTTATTTTTAACGATATCAAAATTCTTTTCGTTCAGCTCATACATCTGCAAAAGATATTCTTTTTTCTCTTTCTCGGTGCTGGCATTATCATACGCAATCGACGCTTTGGCCAGGTCGTAAATAACCCGGTTTCTGGCGCTGGCAACCATTAGTTTTTCGAAATGCGGCATATAGACTTTCAGCTTATCGTCCGCCTCCAAGGCTGTCATAATCGTGCTCAGTTTGTCCATCAGCTCTGGCCAGTCTTCGATGGCCTGATTGATCCTGTCCAAATCGCGCGCTTCGACTTTGTTCCGAGCAAACGGGAATTCAGTCGGGAATATCTTCATCTGGCTTTCGTGAATCGTGAACATATTCATCAGCACATACAAAATATCATCTTTCAGGTCCTCTCCGAACACAGCGGCTATCGCATAATCGTAAAACGCGTCAGGCTCAAGGTAGGCCCCCCAGCCGTAAAATGCATGCGCAAATAAATGGATAAAGAATCCGTACCATTCGAACATATAGCCGTTTATTCCTTTAACCCCCAACTTTGCCGAGCCGATATGCTGGCGGATGTCTTCTTCTAAGAACTGATCGTTGCTCTCTTCGTCACACCTCAGACCGTTGCGGCGGCATATTCGGATCAGGCGTCCGAAACACGAAGATACGGCATTGGATTCGGTATCCCTTGCCCAGATTCGGTCCTTACCGAATGCCTCGGCCCATTTTTCAAATTCCGAGTCCGGAACATATAATCCCGGCGCCCAGAACAGCAAGATATCATCAGGGACGCTCGCCACCATTTCCTGCATCAAGTCAGCTGGTTTTTCCAACGGCGGCTGCCGCCATGCGCGCAGGCCAATCTGACAATCCGGGTTTTCATCCCGAATCACGTCATACAGTGCCATCAGCAGCTGATTGTTGGCCTTATGTTTGGCTTCTTCCAGCGAGTCTGCGTCTTTCAGGAAGTTTTCTTTGCACCGGTCACAGTCGCAGTACCAGAAGGCTTCTTCACTTTCTTCAAAATCAATGCCGTCAAACCCAAGCTGTACAATCCGGCGGAATGACGCTTTCAGGTAAGCGATATTATCTTCGTCGCTGAGGCAGAGGCAGTCAAAGTCATTGATGTACTTACTGCCTTCGGGCAGTAGCATACGCTTATCTTTATTAATGCTCGGGTATCCGCCGTTATAGCTGTTAAGCCCGACATAGGCAAAGAACGATACCCCGAGTTTGTGCCCGTATTCAATCAGCTTGCCCAAGAACTCTTTATCAAGGTTTGGGTGCATATATTCAATTGTGACCCAGTTGTTGCTTTCCTTATTCCATACTTTCATTTTATAGTTTTTTAAGATTGTTTCCGGATATGCGTCAAACTCAAACGGCCAATAGCCGTACATACACATATTAAACTGGTTAATCTTAAGGTCAGAACAAATGTTGAGGTATTCGATCCACTCGTCGTATCCCCAAAGCTGCATATCAAATCCAAGCCTGCCGTAACCCGCATACCACGCGAAGGTGTTGGAAACCGCACGCTGTTCGACGGTCGGCCAGTCTGTGATTTCACAGCACGCCATTTGATATCCGGATTTTGTTTTCTCAAAAAGCTGCTTTAGTGTAGAAAGCGCATTGGTAAATCCGTCTTTTTTTATAAAGGAAATATCAGCCCCATTATCGCCGATTTTTATACAATATCCCTGTTTTTCGAACAACCCGCTCACGGCGCCTTCCGGCAGTTCCGCGTTGTCACGGATACGAACGGTATATGACTCCGGTTCTTCTGTTTTTAAGACTGCGATATCCGGGTAGTTCCACATCTTGATGTCGATAATTTCAAAAATGTCAAATGTTTTCCTGGCTCTCAAATCCTCAAAGCAGAGTTTTGAAAACTCACCTGTTTTGTTCCCTGTCTCTTTGATTTCTTTTGGAATTGGAATAATTTTTTTCATCGTTTATCACTCCGTAGCCAGCGGCTCCGGCCGCCATTCAAATTGTGCGTCCAGCGGATAAACCGGATGGACGATGCGTTTATACGCAATGCTTTCAAATAGGTTTGTGCTCGCACCAGGTGTCAGCACAAAAATATCATTATCTGATATATCATGAAGTTTTGGGAATAAATACCCCATCTTTAGGACAATCGTATCATATTCTTCGGCATGAACGCCAGCACTATCAAAGTGCTGCTTTGATATATATGCCGCCCTGACATCGGTAATCACGATATCAATTGCTCCTGTGGATACAGTCATCGAACGTCCGGCCTTTTCGCCGCTCCAGCCGGTTACATCGCCGAAGCACTTAATCGTCCCCGACACATTGACCGCAACCATATTAGGTGCGTCATGCTTTTCGCCCAGCCTAAAAGAAATTTCCTGCCCGACGGCTGAATTTTGATAACGGTCTATGATGTCTTTTGAGGTAACGGCGCAAATCAGTACGTTTTCTAAATCTGACTTCATCACGGCGTCCAGCATCAGCGTGCCTTCGCCTTCAGCACCGGCGGTGGTATTGTCGCCGGAATCACATAAGAATACCGGCTTTGAATCCGCCTTTTTCGCATATGCCAGCGCATCCGGAATCAGCATCGCCTGGTCGCCGAGCTTCATTTTATCTTTTCCGTCCCAGAACATCTGTGCCAGCTGCTCCGCTTTACCCAAAGCCTTTTCATGGTTTTGATTATGCATCACAATGACACTCGGCCCGACATATTCAAAATCCGCCCACGGCTGTCCGTTGAAAAAAGCCGCTGAGAAGATGTCCGAATCTTTCTCCATCTCACCGAGCTGCTGCATGATTTCAAACAGCGGCGGTTTAGCGGTTACCGCAGCATCTGCGGCCAAAACAGGCACTTTGATCATCACCGGCTTGGGCAGAACGCCTTGTTTGATACAGCGTATCAGTCCCTGTGTCGCCCGTATTTCGGTCAAGTCATGATCCGTGTGCGGTGCGGTGCGGAATCCCTGTACAATGTTGACCCGCCCGACAAAGGCTGGAGTGTTGTTGGCGTGGAAGTCCAGTGCCACCGCAATCGGGATTTGATTGCCCATCTTTTCTCTGATCCGCTTAAGCAGCGCTTCCTCACCGCTTCCCAGTCCGCTGACATACATTGACCCGTGCAGGTAAAGATAGATACCGTCTATCGTCTCCTGGCCTTCCAGACACTGCATGATTTCATCAGCAATCCGTTTAAACGCATCCTGTTCCACGCATCCGGCAGGCAGGGCGCTGGCAAAAATGCCGGGGATCATCTCGCATCCGGCATCCTTAAATACCTGAGAAGCGGCCAATTTTTCGGCCGCATCAGTTCCTCTCAGTATTTCAAAGTCATCGTATCCCGCATTTCTCTTGCAAAATGTATTCGATTCGCATTGAAACGAAGCGGCAAAAATCCTCATTATCTTTTCCTTATGGTTTTCTTATACGCTGAAGCCCTGTACCGGATAGTAGGCCATGTCTTTGCGTCTGTCCAGACGGCCGAAGTTTGCCACAACCGGCACATCGCTGTTAACCACCAGCGCATATTGTCCGAACGGGATGCTGAGTTTCTGTTCACCGATCGGGAAGTCCATCCTGAAGCAGTTCACACGCTTTGCCGGTACAGTTATTTTTACGCCGACCACCGGGTCCTTATCTTCATAGAAGATGTCCAGACTGAGGTGTGCGTCCTTGTCGTTGGTGTTCAGCACCATCAATGCCTCATGTCCCAACGGTTCCTGTTTTCCCTGCGGAGGCAGGTCGCCGTCCGCGAAAACCCAAATCTTTTTACCTAAATTCATTGTCTTCCTCCAAATCGCTTTTACAGGTCCTGCATAAAGTAGTCGTCCATTTTCTTAGAAAACGGTTCGCATCCGGTCTCGGTAATGATGTACCCGGTTTCGATTCTGGCGCCCTTAAACTTCGGATGCCCGAAGAAGCTGACATCCACCATGACCGCCATTCCCGGCTGTAACACATCATCACTGTTCGGGCCAAAGAACGGTGCTTCGGCTTCCATTAATCCGATGGTATGGGCAAACGGGCAGACCAGATACTGGATCAGTCCCTTTTCGGTGAAGTATTTGCGTCCCGGCACATCGATTTCACGTCCCGATACGCCCGGCTTTAACATCGCTTTGGTCAGCCTTAAGGTTTCACGCAGGTAGTTCATGCAGTCTTTTTGTTCTGATGTGAATGTTCCGGATACCGGCAGATTGTCGCCGAATGTTCCGGCATATCCCATATAACGGGGTGCAATCCCGATCATGACGGTTTCGCCGGCCTCCATCTTCTTGTTAATCGCGGTCGGCACCACCGCTTTTGCGCGGTCGCCGCTGCCCACAATGGTGGTATAGGCAAAGCTGCTTGCGCCCATTGACCGGCATACCGCTTCTCCGGCTGCCGCCACTTCATATTCATATGCGCCGGGGGCAATCTTTGCCCGCATGGCATCATAAGCAAGATCCGTCATTTCAACGGCCTTTTTCATGTTCTCAAGTTCCCAAGGCGATTTAATCGCGCGCAGCACTTCGTATTCGGCCGTGATGTCAACAAACTCTGTATTTGAAAAGCCTTCTTCAAGTTGTGTATATACCAGGTGGGGAATCGTTGCCGTTCCGACAAAACCCAGCCTTTTAATCACGGTTCCGCCCTGCTTTAACTCGTCATTCAGCTTTTTAAAGTCAATAATCGTGGCGTTGGGATATTCCTCATCCGGAACCATGAACACGGGGAAATTCCTGGTGTTCTTTATCGCGCTGCTCATTTCAGCAAACGGTTCGCTCTCCGGACCTCCCAGCAAAAGCGGTTCGCCTTTGATCGGTACCAGCACCGCGCCGCTCTCAAACTGCGGGCACCAGCCGGTCAGGTACCATCCGTTCGCTATATTCAGTTCATCATAATATATAAGCGCAGCATCAAGGTTTTTCCGCTCTAATATCTCTTTTACTTTCTCTATCCTTTTACTGGTTTCTTCGTTGTTATAGTATGACATAATCTTATCTTCTTTCTTTGTCCGTTTTTCTAAAGGTTGTTTTAGTGCCGCTTTTTACAACGGCACTAAAATCAATCTTTTGTTCAGAAGGAAATTTTCTGTTGAAGCTTATGAGCGCAAATCAACAAATTCTTTTGCTTCGTCAGCTGTTTTAACCGGAACATAGTCAACAATGATTTGTCCCTTCGGGTCATTACCCATCAGGATTGAAACCATTTCTTCAACTGCCAGTTTTGATTCATGTTCAACATAGTCTACGCAGGTGCCGGCATAAGTACCAGCGATGATTGCGTTAAGCGCAGCCAGGTCACCATCAATACCAACGATCTTAATGTCGGTTCTGCCGGCTGTGATGCAGGCATTCATAGCGCCAAGCGCCATGCCGTCATTGTGTGCAACAATCGCGTCGATGTCATCATACTTCGTCAACCAAGCATCTGTGATTTGGATCGCAACGTCTTTGTCAAACTCTCCGCACTGGGTTTCCACAAGTTCGATTCCCGGATATTCAGCCAAAGCTTCGGTAATACCCGCGCCTCTGTTAATCTGTGCTGTATGGCCGATAATTCCTTCAATCTGGAATACTCTGCCTTCGCCGCCCAGAAGTTCGGCAACCATGTTTCCAGCCATTAATCCGGAAGATTTAACGTCCGTGCCAACGAATGTCAGATAGTCGGTGTTTTCTGTGTAGGAAACCATTTCAACAACCGGGATTCCCGCAGCTTTACATGCGACAACCGCCGGGCTTGATCCTTCATAGCTCAGCGCATTCAGGATAATTCCGTCAACGCCCTGTGCAATCAACGTATCAACGTCGTCTAATTGTTTCTGGACGTCGTCTTCACTGTCGATCAGAACCAGTTCTACGTTTTCCATGTCGGCATCAATCGCTCTCATTGCATTCACAAGGTTCTTTAAGAACTCATGCTTCCATGCCTGTGTCGAAACGCCGATTTTCCATACTTTTTGTTCTTCCGGCTGTTCTTCAGTCGTTGCTGCAGCCTGCTCAACAGCTTCCTGCGGTTCTTCAGCGGCCTTTGGGGCGCATGCTGTCAGAGAAAGCGACAGAATCATCACTAAGACCAACAGGATTGTTAGCGTTTTCCTCATCTTTTCTACCTCCATTTTTGATTCGTTTAATTAATGCATTCGCATTAAAATCATATTCTTTTTGTGCGGCTGTCTAATATAACGGCACCCGCAATAATAATCCCTTGAATAATCTGCTGATAATAAGACGACACAGCGAGCAATACCAAGCCGTTATTCAGAACGCCGATGATCAGCGCACCAATGATTGTACCGCCCACCTTTCCGGCTCCGCCCGAAAGGCTGGCTCCGCCGATAATAACAGCAGCGATCGCATCAAGCTCATAGCCCGCCGCTGCTGCCGGCTGGCCGGATGTGATGCGTGATGCGAGCACGATACCCGCAACGCCGCAGAGCAGTCCGTTCACAACAAAGGTTAAAAACTTGACTCGCGCTACATTGACCCCGGATACTCTTGCCGCATCTTCGTTTCCGCCAACCGCGTAAACATGTCTTCCAAATTTCGTTTTATAAAGAATCGTCATGACAACAGCGATACAGATCAGGAAAATCAATACCGATATCGGCAGGCTGATAGCTTCCGGAGAAGTTTTCGGCCACAGATAGCCGTTCCCGATTGATACAAACTTATCGCTGTAGATTGTATGCGGCACACCGCCGGATATAACAAGCGCAAGCCCGCGGGCAATCGTCATCATCGCCAATGAAGCGATAAACGGTGCAATTCTCATTTTGGCAACAAGGAATCCAATGACCATACCCATGATACCGCCGGACAGGATGCCGGCCAGAATCGCAAGAATGTACATCGACTGATTGATTTCCAGCACCAGCGAGGCTACAACACCCGCGACCGCGGCAACGGAGCCGATTGAAATGTCAATGCCGCCGAGTATGATGACAAAGGTCATGCCGAGCGCCAGTATACCGTTAATCGATATCTGTCTGAAAACATTGATGATGTTGTTGGGCTTTAAAAAAGTCTCTGATGCAAACGACAATATGATGCACAATACAATGAATATTAAGAATAATGCATATCTTCTCAAGTAGTCTTTGTATTTCCCAGAATTGAAGAAGCCCGTCCCGTTTTTTGCTTTAAGTCCTACCATTTACTTTCCTCCCAATGCGCACGCGAGAAGTTGATCCTGCGTAAACTCATTCTTTTTAAATTCTCCCTTGATTTCACCATTACCCATCACCATTACCCTGTCGCTCATACCAATGATTTCCGGGAGTTCTGATGAGACGATAATGAGACCCAAACCTTGTTTTGTAAACTTACGCATCAATGTGTGGATTTCCGCTTTCGCTCCGACATCAATACCTCTTGTGGGCTCATCCAAGATAAGTATCTTCGGCTCCGTAATCAGCCACTTACTCAAAACCACTTTTTGCTGGTTTCCGCCCGAAAGGCTTTCCACACGCTGTTTTAAGCTGCTCATCTTAACCGCCAGTTTTTTTGAAATCTCCTGGCATGTCTTTAGTTCCTTCTTTTCGTTAACGAAAAGCCCATCCGAATATTCATCTAAATTCGCAAGCGTGATATTTTCCTTAATATCTCTGCACAGCACCAACCCGAGTTCTTTTCTGTCTTCTGTAACCATCGCCATACCCATGTCAATGGCCTGCCCCGGATCCTTTATCTTCACCGTTTCACCGTCAACCAGCAGCTCTCCGCTGTCGTGTTTATCAATACCGAATATCGCACGCATAACCTCGCTTCTGCCTGCGCCGATTAATCCGTAAAATCCTAAAATTTCGCCTTTTCTCAGCGCAAAATTAATATTCTTAAATACATTCTTTGACGCAAAGTCCTTGACTTCCAGAATCGTATCCCCGATTTCGGCATCGCCCTGAGGAAAAACATCTGTCAGTTCGCGTCCGACCATCATGGTGATCAGCTTGTTTTTATCGATATCCTTAATATCCGCAGTCCCGATCAGTTTACCGTCCCGTAATACGGTTGCGCGGTCGGCAACATCAAAAACTTCTTCCAGGCGGTGAGAGATATAAACAACCGCAACGCCTTGTTTCTTTAATAGTGCGATTGTTTTAAAAAGCATCTTCACTTCTTCATCTGTCAGCGACGATGTCGGTTCGTCCATAACGATCGCTTTTGCATTAAGCGATACCGCTTTGATGATCTCAATCATCTGCTTTTGCGCAGTTGAGAGCGTCTTCATCTTCTTTTTGGGATTTTCCTGCATGTCGTACTGTTCCAGCAGAACCTTTGCGTCGTCATACATTTTTTTGAAGTTAACGAACATCCCGCCGTTTTTCATCGGCTCTCTGCCGATAAATATATTTTCGGCTATATTCATATCATTAATCGGATTCAGTTCCTGATAGATCATGGCCAGTCCGATATCCAGCGCCTTCAGCGGCGAATCAATCTTCTGCTTTTCTCCCAGAAAAACAATGTCTCCGGAATCCGGCTGAAACAATCCGTTCAGGATTTTCATCAGGGTGGATTTCCCCGCGCCGTTCTCCCCTACAAGCGCATGCACTTCTCCGGGTTTGACACTGAAATTTACATCATCCAGCGCTTTCACTCCGGGGAAAGTTTTTGTGATGTTTCTCATTTCAATCACGTAGTTTGGCATTTGGTCCTCTCACTTTGAATAAAATGTTTGCAATTTCTGACAACGTTTGCATATATTTTTTTATATTATAGCCATCGGACTATAATATCCATTTACATCTGTCTTTTGATTGTTATTCTTAAAATTATTTGCTTGTATCTTTAATGTCCAATGTCGGTTCCAGTACAATCCGTTGTTTGGGCGTTTCTTTCGAAATCCCGCTTTTTGCACTGTGTTTCTTTTCCTGCAGCCGCTTGATGACCAGATCCGCCACGATGTTACCGATATTGCTTTCCGGCTGGCGTATGCTCGTGATACCGGGTGTAATCAGCCCTGATTTGTCATGAACATCAAACCCGACCAGTGCGATATCATCAGGCATATTCAGACCGAATTCTTTAATCGCCTTAATCGCACCGTATGTCATTCTTTCCGAGCCGACATATACGGCGCTGAACGGATTCCGGTCGCGGTCGCTTAACAACTCTTTCATACAGGTATAACCGGTATCTTCTTTATAATTCCCGTACTTGATGAGCTTTTCATCGACTTCGATATTGTTTTGTATTAACGCCCGCTTGTATCCTTCCAGCCTTTCATATCCGGTGGTTTCGTCCGGACTTCCCACTATTACAGCGATTTTTAAGTTCCCGTTTTCAATCAGATGATTAACCGCCAGAATACTTGCCCGTTGGTTATTGATGATTGTGCAGTCAATATCCCTGTCCAAACTCGGGATGTTGTCTATAAAAACAACCGGAATGTTATTTGCAAAATAGTTCATTAGGACCTTATATTCTTTTGCGACGGTCGCCAGTACCAGTGCATCTATTCTGTTTTGAAATAAAAGTTCAAGGTACTTCTCTTCTTTTTCTTCTGACTCATTTGAGTCGGCTAAAACAATTGAATAATTATATTTACCGACGACGCTGTCGATTCCTTTAATAATCTGTGCAAAAAAGTTTTCACTGATATCCGGGACAAGAATACCAATCGTCTTGGTCGCCTGCTTCTTAAGAGAGCGCGCAACCTGATTGGGTACATAGTTGCCCTTCTCCAGCTCCGCCATAACCTTTGCCCGTGTCGCCGGATTTACATATTGCTTATTATTAACGACTCTGGATACAGTCGAAACAGATAAGCCTAATTTGTCAGCGATATCTTTTAAGGTCTGTGCCAATATATTTACTCCATCGTAATATTTAGAAAAAAGCTAAGAATTGTGTAAATTTCTGATAACGTTTGCATAAATAGTATCACCGCAATATCTAATTGTCAATTATTATTTTCACAAATCACATTTTCTTGTACAAAAAAGCGATATTTATCCGTTTTTTAAGATAAATATAGAATATAATAGATATATATGTCAGATAATTTAATGTGAACGTTTGCAGAAATCAGTATTTTGCAAGTATATTATTACCCTAACCGTTAAACTCCCGGCTCGGCCAACGCCTCAGGTTCGGCATCTAAATACTCCGCAGCTAAATCCTGACAGACATCCCACAGTTTTTTAGCGAGCAGGGCATCATTCGCCGGTCCTTTAATCTGCTTTTTGGTGCAGTTGCTGAAATATCCGCCGCTGGTCTTGGCACAGGCTTCATCTGATGCAAGATATATAATTGTAGCCGCACCCTGTTCGGGCGTTTTGATTACCGGACTTAACATTTGCATCAGCACTTTCCCGATGCCTGCATCCGTTTTTATGACAATATTGGTCGCGACCGTACCCGGATGTACACAGTTGATGGTGACAGACGTATTTTTAAGCCGTTCCGCCAGTTCCCGTGTGAAAAGCAGATTGCACAGCTTAGACCGGCAATATGCGCCCGAAGGTGTAAATCCCTTTTTATATGAGAGATTAGTAAAATCAAGTTTTCCAAGTTGATGGACCGCCGAACCCACCATGATAATCCGTGCATTCTCTGACGCCAGCAGCCTGTCCATCAGATTTAGAGTCAGCAAAAAATGTGCAATATGGTTAACACCGAAGTCCATCTCAAGCCCGTCCTTTGTTTCTTTCCGGCGGGCTGCAATAACACCTGCATTATTAATGAGTACATCAAGCTTATGAAACCGGCTTTTAAATCCATCACAAAAACGCTTAACATCAGCCATGCTGGCAAGATCGCACAGCATCAGCGTGGCTGCTTGCCCGCTTTGCGCTTCAACCTCACGACGCGCCGCTTCCCCGCGTTCTTTGTTCCGGCACAGCATTACCACATGCATGCCGCGCTTTGAGAGCGCTATGGCCGCTGCTTTTCCTATTCCGGCATTCGCACCGGTTATGAGTGCGATTTTTTGTTCCATACTCACCTCATGCTGAATCATAATGGCATGATTATATCATATTCAATGATGATGTTGCGAAAAACCGAGTCATTCTAAAGCACCGCGCTAACCAAAAAGACAGCACCTATAAGATGCTGTCCGGTTAATTACTATTCAAGACTCAGTTTAAAATTCAAAAACAATATTATAATACGCATGCATGGTATCATAAAGCGCCGCAACATAAGCAAAGCAGAAAATCAGGAATATAACATAGACAAGTATCCGTGCCGAGAATTTCTTTTGTCCGATTGGTTTTAATGATTTTTGCCTGAAGCAATCTGCGATTGTCCGAAACACACGCTTAAAGCCGTCCCACAGGGTATCGTCCAGAAGCGCCATCCCCAACAGCAGGCCCTGCAGCTGCATCGCATACCGGTATTCGACCGCGTTGACCATCACTCCAGCCTGTGTCAATATAAACGCCAGCAAAATCAAAATATTGGGCGAGAAAAAGTCCTTGATTGTCTTAATGCGTTTTTTCCAGTTGATCGTGCCCAGATAAATAGCCGAGAAGGAAACAAACAGCCGCCTGATGCTCATATATCCGCCATCCGGGCTTACCGCCAAAAACATACGGTTTGCATACCTGACAATGAAGTCCACCGGATAGTGCACCACCAAATTTAAATATTCACGGTAAGGGTGCGCTGGCGGGTTCTCCCAAACCCCTGCAATCACTGCTTCCGCGCCTTCAGGGTAATAGTCGTTCAGAATTGCCATGCCGCGGAAATCCAGTATCTTATAGCCAAAGTACCTGCGAAGTGTATCCATACAGCCTAACAGTCCGTAAGCGCTCCACTGCTGCGAAGAATTAATCTGCGCCCCGTTATTCCGCAAGACATCCACAACGGATATCTCAAAGTAAATATCATACCCCTTGACAATCGCCGCACCTAAAATAAAGATACCAATACTGCCCAGAACTGCCCAAGGGCTTTTGCGGTTGATCTGGTCTTTTGATTTTTTATATGCGCGAATGGAGTGGATAATGATGAAGATGAACACCACATACGCTGCCGGTGTATATTGTCCGCTGAGACAGAGGTTAAGCCCCAGCATAAGCCCTGCCCACGCATAACGCACAGCCGGCGAAATTTTACCTTCTTTAGTCACATCATACGCCGCATTAATCATCAGCAGAAAATACGCCAGTCCGGGCAGGTCCACCATCATTTGTGTAAATGTCAGGTTCGGCGCCCATACCCAAAAGAGCGCTAATATCAGTAAAACGATCCGCCATGTCTTGTTCTTTTCAATGCCTAAAATACGCCGGACAACATTGGGGATGCCGATTGCGGACACATAGGCAAACAACAGGCAGTGAAAGATTTTTATCAGGAAAAACTCGCTCAGGCCAAGCGCCAAAGCAAGGCGGTAAAGCCAAAGGTATGGATAAATGGATAAGAACCCTTTATATAATACATAAGACGGATAAACATCAGCCGTATTAAAACTGATAATCGTCTTCCATATGCTTGTCGCATCACCGCTGATGCCAACGAGCAGGCCGGAATTATCCAGATAGAGTGTCAGTACAATAAAGGCGAAAAAAAACGGCCCGAATTTATTGATAATGTTTAGAAAAGATTGTTTGAAAGTGCTTTTTTTCATATCAGCCACACCATTAACTTTTTTTAATAATATAGCACAGAATATTCCGGTCCGCAATTATACGATCTGTCAAATTGAGATTAATTCAGCCGCAAATAACCCTATGCCATAATCAGATAAGATATTCATCTCTTTTTTTGCATATTAACAGGAAAAGCCTTTATCCGTGTGTGGTACGCGTAATGATCTCATCCTGGAGCGCTGCGTCCAAATTAACAAAATATTCGCAGTATCCGCCGATTCTGACGATAATGTTTTTATACTGATCCGGCGCTAGTTTGGCTTTCTTTAGCGTGTCCACGTCCACCACATAAATCTGGAGCTGCGGCCCGCCGTCATGAATATAGGTTTTGATGAGCGCCGCCAGTGCTCGCGCGCCGTTCGGCGTGTTCATCAAATTCGGGTTCACTTTTAAGTTCAGCGCATACCCGCCGGTGACCCCGCTGTGGTTGAGTTTTAAAACAGAGTTTAACATTCCCGTCGGCCCGGTCACATCCTTGCCCTGTGTCGGGCCCATGCTGTCGCTGAACGCTTCTCCCTTTCGCCGTCCGTTCGCGGTTGCGCCGGTGATTTCGCCGTGATAGATGTGAAAGAAATATCCGAAGAGTGTGGTCACATATTTATCGCGGCTGTCCGGACGATTATACGCCATCACCGTCTCGTCAAAAACGGATAAAATTTCGTCCGCCAGCATATCCACCGAATCCTGATCGTTTCCGTAATGTGCGGTCTCTTTTTCCAGCATCAGGCGTACAGTTTCTTCGCCCTCAAAATTGTTTTTTAATATATCCGTCATCTGTGCGATTGACAATCGCTTTTCATCATATACATGCCGTTTTACCGCCGCCATCGCATCCGCGGCTGTACCCAGCCCATACGCATAAAACGACCAGTGCGTGCCGAGCTCGCTTCCGCCCTGGAACATATCCTTGCCGCTTTCGATGCACCCGTCGACCATCAGTGAGGCCAGCGGATCATAGCATCGTTCCGCCATGCCGGATGCCTTGCTGTCGGCTTCCTTTTTATCGGCTTCTATTTTATGTTTTAGTACCGTATAATACGCCTGTTTAAAGTCTTCAAAGGAATCGAGTGCCAGTTCACTGTTTCTGTATCCATTAAACACATCCTCAAACAGCATCGGGAAGGCAATCGGGTCGGTAACGCCCCAGTTCGGCTGCCTGCCGGGCAACATGATCTCTACGCATCCCATATTATAATAATCATTCGCGGTCTTTTCATCATACCCTATCCGCATCAAATTTGTTATCCAGACGTCATCATTCATGACCATCGGCTGCCCGCCGCCTTTTTTTACCGCATCTACGGTCATCGTATACAGCCAGTCCGGATTCTTTTTGTTTATCCTGAGCCCGACATTTGGGTACGGCAGTTTTATTTCTTTAATCACTTCAAGGCAAAGCGCTGTCAGTTCATTCGCGGCATCCTCACCATCCGGTGTAATCCCGCCGAGTGTCAGGCTCTGAACCGTACGCATTCTAGGTTCGTTGATTTTCAGCCACAAGCAGCATAAAAGCTCCTTTGCCTCATCACGCGTCATGACACCTGTTTTAATATCACGCTCATAATACGCTATCATATACTGATCTAACCGGCCGAGCGATAAGGCTGATCCCCAGCAAAAACTGGCCATCATATGCAGCATCCACATTAGCTGAATGGCCTGTTGAAAGCTGCCTGCCGGCTGTTCGGCGATTACGCCGCAGATATCCGCCATTTCCCCCAGCTCCGCTTTTCTTATCGCGTCGGATTCATTTTCAGATGTTTCGCGGAGCGTATCAGCATACCGTTTGATAAACCGAATGCCTGCTTCGCAGACGATTTTAGCCGATTCATAATATTCTATAGTTTCAGGTACCATTGCCTGTTTCAAGGCTGCGTCAATCTCGGCTGAGAACGCTGAAAAGCCTGTTCTGATTATTTTCCCGTAATTTAAACTGAGATGATTCGCTGCAAACCAAGGCAGGCTGTCTATTTCGTGATGCACGTCTCTTCCGTAATCAATTTTAAAGCCGCGCTCCAGTTCCCGGCCGATCTCATATTTCTCGATATTCTGCCCTTCAAATGACGTCTGCATATCCGCAATCAGTGTCTGCAAATCATGATACGAGATATCCGCATCATGATGCACACGCTCCATCAGCGCCCAGCGGCTTTCTTTCATAGTGAAATCCGCTTCAAAGGTCTTCACGCTGTTGCGGTCGGCTCTTTCTGTGTTTTTCTCTCCTTGTGTTTTTTTGTCAGAGAGATATGACGCGATGATTTGCTTGGCTTTCTTTCGCTGCACTTCTAGTGTCGGCGGTTTCGCCATCACCGGGCATAATCCGGACATGCTTCCGGCAAACAATTCTTCCGGCAGTACCGCAAGCGGCGCATGGTCTAACAGATAGGCCTGCGCTTTTGCGCGCCTGATCTGAACCGGTTCGCCCTTGGTCGTTTTGAGCGATTCATACACCAAAGGATAAAACCGTGTATAGCGTACTCCGGCTGCATTCATTTGGTCGATATGCGCTTTTAACCGCTGTATACGTTCAGTCATGATAGTTCGCTCCATTCAACTCCGCCGAAACGCAGTATTGTTTCTCTCCATGCTGCGGTTTCTTCTGCCTCCGGTTCCCGGTATACCGGCATCTCAATCCCCAGCCTGTCAGCCTTAGCCGTGCCAAACTTATGATACGGCATCAGTTCAAAGCCTAATATATGGCCGTACTTTTGTGTCAATTCTGCAATCGCTTTAAAATGCGCTTCATTATCATTCACGCCCGGAATTACCGGGCAGCGCAGCACGATATTTGCGCCTGCCTTATCCAGTTTTTTAATATTATCGTGTATTGCTTTATTTGAAGTCCCTGTGAGGTCAATATGCCTTTTGGGGTCAGTGATCTTATAATCAATTAAAAGTAAGTCCGTATAGGGTAAAATCGCCGTATACGCACCGAACGGCACTCTGCCGTTGGTCTCGATTGCAATTGAAATGCCGGCTTCTTGCGCCAATTTCGCAATCCCGACCGCAAAATCCGGCTGGCACATCGGCTCTCCGCCGCTAAGCGTCATTCCGCCGCTGCTTTCGCGGTAATACCGCATATCACGCTTGGCGTCTTCAATGACTGTAGACGGCGTGGTCTCCCAGCCCGACTGCGTCAGCGCTTCCGCCGGACAGGCCTTCACACAATCGCCGCACCTAATGCATCGGCTTCGGTCAATCATGTGCTTTCCATTAATAAAGCGGTGCACGCCAAAAGCACACACCGTTTCACATATACCACACTTCGTACACCGGTTTTCCCAGAACATCAGCTCAATATCCGGCGAAAAACTTTCGGGGTTATGGCACCATTTACAGGACATATTGCACCCTTTTAAAAACACTGTCGTGCGGATGCCAGGTCCATCGTCAATCGAAAAATGCTGGATGCCGAAAATAATCCCTGTTTGTTCGTTATTCATCTCATTTCGTTCCGCTTTTATATGCCGATTAGGCGCGTTTCTGCCACGTCTTCGACAGACGCGTTACTTCCTCCAACGGCAAAATTCTATCCACCACAGCGTCGGACTGGACACACAGCGCCCCAACAGCCGCTGCCGCCGCCATTGCATCCTCCAGTGAATAATGGTTCAGAATCGCCGCAAGCAGTCCGGCTATTGTGGTATCGCCCGCACCTGTTGTCGTTGCAACATGATCCACCTGATAACTCTTTTCAAACCTCCGCCTGTTCGACCAGTTTGTGCTTAATGCACTGTCAAATCCCAGAAAGCCCTCCGGGATATCCTTTGTCGAAATATAGCACCCCTTATATCCGCACTTCAGCATCACAATCGAAGCACCAAAGGTGTGCAGTTCATCAGCCAGCTTGTCCAAAACATTGATATCCAGAACATCAATCATGTCCGTGCCCTTCGCTCTGGTCTTATAATCTTCATAGGTCGGCCGGTCAATCATAAACAGGGTTTCTTCGATACTCGGCACGTAGATATCCACATACGGCAGCACATTTTCCAGCACCTGCCGCCAGTCCACCTTTCCGGATTCTGAAAGCGGGTCCGGCATCGCCATATCCAGCGACGCCACAATCCCAGCCGCTTTAACGCGCTTAAAAATCTCCACCAGTTTTGCGCCGTTGTCTTGATACATCCCGCGCATAATCGGCGGATAGCCAAAGTGGAATAAATCCGCATCATTCATCACATCATCGCTGATATCTTCCGGCTGATATGCGTCGTTTGCGCCCGGCGCATGAAAGAAAATACGGTCGCTTCCCATCACAGAAAGCACGATAGAAAACGAAGTCAATACGCCTGGTTTTTTTGACAGCGCGCAGACCGCCTCTGCGTCCTTGATCTTCTTCTCAATAATCATGCCGAACTCATCGTCCCCGACCATTGCGTTCATGCACACCGGAGTACCCAGTTTTGCCAGTGCCAGCCCGACATTAGCCACCGCACCGCCCAATGAAATCACGGCATCTTTAACCGTAGACAATGCTCCAGGGGCTAATACTTCCTGTAAAGATTTATTCGACTTCTGATCAATGATTGGGGTGATATCCAAACAGATATGCCCCGCTGCCAATGCTTTTAATTTCTTTTCCATTGTCATTCTCTTTTCCCTGTTTCGTTCTTCCGGCATCTATTCAAAATACACACCCGGTACGCGCATCACCTTATTGACTTCCGGGATTTGCTTCAACGCTTCCAGTTCGCTCTTCGTTAAAAGTATTGGTTCGTCACGCGTTCCGTTTACCGTGCAGATAAATCCAAACGGCTCATCGCCCTCGTTGATCAGCTGATGCGCCACTCCGGATGAAATCACGAATAAATCATAAGGCGCTACGTCCAGCACTTCATCATTGATAATAATCTTGCCTTTGCCCCGCATCGCCACCACAACATGCTCATGGCTGTGCTTTTCCAATGTGGTAAATCCGTCCGGCGCTATCTCGAAATAGCGCATATCAAATTTGGTTTCATCTGTCGCCGCAAAGATATTCTGGCGCGTTACCGAACGGAAGGTGTCGCCGCCCTTGCCGTTGGATTTATACGCGATTTGTTCAATCCCATCCCAGTGAAAATCACTGCACTTAAAATAAATTGGCTTTTTTTTCATTATACCATCCTCTTTGTCTAAATGGTCTCAGCATGTTCCAGCAAATATGCTTCCGCTTCTGCCGACCACAGTCCATTGTTCTTTTTCGTGATCTCACTCAGTGCTTTAAATAGCGCTTCCTCTTTGCCAAGCTTATCAAAATCATCAATCGCCGTCAGCGGCAATTTAATGTGCGTATAAATCAACTTCTTCCCGCCGGGAATCTTCGGTAGATTCAGTACCGTATCCGCCACGCTGTCCAGCCCGCCGACATGTGTCACCATCACCGCAGGATTAATCGCATCTCGTTTTGCTAAATCCAATGATAATTTGATGTGCTCTGTATTGCCGCCGCTGGTTCCGGCAATATGCGTGCTTTGGTAATGGACATTATAAAAATTAAACTTGGCCGAAAACTGTTTGTCGGTCGGACCGGCAAAGAAATTCAGGCATCCGTCCATACCCAGTATCGCATCTCCCAGCTCAATCACAGGCGCAACCGGCGCGAATACAAATACATCATCATAGCCTTTTCCGTCGTTTAGTCCAATCAAATGTGCCTTCGGGTCATCTATCTTGGCTGTGTTCACATAGGTAAGCGCAATGCCGAGGTCTTTCGCGTGCGCAATCGAAAAAATTGCCTCGGCACGGCTTAACCGCTCATCGTCTATATCCACCACGACCAAACGTCCCGGCCTGCGGTCAGAATGCAGGGCCAGATCAATCGCTTCCAGCCCCATCGGCCCTGCGCCCGCGAGTATCGCCATGGCGCCCCCTTCGATAATTCCCATTTGATGTTCCAAAGTATCGGGATTAACATGATAAAATGCCTGGTATCCGGCGACAATACACGAAACCGGCTCGGCCAATGAAGCCTTAAAAAAAGCATCTCCATCATACGGCAGCAGGCAGTTCTTTTCCATCACCAGGCTCGGGATAATAATATAGGTTGCATCACCGCCGAAATCGGTAAACGAATATCCCGGCGCATATCCTTTGTTTAAGTAATTAATGTTGGGTTGTATCGCAAACTTTTGCCCCGGTTTAAACTGTTCCTGCCACTTCTTGCCTACCTCTACAATCTCACCCGCAAACTCATGACCGACAATTACAGGGTTTTCGGCGATGTCTTCCGGCACGCGTTTGTGCGTGTTGCCTTGGACCGCCGCCTTATAGGTTGACATACAAACCGAATCCGAAATCACCTTGGCTAAGATTTCATCATCCTTGATGGCTCTCAGCACAAAGGTGTCCATCTTCAATACATTTTTATCATAAAGCCGAATTGCCTTTGTTTTCATTCAACGCCTCCTGTTCAATCTATCACTCGCTATGAGCTGTGCATGCGCTGCGTCATAGTGTTCGCTTATCATGTTTAACAGCTCAGGCTCATCACCCAGCCCGCAGTACTGCTCCGCGGCTTGTATTCCCCCGTTTTTCGCTGCGAAAGCCTTGACCGCAGCATCATTTTCGTTCTGTCCCGGATCAAATAAAAACGCATACGCAATCGCTTTTGTCAAATTATACGGCTTAATACCATATTTTTTACAGAGTATCGCAGGACCGGTGAGCCGGTCGTTATACGCCAGTTTTCTCATCACATCCGCGCCCAAGCGGTCCACCCTGTCTTTTAAAATCGGGTTGGCCAGGTTTTTGAGCACATCCCGGTTCCATGCCGTCATCTCAGCTTCTGTAAAGCCGTATTCCCGGATTAATGCCCCGCCGATTTCATTCAGTGCCCCGACCGCGCATTCCTGGATGCCCGCGTCCCTGATGCTCTCTTCTACCAGCCCGTATCCCTTCACAAAACCCAGATAGGCATACAGCGCATGCAGCATGTTATAGGTATACATCTTACGGACTTCTTCGGCATGAATTTTATCCGAATGTGCAATTCCCGCCAGACAGAGTTTCCCATCTTTTACTGCGGTGCCGTCAATCGTCAGGGGTTCATAGCCGTTTGTCAGTACCACCAGCGGATCATCCGCCAGCATTTGCTCTGTGGGCTGAACCGAAATACGGATCACGACAGAATCCATAAGCCCGATATAGGCGTTAAAGTGCCGGGCCTCCTCTTCTGATAAGTGCTTTAAAATATATGCCCTAAAGATTTCTGACGGGCCCTGAATGTTCGCGCACATGATAACATTTAACGGTGAGCTCATCTTTTGGCTGACGCGTCGCTTGATAATTACCGCAAAAATCTTCGCAATCGTCTCTAATGCTCCGGGGAAGACCGCGACCGACATCGCTTCACATGTCAAAGCATGCTGTATCAGCGTTTCCTGCTGATTGATGTTCAGTGCCTCATATCCGGATATCTTAACCGAAGACTTGTCGTCTGCATCTTTATACTTTAAGACGGTATATTCCCCGTGTTGGTTTAATAGATCAACCACATGCTGGTCAGCGTCCGCAAATATAATTTTATAACCCGCGGAATAAAAGATATCCGCGACAAATCCTCTGCCGATTTTTCCGGCGCCCCATATTAAAATTTTTTTTTCCATACCTGTCCTCTATTCGTTGATAAAAACTGCTTTTAAGATACGTTCTTTCTTAACTTTAAACTGTTTTAATACGGCTTCCGCCGTATCAAATCCAAACGTGTGGGTAATAAAGTCGCTCACATTGATGATATGGTCTTTCAGCAGTGCGATACTCATCGGAAACCTGAGCGCAGGCTCAGCCAGCATCGGCTTGATCACATGCTTATTGAAAATAAGCGCATTGATGTCTAACTGAATATGCTGTCCGCCTCCTAAATCAATCCCCAGCGGTACCGCCGTCCCCCCGTGCTTCAGCACTTCAAGCGCAGCCGGAATCGTCTTAGGCGGAGATGAAATGATCACGCCGTCCGCCTTGCCCCCGCACAGCTGTTCAATCTTTTGATTTAAATCTGATTCATCCGAAAACAGGACAGCATCCGCACCGTTCTTCAGTGCAATGCTTTTTCTGTATTGGTCATTTGCCGTAATGTTATGGTTACCCACAACAATGACTTTTTTAAGTCCATAATATTTGGAGACTGCGGCGCACAGCAGTCCGATCGCCCCCATGCCGTATGTCACAACCGTTTCATCCGCACGGAGCCCGCTCATCAAAAACGCGTTCAGTGCAACAGCCAGCGGTTCTGTCATACAGGCCTCAATATCGGTCAGCCCGTCAAACGGGACCACCATCCTTCGGTCGACCACCAAATAATCACCCATGCCGCTTTGTCCTTCTAAGGTTGGTCCGCTTTTGCACAGATGCATTTGGCCGTTCTTGCATAACGCACAGACACCGCAGAACGACACATCCTCAACCACCACGCGGTCACCGACTTTCAGGTCGTTAACACCCATGCCTGTCTTAAGCACTTCCGCTGAAATTTCATGCCCCAGCGGGGTTAAATCTTCTGCATTGCGCAGAAAATGGACGTCCGTTCCGCATACCCCGCAGGCTTTCACCCTCAGCCGGACATCGTTGATCCCAAGCGGTCTTTCTTCTGTCTCATTAATCCGGACGGTAAATCCATTTTTGCCGTATATCCCGCGCATATTTATTCCCCTGTTTTCAGTTCGCCTTTTTCTGCCGTCCACGTTTCATAGGACTCACATATCTTAATCTCGATTTCATGCGTTTTAACTTCACCGGGAGCAAGCATACATATCTTCTCGTTTTCGCTTACGGTTTTCACGCCTTGTGTCCTGTTGGTCCCGGGCTCCAGCCCCATCACATAATCCTGCTGTCCCATCTGTTTCCACTGTGTAAACATGGGCAGTTCATCCCGGTTAAAGCGAATCATCACACCAAAACCGTTATCTCCGATTTTATTGAATATGCCTGCCATGGTGTTATTCGCTTGGTCAGACTTAAGCGTATGATAGAAAACACGTTCGCAGTAGCCTTCCTGAGGCGGCTCCACTTGTGCGTAAACATCATCCCGGTAGGACGGATCAGCGGACTCTGTCTCAGCCGCCGGAATGAATACCTCAGCGCCTTCGTCCAACAGCGGATACCCAAAGTTAATATGATAGAGCACCATTACCGGCGACGGTGCGAAGCCTTCGTTGATAATCTTGTCGGTGATACGAATGGCATTATTGCCCGCCGTAGACACGATCTTTCGGTTCAGTACAATATTTTCGCCGAATACAACGCTCTCACGCATCTTGCCTTCGACTGAAAGCACATACTCATCTCCCTGCCACTCTGATGAATAGTTCAGTTCATCCGCCGGTATCCCGGTCGCCCGGCCGTGTAAGCCGTATGCCTTTCCGTCCACTTCACTCGGCGCGCCCATATACGTATAACCACAGGTCGTTAACAGCCCCGCGTGAAACACCCTTAAAAAGCCTTTTACGCCGTCTTCTATATAAAAAGCAGGGGAGGCGATTCCTGTCTTGGACAGGTATGAAAAGCCAGCCCCCTTATAACTCGCAAACGCAATATCAAGCCCGCGGTCTGCCAGCACGGTATAAGCTAATCCGCCGCCGGTATTGACCTCAAAGGCCGTACTTCCTTTTGCCCTGCCTTCACAGAACTGCATCTTCCTGATGCCCGCAATCTGCTGCATATCGCCGACACGCTGTCTAATAAATGACTTGTTTAAAACTTCTTTGTTCAATCCGATCATTTTATTCACCATTTTTCAATTAAAAAGGAGCAGGCGAGAAATCACCTGCTCCCGCTTATTACCGTTTACCTGTCATGCCCGATTATTCAGGTGTAATTTCAGTTTTGTAATTTTCGGGTGTGACAATCTGGCCGCCGGTGTCAATAAACAGACCGTTGAAGTCTTCTTTTTCAACGCCGTTTTCAACTTCGCCGCCGGTGATTAGGTTATAGAGGTTCTTAACGCTTAAGTATCCCATTTGATAGAAGTTCTGGCCGACAGCAACGTCGATTAATCCTTCATCAAAGAAAGCGATAGAGCTTGAGAACACGTCCATGGTAACCACTTTGTGGTTTTCAGGATCAGCCTGTTTCCACTTCGTGTATTCCGGAAGTGCGCCCGGCTGTACGATGTACGGCCATCCGCCTGCCATGAACCAAGCGTCGATGTCAGGATTTGCACGGGTGTAGTCTTCTACGATGGTAACTGACTTATCAACGTCGTCATCACATGCGCCGGTATAAACCACTTCGAGATTAGAGCCGGCAATGGTGTCTAAGAATCCGCTTTTTCTGGATTCGATATCAAACGCGCCCGGGATTCCTTCTAATACTGCAACAGTGATTTGTTCTCTGTCGTCGCCTTCAAATTGCTTCAGCATTTCTTCACCGCAGATAACGCCTGCCTGATAGTTTTCGGTTCCCGCATAGAACGGTCTTCCGCAATCCGGTGAGTCAGCGTCAAATGTGGATACCACGATTCCTTCAGAAATCGCTCTTGCTAAAACGTCTTTTAAAGCATCCGGATGATTACAGCTGATGGCGATACCATCTACGCCGCGTTCAATCAATCCTTCAATAACTTCAACCTGCAGCTGTGCTTCAGCTTTAACCGGAGCATTCCATTCAACTGTAATGCCAAGGTCTGCGGCTGCCTGTTCAGCACCTTCTTTTGCCGGTAAGAACACGACATTACCCAACTGCTGTGGTACAACAGCAATCACGATGTCATCATCAGCCTGTACTTCTTCAGCTGCTGCCGTTTCCGTTTCTTCAACGGCTGCTGCGGTTTCCGTACCCGGGCCGGAGCATGCGAACAGTGAGAAAACCATCGCAAGACACAGAATCGCCACTAATACTTTCTTCATCTTATTTCCTCCTTATTAATTTCAAATCGGGTGATTACCCAATTAAACTAAGCTCTTGTTTTACCGCTCTTTCTGAATTGGTCGAGTGTCACCGCAATAATGATGACGCAGCCAATGATAAACTGCTGCCAGTGTGACTTAATCGACAGCAATACCAGCGCGTTTCTGAGAACACCCATGATCGCCGCACCAAATATGGTACCCATGACTGTCCCCGCTCCGCCGGAAAGCGACGCACCGCCGATAACAACCGCAGCGATCGCATCCAACTCATATCCGTTACCGGCTGTCGGCTGGCCGATGCCCAGCTTAGCCGCCGTGATGATACCGGCAAACCCGGACAGCAGTCCGCCGAATGTATAAACTAATATTTTGATTATTCTGGTGTTAATCCCTGAAATTCTGGTCGCTTCTTCATTGCCGCCGATTGCATATATCCGTCTGCCGGTGACCGTTTTATTCAGGAATACCGCAAAGATCACTGCAATCACGAGCATGCACCAAATCGGTGTCGGGATATTCAAGATATATCCCTGGCCTAAGAACAGAAATCCATCCTCTATATCGGTGACCGGATAGCCTTCCGTTAAGATGTAACAGAGGCTTCTGCCGATACTCAGCATACCCAGTGTCGCAATAAACGGAGGCAGTTTTACCTTAACAACCAAAAGTCCGTTAACCAGTCCCATCGCCATCCCTGTGGCCATCCCAAGCAGGATTGACGGTACGACCGGCCATCCGAGGTTTTGCATACCCATACACGCGATAACACCCGAAAATCCGAATATTGATCCGATTGAAAGGTCAATTCCTCCCGTGATGATAATCATTGTCGCGCCTATCCCTGCTATCGCATAAGCGGAGAAGTTTCTGGCGACCGACAACAAGTTGTTGATCGACCGGAACGGCGGACTGACAATATACATCAGCAGGCACATACCGACCAGCACCAGAAAAATATTGAATGAGGACGCCTTAACGACGCGTAGTAACATTCTCGTCAGACCGTTCGGTTCGGTCTTCTTACTGTTTTTTGCCATTTCTAGTTTCTACCTTTCTAACCTATTAAGATATCGCCATTTTCATAATGCTTTCCTGGCTTGCTTCTTCCCGTAATAATTCACCCTTAATTCTGCCTTCGTGCATCACTACAATCCGGTCAGACATGCCGAGGATTTCCGGAAGTTCCGAAGAAATCATAATGATCGCCACGCCGCTTTTCGCCAATTTTGACATCAGTAGATGGATCTCTTTTTTCGATCCAACGTCAATCCCGCGTGTCGGTTCGTCTAAAATTAATATTTCAGGCGTTGTTGCCATCCACTTTCCGATAACCACCTTCTGCTGGTTGCCGCCGGAAAGGTTTTTAACCAATTGCTCCTGGCTAGGCGTCTTGATCTGTAATTTGTTTGTATACTCCTCAGAGATACTGCGTTCCTTCTTCTTATTGATAAAACGCAGTTTTGCCAATGTATCCAGGCACGCCAGCGTGATGTTTTCCCTGACGCTCATCCCCAGCACCAGCGCCTGCTCTTTTCTGTCTTCGGGTAAAAACCCGATTTTATTCTTTAATGCATCCCCCGTGCTGTTGATCTTCACTGGTTTGCCGTTGATTTTAATCTCACCGGTCAGCTTTTTATCCACGCCGAAAACCGCGCGCATGACTTCCGAACGTCCGGCGCCGATCAGCCCTGCAATCCCCAATATTTCGCCTTTTCTTACCGAGAAGCTGATGTCTTTTAAGAAGCCTTCTGTGGATAGGTCTGTGACTTCCAAAACGACTTCCCCGATCTTCGCTTCCTGTTTTGCAAAAATGTCATCGACCTCTCTGCCGACCATGTGCTTGATGACTTCGTCCTGAGTAGTTTTGGCTGCATCCAGCGTCGTAACCATTTCGCCGTCACGCATAATCGCGACCTTATCCGCAATCTCAAAGATTTCCTTTAAGCGGTGCGTGATGAAAATAATCGCAACATTCTGCCGTTTGAGCGCACGGATGATTTGTAAAAGCGTATCCGTCTCAGTCTCAGTCAGCGATGATGTCGGTTCATCCATAACGATGAGCTGTGCGTCAAAAGACAGCGCTTTTGCCACTTCAATCATCTGCTTCTGCGCGGTAGACAAGTTGCCGGCAATCGTATTGGTGTCGATATCCAGCCCCACGCTTGTCAGCAGCTTCTTCGCTTCATGGTGCATCAGCTTTTTATCAACCATACCTTTAAGCTTCGGCTCTTTGCCCAAGAAAATATTTTCCGCGACATTGAGATTAGGCAAAACGTTCAGTTCCTGATATATCGTACTGATACCTTGTTTAAACGCGCTTAAGGGATCATCAATATCGGCCGGTTTTCCGTCAATAATGATTTCGCCGGCGTCTTTTTCCAACGCACCGGATAATATCTTCATCAGCGTCGATTTACCCGCACCGTTTTCACCAATCAGCGCAACAACCTCACCCCGATTGATTTCAAAGTCAACCTGATCTAATGCCAGAACACCGGGGAACCGTTTGGTGATGCTTTTCATCTGTAAAAACGTTTTGGATTCTTTCCCTGTTTTTCCCATGTGTATACCTTCGCTTTTCTATCTAATAAAAATCCTAGTTTGTATCCGCTTCCAATGGTCCAGCGAGTTCTTCTGTATAGAACAGCTTTCCGGGCAGAGTCGGCATGAACGATGACGGAATCCATATACTCGGTTCATAGCGCAGTGTGACCCATAATGAGACGCCCTGCCACTGCATCCCGCGTCCAAAGATTCCCTCGGCGCCACCGATTGCTTTATCCGCTTTCATAAACAGTCCCGGTCCTACTGTATTTGCTCTGCAAGGTACCAGCGTGGTTCTGCTCTTAAAGCTGGTTAATGCGTTCTGTTCAATCGTCAACGGGTGCAGTTGTGCGCCCAGCCGATAAGCCGGTTTGCGCCATTCTTCTTCACTGCTGAATTCCGCAGCAAAATGAGGTTCCCAGAATGCAATATGGAATACACGGCCGATGCCGTATACCAGTCCCAATATGCCGCCGTCCGCCTTTATCTTGGTGATTTTTTCTTCATAGTGCGGCAGGTCTTCTTTTGTTGCGAAATTGCGCTGGCTTTCCGGTACTGTTAAGTCGCCCAGCGGTTTATAAAACGCTTCCTGCATCGCATTATAAAAGGATCCTTTGTTGCTCTTGTCGAGTGTATTTCCGTCTTTGTCGCTCCACTCATCCATATTAAAACAATGCACATGTTTTGCGTCCACATTCCATTGCTTTAAAAAGTACACGACCCATCTGTACATCCCCATCGGGCCCACCGGCAGTATCAATGCAAGCTGTTTGCCCGCATCCCTTGCCTCTTTGATTGTCAGTGCAATTTCATGGCCGTAATATACATTGAAATCACTCAGGCTTTTTACCGGCACGGGTTCAAAATCCTTATGCCAAAAAGACTGCCTGTCGGTCGCTTCTTCAGGTTTATGCGAACAACACTTGTCAATCTTTTCAAGATCCCAGCCTTTTGGGAAGAAATCTTCCATCAAGGATCCTTCTCTTGTTGTTAAGAAATCCATTTTGCTACTCCTTCGCTTGTAGTAATGCTGTTTATTATATCAATTTAAAAATGACAGCCAATAACGAGATACTTCTTTTCATTCTGAAAAATACTATATTAACTATATTCGCCGTGACTTCTCAAATTCCTTTTTATTTTTTAGTTTTTTTATTTTCTGAATGAAATAATGTGAGTAAAAAAACAAAATCGACTAATTTATTGCAATATCTGCAAGTATATTGTTAAATATATGGCTGCGCATCATATTGAGCCCGCCGATCAGCGTCGCCCTGCTGCCAATCTCGGATATCCGGATATCCGGTTCGGTATAGGTCCCTTTTCTCACGAAATACTTGATTTTCTCCAGAGTGACCTGATTATTTGGTTTGATTTTTCCGCCTAAGACAATAATGTCCGGATCCAACAGCATGATGACGTTGATAATACTGAGCGCCCATATCTTAATGTAACGGTCATAAATCTCCTGAACATCATAATCCATCATCTGAATCGCCTGCTCGATTAAATCAATGCTCGCTTTTTGCGCGCCCTGTTTTTCCATCAAACTTTTCAATTTAACCGCTTTTCCATTTCCCATCGCATCATTTAATTCCGTTAGCAGTTTTCCAACTCCGGCGTTTGATTCCATGCATCCGACACTGCTGTGATCGTCATTAAAGTCATCGACATCCACGAACATGCTGCCAATTTCCCCCGCTGCATTTGTTGCGCCCTTATGGGGCTTGCCGTCAATCACAATCCCGGCGCCGATTCCGGTTGGCTCGGTGATGGCGATATAAACCAGAATGTTGCGGTCAGGGTAAACCTCATACGCCAGCCCAATAGCAGACAATGACGATTCATTGCACAGGACCACCGGCGCATCGATGATGTTTTCAATATAATCGGATAAATTAATCTCATCAAAACTGAAAATATTCGGAATCCGGCTGACCGTATTGCTGCTTTCATTGACTACGCCTGGAACCGACATGCCGACCGCAAGCACATTAATGTTGCTGTATTCGGTATTCTTTAATAACTTGCTGTACGCCGTTGTCAGGCCCTGCTTAAACAGCTCCAGGTTTAATCCCTGTTCAAAATGGTATTCTTCCGTGTCCAGTATCTTTCCGTCAAGATTCGTTAAATAGCTGATAATCTTTTCATGATAAATATCAATAAAAACGATATGCCCGAAATCGCTGTTAAGCCGCAGGATTTCCGGGTGGCGGCCGATGTCCGTCTGTTCCTTGCCTACGTTAATAATGATGCCCTTATTCTTCAACAAATTTAACACTCTGCTGATTGTGGAAACACTCAGATTGGTGCCCTTGCCAATATCAATCGAAGAAGCTTCTCCGTTATTAATAATGGTGTTCAGAATTTTTAGTATGTTTTGCTCTTTTGCAGAAAGGTTAAGTTTATTAATGTCAATCATTGTATTCCCTCTTCCCTTTGAATAGAGAAAATTATATCATATATATTTGTTTTCTGAAAGAATATAATTGCATCGTGAAAAAATGTATGAATAACAGCCGAAATCAAAGAAGTTTTCACTTTATCAAAAAAAGCGTGGATAACACGCTTTTGATTTAGTCTTATATTTCACCAATCCTTCACTTCTCTTGCGCCTTCACCGGCTGATGACCGGTAAAAAGACGGTGCAATTCCGGTTTTGGATTGATACTGCGCTGCCATTTGCTGCTCAAACGCATCCGCCTGATCTTTTTTTACAATGCTGATATTGCATCCGCCGAATCCGCCTCCCGTCATGCGTGAGCCGGCAACCCCCGGAAGCGTCACCGCGATGTCAAAGGCCGCATCCAGTTCCGGCCCGGTTGCCTCATAATCATCGCGCATCGAATCATTGGCTTCGCATAGCAGTCTTCCAAACGCGCTGATATCACCGTCTTTCAGCACCTTAACAGCCGCTTTGGTTCTTGCTTCCTCGGTCACACAGTGCCGGGCGCGTTTAAACAATGTTGCGTCCTTAAAATAGTCTTTAAAGCCCATCAATGTATCATAGTCTATTTCACAAAGATATCGGTAATTCCCGCCGTTTTGATTGATTACCTCAAGCGCCTGTTCACACTCGCTGCGCCGCTGGTTATACTGCGACTCAGTCAGTTTGTGCGGAGCATTCGTATTGGTGATGACAATAGTATAGTCCCCTAAATCCAGCGGAACCTGCTCATAGTTCAGCGTCGCACAGTCCAGAATCATTGCATGATTGGCTTTTGCATTCGCTGAAATAAATTGGTCCATAATCCCGCAGTTCATGCCGACATATTCGTTTTCAGCCTTTTGGCACAGCACCGCAATCTCCTTCATGTCCGGATGGTCATTCCCGCCGAGTGCAGACAGCGCCAATGCGGTGACAACTTCGATTGAGGCCGATGATGAAAGCCCCGCCCCGTACGGCACCGTACCATGGTAATACAAATCGCATCCAATAAGCGGGTACCCCGCCTGCTGCAAGACATATGCCACACCCAATTGGTAGTTTCCCCAGTTTAGGCGTTTGTAATCCGCCAACTTCCCGATGTCAGCGCTGACCCTGTCGGGCAGACTGGACACTGCAAGATTGATTTGCTGCGTGCCGTTTGGCCGCACAATAACCGTGTTTTTATAGTCCAAACCAACCGGGAAAACGTGTCCGCCGTTATAGTCGATATGTTCCCCGATGAGATTGATGCGGCCGGGCGCTTCAAAGATACGGATACCCGTTTCATCCCCGCCGTAGATATCAATAAATGCTGCAACCAGTTCCTGATATGTCATTTCGTTTTCTCCAGAAAGCGTTTGTGCGCCTGCCTTAGTTCCTCCGCCTTTTCTTCGGGCGCCGTCGGATTACAATGCGCCCATGCCCCGGTTTCGGATGAGGCTAAAAACTGCTGTTTCTCTGCCGAGCGCATTGGAGGAAAAAACTCAATGTGGAAGTGAAAATCATCCACATCCCCGGTATTCACCGGCGCCGCGTGCATGCACATCATATACGGGAAGTTCATATCGAACAGGCTGTCCAGCATCCCCGTCGCCTGCCTTAAAGTTTCGGCCAGACTGTTCCGCTGTTCGCCGCTTAAATCGGTGATATATTTAATGTGCTGTTTAGCGATAATATGAAAGCCATAGGTGAACTCAGAATAAAACGGTACAATCACCGTAAAATGTTCGTCCTCAAAAAGAATCCGTGACTTAGCTTCCGCCTCCGCCTGCATCCAGTCGCAAAACAGACAGTTCCCGGTTTCGGCCTTATGTTTCCTTGCAAGATCCAGTTCCAATTGCAGTTTTTTGGGGATAAACGGATAAGCATAAATCTGACCATGCGGGTGCGGCATTGTAACACCGACCACCTCTCCCCTGTTTTCAAAGATCATGATATATTTTGATTTCTCATATGCCTGTAATGCTTCAAACCGCTCGCACCACAAATCCACAATCTTCCGGATATGGTTAGCAGGCAGTTCGGGCAGGGTAGTTGTATGCTCGGATGAATAAAGAATGACCTCACACTTGCCGTATGACTTTTTTACCTTAAAAAAATCTGTTTCAACATCATCCGGTTCGGGCGGGTCCATCGACAGCGCCGGAAAGTCATTATCATAGGCGTATACATCATAGCTTTCCGGTACTTTCCCTGACCCCGGACAAAACGGGCACCAGTCTTTCGGCATCTGCGGGCGGTTTTGCCGCGCCGATGCTATCATCACCCAGTCGTCCTTGAACGGATTGTATCGCAATTCTGCCATCTTTCCTACCCCTCTATATTGTGTTATACGCTTTAATTCAATATTTAAAATTAATTTGAAACTAAAAGTAACATTTTTTAATGAAAAACTCAAGGTATAATTGAGAATGAAACGCTTTGGCAAGCGTATAAAAAAATAAGATCCGTTAGTCAGACGATATTCGGCTAACAATCCCGCATGGCGCAAATATCCACTAAAAGCATCACTCTACATTCAGCGCTTCCAAATCATCCAGAATCATTCGGGTAAACGCCAGTCCGCCCTCTGTTGTCAGATGATCAGCATCATCAAAATATTCCAGGTGGTTCTGGAACACTTCATCATGGGAATAATCCAGGAACCATACGCCTTGTGCATCGGCAAAGTCACCGACCTCCTGCCTGAATTCCGTAATGAACGCTTCTGAAAAACAATCATTATATTGTGTGGTGAACGGTGTCGTCACCAAAACCGGCGTAAACTGTTGTGCCTCGCAAATTGAAATAATATCGGATAGATCATTGATCACGTCTGCTTTATACGGCCGGCCTTCTTCAATAAGATCATAAACGATCTCAGCCCGCTTTTCGGCAATTTGTGCCAGTTGCTCATCCGAAAGCTGTACTGCTGCTTCATTTCCTTCAGCCGCGGCCAGCGAGCTGTCTGCCGGTTCTGCAGACTTCTTTTCAAAATACTCTTTAAATGCAACAATATTATAATCGGCCGTTAAAATCGGAAAAAGCCGGTATTTCACATAATCCGCATAGGTGAATCCGATAATCTTGTCTTTTGGCAAGAAACTGTAATAGGAGTAATTCCGGGATTCAAATTGATCGGAATGTTCTCCGACATAAAACGAAAAATAAGATACCGGAATAAAAACAATACAACCGGGCGATAAATGGTCTTCATAATATTCTAAAATACGCTTGTCATAGCAGTACCGCTGCGCACCGATGGCAAAATTAAAGCAGACTGCGTCTGTTCCCGCATAAATAAACGCACTCGTGCCATGCGAATTGCCGAGATTGCAGATCTCAATATTGTCCGGGACGTCCTGAAATTTCGCAACTTCGTTCATATCCTGGTATGACTCGGTATGAACATAAAGTGCATTCAGCGAAACGAAAAGCGTCAGCCCGATGATAATGAACAGTAATGATTTAATAAAATACTTCATCTTTTGTTCCTTCTATTAAAACTGAAAATAGATAAACTCACTTACTCCCATTTTCCCGAAAATCAGGATGCCTATAACAAAAACATAATATGCCGCCCAGCGCAGTGGTAACGGGAATTTTTGCAGAATACCCGCAACACTGTGTTTTCTTTGAACTAAATGAACAACTTCCATCAATATAATAGCGCCGGCGGCAATCTGCATATCCAGAACAATCATGCCCATAGACACAAGTGTTTGTTTGATATACTGGAAGCTGAAAATGCTGCCGCTGGTTTTAAACAGATGGCTGACAATATAGAAGGCATCATTGACATTATTCGCTCTGAAAAAAATCCAGGCAAAGCATACCAGGCTGAAAGTCATGATGACCTGAAAAAGCTTGTGTAAAAAAGGGGCTTTATCCAGCCGTGTCAGCGTAAGCAAAGACTGTTTGACCGGTTTTAAGATATATCCGGCCACAAGATAGACACCATGAAGCAGTCCCCAGAGGAAAAATGTCCAGTTTGCCCCGTGCCACAAACCGCTGACCACAAACGTAATCAAAAGGTTTAAGTACCAGCGCGGTACAGAGACCCGGTTTCCGCCCAAAGGAATATAAAGATAGTCTTTAAACCACGTTGAAAGCGAAATATGCCACCGGTGCCAGAATTCCGAGATCGATTTCGAGAAATACGGACGTTTGAAATTCTGCATTAATTCGAATCCCATTACCCGGGCCGCACCAATCGCGATATCCGAGTATCCCGAAAAATCACAGAAAATCTGGAATGCAAACAGCACAGTCGCAAGGATCAGTGCCGGTCCCTCAAATCCGGAAGGATTAGCGTATACATTTTCAACCGCAATTGCAATCCTGTCAGCAATGACGATTTTCTTAAACATCCCCCACGCCATTAGCCGCAGTCCACTGGTCAGCCGGTCATAATCAAATACCTGTTTTTTCTTAAACTGCGGCAACAGCCGTCCGGCGCGTTCAATCGGTCCGGCGACCAACTGCGGGAAAAACGAAACATATAATGCGAAAATCCCAAAATGATGCTCTGCTTTAATTTTCCCGTGATAAACATCAATTGTATAACTAAGCGTTTGGAATGTATAAAATGATATCCCTATTGGAAGCAGCAGATTAAAGTTAGGAATATGATATGCAGTTCCAAATTGTCCAAAAACCGCACCCAGAGATGCGTTAAAGAAGTTAAAATATTTAAAGACGAACAGGAGCCCCAGATTTATAAATAAACTGATGAATAAGAACTTCCGTCTTTTTTTCTGTTCGCTTTGTTTCTCCATTAAGACACAGGCAAAGTAATCCACACAGGTTGATACCAGAATCAAAATCACATATGCGGGCTTCCAAGCCATATAAAAAAAATAGCTGGCGAGCAGCAGCAGTATCCAGCGATACCGATGCGGCAAAACAAAATATATGGTAATGACAACCGGAAAAAAGATTAAAAATTCAAAAGAATTAAATAACAAAGCAGCCCACCAAAACCCTCATCTTAGTCAGTAATTACAAAATCTATTTATTATATCTCAGGTCATTTCTTTGTGTCAAATACGGTTTCGCCGGTCTCATTATTATCATAATGCTTTGTATTGACGATTAATCAACATCTGGTTTGTTCTCCAAGCGTGTATGCATCCTTGACAAAACGCCTTATAAAAAATATACTTTTACCGATACTTTTTAACATTAAGGGTGAAATAATGAATCAGTCAAACCAAGCGGTTGCACAAAAGCCAAACCTTTCAGTCGGCATCATTCTGATGCTTGCTTCGGCTGTTTGCACATCCTTCGGGCAACTCTTTTGGAAGCTTTCAAACGGCCAAATCAATTGGTTTTTATTGTTAGGATTTGTCTTATACGGACTGGGCGCCTTAACGATGATTATTGCATTTCGGTTTGGCAAAATGTCCGTGCTTCACCCAATTTTATCCTCAAGCTATGTTATCGCAGTCATTCTCAGTATGACAGTGCTGAACGAACCCATCAATACCGTTAAGATTATCGCAATATGTTTTGTCATCGTCGGCGTCATTTTTATCGGCGGAGGTAAAAATGATTAGATATTACCTGCTTGTCATTTTGATGACCATTCTCGGCGCATTCGGTGCCTATTACTTTAAAACGGCAAATGCAAAATCGGATCAGCTAATCGGCGTCATCAAATCAAAAACGCTGTATATCGGTATCCTGTTTTACCTGTTAGGTGCATTGCTCAATATCTATGTCCTCAAGTATCTGCCATATAATATCGTGCTACCGACAACCTCTATCACTTATATTTGGTCAATGCTGATTGCACATAAGTTCTTAGGCGAACATATAACCAAACGTCAGATTTACGGTCTGGTATTCATTATCGCGGGCGTTATTCTGCTCGCTGTTTCAAACATCATTTAACCCAGCCGTATTTTTCGTTTTATCTCAATTTTCCAGGCGATCCAGCCAAAGAGGCATAAATATCCGGTCAGGTATATCGGCAGATAATACATAAAATATATTCCGGGCGCTGTAATAAGGACTAACAATGACAGCCCCAGAATGTTTACGGAGACCAGAAATCCTGCCAGGTTTTTTTTGATTACCGAACCAATCATCAAAATAATCATCGTTAGAATAGCAGGCAGAAGGTTATAGAAAATTCTGAACGTCACAATAGGATGAAAAATTCGGGTTGGGTGCCTGCCCTCCAGCATATGGATTGCTGCTGAGCGTATCTTAGGAAATATCGGCAAATTGAATAAATATCTGTTCCTAAACGTTACATATCTTTCAACCTGTTCTTCAAATATCCCTGCGGAGTTTCCAACATGAGGGTTAGAATTTTCGGTCATAGCGGATGCTTTCATAAATACGTAAAGCCGCTCTTTAACAAAAACAGTCGGATATTTTGTGATTAAACGCATACCGCTTTCTAAGAACTGCTGATACTCTTCTCTGTTGTAATCATATCTAACAACGTCATCATGCCAAAAAGCTACAATTCCGTCCTCGCTGTCTTTCAGCTTTTCAACATCTAACACCTTATTGATATCGTTCAGAAGCTGTGCATCTGCCGAATTGCTATAAGCCGGCTTAATAACAGCCGTAAGCGGCATAATAATCCCTGTTATCTCATACTCATCATTGCTCTGTTTTTTTGTCCCCAGCTGCTGTGGCGCGGCCAGACCTGCCGCAAGTAAAATAAAGCATATCAAAAAAACCAACTGTTGCTTAACCGCATATTTTTTCCTGCCAATCAGCCACAGGCTGACTGGAATTGTCACGAGGAAAACCATGCTCTCAGTCCGCCAAAGCCCTACGACCGCGACAAGCAGCGCAAGTAAAACTGCGCCCTTAGTCGAATACCGGACTTCGTCTTTTGCAATCAATATCATCTGCAAAAATAAGATAACAACCAGATACGTATAAATCGACATTCTCAGCGGATACAAATTGGTGTCAATCATTGAAATAAAGAAGAAAGGAACCAGTACTAGGTATGCCGCATTTGATTGGTTTAGCAATTGATAAGCCTGAATAAAAATATAGGCGACCGCACACGATATAATGATGATTTGGAAAAAGACAATACCGGCAGGAAACGGAATCGCCATCATGCAGACAATATAATATATCGAGGTAAAATAATGCTGCCAGTAATCCAATTGGAGGTGATAATTATTCTCTAATATCAGCAATTCATCAAACCGCCAGACTCCCGGCCATGTGATGATAAAAAAGACAAACATCACCGCAAAATAAACCGCCCCGATTTTAACCTGCAAACGATAAACGCTGTCTCCGGTTTGATATCTTTTTATCGTTGTCCCGCAGAATCTATAGAAAAAAGTCAGCGCAGCAAATAAGAGCAGCTTATAGAAGACCAGTCTGCCGATCCCCCCGCCGCTTAAGTCTGTCCGGTAATCAAAGGCAAATTGATCGGTAAAAAAACTCAGCGCCGTATGTACTCCGGCGAGAATCATATAAATGTAGTTGGTTTTAATCCACTGTTTCAGCATCTAATGTCCTCTCTATTGACTGCTTTAAACGCTTCCAGTTCTTCCGGCGTGCCCAAAACGTGCACAGCACGCGCGTCTACGTCACTGATATAAATATCATATCCATATTTCAGCATATCATTATACATAGGGGCGATATACCGTTCCGCCGCTTCCTGCGGCTTGCCGCTTTCAAAGCATTTTTTATAGACATCTTCATATAATCCGGCGCTTTTAAAATAATATGCGCCTAATGTACAATGGTCGGATATTCTAACCTTCTCCTTTACTTCAACTGCTTTATCATCCCCTGAAGTACGCACAAAACTCCAGTGGTCCCCCTCACCTTTAAAGCAGGGGATAAACCCGTCGCCTTTCAGCTGCGCGCTGTTCATCTGTCCCGGCTCGACAAAGGTGTCGATATTGTAAATCATAAGCGGATAGCCTTTGTCCCATACTGATTCAGCCAATAACGCTGTCGTGGCCTGGCCGTCCGTCAAATAATCAATCTCGATAATTTGGACATTATTGATGCCGAGTGCACGCAGTTCCGCTTTAATAAAGGCTTCCGCTCCGTCCTCTTTTCTGACAATAAAAATATAGCGCTTTGCCTGCGCCTTGTACCCTTCAAGGCTGAGCATGGACCAAGTAAAAAGCGTTTTGCCATGCGCCTCAATCATATATTTGGGGATATCATATCCGGCCTTTTTAAAACGGGAACCCAGCCCTGCCATAGTGATTACAATATTCACGAATCCAATCCTTTTTTACTGTCATCACAGATTTTTAATATCTCTTCATGGGAATACTTAATAAACTCATCCGGTCTGACGGTCCGGTCATCCACATAAAATCCGTTTTTATCCGGCCATGGCTTGCCGTAAATAATTTCATCATACGGGATATCCCATTTTTCCAGCCATTTGGTCATAGTGATTGCCGTATTGGCATTGATCAATCCAAGGTTTCCGTTGTATGTCCGCATATTACGTGCCGTAAACAGTACAATCTTTGCTCCGGCTTCTTTATATTCTTTTATTTTATCAACAACGGCCTGGTGCGGAACCAGGTCCATGTACGCCTCATCCTGTTTTTTGATGGGGCAAAGCGTCCCGTCAATATCAATCACGAGTGTCGTCTTTTCAAGCATTTTCGAGCTCCTTTATGATGTTCATTGCTGTCAATATATATGCAAGCATGTTTTTGGGTTTGTCCGTATGCAGCGGCAGCATTGATAAGAACAGGGACGCCTCATAAAGCCGGATTTCCATGTAATTGGCACCGACTTCCGCCAGCGCCTGCTTAAATATTTCTACATAAGGGTTTTGGTCAAATGCAATATCCAGTGTTAACCGGAGATCCTGGTCTAAACTAATGTCGAATATCCCGGTATTGATAAAGTCGTATCTGCCGCAAACGGAATGCGAAAGCTTGGCTAAATCATAGGATGGTACCAGCCATGCTTCATCTTTTGCATCGGCGCCAAGCGGATCAACCAGTTTTAACAAGTTCGTGTCTTCGTCATATAGTATGTTTGAAAAGCACAAATCTCCGTGCCCGATAACCAGCTCGGGAGTATGCTTGCTCTTATCAACGGTTTTTTGATAGAGGCCGGTATATGTCTCAAACAGTGCGTCCAGTCCATCATAGTCCGTTGTGTTTGCAACAATACTGTCGAGCCTGTTAAATACCGCTGTTTTCTTCAGCATATCAAAGCGAGTATTGACTTTTTCCAGATAGATTTTGTCCATACAAGCCCTGTAATCCTGCTTGCTGACCGCTGCTTGTTCGCGATGCGTGACAAAATACATCAGTTTTTCCATCAATGGCTCAAAGCTTTCCGGGGTAAACGCCTGATGCACCCACTTTAACGCCACATCCGTAATCTGAAGCCTTTCCATTGTATAACTTGCGTATGTTTTTGTCTCCTGATAATCATACGGCTGGACAAACCACGGCTTCACTGCATCATCTAAGAGATAATAATAAGTATACTCTTTTTTTATTTTATCAATATTCTCGGACCGTTTGGTAACGGTGTATTCATCATAGGTAATGCTGTTAAAAAAGCGGGTGGCAAACGCATCGGTAATAAAACGCTGGAAACGCTTATATGTCGAAATATCCATCGCAAATTCCGCGGGATATTCGGCCGTATCTGTCGATTCTGCCGCCCCGCCGTTATCCAAAATCCGACGTAAAAAAGCAAGATAAGCGTCACGGTCAACAAACGCATAGCCTAATACAGCTGTATTCTTTATTTCTACATTTTCATTCAAATACGACAGCTTTTCTAGGAACAGCCGATAGGCCTCCGTATCAATTACCACACTGGATGAATACCAATGCAGCCAGCAAGCATTATCTCCTGAAGCTTCAACCTGTCTGACGATGCGTTCATAGTCCATCGGACTTGAAATAACTGTTTGGCTGTCAATTGAGACGCCGGAAGCCGCTTCAAGATGGGATATCAAGGGCAGCTTTTTAAAAATAATCGCAGAAAATCGGTTGTCTCCGACGATTTTTTTAATGGCACCGGACGGCTGATGGGTATCATCATAAATCAACATCAATTCTTTATTCATGATTCTAAAATCCTATTCTCCTTGTTTTGCCTGCCTGTCAGCAGTTTAACTAACCTGAGCACACTGTATATCAGGAAGCAGAAAGTCGCGATTAAAATATAAGGCGTTATGCTGAGCGTATTCTGGAATGAAAATGCGCCGTGAATAAATGTATTAAAATACGCCAGCCCGCTGACCCCCTTTTAAAACATAATTAAAAATGTACAATACACCAAAATCAAATCCCCAGCTTAAAACAGATAAGAATATAATCGTGACCGCTCGCTTATGTACTAATTTTTTTTCTGTTCGGTAAAGATCATTCAATGCTTCCAATGCTTTGAGAAATCTATTGCTCCGCTTGGTCAGCCGGTTAAAGACCCAAAAATGATTAAAGTATGCATACAACGCCGGAAACGTCGTATAGACAATAAATGCAACGACTAACAGTCCAAACAATACGAGACTAAAGGCAGATACATGACTTGAGGTAAAAATCTGAATCGGCAAAATAATCGCAAACAGCACAATCGTGTCAAAAAAGCGCTCCGTGATTATGCCAAGCCCTGCTGTTTTATAATCGCCTGTTTCCTGTGATAAGCAATAAAATCTGAATAATTCCCCCAGCTTATAGGGAATCATAATATTCACAAACGTGGTCTTGATATAAAAGGGCAGAAAATGCTCAAAGCGGATGTTCATCCCCATCATGATGATATAAAGCCGTATAAGTTTAATAAAATGGGTGATGAGAAAAAGTACAAAACCAACGATAATCAGCGCCGGCATGCGTATATTGTTCAATTCATGAAAATTCTGCACACTGATACTGACCGCAAAAAATAAGGCGATCAGGATACCCGCAACATTGATGATATAATTCACAATATTCTTTTTTTGATTTTTAATTGTACGGCTATACATACGCTTCAAATTTCTTTTCTCTTAAATCGGTCTCCAGATAACGCTTGCCCTGGAATAAAAACTTTAAGCTCATGCCCAACACAAAAAACGCCTGTTTAAATAGCTTAACATTCGAAACCTGATCTTCCTCCGACCATTCAATCGGAAAGAACATGGCTTTCTGTTTATAGGCGCGAAGCGCAAGGACCATCGCATAGTTAAACGACAAATTATCCGGAAACTGCATATAATACCCGGGCTTAAGCATCTTAACCGCATATAAGTTGAGCCCTGAGCCCAAGTCTCTTATTCTAATCCCGGTCACTACCGAAAAGATAAAGTTATAGACGCGGTTGCCGAAAGTCCTGAACTTGGAATATCCCGGACGTGATGCCCCTTTCATAAAGCGGGAGCCCAAACAACAGTCATATTGCTGGTATGTTTTGTTTTCTAAAATAGGTATTAAATCACCGATGTTTCCCTGGTCATCACCGTGAAGCACAACGACATAATCATACCCTTCTTGAATCGCTTGATTAAAAGCTACCTTATGCGAGCCGCCAAGACCGTAATTCTGCTGATTGGTATGCAAAACGATTTTATTACCGCCATATTCCTTGATGTAGGCTTTAACAACTTTGGCCGTTTGGTCGGTGCTGATGTTGTTGACAACCATAATCGTATCAAAGTAGCGCTCGTATTTTATCGCTTTATCTAGAACGCGCATAATCTGCTTTTCACAATTATATGCGGGAATAAACAATAGTATTTTCATCGCAGACTCATCCCTCTTCGAAATATTCTCGTTTAAAATTATACCTGAAATTCCTATACAATACAATTCATTTACAGCGCTATCTCTCCGTTCAGTAATACAAAACCGCACATCTAAGCATTTACGGCAAGCATTAAAGTATATAAAAAATACGCCGACTTATCAGACGAACGTATTTTTCATATAAAGCTTAAATTTTTCTACGTTTTATACAAGGTGTAATCTGCCGTTAAACAGCCCCGGCTTTTTTTATCTCCAGCTTAGCCTTGCTTGAATCTTCTGCCGAATAAATATACCCGTGCTTTGGCGGCAGGGAGTTGTAAACACGCGTAATATCGACATATCCTAGCCCCTTGCCCGTCTTGGAGAAAATCCCTTTAACCAGGACGTTTTCCATACTAAGCGTTGAGCCTAAAATGGCGACTTTCATTCCATCCCTTAGTGCGCCCAGTTCCTTCCCGTACGGATGTAGCGGTATCATAATCCGGCCTTTGTTGCAGGCCTGGGCCTGTACAATTGGATAAATTCTGGGGTAACCGTCCTCCCCGGTAAAAGATATAAATTTCAAGGACGCAATGTCCTTTAAGAGTTTATACGCCCATACCGAAAGCGCCTTGGGCGCACTTTTCTTGTTATAGAACGGTTTAATGATGATATTCAAAACCGCATTAGCGATAACGCCCGCCATATCCAGATTGTGTTCTTCTGATATTTCAACCAAGTCATAATAATGCACCATGTGGATGCCGAGATAGGTGTTATACCTGAACATGGGTATCTGGTTATACTTATCATATTCTTTACCCATATTCGTCTTGTGGGTCCATTTGGCTGTGCCTGTCCACCACTTTTTATCCAGAGTCATCACAATAAACCCGATTTTCTTTTTCTGCTCAATCCAGTCTTTTGAGATGCCTTTAATAAACTCGCCCGATGTGAGTTCAGTTTCGCTTTTCGCCATGATGGTCGTAATAAACGATAGATGCGGATACCCTTCGTCATCAACCACAGATGTCATCGCGCATTTATATTCCGTTTCAAATGCGTTCTTTGTTTCTTCTGTAATCTTCTTCATCTCTTCGGCTCTCCATTCTATTTAACTTTTTTCTGGGCAACATATGCCTTGTCCGCAGTTTTATTATAATCCTTAATAATCGATTTAATATGCGTCAGTTTCTTCTCATCCTGTACTTTTACGCCTTCAAACGGCCAGTCTTTATTCTGCCTTTGGTACTTCGACGCACACAGGTTGTTAAACGCCAACAGCTCCCACCGTTCCACCACATCCGCGATATGGATTTCGATAAAATCAGAAATGCCTCTGATATTCCCGTCGTCATCCGTTGCTCCCGGTATCAGCGGTGTCCTCAGCCAAAGCTTAGTTCCTCCGTCTTTGCGTATTCGTTCTCCCAGCCTGGCAAGATTGTCCAATATCAGGCGGTTATCCCTGCCGGTATATGCCTGATGCTTTTCGCTGTCAAATACTTTAATGTCATACAAGAAAAGAGATACATCTTCATAAACCCGGTCAAGCACGTCAAACGGAATCTGACCGCAGGTGTCCACTGCCGTATGCACGCCTGCATCTTTCAGCTGCTTTAACAGTGATGCGCTGAACTCCGGTTGGGCAAGCGCTTCACCGCCGGACAGCGTTATACCGCCGTCCTGCCCGAAATACGCCTTGTCCTTCATCAGTTCGGTGAACAGCACCTCGGCGTCATAGGCTTTGCCCTTTGCTTCCAAGGCATTCGTCGGGCACTTTTCGACGCACTGCATACATCCCGTGCATTGTTCTTCGTCGATCACCAGTCTTTCTTCTGTAAAAGACAGCGCATGCTGTGTACATGCCGATTCACAGGTTCGGCAATGAATACACCGTATATCGAACCATTCCAGTTCCTGATGAAACGCGATGCTCTCGGGATTGTGGCACCAGATACATTTTAGCGGACATCCCTTAAAAAACACGGTTGTCCTCAGCCCCGGTCCGTCTTCGGTAGACATACGCTGGATGTTTAAAACCATTCCTCTTTTCATATCCAGTTACATTCCCTGATGTTCCTGCCGCGCAATGATTTCATCCTGCAGCTCTCTGCCGATCGACGCAAAGTAAGCGTTATATCCCGTGACCCTGACCAGCAGATGGCGGTAATCATCCGGGTGCTTCTGGGCATCTCGCAGCATATCAGAGTCCAAAATATTGATCTGCAGCGCTGTCCCGCCGTTCTCCGCATAGCCTCTTAAATATGACTTAAACTTTTCTTTCGCTTCCTGATTTTTAAGCAGTGATGCTGAAAAGGTAATCGTATGGCTGGCGCCGTTCGGCAATACGTTCATATAGGATTCAAAATCGCCCTGCTCGGTCTTGCCGCCCAAAGCCGTACCTACGGAGTTTGCGTTGGCTGTCGGCCCCTTCGTATCCGCGCCGTTGGACGGGCAGATGGCGTTCGACAAAAACTGTCCCTGTTTACGCCCGTCTGCGCTCGCCGCCATGACATAGCCGTCGCCGACCCAATAGTTCCAGGACAGCATACCGGGACGGAAAATTCGCCCTGTGCTCTTGGTCTTATGCTTCCACGTTTCTTCGGCCCATAAATCCATCACTTTTTGCGCCACCGCGTCTGCTTCGGCTTCGTCACGTCCGTATTTCGGCGCTTTATTCTTTACAATTGCCTGTAGATATTCATGCCCTTCCCAATTGTCTTTCAGCGCTTCCACCAGCTCGCCGAGCGTGCATATTTTTTGGTCATATACCAAATATTTAATCGCCAGCAAAGAATCTACCGTTGTCGCAAAGGTCACCGCCTCAATCGTTGTGAGGTTAATTTCTGCCCCGCCCTGTGTGATATCCTTACGCTTTTCTGCGCATCCTTTAACCAGTGTCGAAAGATACGGTGTCGGCGCAAACTCCGCCCGCATGCTCTCGGTCATTTCATATAAATCGACGATACGTTTGACGATATATGCCGTTTGTTTGACATATGCGTCATAGAAGGCTTCCCAGGTTGTCAGTTCGTCTGCGCTTCCCGTCTTTGGGCCATCCTGCTTAATTTTTTCAGTCTTTCCGCTCATCGGATCGGTGAACGCAATCAGGTCTTTACCGTTATTGAGCGCCAGTTCAACCGCTTTTAACAGGTTCAGGTTATTATCCACAGTACCTGATCTGTCGTTGCCGACCATCGTGTTTTCAAGACACCCCACCGAGGCGTAATCATAAACATTTTCTTCGTTGATATATGCTTCCAGACCCGCTTTCTTCGCCTGTCTTAACATACCCGCAATCGAGCGCTCATCAAAATTCAGCAAAAATGGTGCGCCTTGTGAGGTCATGATCATATCCACAACCTTATTCATCAGCTTATCCGGTGAATTCCGGTGAAGCCGTACATTCGGTTTCGGTTCCAGTATCGGGCTCATTTCATCAATTATATCCAACAAAAGATAAGTCAGATCATTCGCCGCTTCTTTACCGTTTTTGCCGAGCCCTGCCACATTGAATAACTGCCCAAATCCGGCCGTGATACCCTGGTTCCCGCCAACACGAATTTGCGCGTCATAGACAGTATTGCAATGGAACCAAAAGCAGCCCAAAATCTCTTTAGCGAAGGCATCACTCATGCCCTGGTCTTTTGATATCTTGTAAAACGGATATAACAGCATATCCATACGTCCGAAGGAAACCCCCGGTCCGGGATAGTTCTCGTCCGACATAATCAGCATGTGCGTAAACCACAAAGCCTGTACGGCCTGATAAAAATCTTTCGGCGGCAGCCACGGCACCTGCTTCATGTTGTCCGCCATTTTAAGCAATTCGGTCTTACGGGCCGCGTCTTTCTCTTTTTTTGCACGATCTGCACATGCTTTACTGTAGGTTGCCGCAAGTTTCTTCGGCATCATGGCGGCAATCATCATCGCTTTGATTTGCGCGCCTTCAGGCGACGCCTGCTGCTTTTTATTCATGCTGTCATAGATGGCCTTCAGCTCATGATAGATACCTGAAAAGCCCTCCTTCAGCACTCGCTCGTGCCATGGGATAATATGGCCGCTCGTTGCGCCGGCGTTGCCGTATCCATGGTCATGGAACCACTTCATCTCGGCTGCAGCGCCTTTTTTGCCGTTCAGTCGTTTATCCCGCTTTTTAAATTCTTTCTTGTTTAAGCACATCGAAAAAATGGTATTGAAGTTTGCCCCGCAGAGCAGGTCTTGCTCTAAAATCTCAACGGGCATATATTCATTCATGACTTTATCTAAGAATATGGCTTTTCTGACGACCAGCGGCTGATGCCAGAAATCGCGATCCACTGGAATCTCCTTGGCCGCCTGCCGTGTTGAAACCGTGAACGCTTTATGAAATGCGAATGTTTCGGGCACAATATGATATGGCGTTTCGTCGTAAAGAATGTCCCAATCGGTTCCAGTTGTGAAGCACCGGTACTCATTGTTCCACGCCCTGTTCGTCCCTTCAAAATAATAATCCCTTAAGAATTTTACCCTCGGGGCTAGCTTACCCGGCGTTTTACATTGAAATTCTGCGTTTTGCATATTTCCTCCTTTAAGCCTTCAGCACCCGCTCGCCGTGGAGCAGGAGTTCTTTAACCAAACGTTCCGCTTCTTTTGAATCCCCTTTTTTGATACTGTTTAGAATTTGAATGTGCAATTCATTGACCGGTTGCGGGTCATCAAGTTTTTTATAAAACATCTCTAAATACGCTTTTGCGAACGGCTCAAAGGTGTTGATCATCAAATGGTATACGAGATTTTTACTGGCTTCAGAAATGGCTTTATGAAAACTGTAGTCCATATGGACTTTTTCTTCCAAAGTTTTAGTTGTGGTTTCTTTTTTACAGATGCTTTCGATTCTTTCAATATCTTTATCAGTCCGGTTGATTGCGGCTAAACGCGCGCATTCGGTTTCCACCAGCAGTCTCGCATCCAGTACGCTTTGGACCAGCTCAAAATCCACATCGTCCTTATTATGCATCATCAGCGAGAAGATTACGGCCAGCGTTCCGTCTTTCTTATAGTCCGCCACCTGCGTCCACTGCCTTGGATTGATACGCAAAAACCCCTTTTGCGCCAATTCCGCCAGCGCGGCATTCACCACAGTCCGTGACGCGCCGTACATCTCCACCAGCTCGCGCTCGGTTGGCAGCTTATCGCCCGCCTTCCATTTGCCTGACAGAATATTGTGTTCGATCTGAGATATAAATGCCTGTTTTCTGCTCTCTTTTTTCATTCAATCCATCCTTGCATCGTTTCCGTGGTCATACCACAGATATATTATATGCCTAAAAATCAGCGTTTTCAAGAGATTTCTGTGCAATAAAAAACGATACAATCACGTTATTAACATTGTATCGTTTTAACCTTCTTTATTGAGGATTTGCGTCCGGTCAAAGTTAACACTGTGCCTAATCCTCTAACTAATTAATTGTTTTGCGATTAATCAAATAAATCCATCTGTTGTACGGCTTCATTATGTAAAAAAATGCTTTCATTTAACTTTACTTTAAACCTTTCGGTGAAATACCCGCATTTACACAGAAAGGCAAAGTACACATTTAAATCACTCCCATAGAGCGATTCAAAATTTCCCATGCCTTTTGCTAAAATCAAATCAGCCTGTTCAATGAGGTGCTTAGACTCGTCATTGATCAATGTCATATCCGTGCCGGGTATATCGGTGCCATTATCGATCACCGTCACGATCTTGGTCAGCCCTACGGCTTCCGCATCTTCCATCGTCGCATCATTCAGGATTGGCATGCCCCGGACAATCACATCAATCTTAAGCCGCGGATATTGCACCTGAATCGCCTGAATAAGCAGCTTATCAAATAAAATCTCACCTGCGTTGTCGGCTAAATACGCCATACGCTTTGATTGTCTCAGGTCCTGATCAAACCGATTGAAACACTCCTGATTAATCTCCCATGTCGCTGCGGTTTCGATGATATTCATCACGCTGTCTTCCGCGATTTCATCATATGCACCCAAATCTATGAAGTTCCCTGCAAGCGCATACTTAACAGCCTGGAGAACCGGAACGTCAGCGTTAGTGATGTGCGCCCACAGTTCATCTTCAATCCCAAGCGCCAGTTCATTGGACTGTTTCTTTTCCGCCTCAATATGATCGGATACGCCCGCATGCCGGCTGAGTTCGCGCTGGATACGCGCGGTTGTGGTAGGCGGAATCTCTCCCTCTTCAATATTGGAGATAATCCGCATCACCGATTTAATAAAATTTACCCGCTTATTCTTATCCGGCTCATATTCTTTATACATGCTATTTGCTTTATCCAGCATACAAAAAATACAATCCAAAGATGCTTTCATCATGATGCTTCACCCTAACAATCATTATAGTCTTTCTATCTCTTATCAAACGCAATCATTATACAGTGTATATTCCCGATTTGACAACCTCATTTCATTTTTTAAAAGAAATGCGCAACAAAAAGTAACAGCGGTCAAAGCATACGTTTCTCTGTCTTATTCGGAAATTTTAATTTTTCTTTCTGCCACACGCCTATGTCTTTTAAAACTGTCGCCTTGCGCCATATGCAAATCTTGAATACGTCCCAAATTCAATGCTATAATAGCGATATTCAGATATACTGAAATGCACTCAGTTAAAATTCATAGTCTTAATTAAGGATAACCATGACAAAGATTTCTTTACGGCCTCAATCAATTAAAAATTATATATGGAAGGTTCTGCTGCTGTGCCTGGTGACCGCCTCCACTGCATTCGTTCCTTTCATCATCAAGGGTAACGGGATTTTTGTTCTGCTCAACGACTTCAGCACCCAGCAGATTCCGCTGTGTATAGGAGCAAACGATGCCATCAAAAGCGGCGATATCTTCTGGAACTGGAGCATTGATCTGGGATCTAATTTTATCGGCGTCCTCAGCTTTTATAATCTGGGCACGCCATTTTTCTGGCTAACGTTGTTGTTTCCGGCTAAGGCTTTCCCCTATCTCGCCGGATGGATATACATACTCAAATACTGTGTCGCGGGATTGACGGCATTTCTATATTTAAAACGCTTCTTAAAAAATCTTGATTTAGCCGTGCTGGGTGCATTGCTGTATGCCTTCTCGGGTTTTCAGACCATCAATCTGATGTTCTATAATTTCCATGATGTGGTTGCGTTCTTCCCGCTGATGCTGGTCGGGCTGGAGTCATTGATTGAAGACCGCAAGTTCGGGCTGTTCTCGCTGGCTGTCGCAATCAATGTGCTGAATAATTTCTTTTTCTTTGTCGGTGAAGCCGTCTTCATCATCCTGTATTTCATTTTTCGCTGGCTGATTCCCGACTTTAAAAGAACCATCAAGCGGATCCCGCAGTGTTTACTCGAGGCGGTTTTAGGCATCGGGCTTGCGGCATTCATGCTGCTGCCATCGGTATTATTGACGTTAGATAACCCAAGGGTCGCTGTCCGCATGACTGGCCGCGACATGCTGGTTTACCAAACCGACCGTTATATTACCCTGCTGAAAAGTGTCTTTATCCCTGCCGACGTGATGGCCGAGACCAAGGATTATACCTCAAGCAGCGCTTACTTGCCTTTTATCGGTATTGGGCTCACCATTGGGTATGTCTTGTCCAAGCCGAAAAAATGGCTGTCTCTGCTCATTATCATATGCCTGTTGTTTGCCGGAATCCCGGTTTTAAACAGCCTGTTCTATGGATTAAACGGGAACTATTACGCCCGTTGGTTTTATATGCTGGTGCTTATGTTCATTCTGGCGGCGGTTGTTTCGCTGGACAATATACCGGAGCACCGGAAGAGTGCGGGTGTGGGTTTTGCCGCCGCAATTATCGGTTCGGGCGGATTCCTGTTGGTCTTATTCCGTGCGGACCTCCACAAGAGGCCAACCGTTTGGGGCCCTTCGGTTCAGACCTTTGCTGTCTATGCGTCAATTGCCCTCGCCGGTGTGATTGCCGCAGTTATTTTATACTATACGGTTAAGGATTCTAAAAAGCTTGCGGCGCTCTTGATTGCCGGGGTTATGGTTTTTTCCGCGACGACAACCATCATCAATATTGCTAAGCAGCAGGACGACACGCAGGATGCGCAATATTTCTATAACGTCCAGACCAGCGGTTCACAGCTGTTAGAACTGCCGGACGCCGATCAGTACCGGTTCCGCATCGACTGGAAATATGACAACACCGCGGTGGTTAACAATACCATGACCGTTAATTCGTTTATCACGACGCTCAACGGCAGTATCTTTGAGTTTTATGAAAATATCGGCTGTCCGCGGCGGATTGTGACGCTCTGCGAAGATCCGCTGATTGATACGCTTCTGTCCGTAAAATACGAGGTGTTCACAGCGCCTCAGGAAAGTAAGGATACTGTTTTGATCTATTCGGACGGCAGCCGAACACTCTATGTCTATGAAAAATCGGATGTGCTGCCCATTGGATTCACCTATGATTATTACATCACAAAAGAAACTTTTCTTTTGCTTCCTATGGAAATCCGTCCGTATGTTTTGTTAAATGCCGTTGTGGTTGATACGGCATCAGCGGTTGATGACCGGCTGAACCTGCTTCCAAACTCATATTATGAAAGTATGGAAAGCATCGACATAACCGGTGCCATTGCCGAAAGGAAGCAGGAATCCGGCACTAACTTTAAGCGGGATTCAAAAGGTTTCTCCGTGGATATTAGCACGAAAAACGATACGTACGCGTATTTCAGTGTCCCGTATGACAAAGGTTGGTCAGCCTCGGTCAACGGATCAGCAGTCTCAATTATCAATTCCAGCGGCATGATGGTTATTCCCTTAAATGCCGGGGACAATGATATCCGGTTTGATTATCATACACCGGGGTTAACCGCCGGATTCATCATCACCGTATGCAGTGCGCTGATCTTAGCTTTATATTGGGTGCTGGTCCGCAGGCGGATAAAAGATTCAACTCTTTAGTAGCAAAACCGCATCACAGAAACACCTCGCTTAATATAAAAAGCCGTGATTTATCCAAGCACGGCTTTGTTATGATAATAAGGCTTTATGATACTCGATTACGCGCGAATCGACGCATTCGTTTTTAATTTTCGCTTCTTTTGCCAATAGAGAATCACAATCAGCGCAACGGTTAGCAGGGTGATCAGCTCCGCGATGCGTTGAAGCATTGTCCCTTTATAATCAACCACAATCTGCCCTTTCTGATTCAGCTTATGGCTGTCTACCCTGATCATCGCATTCTGTTTGCTGATATCAAGCTCTGCTTTTTCACCGGATTCACTGGCGAACACCGCCTGATACCCCTTATAATACAACAGTGGAACATCTAAATAATCGCTTTGGATTCCGGCAGGATAATCAAATGTAATCTTAACGCCCTTTTGCGTGAATGGAATTTCTGTGCCGTCGCTCATGACAATACTGCGCTCACCTTCCGTCAAGCTGATGATAGGGTCACGGTTCAAGCCGTCAGGCAGATACTCATAGCCGTTCGCAGGGTAAGTATTCGCTGTCCGCTGATAAAAATCAGGGGCGATGTCCATATATTCAACCAGTTCCGTGGTCAGCTGAATCGCGTTGCTGCCCATCAGAATCATAATCAGTAATAATCCAAAGTAGCGCATCCGGCCCTTGAGAAACAGATTACTCATGATACCAATTGAAATCGCAAGGAATACTGTTGCCAGTGCAAAGAAACGCCAGGGAAACTGAATCTTATCGAAAAACGACGGCATATAGCGCCAGGGAAACAAAATAGAGGCCGCAAAAATCAGTACAAAGCCTGTGATCATGCTCCAGTTAATCTTTTTAACGTCCGTACTGATACCGGGCTCTTTGACGATAAAGATTCGCATCAAACACATCAGCAGGATTGCCGTGTCAAACGCGCAGGTGCTTCCGGATATATCCTTAATCGATGAAAAGATGACAGGGACGCTGACCGCTGCCTCACCCAGCGGCCAAGATGTCTGGAATTGAATCGACAGTGCTCTTGTCTGTTCGAGCATTGGTATCCAGAATATGCTGGTGATCCCCAGCGTGAGCGCAACTGCCGCTAACAGCTTTACGATTTTTTTAGGCGTTGTGACGATATGCTTAAGCCGGAATAATGATAAAACCACGCAAAGCACACCGCACATTAATAAAGAAATAAGATGAGAAAATATCAGCCCCGAAAACCCGACCACAAACAGCCATGGTTTATCAAAATCTTCGTATAAGAAATTATATAATCCATAAATGACAAGCGGATAAAAGACAAACGCCTGTGTTTCGCCCAGAGCAAACCGGACATATATATTCTGTAAAAAATATTGAGACAGGCATACTATCACCGCAATCGTTACGCCCGCAAAGCGGCTTTTAGAAATGCCCTTCCCGCTATAATAGGTCGTGATAAAGCACGCCATAGATATAAGCAAAATAAAAGCCTTATAACTGAGTTCAATATCCAGCCCGGCAGCACTCAAAAAAGCCGGAATATACAGGAATAAATCAGGATAAAAAATAGAACTGGCGTACCCGTAGTTGTTAAAGAATATCGGGTTGACCCGAACGGGAAACTGACCGGATAGCAGCCCCGCCCGTATACTTTCCAGCCGCAACATATGATATCCCCTGTCGTGGCCGTCCGGCAGATGGCCGTTCAGCAGCGGAATGCAGATCACCAGCATAGTCGCCATGAATACAAATATGCCGATTCGGTTCGTCCTGTCTTTAAAGAAATCCTTTGGAATGGTGATGCGCCATTTTTTCTGCATAATCTGCCGCCTTAAAAAATTTTTCGCTATTTTCTGCTGTCGAATAAAATATATTGATACTGCTGAAATTAAAACTACTGATAACAGGCTGTTACGGGTCCCCTGCTGTTACTTGCTGTCATTGCTGCTGTCCAACGTCCGTTTTACAATATACTTGGGTCTGTTTTTCATCTCAATAAAGGCTTTGCCCAGATACTCGCCGATAATGCCCAGGAAAAGAAGCTGAACGCCTGCGGTCAGCAGGATAATTGCAATCATGGACGGATAGCCGGCAACCGGATCGCCGATTGTTAAGGTCTTGATAACGACAAATATCAGATATAAAAAGGCCAGCAGGGAAACGATTAAGCCCATTACCGTTGCAACTCTGAGCGGCGTAACCGAGAAGGACACAATGCCGTCGAGCGCATATTTAAACAGTTTAAAAAATCCCCAGCTGGTTTTACCATGCTGACGCTGGACATTGTCGAACTCCAGATATTTAACATTGAAGCCCACCCATTCCGTCAGGCCTTTGGAAAACCGGTTGTTTTCCTGCAGGCTTAAGATGGCGTTCACCACCTGACGCGTCATAATTTTATAATCACGGGCGCCTTCTTTAATTTCGATATCGCTGAATTTATTGAATAGTTTATAAAATGCGGACGAAAAAAACGAAACAACCGCTCCCTCGCCTTTGCGGCTGCGTCTTCTTGTCGCAACAATATCATAAGACTCCTCTTCGATAAAACGCAGCATTTCGGGAAGTAGTTCCGGCGGATCCTGAAGGTCCGCATCCATAACGACCACATAATCACCCTTGCTGTACTCAAGACCGGCCAATATGGCAGATTCCTTGCCGAAGTTTCGGCTGAAGAAAATCGCTTTTATGGTTTCCCGGTTTTCAGCATACAGCTCTGACAGCAGACCGGCAGTGTTGTCCTTGCTGCCATCATCAATGAAGATCAGTTCCACATTAACATTTAAGTTTGGGGTATATTTTGTCACTTCACTAAAAAAAAGGCGCAGTGAATCTTCCTCATTATGGCACGGCACGATAATTGATAACAGTTTTTTTTCTTTGACCATCGGAACTCCCTGCTTACTTAAGCGTTATTATCCATTTTAATACTATTCAATCTATTTTAATGTAAAATGTTATTATATTTAACTAAAATAAACTTCACTATTTATAGAAACATATATTGAATTTTCTTCCTGCATTTTAACAAAGATTTGGTGCTTTTGCAATTGCTTCATACCTTTAGGAACACCGTTCAAAAATCCCTATCATTAAACGAAACGAATTCTTATCTCCGGCTTCAGACTGGACTACAAACCATCAATCCTGCATAATATTTCGCTTTTCGCTGCTACTTCAGAGTTTTGTCAATCTGCTCTTTCAGATACTTAACCATATCCGCAATAAGCTGTTTCGGCAGCGGTTTATCCAGCGGGAACTGCACCGAACCCTTCCCTGTTTTATATTCTGCCAGCGTTTCTTTGAAATGCATCATGGTTGCCGGGTGCGGATATAGGCCGACATGTTTTTTATAGCCGGCAACCATGATCTGCTGATCCCTTTTTCCGCCCTTCCGCAGTGCAAAGGCAGGCATATTGTAATTAATCAGCTCTTCCGCCTCCGGTACTGTATCATGGACAATTTTTCTGATCTCCTCAAGATACAACCTTGCTTCCTGAGACAGCCCGCTTATATATTCATCAATCGTTTTAAATACCGCATTATCCATGTTCGCTTCGCTCTCCATTGGCAAACATTTAGCCATCAATCGTCTTTCAAATGATACCCTTATCATAGCACCTTACCTGTCTAATATAAAGACCGTTTCCTTAACCGCCAGTGGCATATTCCACCGATTAATAAACAGGAATGGAAATTGAGCGGTTGAAACAGCAAGTTGTAAATCGCAGCTAAAAAGGCTATAATAGTCACGATGTAAACGGCCTGTACGGCTGATTTATTATTTCACTATTTCGTTGGAGACAGGGTATTGGATTTAAAATTAAAAAGGAATTCGTTCATTATTATCGGCTGCTTGATCATTGGGGTATTCTTACGGTTTTGGGTTTCGCGTTTTGGATATAACTATGATTTCGAGTCATACAAGATCGTTGGCGATCTGATGAATCAGGGCTCAAACGTATATGCAAATACAGCTAGGTACAACTATGGCCCTGTTTTTTTCTATATCCAAGGTCTCTTATACCGCATTTCCAACTTATTCGGAGGAATGCAGGAATCCGTTTTCCGAAAACTTATCATCACTGTTTTGACAATGGTTGATATCGGTATATTCATCTATCTGCTTAAAAAGTATCATTTAAAGTTTGCTTTATTCTTCTTTCTCAATCCCATCTCCATTATCATAACAGGTTTTCATAACCAGTTTGACAACATTGCAATATTGATCATGCTTATTGCGATTGAGTTTTATAATGAAGAAAAAAGTTGGAACTGGCGCGATGCTGTATTTATTTTAATCTTTAGCTTCTCGCTGATCACCAAGCATATTTTTTATATATTCCCTGTCTGGATTCTGATGCGTCCGAATCTCGGATGGAAAAAGAAAATGGTTTATTTCATAGCTCCGATTGCCTTATTTTTGATTAGTTTTTTGCCCTATATCGGCAACGGCGGCTTGGACGGCATTATCAATAACGTATTCGGATACCGCTCCTCCAATAACTTTCCGTTAATTCAGAATTTTGCGGCACAGGCGTCACAGATTAGTATTCATAATGGTTTAACATTCTCCTCTTTATACTTCCCAGTTTCTATTCTGTTAATCTGTGCTGTCGGGTATATCTCAAGAAAGATGGCCATACAAGAACAGCTGATGCTGTTAACCGTCGCTTTAGTCGCTTTTTCATCCGCAATCGCAAATCAGTATTTAGCGATTCCGTTGGTCGGCCTTGCCGTCTACAGCAAATACACGAAGTATCTTTACAGCATCTTCGGCCTTGGTTTTCTGCTGTTTAATCCGAATGGATTTAACCTTTCCGCACATTATGCATCCAGGCTTTTTATTCTGGCGGATCGGTTTTTTGGTTTGTTCGGGTACCATATCTTCGCAATCCTTTTAGTCATCGTGGTTTTAAAGGGGATTAATCTTTTTAATAAAAGAGCGGCGGAATATATATAACCTAAAAAAATGGAGGCATCGTTGGAAAGTCTATTTATCATCATCCCAGCATATAACGAGCAGGCAAACATCAAAAATGTCATAGCGGATTGGTATCCGGTGGTTGAGAATCACAATGGAAAAGGCGAATCAAGATTGGTCATTATTGATGATGGGTCAACCGATGCGACATACGAGATTATGAAAGGCTTAGCCGAGGATAAACCGCTTTTTGTCCCATTGACAAAGCCCAATGCCGGGCACGGCGCAACACTGTTATACGGGTATGATTATGCGATCAAAAACGGCGCCGACTATATCTTCCAAACTGATTCGGATGGACAGACCCTGCCTGAAGAATTCGGACAGTTTTGGGATATCCGAAATCAACATGATATGGTGATCGGCTCACGTGACACAAGGCAGGACGGGCTTTCACGCGTCTTCGTCACTAAAATTCTAAAAGCCGTCATCTTTTTAAGCTTTCATGTTGTTATAAGGGACGCAAACACGCCGTTCCGGCTGATGAAAACTGATATGCTGAAAAATATCATCCCGCTGATCCCGAAAGACTATAATCTTTCCAACGTACTGATTTCGGTTTTATATGCGAAAAAGGCCTACAGCGTGAAGTATATTTCCATTACTTTCAGGCAGCGGCAGGGCGGCATAAACTCCATTAACATTAAGAAGATATTTGGAATCGGCAAGCAGGCGCTCAAAGATTTCAGTGCAATCAATAAGGTCATAAAGCGTTCATAAAGATGCAATTAAGGGGAAACTTGTAGTGTATGATTATTTAATTGTCGGGTCTGGATTGTTCGGCGCAATCATAGCCCATGAGCTGAAAGAAGCCGGCAAGAATGTCCTTGTCATTGAAAAGCGCCCGCATATCGGCGGGAATATCTATACAAAAGAGATTGAGCAAATTCAGGTGCATCAATACGGTCCGCATATCTTTCACACGAGCGATAAAGGTGTTTGGGATTATATACAGAAATTTGCTGAGTTTAACCGGTATACGAATTCGCCGATCGCAAGATATTACTCGGAAAGTTATAATCTCCCTTTTAACATGAATACCTTTCATCAGATGTGGGGTGTCACGACGCCGGAAGAGGCCAGGCAAAAACTGCAGGAACAGATTGCCGAAGCGAATATTACATCCCCAGGCAATCTTGAAGAGCAGGCGCTTTCGATGGTTGGCACGGACATCTATGAGAAGCTGATAAAAGGATATACCCAAAAGCAATGGGGACGGTCCTGTACCGAACTACCCCCGTTTATTATCAAACGTCTGCCGGTAAGGTTTGTTTATGATAACAATTACTTTAATGATATTTATCAGGGGATACCGATCGACGGGTATACTCAGATTATCGAAAAAATGCTTAACGGCGTTGAGGTAAGGCTGAACACAGACTTTTTTTCCGATCGAAAATCGCTTGTTTCACAGGCAAAGCGTATTATTTTCACCGGCATGATTGATGAATACTACGAATACTGCTTTGGTGAGCTGGAGTACCGGTCATTGCGATTTGAAAAAGAAGTATTGGATTGTGGTAATTATCAGGGAAACGCGGTGATCAATTATACGGCCTTTGAAGTCCCCTATACCCGGATTATAGAACATAAACATTTTGAACTTCAGTGTCAGGGCGAATGCAAAACAAAAAAAACCGTCATTACGCACGAATATCCGGCAAAATGGCAAAAAGGCGATGAACCGTATTACCCGGTAAACGACCAGAAAAATGATGACCTGTACAACCGTTACTTATCCCTTTCGAAGGAAGAACAAAACGTCGTTTTCGGCGGGCGGCTCGGTCTCTACAAATACTTGGATATGCACGTTGTCGTTGCAAAAGCCTTAGAATGTGTCAGGTGTGAATTGAATGAAAATTAAAGAGCTTATAAAAAAATATTACAGCGTCATCATGTACCTTATTTTTGGCGCACTCACAACAGCGGTTAATGTCGCAGTCTATCATGCATGCTACACATATGTTGATTTATCCAATACATTGAGCACCGTGATTGCATGGGTTGCAGCTGTCACCTTTGCCTTTTTCACAAACAAAGCATTCGTATTTAACAGCAAATCATGGGAAACGAAGGTCGTTATAAGTGAAGGGGCTAAGTTTTATGCCAGCCGTATTGGCACTGGTATCATTGAGCTTGGTTTAATGTATCTGCTCGTCGATGTTCTTGGGTTTGCGGGCACTTTGATGAAGCTTCTTGTTAACATCATTGTGATTATCTTAAACTATGTATTCAGCAAGCTGATTGTTTTCCGGAATACACCCACGGCGGATAATTCCGATGATAAAAAAAGCGAAGCAGGCTTTCCGGAATCGGATTGATACACTGCCTGATTACAAAATACACTCATTCAAACTATATGAGGCAATCTCCTATATATAGAAAGAAAGCACAACCGTTCATATCGTATCAATACGTATCCTGTTGCGCTTTCTCTATTGATGATTCATTAATCCCTAAGCCAGCAAACCTACTTTTCAACCAGTTCCATGGTCATTTTTGCCCATTCATCCAGCACTTCGACTTTACCGCCTACCGTGCTGATGTCTTTTAATATCATCTCGGCATTGGTGCCGTTCTTCTCGCATGCCGCCATGACCCGTGTCATTTGGTCCAGCGCCGCCTGCCTGTCCAGCTCCCCGGTCGCGATAAAGGCCGGATTCGGTTTGCACGAATAAACATATTCCCCGTTAATCAGTTCGGCGCTTTTTTCGATATCAGCCCAAGGACTGCAGGAAATCTTACGCACATTATTGATCTTTTTAATATACGGAATCACATTTTGAAGCGGTTCGCAGCAGCCGTAGTACATCAGCCCGAAACGCTCGTACAACGGCTTTACCAGATCAATCTCAAACTCGTCATGCATCTGCGGCGATACCGTGGAGAATATCTGCGCCATGCCGAATGCCCAGGTATCTTTCGCACGCGGCTTTTCGGGGTTATACCCTGCCGCCGGAAGCTCATCGGTATACGCGCCGGTGCAATGCACATACTGCAGGTCCGCATCCAAAATACCCAGAGCTTCACACTGGTCAATCGTATTCATCGTGATGTCCACAAACTTGTTCACGATCTTCTTTGTGAATTCAGGATTATCGATAATATCCCACAGGATTTTATCGGCCGGACGCATTTGCGCAATCCGGTCCCAGACGCCGCCGTGCACTTCAATCCCCTTAATGCGCGGCTTGATGATGTCGCCGAAGATGTCATTACAGCGCGCCATCTGCCGTTCATTCAATTCGCGGTCAACCGTGATGGTATCATAACTCATTTTAGCCAGTGCTGCTTCATCAGGAATCTCATCATGATAGGCGTGGGAAACAATATCGTTGCCGTCGCCGGCGTCGATAATATCCTCGACAATATTCATGCCGTATTTAAGCCCACTGACAGCCACCGGAATATCCACGCGGCTTTCCACCACCATATCCACCGGAAAATGGCGCCAGCGGTACAGCAGCTTTTTAATCCAGAGTTCTACGCTGCGTAAAAACGCATCTTCGCATTCCAGACGCATTTCATCCGTACGACAAATTTCATGCCAGGGCAGCTGGTCAATCGTCACCAGCGGCCTCACTGGTCTAAGCCCGTTATGCTCAATCCACATCTGCCGTTTTTGCTCTTGAACCGGTAATGCCGCTATTTCAGCCAGCTTTCCTGCCAACTCACGAATTATCTGCTCATCTTTCTTTATCATGGCGATTCCTTTCATATCCGCTTTCTGAACGGCGCGTTTCATCCACGCAGAAATGATACCCTAATCCTGCTTCGCTCTGAATCTTTCCCCTTATATTTGTTTCGCCTGCTCCAATAGCACTTTTTCAGCTTCAGCGGACCAAAGCCCGTTGTGTTTTTTTGTAATCTCTGCTAACTGTTTAAACATCGCATCGCTCTTTCCGAGTTTTTCGAAGTCAGCTATTGCGACAAGATCCAGTTCGAGATTGGTATAAATCAGCTTCTTACCACCGCTTATTTTCGGCAGGTTCAAGGTCGTTTCTGCAACGCTGTTCAGCCCGCCGATATGCGTCACCATAACCGCCGGATTCACCTTGTTTTCGCCCATCAGCATTAACGACTCAATCATGTGCGCCGTGTTTCCGCCGCTGGTTCCGGCAATATGCGTTGAAGCATAGTGGACGTTATAAAAATTAAGGTTTGCAGCAAACGCCTTATCCGTCGGACCCGCAAAGAAGTTCAAGCATCCGTCATAGCCTAAAATCCGGTCGCCTAATTCTACCACAGGCTGTACGGGAGCGAATACGAAAACATCATCATAGCCTTCGCCGCCATTGATGGATAATAATTGGTTCACCTGTTCATCCATACTCATACCACCGGTATTTACATAATGCAATTCAATCCCGATTGCTTTTGCACCTTCCACCGTAAAGATATTCTTCGCATTCTCGAGTCTTTCTTCATTAATATCCGTCACAACAATACGTCCCGGATTTCGATCACAGTGCATCGCATAGTCCAGTGCACCCAATCCCATTGGTCCGACACCGGCAAGGATCGCCATGGAGCCACCTTCTACGACACCCATTTTATGCGCGTAGGTTTCTTTATCAATATGATAGAACGCCTGATATCCCGCAACGATGCAGGACATCGGTTCTGCCAGCGATGCCTTAAAATACGCATCGCCTTCATATCCCAAGAGGCACCCCTTCTCCATCACGATACCCGGAATGACAATATAGGTTGCATCGCCGCCAAAATCCGTAAAGGAGTAGCCAGGGGCATAGCCCTTATCTAAATAGTTAATGTTCGGCTGAATCGAAAACTTTTGACCGGGTTTAAACTGGTCCTGCCACTTCTTGCCGACTGCGACGATTTTACCCGAAAATTCATGGCCGACAATAATCGGATTTTGGTCAATATCCTCGGGCACCCGTTTATGCGTATTTCCCTGAATCGCCGCCTTATAGGTGGACATACAAATGCTGTCCGTAATTACCTGCGCCAATATTTCATCATCATTGATTTCTCTTAAGTTAAAGCTGTCCAGCCTTAAATCACTTTTCCCGTATAATCGAACTGCTTTTGTCTCCACGATGTCCTCCAGTGTTATTTGATATACCCATGTGCATACATAATGCCCGTTACCCATACCGATGCCATGCCCACAACGCCCGTGCATTTAGTGGTATGCGCCCCCGCATCTTCAAAGTCATTTCTGACTGCCTTTGTTCTTAAGCAGTAACATCTGCCGAATATTTCTTCATGGATGTTACAGCAGATAACTGTTCCATATGTCTTAATATACTGGTCCCTTAATTCCTGCGCCATCATATAAGATTCATACTGGGCTTTCTTGTCGCCGTCAATCTTCATCTCTTTCATCCTGCGGCCGACAATACTCCCCATATACATGACGCCGCCGGCATATCCGCCGCAAACGCCGTCGCCTGTAATCGCCATTCCGCCTGAGAATCCGCTTGCCGCCTGAAACAGCATGTCATTCGGCTGCTCCGTCAATTCAAACATCGCTATCAATAAGCACTGCGCACAGCCTTTATAAACCTTTTCAGCGTTGAACCCCAAATGATATGCTTTTTGCATCAGCTCAATTTTTCTGTCCGGTTCTGTTTCGCCGCTTAATGCGCGCTGATAATGCGCTTCAATCATGCCGATTAATTCCGGCTCGTTTTCCAGCTCGCAGTACTTTTCCACCGCTTTTTTGATGCCGTAGTACTCCGCATACTCCCTCACCATCGCCGCATTCTTATCGGTCTCATCCCCGAAAAGAAAGGCATGCGCAATCGCCTTTGTCAGGTAATAGGGATACACACCGTTGTCTTTACAGAGCAGTGCAGGCCCGATTAAACGGTCGGCCTTCTTCAGCTTCCGGATTGGGTCTGCTCCGACGCGCGTCACTTTATCCATTAAAATCGGATTTGCCATGTTCTCCAAAACCGCTTTTTGCCACTTATCAAGGTCCTCTTTTTCAAAACCGTATACCTTTGACAGCGCTTCACATACCTCGTTTAGCGCCCCTATCGCGTTTTTCTGAATCTCTTCGTCTTTTGTGCAGGCTTCTACATATTCATATCCTTTTTGGAATCCCAGATAGGAATACAGTGCGTGCACCATATTATAGGTATACAATTTGCGCACTTCCTCGGCATGAATATTCTCGGTATATTCAATCCCGTCAACCGAAGCAGGGTCTCCCTTAAAACCCGTTTTATCCAGCGTCAGTGTTTCATAGCCGTTGGTTAAAACAACCAGCGGGTCTTCTTTTATCATTTCTTCGCTCGGCTGTACCGCCATGCGAATTACAAGCGAATCAATTAATCCAACATAGGCGTCGAAGTACTGCTTTTGTGCGTCGCTTAAGATACCTGTCAGCGTTTTTCGCATCAGCTTTGAGGGCCCAGGAATATTAGCACACATGATAATATCCAGCGGTTTCTCAATGCCAGTGTCGATCCGGTTTTGAATAATCTTGGCGATATCCATCGCGACCGCTTCAAATATTCCGGGAAATATTGCCAGCGCCATTAAAGACACCTCGGCCGCCTGCCCGATTATCTTTGCCTTATCGCTGCTGTGAATCGCTGAGCAATTCTTGACCACTGTTTTCTGCTTTGTTTTTTCGTTCCGGTACTTCAGTACAGTATACTGCCCTCTGCTGTTCAGTTCCTGAACCAGCGGTTCGTCCGCGTCAATAAATACCAGCTCATAGCCGGCATCATAAAAAATCTCGCCCACAAAGCCACGGCCGATTTTTCCCGCACCCCAAATGATAATCTTCTTCGCCATAAAACCTCTCCTTAAATTGTGAAATATTTAATCTGAAATCAAGCTGTCCGCTTTGATTGTTTGTACGGGTAATTTAATATCCAAAGAATTCATTAAACAGGCAATATAAAAGCTTTTTTTCAGCTGTACGCCGTCTATTCAATAACCCCTTTTGAAATAATAACATTCGCATAAATCGCTTCTTCTCCGGTTTGGATGATCGCGTATGCTTTTTTTGCTTCCTGATAAAATTGGCCCCGCTCATAAAACTCAATCAGGTCACCGCTTTCGGGGTAATGCTGGTTGACGACTTTTTTATATTCATCCCATATCTTGATATCAAGGTCTTGGTCACAGGCCATCAGTTTGACCGGTTTATCGCAGTCCTTTTGCAGCGGAATGATTTGGAGGATCGCATCCAACAGCGCAACAGCACCGATGCCGTCGGCACGAATCAGTCTGCCTTTCCCCTCATCCGCAAATTTCTGTCCAGTGAAGTTACCGTCGCCCAGGACGATACTGTCTGTATGCCCCATTTCACAAAGTGTTTTGATTAATTCAGGTGAAAGAATCTTAGGTATATTTTTTAGCATTGATTATTGATGCTCCTTTACTTGATGTTCCGTTATTGAATCGCAATCAGTTCCTGGCAGACGCTATGAATGCGTTAATCTCATTTTTAGTCGGCATGCCCGGAATCCCCCCGCGTTTGGTGACGCAAAGTGCCGCGGCCGCATTTGCAAACTTAAGCATTGCTTCTAACTCGCTTTCAGATAATTGCGCAATGGGTTTGTTTGCTGCAGCAAACTGCGCCAGAAACGATCCAAAGCAGGCGTCTCCTGCCCCGGTGGTATCGACGGCAGTCACTTTGTAGGCGTCAACATGCCCTTTTCCGTTTTTCATATAAAAACTTGAGCCTTCGTTCCCCAGTGTCAAAATAATCAGCTGCGGCCCCATCTCTATCAGGGCCTCGGCGCCCTTTTCCCATTCGGGTACGTCATATCCGGTAATGAGCGCCAGCTCTTCCTCTGATATTTTCATAATATCGGCGTATGCGATTGCTTTTTTAATCTGCTCCAAACCGGATGCCTGGTCAGGCCACATCATTTCGCGCCAGTTTGGATCGAATACAACAATTTTATTTTTCTCTTTTGCGTAACGCACTGCCGCCCAGTTTGTTTCCCGAGAGTCTCCGCCGGTCAATGCAGGCGATGAAAAATGGAATATCTTTGTCTGGTCAATCAGGTTTAGGTCCAGTTCATTCATACCCAGCATGGTATCCGCCGCGCCTTCCCGGTAGAAAACAAAACTTCTTTCGCCGTCTTCTTCCAACTGGACAAAAGCCGCCGTGGTGTAATAGTCATCTGACAGAACAAGACCGTCTGTACAAACCTTTTTATCTTTTAATGTTTTCAGCAGGAACCTGCCAAAACTATCGTTTCCAACCTTGCCGATAAACGCGCATTCTGCTCCCAGCTGTGCCGCAGCAACAACTAAGTTTGGAACGCCGCCGCCGGGGTTCCTTTCATAGAGCAGATTCCCGCTTTCGGATTTGCCATACGGTGTAAAATCGATTAATATTTCACCCAGGCCAAGAATATCAAAACTCACTGCTTGTCCTCTTTTCCAAATAAAATATAATAATGCCGCTAATAATATTCTTAACTCAGACCGTTTATCTTTACCTGATCCGCCAGGTCCTTCAGTTCATAGCTGGTTGGTTTCAGCAGCGGATAAAGCTGTTTCGCAATTTGATAATAACGGTCATATATAGTTACCGCATCGGGTGACGGTTTCACCTCATGCGCAGATGTCGAAATACAATCGCGTGCGTCATCAAACCCCCGATACAGGCCGATGCCCACGCCCGCCAACAGTGCAGCGCCCAGGGCTGTCGCTTCAACCATTGTTGATATTTTAATGTTCTTTTGATAAATGTCCGCTTTAATCTGCATCCATTCCGTATTCTTTGTTCCGCCGCCGGATAAAATCATCTCGTCCGGGCCTTCATGGATTAGTTCGGAATAAACCTCTAAAATCTGTTTTGACGCGTACGACATTCCCTCCAGCAGCGATCTTGTATAGTCACTTCTCTGAGAATGCGCGGATATGCCGATAAAAGCGCCCAGAGAATTGGCATCATGCTTCGGAAAATATCCGCCGAATATATGCGGAAGAAACATCATGCCGTTCGCACCATAGGTGCTCAGCGAAATATCCTTAACGAACGCATCATAAACCGCGTCCGACGTCGCGCTGTTATAATGCTGGGGATAAAAATTTCTGATATGCCATTCAACAATGCTTGAAGACGGTACAAAAACAGAATAGGTATACTTGCCGGGAATCACATGCTTACAGCAGTGTAACCCGTTTTCAAACAGCTTCTTACCCTTAAGCAGCTTGTCCGATTCCAACATCAACGTTTCCCAGGTTCCCAGCGTATTAATGACCTGCGTCCCACGGGCGCCGCCGAGCGCAAACGCCGCACATTGGATATCCCACCCCCCGAGAACGACCGGTGTTCCGAGGGGGATACCCGTTAATGAAGAAACTTTTTTTGTAATTTTGCCGATGATTTCTCCGCTTTGCCTGACCACCGGCATGATGCTTTTTTTGATACCAAAAGCAGATAAGAGGACATCCGACCACTCGTTTTTTTCGATATCATAAAGTCCTGTTGTACACGCCAGCGTTGCATCCGTGCATGTCTCATTACAGAGCTTATAATTAATGTAGTCTTCGATCAGCAGCCATTTAAAAATCCGATTAAAGCGTTCGCTTTGTTCGTGCTTAAACCAAATCAGCCTGAGTATGGTGTCCACGGTTCTTGCCTGGATACCCGTAATCTCAAAATAGGTATCCAGCCCGATGGTCTCTTTCAGCTCTTCAAGCGCAGCTGTTGTACACTTGCTTTTCCACGAGATCATCGGATAAAGAATTTCGCCGGATTCGGTGACGGGGATGCCGTCATTGCCCATACCCGTTACGCTGACAGCCAAAATATTATGGTTGCCTGCTGCCTGCTGTGCAATTTGCTTCAGCATACCGGCAACACTGTCCCAGATATATTCCGGATCAGCCAGCACCTCGTCAATCCCATTCGGCTGATAGGTCATTGGCTTGCTGTATGAAACGACTAAATTTCCTTTTTTATCGAAAGCCGCTGTCTTTATATTGGTCGAACCGATGTCAATACCTATAAGAATATCGCTCATTGCCCTCATTAAAACCTTTGTATATATTCTATTAATTGTGTCTTCAAGTCATGTCCCATTTATGTTCAGGCAGCTTTTCTGGTTCTTCTTATCGCATCAACACCTACAGCGAATACAATAACAATGCCGATTGCAACCATCTGTGTATAAGGAGAAACATTAAGCAGATTCAAGCCATTCCTTAAAACGCCCATTAGTATGGCCCCAATCAGTGAACCCCATACAATCCCTTCGCCGCCGAACAGCGATGACCCGCCGATAATAACGGCTGCGATCGCGTCGAGTTCATATCCGCTTGCCATAACACCCATTGTGCTGTTCAAACGGCCGGCCAGAATGATTCCGGCAAGTCCTGATAAAAATCCGTGGATGCAGAACAGTTGAATTTTAACCCTGTCAACCCGGATACCGGAAAGCTTTGAGGCTTCTTCGTTTCCGCCGATTGCATATGTCGCCAATCCCAGCGGGGTTTTGGTCAATATAAACCAACCAATGAAATACATTACAACCGTGATAATAACCGGAACCGGAATCGGGCCGACATATCCCTGTCCAAGCAGCTTAATCACACGCGGAAACCCGAATGAGGTGGTTCCGTTGGTAAACTGCAGCGCCAGGCCCCGCCATATCGACATGGACCCCAACGTCACAATGAAGGCTGGTATACCGACTTTCGTGATAATCAAACCGCTGACAAAACCAGTCAGCGTACCCAGCGCCAAAGCCAGCAGAATCGCCAGATATGGGTTCAGCCCCATGTTAACCATCAGGAATCCCGGCACTGACGCGGCAAATGCGACAACAGATCCAACGGATAAATCAATGTTACCGGTCAGAATAATAAATGTCATCCCTAAGGCCAGCAAGCTGTTAATTGACGATTGGAGCAGAACTGTAATCAGGTTCTTACTCGTTAAAAACCGTGGTGTTAAGATCGTTAAGAGAGCCATCATAACCAATAATGCAGCAATGGTGCTGATTTGGCTTCCGTAAACGGTCAGCAGGCGATTCCCCTGCTTTTTTTTGCCTTTTAAAATCTCACTCATAATATTCTCCTCTTATGTCGCATGTTTCAATATTTTATCTTGTGTCGCCTCATTAATGTCCAACTCTGCAGTTAACCGGCCCTCTTTCAACACAATAATCCGGTCGCTCATGCCTAAAATTTCAGGCAATTCAGATGAAATCATAATAATCGCCACACCGTTCGCCACCAGTTCATTCATGAGCTGATAAACCTCAATTTTTGCACCGACGTCAATCCCGCGTGTCGGTTCATCAAAGATAACCACCTTAGAATTCGCAATCAGCCATTTCGCAAGTACGACTTTCTGCTGATTCCCGCCGGATAACTGTTTGACCTGCTTATAGATATCACTGGTCGCAATCTGCATCTTATTCACCATATCGGCGCATTCCTGGTAAATCTTTTTTTTCAGAAAGACGCCATTACGGATAAACCGTTCCTGGTTTGCCATAATCATATTGTCTTTAATAGACAAAATCTGAACTAAGCCTTCGGTTTTGCGGTCTTCCGGCGCCAGAGAAATGCCCAGTCGGATCGCCTGCAACGGGGACTTAATCTTGACTTTTTTGCCTTCAAAGAAGATTTCACCGTCAGTAATGGGGTCAGCCCCGAAAATTGCCTTTGCCACTTCCGTTCTTCCGGCTCCCACCAAGCCTGCGATTCCAAGAATCTGCCCCTTTCTCAATGAAAAACTGACATCCTGGAATTTATCTCCGCAGGAAATATGCTCGACACGCAGAATCTCATCCGCATGTGCGACTTTGATTTTGGGAAATTTTTCATCAAGCGCTCTTCCGACCATTTTACTGATGATGGTGTCAACATCTACTTTATTTTTATTCAAGTCAATCATGTCGATAAACTTACCATCACGCAAAATGGTGACCTTATCGCCGATCTCGTATATTTCTTCAAGCCTGTGAGAAATATAAACAATTGCCACGCCGCGTTTTTTCAGCCTGTTGATGACTTTAAACAGCTGATGGCTTTCTTCTTCGGTAATGACCGCGGTAGGTTCATCAAATATAACGACTTTAGCGTCCCATATCAGCGCCTTTGCAATCTCCACCATCTGCTGATATGCCACGCTCAAATGTTTGACCGGTAATCTAATGTCTATTTTTACTCCTAAGTCACTTAGAATTTGCTCGCTCTTTTGGTACATTTCCTGCTTATTCATATATTTAATCAATTTGCCCTTCATCGGCTGTTTGCGAACAAATATATTCATCGCAGCATCAAGATGGGGAATCAGATTAAACTCCTGATAAACGGCACTTATGCCTAAACGCTGGGCATGGATCGGGTCGCTTATTTTTGTTTTCTCTCCGTCAAAGTAAATCTCTCCGCTGTCATGCTGGAATGCGCCTGTCATGATTTTTATCAGTGTTGATTTGCCTGCGCCGTTTTCCCCAAGAAGCACATGTACTTCGCCAGAACGCAAAGCAAAATCAACCTTATCCAGTGCAAGAACACCAGGAAATGCTTTTGATATTTGTTTTAGTTCGAAAATACATTTCATTTTAGCTACCACTTTTCTCCTTGATAATTAGAAGAAAGGACGCATAGCGCCCTTTCTCGCTCACAGCTACCCTTTTATTCAGGCATAAATTCTGTTAATCCGTTTTCTTCGATGAACTGCGCTGCATTTTCAGGGGTAACAATCATGGTACCCGTATCAATTCTAGCTTCAACTTCTTCGCCCATTGCTGCTTTGATTGCCGCTTCGATTCCCTGATACCCAATCTGGTATAAGAACTGTGCAACATCGCCATCAACTTTGTTTTCAAGCATCGCTGCTAATGCATTCGGGTCGCAATCGAATCCAAGGAGTACCACTTCATCAGTAATCCCAGCTTGTTCCAGAGCGGAAAGCACAGCGATTGTTCCGCCGTCCCATGCGCAGAACACACCGTCGATCTTGTCGTTTGCCTGCATTGCGTCTTCAATACCTGCCAGTGCCTTCTCAGCCTGCCAGTCAGCCGTAATTTCAGTTACGATATTGATGTCCGGATATTTTGCAGTAATCGCATCATAGAAACCATCTCTGCGCGCAGCGCCTGTTTCCTGTGCGACCATGCCGTTAATCATAACAACATTACCGGTTCCACCAAGCTGTTCTCCCATCCATTCGCCGCCGACTGCAGCAGCTGCATAGTTGTCTGTTGCAACGTGGCTGACGATTTCTCCGCCTGCGATGCCTGTGTCAACAGCAACAACCGGGATACCCGCTTCGTTAGCTTTTTCAACAACGGAAACAATACCGGCTGAATCTGTCGGAGCAATTGCCAGTGCGTCAACGCCGCTGTTAATCATGTCTTCGACAACGCCTAACTGACCCGCAATATCATTTTCTTTCGGCGGTCCAATCATCATCAGTTCTACGCCGTAGTCATCAGCAGCCTGCTGTGCACCGTTATTAATGATAATCCAACCGGTGTTCGTTGCTGATTTTGTTGCATAGCCAACGACCAAAGGTTCGTCAGACACTTCTTCTGCAACCTCTTCTGCCGCCGCTTCTTCAGCTGCCGGTTCAGAAGCTTTTTCTTCTGGCAAGCAACCTACGAATGCGAACACTGACATTGCAAGGACAAGAATCAATGCGATCAGCTTAATTGATACCTTCATTTACTATACCTCCGTTTTTTTTTAATGTATGCGTTGTTACCGCATATCATACAATCGATTGCGCAATCGTTTTTATAGCAGTATCTTATCAAAGCAAAATCCTTTTGTCAATAAAAAATCTTAATGCGATTGCATTAAGATTGATAAAAAAAACGGTATTTTCAGTTTGTTTATTCGATGATACGGACAGGCCCTTTCATCGCCCCGCAGGAGTCACGAATGATCAGTTTAAAATCAATCCGCTCTTTTGTGATGCCTTTTTTCTCGCCATTGATGTTTTCGACCAGCAAATCAACAGCCCGCATCCCCAAGTCATTCTGGGATACATGCACCATGCTGAGTGCAGGTTCGAATGCCCAGCACCAGTAAAAGTCTGTTATGCCGATAACCGCAATGTCCTGCGGAGACGCCAGCCCCAGTTCCTTTAGCACGCTGATCAGCTCAATGGTCAGCATATTATTGATAACCAGAATGCAGTCCGGCCGCTCGTTATTCTTAAGGTACGCCCTTATATATTCCCGCGATTCATGTGTTTTGCTCGACGCTTTCACTTTGATTAACAGGCTGTCATCATCGACAAGATTAAAATCTTTTATTGCCTGATGATACCCTTTCATTCTTTCCTGCGTACTGCTGATATGTTCATAGCTGTATAACAACGCAATGCGTTTGTGCCCTAAGTCAAACAGATGTTTCATGGACTCATATGCCGCTTCAAAGTTTTTGATACCGACATAATCGATATTCAGGGATTCAATATCCCTGTCAACAAACACTATGGGGGTGTTGGTATTAATCTCTTTAATCAGGTCTAGATTCCCCCCCGTGGGGGCCATGATGATTCCGTCTATTTGTCTTTGGTGCAATACATTCAGGTACATTCTTTCTTTTTCTGGATTTTCCTCTGAATTACAGAGTATGGTGTTATACCCTAACTTATACGCCTCATCCTCGCAGGCCTTTACGATATCCGTAAAAAAACTGTTCCCAATGTCGGATACAATAATGCCTAATGTATGCGTGGTTTTCTTCCTGAGACTTCTTGCAAGAAAATTCGGCACATACGAAAGTTCCTCCATCGCCGCTTCAACGCGTTCCCTGGTTGCAGCATCAACAAAGCGTGTGTTATTCACAACATGCGATACCGTGGATATGGATACACCCGCTTTTTGTGCAACATCTTTCATTGTTACGTTTGCCACAACAACACCTCTGCCCTAATAGAATCCGTTTTACGCATCTATTCTATACTATGTAAACCGTTTGCGCAAACGTTATTATGAATTTTCCGTTCTGTTTTTCCGGTTTTTTTAGCGACATTAGTCATAAAACATGTAAATCACTTATACATCGAGCTCCCATCCGTTATCCCCATGATATATCATTTGTTTCGTCATGCCGCCGTCAATGCATATGTTTTCGCCCGTAATGTAGCCCGCCTGGTCCGAGCATAAAAACAGCACCATATACGCAATATTACGGGGACAGCCAACTCTGCCTGCAGGCTGCTGCACGGCATCAGGCCCGTCATATTGCGCCCAATTCTCATCAATCCATCCGGGCGATATGGAGTTCACCCTGACCTTGCCCGAAAGGCTGACTGCGAGCGCATGGGTTAAAGCCGCAATCCCGCCCTTTGCCGCACTATAGCTTTCGGTCTGCGGCTGGCTCATCCTGTCCCGCGATGATGAGATATTGATGATGACGCTGCCCGGATTAAAATACGGCTGAAATAGCTGTGACAGGTAAAAAGGAGCTGTGACACCGACAGCCAGCGCATTATTAAATTCGTCATAACTGCATGCGTCAATCCCCTTCATCAACGGTTTGGCATTATTAATCAATATATCTACGCTTCTGTATTGATCGATTACTGATTTTGAAAAAGCCTCTAGCACCTGCTGATCGGCAATGTCCCCAACAAAATGCGGCCCGTCGGCTTTATCAATCACGCACACGCTTGCGCCTTTTTTTCTAAATTCCTCAGCAATGCATTTGCCGATTCCCTTTGCACCGCCGGTAACAACAACGACTTTATTTGAAAACACTTAGATCACGCCCCTCAATAAACAAAATAATGTGCATACGTCCTACTCAGAAACCAGCGTCTTAGTTTTTTGTCCCGGCTTGTTTCTATTAATCGCCCGGTGTATGAGGTATAAATACGGCAGACCCATATTGGTTTCAAGCAGTGAATTCATAATAATCGTGTTAAGGCTGATGTTCCGTATGCCCGTGATTGCCAGGATAAATTCCCAGCCGAACTGGACTAAAATACCGATTGAGAGAATCCGCCAGATCGGCGCTCTTTTACTTTTATCTTTTTGTTTGATATTGTAAACGCAGAGCATCCCGTACCCGATGAATAATAACAACGCCATCACCCCATGGTATCCGGACGTCCCTCTGATGATAGAAATCTGAGAAAAACCGGAACCGAAATTTTGGCTTAACAGCGCGGTGCTGAGCCAGCCGGTCAGAATAATGAGTGACCACTCCAGTTCATGGCCGTCCCGGTTTAGCCAGGTCCATATCCACACGAAGTTTGTAAACCCATAGCTCATGGACAGCCATAACAAGAACCAGCCTGTATCTGCCCCGACAACCTGCCGGGTGCCCAAGGCATGATAGAATATGCCGTAATCCACAGCAAAATATAATACCCCGGCTAAAAGGCCGACGATAATCGCCTGATACTGTTTTGTGAAAATCAATATACCAAACAATATCAATAAAAAAACAATATCAATCCAAATATAAAGCGCGTTCATTGTGCGCGCAGCAATTACCTCAGACATCACGACAGCTCCTTAAAAAAGATATACACCATTATAGTATAATGAATTCACTTTCACCAGTACTGCAGTGTCTTTTGGATATTGGAACCGTTGGGTTATTTCGTGTTTGATTTTAAGCGTAAAAATGCTGAGCGGATTAATGTTGCACGCGAAGCTTTGCTTAAAGACTCGCCATTTAAATTAATATTGGTTTGGCTTCATCACAGCGCTTTCACGCTGTCAATGGCTTTCAGCCCAAAACCAATCGCAGTTTCGAACAGCTGTTTATTTCTGATATTCATTTCACCGTAATCGTTCAGGCAGTTGATGACCGTATCGCATCTTTGCAGACGCTTCACAGCAGTCTTAAATGTTTCATCGCTTATCACTGCAAAATGCCGTTCGCTGATAATCTCGGCAGCCAGCTCTCCGGCCAGTAGATAGTCGATATCGTTTTGGTGTAATATCCCCGTTATAAACGGCCTTCCCTGTTTTTGTAATGCGCGGTATGTTTCGATGCCTGTGCCTCCGCCCGCAATCACAAAGGTTTTAGGTTCGCCTTTTGGTTTCCCCATTTCAACGCTTCCGAATAAAGGATTATAGCTTCCGTTTTTCAGATCATAAAGCGAATGAATGAGTCCTTTTTTGAAAATCTCCTCTGGCGGCCCGTAATGCAGAATATGGTCTCCTTTGACGCACACAATCACATCCGAGACCTTTTGTGCCAAATCCAGTTCATGCAGCGACATAATAACCGCTATGTTGCGCGCTTTTGCCATGGTGCGCAAAATGCGCAGCAGTTCAATCTGGTAACGGATGTCCAGATATGACGTGGGTTCGTCCAGCACAATGATCTGCGGTTCCTGGCAGATCGCCCGAGCCAGTAATACGCGCTGACGCTGCCCGTCGCTGATTTGCGTAAAATCACGTCCGCGTAAATCCCAGACATCCGCCATTATCATTGCATCATGTATTTTTTGCTTATCAATTTCGGACAGAATCCCAAGCGTTCCTGTATAAGGGTGACGGCCGGTCGCCACAACATCCTCACAGCTCATCAGCTCTGTTCTTAATCTTTCTGTCAGCACAACCGCTACCTGATAAGACATATCCTTATTCGACATGTCGTGAATGGAGCGACGGTCAATATATACCGTACCGGCAATCGTATTTAACTGCTTTGTGATGCTCTTTAAGATTGTGGTTTTTCCGGATGCGTTTGGACCGATCAGGGTTAGAATTTCTCCCTTGTTCAGCTGAATTTCAATATTCTGAATAAGCGGTCTGCCATCATAACCCACTGTCAGCTGTTCGGTTTGAAAATAATATGCCGGCTCTTTGCTCAAGCTCTTTTCCGCCTTTTCATCATGACATAAATGACGACAGGCGCGCCGAATACTGCGGTGACAGAGCTGATGCTTAACTCCGAAGGTGCAAAGAGGGTCCGTGCAATGAGGTCACACCCCAAGCAGAAAATTGCGCCGCCCAAAAAACACGCGGGTATCACCACCAGCGGTTTTGCTGTCTTTAACAGGGCTTTTATCAAATGCGGCACCGCAATCCCGACAAATGAAATCGGGCCTGCAAATGCTGTGACGCATGCTGACAGCAGACTCGAAAGCAGTATCAGCATGATCCGCAGCCCTTTGATATCCACGCCCATGTTCTGCGCATAGCTTTCGCCCAGCTGGTAGGCGCCGATCGGTTTAGACAACATAAAAGTAATGATCAGCGTAATAAAAACGACTGCGGCCATGACGCCGATGTTGGGCCAGGCAATACCGGAAAAGCTTCCTCGGGACCAATTATGCAGATTGACGATATTGGCATCATCCGCAAATGTGATTAAAAAATCGGTAATGGCGGAACAGATATATCCGATCATTACGCCGCTTACAATCAGCATGGCTGTGCGATGCACCCGCCGTGCAATCAGCAGTACAAATCCCATGGATATCATGGCGCCGGTAAAGGCCGTAAAAATCAAAAATGCAGCGCTGACCGTCCGGTACGCGCCAAATACCGTAACCATGACGATCGCAACCGTCAACTTTGCGCCGGATGATATACCCAGCACGTACGGCCCAGCAATCGGGTTATTAAAAAAAGACTGTAACAGAAATCCGGACAACGCAAGTCCGCCGCCCAAAATCACGCCCGCAATCAGCCGCGGCAGACGGATCATCCATATAATTCGGTCGTTTGTTGCGCTTCCTCCACGCCGGGCAATCGCCCGCCAGATATCGGCCAAAGGAACCGAAAAGCTGCCAATGCCGATATTTAAAACAATTAAAACCATCAGCACCGCCAGCAGAAGTGCAAAGATCAATATAATTCTCGATCGTTTTTTAACATTCGCGGATATCATGCCGCACCTTTTCCCAGCAATTTCAAATATCCCATTCCATCTATTTCAGTTTAAACATATAATTCAGCTCTGACAGTTCACTGCCCAATACCAGCATCCGATGCATATCCGCAATCATTAAACCCACCTGAGTGGTCTCCTGATACAGGTTTTTGCCGGTGCACCACACATTCCCGTTTTTCACAGCCTTAAAATCCTCTAGCAGTGCATTCTTGCCGATTAGTTCCGCTATGGAATACACGCCGCCGTCTATCGTGCTGTTATAAATGATAAAGTCAACGTCTTTTGCCGTCGCATAAAATTCTTCCATCTCCAATATTACTTTTGATGTTGATATTTCGGGATCGCCAATATCATCAAAAATATACCTGCCTCCAGCAAGCGCAATCATTTTTGTCACATAATCTCCGGACTTTCGGGTGATTACCTGCCCTGATGAGCTGATATAAAAAAACGCTACCGTCTTGCCTGTATTCTCAAGTTCGGCCACCGAATCCATATAGGCGACCTGTTGGTCAAATATCGATTCCGCCTCGTCTGTTTTATCCGTTATCACCGCATACAGCTTAATCCACTCTGTTCTGCCAAGCGGATGCGCTTCATAGCTGGACTGTTCAACCAGTACCGGCACGCCGAGCTCCTCGAGCTTCTCTTTGACCTGCGGCGCATGGCTGATCATCGTGGATTCAATTGCCAGTCGGCATCCTTTTGCCAAAATCAGTTCATAATCCGGTTTACTGTATTTTCCCGCATAAACGATATCGCCGGAGAGCATAGCTTCCTTAGCATTCTCCACATACCATCCGTCAGCTTGCGTTCCGGACATAGAGATACTGCCAAGTGCGTCTAACGCGTCAAACAGGCACATTGCCGAAGTCGCGGCAAGATAGATATGATCAATCGGCTGTTTTAGTATCTTAATATCTGTTTCAATGTCCGCAGGGGTCTCCTGGTCTTCGGGGACAACAAGAAACCGGCTGCCGTCAGAGATGGAAATCAGCGCATACCCGCCGCTATAGTAGTCCACACGAAAATTATGGGCATACAGCAGTTCCATCTCAGACACTGGTACCCAGCCGTTCCCCAAGTCAGCCTGTTGTATTTCTTTTTCAGTATCCAGACTGCCTGAACAGCCGCATAATAACGAAAGCATCAGGCATATAATTATACACGCGCATACTATCTTTTTACGTATCTTCATGATGCTATTTTCCGTCCGCAGCTTTTATCTTGCGTTTCATTGCCGTCAACATAGCCGCCAGTATCCCCGCTGCTGCCGCGAGCGCCAAAACAGCCGGCATGACGAATTTAAGCGCGCCTGCTTTTCTCAGGCTTGACGCATCAAAGTAGAGTATATAGTCGATCATGTGCGGTTCGCTCATCGCAACTGTCTCGGCGCTGACCGCAATGTTCCGACTCAGCATGGCTACCGGAATTTTAAAAACGGCGTTCTCGTCACTGTTGACCGGATAGTAGTTTCCCCCGTCCACAATCATCAAATCATAATACGGACTGCTCCATTCAATCACCGCGGACATGCTGCCATTATCGACTGTAAGCTGCGCGGGACTGGTAATGGACGCACGCCCGGAACCGCCCGAAAGCGTGACATCAATATGATACACCCCGTCCTCCGGCTGTATAATCCAAGCGTCCTCGGGTATGCGGCCGGATTGAAAGACGAGTATCCGGTCATACCATGTTTGTTTTCTTGTGCTGAGCGCCGTGCAATCAATATCTTTGTCCAGCGCCGCAACCGGCACCTGATAGGTGTGCGCGCCTTCGGCGTCTTCAACCGGATAGATACAGTTTTCGTCGGTATCCAAAAGTGCCTCTTCTCCGGTGCCCATATAAATCTTGTCATAACCCGTGCCGCTCATGGTCATCACAACACTCATCGCGTCCCCCCTAACGGTCAGCTCCGCATCCACAATGCGGAACATTGAAGATGATGAAGAGACATCGATGGCATAACTTCCTTCCATGATTTGCTCCGCAAATACAGCCTCCGCAGGAATGCGCTCTTCCGTTTGACCGGAAGCGGCGCCGCAGCTGACGGCAAGCACTGTCGCTATAGCCGCCACTAAGATCAAAATAATTTTCTTTTTCATAAGCATCAATTCTAAGCGTACACCGTTTGATGGGTGTACGCTTTTTAATCACTTTCTTTTTTTAGTTAGATGATTAGTTCAGGCTTTCAATCGCTGTCTGGATGTGTTGGATATAAACATCCTGAATTTCATTGAACTGTCCCAATCCCTGAAGGATGCACTGAATTTCAAAACCTTCCGCTTCAAACGCAGTCTTCCAGGTGTCTTCTTCATTACCTGCCATGTCATTGTTGGCATGATCGCCCGCAACTACCATCAACGGTTCCAATACAACCTTGGTATATCCGGCCGCTTTTACTTCGCTGACGACGTCTGCCAGGCTCGGTTCGGCTTCCACAGTGCCGATAAAATACTGGTCATATCCGGCCGCTGTGATTTTATCCTGAAGCGTTGCATAAATCGCATTTGCTTCGTGCTCGGTGCCGTGTCCCATGAAAACAACCGCTGTATCGCTGTCAGCGTACGCAGCCGTACGTGTCGTAATGGACATAATCACCGTCGCAATATCTTCCTCGCTTGTGAGCAGCGGTTCGCCGACGGCAAGGCTGTCGAACTTATCTTTGTATTTTTCCAGTTCTGCCATTACATCATCGTATTCAAATCCGCTCATCAGGTGCGTAGGCTGTACAATAAGCGTCTTAACGCCGTCCGCAACCAGCTTATCAAGCGCTTCGGTTACGTTATCGATTTCAATGCCATCACGTTCTTCAAGAACATCGATAATAATCTGCGCGGTGAATGCCCGTCTGACATCATAATCGGGATACTTTTCCCTGACAGCCGATTCAATTCCGCCAATTGTGATGCTCCTGCTGTTGTTAAAACTGGTTCCGAAACTGACAACCAAAATCGCCTTGTCATTTCCTGCGGCCGCTTTTTCGCTGCCAGCTGAACTGCATCCGGCAAAAACCATGCACAGCAGCGCCGCAACAATTAAAACTGTAATCCCTTTTTTCATAAGATACCTCCAAATAGATTTTATTCTTAATCCCCCGGGATCAGCACACACAAAATAAACGAGGCTGTGCAGATTACAATAAAAAACACGCTCTCCATTTCCGGTGAACGTGTTAACTCAACAAATCCGCATGTTTGACATGCCTTTGCTGCGCATCTCCAGGGGTCATAGAGCTGATGCAACTTCGCGGCAAACCGCGACAGATAGGTGAAGTTATCTGGCTCAAAGCACGAGGCTTTATACAGTAATGTCCCTTGCGCAGGATTCTCACCTGCTTCCCTTCATTTCGCTTGATCATCTCAAGCTTTCGCTATCTGGTATTCAATTTTGTCTATAGTATAACAGCATTTGCCGTTTGTCTCTAGTAATATTTTTTTATCTGTTGTAAAAAAAGCTTATCAGCCTATATCCCTGCGGTCCGATAAATTAAAGCACATAATCCGATGAGCAACAAAAATACATTCAAGACTGTCGCATACATCAGCCGGTTAATGCGCTTGATATCTTTTCTTACCGCCGGTCTTAAATCGTCGCCAATCGTCTGCTTTTCCACTGTTTTCCCAAAGTATTCGTGTGCGCCGCCCAGTCTGATGCCCAAGGCACCTGCTGCCGCCGCTTCTGTCCATCCGCAGTTCGGGCTTAAGTGGTTGGCATGGTCGCGCTTTAAAATCTTACGGGCATTTGTTCCGCTTAATCCGCAAAGCCCTGCGCAGAACGCCATCACAACGCCGCTGATCCGCGCCGGAATTAAGTTCAGTATATCATCGAATTTGGCCGAAGCCCATCCGATATCTATATATCGTTCATCGCGGTATCCGATCATTGAGTCAAGCGTGCTCACCGCCTTAAAAAAATACGCCAATATGGGTCCGCCGATCAGCAAGTATATCATGACAGATACACTGCCGTCCGTTGTGTTTTCCGCAACGGTTTCGACGGTCGCTTTAATGATTTCCTGTTCGCTCAGTGTGCCGGTATCTCTGCCGACAATATGTGAGAGTTGTGTTCTGCCCGCCTCAAGTCCCTGGCTAAGCGCGTGCGCAACCCGGTTTGCTTCCCGTGCAAGGCAGGTGGTGCCCATCGCTGTATAAGAAAAGTAAACCACACCGGCCAGCATCCATATCCTGCTCAGCCTGTTTAGGCCAAAAAGGATAGCGAAGCACAATGCCGCCATTAAAAGCGGTATAAATACCGCCAACATTATTCCGCCGAATCTCAGCTGCTTTTTTGTCCGCGACAGCCGTCTGACCATTTTTTCCGCCATGCTGATTGCCCGGCCGATCAGGCGTACCGGATGCGGCAGCTTTTGCGGATCGCCCAGAATCAAATCGATTAAAATCCCGGCAGCCATTGCCAGCCAAATATCCAGAACGATTGAATGTGTCATATCTCTCTCCGCATAATCCGGTATATCTTATCCATATCCAGGCTGTGACGGACCACATCGGCCAGCCGGTTATACTCGCCCTGTTTATACTGTGTAAACGTTATCGGCTCGCTGTTGTCGGTATCCATCCCTTTGGCTTTTCGAATATTATTGATAATCCCGCGCAGAAACCCTGTATTGTCAAAAATGCCGTGAATATAAGTGCCGAATACATTCCCCTTTTTATTTGAAGCGCCATCCTGTAAATTCACTTCTTTGCCATTGGATCGGGTAATGGATATGCATGGCTTCGCGCCGTCGCCGAATTTATTTTTCCCCATATGGATTTCATAGCCCTCTGTTATCGTGCCGGACATGTCGTTCAGTAATCCATTTGAGTCCCCGCATACCTGTGCCTGTACGCGTGTTGTGGTTTTCTCTTTCTCAAACGTTACGTCCATATCAAGCAAGCCGAGCCCCGCCATATCAGCAATCTGCGATTCCGTATGGTACGGGTCGTGCAGCGCATTGGCCAGCATCTGATACCCGCCGCAGACGCCGATCACCGCCTTTCCGGCACGCGCGTGGCGTACGATATAAGCATCGATGCCCGTTGTTTTTAAATACATCAGATCCTCAATGGTGTTTTTCGTACCCGGAAGAACAATCAAATCCGGATTGCCGATTTCAGACAGCCGTTCCGCATAACGTGTCCTGATCGTCCGTTCCAGCGAAAACACCTGAAAATCCGTATAATTCGACAAATGCGGCAGTTTGATTACGACCACCTCAATCTCACCGCTGCCCGCGACCCGATTAAACCGTTCTGAAACCGAGTCTTCATCCTCAATATCCACCTCCAGATACGGCACCACGCCGAGCACCGGTACGCCTGTGATGGTTTCCAGCTTCTTTAATCCCGGGGTTAAAATTTCCACGTCTCCGCGGAATTTATTAATAATAATGCCTTTTACCCGATCCCTGTGCTGCGGCTCTAGCAGCTGCAGCGTGCCCGCAATGAACGCAAAAACGCCGCCTTTATCAATATCGCCGACTAAAATAACTGGTGCATCCGCGATATCCGCCATCCCCATGTTGACAATATCCCCATCAGAAAGGTTGACCTCTGCGGGTGACCCCGCTCCTTCTAAGACGATATATGCATACCTCTGGGAAAGTGCATCATACGCCGCTTTTACCGTTGCTTTAAGCTCGGGTTTTAAACGGTGGTATTCCCTGAAGTCCATATTGGCATATACCCTGCCGTTTAAGATAATCTGGCTTTTTTTATCCGATGTGGGTTTCAGCAGGATTGGATTCATCAGCACATCCGGTTCAATACCGGCCGCCTCCGCCTGTACCACCTGTGCCCTTCCCATTTCATCGCCGTTCAGTGTAATGTAAGAATTAAGCGCCATATTCTGTGATTTAAACGGTGCAACCGAGAAGCCGTCCTGTTTGATGATACGGCAAAGCGCAGCAGTCAGCAGGCTCTTGCCCACCGATGACGCGCACCCTTGTATCATGACTGCGTTCGCTGTCTTTGGCATATCAGTCTTCCTCCGGCCTTTTGATGACGATGATGTTAATTCCCATTTCCAATGCGGGTATGATTTTGGTTTCCAGACCGCCCTGCTTCCCGCTGTCCTTGGTCACAAGATATTTGATGCTGAAATCTTCATAAATATTGCGGTTAAACGCCGCCGAAAACGGGCCTTTGGCGCCGATAATCTGATTCGGGAAAAAACCAAGCGCCTCGCACGCCGTCATCGCTTCGCTGGTGGGCAGCACCCGTATAATCATACGTGAGCGCGGAATCATATCGGCAAAGGGTTTTAAGCGCCTGCTGCCAATCGTTAGCATAATATTCCCTTGGGTCTTTGATAGTATTTCCGCCGCATGCACATAATTGTCCGCGAATGTAACATCGGCATCTTCTTTAAAATAGCTGTCTCTGGTATAGCGTTCAAGCGGCACATCCAGCGCATGGCATGCCGCACGGATATTGGCCGATATTTCTAACGCATACGGATGTGTGAGATCAATCACTTTTTCTATCTTCTCTCTCTCAATCAGTGTTTTAATCTGTGCCTGATCCAGCGGTTTGCCGGTGACGCTTTTTATGTTCTCGTGCTTATTGATCAGGCTCGCGCCGTATGATGTCGCGGTGCAGACAATCAGCCGCTCCCCGTTTTCAGCCAGTTCGGCAATATAGGCACGCGCATCGCTTGTACCCGCAAAGACCAATATCATAGCTTATATCCCCTCGGTGTAATCATCTTTCCGTTCCGGATATAGGAAGCCGAATTCCCGATAACCACGGTTGTCCGCATATTGATTTCGCTGATACACATATCTTTCAGGGTGGTCAGCTCGACTTCTTGCCTTTCGCGGTATGCGTTCCGGACTATGCCCACGGGTGTACCGGCTTTTTGATAATTCAGCATTATCTGCTGTGCCATATTAATGATCTCCGGGCGATGCGCACTCTTTGGGTTATAAATCACAACGACAAAATCACCGCGCCCGGCACAGTCTAGCCGCTTTTCGATGGTTTTGATATCCGTCAGCCAGTCCGACAGCGATATCACCACAAAGTCATGCATTAACGGCGCACCTAGCAGGGACGCACACGCTGTTGCCGATGTCACTCCCGGCACAATTTTCACATCAATCGTTTTATCCAAATTCTTTTCTTGGACAATCTCCAGTACCAATCCGGCCATGCCGTATACACCGGCGTCTCCGCCCGAAACCAGCGCCACTGTCCTGCCTTCCGCCGCCATCTCCACTGCGGACCGGCATCGCTCCGTTTCTTTATGCATGCCGGTTTGTATAATTTCCTTATCTTTTATCAGGTGTTCGATTTGCTTAATGTAGCTGGTGTAGCCCGCCACTGCATCACACTTATTCAGTGCTTCCAGCGCGGCTGAAGTCATATGCGGGCGGCTTCCCGGTCCGGTGCTCACCACAAAGACCTTCCCCTTCGGCTTGACAGCATTGCTCATCCGCCAAAACGATAGCGTCATGCCGTCTTTTCGCTTAATATCCAGCAGCATCTCACCCCTGTTTGACGCCAGATAACCGCAGGGCTGCGCCACGCATGATACGCCGATGGTTTGCCTGACAAAATCCGAACCTTCAAACAACGGTTCCGCCCGGCGTATCTCCTTAATGCTTAGTGTCTCAAAAGGTACGCCTAATTTTTTTGAGGCTTCGATTATTCCCTCTTCGTTTTTCTTTATATGCGCCGAAACAATTTTCGCTAATGCGCCGTTATGCAGACCGAGTTCTTGGAAGGCTTCATCAATAAAAGCGCATATATCGACGCTTTTTTTACCCTTAACACATCCCATACCTGCGATAATAGTCCTCGGTATCAGGCGGACATGCGGTTTTGGTATATCGACATGCCGGCAATCTCCGATATGGATCACCGCATCATAAAGATGCGCATTCCCCAGGTTGTCCCGTTTTAAGTGCGGCGGAAGACCGGCATCGCCTTCGCCGCACACCATGACACGGCCGCCGTTGACAATCATGGCGGTTATGTCCTTTGCCGCACGCATATCCGCAATCATATATTGATTTTGTTCGGCCAGCGTGTCGACCGCTGTTTTGCCCGTCACGTCCGATGCCGTTGTGATGACGGGCGCTGCGCCGATTGCATCCGCGATTCGTTTTGCGCTTCTGTTTGCGCCGCCGATATGGCCGGACAGCAGGCTGATACAATATTCGCCCTTTTCGTCCAGTACCAAAACGGCTGAGTCCTTTGTTTTGTCTTTAACCAGTCCCGCTATCGACCGTACGACAATGCCGGCCGCCATGACAAACACCAGGCAGTCGTATCGGTCAAAAGCATCATCCACCATATCCTGAAACAGGTCATAGGCTTTATCCGTATTTTGGTCTGCTCTTTTCTTGATGGTTAAAATGTCGCCGTTAATTTGCTGTTTTATTTTATTACAGAGGGCAAGACCGTTTTTTGTGAGCGAAAGATATGCCCATTTCTCCTGCCCGGTACTCATGCTTCACCCTTTCTGAATCCATGCGAAAATTCTTTATCATAGAGCTTTGACCGCTCATAGTTTTCTCCCAAAAAATCCCCTACGAGGATTTGTGCCGTCTTCGTGATGCCCGCTTTATTGACCAACTCCGCAATATCCTCAAGTGTTCCGCGGACAATCTTCTGATCCGGCCAGCTGGCCCTTTGGACCACCGCAACCGGCGTCAGCTTGCTGTAATGCCTGCTCAATTTATCCGCCACCTCTTGAATCATCCCAGCAGAGAGAAAAATCGCCATGGACGCTTGATGCGCTGCAAGACTCTCGAGGCTTTCACCTTCCGGTACCGGGGTTCTGCCCGCCATCCGGGTGAGTATCACCGTCTGGGATACTGCCGGCAGTGTGAATTCCATACCAAGCGCCGCGGCGGACGCCAAAAACGAAGAAACCCCCGGAACGACTTCATAATCAATGCCATGTGCTTTTAAAATATCGATTTGTTCACGTATCGCGCCAAAAATAGAAGGGTCTCCGGTATGCACGCGCGCCACCTGTTTGTTTTGAGCGACCGCATCCAGCATCGTTTCTATGACCTCATCCAGCGTCATGCCCGCACTGTTCAGGATAACAGCGCCTTCTTTGTGCGAGGCAATCACCGCCTCCGGCACCAGCGATCCGGCATATATTATCACATCGCTTTCATCAATGATGCGTTTTGCCTTGATGGTCAACAGTTCCGGATCTCCGGGACCCGCTCCTACAAAAAACACTTTGCTCATTTGCCCACTCTCTCTTCGCGTTTTAATATCTCTTTAATGGCCGTGACTAATTTTTTATTCTCTTCATCGTTCTTTACTGCGACCCGCATATGATCATCATCCAAACCGCGGTAATTGCCGCAGTTTCGGATAAGTATTTTGCTTTGTTTGAGTTCTTCCGCCAGCCGCTCAGCCATTATCCCCGCCGGCTTTAAATCAACCAGCAGGTAGTTGGCGCAGGATTCATAGACAAACAGGGAGAGGCTTTCAAGCTCTGACTGCAGTGTTGCGCGCGCCGCTTCCACCGCCTGCTTTGTCTTTGTGATGAAATCCGCCGTGCTGCCCGCTGCCTGCGCGGCTCTGGCGGCAAACGCGGAAAGTGCCCACGGCAGCTGCTTCTCTTTCAGTGCACTGACTCGGCTATCTTCTGCTAAAAGATACCCGATTCTCACTCCGGGGATTGCGAATATTTTGGTCAGTGATCCCGCAATTACCACATTAGGGTTCTCTATTACCGTCTCTGCGATGCTATATCCGTCACAAAACAGGGTGAACGCTTCATCCACAAGCAGCGTTGCCTGCTTATACTGCACCAACTCAATCACGTCTTCCATCGTACGCTGATCGATGCCGAATCCTGAAGGATTGGCAGGATTGCATATGACCAGCATATCGCCGCGCTTCAGCTCGCTTTTCAGTTTATCCATTGGGAGCTTCAATGTATGTCTGCCCTCAAGCATGCTGACGCTGATAAACTCAATATCATGCTGTAAGGCGATCCGTTCATATTCCACAAAAGACGGCGTCAGCGCAACCACCCGTTTCGGGCGCATGCCTGCAATCGCCAGCTCCAGCGCACCAATACCGCCGCTAGCCGGCAGTATACAGCCTTCAGGCATCTTCAACAACTTCGATAGCCCTTCAACTGCCTTTTGCATCGCTGTATCCGGATAATATGCCGTATCCTCAATCGCCCTGATTATCGCTTGTCTCACAACACCCGGGCAGCCGAGCGTATTGATGTTTGATGAAAAATCCAGCCAGTCCGCAGGATTGCCGTGCCACACATCGCCGCCGTGTTCAAACCGATTCATCGTTTCGCACCCCTGATATAATAAATACCGGAT
>CAXXNY010000023.1:0-76116 GCA_963674805.2 Christensenellaceae bacterium
TAAATTTTTCGTGATTTTACGCGGCATTTGATTGAGTTCTACTTTCAAGGCTTTTCTGAAGAACCGTTTTTCTGAAAGCTTGGTCCGTCTTCAGATACATGAAAATCAATCGTGCTATCTTTTGAATCAACTGCTCGATACATTCTCTCCCTTCTCGCTAAAACGATTATCAATCGTTTTCTTAACGCTCAAAGCCCTCTCGGGTTCGAGCCCCTTACTGCATTGCCAACAAAAAAACGCCCATAAATGGAAGTCTTCCTGTTGGCGGAGAAGTCCGCCACGAACTAAGGCACAATAATTCATACCATATATTGTGGTTTTGGTGGGGTATAGCATAAGAGGTGATTAATACAAGAATTCCGAGGCGAAGAAGTGGAGTTTTTGATAAACCATTCCGATTATAAATATGTAGATTTAAAAAGTGCAGCTAATATTAGACTGAATAAAAAAAATAAGTACAATGTAAAATAATAAACAAAATGACATATTATATTGACATGCATACTGGTTCTGATAAAATTGTATAGAATGAATATAATCCGGCAAATCTGGAAGTAATGCTGTCGATTGACAGCACTAATCCAATGTCAACTTATGATGGAGGCGGGCTGAGAAAAACAGCAGCGATTAGCTTTGTCAATGATATGACGGTGGATAATTATGCAGGCGTTCATGACCTTGACTTATATGGCGCGGTAATACAAAGCTTAAAGCAGGATCATAACACTGTTATCACAAAGATCAACAGCATCAACTCCTCAGGCTATTTTCAAAATCTTTATTCGGGCATACTACACTGTAATAACTCGATTATTAATTCATATAATATGGGCTATATAACTGAAGATACTAATAAAAAAGCGGTGATTCTCTTAAAGGGTCCGGGCGGTGTTTATGAGTATACGTCATTTTATCTTGCCGTGGGAGATGAGATATCACGGGCAGATGAAAATGATATAGCTTATTATACTATTTCGCTTTGTGATAGCGGCAATACCTCTTTGATGCAGATGATGGCAGGCGGTACAGACGGACTATATTACAGCGCATCATCAGCAGGCGAATTGGCAGGAATCTATGATGACATTAAGGCAGACCTTGACACGTATTGGGAGGAGTTTTATATTGATTCTGATGGCGACGGACTAAATGATGCCTATGAGATTATTGGGATGAGAACGCCGAACGGGATTGTACACACCGATGTTAATAATGCGGATACAGACGGTGATGGAATTAGCGATGCGGATGAAATGGGTGAGCCGTTGACTGAGTTCGGATGGGTAGGCGAGACACTCTATGAGGCAGTTTGTTTTAATCCGTCAAGTAATCCGATGCTAAAGGATAGCGATGGGGATGAAATAGAGGATCAAAATGACAGTGAACCTCTGGTGTACACTGCGGGTAGTATACTATTGTTTCAGTCATATACAGCGCCAGGATATATGGATGAATGGAGATATCAAAAAGCCCCTGATATGGAGTTTAATGATAAGTCCTATGAGGATATATTAGAATTAACGCCGCTTTTTGCTATTGAATTAAATTCTCCTTTATATAGTCTATTTGCAAATATGCGAATTCTGTGTGCACTTGGAGGGCTTAAGCCAGTTATGGAAGAAGAAAAACAGCGATTAGTTAATAGGTTTGAATCTGGTGTTGGCGGAGAGTACAGATCAAGTGTTTTAACTAATGTAATTCAGAATCATAAAGTGACCCAAGAGTATGTCAACTTTATTATTGATGAACTAAATAGTCACTTGAGAAAAAACAATGGCCAATTAATTATGCTTGCTCATAGAGCTGATATTAATAATAGGACTGAATTTTATAATGACGTAATTAGTGCTAAGAAAAAAGTGAGTTTTAATAGTCTCTCAGATATTGTATGGTCGGGATAACCTGCCCCAAGTTTTACTACACACTTGAAAGTGATTTTTTGCAGACTTGATATTCTTTTGGAAGGATGACCTCCGGTACCGGAGGTCGGTATCCCAATGAGCTATGCGGTCGGATTGTGTTGTATTCCTTCCGCCATTGTTCAATCAGGATTTTCGCTTCTTGCATCGTATCAAAGATTTCACCATTAAGCAATTCGTCTCTCATTTTCCCATTAAATGATTCAATATATCCATTCTCCCAGGGACTTCCGGGTTCGATATATGTCGTTGTTACTTCTAATCTCTGTAGCCAATCTCTTAGGTTCTTTGCTGTAAATTCACTACCATTATCCGATCTGATATACTCGGGCAATCCTCTTAAGCAAAAGTTTTCCGCCAAACATTCCTGAACTTCAGCCCAACGGATCTGTCTTGCAGCATATGTACATAAGCATTCCCGTGTATATTCGTCAATAATATTTAACACCTTGAATGATTTGCAGTCCGTTGTCTTGTCGAACACCAAGTCATAGCTCCATACATGGTTTGGGTATTCCGGCTTTAATCTAATGCATGATCCTTCGTTTAGCCACAGTCTTCCCCGTTTCTTCTGCTTTTGGGGCACTTTGAGCCCTTGCTGCCGCCATATTCGCTCTACACGCTTGTGATTAACCTGATAGCCTTCTGCGTTTAATAGTGCCGTAATGCGCCGATATCCATATCGTCCATACTTACAGGCTAATTCAATAATTCTAGCTGTTAAGTCATCTTCATCCGGTAATCGTTTCGGTTGATAATGCTGTGTGCTTCGATATTGGCCAACTAACTGGCACGCATGCGCTTTGGTTGTAGGAAACTGCGTAATGATACACTCTACTGCTGCCCTGCGTTTGGCAGGGCTCAGAAGTTTCCCCGTGATACTTCTTTTAAAATTGCATTATCAAGGGATAAATCCGCTACAAGCTTTTTGAGCCGAATATTCTCTTTTTCAAGTTCCTTCAGTTTCTTTGCCTGGCTGGTCCGCATACCACCATATTCACTTCGCCACCGATAGTAGGTTTGCTCGCTCACTTCTATACTACGCACCGCTTCAGCTACTTTGATTCCTTGGCTGATTTTTACCTCTACCTCTCGTAGTTTGCTGATAATTTGCTCAGCTGTATAATTCCTCTTTCCCATGATTCTTCACCTCGTGATTTATTATACCATTTGCAAATCCTCACTTTCAATTTGTTCAATTCTGTGGGGCAAGGTCAGTCTTACCGCGGGATTGGGAACCTGATGGGGGATTCTTCGTTCACGATTATATTGAAGACCACGTTGCCGATTTGGTTGCTACAGCTGACTGGTACGAAAATGGAACTGATATCGTTTTTTATATGATGCATAGAAGTGCTAAAAAGCGTAATCACGGAGATCCAATTATCGAACAAAGATATAGTAATAACCTTTTAGTTGAGACATATGATTATACACAAGACAAAGATTATATTGTAGCTATACATCAAGATGATGACAGTGACGGTCTGGATAACTGGAAAGAAGTTGACTATAGCCTGAATCCATTTTCTAAAGATACGGACGGAGACGGGATAACGGATATTGATGATGAAGAGCAGCAAACGGTTTACAGCCTTTTCTTTGATTTTGAAAATCCGCTGGTAACTGCCTTTGAAGTCGGGTTTAACCACGCGGTTGATACGAAAAATGTCCTGGAACTGGACCGATTTACTTGGCGAAGAACTGAAACTGAGCCGATACCAGGACTGTTCGATATGCCGATACCTTTGAGGATCAATGAATCCTTTAAGTCCGGATATATCAAGCTATATTATGATGAAACAGCGCTTAAAGGCGTTAACGAGAAAGATCTAGTTGTTCTGTGGCGCGAATCAGGGAGCGATCAGATTCAGATAGCTGACAGTATTGTAGATACTGAAAATAATACTGTGTGTGCAGAAATCTCGGGATTTGTATTTGCTGGTTTTATGCTGGCGGATAAAGCCAGAATGTCGGATTATGGTGAGAAAGAATAGCAAAGGAGTTGCGGCTGCTTTGAGAAAAAACACGACAATGAAATATTGAAATAAGAGCACTGTATATAGTGCTCTTATTTGTAAAGATGTACAAAATATCTGGCGGAGAAGGAGGACTTTTTAAAAACCACTCAGAATACATTTATTGACAGTGGGTTATATAGCGTTTAGCATAAATGATTAATAACTTAATATATCTTTATTAGGTGGGAGTGAATAGAAATATGAATGATTGAACTGGATAAAGAGACTGATAAAGTCTCGAATTTGACGTTTTGCAAGTCAAAACTTGAATGATTGCGGCAAAATGACCTGAGCACAAAAATGTAAATTGTTTAGATAAGGCCGAAAACAGTGGCCTTTTGAACAAGAAAAGGGTACCAAGATTGAACTGTTCAATAAAAATGTTCAGATCTGGGTACCCTCTTCAATTTACGTTAATTTTCACCGGTATCAGGATTATCCGTATAGCTTCTTTCTAATATATTTACTTCGGTTATTGTTCCGGCTGTCTTTGCCGCATTCAACTTAATCACGAAATCAAGTGACATGAAGTTTGAGGCATTCGTCGTGTTAATCCCTGTACCGCCGCCGGTAATAGAGGAACTGTTGCTGCTGCCTTTGGTAAAGTTTAAAGTATACCGCCCGATTTCGTTCATGCCGTCACGAAGCGACAGCGTATGCGGCGATAAACTGACACCGGCAAATACAGAATTGCCGTCAGTGCTGGTCGTATTAAACTGTGGAGCAGAATTTAAGACAACTGTGTAGTTTTCAGCAAACGAACCGTCACTGTTTAAAACAGTCACTTTAATGGTCTCTTGCTGCGGCTTATCTTCGGGGTCATTCGGGTCAGTCCCAGCGGCTATTTCATCGTCGTCGCTGATACCGTCTTCGTCAGCGTCACTCGACCATACAGCTTTCGCTGTTTCGTTTCCGGAAACTTGATATAAACCGCCGAGATAGCCGATATCCCATTCTTTTAGAACAGCGCACGGCTTACTAAACTCAGCACCGTCGCTTAAAATGATTGTTTCGTTATATGTGCATGACTGATCACAAATACTGCCGTTACCGCCGTTACGGCTGTATGAAACGGCATATGTGTCCAGTTTAAAGGTGACATTGATGGTACAAGGTTCGGTAATGTTTTGCACCTCATATGTGCCGCCAGGCTGGCATAACACTGTATTCCCGGATGTCGTTGTGACTTCATCGACCACATATCCGGTATCCGGCGTTGGTGTGATCGTTAAATTTTCACCGCACGCAATGGTTTGAGGAGAAGCCGGGCTGACAGAGCCGTTAGCACCGGCAACGATATCGACATCAAAATCTGGTCTGGTGAAGGTTACGTTGACTGTGCCGGCGCTATATATGTTGCTGATTGTATAACTGCCGTCTCCGTCATCGGTGATGGTTGCGCCTGCATCGGTGAAGGTGACCTCATCCACCGCAAAGTATGTATCTGGTAACGGGTAAATGGTCAGGCTGTCACCGTCCGGCACTTCCTGCGTACCGCTGGGAAGAACGGTTCCGTTTGCTCCCGACGTTACTTCTACAAGATGCTGGGATGGCGTATACGTAACAAATATTGTGCACGGTGATGTAATATTGCTGACAGAATAGTCGTTTCCATTTTTTAAGAAGGATGCGTATGGTCCGTCTGATGTGACAGAATCCACCATATAACCAGAATTAGGTTTTGCCGTAAAGGTTACAAGTCCGCCTTCCGGAACTGATTGCGGAGAATCCGGGCTGACAGTACCGTTTGAATCGGCTTTAACTCTTACAGAATAATATACAGTATCGTCAATTATTGGTGCCGGATTAAACGTTACATCAATATCACAATCGGATGTGATATTTGAAACCTTGTATGTTCCGTCACCATTATCAGCGATAGTTGCGTTTTGATCGGATACTGTAACCGCATCTACCGAGCAGCCGGCATTTGGCAGAGCCGTGATGACCAGATCATCACCCTGTAACAACGTGTATTCCCCATTAGGTGATACGGTACCGTTTTCTCCAGCATTGACATTGACTGATATTTCTTTTTTCCAAATTGCAAATACTATAATATCGCCTGGGACTGTGTTCGTATCAAACAACCAGGGGGTAAAACCCGCTGGATCAATAGACCAGCAGTCAAACACATACCCTTCACGGGATGGTGGATCCGGGGGTATGGCTTTTGCTCCGACTTTTACGACTTGATTTACCGGCATATCGGTCACCGTATCTGTGGTATTAGGATTAAAGTAGAAAACTGCAGTTTCGACTGAAGGGGCTTTGTATACCTTCTCAGCACTATTCCACGGCGACTCAAGGATTAATCCCAAACGAATTAATTCCTCAGCGATATCAGAGTAATCGGAATATCTTTGAATTCCGTCATTTAAGTTCATATAATCATCATTATTTTCAAAGCGTATAAATACGAGAGTAGAATCACCGCGCAATGTAACATTGTTACTGAGATCACCTGAAGCCGAAGAGCTGCCTATAGCAAAAGCGTTAGTTGGACCGCCTGAGCTCGAGCCTTGAGCAAAGACAATCGCACCGTCTTTAATTGTTATACTTCCGCTAGAGCCGTCGTAGCCAGCACCGATGCCCGCTGTTCTCCATTCGCATCGCGCTTGAGCAACAGTGACTCCGCCGGATATGGTGATAGACTCACTACTGGAATGGTTACCGCCGCCGATACCCGCGCCGCCATTCACGCCGCCTTTTGCATGTATAGTGCCGTTGGTGATTTTGATTGTGCCGCTGCTTCCGCGCAGTCCGCCGCCGATACCTGCGCCAGTGCTTGCGCTTTCGGCAACAACCTCACCGCCAGTGATGGTGATGTTGCCGCCGCTTTCATATGACGCACCGCCGATGCCCGCACCATATTTATTACCTATAGCATTTACATAGCCGCCGGAAATCGTGACATTTGAATTATCGCCTCCGCCGCAGCCGATACCGGCCCCGTTATTAAGCCCCGTTGCCGTGATGTTGCCGCCGCTGATGAGCACATCACCAGAGGTTCTTGAGCCGATTCCGTTCCCGTCATCGCCGCCTCTTGCCTCTATTGTGCCGCCGGAAATCGTTATATTGCCAGCTGCACCAGAACCGCCGGCGCCGATACCCGAGGCATCGTAGCTGCCATAGGCTGTTATTTCGCCGTTTAAAATATTTATATTACCGCCACTGCCCTGTTCTCCTCCACCGATTCCGGCACCGTTATCGCCGCTGCTTGCGTCGATGATACCGCCGGCGATGGTCATATTCTCACCGTCGCCGTACCTGCCGCCGCCGATACCCGCACCTGACGAACTTCTTGCAGTTATTGTCCCGCCAATGATTGTGATATTGCCGCTGTTACCGGACTTGCCGCCGCCAACACCCGCACCTTCAGTGCCGTTTGTGGTGATTTCGCCGCTTTCAATCCGAATTGTGCCGCCGTCCATATTTTCGTCTCCACCGATTCCGGCGGCGTTATTTAAACCTTTTACAGTCAAAGACCCTGACTTATTCGGCGCATTCTTAATGATTAATTCACTTCCTGCGTTAACGGATATCCCCGCACAGCCGCTTCTTGCTTCCAGATAATTGACACCATCCAAATAGAGCTTATTATTCATACCCTCAAATGAAACTGCCCCGCGTGTGGAATGGGTTGAAAAGTCTTTCAAGGTTAGATTTGTGTTTGGCTCACATTTGACAAATATACCGTTATCTGTGTCACTGCCCGGCGCCGTACCCGTTAAGGTGACCGGCTCAGTCGTGGCAACGCGAAGGATATTGCCTGAGGATAAAAGCGGAAAGTTTGAGACGTCATAGGTGCCGGCCTCAGTGATAATTAATTCCGTCCATTCGGCATACAGCGTTGTATTACCTAACACGGTGAATGTATCCGTTCCTGAAGCGTCAAAATGAATGCCGCTGCCGTCTGCACAGGTATTCCAACCGCTAAATGCGTCATCAACGTTGTTTAAGTTAAGCCAATTCGTTTTAACCGTAGCAGACTCGCCTTTGATATAAGCTTTGCTGTCTTCCGCTGTACTACCGTTCACCGCACCGTTTGGATCGTATGTGACGGTATATGTCTGCATGGCGGTTAAATCAACTTCATAAGTCTCGACAGAATAAGCGCTGTTATAGGCACGAAAGATGAGGGTATAGTCGCCGACAGTGGTTGGCGTAAACAGGAAATTTTCAGAAATATGTGCATACCCTGCATTGTTTAGGTTCAGCTCATAACTGATAGGGTATTGTGATGCTCCTTCAAATATTTTTGACAAGTCTATTTCATAGTCGTGATTGACCTTAACAGACTGTGTGACATGTGTTGGAACACCATATTTTAAGGTAGGGGCATTAGGGAAGGCCAGAGACGTTAAGATAACCGTATGCTGGTTATCTGAGTATCCGTCTCCGTCAAACGCTCTGAATGTCAGGTTATAATCTTTAACCGTATCAGGGGTATAGGTGAAACTTTCAGCGGCGTCAACAAATGCGGCGCCGTCTATGCTGACTTCATATATCAGCTGTGCGGTTTGTTCATCTTCGAATATAGTCGATAAATCAATTGAATAGGGATTATTCACAATCACAGAAGCCGTATCGATTTCGGGTATGCCAAAGATGCGGTAGGGATTGGTGCTCTCAATATACCCAAATGAAACAGATACATTTTCGCCGCCGACATAGATTTTGCCCGTTGGGCCGTTCTCATCAAGCTCTAACCAGTGGTTGCCTTGTGTACCACCGGGAAGGGGAAACATAGTGAAATTATTTCCAGAAAAAGCTTTATAGCCGATATATGTCGTTTGTTCGGGTATGACAATACTGTTTAAGCTGTTATCAGCGAAGGCATAGTCACCAATATTAGTGACCTGACATCCGTTGTGAGGATAGTGTTCTTCTACGAGAAAAACATCTGTCAACCCTTTATCAGAAAATGCATGGTTACCGATATGAGTGACCGGCTGATTATATAAGGTGCGCGGTATTCGTATGAATTCTCTTGGACCTGTATAGTCGGTTATTGTGCGTGTGCCGTCACCATTATCAATATCATGATAATCCAGCAGAACATAAGTGAAATCTGCAGATACTGTATCGCCGCCGTTGACTATGCTCCCGCCAGATCCCTGAGCCCATTGCCCGGTTGAAGAAGGGAGCGTAATATCTTCACTTCCCAAACCACGATATCCGATATAATTTGTTTGAGCGGGTATGTAGGGGGTTAAGAGTCGACCGCAATTACTAATCATATGCGGAGGAATGTATTCTAAAAAAGAACTCAAGTCTATCGTTTGAAGACTAAAATTGTTATAAAAAGCACCGCTATCAATAGTATGCACGGTAGTGGGAAGTGTTATTTTGGCTGCCTTGTCGAGATTGTTGAATGCGGAAGTAGCAATATGGGTTACGGTTAGGTTGCCTAAGGTACTGGGAATCACCAAATCATACTCAAAACCAAATGGAGAATTATAAGTACACAATAAAAGAGTACAAGTTCCGTCACCATTATCACTATAAGAATTGTTGCCCGATACGACCGGATTTTCGGCTGATGCACGAACCGGAATTATAATACATATTAATATAACAGCAATTAATACAAATAAGAACTTTTTCATGTGCATTCCCCATTATTATTTTTTTAAGTCAGTAATCCCTAAAAATTATAAGAACTAAAATTAAGCAGTTGGGAAGCGCTTTTACTAGTAAAAAGACGCATGATTAACCAATATATAGCATCATAGAATGATATTTAAAAAAAGTCAAAGCGATACCGATAAACGGTCGGTTGTAGGAGATAAACGGTCGGGAATATCTTTAAATCCTGATTTGATACTATATTGAGAAAGCGCAATGATTAGTGTCTATGCCATGATTTTGGAGTTTATACCATTTTAAGATAATAAATACTATTGATGAATATGCAAGGTAGTGTTTGTGGTCCTATGTAGCAAGACACATACGCTGGACTGATGTACAAGAATATCTAGTTGTTAATTTTTTACTTGAGGTCTTCCTGAATATATTCGGTCAGATAACGGTAGTGAATTTGCTGTGCGTAAACGTAAAAAGTGGTCGTAAATATTAACAAAGATAATTGGCTATAACACGAATCGGAGTGTGTTAAAATTTCGGACAGTTCAATAAGAGAATTTTGCTAATTAAAAACACCTCAAAAACAAGGCGGTTTTTTCACACAATATTAATATTTGAAACGGTAATATTTATAGCATATTTGGCGGAGAAGGAGGGTTTCTTATAAACCACTCGGATAACAGATATTGACAGCGGATTATATAGCATTTAGCATGAATGATTATTAGCCCAACTATTATTCCTTTACACAGGGGTAATGCGATTTGAACCCTCTAAGGCAATATATTTTTTTGGTATACCTCATAAGATAAAATACTAAAAAAGTAGTTTTTGATGCTAAATAGCTGCTTTCTGATAGGTTATAGCGGAAGTGAGATTGGGGAGGGTAATTTGGATTCCCGGAAAAAGTGTCCAAAATACCCTTACCCGTTCATTTGGCGGAGAAGGAGGGATTTGAACCCTCGCACCCGTTACCCGGATCTACTCCCTTAGCAGGGGAGCCCCTTCAGCCGCTTGGGTACTTCTCCACAGTTTATTTACAGCGTATAATATTATATTAGAAAGCATATTTAATGTCAATTAAAAAGATGGATAAGCGTTAATTGTTGAGCGGACTGACCCGGTTGACAAAAACAGGCGAATAAGAGAAGATATAAAAAAAGAAATAAAAAGGATTTAAGACTGGTATGGAGGCATCGCATCATCACCATGACGGACAAAAAAATATCAGAGCCGCTTTTCTGCTGAACTTCTTATTCACGCTGATTGAAATTGCGGGCGGTATTTGGACCAACAGCTTGGCCATTCTTTCTGATGCGCTTCATGACCTTGGGGATTCATTGTCCTTAGGCGTGGCCTGGTTCTTAGAAAAGTATGCGAAAAAGGGACCTGATAAGCGGTTTTCCTTCGGATACGCACGCTTCTCACTGCTGGGTGCGCTGATATCCAGCATTGTGCTGATATCCGGATCATTGCTAATATTAATCCGGATTATCCCGCGCATTCTGCATCCGGAAGCGGTAAACCCAAAAGGCATGATGGTGTTGGCGGTGCTGGGCGTACTGGCAAACGGATTCGCTGTCCTGCGCTTGAGGCGGGGCAGCTCGATGAACGAAAAGATTGTGTCATGGCACCTGCTGGAAGACCTTTTGGGCTGGATTGTTGTGCTGACGGTTAGCATTGTGCTGATGTTTTGGAATGTTCCGGTTCTTGATCCGCTGTTGTCTTTGGCGATCACCATCTATGTGGTTTTTAATGTGGTTAAGAACCTGATTGAAATCATGAAGATTTTCTTACAGGGTGTACCGGTGGATTATTCTGCGGAAGCAATCGAAACACGGATTGTGGAACAAACTTCGGCAGTTAAGGCTTATCACACACACATCTGGTCAATGGATGGGGAACATCATATGCTGAGCACACATATACTGCTGAAGGAAGATGCGGCGCGGAATGAGATCATAAAGGCGAAGCAGACCATAAAAGAAATTGCGCAGGCAATGCAGATTGACCACGTAACCGTGCAGGTGGATTTTGATTGCGAAACCGATGAAACATATGAATGCTGATATCAGCAGGAAAAGGAAATCGAAATGAAAATAGTGGACGCGATTAAAAAAAGAAAATCGATTCGAACGTATGACGGCAGGCGGCTGAGCGAAGCACACAAAGCGTCGGTCATGAAGTTTATTAAAGAATTGAAGCCGGAACAGAAGGACGTAAGATTTGTCTTTGTGGACACTGATGACGAAGCGCTTTCAGAAATTAAAGGGCTGGCCTCGTACGGGACGCTAAAGGGTGTAAACACTGTGCTTGCTTGTATACAAAAGAACGGCACATCCATGTTTGACTACGGCTTTCTCATTGAGCGGATAATTTTATTTGCCGAGCAGCTGGATATCGGGACATGCTGGATGGGCGGCACGTTCTCCAGAGCCTCGTTTTTAAAAGCAATTCCGATGGAAGCAGACGAAACACTGCCGGTAATCATATCAATGGGCTATGCGACCGAAAAGGAAAACCGAAAATCTGCAATGCTTCGTTATATGATTAAAGCGGATAAACGCAAGCCCTTTAATACGCTATTCTTTGACAGCCGGATAGATATCCCGTTGTCAGCTGAACGTGCGGGATGGGCATATGAAGTGCTGGAGATGGTCAGGATCGGGCCTTCCGCAAGCAATAAGCAGCCATGGCGTATCATTATGAATCCACAAGGCGGCTTTGACTTCTATCTCAGCCGGACCAAGGGCTATGCCACGGCTATAGGCTTTGATGTTCAGATGATTGACATGGGCATTGCGGCCTGCCACTTTGCTTTAACGGCGGAAGAGAACGGCGTTCACGGCATATTTGTGAGACAGGCACCGCCCGAAATTCCGAACGGGCTCGACTATATCGTTACATTTCAGAAGAACGGGAAATAATACAGGAGGGTTTTATGGAACGGAAGGAAGCACTCGAACTTGTCAGGTCGCATCTTAAATCAGATAATTTATTTTATCATTCGCTGGCAGTGGAAGCTGTGATGAAGGGGCTTGCCCACAAATTAGACGGAGACGAAACGGAGTGGGCGCTTGCCGGCCTGTTGCATGATGTGGACTATGAGGTAACGGCAGATACCCCGGAACAGCACGGGCTGAAATCGATGGATATTCTAAGCGGCTTTAATCTTTCAGACGAGCTGTTACATGCCATTCAGTCCCATAATGAGATGACCGGTGTTGCCCGTGAAACCATATTGGATAAGGCGCTTTTTGCGGCCGACCCGATTACCGGTCTATTAACAGCATGCGCGTTGGTGAAACCGACGAAGAAACTTGCGGAAGTTGAGGCAAGCTCGGTCAAAAAGAAGTTTAAGGACAAAGCGTTTGCCAGAGGCGCAAACCGGGAACAGATCGACAGCATCACGGCACTTGGCCTGGAACGTGCCGATTTTATCGCGCTTTCGCTGGAAAGCATGAAAGCAATAGCGGGCGAAATTGGGCTTTAGTATATAAAGCGATTGTATCGGCCGGTCTGCGGATTAACGCAGGCCGGTTTTTTCTTATTAATAAGGGGCTTAAAAAACTGCTGGTATTATGTTTTGTAAAATTCGATTTACATAAGAGATCCGGCGGTATCAGGTGTTTATTCCCGATAAATGCGCAAATACTGATTACAGGCGGATATCGCCCTCTTTTCATAGAAATAGTAGTATAAATTCGGCCTTATTATTTAAAACAATTAAGGTAAACCGTTATTCTTAGATAGACAATCCTCTGCTATGTAAAATACGGACAAAAAGCATTTACACAGAAATTACATCATACGAAAACACATATGATAGTGTCTGACTAAAATGCAGGTGTAAAAGATTTAATTACTAATGGAGGAAAAAATGAAGAACACATTAAAAGTTTTTGTAGCGCTTGTTCTGGTTTCTGTTATGTTCGCTTTCGCAGCATGCAGCCAGGCCCCTGCAAAAGAAGAAGCAGCAGCTGAAGAAGTTGCAGCTCCTGCAGAAGAAGCAGTTGAAGAAGTCGCAGAAGAAGTCGTTTTAGCCGGCGAATTAACACTTGGCGGATCCACATCGGTTGAAAAAATCGGTATTGCGCTTGGTGATGAATTCATGGCTTTAAATCCGGAAGTTGTTTTCTCTTATGAAGCTACTGGCTCATCCGCTGGCGTTAAAGCAGCTGGTGAAAAAACCGTTATGATCGGAACCGCTTCCAGAGAAATTAAAGATTCAGAAAAAACAGATTTCGGAATGGACGAATATGTTTTAGCATTTGACGGAATCGCTGTTGTTGTTCATCCTTCTAACGCTGTAGAAGAATTGACCATGGAGCAGATCCTGGGAATCTACACTGGCGAAATCACAAACTGGTCCGAAGTCGGCGGTGCTGACGAAAAGATCATCGTTGTTTCCCGTGAAGACGGTTCAGGAACAAGAGGCGCTTTCGAAGAACTCGTTGGATTCGAAGATGCTCTGACTGCTGATGCAACAATCAAGGATGGAAACGGTAATGTTCACGCAACCGTTGCTGTTGAAGAACAGGCTATCGGCTATGTATCTTTCACCTACTTGAATGAAGAAGTGAAAGCGCTGAAAGTTGACGGCGGAAACCCGACAGTTGAAGAAGTATTAGCCGGCACATACCCGATCTCTAGACCGTTCAACATGGTTTACTATGCTGACGAACTATCCGATGTGGGTAAAGCATTCCTTGAATTCTGCAAAACGCCTGAAGCTTATGAAATTATCGAAGACAAAGGCGGTATAGCTCCTCAATAATTGAATTTGAGACGCTAAACTATGTTAGATTTGCTTACTTTTGAAATAGTCTGGCGGCGACGTCAGGCTGTTTCTGCATATAGAATTAGGAGAGTTTAGATGAAAAAAACCAGACAGATCTTTGAAAAAAGCACAGAAGGTGTTTTGAGAATATCCTCTGTCGTCACCATCGCGGCTGTCGGATTCATCGCATTGTTTATATTAAGCAAGGGCATACAGCCTTTCCTGCCGGGTAATAAAGAAGGAACATATTCGTTCATTGATTTTATTACCGGATTGGAGTGGCGGCCGAATGATGATGTTACCGTAGCGAAATACGGCATTCTATATATGATCGTCGGTTCGGTACTCGCTACCGGCGGTGCGATTCTGATCGGACTGCCGATCAGTATTTTTTCGGCCGCGTATATCGCGGAACTGGCGCCGGAATGGGCACGAAAATTGATACAGGCGGGTGTACTGCTGCTGGCGGGTATTCCCTCGGTTATCTACGGCGTATTCGGGCTCGGCTTTGTGGTGCCGATGGTGGACAGCATTTCACCGACCGGCAGAGGGGAGTCACTGCTTGCTGTTATTATTGTATTGACGATGATGATATTACCGACGATGATTGCGATTACGGAAAACGCAATCAGGAGTGTGCCAAATGAATACCGGACAGCATCTTATGCGCTTGGCGCATCAAGGGTTTACACCACTATGTATGTGACGATACCCGCGGCAAAACGCGGTATATTGGTCGGCGTTATTTTGGGCGTGGGGCGCGCCATCGGTGAAGCCATGGCGGTTATACTGGTAGCCGGCAACAATATCGCAGGGCTGCCGACCGGTCTGTTTTCTCAGGTCAGACCGCTTACAACCAATGTTGTTTTAGAAATGAGTTATGCTTACGGCCTGCATGCAGAAGTGCTGTTCTCAACAGGCGCGATATTAATGGTGTTCATTATTTTGATCAATTATATTATGTCAAGAGTAACCAACAAGATGGGGAAATATTAATATGAGTGCAAAAGCGAAAGAAAAAGTATTCCGCGGGCTGATGGTCGGATGTGCCGGACTGGTTATCGGGCTTTTGCTGCTGTTACTGGGGTTTGTGGCAGTAAAAGGCGCAGGCCTGTTAAACTGGCATTTTTTCAGTGCGGATTTTGATGATAAAACAGCATATGTTGAATTCGAAAATACCGGAGACTTAGGTTTTGAAGTAAGCGTAGTTGACTTTGATAAAAGCCAGTATCTTGAAGTGACAAAAGTCAGTAAGACTTCACCGGCAATAGGTGCAGAGACTTCTAACGGAGAAGCCTTTGGCGTAAAAAAAGGCGATATTATTAAAAAAATCAATTCAACGGATTTCGAAAGCCTGACACCAACGGATTATGAATCATTCAATGCATCTCTGGGTGCGGAGCACGTCAAAATGAAAATCACACGGCCGGGCGAAGGCATATTCCCGCTGATGATTAATACGATTTACATGATATTTTTAGCGCTGTTAATTGCGCTGCCGATATCGATCTTTTCCGCCATGTTCCTGGCTGAGTATGCAAAGAAAAACAAATTCTTGAAGTTTATTCGGTTTGCGACCGGATGCCTTGCCGGAATTCCCTCCATTATCTATGGCCTTTTCGGCATGCTGGTCTTTGTGACATGGCTGAACATGGATTTCTCGCTGATTGCGGGGGCCTCTACACTGGCGATTGTTCTTTTGCCGATACTAATCGGCCAGACGGAAGAAGCGCTGTTAAGGGTGCCAATCGCGCTGCGTGAGGGATCATACGCATTAGGCAGAACCAAACTGCAGACGATATTCAGGATTGTACTGCCCAACTCGATTTCGGGAATCATGGTCGGCGTACTCTTGTCAATCGGCAGAATCGTGGCGGAATCCGCGGCGCTGCTGCTGACCGCGGGTACGGTGGCGAGAATACCGGGCAGCTTGTCCGAAGGGGCGTCAACTTTAACGGTCAGAACCTATATCGTGGCAAAAGAAACGGGCGATATTAAGATGGCATGCGCGATGGGAATCGTCGGTATTGGTCTGATTATTATTGTTAATCTCGCGACAAGTGTCGTAGAACGTTATGATAAAATGCGGCTGATGTGATAGAATAGAGACAAGTCTATTCTATAATCAGCTGTTTAAGATTTGAACCTTGGATAGAAGGAGACTTAATCAGAATGAGCTATAAAATAGAAGTAAAGGACCTGGATTTTTACTACAGCGACTTTCATGCGATTAAGAACGTCAACCTGCAGGTAGAAGAGCAGGAAGTGCTGGCGTTTATCGGGCCCTCAGGCTGCGGGAAATCTACGCTGCTCAGGACACTGAACCGGATCAACGACACCATTGAAGGTGCAAGAGTCGAAGGTGAAGTGCTGCTGGACGGCAGAAATGTTTATGATAAAAGCTTTGATGTTATTGAACTTCGGACCCGGGTCGGTATGGTGTTCCAAAAACCGAATCCGTTCCCGATGAGTATTCATGATAACATCACTTATGCACCGAAACTGAACGGCATCAGAAAAAAAGCGGAACTTGATGAAATTGTGGAGCGGGCCTTAAAAGGTGCAGCGTTGTGGGATGAAGCCAAAGACATTCTCGGCCGTAACGCACTCAGCCTTTCCGGAGGCCAGCAGCAGCGGCTGTGTATTGCGCGTGCGCTTGCGGTGAATCCGGAAGTGGTGCTGATGGACGAACCGACTTCCGCACTGGACCCGATCGCGACGCTGAAAATTGAAGACCTGATGCACGAACTGAAAAAGAAATATACGATTATTATCGTCACGCACAACATGCAGCAGGCAGCGAGAATATCAGACAAAACGGCATTTTTCCTGCTCGGGGAAATCATTGAATTCGGAAAAACAGCGAAGCTTTTTGAGAATCCTAAGGACCAGCGAACAGAAGACTATATCACCGGCCGGTTTGGTTAATATAAAGGAGGAGACCGTATGCGAGTACTATTTGAACAGGAGCTGAAGAAGCTCCATGAGCAGATTGTGGTCATGCTCTCAATGACTGAGGAGCAGATTGACAGGACGCTTGAAGCACTTAAAACCCAGGATGTTGAGCTGGCGCAGAAAGTCGTGGACGGCGACGATGCGGTAGATAAGCAAGAACTTAAAATAGAGAAATTATGTCTTGAAATTATTGTCAGACAGGCGCCGGTCGCAAAAGATATGCGGCGTGTGACCAGTATATTCAAATTAATCACCGATCTGGAACGGATTGCGGACCATGCCGAAGACATCTGCGGGATTATTGTGGACGTTTATAACCAGCGGCATCTTAAGCCATTGGTCAAAATACCCAAGATGGCAAAAATGGCGCGCTCTATGGTCAGCCGTGTCATTACCGCGTTTATGCAGAATGATACTGAGCTTGCAAAAGAAGTCGCGAGAGATGATGAAGATGTGGACGCTGTATACCACAGCTTGACCGATGAATTAATTGAGATCATGAAAAACAATCCCGGTTCGGTTGAACAGGGCGTCGCATTGATCCAGATTGCGAAGCACATTGAAAGGATTGCAGATCATGCGACCAATATTGCGGAATGGGTAATCTTTAACGAAACAGGCAAGCACAAGAGCCTGAACTAGAATGTATATCTTCGGCTAAGGAAGGTAAAGCATGAGTAATCAAAAGGTCTATATTATTGAAGATGATAAACATATACGCGAACTTCTGCACTTCCGCCTGAAAGATGCGGGATTTGAAGTGAGCGCATTTGAGTCGGGCGAAGAAGGCTTAAAATCGCTGATGGAAAGCCCGCCGGATGTTGTGCTGCTGGATTTGATGCTGCCCGGAATCGACGGATATGAAATCTGCCGGCAGATCCGGTCAGATAAAAAAACAAAAGATATCATTATTATGATGCTGACCGCCAGAGGCGAAGAAGGCGACCGGGTTCTTGGACTGGAAATCGGCGCGGATGATTATATTGTCAAGCCGTTTTCGGTGCGTGAGGTGATAGCCAGAGTGCGCGCCGTATTGCGGCGCGTAGAGCGGCAAACCGAGGACAGCGGCGATGATGAGATTGTTAAAAGCGACCTCCGGCTGATAAAAAGCCGGCGGGAAGTATTCAAACGCGATGAACCGATTGAACTGAAAACAAAGGAATTCGACCTGCTTTATTTCCTGATGAAAAACGAAGGGCGGGTGCTCAGCAGAAAGCAGCTTTTAGACGAAGTCTGGGGATACGACTATTTCGGTGAAACGCGTACGGTTGATGTCCATATCAGCCAGTTAAGGCTGAAAATCGAAGATAATCCCGAAGACCCGAAGTATATTAAAACGCTCCGGTCTGTCGGATATAAGTTTAGTGGTGCGACAAAAGAAGGTAAGTGATGCGTGCCAGAAGTTTTTTTTATGCCCTGATCACATCAATGCTGGCTGTGATTATCGCTGGAATGATCACTTATTTTATTGTGCGGAATTCCCTAGTTACTGAAACACAGGGTATTGCGCAAATTGTCAGCCAAACGGTTTTACATGAAGCCGAAGCCGGAGAATTGGAACAGGCACAAGGTGGACAGTCACCTGCCTCAGAACTGCTGGCAGCCGGCACACACTACCGGATAGAGCTGATGGATTTAGACGGCAATGTTATCAACGATTTCGGCACGGACGCCCAGGCAAATAACCTGGCAGACCGGCCGGAAGTCATGGCAGCGTTGAACTTTGGCATCGGACAAGCACTGGTTCATGACGACATGCTGGGCCACAACGTTTTATATTATGCAGCGGCAGATCAGGCGGACGGTTATATCGTCCGCGTTTCTATTCCGGTTACGGGGCTGAATCAGCTACTAATGCGAATTACATACGCCGGATTGGTTGGGCTGGCTGTCAGCGGATTGCTGGCGCTGCTTGCCTCCGTTTTGTTTACCAGAGGTTACACCAAACAGGTCAAAGGACTGGCAGCGGCGGTCAGGGATTTTGCTTCGGGTAAAACCGGAGAGGATGTCGTACTGAACACCAGGACAGAACTGGACGTGCTTGCGGATGACTTTTCTGAAATGCGAGCGAACGTGAACACCCTGCTCAGGGACATCCGCCAGCGCAATGAGGAATTTAATGCGGTTCTGTCCAGCATGGCAGACGGGTTGGTTGCGGTGAACACATTTCAGCAGATTTTATATATAAATCCGGTTGCGGAGGAGATTTTTAGCATTAAAGAACGGCAGGGCACGGAGCCGCTGATGCTAAGCGAAATTGCGTACCAGCGGCCGCTGCTGGACGCGGTTCAGAATTGTATTAAAAAGCACCGCTCGGAAGTGGTTCAGCTGAAAATCGCCCGGAATGAAATACTGGATTTCAGGGTGACGGTTTCGCCGATGATGAGCAAAGGCAGCCTGTTTGGCGCTATTATCCTGCTGACCGACATCACCCATATGCTGGAGCTGGAGCGGTTAAGAACCGATTTTGTTGCAAACGTCAGCCATGAACTGAGGACGCCGCTGACGTCGATAAAAGGATACACGGAAGCACTGAAGGACAGCAGCCTTGGCGCGAATGATATGGCTAAGCGCTTTCTTGATATTATTGAAATTGAGTCAGACCGGCTGAATGTGCTGATTAATGATCTGATGGAACTTTCAAAGATTGAAAACCGTTCGGAAGATACCGATATCGGCGAACATTGCATCAAACAGATCATAGAAGAAACCATTGACCTGGTTTCTATGAAAGCCGAAAAGAAGCACGTGGCGATTAAAACACGCATTCCAAAAGATATCAAAATTCTTGCCAATAAGGACAGAATCAAACAGCTGTTTTTAAACTTGATTGACAACGGCATTAAATACAATAAAGACGGCGGACAGCTGGAGATATCAGTATATCATCTGGGACGTATGCTCACGATATCCGTGAAAGACACAGGTGAAGGAATTGCGCAGGAAGATATCCCAAGACTGTTTGAACGGTTTTACCGCGTGGAAAAAAGCCGATCTAGGGAGCTTGGCGGAACGGGATTAGGGCTTTCGATTGTCAAGCATATCGCAGAACTCTATCACGGAAGCGTTACAGTCGTCAGCGAGAAGGGCAAGGGATCGGAGTTTATCGTCAAAATGCCGATCGCGAAATTTACCGAGAATGCATGAAGCGATTGAAAAGGCGCTAAAAATTCATTATAATCAAACAAGGGTGAAGGTTCACCCTGTTTTTATTCCAGCAGATAAAGGCAGCCTATGATCATATATTTTTTTATTGCACTTTGTGCGACGCTGATTGGCGCGGCGGCCGGAATGGGCGGGGGCGTCATCATCAAACCGCTGATGGACCTGATGGGGGATTATCAGATCGTTGAGATTGCCGTCTTTGCATCAATCACCGTACTCAGCATGGCAGTTGTTGCAACCATCCGGCAGCTGAGAAAAGGTTTCACGGTGACGCCGGTGATTGCATATATAACGACAGGGGCGGTTATCGGGGGTGTTGCCGGCGGCCTGCTGTTTGCGGCGCTTAAAGCTTACACGGCACCGGAAATGGTCACGGCGGCCCAGTCACTGATTCTGCTTGTGTTACTGCTGCTCTGTCTGGTCTACGAACAGCTGCCGCATGCCCATATCAAATCAGCTGCCGGGCAGATTACGGTGGGTGCGCTGTTGGGTGTTTTCAGCGCTTTTTTAAGCATCGGCGGCGGACCGATCAATGTTGCGGTGCTGTGCCTTTTGCTTAATTTCGATATCAAACAGGCGGCGCGCGTATCGGTATTCATCATTCTGTTCTCACAGGCGGCGGGATTGCTGGTCAAGGCGGCGGAGGGCTCTTTTTCGGCCATTCAGGATTATCGTATACTGATCTACATGATTCCAGCCGCAATACTGGGCGGGCTTGCCGGAGCATGGTTGAATGTTAAACTGCCGGAAAGGGATATCAGGGTCATATATAAGGTATCGGTTATCCTGGTGATGCTGGTGTGTCTTTATAATTTTATATGTTCAATTGGCTGGGTTGCATAATAAACAGAAAAATAAGAATAAATAGCCGTTGACAAATATTACAACATGTAGTAAATTTATCTTAGAAACAGAAAATGGCAAACCGGTTGAAAGACCGGGACGCAAAGCTTGGAGTCTAAGATAACGACTATTATGACTGTCCAGCCGCCTGTTGACGAGGCGGCTTTTATTATATTAAAAATTAAATAATACGACAGAAAATAGCAAACCGGTTGAAAGACCGGGACGCAAAGCTTGGAGTCTAAGATACGAATATTATGGCTGTCCGGCTGCCACAAATCATGGTAACGGTCAGTTTTTTATTAGGCTAATTAGAACAATGCGGAAGACTCGCGTGGTTGAGAATAAGGTAATAATGGGGAAAGAATCAGAGAAAAAGAACACGGAACAGGACTATCTTAATCACGAGGGTAAAACGGGCATTTGCTGAGACATATGCCCGTTTTTATTAGAAATGAATCGTGCATAATTGTCACGGAAATAAAAAGATGGTATTATTAGATTAAATAATCAATTGACTCTTCTGCGTAATGGCACTGCTTGGATATACTTGGGCATACCGGAGGACTTGCGTGAATCACATAAGCATTAAACAGATGGTTATCGTTTACAGCGCTATTATTTTACTGGTGATTTTAAATTCGATAATGCCCGGTCTTTTTGTTTACCATAACATTGATTATGTGCCTGTGCCCGTTGAAGCGTTCTCCGACGGCGAAGATGATTTATCTCCGCGCCTGAGAAAGCCTGATGAGCCGAAAGTGAAAATATATGCAGCTGAGATCAGCGGTGATGAGATCAGAGGGCTGTCCGAGGGCGATCTGGGTATCAGCATTACGCGCTTGGAAACGCAGGGATATAACGTTTGGTGGAATAATGCATATCTCGGATATGCCGGGGATCCGGTAAACGGCAGGGCAAATATCTGGGTCGGCAGTTACTGGTTTACGATTCCGCACGATGCAATTCTGGACACCAACACGCTGACGCTTGAGATTTATGCGGAATATGATATGGGCGCAAGCGAAAACTCGATTTTAATTTCGTCCATTAAGGATGCGAAAGCGGTTACGATAAGACACCGAACTTTTTCTTCGTCATTGTCTTTGATTGCCATCGGTATGGCGGTATTTGCGTTAATCATCACCTTCGGGCTAGCGGTGATTAAGACCAGAAGCCGGCGTGTATTGATTGCGATGACCACCGGAATGGTGCTGATCTCAATCTATTCACTGGATTATCTCAACGCGGCGAGTCTTCCGTTCAGCTATCTGATGTTTAAGCGGATTATCATGGGCTCGGCGTTTCTTGGGGTGGCATGCTTCGGGGTTGCGGCAACGTGGCTGATTAACCATAAACTCCCCTTTATCTCGTCGTACGCGGTGGCGGTTATCTTTTTCATCGGTATGTTTGTTATACAGGACATGCTTGTCTTTAAGAAGTTTTATAATGCCGCGATGGTGATGTTGCCGGTGATTCTTGCGATTTGGACAGCGGTACTGGTGCCCAAACTGAAAAAACAGGATGAAGCGCGATTGCTTTTCGGCGCGATTATAATCATGTTGGTGATTGGCGGCTGGGAGGTGCTGGCGCTGACATTCTTCCCGAATGATTTATCGATCACCCAGATTCCGATGATACTGGTGATTTCTGCACTGATGACCTTTGTGATTGCGCTTGACAGGATGCAGACCGATACGATGCTGAACGAGGAGATTTCGCACAATCAGAATCTGCTGCATCAATCCAAGCTGGATGAGCTCTCAGGGCTTTTTAACCGGGCGCATATCACCGAAATGCTGCATAATATCAAATCACCTTATTCGGTTGCTATGCTGGATATTGATGGGTTTAAAGGGATTAATGATACTTACGGGCATATTGCCGGGGATTGTGCAATCCGCCACGTCGCAGATATCATCAAGCAGGAACTGCGGGAGAACGATATTGTAGCGCGTTACGGCGGGGATGAATATTCAGCGGTTGTGGCATGCTCTGCGGATACGGCCGTATCCATTTTTGAGCGCGTACGCAGAAGCGTCCAGAATGTGCCGTTGGTGAGGGATGGCCTTGAAATTAATATGACGATATCAATCGGGATTTATCATGTCAGAGATCCGGAAACCGCGGAAGTGATATTAAACAAGGCTGATAAAGCACTGTATCATGCAAAACGTACGGGCAAGAACCGCACGGTGATTTATCAAAAGGGAAACTAAGCAGGTTTTAAATATTAGTATATAACCCGGCTTATGCGGGTGAAAGGAACTGACTATGGCTGAAAAGAAAAAGACCGTCTCTGGCGTTGATATTAAATCATCGGGCAAGGCCGTAGAAAATGAAAAATCCAAGCAACAAAAGGCTGCAATGGATGATTTAAAAAAGAAGTCAGAAACAGCGAAACAGAAAGCCGAAGCGGCACGTAAGGCCGCGTCTTCGGATAAGGTCGATTCAGACGGCGGCGGATTAAAGGACACAGCGGTTGCGGTCGGCGGTGCGGTACTGGGCAAGGTGCTGGATGCGAAGAAAAAGGGCAAGAAAATCAAGTGGGGACTGATTCTGGTGATTGCGGTTGTTGTGATTGGCGGCGTTCTTATTATCGGGCCGAAGCTTTCTCAGTCCTTTTCGCTCAGCAATTTATTGGGCACCGACATGCGCCCGGATGAGACGATGGGATATAACAGCATCGACTTCCAGAATGCGATTCTCGGCGAGGCCAGAGAAAAGCAGGAGCTGATAGTGATGGAACAGGATGTACAAGTCGATACGGAGATCAGCAATGCACTGGCAAATATCGAAATCTTCAAAAAAACCCAGATGATCCATACTTTCGGCACAGGCGTTTATACGGTGGATTTGAGCAAAATTGACGCCGATCATATTGCAGTAGACGAAACGGGGCAGACAGTGACCGTGACGATTCCGCATGCGGTTTTGCAGTACGTCAATGTAGATGTTGACCAGACCACATTTGAAGAGACCGAGCATGAGATTTTCGGTTTCGGCGATATTAAATTAACACAAGAACAGCAAAAAGTCGTCGATGAATCGATTGACGATGTAATGCGTGAAACCTTAAGTGACCAGGTGCTGTTAGACCAGGCGGATGAAATTGCCGTATTAAAAGTTGCGGAGATTTTTCAGCCGTTGGTCAGTGCAGTATCAGATACATATCTCGTGGAGGTCGTTCAGGAATAGCCTGAACTGATAGAACAGACGATTTCCTCCGTGCGATATGTACGGAGGTTTTTTTATACAGAAAGAGGAAGACAAATGAAAAACAACAGTCCGATTGCCTACTACTCCGGTTTAGCACAAAGCGGGACGAAACAGGATGTGGATATGATGATGAAAGATTTAAAAAAGAAGATGACCATCGCTGAGTCCAAGTTCATTGATTATGCGCTGGGATTGATCGAAACCGAAGAAGGGATTGCCAGAATGGAATATTACCTTTTCTACGGCACTCAGATCCAGCGGAATTACAGCGCGCTTTTTTTCGGCAGAAGAGATGAATACGCGCTGTTAAGACGTGCATATGAACAGGGATTGATTGACGGGTATCAGGCATTTTCACGGTAAACGGCAGAGCGGTGAGCGGCGTGTCTGCAGGATTGTGGATATGATATATTTATGTAAAATATTGATCAAGCGTGTCTGAAATACAATCAGATGTGGTATAATATATGTAAAGACTACAAGATACACGATAGTGCCCATCCTCAAAAATAAAGGCAGGTTGCGCCGTGAATAAGACATTTGTTCTTGATACCAATGTAATCCTACAAACCCCTTATGCTATTTTAATGTTTGAAGATAATACCGTTGTCATTCCGGAAGTTGTTTTAGAAGAACTGGATAAGTTTAAAAAGGACCGGACCGAACTTGGTGCAAATGCGAGACAGGCGGGCCGGTTGTTAGACGGATTAATGCGCCGCGGGAGCCTTTCTGACGGTGTTCCGCTGGAAAACGGCGGCACGTTAAGGGTAGAACTGAACTTTGAACAGGTCAAGCTGCCAAGTACATGGGGCAGGGACAAGAACGATAACCGGATTATTGCAATCTGTAAGGGCTTGAAAGAGCGGGGAGAAAACGTCTATCTGGTTACGCGCGATACATTTGCACAGATCAAGGCGGAACTCATCGGTGTCACCACGCAGGATTTTATGGCGGAGCAGGGGCCGACGCCTGACGACCAATATAAAGGACGCGACGAAGCGTTTACCTCTAAGCAGGGTATCAGCGCGTTTTATGATAACGGCTTTCTTGATCCGGTGGAAGTCTATCAGATTGATGAGGACGGCAATCGGATCAAACCGGTGATGTACCCGAATGAGTTTTTCATTATTCATTCGGACGAGAATATCCGGCAGACCGCGCTTTGCCGCTATGACGGCGCTAATATGGTGCGGCTGGAGTACTTGGAGGGCAAACCGTTTGGCGTAACGCCGAGAAACACCGGTCAGAAATTCATGCAGGAAGCCCTGATGGCGGATGTCATGCGCCTGCCGCTTGTGATTGTGAAAGGGCCTGCAGGAACGGCCAAGACGTTTTATTCGCTGGCTGTAGGGCTGCATAAGCTGCTGGATGAGATTACGCCGGGATTTAGAAAAATACTGGTTTGCCGCCCGAATGTGAAGTTTGACGAGGATATCGGGTTTTTGCCCGGTACCGAGCAGCAGAAAATAGAGCCTTATTTAAGGCCGATTGTCGATAATTTAGAGGTGTTGCTGACTTCGGATGATTTCGGCCGGTACAACAAAGAATTTGAGCTGAGAGATAAAATCGACGAGCTCTTTGACCGGAAAATCATCACAAGCGAAGCCATTGCCTATATGCGCGGACGGTCGATTGCGAACAACTGGGTGATTATTGATGAAGCGCAGAACCTGACGCCGCGTCAGGCCAAGGGATTGATTACGCGTGCGGGTGTCGGTACAAAGCTGATACTGCTCGGTGATCCGAACCAGATTGACCATCCGTTTTTAGATGAACGGACAAACGGACTCTGCTATGCCGCGGAGACGATGAAGGGCACCGCGTGCACGGCGCAGATTACTTTAACTGATGAAGAATGTGAGCGTTCGCATCTGGCGTATGAAGCGGCCAAGCGTATGGGAGACATGCACCGGCTGAAATAATGAGATAAATAAAAGAAAGCCCGCATAAAGCGGGCTTTTTTACTATTCAACGGGCGCATAGGGCCGGTCAAAACGTTTCTTGAAGGCGTTGTTTTTTTTGAGTTCAAAGTTCCAGAACAGATCAAACAGAAAGGGCATAAGCAAGAGGACGAAGCGGCGGAACCGCGACATACGCTCAATCTGGCCGGGCAGTCTCAGTGCGTCCGGCTCAATCGGCGCCTTTGCTAAAATCTTCAGGCCGATATTTTGTATGGCCTCCATTTTCTTTTTAAATGCATTTTCCGGAGCATATCTGATGGGCTCGCTGCCGCCGAGAATGATGCATCCCATATACTGCATATCCATCACATGCGTGAAATGGCGGCAGTACCGCTCCAGCAGACGTGACTGCGTAACCTCCGGGAATCCGGAATGGACAAAGTATAAAATGGGTTTTTCTTTAAACTTGTCTTTTTGCTGCGCCATCGTTTCAAAAAACTGTTTGACGATACCGGGGGTCAGATCGGTATAAAGCGGAAAACAGCAAACGATATAATCGCATGCGCTGATTGCATCCACCGATTCCTGTTGGTTTTTTACATCGGCTGCGATGATCCGTGTGATTTCGGTTTGGTCCAGAATGCCTCGGGTCAGCCAGTCTAATAACTTGCCTGAGTTGCCGGACTTACCACGCGGCGATCCGTTAATGAGCGCTAATTTCATTTTGTATCACCTCCGCAATTTGATCCGCTTTCGCAGTCAGTTTGTAACTTTTGGACGACCGGAAGTTCTTGGACAGGCGGTCCATCATCTGGTATAGGATTTCCTGTGATTCGGTATCAATATTGCCGTCGTCGAATAATAGAACACCGATATCCGGAAGCGAATAATACCGTATCAGGTGGTGGCATTCGCCCTGGTAGGGACGAATATGGGGCAGGACCTGAGGGATAGAACGGTCCAGAACCTTTTTTGTGAGTGAAGTCATTGTGCCTGCAGTGATTGGGGTTGCATAAAGTACCATATCAGATGCAATTTGAGACCGGATGACCTTTTCCATATCGTCTTTGAAGACACACAGTCCGGGCGTTTTTAACCAGCATCCGAAACATCCAATGCAGTAATGAATATCCATATCTTTAATATCAAAAACTTTAATATCGTGTTCGCCCGCCAGTGACCGGTTGAGGCCATGAAGCGCTTTACTGAACGCATCATACCGGCTGTCCGGCGAACCGTTAATAATTGTGATTTTCATGAGGGTCTCCTTGTTTTATTTTGCTTCATTCAGTCGTTTAAGTTCACCAATAATCACATCATTGCCCGTTTGCTCCAGCACATCAAGCAGAAGATCCAGCGTAATGCCATCCGGCATTGGTTCGCATGCTGCATAGACGCACAGGCCGTTGGTAAACGTGCTCATCTTAAAAAGGATGCGGGATAAAGTTCTATCATCGAACGATTTGAGCTTAGGGTCCAAACGCATCAAGTCGAGCATATTCTGGTCATTGCACTCCTGCATATGGCCTAAATCGCGCTTTGCCTCAATGATTTCTTTATACAACCGTTTATACTGATATGCGAACTTGATACAGCCAATACCCAGGTTTAGAAAAGGCTCCTCGGTATGGGGATAGGTGCATAACTCCATATGAATCTGCTTCGCACGCTCCGCTACGGCGGCGTTTAAATCCTCTGCGTTTTCAAAGTTGACATAGATCGGCGCGACCGAACAGCCGAGCATTGCGGCTACCTTCCGAACCGACAGTGCGCTGATGCCTTCTGATGCGGCGATCTCAAATGCAGCATCGATGATTTCCTGCTTTAAGACTTTGATTTTCGGTGACATTTTTCCTCCAAATTAAAAATAACACGCGTTATATTACATATATTATATAACACGTGTTATGTATAGCGTCAAGCGTTTATTTTTGCTTTTTTAAAAGCATAAAGATACCAAAGCCGGTCAGAACAGCACCTGCGGCTACATTCAGCCATTTCGACGCTTCCGGCGTCATAATCGGGTTGAACAGGCTGAAGATAAACGCGACAGCGGATAAAAAGATCAGGGTTGACAGTACCGCGCCCAGCCCGAACAGAAAGACATCCCGTCTGCTGTCCTTGCCTGATGCAATCCGCGTGCTGAATACACCTGCCCAGAAGACAATGGTCAGCGGATTGGAGATGGTCATAATCAGCGCGGTTAAAAAGACGCTGGCGCCTTCACCAATCATATTTTGGGTGCTGAAGCTTGGGATGATGCTGATGCCGAAAGCCGACAGCAGAATACCGATGCCATAATAGATGATGACCAGGCCGCCGACCCATTTCATGATAGCCTTTGCCCGGTCGCTTTTCATCATGGCGCCGATACCCAGTATCGCCAGCATGACAAACAGCGCATCCACCAGCGTTACTGCAGCTACGGCATAAAACGCTACCCAGAAACCGCTGTTCAGCGCCGTCGTGATAACAAATACACACAGCGGCCCAACTGCCGCCTGCAGAATCATACCAAAAGAAAATCCTTTTAAAATCATAGCCTACCTCTTTATTTTATAAATAAGATTAAATACCCTAACAGCACACAGAAAAACGCAGGCAGCGTCAGTGCAATCTCGTTAAAACCGAGATCCAGCGCCCGGATGCGTGAAAATGCCTTTGAATGCGTCACGCCGGAAATATAGATAATCACTGCGATTAAAAGCGAAGCGACATAGATCACACTTTTGATTATGTATTCTTCACCGTTGATAATGACATCAACTCCGAAGAGAAAGTGAATGGCTGCACCGCCGAACACGCCGCCCAACAGGCAGAGCGCACCCAGAAAGGCAAGCACGGCACGCCGGTTAAGCGGCACATGGGTTTGTACAGGGGCGGATTCTTCCTGCTTAAAAATCCGGAAGAACTTTGCGAATGAAAGCAGCGTTCCGAGATTAATCAGCAGCATCAAAATTTCCATCCATAAACCTTCGCCCGCATGGCCGATCAGATATTTGGATATTGATCCGTTAAACAACGGCGCACCAGTGATACCGAGAATCGCAAAAATACAGGCCAGGGAGACGACCGGCATTCGCTTAAACACACCGGAAATCTGATAGACATCACGGGTGGCATAGCTTTCCGTGATTACGCCGGCACAAAGGAACAGAACCGATTTAAAGACCGCGTGGCTGATGATATGGTAAACACCGCCCCACAGGGCAAGGTCGCTGTGCATGTTAAGTGACAGCATAATCAGACCAAGCTGGGAAACCGTGTGATAAGACAAAATCAGTTTAATATCCCGCTGGGATATCGCGAATAAGAACCCGACGATAGCGGTCACCACGCCGCAGGCAAAGAAAAAAGCCGAACTGTCGATTACATAAAAAGCGCCTTTCAGCCGGATAAACAGGTAGATCCCGCCTTTGACATAGAGCCCGGAAAGCACCGCGGATACGACCGAAGGTGCACTGGGTGTACCGTGCGCTTTGGGCAGCCATGAGAACAGCGGCATAATCGCGGCCTTTAGGCAGACCGATGTCATCATTAGGGCATAGGGCAGGTAAAGCGCGCGAATATTCGTGACATCGCCAATCATTTGGGTGATCAGCGTAATACTGAATGTGCCGAGCGCACGGTATAAAAGCGCCAAACCAAAGAGAAACATGGTCATTGAAAAGGTGTTGATTAAAAGGTAAATCAGCCCGTCATACATCGAGCGGCTGTCCCGCTTGAACATAATTAAAAGCGAGACCACCATGGTTGAGACTTCGACGAGCACGAAAATCGAAAATAAATCGTCCATCAGGAAGATGCCAGTGAGCAGGCCCTGAAGCGATAAATAAAGCATATAAAACACGCGGTTGACATAGTCGCGGTGCGTGTTGAAAATCAGGAAGCACAGGAACAGAAGGGAAGTCAGCAGAACCAAGGAACCGCTGATCCGGTCGCCGACCAGCATGATGCCGACGGGCGGATTCCAACCGCCAAGGCTGACGGCAAGCGGTGCGTGGCGAATCAGCGCAAAGCAATAAGCGCTAATGCCGAGCTGAATCACCTGCCCGGTGATGCCGATTACGGCGCGCATGCGTTTTGGCGCCAAATAGATGATGATGCCGCATAGAATCGGCAGTAGTATCAGCAGATATAATAGCCGTTCCATTACTTATCGCGCGCTCCCTTCGCTTTTTGCCAGTTGGTTGTACCGTATTTATGATAAAGATTGATAAACATCGTCAGGGCAACAGCCGTTACGCCGACGCCGATTACGATTGCCGTAATCATCAGCGCCTGCGGAATCGGGTCCGCGACCGATGCGCTCGCACTCGTGTCCGCGAGTATAGGCGCTTTTTCAGCATTAGCGCCGGAGCTTAAAAAGAACAGAATTACGCCCATTTCCATGATACCGAAAGACAGCACGGTCTTGACGATATTCCGTCTGGCGATGATACCGTATATGCCGATGAAAAAGATAATAATGGCGGTGATTTCACCGAATGTAAAGTCAGAAAACATCGCTATCTGCCCTCGTAAAAAACGTACCTGAAAAAGATAATGCTCAGCCCGCAGCAGACCTTAAGCGCAATAATCAGGTTTAAAATGACCATCCAGATATCTCCCAGCTTTTCGCCCATATTCATCTCAGAGCCGAGAAAATACAGCGCCAGCAGAATAACGGCTGCCATCAGGAGCTTTTCGGTCTGCTGTAATATTTTTGTCCGGATGCTGCGCTCCGGGTTAATCAGATAACGCAGCATAAAGACCGCGCTTAACACCGCGCCGCCCTGAAAACCGCCGCCGACGCTGTCTGCGCCTCCGATTACGATATACAGCCCGAAAATAATGATAAACGGCATTAAGATTTGTGCCGCATGGGAAATGATGGTTGAATTATTTTTCATCTTCAGAACTCCAGGAAAAAGAGATAACGCCTAAGGCGGACAGTAATAGCAGCATGGATTCAAAGATGGTGTCCCAAAGGCGGTAGTTTAAATATACAGCTGTGACGGCATTCTTTGCGCCGGTTTCCGCATTATGATTAGCAAGAATATACGTCTTTGCATCGCCGGCCTGTTCCACTCCGCTTGCGCCTGCGGTAAAAAACGCATACAGTACGACCAAACCCATAATCAGACACAAAACCATGATGATAATTCGGCGCCTGCCTGCCTGAGCCAGCGGGGAAGCGTTATCCTTCATAATCGGAATCCTCCTTCAGCGAAATAAATGACACCTTGAGCGGAGGGGCCTTCGGGTATTCATACAGATATCCGCCGATTAACGGGGTATGGTAGTTTTCCCTGCCGGAGTAGATGCTGACCGCATCACCGCTGTTTACGACGAGCAGATCAAAATTCTCCTGTTCATGCAGAGACGTGTCATACAGATTGGTTTTGACGAGTTGAGGCTCTAGGTCATGGTTGGTCAAAAATGCCTCGAGATCGCTGATGAGCTTCACACAATAGTTTTCCGTATCATCCGGGATTTTCGCATCTGTTCTTGCATAATAGATAGTGATAATGCGGTATTTCTTAAGCGCCGTTAAAAACAGTACGACTGAAATGGTGCAGCCAATAAACGCTTCGGCAATTGCAACATCCGGTGCATGATAAAGCAGATAGATAAACGAGGACAGCAAGGAAAACGCTCCGGCATAGATAACCGCACGCCTCAATTTTTTCGCTTCAACCGTGGCGACTGCAAGAACAATCAGCGATATCAGCAAGATGATTTCGACAATCCTGAATTGCGTCATTCTTTTGCCCTCAGTCCGCTGACGTAAGCCGATCTTGCGGTGGCATGGTTGGACAGCGGGGTTGTAATTAAAGATAAAGCAATGATTAGCAGAATTTTAAGCGAAAATGCAGCGCTTGGGGCAGCGACCATGGCTCCGGACAGCATGAGCAGCATACCCACCGTATCCACGTTGGCGCTCACCAGTATACGCATATAGAACACATCAAAACGGAAAAGCCCAAGCACGCCGAAAGCGGCGGAGAGCAGTCCCAGCCCGATTAAAACGAATGTAATGATTTCTTTCACCATATCCGCTCCTTGTTAAAACACACCGCGCTCCCGAATAAACCGGGCAATGAATACGCTGGAAATAAACGAAAACAGCGTATATACGATTGCGATATCCAAAATAAATGTCTGGCTGGTCATCAGGCTGAAAAATACCATGCCAATCACGACCTTTGCGGACAGCTGGTTAAAAGCCAGCAGCCGGTCCCAAATCGTCGGGCCCAGAATCATCCTGATCGTGACCAGCCCGCCGAGCACGCTCAGCGCAATCAAACAAAATGACATACAAACTCCTTGTTTATAAGCGTTTTAATTTATTCTCAAATTTTTCGATATCCTGCGTTTTACTGCCTTCGCCTTCAGGCACCAGCTGAAGGATTAGCAGCTTGCCGCCTTCGCGGTTAACGGTAACCGTGCCGGGCGTCAGCGTGATGGAATTCGCCAACAGGTTGCATTTAAAATCACTGTCGAGAGTGGTTTTAAACGTAAACATCGTGTGGCCGGCTTTCCCGCTGATGGTCAATCCTGCGGCTTTGATGCCGGAAACGATGATTTTATAGACTAAATAAACAATATATGTGATAAAACGAAAGATGTTAAATTTAAAGGTATCAATGTAGCGGTCCTCAAGCAGGAAGCGGTCGGAGACGGCTACAGCAAAAACGGCGAAAGCAAGGCCTAAAATAAAAATGGCAGGACTGACAGCCTCCCTTAATATCATATAAATCAAAGCAAAAAGGACAAACAGCACGAGATATTTTAGGGTGCGCCCTGCCATGAAAATCAGCCTCCTTAGCTTTGCTTTATTATAACATATACCTTTATCTTTGTTCCAGAGCCGAATAAATGTTTATAGGAATAAAAAAAGATATCAACAGGCTGTGCAAGATGCTTGTGGATAAAAAATGCTGTTTTTGGCACTGTTTCAGCCAAATTATCAGGAAAAATGTAAAAACGCTGTTAATTCACCCACACATTGTGGATAACCGGATACTTTTTTGTGGACAAAAGTTCATTATTAACCAGAACGCATGTTTTGGTTTTTTGCCTCTTAAAGGCAGTTAAGGTGACATAATCGTTACAAAATGTAAAATTAACCCAAACAAAATGGCGGCCTGTGCCGCCATATATGATGTATAGTTTATCTACTAGCTCATCGTGAGATATGCATTGATAAAGGCGTCGATATCCCCGTCCATAACTGCTGTGATATTGCCGTTTTCGGTATTGGTACGGTGGTCTTTGACCATGGTGTACGGCTGAAACACGTATGAGCGGATTTGGCTGCCCCATTCAATTTTCTTCATGTCGCCTTTGAGCTGGCTCATTTCAGCAAGGCGCTCTTCTTCGCGTTTTTCCGCGAGCCTGGCTTTTAACATCTTCATCGCTGTTTCTTTGTTCTGCATCTGGCTGCGTTCGTTTTGGCATGCGGCAACGATTCCGGTCGGGAGATGCGTGATGCGGACCGCCGAACTGGTCTTGTTGACATGCTGGCCGCCTGCACCGGACGACCGGTAGGTATCCACCCGGATATCATCCGGTAAAATGACAATACCTTCGTCATCATCCTCAATTTCGGGCATAACATCCAAAGATGCAAAAGAGGTATGCCGGCGTGATGAAGAGTCGAACGGGGAGATGCGCACCAGCCGATGCACGCCCTTTTCGGCTTTTAAATAACCGTATGCGTTTAAACCTTCCACCAAGAAGGTAATGCTCTTAATTCCGGCTTCTTCGCCGTCAAGAAAGTCCAGTACTTTGACGTTGTACCCTTTACGCTCGCAGTAGCGCGTATACATGCGGTTCAGCATGGAAACCCAGTCCTGGGCTTCGGTTCCGCCAGCACCGGCGTGCAGGGATAAGATCGCACTGTGGGAATCATATTCGCCTTTTAACAGCGCCTTAAGCTTTGCATCCTGCGCCTGCTGTTCCAGCGTATTCAGTTCGGTTTCGATTTCTCCGGCAAGGCTGTCGTCGGATTCTTCTACCGCAAGATCAATTAATGTGGTGACATCATCTAAAGAGGCTGTCAAAGAGTTAATGGTATCCAGCTTGTCTTCAAGCGGCTTAACCTTTTGGTTGACCTTATTGGCATGGGCAACGTTATCCCAAAATCCGGGCGCTTCCATCTCTTTTCGGATAGCGTCAAGCTGGCTTTTAAGCGCCTCAACATCCAGTGCCTCCCGGATGTCGTCAATGGTGCTTTTTATATCGCTGAGTTGTTTATAATAGATATCAGTTTGTAACACGTGGTTTCTCCGTTATGCGTCCTTGCCGCAGCAATTTTTATATTTTTTTCCACTGCCGCACGGGCAGGGAGCATTGCGCCCGACCTTGTCGCCGGCGGATACCGGTGCTTTTGGCCCGCCGTCATTTGCGGCTGCCGGAGGTGCGGTGCGCTGGGGCTGTACCTTAAACTGGCCGAAGTACAAAAGCTTGAGGGTGTCGGACTGAATGTTGGCAATCATCTCTTCGAACATATCAAAGCCTTCACGCCTGAATTCGATGATCGGGTCACGCTGTCCGTATGCCCTTAAGCGGATGCCTTCTTTCAGCTGATCCATCATATCTATGTGGTCCATCCATTTATTGTCCACGATCCGCAGCAGAACATAGCGCTCAATCGCGCGCATATCCATCTTCTGTTCGGTGATAAATTTTTCTTTCGCTTCATACATTTTCAGTGCAAGTGTATGGAACCGGTCAAAGAGTTTTTTATGGTCCAACTCTTCGATGGCCTTTCTATCCACGACCTTCTGACCGGGGATAAGGAATACGGATTCAAGGTGGCGCTCCAGTCCGTCAATATCCCATTCTTCCGGATAAATGCCGGCCGGGCAGTAGAGCGGAATGCTTTCCGTGATTACGGTTTCCAGCATGTCCATAATATTGTCGCGGATATTTTCGCCTTCAAGAACGCGTCTGCGCTGTTCATAGATGATGGTACGCTGTTTATTGATGACGTCGTCATATTCCAGCACGTGTTTTCTGATTTCAAAGTTACGCGCTTCAATTTTCTTTTGTGCATTTTCGATTTGCTTGGAAATCAGTCCCAACTGAATTGGTACGTCGTCATCCGGATTCAGCCCGCTGACCAATGCCTGTACACGGTCACCGCCGAACAGCCGCATCAGGTCATCTTCTAATGAAATGAAGAACTTGGATGCGCCCGGATCGCCCTGTCTGCCGGCACGGCCGCGCAGCTGGTTATCAATCCGCCTGCTTTCATGGCGTTCGGTGCCGATGATATATAAACCGCCCGATTGTATTACCTGTTCGTGCGCCTTGTCGGTTTCTTTTTTAAATTCCGCAACTAATCCGTTATAGCTGGCCCTCGCATCAAGAATCTCCGGATCATCCGTGTCCGCATGGCTGGTGGCGGCTTCGATCATCTCGTCGCTCATGCCCTGAGATTTCAGCTTGCGCCGTGCCAAGTAGTCGGGATTTCCGCCGAGCACGATGTCGGTTCCGCGGCCCGCCATGTTGGTGGCGATGGTGACGGCATTGAACTTACCGGCCTGCGCCACGATGTCCGCCTCTTTTTCGTGAAACTTGGCATTCAAGACCTCATGCTTGATGCCCCGGCTTGATAGCAGCTTGGATAAATGCTCACTGGTCTCGACGGAAATCGTCCCCACCAGAACCGGCTGTCCGGTTTTGTGCGCCCGTGAGACCTCTTCAACCACCGCGCGGAACTTGCCGCGCTTGGTGCCGTATACAACATCATTATTATCCTCGCGGATAACCGGCATGTTAGTCGGGATTTCAACCACGTCTAAATCATAGATGCCCTGGAATTCAGCCTCTTCGGTTTTGGCTGTACCGGTCATACCGGACAGCTTTTGATACATTTTAAAATAATTCTGGAAGGTAATCGTAGCGAGTGTTTTGGATTCGCGCGCTACTTTGACCGCTTCTTTAGCTTCAATCGCCTGATGCAAGCCTTCGGAATAGCGCCGTCCGATCATGAGACGCCCTGTGAATTCATCAATGATGATGACTTCTCCGTTCTGGACGACATAGTCGATATCGCGTTTCATCATATAGCGGGCTTTTAATGCCTGCTTGATATGATGGTTCAGTTCGGTATGCTCAGCGTCGCTGATATTATCGACCTTAAAGAACTGCTCGGCCTTGGTGACGCCGTCTTCGGTCAATGTGACTGTTTTATCTTTTTCGTCAACGGTAAAATCACCGGTGCGTGTTTCATTATTAAAGTCATCCGTGATAATTTCGCCTTTTTTCAGCCGTACAACGAACCGGTCCGCAAGTTCATACATACGTGTGCTCTTTTCTCCGGGGCCGGAGATGATCAGCGGGGTTCGGGCCTCATCAATGAGGATGCTGTCCACTTCATCGACAATGGCAAAATCCAGTGCGGTCTGAACCAGCTGTGATTTGCTGACCACCATGTTGTCCCTTAAATAATCAAATCCGAGCTCATTGTTGGTGGCGTAGATAATATCCTTTTCATACATTGCCCGCTTTTCAGTGCGGTCGATATTGCGTGTGACCAGCCCGACCGAATAGCCGAGGAACTGGTACACCTTGCCCATCCATTCCGAGTCACGCTTGGCGAGATAATCGTTAACCGTAACGATATGCACTTTTCCGGCAATGGCGTTCAAAACGGCCGGCATGGTAGCCGCAAGCGTCTTTCCTTCACCGGTTCTCATCTCTGCGATACGCCCCTGATGGAGCACGATGCCGCCGACGACCTGAACGGGATACGGTGTCATTTCTAAAACGCGCGTACATGCCTCACGCACCTGTGCAAACACTTCCGGCAGCAGACTGTCCAGTGTTTCGCCGTTCTGATAACGGCTTTTAAAATCAGCGGTTTTGGCGATCAGATCCCGGTCACTTAAGGCTTTATACGTATCCTCAAGCGCCAGAACACTTTCGGCAACCTGTCCGATTTTCTTTAATTTTGATTTATTTTCACCAGCGAAAATTCGGTTTTTAATACCCAATTGATGATATCCTTCCAACAAAATGTTTGCGTTTCTTCGTGAATCTTTAGCAATCATACCATTATTCTTATATGCTTTTCAATGCGATTTGTACATTATTCTTATATTATTAAAATTTACAAAATTTCGGATACGCCTATACTGCCCTTAACATATACGGTTTACATATTTGCGGGCAAAGGGTAAAATAAGGTATGCAAATGAAGAAACGGAGCAGAAGATGAAATACAGCATGGTGCGCACTGCCGTCGCGGTTCCGCGGACGACCGTGGGCAATTTAAATAAGAATACGGACACGATTATCGACATGATCAAAGAGCTGGATGAGAAAGGCGTCAATATCGCTGCTTTTCCGGAACTTTGTATTACGTCATATACAATGGGCGATTTGTTCCGCCAGTCCAACGTTTTAAGAACGGCGGAAGATTGTTTGATGCGGATATTAAAAGAAACTGAGAGCCTGCCGATTATCGCGATTGTCGGCCTTCCGGTAATCTTCCACGACAAGCTGTTCAATGTTGCGGCAGTGCTGCAATCCGGACAGATACTCGGAATGGTGCCGAAAGCGTATATCCCGAATTATTCCGAGTATTATGAAGAACGCTGGTTTACCAGCGGAGAAGATATTAAAAACAGCATGCTTCATTTCAAGGGGAAAGAGGTCCCCTTTGGAGTGGACCTGCTATTTCAGTGTGATGCGTACCGCGGACTGACCTTCGGTGTTGAAGTGTGCGAGGATTTATGGGCGCCCTTTCCGCCGCACGGGTACCAGGCGCTGGCCGGCAGTTTTATCTGTTTTAACCTTTCCGCAAGCAACGAACTTGTAGGCAAGGCAGATTACCGGCGGGAAATGGTGCGCCACCAGTCGGCGCGGTATATCTGTGCGTATGCGTATGTATCCGCAGGATGCGGTGAATCCACAACGGATACGGTATTCGGCGGGCATGCGATGCTGGCGGAAAACGGCAATTTGCTGGGCGAAGCCAAACGGCTGTCGTTTGAAAATGAATATGCGATCACAGAATTTGATATTGAGCGGCTGGTGCATGACCGGATTTTACGCAATACCTTTGATGATCCTGATAAGCGCCGCGAGTACCGCATGATTCCGTTCAGCCTGAAAGACGACAACATACTGCCGAAATACAGAAAAATGACTAAGATGCCGTTTGTACCGTTCAGCCCGGACGAACGGGCCAAGCGATGCGAAGAAGTGTTTGAGATTCAGGTTACCGGGCTTGCCAAACGCCTGATGCACGCAAAAATCACGCGTATGGTAATCGGCGTTTCCGGCGGATTGGATTCTGCGCTGGCATTGTTGGTCAGCAAAGCGGCGGCAGAGAAATGCGGGCTTAAGCCTGACGCCGTTTTGGGCGTGGTAATGCCGGGATTCGGATCCACCAATGAGACGCAGGATTTGGCGCGCCGGCTGGTCAAGGCGGTAAAAGCCGAGTTAAAGGAAATTTCAATCGTGGATGCGGCAAAGCAGCATCTTGATGATATCGGGCATGACCCGGACAAGCATGATATTACCTACGAAAACGCACAGGCGCGGGAGCGTACGCAGGTGCTGATGGACCTTGCCAACCAACAGGGCGGCATGGTCATCGGTACGGGCGATTTATCCGAACTGGCGCTGGGATTCTGTACGTATGCCGGAGATCAGATTTCAATGTATGGCGTAAACGCGGGTGTTGCCAAAACACTGATCAGAGAGATTATCATGTGGCGTGCGGATGATGAAGATGATGAATTGAAGGCCATGATACATGAGGTGGTCGCGATTCCGCCATCGCCGGAACTGCTGCCACCCGAGACAGTCAAGGATACACGGCAGGATACTGAAAAACAGATTGGGTCCTATAATCTCAATGATTTCTTTATGTATTATATCCTGCGCTTCCAGATGGCGCCCGAGAAGATTTTGGCGCTTGCGGTTTATGTTTATGGCGATGAGTATTCAAGAGAAGAACTGACGGAAAGCCTGAAGAAATTCTACCGCCGGTTTTTTGGTATGCAGTTTAAACGCTCGTGTATGCCGGACGGCCCGAAGGTCGGGAGCGTATCGCTTTCGCCGAGAGGCGACTGGCGTATGCCGTCCGATGCGGACGTGGAAATGTGGCTTCAATCGCTGGATTAACCGGTGTGAGATAATCAAGAAACAGTCAAGCTTCCTCATGGATCTGAAGAAAAAGGTTCATTAAAGGAAGCTTTTTAAATTGTGAACATTTTGCGTAAATATTACAAAAGTATTGCATTCGTATGTAATATATGCAATAATAACATTGTCAGCGAAAGAGAAATGTAACAAAAAGAAATGAGGAAAACATCATATGGGTATCATTCGGATCATTGCTCAAACACTATTTGTTATATTGGCAGCACTATCATTAGGGAATATCCTAGTAGGATAACCCAAAATTCATTTACCTCCTTTTAATTTTTTAATATTACACCCATGCCGTATGCAAAAACATACGGCATTTTTCTCGTCATTTACAGTATCGTGGAGTATAATGATTTTGTAAAAAAGGAGATGCCGATGAAAGGTCTGTATATTCATATACCGTTCTGCCAGAGGAAGTGTGCGTACTGTAATTTTATCTCGTTTGAGTCCGGCGATGTTCCGGGCTATGTTAAAGCGCTCCAAGCGGAAATCGGCATGACGGCGCAGGACAGAAAAGAAGCCGTGGATACCATTTTCTTCGGCGGCGGTACGCCGAGTGTGATTCCTGCGGCAATGATTTCTGATATCATGAATACAATCAGACGGCAATATTCCGTCAGTGAAAGTGCTGAGATTTCGATAGAAGTGAATCCAGGTACGATTGACAGAGAAAAGCTGGCGGTCTATCGCGATATCGGGATTAACCGCATCAGTTTGGGGCTGCAGTCCGCGGATGACAATGAGCTGAAGATCCTTGGCAGAATCCATACATTCCGTGATTTTGAAGACGGTTACCGCATGGCAAGAGAATCTGGTTTTCAAAATATCAATATTGACTTAATTTTTGGCTTGCCGAACCAGGCTGCGACGGATTTTATTAAAACACTCGATACGGTGATTCAATTCAAACCCGAGCATGTCTCATGCTATGCACTGAAGCTGGAACCCGGCACGCCGCTTTACCGCCAATACAGTAACGCTGAACTAATGCCGGATGAAGACACAGAGAGAGAGATGTACCACCGCGCAATCGGAATGCTGAAACACGCGGGCTATACGCATTATGAAACGTCTAACTTTGCAAAGCCCGGATTCGCCTGCCGCCATAATTTGAAGTATTGGCAGGGAGAAGAATATCTCGGGTTCGGCGTTGCTGCGCACGGGTACTACCGTTCAGGCGCGGGATATATCCGGACGCGGAATACGGAGAACCTAAGCACGTATATAAAACTAGTCAACGAGAATCGGCTGCCGACGGTGGAGAAAATTGCGCTCAGCTCAGCAGAACTGAGAGAAGAGTATGTGATGCTGCGCCTGAGATTAGCGAAAGGCATCCGCTATGAAGACTACAACCGGCGATTTCATGAGGATTTCTTCGCGGAAAATGAGGATACGATCCGGCGTATGACTGAGGCCGGACTGCTCAACGCTGATAAAGACGGTATATATCCGACGACCAGAGGTTTTGATTTACAGAATGTTTTAATTGGCGCATTTTTATAAAAGCAGTATGGTGTGATTCGAATGACGGCATAAAAAAACACGGCTGAGCCGCGTTTTTTTTTATATTAATCCGGTATCGGATAAAACTTCTATGCTGGCATCGGGTTTGTTCATGGTATACAGGTGAATGCCATTGACACCGGCATCCGCAAGCTCACGGACCTGCTGTTTGGCATAATCCAGACCGTATTTACGGAAGGTTTCCGGTTCGCTCCCGAACCGCGCGAACAGCTTTGACATATTGGACGGTATAGAAGTACCGGCCAGTGTGACCATACGCAGAATCTGCTGCGGATTTAAAATCGGCATGATGCCGATGCTGAATGGTACGGTGATGCCGCAGCGGCGTGCATTATTGATAAAATCCAACACCGCGTCCGAATCAAAACACATCTGCGTGTTGAAACGCTGGACGCCTTTATCCTGTTTCATCTTTAAATATGTCATATCTTCTTCGGCTGACCGGCTGAACGGGTGGCCTTCGGGATATGCGGAAGCGCAGGTATAAAAGTCGCCGTACTGCGCGATAAAATCGATCAGGTCTGTGGCGTACCGGAAGTGGGTGAATGCGTCATCCTTGTTCATGCCGGCCGGGATATCGCCGCGCAAGGCAAGAATGTTATCAATGCCCTTTTTACGCATCTCATCCAGAATTGCGGTGACCTCGGCTTCGTCAGAACCCACACAGGTCAAATGCGCCAGCGGTTCAATACCGTATTCGTTCTTGATACGGGAAGCGATTTCAATCGTCATATCTTTCTTGCTTCCGCCCGCACCATAAGTGACGCTGATAAATGCTGGGTCAGCGCTTTTTAACCGTTTTATGGTCTCAAATAACCCGTCTACGTTTTCGGCGGTTTTTGGCGGGAACACCTCAAACGATATCATCGGGCTTTGATTTTTATTGATTTCATTGATGTTCAATTCGGTATACCTCAATTACTTTTATTCATTAAAACATAAGCGCCGGGTGAATGCAACAGCATAAAAAAGCCTTTGGTTGAAAACCCGCAGGTTTTATTATATATTATTCCATAAGAGTGAAGGGAAATCCATCAGCGGATAAGGTACGGCGATGACAGTGACGGACTATGCCTATATTCCCAAACAGCCGGATAAGCGAGATGTCTTAAGGCGGATGGGATATAATAAAAAAACAACGGTAGCGCCCGAGGATATGGCGGATATCGACCGGATGATTGCTAAGGCCGCTGATTTATGCCGCCCCAAAGGCCGCCTGTGCCTGATGCCGATTTTGAATAGTACGGAAGCAGCATTAACCCTTGAAAACGGAGACGAAATCATATCCGAAAAACTGGTGCAGATGATGGACGGCAGCCAGACGGTGATGGTGATGGGCGCGACACTGGAGGGCGATGTGGCAGGCCGGGTCAACCATGAACTCAAAGACGGTGACATGGTGTTTGCCGTAGTGCTGGATGCGTATGCATCCGAATGCGTGGACGATGCGCTGTCTTATATGATGCAGACGCATGCCCGGGACGACTTTCGCTCCGGGAAAAAGGTCACCAAGCACCGGTTCAGTGCGGGTTACGGCGATCTGGATATTAAGTTTCAAAAGATATTTTATGATATATTAAAGTTTAATGAAATCGGGGTCAGTATTAATGATAGTTTTATGCTGGTACCGGAAAAAAGCGTAATTGCGGTGGCGGGAGTAAAGCATCCTTGAAAAAAATACTGGACATCATTAAAACCGAATACTTAATACTGGACGGCGCGTCCGGAACATACCTGCAGGAAAACGGCCTTAAGACCGGCATGTGCCCTGAACAGTTTGTGATTGATAATCCTGTTGTACTGCAGACCTTGCAGCAGCGTTATATTGACGCGGGCTCCAAGGTGCTGTATACCTTTTCCTTCGGGGGGAACCGCAAAAAGCTGGAGAACTTTGGGTTACAGGGTCATGTACTCCAGATTAACAAGCGGCTGGCAGAGATATCGGTCGCGGGCGCTGAAGGGCGCGCCTTTGTGGCGGGCGACGTAGGCCCGACGGGTGTGTTTATCCGTCCGCTCGGCGAATATGCATTTGACCAAGTGGTGGATATATATAAGGAACAGATCAGCGCACTGGCGGAAGGCGGCGCGGACTTGATTGTCATCGAGACCATGATCGACCTGAACGAAACGCGCGCGGCGATTATTGCGGCAAAGGAAGTCTGCGATCTGCCGGTCTTTGCAACCATGACCTTTGATGAGTCCGGGCGTTCGCTGACCGGATCGTCTCCGGAAGCGGCGGCGGTTGCGATGCAGGCGGCGGGTGCGGACGCAGTCGGGCTGAATTGTTCGACAGGACCGGCTGAAATGCATGAGACGGTCAGGCGGATGAAACGTGTGCTGGACGTCCCGCTGGTGGTCAAACCGAATGCGGGTATGCCTAAGCTGATTGGCGGAGAAACCGTTTTTGGGATGGATGCGGACAGCTTCTGCACGCAAATGCAAACGCTGATTGAATTAGGTGCGGATGTCGTCGGCGGATGCTGCGGCACCAATCCGGAGTATATACAAAAACTATCTGGTACGATAAAAGGAAAACAGGCGAAAGCAGCGGATAAAATAGATGAAAATATCAGTGTGCTGGCCTCTAACGCTGAGATTAAAGCCATTGAGCCGGACGGGAAACTGTTCGTCATCGGTGAACGTATCAACCCGACCGGGAAAAAAGCGCTGAAGGAAGAACTCAAAGCGGGTGACATTTCGCTAGCTTTGGCATATGCGAACGAACAGCGTGATGCGGGTGCGGATATTTTGGATATCAACGTCGGCGTGCCGGGAATCGATGAAGGCGAACTGATGGAAGCGTTGGTATCGGAGCTTGGGGCGCGGATGCGATTGCCGCTGTGTATTGACTCGTCTTATCCGGATGTGGTCGAGAGAGCGCTTCGGATTTATCCCGGACGTGCGCTGATTAATTCAATTTCCGATGAAAAGGGCAAGCTGGACGCCCTGCTTCCGGTGATGAAAAAATACGGGGCAATGGCGATTCTGCTCCCAATCGGTGAGGATGGTATCCCCGATACAGCGGAAGAACGCATCGCGGTTATCCAAAAGATATATGATAAAGCCGCAAGTTACGGCTTAAAAAAGACAGATTTTTTGGTGGACGGGCTGGCCTTTGCGGTTTCATCCGCACCGGATGCAGCCTCGGTGGCGTTTAAGGTATTGGACTGGTGCAGAAATAATGGCTTTAAGACGGTGCTCGGCGTATCCAATGCATCGTTCGGTCTGCCCCAGCGCCAGTGGATTAATGCGGCCTATTTATCGGCGGCCATGCAGAACGGGCTCAACAGCGCCATCATTAATCCGAATGATACGCTGCTTATGAACACCGCGTATGCGTCGGCAGCAGTGCTCGGACGCGACAAAGACTTTGCACGGTATATTGAGACCGTAACGGGGTTTGAAAGCACAGACAGGAAGGGAAAAGTGACTGAGAGCCTGTTTGATGCGGTGCTGTACGGCAAAGATTCCTTGAATATCGTTAAAGAAGAGATAAAAAAAATGTCTCCGGAATCGATTATTAACAAAAGCGTGATTCCGGCATTAAATCAGGTCGGAGATTGGTTTGCCGAAAAGAAATTCTTTTTGCCGCAGCTGCTGGCCAGCGCAAAATCGGCAAAGTCCGTTTTTGACTTTATCGAGCCTTATCTGGAAAAAGACGAGACTGCCGGCAAGAAGCACACAATGGTAATCGCAACGGTTAAGGGCGATATCCATGATATCGGCAAGAACTTGGTAGCGTTGATGCTTAAAAACCACGGGTTTAATGTGGTGGACCTCGGCAAAGATGTGGACTGTGATACAATCATTCAGGCGGTGAACACCTATCAGGCGAAACTCGCCGGGCTTTCTGCCCTGATGACCACTACCGCAAAAGAGATGGAAAAATCGGTGGCCGCGTTAAAATCGGCGGTGCCGGACGTAAAAATCATGGTGGGCGGTGCAGTCGTAACCCAGGCGTTTGCCGATGAAATCGGGGCGGATGGGTATTCGAAAGACGCGGCGGAAGCGGTTAAGGTTGCGCAAAAACTAACAGAGTAAGATTTTTAAATTTATATATTTTAAGGAGTAAAAAAATGATTGAAGTAGATACGCATGTCCATACCGTACTGAGCGGACATGCGTTTTCGACCGTATGGGAAAACGCAAAAATGGCGAAGGAACGGGGATTAAAGGGATTTGCCTCGACCGATCACGGACCGATGGTTCCGGGGACTTCGCCGGACTTTCTGCCATCCACGATGCGGCTTTGGCCGACGCATGTGGAAGGTGTCCGGTTGTATAAGTCCTGCGAAGCCAATGTCAAGGGCCCGAGCGGCGATCTGGACATTCCGCCTTTCTATATCCGTATGCTGGATTTTGTTGTGGCCGGACTGCATTTTATGCCGGAAGAAGAATATGACATAGACATGACGACGCAGACCCTGATTGCAGCTTACAACAGCCCGTATGTGGATGTGATTGCGCATCCCGATAACAAACACTATCCGGCGGACTTTGAGCGGCTGGTGATGGCCGCAAAAAGGAACGGGAAACCAATTGAGATTAACCACCAGTCGATTTTGCTGAGAAAGGGCAGCAAGGATAACGCGAGGGCGCTGATTGAGCTGTGTAAGGAAAACGATGTTTCGGTGGTGGCGGCCAGCGACGCGCACTTTTGCTTCAACATCGGAGATGTGAGCGCGGCGGAAGAACTGCTGATTGCGGCAGATTTTCCGGAGGAACTGATTTTAAACGCAAGGTTTGAGCGTTTTGAGCAGTACTTAGAGCAGCGTAAAGCGCGCATCAGCGCATACGAAGCAAAGCTGAATTCATAATAAGACGTTACAATATTTTCATATACCGGCTATTGCATTTCGATACATGATATGTTAAAATGCTCATGCTGTTTAAGTTTAGGAGGAATGAAAGTGGAAATCGCATCACTTATTATAAGAATCGTCTTAGTCGTTTGTTCGGTGTTCTTAATCATTGTGGTATTATTACAGCAAGGTAAGAGCGCGGGGCTTTCCGGCAGTATCGCGGGAGGTGCTGAAACGTTTTTTGGAAAGAACAAAGCGAAATCATATGAAGGCAAACTGGAAACACTGACGAAACTCGTCGCTGTATTGTTCATGGTGCTTGCCGTCGCATTGGTGGTTTTAGCGAAGTTCTCATAAGAGATACGTTAACTGATAACTCACACCTCTTAACAAAGGGGTGTTTTTTATTGCATGGGATGCGGTAAAATATAAATAAAGAAGAAAATGATGAAAAATAAAGATATAGAACAAAAAATACTGGATACCGTGAATCAAAATGATGTCCGGTTTAAAACGGCAGACCTGTACAGTATGGTGGATGCCGAAAAAAAGGGGATTGATGAAGCACTGGCGGCGCTGGTTGCCGGCGGCGAGCTTGTGATGTCCGCCAAGGGTAAGATTATGCTTCCGGAAGAAATGGGAATTTATAAAGGTACGGTGGATATCAAACGCGGCGGATTCGGGTTTTTAAGGATGCCGGATAATGACATCTTTATTTCGAAAGACCGGCTGAACGGTGCGATGCATAATGATACCGTTGTGGTACGCCAGACACGGCGTGCGGACGGCGGTAAAGTCAGGGAAGGCGAAGTGCTCCGGATTATTGATATGGGATCGAAGACCCTGATTGGTACGTTTGACCGTAACCGGAATCATACCTTTGTCCTGCCCGACCAGGCCGGAACCGATGATATTTATATCAAGAAATCGGGCACAAAAAACGCTAAGAACGGACAGAAGGTCATCGTTGAGGTCACGAAACGTGCGGAGAAAGGCAGAAGCCCGGAAGGGATTATCACGGAGGTGCTGGGTTACCCCGGTGACAAAGGCGTGGATGTGCTGTCGGCAATCAAACGGTTCGGGATTATAACCGAGTTTGGCGACGCGGCATTAAAACAGGCTGAGCAGGCCGCAGACAGCGGAATCCAGCCGGCGGACTTAAAGGAGCGCAAGGACTTTAGAAAAGACATTGTGTTTACCATTGACGGTGCGGATGCGAAGGATTTGGACGATGCAGTGTCGATTAAGCGTTTGAAAAACGGCAATTTCCTGCTCGGGGTGCATATTGCGGATGTGACACATTATGTGAAAAAAGGATCTGTACTGGACAACGAAGCCATGATGCGCGGCACCAGCGTTTATCTGGTGGATAAGGTTGTGCCGATGCTGCCGGCGTGTCTGTCAAACGGTGTCTGTTCGCTCAATGAGAAAGTAGACCGATTGACGATCAGTTGTGAGATGGAGATTGACATGAACGGCAATCTGGTATCGCATCAAATGTCGCGTTCGGTCATCAAATCCGTACACCGGATGACATACAGTGACGTAAACCGAATGCTGGAAGACGGCGACAAAGCGCTAATAAAGCGGTATACTGACATTGTTGAATCGTTGAAGATGATGCAGGACCTGGCGAAACGCCTGCGCACCATCCGTGAACAAAAGGGCAGTATTGATTTTGATATTGAAGAAGCGCATATTAAGGTGGATGAAAACGGTAAGGTGACGCAAATCGTCCCGAGAGAGCGCGGTACGGCGGAACAGCTGATCGAAGAGTTTATGCTGATGGCGAATAAAACCGTTGCCGAAGATTTTTTCTGGCGTGAGATGCCGTTTGTATACCGCGTGCATGAACCGCCGGAAGGTGAAAAGCTGACGGCGCTGTCGTATTTCTTATCGAACTTTGGATTCAGGCTGAATGTTAATTCAGAGATGCGGCCTAAGACCCTGCAGATGGTGCTGAACCAGATAAAGGGGCTGCCGCATGAGAACATCATCAATCAGGTGATGCTGCGCAGTCTGCAAAAAGCGGAATACCGCCCGGAGAATTTGGGGCATTTTGGTCTGGCATTTAAGCATTACTGCCACTTTACGTCCCCGATTCGCCGGTATCCGGATTTCACCATACATCGGATTATCAAGGATGTGATTACCGGAGAGATCAACCGGCAGGATTTTAAACAGCTTGAAAAAGAAACGGAAGCGGTATCCAAGCAGTCCAGCCTGATGGAGCGGCGCGCCATGGAAGCCGAGCGGGCAGTAGAGGACATGAAGAAGTGTGAATACATGCTGGACAAAGTCGGTGAAACATATACGGGTATAGTCTCCGGCGTGACCAATTCCGCGCTGTTTGTGGAACTGGACAATACGATTGAAGGCGTGCTCCCGTTGGCGAACCTGACCGATGATTATTACCAGTATATCGATAAGATGTTCTGCGTTATCGGGGAGCGCAGAAAGAAGCGCATCAATCTGGGCGACGAGATTAAAGTCATGGTGAAAGATGTCAACTTAAGGGAAGTCAGGATTGAATTTGATATTGTGAAAGACGCGCGTGCGTGATATAATCTACTCCCGCTGACGGCGGGGTAATGAGGACAGGACATGGCAGAAGCAGTGAAGGTGCTGGCGACCAACCGCCGGGCACGGCATGAATACTTGATTGAGGACACCTATGAGGCGGGGATTGCACTGAAAGGCAACGAAGTGAAATCCATCCGTCTGGGCAAGGTGAGCTTTGTGGATTCATTTGTGCTGATTAAAAACGGCGAATGCCTGCTGCAGAATATGCATGTCAGCCCGTATGAAAAGGGCAGCGTCTTTAATGAAGACCCGGTGCGTACGCGAAAGCTGTTGCTGCACAAACGGGAAATCAATAAGCTGGACACCAAAACCAGCCAAAAGGGATATACGATTGTTCCGCTGAGGATTTATCTTAAGCGCGGACTCGTGAAGATTGAAATCGGCGTCGGCAAGGGTAAAAAGCTGTATGACCGGCGCGAAAGCGATAAGTCACGGGATGTGAAGCGCAAGATGGATCAGGCGATGAAGCAATATTAAAAAAAGAATATGGGGGCGTATCTGGCTTTCGACGGGGATTTTGTCGGATTGGATAAGCGTGCCACAGTTCCGGAGGCTGTGTAAAAAAGCCGGACCTAAATTTAAGTGCAGACAATTCTGAACTTACTTTAGCAGCTGCTTAACAGCAGATTGCTTCGTCTCATCTACTGAACCCGCAGCAGTGGGTAGACGTCAAATTTTGCGGGGAACGTATCTGCCTAAGCTTTGCGGCGGATAACGAACCTGATGAAGCTACGGCGCATATCAGCTTGTGTGTGAGCGGATAAGCACCGGAAATTTAAACCATACACTACGCACGTAGAAAGTCTAATTTGGAGATTTTCGGACAGGGGTTCAACTCCCCTCGCCTCCACCAAAAACCACCATATATGGTGGTTTTATTTTTATATAAATACAATATAAAGAGTATAATTTGAATATTTTAGATAATTGTAGCCATTGTGTAGCCAAATTAAATGACAGATGATATAATTAATACAAATTAATGGAATCAATATGTCTGAATTAATAGGATGGTATGATTGATGTTTTATCTAGGCACAAGGAATTTAATACTTAATAAGCTTAATAATAAAATTATATATGAGACTTTAAGAATTCAAGTTGATTATACTAATGATTTTGAAGAAGGCAATCAACTAAACAGAGATATTGTAGAGGAATTATTACCAAGTTTCTATAAATTTTTTATTAATGAAGGAATTGAGTTAATCAAACAAGCATATTCGGGATTAATTGATAAATTCTATAGGATGCCAAAAGAAGTATATAATTATATCTTTTTTTCAGCTTTAGATATTCTAAGATCTCTTGATGAAGATGAAGGTACAAACGTGTTAACGGATATAGCCACAGAGGCCTTTGATTTTTACCGAGATGAAATTAGAACTATTGACCCAAATGATGATGAGGTTCATGTAAATTTGAAGACACTTCGAAGAAACTTAAAAAACAATAAATTTATTATTGAAGATTTGCTTTTTTATGATAATGATTTTGTTGATTTAGATATGAATATGTTATTTAATCCTTTGTTTTGCTATGCAATGGGATTGGATTCAAATTATTTTTTGGAATTGGTCCCATTTGACATGAGAAATGATTTGGTAAAAACATCAAGCATGATCGGGAAACCAAAGCAAATTCAAGATAGTATTGATATTTTTGTTGAACTAAGGAATTCTTTAAAGGACTTTTCTCATGCGGTTGCGCATCACAAAGTCCAGCAAATCTTTCGTTCTATAGATTTTGATGAAAAGGCAATACAAATCCATTTATATACATTTTTTAATACATATTTTAGGCAAGATAATATTGATGTAACTAGGGAAAAAGATACAGGTAGAGGATGGTTGGATTTTTCTTTTTCTATAGGCAAGAGTAAAGTTTTATTAGAGATTAAAGTTGATAAAAACTCTACGATGGAGAGTAATCTTGAATTTCAATTACTAACTTACATGCATGCTGACAGAGCAAATTATGGAGTTTTTGCATTGATAATTACTTCAGATGATCACTTTAACAGGATTGCTGAGTATAAAAAGAAATGCGAAGAAAGAGGGAAAGAAGAAGGTAAAGAAATTGCTTTCATTCCTATAGATGCGAGAGAAAAGCCAACAGCCTCGAAAGTAAAAAAGATTGAAGACGTAAGACAATAGGAGCAAAAAAATGCCACACGGATCAATTTCAAAAGTTGGGAAAACTTATCGCGTATGCTTTGACTATGGCAAGGACGAAGCCGGAAAGCGCACGCGGAAGTATAAAACCTTTAAAACCAAAAAGGAAGCGGATATGGCGCTAGCGCGGCATGACGTCTCCATGGAAGATGGAAGTTTTGTTCGCCCCAGGAAAATTACGGTGGGTGAATGGATGGATTATTGGCTGAACGATATGTATGCGCATCGCGCCGCCGAAACCACTATCTACGGCAATCGGCTGTTGATTGAAAATCACGTGAAGCCGTTTATGGGGCATATCCAGCTCCAGCGCCTTCGGCCGTCCACTATTCAGGATTATTATACCGACCTTCGGGTCAATAAAGGCTTGTCTGCAAACTCAATCATCAAGCATCACGATATGCTGAACATCGCCTTTAAAGCCGCGGTCAAGCACGAGTATATCATGCGTAATCCGGTGCAGGGAGTAGACCGCCCCAAGAAGACCAAACAGGAAGTAAACATCTATACGCCTGAACAGATGAAGCGGCTGCTTAAAATTTGTGAGTTAGATCGACTGGAAACCACTATCAAGCTGGGAGCATACTTGGGCCTCCGGCGGGAAGAGATTTGCGGCTTAAAATGGGAGGACATCGACTGGGAGAACCAAACACTATTTATCTGCCGGGCCCGGACACAGGTGGGCACCAAAACGGTAGAGAAGGAAACCAAGACCTATGCTTCCACCCGAAAGCTGTATATCCCGGATGCCTTGCTGGACACGTTAGAAAAGGAAAAAGCGGCGCAGGATGAGCGGCGGGCACAACTGCCAGGCTTTTATCAGGATACGCCCTACGTGGTGGTGATGGAGGACGGCAAGCCATACCGACCCAACTATGTTTCTGAGCTGTTCACCAAGTTTTTGGCCAAAAACGATATGCCCAAGATCGTTCTGCATGAGCTCCGGCATACATTTGCCTCACTGTCCAATGAGGCGGGAATTCAGGAGTTTAATATCGGTAAAGCGCTGGGGCACGCTAACGTCAGTACCACCAAGAAGATTTATACGCATCTGTTTGACGATAAGCACACCAAGGCCGTTGAGGCGGTTGCGGAATTGATTGAAGGGAAGAAGGAGTAGAGAAAAATGAGAGAAATTATTTTAGAGGACTACAATAGCTTGTTTAATATTACAATATGGATTTTGCGATCCTTTTTATTGTTAACCATTTTAGTTTTTGTTGCCTTTATTATCATATTAAAAATGAAAAGAGGAGATAATAGGCTTAGAATAAAAATGCTTATTATTGAGATTTTAGGTGAGTTCTCGAAAAAAATATATAATTTCATTATAAAAATTATTCCTCTTATGATAATTTTTGTGATTATTAGAGTTGTTCTAATTAAAGAAATTTTTGATTTTTTTCAAAATAGCATAAATAAATATAAAGATCCTTTTTTGATACTATTTGGTGCAATAATATCTTCGCTAGTTAGCTATCTGTTTAGCATATTGAAGGAAATCCGAGAAAAAAAGAATACATTGAACTGCGAAGCAATGATGCTTGCATACAATCTAGAACAGTTAGAAGAAAAGATCTTACTTCTATCGGTAGCTTCGAATAGAAATTCAGAAAGTATTGTGGTAATGGACAAACCCGAAATTATAAGTGATTGGGTTTCTAGGTATGAAAGCATTTGTTCACAACTAACATATGAACATTATACTTATATCTGCAAATTAGCAACAAAAGTTGAACAACTGAATAATCAAATTAGTGAAGAAAAATTCGAACAGGCAAGACAAACAATTAATTTATTAAAGGTGCTAATAGATGGAGATACAAAACATTTATCCAGTAGGCTTTCGTTATATGAAGTGATAGAGGATATTAAAATAGCGGCGCAAAATAGAAAGGTAAAATGTAGACTGTTTAGTCGCTTACAAGAAGAGCGAGTATTCTCCAAAGAAGTAAAGAAAAATCAACAAGAAATCAAGAAAATATTATTTGATGAAATCAAAAATAGTGACCAAAATGAATGTGCTATAATTGATGAATTGGTATTAGGGAAAATTAGAGACAATAAATTATTTGACGAGAAAAAAAGTGATAAGTATATTTTGGATGTTATTTTTACGGTATCATTTAGTTCAAAAAGATTTAAAAGAATTTGGGGTGAATACTTTCTAGAAGAGGAATAGAGTAATAAACAGAGTGGAGAATAAACAACAGTATATTCTGCAACTAAATAATAGTTGCAGAATACAAAAGGATAATATATAATATGAGTAGAAATGAGAAGTTAATTGAAAAACTGAAGAAAAGGCCGAGGGACTTTACCTATGATGAACTAAAGAAGCTCTTAGGCGGACTTGGCTTTATAGAAATCAGCAAGGGCAAGTCGTCCGGTTCGCGGGTTGCGTTTTATCATGAGCAAACTAAGAGAATTATCTGGCTGCATAAGCCGCATCCGGGGAATGAGCTGAAGCGTTATCAGACTGACCTTGTACTGGAAGTTTTAAAAGATATGGGAGTGATTTAAATGAAAAATCTGATTGAGTATAATGGCTATTATGCCAAAATTGAATATAGTGACGAAGACAACTGCTTTTTTGGCACCATCGTCGATATCAGCGATTCGATCAGCTTTGAAGGCCAAAACGTTGATGAACTGAAAACCGCCTTTGCTGAAGCGGTAGAGGACTATTTGGATATGTGTGAGCGTATCGGCAAAGAACCGGAGAAAAGCTATAAGGGTAGCTTTAATGTACGCATCGATCCGAAGCTTCATAAAAAGGCGGTGCTGCTGGCCGCGTCCAAAGGCGTGTCGCTAAACAGTGTTATTGAGACGGCGATTGAGCATGAGATGAAGCTTAAAGCTCACGGGCGACCTAATAAACCCTTTTATAAAAGCCCGCATCACTATTTAACCAAGCGGTGAGATCCTCTAATGAGATTTCGCCGTTTTTGCATTTATCGCGCATTTTACGGGCATTTTTGCTCCACACTTTGAACTCATCATGCGTGATTTTTCCATAGCGAATCCGAGCATTTTTTGTGTTGTATGCCCGGTTAAAGACTTGAAAAATCGGGTCATCATTCTTCTTACTGCGGTATTTAACGATTGCACCGACATCCCTGCAGGTTCGGTTATTTTCATCAACGACCCGGTCACAGTATTCTGTATTTTTGTGGCCGGAAACAACAAAATATTTGCCGCAGTTTTTGCACGTATTGTATACGGTTCCGCTTAAGGATTGATGATATATAAGAAAACAAACAATTTCTTCAATCGTTTTTGGATAGATAACTTGAGAGAAGACAGGATTATCGTTTGAAAAATATTTAAAACCATACTTTTGCTCTGGATAAAAATCAATATCGCTCTTTGGAATGCTGGGGTAACGCATGCGCAAACAATAACCATTGTCATTTTCCATTATTGATTTGATTTTTTCAGCTGTAGTAATTTTCTTATTGAAATTTGATGCCTGAAATTCATAAACAAAAGATTCAATATAATTTTTAAATTCCCTAATATCACAGTTGCAATCGGAAATATAGTCCCAATGAAAATCATCCGGAGCTGTTGGATACCTTTCAAGCATATCGCAAATATACATATAATGAACATAGAAAAAAATGTTCTTCGTAATTAGTGATTCAGCAATGGCGGATAACTGATGAGTTATATCATTCACATCGATACTGTCAAACACTTCTTGCGAATAGTGAAATTCCTCTGCTGACAGATGATTGTCTATTGCGAATTGAATGCGGCCACTGATTAAAAGATCCTTAACTAACGGACGCGTTTCTGACATTAATTCGGCAGCTGACCAAACATCTGAGTAAATATAATCGACAAAAGAACTGCCCAAAGGAGCAAAAACCCTTTTGATAAGGGTGTCGTTGTGAACATCAATTATTTCAAACACTTCAATTTCTTCTTTTACATATAAACGAAGCTTAACGTTTTGCATGGTGCCTCTTTCTGAATATCATTATACGATCAATAAATACTATAATAGGTGCATATAAAATATATAATATTATTATTGACTCAAACCAAAGTTTATACTATAATGACCATAATATCATATAGGGTTATTATAATATATTATTGCTATAACATGATTTTGTCAAGAATTCTAACACGTATATGGTCTCATAATAATGAGCTATCCATAAAAACACTACTCAAGGAGGTTTCAAATGGGGAACTATCATGAACTAAAGGATCTGCCTATTGCGATGAATGCAAATGATTTATCAAAAGCTCTGGGCTTATCTCGGGCGGGGGCATACAATCTAATGGATGATAAGGGCTTTCCAACGCTTCGCGTAGGAAAACGGAAAATTGTCATGAGAGATAGCTTTTTGGATTGGCTGGAAAGGAATATTAGTAGTGGTATGTGAGCGTAAAAATAAAAATCCTTATCAAAAATGATAAGAATTTTTACGACAATTAACAACTAAAGAGCTGTGGCATGTCTCGACAACTCATTATACCATGGCTCCTTAGTTTATTAAAGGAGCTATTTTCTTATCAAAATCCATAAAAATTAAGATAAATAGCGGCCCTTATCATGAATGGTCTAAAGGAGGAACAGGATGATTAAGGACTTAAAAACGATCACAGGGGATGCGCTTCTTGAGATGGAGCTAAATGAACCGCGCGTGATTGTGGAACATCTCTTGCCAGCCGGACTGCATATCCTGGCCGGTAGCCCGAAGATAGGGAAGTCATGGCTGGCCTTGTGGCTGTGCCATCGAATCGCCACCGGACAGGATGTCTGGGGATTTAAGACCACGCAAGGCAATGTGCTGTATCTTTGCCTGGAAGATAAACTGCCAAGAATCAAGCGCCGCCTGATGAGTATCACCGAGGACGGCAGTGAACACACCGCCTTTGCAACAGAAGCATTGCCTTTGGGAGATGGCCTTACTGAGCAAATTGAAAGCTTTATACAAAAGCATGAAGGCACCACACTGATCGTTATTGATACCCTTCAGCAAATTCGGGGGCAAATTGATAATCAAACCTATGGGAGTGATTATGCGGATATCGTCTTGCTCAAAGCCATCGCTGATAAATATGACGTGGCCATTCTCTGTGTGCATCACTTAAGAAAGATGAAGGACGACGACCCGTTTAATATGATCTCCGGAACAACCGGACTCAGCGGAAGCGCGGACGGCATGTTCGTCCTTAAAAGAGAAAACCGGTTATCCGGAAAGGCCATCCTACACGGAACAGGCCGGGATATCGCGGATATCGAACTGCCGCTTGAGTTCGATCAGGTTAATTGCCTGTGGAAGCTATTAGAGAACTACGAAAGGAAAGCCGCGGTTGATGAACCCATTGTTCAGGCACTGACCGAGTATATCAATACAAATTCGACCTTTACCGGAACCATGTCTGAACTTCTTGTTTCTCTTAATATTCAAAGCCTTTCAGCCGCCATGCTGTCAAAGAAGATCAGAGATAATACGGAAACGCTGACGCATGAATTCGGCATTGACGTTGATTTTGTCAGAGACAGAAACAGCAGAACCGTGACGGTGAAGCGACGCTGTGACGGTGATGACGGTGTATAGCCCCCCTTACGTTACCGTCACGTGACAGAAGATAGGGGGGTATATTGCCGTCACACTGTCACGCATGAACTCGGGGTCATGGCGGCTTTTTGCTCCCGATTCGGGAGGCAAGCATTCTGTTTGTCTGACGACAACCAGCGCTTGACGGGGAGATTCCCCTGTACCCCTTTCTAAAGATACGACAAGGAGGGAAATACAATGAGCAAACGCGATTTAAAGCTGAGCTTTCGAGTATCCGAGCATGAGCTTGAAAGAATCACCAGCCTGAGCAGGAAAGCAAACCTGTCATTAAGCGAGTACTTAAGACACGCATCCACCCATAAGACCATCAATGTTGTTGAAGGGCTGGGTGAGTTTTCAAAAGAGCTTCGCTCCGTTGGAAGAAATCTGAACCAGCTGACCAGGCTCTGCCATCAAGGCAGAATCGAATGCCTTGACCTTGGCAGTATCAAGCGAAATATCGCCGCCATCACCGAGAAGATCAGCGAGCTATGATATGGCGATCATCAATTGCGTGAATACCAAGGCCACCAGCAAAGCTGCGCTAAAGAAAATCATCAACTACGTCTTACAGGAAGAAAAGACCGACGAGCTTCTGGTATCGGGCAAAGACCTGATGCCCGAGAGCGCCTATTCTGAAATGGTCTTAACCAAGAAAGAGTTTAATAAGCTAGGCGGACGGCAGTATCTGCATATGATTCAGTCTTTCTCACCGGATGAGGCTATCGACCACCAGACAGCGCATGAGACTGCTTTGAGGTTAGCTGAACACTATGAAGGCTTTCAGGTGCTGGTCGCGACGCATAAAGACCGGGAGCATATTCATTCTCATCTCATCATCAATTCGGTGAACTTTGAGACAGGCTTAAAGATACAACAGTCCTTTAAGCAACTAAATGAGGTCATGGATCAATCGGATGCGATATGCAAAGAATACGGATTATCAGTTATTAAGGACAGGAAATTCGGCAAGCACATCGACCGAAATGAATACCATATCGCCATGAAGGGCGAGAGCTGGAAGATGGAGCTCATCAACACGATTGACGAAGCGATGAAACGCACCCGTACAAAGGACGAGTTTATATCTGAGATGAACAGCCACGGGTATGAAGTCAACTGGTCGGAAACGAGAAAGTACATCACTTATACAACCCCGGAAGGGTATAAGTGCAGAAGTAATAAACTGCATGATGAAAAATACACAAAGGAGGCCATGGAACATGTCTACAATGGACAAAATGAAAGAAGCGAATTTAGGGATAACGACAATCCAGCTTCCGGTGAGAACCATCGCACCGAAAGATTGGGAGCTGATGATGAAGATACTCTCGGACGGGATTGTGCCGCAGCTACAGGAAATGCCCGAGCTGATGGAAACGTATCTGAAGGAATTGAGAGACGATCAACGCGCGCACCGGGCACAGTTGGAGCATCAAACCTTCCAAAACATCCAGGCAACCGAGAAGACCATGGAATCGAGGATGTGCGATATCAACGACAAGTGCCGGGATATGCTGGAGGACAATCGGGAGCTGAAGAAGAAGCTGGCGAAAATGAAACCGATCACCTGGGCGCTGATCTTGGGGCAGATGGCCTGCTTGATATTGCTCATCATCTCTCTTTGGTCTTAAAAGACGATGACCGGGAAGCACAAAAGAAGCACCATAAACATAAGAAATCACGGGATTCCTGGGAGGAAGAAAGATAGGGGGTAATCATTACCCCCTATGAAACCAAACCAATATAAGGAGAAAAGCATATGAGACTGATAACCGTTGTGAATAACAAAGGCGGCGTAGCAAAAACCATTACGAGTGTGAATCTTGCTTATGCGCTGGCCGTAAAGGGATATAAGACCTTGGTGGTTGATTTAGACCAGCAGGCGAATGCAACACTGAACTTAGGCTGTTCCGGGGAAGGGAAGAACAACATCGCGAATGTATTCTTTGATGATATGCTGCTGAAAGATGCTGCATGCGAAACAGCATATGATAACCTGTTCCTTGTACCTTCAGGCTCGGCTTTTATCAATGGCGAGCAGCGGCTGATCGGCGATGTAATGCATGGCAGCATTGAAAGGCGGCTAAAGACCGCTATGAAAGGATTAGATTTTGACTATGTCATCATCGACTGCCCGCCGTCCCTTTCCATCCTAATCACGAACGCTTTGTACGTTTCAACGGATGTGATTATCCCATGTGCGATTGACGGGTTCTCATTAGAGGGCTTAAGTGTCATTTACAACAAGATTGTGACCGCGAAGCAGGACTATGCCGATCAAATCGAACGGGTAGGCGTCTTATGGACACGAATCGATGCAAGGCAGATATTGACCAAACAGCTGATGGAATACGGTGAGCATATCCAAATCCCTATTTTTGATACGAAAATCAGGGAGAGCGTCAAGGTTAGAGAATCCACGGTGCAGCGTGTGCCTCTGATAGCGTACAATCGGTCATGTAATCCGGCGTTTGATTATGTCGAACTGGCAGAAGATGTGATGGTCATGGTCTAAAGGAGGAAAACATGACACAGATAAAGAAAGACGCGGGATTTAACTTTTCTTTAAACAGCCTTAATGATAAAGGCGCATACATTATTCGCGAAATCAAAGTGGGCGTCATTGATGAAGACGAAATCAACAGCGAAATCTACAATGATGATGCCGAAGCCCTGCAAGAGCTGATTGAGGACATCAAGTCGGTGGGCTTAAGCACACCACTGACCGTAAGAAGACATAAATCACTTTCGGACAGATATACACTGATATCAGGGCATAGGCGACTGAAGGCCGTGAAGAGCCTGGGTTTTGTATCGATTCCATGTCTTGTGATCGCAACAGAAAGCGAAGAAGACGCATTAAAAGCCGATATCATGCATTTAACGTCTAATATCTTAACCAGAGAGCGAACCATACTGGAACGTGCCAGAGAGGCGAAGCTGCTGAAACAAAGGGTGTTGGAGCTGAAAAAGATCAGCCCAACGGCGTATCAGGGCAAGACGGACAATATTGTGGCCAAAATGCTGAGTGTATCGTCTTCCTACGTCAGGCAGTTGGTACGGGTGGATAATGCGGATGAGGACATTAAGGCGCTGTTATCGGCTGAGCTGATCGGGATAGCAGAGGCCTTGAAGCTTGAATCGATGGAGAAGCCTGAGAAGGACGAGATAACGGAAGAGATTCGGAAGGCTAAAGATGGGGAAGAACTGAAAAGTGTTAAAAGGGAAGGGCTAAATAAAGTTACAGGTAAAAAAGCAAAGAGTGTGGATGAGTAGATCAGAGAGGATTTGGAGAAGGTTGAGAAATTGATGGAGAGGATTGCTGGAAATATAGCGAAGACGGAGACGTGTTTTGGGGAGGAGGTAGGGAAGACTATTAGAAAACTGCAATTGATGAAGTAATGATTTAAATGATACTTCTGAAGCTAGAAGAAAAGGAGTATCATTTTTTTTATAAAGTTAGATAAAGTATAGAGAATGGCCCCCCTAATGTTGAGACTCGAGATAAGATAATAATACAATCTTTTTTTAGGGGGGGGGCAGGTCAACGGGATTTCAAATAAAAGTATGCGTAAACGATAACACAAAAAGTCTTGACTTCGTAACTAATATATGATAAAAGAAATATATAGATAAAAAAAGCACGGATAAATCTCAAAAAAAGATCATAAAACATGCTTATATTGCTATATGCCATCACATTTAACAATAAATCATCCAATCAGGTTGATTTTTAAAAACTTTAACGCGTAAACGATAACGCAATTCATACTAAGTTATAGGAGTAACTATGAAGAAAAACATTACCATGAAAACAATTGCAGAAAATGCGGGAGTTTCTATTGGAACGGTTGACCGAGCAATCAATAATCGGGGAAGAATCAATAAAGAAACTCAAGAGCAAGTGCTAAAGGTGGCGAAAGAACTGGGATATAAAACAAATACGTTTGCAAGCATGCTTTCAAAGAAATCCGAGATAAAAATTATTGTTGTATTGCCTACAGCCCCAACCTACTTTTTCGAAAAAATACGAGAAGGAATGGAAGCTGCTGAAAAAGAGTTGGTGGATTATAAGATAAAAGTAACTTATTTACATCCAAACAAATTGGATCCGCTGTCCCAAATAGATGTAATAAAAAAAATTGATAAGCACAATGCAGATGGAATTTTAATGAATCCTGCAAACTCTATGTTGACTAGTTATATTAATAAATTTACCAAAGATGCTACACCTGTTGTTACATTTAATAGCGATGTTGAAGAAAGCGACAGACTGTTTTATGTTGGACCTGATATGTGCTTATCAGGAAAGATAGCGGGAGAGTTAATGGGCAAATTCATGAGAGGCAAAGGGAAAGTGTTGGTCTTAGAAGCAGATCCAAGGGTTTCATCAATTAATTTAAGGAAAGAGAATTTTTTAAAGGTAATAAAAGAGGATTACCCGGATATGCATATAGTCGCTACTTTTGAGTTCGGCGAAGATGACGAAGCGGCCCGAGCGATTTGTGAACGAGCCTTGTTGGATTTCCCAGAAATAAATGGAGTTTTTGTTAATACAGCAGCAGGCACGGTAGGAGTTGCAAAAGCACTGGAAGCTTTAACGGATGATGTTAGACCGATTGCAGTAGGATTTGATGCTCCTGAATATGTTAGAGAAATGATCAAGAAAAATGTGTTAGCTGCAACAATTTGCCAGGAACCTTTTCTCCAAGGGTATTATTCAATGCAGTATTTAGTAAAGCATCTTTTAAATGGGTGGGTTCCAATTTCAAAGCTCATACATATTAAGCAAAGTATTATTTTGAAACATAATGCGGATGAATCAAGCGATGGAACAGGAGTGATACTTTAATTTTCATATAGAATATACATATTAAAAATAATTAATACTGAGAGGATGAAAATGAAAATCACAGCAGCAAAATTAACAAAAGAAGCATTCAGTAATTATGGCGACTTCATTTTGCCAAAAGAAACAGACAATAAGAATGGACAAAGGATCGCATTCTATGGTGACAAGTTGGTTGGATTGTTTTCGATGTCTAATATGGCTTCATTAAGTATACTTGCTTTAGAAAAAAGAGAGTACATAATAAATTGTACTGAAAAACATGCAAATACTGAAGAGATCATAGGGGGATATGATACAGATGTTTTATTTCATGTTGCTTTGTCTTCAAATCATTTATTGAGGAAAGAGGACTTTAAAGCATTTAGACTTCCTGCTGGTGGTTATATCAGACTTAAAAGAATGGTTTGGCACTATGCTCCATTTCCCGTAGACAAAGGAAGGTTTAAAGGAATAGTCATTCTTCCTCCGTTTACATATACGCATGATTGTATTATTACTGAACTGGATGAAGCAATCGAAATAGAGGGCTAAAGAATTTCATTGGCAATAGGAGATTGATAATAGTAGTTGGAGAAAAAATATTGTTAAATCAAATTTCTAAATAATAAAATAAATTAGAGATTATATTTTTTAAAGGAGGGAAGTTATATGGATGGTAAAACCATACTTAAGGCTGAAGGCATTGCAAAACATTTTGGGAGCGTTGTAGCACTTAAAAATGTAGACTTTCACTTAAATGAAGGTGAGGTTGTAGGCATTGTTGGTGACAATGGTGCTGGCAAATCTACTTTTATTAAGATTTTATCTGGTGTTCATAAAAAGGACAAGGGGAAAATACTTATTGATAATGAAGACGTAGAATTTAATAATCCAAATGATTCAATAAATGCAGGAATCGAAACGGTTTACCAAGATTTATCACTTGCGCCACAGTTAAATGTCTATACAAATATGTTTTTAGGTAGAGAAATTTTGTCCAATGGTTTGCTTGGGAAGCTTGGATTTGTAAATAAAAAAACAATGAAAGACACAGTGGTAAAAGAACTAAAACGTTTAAAGATTACTGTAAAATCGGTAAATCAGCATGTTGAATTTCTTTCGGGAGGGCAAAGACAGTCACTAGCAATTGCACGTGCGGTATTTTGGGGTAAAAAAATTCTTATTTTGGATGAACCGACAGCGGCTCTAGGTGTTGAGCAATCAAGAATGGTATTAGAATTAATTAAGAAAGTAAAACAGGACGGGGTGTCAGTAATATTAATTAGTCATACAATACCGCATGTTATGGAGGTTTGTGATAGAATTTCTGTATTTAGGCTTGGTGAATCTATTACTGACTTAGTTACGGGCGAAACATCTATTGATGAAGTGGTCCAGTGGATAACTGGTTCAAAGGTTAGAGCATAAAGGAGGTTAATTGGGGAAATGAACAACAAAAGAAAAGAGATTCAAAATTTGAATTTTAAATGGGGTGTAATTTTTGAGAGGGTAGGCAAGTTCTGGACATTTGGTGTATTATTCTTAATTGTTGCGATTTTTGCAATTATTGAGCCCAAGATGCTTTCGGTTTTGTACTGGTCCAGTACAATAAATTATCTAACCGAAATACTACTTTTAGCAATGGCAGAAACGTTCGTAATTATTACAGCGGGAATAGACTTATCCGTAGGCGCCGTGGAAGGTGCTGTTGGAGTAGCAACCGCTATGATTATTAAAAGCCTTGTTCCAATCGTAGGTGTCACAAATGCTCTTATTATTGGAACAATATTGGGATTGGCAATGGGTGCTATTGTTGGAATGATTAATGGTGTAATTGTTACAAAATTAAAAATAACTCCAATGATTGCTACATTAGGAACGATGAGCATGGTAAAAGGGCTCGGATTTGTTTTATGCGGTGGAGTAGACGTTGTAGGATTACCTTTAGAGATGGGGAGGCTAGGTAATTTAGAATTTTTTCATTTCATTTCACTTCCTACGCTAATAGCCATTGCGGTTGCAATAATATGCGTAATTACAATTACAAAAACAAAGTTTGGAATATATACGTATTCTGTTGGCAGTAATATGGAAGCTTCAAGAAGAATGGGGATAAAAGTTGATAGGCATTTAATTATTGTTTATATGATTGCCGGGCTTATTTCTGCGTTAGCTGGGATTTTGATGGTATTTAGATTTAATATTGGATCCCCCGTTACTGGAATGAATGTAAACCTAAATGCGATTGCTGCAGTTGTTATTGGGGGAACTAGTCCTTTAGGTGGAACGGGAAGCCATGCAGGTTCAATAATTGGCGCGGGGATTATTGCGATTTTAGTTACTGGCATGGTTATGCTTAGCATTAACCCATATTGGCAATATATTGCGTTAGGCGCAATAGTTGTTGCGGCTGTATTTATTGATCAGATCAAAGATCAACGAAAATAAATGATAGGAGGCGATGCCTTTGGGTAGATAATTATCGATAGTAAAAAAGGGATTAAAACAAATTATTAACGGAGGTTAATGAAAATGAAAAAAGTGAGTTTAACTTTAATCAGCATAGTTCTCTGCTTAAGTCTTATCCTCGTAGGATGTGCTGCCCCAACCACGGAAAGTGATTCTGAAGCTGCGGCTGATGTTGTTGAAACTGCTGTAGAGACAACAGAAGCAGAAGAACCTGCGGAATCTGAACCTGTTACTATTGGCTTTATAATGGGGGTAGCTGGAGACGCATTTTATATTAGCATGCAAAGAGGGCTTGAGGCAAAAATCGAAGAATTATTTGGTGATGGTGCAGAGTTAATTGTGCAAGGTGAAACCGAATGGGATTACACTAAACAAGTGCCGATGGTAGAAACAATGTTAGCGCAAGAGATAGATTTGCTTATTATTGCGCCTAACAGCGCTGATGCTATGATTGAACCTTTGCGCAAAGTTGCTGATGCTGGTATTCCAGTAATTACAGTTGACACCAATATTTCTGATGAAAGTTTCTTACTCGCAAATGTCACATCAGATAATTTGCAGGGCGGAGCAGCTGCGGCTGACGCACTAGCTGGTTTAATAGGAAATACTGGAGATGTTGCGATAATTAATACATACGCTGGTGTGACAACAACAGACGCCAGACAACAAGGATTTGTTAATGGTGTTGCTGCTAATTATCCTGATATTAATATTGCAAGCATTCAGTACTGTAAAAATGAGCAGGCGACTGCGGCTGCGCAGATACAGAGTATTGTGCTACAGTACCCTGACCTTGCAGGAGTATTTGCAACAAATCTATTTGCAGCAGTGGGGGTATCTAATGGAGTAAGTGCTAAAGGATTAGACATTCCTATCGTTTGTTATGATGCTGGTCCGGATCAGATTGAGAGTCTGAGAAAAGGTACGATTAGTGCTACTGTGTGTCAAAAACCATTAGCAATTGGTGAAACTGCAGCTGAATTTGCATATTATTACTTTAATGGAGAAGAAGACAAAATTGAAAAAAATGCATTAATTCCGAGTGTAATTGTGACACAGGACAATATGGATGATCCAGAAGTAAACAAATGGTTCTATATTGCAGACTAACTTGTAACCGAAATAAACATTTAGTGTAAAAAAACTTCCGGTAATCTTTGAAAAAAGCTTGCCGGAAGAAAAACAAAATAAACGTTTAGTGTAAAACCTTCTGGATTAATTTGAATAAGCCAGAAGGAAAGATAATTATTTTATATTTTATCAATTTATTCTTATGAATGCAAGAAGGAAGAATTATGGACGTATTGTGTATTGGTCAAGCAGCAACAGATATACTCATTAAATCTGTGAACAATCTTGATTTTAAAATTGATACAATAAAAGTTGATCAAATAACTATGAAGAATGGCGGAGATGCAACAAATGTTGCAATAAATTTATCTGAGTTAGGGATTAAAGTGGGATACACTGGTGTATTTGGAAACGATATATTTGGTAAATATCTGAAGCAAACTCTTAAAAGTCATAGAATAAATATTAGTGGACTAAAAATAGAAGAGAATATTCCGACATCGGTTGCTGTTGCATTAATTAATGACTGCGGTGAAAGGAAGTTTTTGTATTACGGTGGTTCGAATGACCTGTTTTCTTTTCAACATATTAATAAGTATATGATAAAAAGAAGTAAAATTGTACATATAAGTGGAACATACGTATTGCCTAAATTTGACGGGGAAGGTACGGAAAAAGTATTAAAAATAGCAAAAGAATTTGGAAAAATTACTTCAATGGATGTGACAACAAATACTAGAGGGAGATGGCTAGAAATAATTGATGCTAGCTTGAAATATTTGGATTATTTTCTGCCAAGCTATAATGAAGCAAGAGAGATTACCGGACAGGAAGAACCAGAGAAAATCGCGGAATTCTTGATAAAGAGAGGTGTAAAAGTAGTTGTTGTTAAATTGGGAAACGAAGGTTGCTATATACATGGACCCAACGGTGGGGAGTACCAAAAAGCATATAATGTAGAGGCTGTTGACACTACTGGAGCGGGTGACTCTTTTGTTGCAGGTTTTTTAGCCGGAATAATAAGTAAAAAAGAATTACATCAGTGCGCTAGAATTGCATCTGCTGTTGCAGCACACTGTGTACAAAAGATTGGAGCAACCGGAGGAGTACCTAAATTAAGCAAAGTTTTAAAGTTTATAAAAACTAACAATTTATAAGGAGAAAGAGTATATGAAAAAACCAACTTTAAAAGAACTATTAAAAAAAGCAGACAGTGAAGGTTTTGCTGTACCGGCCTTTAATTATTCAGACATTTGGGATTTTTTGGCCATTGTTGAAGCAGCAGAAGAAGCAGAAGCGCCTATTATGATTGCTTCAAATCCATTGGTTGTCGAATCAATAGGTGTCGAAATTTGTGGAGCTATTGGTGTTGCAGCAATGCAGAAAGCAAGAATACCACTAATACACCATCTAGACCATTCATTTCAAGTAGAAATGTGCATAGATGCAATTAAAAACGGGTATCCATCAGTAATGATTGACGCGTCAAAATATCCTCTAGAAGAGAATATTAAAATTGTTAAACAAGTAGTACAAGCAGCACATAAGAAAGACGTTCATGTTGAAGCAGAGCTAGGAAGAATAAAGGGAAAAACAATAGAGGGCGAATTCGTTGGCGGTGATTACTTAATAAATGTCGACGAAGCAGTAACTCTTGTTAATGAAACTGAAGTAGATTCATTAGCGGTTGGGATTGGTACGGCACATGGGTTCTATGAGGGCGAGCCAGAAATAAATTTTGATAGATTGGCAGAAGTCAACAAAGCCGTAAGCATACCTTTAGTACTGCATGGAGGGTCGGGTATACCTGATGAGCAAGTAAAAAGGGCAATTAGAAATGGTATAAACAAAGTAAATGTTGGAACAATTATTTCTTGTACATATATGAATAGTATTAGAGATGAGCTAAACAGTAGAGGGGAAAATCAGTACACGCTTGATGTAATCAAACCGGTAAAAGACAAAATAAAGGAAGTAGTTAAATCTTGGATTTACACATGTATGGCAAACGGAAAAGCGTAGACAAAAGAAAAAGCTACAATTGTAACTAAGAACCCAGTAGGAATTTACGAAAATTTATTGAAGTATTAAACAGTGAAAATCATGTTCAATTATTGCTATTAGCTATTAGTTTAACATATTTTGTTTTCTATCCAATGGGGAAGTTAAACCAAACTAATTTTATTAAGAATGCTAGTGAGATGGCTCCCCCTTGGATGGTAAGCTAGGAGCGGGATTTTTGAAATGTTAAAAACTGATTTTGCTTTTGTTAGGTGAGGCTTAGAGTCCATTTATTAGAGTTGAATATTTGCATATGTAATTACTATGGGCTTACTTGTTGGATTAAACAAAGCGGTAAACAAATAAAAGGGATTGCTAATATAGCTTAAATAACTTGGGAGGAAAAAATGAAGACAGTTAAAGAAAAATTCGTTTTAGTAGGTGCTGACATTGCTGGTTTTTCGCTAAAAGAAGCAGTAGTAAAACAATTAAAATTTGAAGGGTGGAAAGTGACAGATGTTGGGGTAAAATCCGCAGATGAAAAAAACCCAGAAATGTTCCATCGTATTGGACTTAAGGTTGGGGCGAGAATTGCTGAACACGAATTTGAAAGAGCACTAATCTTTTGCGGAACAGGTATGGGTATTCATATTGCAGCAAGTAAATGTCCGCATGTTCATGCTGCGGTGGTTGAAAGCGTACCCGCAGCTTTACGTTGCATTACTGGGAATAATTGTAATGTAATGGCGATGGGAGCATTTTATGTAGCCCCACAGATGGGCATTGAATGTGCAAAAGCATTTTTAGAGCACAATCTAGGTGATGGTTATGAGTTTTGGAAAGACTTTAAAGAGTTCCATGAACTCGCTTATGAGGAATTAGAAGAATTTAAATACGAAGAATTTAAAAGTAATGGATTTCAAATTAAAAAGATAGGTAAAGTAGAACTCTTTGATGATCCTAGGTTGAGCTGTTAATAAAGAAAGGTTAGATATGAAATTCGGAACTTTATTTGCATACTGGACGAGCGAATGGCACGGGGATTATGGGTACTTCACAAAGAAGGTAAAGGACTGCGGATTTGATATCTTAGAGATCTCCGCAGGCGACCTGCTAAGCATGAGCGACGCAGAAATCACAGAGCTTCGGGCGCTGGCCAAGGATTTGGAGATTGAGATCACCTCCAACATCGGCCCGCCGAAAGATAAGGATGTCGCGTCAAAGGATCCGGCGGTCAGACAGGCCGGTATTCAGTTTTTATCTGATATCATGAAGCAGATGGATAAGCTTGATTCAAGGGCGCTGGTCGGCGTGATTAATACCTATTGGCCCAGCGACTTTGATGATCTGGACAAACCGGCGATCTGGGCACGCGGCGTTGAAAGCGTCAAGACGCTGGCTAAAACCGCGGAGGACCTCGGTATCGACTATTGCCTGGAGGTCGTCAACCGGTTTGAATCCAGCATACTGAATACCGCAGAAGAAGCGGTGCAGTTCTGTAAAGAAGTGGACGTTCCCAGCACCAAAGTGCTGCTGGACACCTTCCACATGAATATTGAGGAAGCAAACATTCCGGATGCATTCCGGTATGCCGGCGATTATCTGGGCCATGTGCATATCGGGGAAGGCAACCGCAACCTGCCGGGCACGGGATCGCTGCCGTGGAATGAAATCGGCAAGGCGCTCCGGGACATTGGTTTTGACGGCGGCGTGGTGATGGAACCCTTTGTGAAGATGGGCGGCAAGGTCGGCGAAGATATTAAAGTATGGCGTGATATTTCAAAGGGCGCGACACCGGAACAAATGGATCAAAACATCGCCGAATCACTGAAGTTTTTAAAAAAAGCGTTTTTAGAATAGGAGCAGTTTCATGAGCGAAATATGGACAATGGGCGAGATGCTGGTTGAGATCATGCGTCCGGACGTGGGCACCGAACTGTACCAGACAGGTGAGTTCCGCGGGCCGTTCCCGAGCGGCGCACCGGCAATCTTTATTGATACGGTTGCAAGGCTGGGACACTCCAGCGGCATCTTCGGCGGTGTGGGCAAGGATGATTTCGGCAGGAACATCTTAGACCGGCTGAAAAAAGATGGCGTTGATGTCGCATATGTGGTCGAAGATGAAACATGCGCAACCGCAGTTGCGTTTGTCACATATTTTGCAGACGGCTCCAGAAAGTTTATCTATCATATCGGCAATACACCGGCGGTGCATCCAAAACCGTTTGAGATGAAGGATATCAAAGACCCGAAGTTCTTCCACATCATGGGCTGTTCCATGATGGCATCTGATGGGTTTAAAGAAAAGATTATTGATGCGGCGATGCGCTTTAAACAGGCGGGCGCCAAACTGTCTTTTGATCCGAATATCCGCCCGGAACTGCTGGGCAGTCGCAGTGTGGACGAGGTGCTGGGCGATATATTGACCAACTGTTCGGTGCTGATGCCGGGGATTGCGGAGCTGAAGATGCTGACCGGAAAAGACACAATTGAAGACGGCGTCAAAGCGCTGTTTGAATATGAGAAGATGGAAGTCGTGGCGCTGAAAAAGGGCAGCAAGGGCACAACGCTGTACTCGCGGAATGAAGCGGTGGATTGCCCGCTTTATCAGGTTAAAGAAGTGGATCCGACGGGCGCAGGCGACTGCTTCGATGCGGCGCTGCTGTGCGGGCTGCTGGAAGGCAAATCACTGCTTGAAGCCGGAAAGATGGCGTCTGCGGCGGGTGCGCTGAATGTCATGAAGCTGGGCCCGATGGAAGGCGACATCAGCCCCAAGACTGTAAAGGACTTAATCAATGAGTAAGGGAACCGATTATTTAATGCAGACACTGCGCGGCGAAGGGATCAAAAACGGGATGCCTTCGCTTTGCAGTTCCAATCCGTATGTGATTAAAGCGGCGCTTGAATATGCAAAGGAGCGCCGCAGCTTTGTGCTGATTGAAGCAACAGCGAACCAGGTCAATCAATACGGCGGATATACCGGCATGAAGCCTGAGGATTTTCGTGATTTTGTCTACAAAATGGCGGATGAAATTGGTCTGGATCAGGCATATGTCATCCTGGGCGGCGACCATCTCGGCCCGGTCGTGTTTAAAGACAAACCGGCTGAGCAGGCGATGGCAGAAGCGGAAGTGCTGATTAAGGGTTTTGTTGAAGCGGGATTTGAGAAGATTCATATCGATACCAGCATGCGCCTTGGGGATGACCCCAAGGACAGCCCGCTGTCAGATGCGGTGATCGCATCACGCGGGGCGCGGCTGTGTGCCGCCGCGGAGGATGCGCACCAGAAGGCATTTGGCAGTCAGGCGGATATTGTCTATGTGATCGGCAGTGAAGTGCCGATCCCCGGCGGGACGCAGGACGAAGAGGAACATCTGCATATCACCACGCCGGAAGACTTTAAAAAGACGCTGACAGCCTTTGACAGCGCGTTTAAAAATGAAGGATTGGCTGACGCGTTTGCCCGAGTGATTGCAGTAGTGGTTCAGCCGGGCGTTGAGTTTGGAGATAATTCGGTGATTGCATATGACCGGGAAAAGGCAAAGATGATTACCGGGGCTTTGAAGCAATACCCGAACATTGCGCTAGAAGGCCACTCGACCGACTATCAGACTCAAACACATTTAAAACAGATGGCCGAGGACGGCATCCGAATATTGAAGGTCGGACCGGAGCTGACGTTTGCATTAAGAGAAGGCTTGTTTGCGCTGGATGACATCGTGAACGGTGATTTTAAAGCCGTGTTGGAAGAGACGATGCTTGCGGACCCGAAGAACTGGGAGAAGTATTACCACGGGACAAAAGAGGAAATTGCGCTGAAACGAAAATACAGCTTTTCCGACCGCTGGCGGTATTACGCCGATACGGCATCAATGCGGACTGCGGTTAACAGGCTGATCGAAGTCTATGATAACACAAAGCCGCCGGTGACACTGTTATCGCAGTATATGCCGGAGCAGTATATCAGGGTCAGAAACGGCGAACTTGAAAACAAGGCCGAGGCGCTGATTATGGATAAGGTCCGCTGTATTATTGATAAGTATGAGAGCGCGAGGGGTAAATAAAAAGGCCAACTAAGTTAAGTTCATGTCACAAATATGTTACGTGATAATCAAAAAACGAGTGAAAACAAGCGAGCATAGATGAAAACAAAGTGACTCGGCTTTGTGATTTTTCCGCGACAAATGGGTATATATGAAGGCAACGAAGTACATATGAAGGTAAAGCGGCTCAGTTGGAAATCGTGTTTACGTGATGAGCGTAACGAGTGTTCAAATCCCTTCCTCTCTGCCAGAATTCCGCTAGAAATGGGGCTTTTTCGGCACTTTGCCGAGGAAGCCTTTTGCGGTTTGTAGGAGGTGAAAAAGGGCTTCATGTCACAAATATGTCACATGAGGTTTGCGCTACACCCTTCTAAGTGGACAAAAGCGAATAGAAAATCCAAAAAGTAAAAAATAAACGAGAAAGAAAATTTTATTATTTAGTAAAGTTCATAATTACTAAAAATATTTTTTAGGATTGTGACAACTTTATTGTCTCCAATTTCACTTTCTTTTAATATCATTATATAGATAATACATAAGGCTAAAATATATGGCTGAATGTTTAAATCCGCAATACCATCTGTATCTCCATGTCCAATTTTATTTCTCTGTTCAGCAAAACTGTGTGAAATTGATTTCATTGATTTACTGTTAAGATTTAATTTAGGGAAGGTATTTTCTAATAATGTTTTATATGTTCTAAGTGATTCTTTAAATCTTTTTCTTAATGAAGCGTTGTCCAGTTTTTCTATTTTTTTTCGGAGACCATTGATTTTATTATTTTGAATATCGGCAATTCGTTCTAGAATTAACTGCTTACATTTCTCGAATTCAATATCGTTTTCTACACCTTTATTAGATTTTCTATAAAAATACTCAAAGCTGGTAGTCGCATCTATGTATGACCAATAATTCACATAATTAGCTTCTCTATTATCTTTTGGTGCAAAAAGAATATATCTTTCAGAAGAAATCACATTATTAAAAAGTGTTTCAAACCGGTTGTTAATATCTTCATAATGTATAGCCCTTTGTATTGGAACAGTAGAATTCTCTTCTTTTGCAAGCAAGATTAATTCACCAATAGGCCTATGAATATCATTTTCAATTCGTTTAATTATAATTTTCTCGAATCCAATATTTTTTCGAAAGTTCAAAAAGCGAAAGAAATTTAGTAAGGCGGTACAGACTTTTTTTATGTCACTACAATGCAGAGGTTTATCAAAATGCAGATCCAGTGTAGATTTTAATTCAAGAATAGTCTCTTTTTTTTGATTCGCATGCGTAAGGCATAAAGTAGACAATAGAAGACGGCAGGCAATATTATCAAATAATATTTTGTGTGAAGAAGTTACTTCTGAATAGGGTTTTAACACAACATTAGCACTGCCGTCATCAGCAGCGAAATTTGTTTTTTCTTTATCAATTTTTCTGAAATGATGATAGAACCTATTAATTGCCTCGCCCATAAATGTTATAGAATCTACTGGTTCAATTGAAATGTCGTCCCCCATGTTTCTTGAACCCTTTATTATTGCTGCGACGCTGCAATTCCTTGACATAAACATGCCTTCTCGTATAACAACATCAAGAAGGCATATCTGCTGATGCGTATAAAGATGTCCGAAAATATAATCAAACCGATTCGTACTGTATGGCTTAAACTGATGAACATTTTTATCGATTGGCAATAAATTTAATGAAGTACCGTTAATATAGAAAGAATACTCTACATCTTCAATATGCAAATAGCCACTATACTCTGACATAACAAACCCCAGTAATTAAGCAATATTTGTTCTCTAGATTGGATGAAAACAGAGACAATGAGGTTATGGGACAATTAAAGCATCAATAATCTCATTCATAAATAATTCTTGCTTTGAGGCAGTCAAATTTGTAGATACTCGAACTATCATCGTACCAACAACTTTATGTGCACCCGAGTCAAAGATTGTTCCGTCAAAAGCAGCCAAATAGGTGTTTCTGTTTTCTGCTTCTTCAACGGTTGCATATACTTCAATACTACCTCCTGCGTCTGTTCCTCTATTTACTAAACTATTACCGGCAATAGTTTCTGTCTTGAGTAAAGGTGACGAGAAAAAAACCTGGGCAGTGTAACCACCCGCTTTTCCTAAATTACCATTAGGATCGTTTTCTTCTGTAACTGCAGCAATATTTGCTATTGAAGCAACCTGATTCAGTCTCTCTATCACAAATTCTTCTGTAGGATCGGTAATTTGAAGCTGAATAGTATAACTATCTTCAAGCTCTTGTTTTTGTGTTGAAATTGTTGATAATAATTCTGAGTAATTTGGAATCATTATGTTGGCTGTATCCGCTGCGAGTTTGTCTCTAGTTTCTATAATAGATTCGGTAGATGTTTCTAGCGCTGTAATTGCTTCATTTATCACTTTTGCATATGTAGACTTTAGAGTTTCATCCAATGTGATTGAGTTTGACAACTCATATAATTCTGGCAAAGTTGCTTTATTGTTTCTTGCATCTTTAAGAGTATTACTCAGAGTAGTCATTTTTTCGGCTTCATAAGGAATTTCACCACAATCGATAACCTCATGAGCTTTGTCAATTGCTGAGTCTAGATTATTAATCTCTGATATTACTTGTTTTGCTTTGTCGTTATAAGATGCGGCCTCTTGATTATATTCATCAATTGTTTCATTACATGTAGATACGACTGTTTGATATTCGGCATATGCTTTATCTTTTGGGATTTTGATACCAAACATCCAAATAAGAGTTGCTACGACAACAATTGCGCACACAATCGATATCAAAACATAAGAATTTTTCTTTTTCTGTTCTGAAGATATGTTTTTCCTTTCTTGTTTTGCAAGCTTCTTTTTTTCTTTCTGAATTTTCTGTTCTTCTTGTTTTGCAAATGTTTCCTTTATAATCGCTTCTATAGGATGCCCGCAGGAGGGGCAGGCAGACGCCGTATCACTAACCTTTTTTCCACATTCTGTACATTTGATTAATGCCATATCTAATCCTCTCAAAACGTTATTAATTTATTATATATGCTTGCTGTATATATTTGCTTATTATAAAAAGAATAACATAAAAGATGCTAAATAACTAATATTTTCTTGTTCGCTGAAAAACTTATTATGAAAATATTATACTTGGAAATACCGTTCCAGTTTATTCACAGCATTTTTCTTCTGCTCTTCCAGTACATGCCCATAAATATACGCTGTTATTGATATACTGCTGTGCCCGAGTATATCAGAAACCGTCTTTAACGGCACCCCCTCAAGGATCATTAAACTTGCAGCAGTATGTCTCAAATCATGGAAGCGTACTGGATCCAGGTTGTACCGTTTCTGAACTTCACCAAACCGCCTTGATAACAGCTTCGGGTCAATCAGTGTACCGTCTTTACGTGTAATGATGAAATCCGAGCGGTAATACTTGCTCCACATCTTTTCCTTGTTTTCCCGCTGCCAGTCTTTTTGATCTTTTAAGATTTTAGCAACAGGTGCTGAAATAGGTACAACTCTTGTCTTGCCGCTCTTCGGCGGGCGCATCCCGTCGTAGGTCATGTTGTTTTTGATGATGAGGTTGCCGTTCTTGATATCGCTCCACTGAAGGCCCAGTATCTCCCCACGCCGTAAACCGGCGAATACAGCCAGGCATACCGCCGGGTACAGGTAATCCCCCTCAAAGGCTTTTAAGTATTGATGTAAATCATCCGGATGAATAAAGCTGGATACCTTATCTTTGTTCTTCTTTGGCGTTTCCACCAGCGTGAATACGTTTCTTGTAATTAGCTTTTGTTTTTCTGCCTGCTTAAATGCCCGGGATAAGGACCGGTGAATATACAGGAGAGATGTGCCGTTTAGTGTCTGTCCCAATTCCTTATACGCATTCTCAATATCCATTGGCATAAGACGCTGTAACTGTTTTGAGCCAATGTACTTGTTGATATGATCGATGTTCACTTGATAGCTTCTTGCGGTACTGGGAGACACAGAAGTCTTATACCCTTCAATCCATTGATTTAAGTAATCCCGGACTTTGATACTCGTAGGCGCGGTATAGAAGCCTTCCCGCATATCGTTCTCTAATTTCACCATAAAGTCTTTGGCCACAGACTGTCTGTCAAAGGTTTTGGACACCTGCTTTTTGTCCTCATCCCACCACCTGACCCGCCACCTGTACCCGTCTTTTGTCTTGTATTTGAGTATCGTCGCCATCTCTTTTCTCCTTTTTAAAAAAACTTACTGACATTCACTGCCGACTTTGCTTCAAACTATTGACCTTCTTTTCCATAGGAGTAGTGTAGAACATGCGTTCCCTTTTGTCTAGTATATACAAACATATAATCGCATATATTCAGCCATAATCCCAGAGGTAAAAAGTCGTGCCGTCAGCTGACAGCTTACCTCTGAAGGGGAGCGTAAGCAAGTCAAAATAAAGGAGGAAAAATGAAGTTAACAGTTTTTAAGAATGAGATGTTCGGGGAAGTAAGGACGATGTTACGAAACAAGGAGCCTTGGTTTATTGGAAAGGAGGTTGCTGAAATTCTTGGATACGCCAATACCAAGGATGCATTGGTAAAACATGTGGAAACCGAAGATAAAACGGTTATCCAAAGGTCGCGAAACGCGACCTTTGAAATCCCAAACAGAGGAATCACAATTATTAATGAGAGCGGTCTGTATAGCTTAATCCTCAGAAGCAATTTGCCAAAATGCAATTAATCGTAGTGAGGCCTTTGCCGCAGCAAATGAAGACAGTGGAAATGCATGGGAAGTTCTAGTTCAAGTACCAACAGACTGGGAACCGGAAAAATTTAAAAGCGGTTTAGCTAATGCATTAGCGGCACATCCAGAAGCAAACGCTATTTTCTTGGCAAGTGATTTTGCTTTTTCATCAGTTGCTGCAGCGTTACAGGAAGCTGATAGATACTATCCGGTTGGAGACGAAAGACATGTTTATATTGTATCTTGTGATGCGCAACCGCAGTCTTATCAGCCGATGCTTGATGGCTATATTGACGCAGCGGTAACCTATGACTGCTGGTATCATTCAAAGAAGGCTGTTGAAGTTATTTGTGACATTCTGAATGGGAAGGACGTCGAACAAGTTAATCTCGTCGGTGGCCGATTAGTTACACCGGACACACTTGCTGATTTGGAAAACAACTGGGCACTTGATTACAGTGATTAATCCTTAGTGGGATTTTTCCTATAATGTTAATCAAGATATCAATGTGATTTAGCCTCCTCAATATCACTACATGTAAAGGGGAGGCTAATCAATTTTAAAAGACAATTTTATAATATTGCTGATAAGATGTTTTGCATACTTTGATCAGCACATATCAAAGACAATCTGAAGATTCATATAGAGTATAAATAAAAGGATCTATCAGCAAAACGTATTTTTAAAAGCTATCCAATCAAAAGTATGTGAGATCGACACATGAATCCCCAAATATTTCAGGAAAGGGTTGAAGA
>CAXXNY010000024.1:0-4322 GCA_963674805.2 Christensenellaceae bacterium
GCTTTTCCATGTCCTTGAAAACGATGTCCGAGATTTTCTTCCGGTCCAGGGTCCCGTCTTCCTGGCACACCTGGGTGCCGAAAAACTTTCACCACGTCATTGAAGGCGGGTTTTCCCGGTTCCACCACCTGGCGGGCGATGCGGTCGAAGTCGATCAGTTTGGCGCCAAGCTGTGCCAGCTTGGTGGAGACCGTGCTCTTTCCGCTGGCAATCACGCCCGGTGAGTCCGGCCACCACGCCTTCGGGAACGGCCCCCCGCACCTTTTCGATGCGCTCTTCAAGGGTGGTGTAGGCCACCGGCAGGGCCGAATCCATGCTCCCCTTCGGCCCCGGCGATAGCTGATGGGGTAACGAACCCCCCGCCGGTACAGGACCTCCAACCCCCTGTAACGCCTTTTCCATATAATCCGGCGGGCAGGGCCATGACCAGTTCGTCATCCTGGGCATGTCCGTAGCGGCGTTCCCCGTAACAGGGAATGCTGAGCTGACGGTTTCCCGGTCAGGTAGCACCGGGCAATGGCATCGGAGCAGGAGGATTCTCCCACGCAATGAAACTGCATCACCTCGTAGTCTTCAAACTGAAGGGCGTTGATCAACAGGATCATCTGGGCCGGGTTCCCGTAGATGAGCACGATGTCCGGCTCGAATGGGTCGTACACCAACGGCGCCATGGCCACCGCCTCGTATTGTCCGGTTGCGCATTCTCGGGATGGCCGCTTCGTAGCGCTTGCCGTCCTCCTTGGTCTGGACCCACACGATGGAGCGGAAAGGTGCCGTCCGTGTAGCAGGAGGGGAGTTCCGTGAGCCCCAGGATGGAGGCGCAGGTGGAAAGCCCGAAATTTTCAATGTCGGCCCCGAGGGTCCAGTCGAAGTTCCGCACCAGATTGAGCATCTGGCACATGGTGAGTTTGTGGCCGGGCCGCCTCAAAAAAGGGACCTCCTGCAATTGCTCCGTTCTTCTCCATCATTTTCATGGCCATCGGAAAGGATTTGAGTCTCAACAGAAGTTCCATTCGGCGCTTACCAGCTTTTCCCATTTGCCTTGTTCTTTGCTCATTTATGTGGCTCCTTTTTCATGTTTCTGATAATGTCACCGGAACGCCGTCACCCGCCCTCAGGGCGGCCATGAGGTCATCTTCCGTTTCGATGATTTTGCTGAACCGGGTGGCGTAAATACCCACTTCTCCCAGCCAGATGGGCGTCGCTGCCGCCGGTTACGGGGAGCTCCAGGGCCTCGGCCACCTGGCCGCAGAACCGGTTTTCATTTTCCGTCACCTTGCTGTTCAGGGTCTCCACCCCGTCCACCAGGGAAAACATGGGCCGGGCCACGGCCCTTTCCACATCCAGGCCCAGTTTGTCCCCGCTCACCGCCAGAAAGCCGCGAAAGGGATGGGCCGCAATCATGAAGCCGTCCACGGCCGCCACCTTCTCGGCCAGGTCCTTGAGGGCGATGATTCCCTGAATGTCCTCATCCAGCCCGAAAACCACCATGTCCCCCTGTACGGTGGTAATTTCGTTGCCGCCCAGTACCACAAACCCGTGTTTTTCTCGAAGCGCCCGCAATCTCCTTCGGGTCCCAGGAATGGTTGTGATCCGTGAGGCAGATGCCGTCAAGACCGATCCGTTTGGCTTCCGCAATCATTTCATCCACGGAGGATGAGGCGCAGGGGGAGGCGGGGGAGGTGTGCACGTGAAGGTCGATGTAGAACCCTTGGGGCGCGTCTTTGAGCTGTTCAAAGGGGACCCGCGATCGCTTCTCGGTTCGCGCGGGCTTTCCGCTTTACAACGTCCCGGACCGGTTGAGACCCGGGGATGCCGGTTCCGCATCCTTTTCGGGAGGACGTCCGTCTCTTTCCCGACCATCCCTTTGGCTTTCACAATTGCGTCGGAACACTCCAGGATGAGATTGGCAAAATGCCGGCAGGCCTTTCGGCCCACGATCCGGTGAACCTTCTGCGTGAACCCCTCGTCCGTGAGACAGAGCCCGACGGCCTCCTGCAAGTGGATCCATGGCCCTCGGGCAGTCCGGGGTGGTGTACCGGTTCCAGTGCCCTTTCAGCCACTCGAAATGGTCATGTCCGTGCCGTTCACCTGAAAAACGGTTTCCACGCTGTAGATGTGGTCGTCCAAAAAACCGTAGGCCACAAAAAGATTGTCAGCCGGTATTTCAACGCTCACCAGCTTGTTTCGCATATACGTCAGCATTCGATTCGCCCTCCCTTCATGGCGTCTGTTCGGGAATTTCAATGCCGTCCAAAAGCGTGCTCCCTTTTGCAAAAGCGGCGCAGCGGTTGTACAGCCGTATGTTCTTTTCAACCATATCCGGGAAAAATGATCCCGGCTGTCCGAAGGTTCCAGGGGCGCATTCTTGAGCGTCCCCTTGGTGAGACTCAAAATGGCCCCGTGGCAACACTCCTCGGCCATGAATCCCAGTTCCACGCAGGCCGGGTCATCGCCCATGAGTCCCTTGATGATTTTGAGCATGCCCGGGCCGATGCGGACCCCCAAAAGACTTCTGAAGCCGCGCTTCGGCAGCCGCCATGCCCCCGATTTGGGATGCGTCGATGCGGCTTTCAACCCCCATGATTTCGAGATCGGGAAGGGCGGCCTGAAGCTGCACCCGTGCATCCAGAAGATTGTCCGTTATCCGGCAGACGCAGGTCATGATCCCTTCCCGAGGATTCCTCAACCGTCGTACACCGGCTTCGTGAAAATGATATTAGGTGAGCCATTTCGGTTTCCTCCTTAAAATAAATGGCGTTTTTGGAAGTCGGCCCGCATGGGGATCGGCTTGTTATTCCGCAGACGTTAAACAAAAATTTTCCACTGACTCTTTTTTTCTTGACAATCCGGCAATACGATCTAGTAATCATATTGTACAAATGTCAGACAAATAGATCAATAGAAAAAGAATTTATTCTTTTCATTTATCCATGGGGTTCCCCCTGGGAAATACGGGAGTTTCACCATGAATCAGCCTGAGAAAAGCGCTTTTCTCCCCCCTTCAAAAAAAGAGATCCTTTGAGGAAATATCCAACAGCATCAAGACGTTAATCCTGGACGGCGTCCTTCAGATCGGCGACCGGCTCCCTTCTGAAAAAGATCTGGCCCAGCAGTTTCAAGTGGGCCGCCAAACCATCAGAGAGGCGCTCAGGCTCCTGGAGCTGTCGGGGTTCATTACCATACAACGGGGCCCCGGCGGCGGTCCAGTGATAAAAGACACCATTTTAAGGCGTATCGGGGATCTTTTTACCGGTGCCTTTCGCATGCATAACATCACCATCGACGAATTGACCCGGGCACGCCTTGAAATCGAAGGGGTGATTTTGAAATTCGTCTTTGAAAATGCCGACCCGCAGGATCTCAAAGCCCTTCGGGAGAATGTGGCAAGACATCGGAAAAGCGCATCGCCGACGGCCTCATGGGCACGGAATACAATGCCGATTTCCACACCCTTCTGGCCAAGGCCACCAAAAATGAAGTTTTCGTCATCGTCATGGAATCCATCATGGCCGTTCACCTGGATCTTTTGAGCCGAACGGGGGCGGACCTGGAGACCTCCCGGGAGGTGGTTCGCGGACACGGCCGGCTGGTGGCCGCCATCGAGGCCGGGGACCGGGATCTGGCCTACAGCCTGTTGAATGACCACGTGGTGGAGGTCAAGGAGCGACTGAATGCCATATCCGAAAACAGGGACCGTTAGCGGGGAAGGTAGCCCTTTGAAAGGTTTATTTTGTTGTTTGCGCTTGTGCCACCGGGATGGGGAATTTCCATCCTTAAACGTCAAAACTCTAGGAGGTGCTCAGATGAAAACAAAGGGATTGATGAAGACGGTATTTCTGGCGACGCTGATGGTGTGGGTTTCCGGTTTCCTTTTCACGGCGGCGGCCTCGGACAAACCCCTGGTCTTGAGATATGCGGCCCAGGGGGCGGCCAAGGGAATTCGGGCCGAAGCGGTCAAATGGTGGGCCTCCGAAATTGAAAAACGCACCAAAGGAGCCGTGAAATTCAGATTCTTCTGGTCCGGGGCCCTTTTGAAGCCCGGCGATGCCATGGAAGGGATCGGTGCGGGAACCGCCGACTGCGGCGGGGCCTGGGGCATCTATCATCCCGCCAAAACGCCGCTTTGGACCGTGGCGGATCCCCCCTTCTCCCACGACAACGCCTATGTGGGCCTCAAGGCCATGCAGGAGATGTTCAAAACCTACCCGCCACTCATTGACGAGGTCAAAAAGTACAATGTCAAAATTCTGGTCCCCTTTGTGACCGGCATGACCCAATTGGGGACCACGAAAAAGCCGGTTCATGTGCCGGCGGACGTC
>CAXXNY010000025.1:0-37630 GCA_963674805.2 Christensenellaceae bacterium
AGACTTTGTCGGCGTTCCTCTCTGATCTCTGTGATCTCGAGTGAGCACCGCGAACGGGTGGTTAAAATATTTTTTGCAGATCGCTGAGTAGTTACTAAAAAACTATTAAACCGGCTATTACATAAAGAAACTTGGTCATGCCGGACTTGATCCGGCATCCAGTGTTTTCTGGATTCCGGCTTTCTCCGGAATGACTCTTTTTGAGATTTTTTATGGCCGAAAAACTATCATAAGATAACCGGAGTTGATCGATGAATTCAGAATTGCTTCAAAACCGAACCCTCGGCCAGATCCTGGACCAGGCCGTGGCAGACCATCCCAACAATGAAGCCATTATTTATGTGGACAGAGACTACCGCCAGACGTACCGGGAATTTTCCGCCACCGTGGACCGCGTGGCAAAAGGCCTCATGGCCCTGGGCGTGGAAAAAGGCGAAAAAGTGGCCGTCTGGGCCACCAACATTCCCTACTGGGTCACCCTCCAGTTTGCCACGGCAAAAATCGGTGCGATCCTCCTCACAGTAAATACCAATTATAAAACCGCGGAACTGAAATATCTGCTCAAGCAATCGGAAACAGAAAATCTTTTTCTGATCAATGGGTATCAGGACACGGATTACGTAAAAACAGTCTACGACCTGGTGCCGGAACTGAAAGCCTGCCAGCGCGGATATCTGGTCAGTGAAAATTTTCCGCATCTCAAGCGGGTCTTTTTTCTGGGACATGAAAAACACCGGGGCATGTACACCGTTCCGGAGGTGGAAGCCATGTCCGTGATGATCAGTGATGCGGACTACCAGGCCCGGCAGAAAAGTCTTGATCCGGAGGACGTGGTCAATATGCAGTACACGTCCGGCACCACGGGATTCCCCAAAGGCGTCATGCTGACCCATAACAATATCGGCAACAACGGGTTCTGGATCGGCGAAAACCAGCAATTTTCCCACAAAGACCGTGTCTGCCTGCCCGTCCCCCTGTTCCATTGTTTCGGCTGTGTGCTCGGGGTGCTTGCCGCCGTATCCCACGCCGCCACCATGGTGATCCTTGAATCCTTTGACCCGGTGAAAGTGATGGCGTCCGTGGAGCAGGAACGATGCACCGCCCTCTATGGGGTGCCCACCATGTTTATTGCCCTGCTCGACCACAAGCTGTTTGACAAATTTGATTTTTCATCTCTTCGCACCGGTATTATGGCGGGCTCTCCCTGCCCCATCAATGTCATGCGCCAGGTCATCGAAAAAATGTACATGACCGAAGTCACGATCTGCTATGGCCTCACCGAAGCCTCCCCCGTGATCACCCAGACCCGGATCGAAGATGATATTAAAAAACGAACCGAAACCGTGGGCCGGCCCATGCCCGGCATTGAAGTCAAACTGGTTGACCCGGACACCGGCATGGAAGTGGGCATTGGAGAGCAGGGGGAAATCTGCTGCCGGGGATACAATGTCATGAAAGGATATTACAACATGCCGGACGCCACCGCCAAAACCATTGATGCGGACGGCTGGCTCCACAGCGGAGATCTTGGCGTTGTGGACAATGACGGCTATATCTCCATTACCGGCCGTCACAAGGACATGATCATCCGGGGCGGGGAAAACATCTATCCTCGGGAAATCGAGGAATTTCTCTACAACATGAAAGAGATTCTGGATGTTCAGGTGGTGGGTATTCCCAGCCGGAAATACGGCGAAGAGGTGGGGGCCTTTGTAATATTGAAGGAAGGCAGCGACTGCCAGCCCGAAGACGTTCGGGATTTCTGCCGGGGCCAGATCAGCCGGTACAAAATCCCCAAATACGTGGCCATGGTGGATTCTTTTCCCATGACCGCGTCAGGAAAAGTTCAAAAATATATTCTGCGGGACAACGCGAAAACATGGTTCCCGGAATCCGGGGACTGAGAGGGATTTCAGGTTCCATGTTCCATGTTGCAGGGTGCAGGGTACAGGTGTCAGGTGTCAGGTTTAGGTGTCGGGTGTCAGAGTCGTTTTCCCTGACACCTGATACACTGACACTTTTTGAAGAAAAACCGCCTCCTGTATAAAAGAAAAACTTTTAGCCACGGAGCGCTCAAAGAAATCATGGCACGGCGCTCCCGCTGTTGGTTTTTTCCCTCAGTGACGCAAAAGGCGCAGGGGGCTTTTCTCTGCGCCCCTGCGCCCCTGCGGGAAAAATTATTTTGAAACATCAGGCGGCTATGCTAAACCGTCCCTCTGTTTCTGCTATGCTCTGCAATCTTTAAACTATTTTACCAGCATCATCCAAGATCAAAGCGGTCCAGATTCATGACCTTGTCCCAGGCCGCCACAAAATCATTCACAAATTTCTCCCCGGCGTCCTGGCAGGCATAAACTTCCGCAATGGCCCGGAGCTGGGAGTTCGAACCAAAAATCAGATCCACCCGGGTGCCGGTCCATTTCAGCGCGCCGCTTTTGCGGTCAACTCCCTCAAAAACGTTTTCATCTTTGGTGGCTTTCCACTCCGTGCCCATATCAAGCAGGTTCACAAAGAAATCAGTGGTCAGATTTCCGGGCGTCCGGGTAAAGACCCCATGGTCTGAAGACCCGAAATTGGCATTCAACACCCGCATGCCGCCCACCAGCACCGTCATCTCAGGCGCGGTCAGGGTCAGTAGCTGGGCCCGGTCCACCAGCAATTCCTCAGCCGATACGCTGAATTTGGCTTTTAGATAATTGCGGAAACCGTCCGCCATTGGTTCAAGTACGCTAAAGGAATCCGCGTCGGTCTGCTCCGCGGACGCATCCGTGCGGCCCGGTGTAAACGGAACCGTGACATCGTAACCGGCATTTTTCGCGGCCTGCTCCACTGCGGCGCACCCGCCCAGAGCAATCATGTCCGCCAGGGATACTTTCTTGCCGCCGGACGCAACGTTGTTGAAATCTTTCTGAATCCCCGCAAGAATATCCAGAACTTTTTTCAACTGGTCCGGCTGATTCACGGCCCAGTCTTTCTGGGGGGCCAGCCGGATGCGCGCGCCATTGGCCCCGCCGCGCATGTCAGACCCCCGGAACGTGGAGGCCGATGACCAGGCCGTATAAACCAGCTGGGAGACGGACAGGCCGGATGCAAGCACTTTTGCTTTCAGGTCGGCGACGTCTTTTTCATCAACAAGCGCATGGTCCACTGCCGGCAGCGGGTCCTGCCAGATCAGTTCTTCCTCCGGCACCTCCGGACCCAAATAGCGTGACCGGGGGCCCATGTCCCGATGGGTCAGCTTGAACCAGGCCCGGCTAAACGCATCCGCAAACGCCTCAGGATTTTCCAGGAAGCGGCGGGCAATGGGTTCATAGATTGGATCAAACTTCAGGGAAAGATCCGCCGTGGTCATCATGGGCCGATGTTTCTTGGACGGATCATGGGCGTCGATCACCATATCCTCGTCTTCCACATCCTTGGCCAGCCACTGGTTGGCGCCAGCCGGGCTCTTGACCAGCTCGTAATCATATTTAAACAGCACCTTTAAATACCCCATATCCCACCGGGTCGGATAGGGCTTCCACGCCCCTTCGATACCGCTGCTGATGGTATCTCCGCCCTTGCCGCTCCCAAAACTGCTCTTCCAGCCCAGGCCCTGCGACTCAAGGGGAGCGGCCTCAGGTTCCGGTCCCACATGGGACGCATCACCCGCGCCGTGGCATTTGCCAAAGGTATGCCCCCCGGCCACCAGGGCCACCGTCTCTTCGTCATTCATGGCCATGCGGGCAAAGGTCTCACGAACATCATGACCGGAGGCCACCGGATCGGGGTTGCCGTCCGGACCTTCCGGGTTCACGTAAATCAGACCCATCTGCACGGCCGCCAGGGGATTTTCCAGATCCCGTTCGCCGGAGTAGCGGCTTTTGGGATCTTCACTGGTGGCGAGCCATTCGTCCTCGCTGCCCCAGTAAATGTCTTCTTCGGGTTCCCAGACGTCCACCCGCCCGCCGGCAAACCCGAAGGTGGAGAGCCCCATGGACTCAATGGCGCAATTGCCGGCAAGGATCATGAGATCGGCCCAGGAGATTTTCCGGCCGTACTTCTGTTTGATGGGCCAGAGAAGCCGGCGCGCTTTGTCCAGGTTCACATTGTCCGGCCAGCTGTTGAGGGGCGAAAGACGCTGGGAGCCGGACCCTGCCCCGCCCCGGCCGTCGCCCATGCGGTAAGTGCCCGCGCTGTGCCAGGCCATCCGGATAAATAGCGGCCCATAGTGGCCGTAGTCCGCCGGCCACCAGTTCTGGGAGTCGGTCATCAGTGCGAAGAGATCTTTTTTTACCGCCGCAAGATCGAGGGTTTTGAACTCCTGGGCGTAGTTGAAAGATTCGCCCATGGGATTGCTCTTTTTGTCCTGCTGGTGCAGAATCCTGAGATTAAGCTGGTTTGGCCACCAGTCACGGTTCGACGTGCCGCCGCCGGCAACGGGATTGCCTTTTTTCCCTGTCACCGGACATTTGCTTTCATCGTTCATAGTGTTTCCTCCTTTTGTTGTCTGAGTTTAAACCGGGCTGGTCTTACGATATGGGCGGCCATGTAAAAGCGTCACTCAATGCCCTTTGCCATGCAGTCGCCGCATATACCGAAAAAATCCAGCCGATGGTTCAGAATCTTGAAACGGGTCTCTGACGCGACCTCCTTTTTCATTTGATCCAGACTTTCAAGATGAGGGTCGACGATCTTTTTGCACTTGATGCAGATAACGTGAGGATGGGGATAGGGTTTATTGCCGTCATACCGGTTGCTTCCGTCCGGAAATCCCAGTTCAAGAACTTCACCAAGTGTTTTGATTAATAAAATATTTCTGTACACCGTGGCAAGACTCATGGTCGGGAACGCATCTTTGAGCTGCTCATAAATGCCTTCAACACTGGGATGGCCTTCACTTTTGGCCAGAATTCGGATGATCGCCAGCCGCTGGGGGGTTATCTTGTACCCGTTTTCCTTCAGCTTCTGGACGATGCCCTCAAAACGTTCGTTATGATCCGCCACGTGAAATCTCCGGTTTTAAATGATAATGATTATCAAATAACAATTATTTTCCTCTTAAGCAATCTTTTTTTTACGAAGCCGTCATGATTTGCATAAAGTATTTCTGACACATCGCCAACATCCCTGCCAAAATCACGACCCCGCCGATCAGAAAATGAATCTGCCGGGTGGGCAGCGCGTAGGTGATTTTTGCGCCGCACAGAGTGCCGGTCATGGACAATATCACCATCATGGGAATAAACCATTGCCATCCCGACAATGCACCCGCTGGAATCTGGAAAAACATCAGCCCCGCGCCCACCAGGGTGGAGCACAATGTCATCAGCATGGCCGTGCCGGTGGCCGTGAGCACCGGATAAGACAGAAACAGCATCAGGGAAATGGCATATCCCATGCCCCCGCCAATGCCCAGAAAACCGATCTGAAAAGCCATCACTCCCACGCCGGCGTAAACAAAGTAGGGCCGGATGCCGCTTTTTTGAGATGCGGTGCCATTTGTCGGGCGGTTTTTGCTGGTTATCGCGACCGGGGAACCGTTTGAAACCGTGCCCCCGGGTTTGTTTCTGATGCCCTTAACAATAAATAATATCCCGATGAACAGGGTAATCACCCCGGCCGACCCCCGGAACAAATGGTCATTTCCGGGAATAAAAAACCGTCCCAGAGAAAACCCGGCCACAATCCAGACAACAGCAAAAACCGCCAGCCGGATCCCCTGGCGGACATCCAGGCAATTGTTTTTTTTTGCGATGATCGTCATGACCAGCGCGTTTGCGCAATCTACCAGCAGACTGGAGAACAGGGTCAGGTACAGATCAAGCCCGCACAGGATGAAGAGTACCGGCACCACCAAAGGCCAGGCAGTAAACCCGATGGCACTGGCCGCAATGCCGATAAACAGGGACAAAGGAACGAGTAAAAAGGTCAGAACAAGAATGGGATTTTCCTTTCATTGACAATGGTGGTTATCGTTTTCCGGATTCCCCCACCGCGGTCAGCGCAGTTTTAAACGCAATGGGGCCGATAATCTGGCTCACGGCAATCACCGCCAGGGCAATGGTATTTAACTGCACCCCGATTTCCGGAAACTGGCGGGAGGCCAGCTGGGCCAGCCCAATGGAAACACCGGCCTGCGTGACATAGGTCATCCATGCGTGTCGATTAAATACGGGCGGATCATGGCTCAATGTCCCGGCCAGCCAGCTGCCGGAGAACATTCCGGTCAAACGGACACCGACAATGCAGAGCGCCAGCGGCCAGCAAAGGGCCAGGGAATTGAGATTCAAAGAAGCGCCGGCAAGAGAAAAAAAGAGCACATAAATGGGCAGGGAGGTACGTTCCAGGCTTTCAATAAAATGAGATCCAAACCGGCTGAAATTCTGGATAAAAAACCCCGCGGTCATACAGATCAAAAGCGGCTCCAGATGCAGGGAAACAGCAAACCGGTCCTCCATGAAGCCATTAAACCACATGGACATCCGGGCGATGGCAAACGCGATAAACAGCAGAAAAAGCAGAAAGTCATACCCTACCCGTTCCATGTAAACCGCCACCCCCTTGCCCACCAGGCCGCCGATCAGAATGGATACGATCATCTCTATGATCAGCCCGGAAAGCGCGGCCGCCTCAAAGCCTCCGCCCCCGGTCAGCAAAATCCGGGATATGGCCATGGCAGTGGTAAACAAAATAATGATCAGCACATCCTTGGCAATGGCAACCGCCAGCACCATGTCCGTAAACGGCCCCCGTGCCCGGCATTCATTGATAATGGCGATGGCAGACGCCGGAGAACGGGCCACGCAAATCACACCGATCAAAATCCCCAAGACCATCAAAGACGCGGGATCAAGATCCGCGGTCACCTGAAAATAACCTCCGGCCAGCATCATAAACCCCAGGACCAGAGAAAAAACAATGACCGTGAGAAAAATGATATTTAGTATAATGGATTTGCCCTGTTTTTTCAAACCGGCAAGCCGCAGTTCCCCCCCGGCATTCAAAGCAATGAAGCTGAGCGCCAGATCGTCAATAAGCCTGAAGCGCATCACCATTTCAGTGCTTAAAAATCCCGTCAGATAGGGTCCGGCCAGCAGCCCCGCGAATATATACCCGGAAATCAGCGGAAGCCTGGCCTCTTTCAGAATCCGGGCAAGCACATGGGCAGAAAGCATCAGAAATCCGAGTGAAAATATAATCACCCCGGTCTGCTGCCGTCCGGTTTCAATTTCTACCTGCTTGAACCACCACGCAAAAAGAATCATCACGCCGATTTTGACGACATACAACCCAACGGTTCCGGTATTTGATGAAGATTTGGCCATTACGCGTCTTTCCCGTGCATTGCTTTTGCCGGCATCTTTTTTACCAGACATTGGTTAAGCATTTCGTCTCAGCACGGCAGCGAGCATGGCCGGACTGAGCAAATCGTTAGCCACCACTGCCAAGAGCGCAATGCCAACCACCGTGGCAGTTACATCCGACTGAAAAGCCTGATAAAAATCATACAGAATCGCCAGTGCCAGCCCGCCCTGTTCAATCAGGCCCAGACCGATAGTGACCGGGTATTTCTCGATACCGCGGCACAGGGAAGATATGGCGGCCCCGCCAATCACTTTGCCGGCAAAACGGAGGCCGCAGTAGCCCGCGCCGGCGGCTAAAATCCAGAAGCCGGCAAAATGCCAGGCGCTCCCCAAAAATACCAGCAGCAGCAGATACAGCGGCTTTTCGATGCTGACAAAGGTGTTGTATAGTTTTTCCTTTTCACGGGTGATGTTGACCATGGATGCCCCCACAAAGAAATTGGCGATCAAAGGTGAAAAATTGATCACCATGGCAAACCCGCTGGTAAACACCGTCATACCGATGGCAATCATGGCCAGCTCTCTTTCTTCTTTGCGCCGGGCAAGAAATAGATTAAACAGGACAATCAGCCCCACAAAAGAGAGGATGGCAGTTACCGTATCCGCCCCGAATATCATTGATTTTCTGGCCAGCGTGCCGGAGCCGGAGAAATAGATATACACGGGCAACAGCACCAGCATGGCAATCAGGCCGTCGATGCTGGAAAGATATCTCAAAAATTTGATGGTTGGCTGGCGGCTGTCCGTACCGCGCAGGGAAAAAAGTGACAACGCCGTCTGCGCGGTGCAGGCGGCCGCCCCGGCAAGGGCAAGGGCAATGACAACGCGGACCGGGTCGTCGAGGTCGAAAAAAACCGGCAGCGTCAGATACCCCCCGACAAACACGATCACCAGCGTCACCGCACTTTCCAGGACAGCGGCTGAAAAAAAATACAAAGGGAAGCGCCTTAATTTGGCAATTTCAAACTGAAAGCCAAACAGCATGCCGATCCATCCAAGCACCAGTGCGGACAGGGGTGCCAGCCCGTGACACGTTTCACAGTCCAGGATATCTAAAAAATGCGGTCCCAGCAGCAGGCCTAGAAAAAGAAATTCCATGCCGGTCAGATAAAACTTCCGGGCAAACAGGGGGATCCGGAATTTCTGAAACGACAAATGATAGCCGCTGAATACCAGAAAAATCACCAGCAAAAATGCCAAAATAATTTTCATGAACGCATTTTAACGGGAACCGGTTCTGAAATCCAGAAAATAGTATTTTGTTCGTCCGTCAAAGTTGATCATGCTTTACTTCCGCCGGCGGAAAGTGATAATCTCAAACACATCCGTAACCAACTTCTCACCTGCATCAACATAAAGGAGACGACATGGCTGTTCATCCCCTGGCCGGCCAAAAAGCCCCGGCATACCTGCTTGCCAATATTCCCCGTCTGGTTTCCGCCTATTACGTGAATCACCCCGATCCGGAAGATCCGGCCCAGCGGGTCAGTTTCGGCACATCCGGCCACCGGGGGTCTTCGCTTAAAAACAGTTTTAACCAGGCCCATATCCTCGCCGTCAGCCAGGCCATTGTTGAATACCGAACCAGCGAAAACATCACCGGCCCCCTGTTTATGGGCATGGATACCCACGCCCTGTCCGAACCCGCCCTGGCCTCGGCCCTGGAAATCTTTGCCGCGCATGGCGTCACGGTGATGATTCAGGAAGACTTGGGCTACACCCCGACCCCGGTGATTTCCCATGCCATTCTGACGTTTAACCGGGGAAAAACCACAGGTCTTGCCGATGGTGTGGTCATCACCCCATCCCATAACCCGCCCGAGGACGGGGGATTTAAATACAATCCGCCCCACGGCGGCCCGGCAGGCACGGACGCTACCACCGCGATTGCAAAACGGGCCAATGAACTGCTGAAAGTGGGCGCGGACCGGATTTCCAGAATGCCGTTTGAAAAAGCCCTGAAAGCGGACACCACCCATTTTTATGATTACATCACCCCCTATGTGCAGGATCTGAAAAATGTGGTGGACATGAAAGCCATTGCCGCAAGCAGCATCAAAATCGGGGTGGACCCGATGGGCGGGGCCGGGGTTGCCTTCTGGGACCCCATTGCTGTTCGGTACGGCATACCCATTGATGTAGTCAATCCCCTGGTGGACCCGACCTTTGCCTTTATGACTCTGGACAAAGACGGCAAAATCCGCATGGATTGCTCATCTTCTTATGCCATGCAGGGATTGATCGACCTCCGCGAAAAATATGACATTGCCTTTGGCAACGACACGGACGCGGACCGTCACGGCATTGTGACCCGGGGCGCGGGGCTCCTGAATCCGAACCACTATCTGGCCGTCGCTGTCTGGTATCTGTTTCAGAACCGGCCCGGATGGCGGCCGGATGCGTCCGTGGGTAAAACCCTGGTATCGACTGCCATGATCGACCGGGTGGCGGCATCTTTGAAAAAAACCGTCACCGAAGTACCGGTGGGGTTTAAGTGGTTTGTGGACGGTCTGCTCGGCGGGGAGTACGGCTTTGGGGGCGAAGAAAGCGCCGGCGCGTCTTTCTTGCGCATGACCGGTGAGGTCTGGACCACGGACAAGGACGGCTTCATCATGAACCTGCTGGCGGCTGAAATTCTGGCAAAAACCGGCAAAGACCCGGCAGAGATCTATGCCGGCCTGGAAGCGCGCTTCGGCCGCTGTTTTTACAGCCGGATGGATGCGCCGGCCACCCTCGCCCAAAAAGCCGTGCTCAAAAAATTGTCCAAAGACCAGGTGCCGGCCAAAACCCTGGCCGGAGAGCCCATTACCGCCATCCTCACCCATGCCCCGGGCAACAACGCGCCCATCGGGGGCCTCAAGGTGGTGGCGGAAAACGGCTGGTTTGCGGCCCGGCCCTCCGGCACGGAAGACATTTATAAAATTTACGCGGAAAGCCTGAAAAGCGACACCCACCTCACAAAAATTCAGGAAGAAGCCCAGGCCATGGTCAGTGCCGCATTCAGCGCGTAAATGGCAACCGGTTAAATAATGTAAAAACTAAACCTGATGCAACCGTAAAACCTGAAACCAATGGAGGTAAAAAGATGAAGCGATTTTTTCTGGTCATGATCGGATGCCTGATGACCCTGTCATGTGCCGGATCCCGGCCGGACACCCTGGGGATCGCCGACGGCCGGCTGGCGAAGTGTCCGGACAGCCCCAATTGCGTGAACAGCCAGGCAGCGGATGAAAAACACAGCGTTGCCCCGTTTACCTATGACGGCAGCAGACAGGACGCTATCCAGCGGTTGAAACAAGCGATATCCAATCTCAAACGGACCCAAATTGTGGAAGAACGCGACGACTATCTGCGGATCGAATGCACATCCGCCCTCTTCCGGTTTGTGGATGACGTGGAATTCTATTTTCCCGAAGAAAATGTGATCCATGTGCGGTCTGCGTCCCGGCTCGGATATTCCGATCTCGGGGTGAACCGCAAGCGGGTGGAAAAAATTCGCCAGCTGTTCAACCAGCAGTGAAAACGGGGCACACCAGCTGATCGATATACTGCCTCCACATCTTTGTTTCAGACGCGGATTGCACGGATTTACACGGATTTTTCTTTTTTTCCACGAATAGGGGACGCCATCATCCCATCCGTGAAATCCGCGACATCCGTGTCAAAAAAGCCTTTTTCAAGTGTGGGCTGTAATTTTGTGACCGGCTCTTAAACCAGTGCAAAAAGGGATTCTGCATTTACCGGACATTACCTGATTTGCAAAAAATTTCGTAACTACTCAGCGATTTTCAAAAAACATTAAATAAAACCACCCGTTCGCGATGCTCACTTGAGATCACAGAGACCACAGAGAAAAGCAGACAAGGTCTTTTCTCCGTGGTCTGTGGTTTAAAAAATAATAGCTGAATAAATACGCGACCTTTTTTAAAATGACCCCCGGAATCAATATCGCCAGGCAGGCTAAAATCACCCATAAAATACATGAATACACCCACGACGCATCAGTTGAATCCTATGGTCTGGAAGCGGCTCACAAGTTGGGGGTTGCCGAAGACAGAGTTTTTAAAACCCTGGTGGTTTGTCTTGATATGAAAACATTGGCGGTGGGCGTCCTTCCGGTGTCATCCATGCTAAGCATGAAGCGCATGGCCAAAGCAGCCGGCGCCAAAAAAGCGGCCATGGCGGCCCAATCGGATGTGGAACGATCCACCGGCTATGTGCTGGGCGGCGTAAGCCCCTTAGGTCAGAAAAAACAGCTTCAGACCATTGTCGACGCATCCGCTGAAAACCACGCCACGATTTTTGTGAGTGCGGGCCGCCGGGGCCTGGAAATCGAATTGCGTCCCCAGGATTTGGTGAAACTTGTCAACGGCCGTTTTGCTGAGATATGCCAGTAAATTTTCTGTCTACATTCTGCGAATAAATTTCACCAGCTGATCGATGAGCCGCTTCAACCTCCCTGTTTTCAGACACGGATTGCACGGATTAACACGGATTTTTCTTCATTTTCTCAGGAATCCATCATCCCATCCGCGAAATCCGCGAAATCCGTGTCAAAAAAGCCTTTTTTAATTGCAGGCTGGAGATTTGTGACTGGCTTTTAAAGCTGCCTAAAACGGATTATGTAATTTTTTGGCATTGCCGGTCTTGCTAAAAAAATTCAGAAATTTTCAGAGCTACCTTTTTAAAATAAAAATCATAGGATTATCCGGTGGCTATTCTGGTTAAAATTAAGTATGCTGTCCCCTTAATTTACGCCCGGAATTCAAAATTCGAATGCCCATAATTCGACACCCCGTCCATGGCTATATAATAAAATTTCCTCCGGCTTCTCTTTCAAGAGCCGCATTTATAAACGAACATGCCACATATACGTATTGAAGCGCCGTTGTTTGTTGAATTTGCCAAACGTGTCCAACATCTGGATCAACGTCAACTCCATGGTCAGCGGCGTTTCTAACTTGACCCAGGTACTTAGCCGCTTCTACAACTTTTTTTGGTAAATGGTTTCCTGGGCGGAATTTATCTAACTTTTGATTGATGCCATTGGCACCTGTAAGATTTATTGTGAGCCTGTCCGCTAAACGCGCCAAGAATGATTCAACCGCCCTGGCAGCATCGGCGACAGCGTCATTTGCTCTTAAAGCTTTTGCATTAAGCAAAGCATTTGCCATAGGCACTATGACCTCTGTTCGATCTAGTTGATCAACCATTGGTCCTATCTGCTGACGTATTATAGCCTCTGCAGCCGCTTGATCATTTGCTGTATCTGCTAATGCACGGAGTTGATTATTAAGCTCGTGGTTTGATGCAGTATAACGCCCACCACCTTGGCTTATAAGTGCACTTGTATAAGTCCCAAGGCTTATAAGTGTATCCTTAATTTCTTCTCGATGTGACTCAATGTCAAGCTGAGCCTTTGTTTGCTGTGCTGCAGTGTCTGCAGAATTTGTCGCAATCAGCCTATTTCGAAAGACAATGAAAGGTTCGAATGACTCAAGTACAACTCTAAGCAAGGCGGCCTTTCTGCTTTCATCCGGGGTAGCAACGAAGGATACTATTGGATTCGCTGAGGTGTAATTCTCTGCATTTACTTGAAGCAACCCTAAATCAGCAGCCAACAGAAGGGCATTTTCAGCCTGTATTGAAGACAGATCGCAAAAGTTTTGTACAAAAGAGGAGTCAGCCTCACCATTAGCCTGAACTGCTTCAGTGACTTGCATAACAAGCTCTGCTGTACTTTGTGCGAATGGTCTTGGCATTTTTATTCGTCTCCGTCTAAATCAACAGCCTCGTCTTTTACAATATCCTTAATCATAGACTTAATTTGGCTACCGAGTCCCGGAACATCACCAGGCGAGCAATTTATATTGATCTGAATTTTAATTTGAACGCCTTTTTGTATCTTCTGAGGAATATTTGCTATTGTTTTTAGTGGTTTCGGAGGAATGGTTTGCGATTCTCCCCGATCTTCATTCTGTATGAGGGAGCCTGTATGAGTCTCCGGTACTTCGATTGGATCTTTTATTAAATACTTTCCGTCAACTTCAACTATGAGTTCAGCCGCTTTCAGAATGTCAACAATCGTTCTTGCTCCTGTCATAACCTGCGGTTTTTTTGGTTGTCCTGCAGAGTATGCAATGTGGGCTTCAAGTGTCTGTGAATCCATCCCATTTCGAATACGAACAGAGGTGAGAAGCTTCGTGAGAAACTCATCTTCTTCAACGATTCGCCTCCATGATTTTCGAATTTCATCAGGCATCTCATGCTCTAATGCATGCCCCAATTGCTGGCCAGCTGTAGTCGGCATTTTCTTTTTGCCACCTTCAAGAATATTCGTTGCTACAAAGAATCCCACATTTCTACTGATGTTTGCTGGTGCGACTCCTGTAAGTCTGCTTATTTCGCCAAGTTCAGTGGGTTTTGAGACATGGCTGTAAGCTTTTATAAACTTAACCAATTCGTCATACGAAGAAGAAGGCAACTTGAATTTATCATCTGACATTTAATTATCATCTCCTTATGTTAATGATTAGAATACGCAAGAATTTATGTGTGGTGGCGGATAACATTCAATTTTAATATTATTCCACCTGCAGAGAAATAACAGCTAACATGGTCCCGGCCACATTATAAATCTGACGTTCCAGTGAATTGATAGTCGGAAAAGAAAAATCACCGACCGAAATCCTTGCCCCCTATCTTCTGGGCGACGGCAGCCCTAAAAAAGCCGGTCGTTGTTCTCGATTATCCATTCCACAATTTTTCCAAAGTAGGGCAAAATTGTGCATTTTGAGACATATCACAATTACAATTTTTTCTTATTATTTCAATAAGAATTTGTGATATTGTAGGATTTTTAGATTTTAATTGACTGAATAACCCTGGAATCAATGCGGGAGGAAGGAAAATATAAGAAACGAATAAGTGTTTACTTCGTTATTGTGGGCTGTGTCTTTTCTCTTGCCTGAAACCGGACAAATGAAAATCCTACACCTACCGCGCACAGAAACGAAAAACAGACAAATGCCGTGCGCATGCTGGTGATGAATGCCGGAATGGTGTCGCCCGTCACGGCGTGGTCCCCCATAAACAGGGACAAGATAGCGGTGATGAGGGTCATGCTGGCCAGCATGCCCGCCCCCCGCATGGTGGCCAGGAGGCTCGCGGCAATGCCGTAATGTTCCTGGCCCACGCTGCTCATGACGGCCGTGGTATTGGGGGATGAAAAGATGCCGAATCCCAGGCCCACGGCTCCGAGAATCAGGAAAATCATGACCATGGGGGTATCTGCGGTCACCGCCGCAGCCACCGCCAGGTCCGCAGTGCAGATCACCATGCCGATGGTGGCAATATAGGCTGGCGGATACCGGTCGGCCAGACGGCCGGCAATGGGAGAGGAAATGGCCTGAATCACCGGCTGGATCACCAGGATCAGCCCGGCGGTCTGGGCTGGCAGGCCTTTGACCGATTGCAGATAAATACTGAAAAAAAAGAGAAACCCGAAACAGGCCGCATAATTGATCCAGGTGGCGATATTGCTGAAGGTAAATACCCGGTTGGTGGCCAGGAGATGCATATCCAACAGCGGCGATTGGATCCTGGCCTCGAAAAACAGGAAAACCACCAGGAGCACCCCGCCGGCACCGGCCAGCCAGAGCGCCCCGTGCACTTTTTCCAGCCCGGCCGCACCGGTGATCAGGGCAAACAAGGCGGTCATGTAAATCAGGCTGCCGGCCCAGTCAAACTTTTGACCCCGGGCACCGGCCCACTCCCCTTTCAGTTTGACCACGGTCAGGAGCAAGGCGGCCAGTTCCAGGGGGACGGCGGCATAAAAAATCCAGCGCCAGCCAAAATTGGTGATCATGATTCCGGCAAGGGTCGGGCCGGCGGAAAGGCCCATGTAAACGCAGGCAATAATGATGCCCATGGCCCGGCCCAGCTGGCTGCGGGGAATAACTGACGTAATGATGGCCATGCTGGTGGCGGTGATCATGGCAGCACCCACCCCCTGAAAAAACCGGAGCACAATAAAAAACCGGATGTTCATGCTCATGGCCAGAAACAGGGTGGCCACGGTCATGATGGCCGCACCGGTGATGAAGATTTTTTTACGGCCGTGAATATCCGCAAACCGTCCGGACGGCAGCAGCAGAAGGGTCACCGCCAGGATATAAACCATTTCAATCAGCCCCAGATGGACCGCGCCGGCATTGAATTCCCGGCCGATGGCCGGCAGGGCCACGCCGGTGGCAGACATCATGAACGGGGTAAGAAACTGCACCGATGCCACCACATAGAGTATCAGAAACGGGGACGGGGTGGTTTTTTGTGAATCAGACGGTGTTTGCATTTGAAAATATTTATATCCGGGACATCATCCTGTCAAAGCATTTAAATGATCCCGTTCTGGGACCATCCGGCCCACACGGTGAATTTGTTTTGTCTGTTTTTTAAGGCAGGCACGGTGGCCTGCCTTTTCTACGAACCGGTCAAGGTCTCAAGCGTCGTAGGGACGGCCACCGTGCAGTCCTATAACATGAACACAGGCCTTTGAAGATAGGATTTGTGGCAGAACAACGTAACCCTGCATCCGGCCCTATGTTTCGGCCCAATGTTGCGTTGACCTTTCCATGGCCGGATGATATATCCGGATAACAAATAAATGGCGGTATTCAACCCAATTTGGCATCAACGCCCGCCTGTAACCTTCAACTTCATGATTAGTCTCCAGCAAGGAACATCCCTGATATGACGTCACCCGGTTCACCGCCTGATGCTATCCGCCGCATGCAGCTCACAATTCAGGGAACCGTCCAGGGGGTGGGGTTCAGGCCCTTTGTGTTCCGCCTGGCAGAATCTTTTGCCCTTTCCGGATGGGTCATCAATTCCGCCCAGGGAGTGGTGATTGACATTGAAGGGCCGAAAAACCGGGTGAATGCGTTTCTGCTGGCCATTGAAACGGAAAAGCCCCCTCTTGCCGCCATTTACAGCCTGGAATCGTGTTTTCTGGACCCGGTGGGATACACGGAATTTGAAGTACGGACAAGCGATGCGGGGGGAAGCAAAACCGCGCTGGTGCTGCCGGATATCGCCACCTGCCCGGACTGCCTGGCGGAAATTTTTGATCCAACTAACCGCCGGTACCTGTATCCCTTTACCAACTGCACCAATTGCGGCCCGAGATTCAGCATTATCCGGGATCTCCCCTATGACCGCCCGGCGACCACCATGGCGGCATTTGACATGTGCGACCAGTGCCGGGCTGAATACACGGATCCCCGGAACCGGCGGTTTCATGCCCAGCCCAATGCCTGCCCGGTGTGCGGCCCGCAGGCTGCGTTTCTGGATGCTGCCGGCAATATTCTTTCCGAACATCAGCCCGCCCTTGCGGATGCGGCCGAGGCCCTTAAAAACGGGCAAATTGTTGCCATAAAAGGGATTGGCGGGTTTCATGTCATGGTGGATGCCGGCAATGAAGAAGCTGTCCGTCGCCTGCGCCGCAGAAAACACCGGGAGCATAAACCCCTGGCCATGATGTTCCCCGCCACAAATGCGCTGGATGCAGTGGACGTCCTGTGTGATGCCGATGCCCTTGAAAAGCGGCTGCTCCGGTCCCCGGAGGCCCCCATTGTGCTGCTCCGGTCCAAAGGGCCCGGCGCGGCATTTCAACACCGGACCATCGCCCCTTCCGTGTCCCCGGAAAATCCGTATTGCGGGGTCATGCTGCCTTATACGCCCCTGCATCATATCCTGATGCACCTGGTGGGTTTTCCGTTGGTTGCCACCAGCGGCAACCTGTCCGAAGAGCCCATCTGCACGGATGAAACAGAGGCGGTCCGGCGCCTTGCCGGCATTTGTGATTATTTTCTGGTGCATAACCGGCCCATTTCCCGGCATGTGGATGATTCCATTGTGTGTGTGCGCAGCGGCCGCCAGCAGGTGCTGAGGCGGGCCCGGGGATTTGCCCCCCTGCCCATAGTCCTGCCCGACGCGCTGCTAAAACAAAGCAAAACATGCGTGTGCACGGGCGCACACCTGAAAAATACCATTGCCCTGACCAAGGGGAAAAACGTGTTTGTGAGCCAGCACATCGGGGACCTGGAATCCCCCAAAGCCCTGGATGCCTTTAAGTGCGTGATCGCCGATCTGCAGCGCCTCTGGGAGGCCCCGGCCGAATCCATGGCAACCGACCTCCATCCCGGCTATGCCTCCACCCGGTATGCGGAGAGCGCAGATGTCCCGGTCATCCGGGTGCAGCATCATCATGCCCATATTTTATCCTGCATGGCGGAAAACCACCTGACCCCGCCCTTGCTGGGCCTGGCCTGGGACGGCACGGGATACGGGCCGGACAACACCATCTGGGGCGGGGAATTTCTGAAAGTTACGGACCAGGGTTTTGAACGGGTGGCCCATTTCCGGACCTTTTCCCTGCCGGGCGGGGACCGGGCCGTCAAGGAACCCCGCCGGTCCGCGGTTGGCCTGCTCTATGAAATCATGGGGGAAGGCCTGTTTTCCGCTTCCGATCTGGCGCCGTTGGCCGCGTTTTCCGACCCGGAGCGGCAATTGCTGCCAACCATGCTGAAAAAGCGCATCAACACCTGCACCACCTCCAGCCTGGGCCGTCTTTTTGACGCGGTATCCGCAATTCTGGATATCTCCCGCATCAGCCAGTTCGAAGGCCAGGCCGCCATGGCCCTGGAATTTCTGGCGGAAACCGCAGACACGGATGCGGTGTATCCCCTGGCCCTTATTCGGCCGGAAACTCCCGGCCCGGTAATTGTGGACTGGGAACCCATGATCCGGGAGATTTTAGATGACGTGGCAGCCAGCGTTTCACCGGCCCGGATAGCGGCCGCATTCCATAACACTGTGGCCGAGGCTGGCGTGGAAATCGCCCGACTGGCCGGGGAAACCCGGGTGGTGCTAAGCGGGGGATGTTTCCAGAACCGGTATCTCACGGAAAAGACCATTGCCCGGCTGTCGCAAGCCGGTTTCAGCGTGTACTGGCATCAGCGGGTGCCGCCCAATGACGGGGGCATTTCCCTGGGACAGGCCGTGGCGGCGGCTATGAAAGGCTGAGGGTGCATGAGACAAAAAAAGCGGGGTCCGTTTCCGAACCCCGCCAAAAAAAGGAGAGAACATGCGATAATGTCCGCTTGTTAATTTCATTGTAAAGGGTCCAAAAAATTCGTCAAGAAAAAAATAAATAACTTTTCCGCCTTTGATTGCTGACTAAAGGAATACCCATGCTGAACACATTTCGATACCGCTTTGCCCACACCCGGCTGATCGTTTTTTTCGGCCTGCTCTATGCTGTTTCGCAAATTGCTTTGGGCATAATGATCCATCACCTGGACACCCTCCTGTTTCTGAAAGCTCAGACAACGTTTTCCGTCGATCTCCTGAAGGGTCTGCTCATCCGGTGGGACCAGGCCGGCCTGATGCCGCATTACCGGCACCACTTTTACCTCGATTTCTTTCACCCCTTCTGGTACGCCATGTTCCTGGCGGCTTTCCTGGCAAAAGCCATGAACCTGAACCATCTTTCGGACAAATTCACGCCACTGCTGTTGATACCCATGGTGGCAGGTATTATGGACCTGGTGGAGAACTGCTTTCATGTCCTCTATATCTCGGATATAGCGGCCATCACATCCTGGCAGGTAGTGGTCAGCGCCCTGGCCGCCAACGTCAAGTGGGGGCTTGCGGGTCTCTCGGTTGCCGGGATTGTCTTTCTTCTGGTGCGCTATTTGAGAACACCCCATAACTGAATTTGATATCCAAGGGGTTAACCGCTTGCTAAAGCGCCTTTAATAATAAATTTGTGATATGCTCGGAAATCGTGTCCAGGTCATTGTGCGCGGGTCGGGCCCCGGGCAGGTGCATGCGAAGGGGCATGAGCAGGAAGTGGTAGGCCACCAGGGACAGGATGGAAATTCCCGTCAAATGGGGATCTTTATCCGGCGCCAGCTCTCCGGCCAGGGTCATAACTGCGCCGGCAAATTTTTTGAATACCTGGTCCCCCAGAAGGCGGAGCCGGGTTTCATCTTCCTGGCTGTCCAGAATTTCCCGATGGATCAGCTTGCTGAAATCCGGGTCATTGATGATGAACTCACAAATCCGCCGGACAAACAGCCGCAGTTTTTCCCGAACCGGCAACTCCATGGCCAATATTTCGGACAGCATGAACTCCCTGGACACAAAGGCCTGCTGGATCGCCTCAATATAGAGCGTCTGTTTATCCGGAAAATGATGGTATAAGGACGCGGCAGTGATGCCGACGGCTTTTGCAATCTGGCGCATGGATACGGCAGAATACCCGGATGCCGCAAACAACGAAATGGCTTTTTCCAGAATATCCGATTTTGTGCCGGTTGATTCCGTCATCAAATATCTCCGGTGGCCCGTTTCAGCCGCATAATGGCCAGGCCAAAATCATATACCGCATTTTCATAATTGACCCGGCTGGTGATTCTCAGGGTTTCGGCATTCAGAACGTCCGTATTGGTGCCCACCCCTTCCTGGTAGCGGTTTCGGGACACACTCAAGTTTTCCTCTGCCTGCTTCAGGGCGTCTGCTGCCACGTTTATCCGGGCCTGGCTTTCCTGCATCTTCAGCCAGGCATCCCGCACCCGGAGCCGGATAACGGATTCCAGGTTGCGCCGCTGCTCCCGGACCGCATCCGCGCGGCTGAGGGCGGCCCGGCTTTTGTGCCTGGCAACGTTGCCGTCAAATACATCCCAGGACAAATGAATGCCCGCGGACCACAAATCCTCATGCACCTGATGGCTGTTTTCCGTGTATTCCGTGCCCCCGCTTAAAAACACCTTGGGCCCGGTGGCTGCTTTGGTGGCGGCGGCTGTTTTTTCAAGGGCGGTCATTTTCTCAGTCAGAGCCGCAAGCTCCGCCCGCTGGGCAACCGCCGTTTCCACAAGCGCCGCAAGAGATCCTTCGGGCGCTTCAAAATCAATGGGGTCTAGCTGAACCGGCGCATCCAGGGGACGGACCAGGAGCCGGTTGTAAGCGGCACGGGCCGTGTCCAGCTGATTGCGGGCGCTCAATTCCGTCTGCCGGGCATTGGCGAGAGATACCCGGGCCGCCAGGAGATCATTTTTCGCCACCATTCCCTGGTCATACATATTTTCAATATCGTCCGCAATGGCCGTCAGGCTGGCCACATGACTTTCCGCCACCGTGAGCTGCTTTTCCGCCAGCAGAACCGAAATATAGGTTTCCGCCACCTGAAGCCGGAGATCCCGAACCCGCACCTGTTGCTCATAGCCGGTGGCATCGAGACCGGCGGTGGCGGCATCAATGGTGTGGGAAATCTGGAAATGGGTGTACACCGGTACCATGAGCCGGGCCTGATAGGTCAGAAATTCATCTTCCGCAGTGGTGAGCGGGGCACCGTTAAAAAATGCGGCCGGCTCTTCATTCAGAAACGTATATCCCGAAGAAAGGTGCAGGGTCGGCAATCTTGCGGATTTTGCGGCCTGCAGATCGCTTCGGGCCGCTTCAATGGTTTTCTCCCCGGCTTTAAGAGAGTGATCCGCGGCAAGGGACGCGGCCCAGGCCTCTTCAAGGGTCTCTCCCGCAGCCGGGATTGTCACCACCAGATGGGCGAGCAAAAGAACGGTCAACATACCACATACATTCAAACAGCGCATAGGGGTTAATCCTTGTACATGTTTTTACCTGGATTTTGCATGAAATTTGATACGAAAAAATATTAAAATTCTTCACAAGCCCTTTATTTTCAGATTACAAAATAGTTCTTATAAATTTTCATGCAAAATTCAGGTTTTATTTCGTAATGCCAGCTTGAGGCGGACTTTTTCAAAGGCATTTTCAACCAGGGAATAAACGGCCGGCACCACCACCAGGGTGAGCAGGGTGGAGCTGAGCATGCCCCAGATCACCGCTACGGCAAGGGGAGCATTGGTGTCCGCGCCCGCGCCGTATCCAAGGGCCGCGGGCAGCATGGCGATGACGACGGTGAAAGAGGTCATGAGCACCGGCCGCAGCCGGTTGGGACAGGCCTCCTGCAGGGCCTGGTCAATGCCTTTACCCTGCTCCCGGAGCTGGTTGGTGAGATCCACCAGCAGAATGGCGTTTTTGGCCACCAGTCCCATGAGCAGCACCAGGCCCACCATGGAAAAAATGTTTAACGTATAGCCAAATAACCAGAGCCCGAAGACCCCGCCGATAATGGCCAGGGGCTGGGCCACCATAATCACCAGGGGCTGGATGAATGAATTGAACTGACTGGCCAGGACCATATACACCAGCAGGATCGCCATGACAAACGTAAAGCTGATGTAATGCACGGTTTTGGCAAATTCCGCGGCCCGGCCGGTCATTTGAACACCATACCCGATGGGCATAATCCCTTCTGCCAGTTGAAATACTTTTTTCATGGCATCGCCCAGGGATACGTTGGGGTTGGAATAAAAATCCGCTGCATACTGAAGATCATACCGAGAAATCACGGCCGGCCCCAGAATTTTCTGGACCTTGACCACGGTATCCAGACGAACCAGTTCCCCGGACCGGGAACGCAGATAAATCCGCCGGAAATCACCGGGCTGGGTAATGTTGCCCTCCGCGGCTTTCAGACGGATATCGTAGCGCTCGCCGTCTCCGGGTTCATCATTGTATTTGGCAATATCCAGGCCGCCCACCAGGGCATTCACCGCATAGGCAATATCAATGCCGGCAATGCCCAGTTCCGCGGCCCGGGTCCGGTCGATCATCAGTTTCAGCTGGGGCAGGTCCAGTTTCAGGTCCAGGTCCACCTGGCCGATATCCGGGTCCGCCAAAAGCCGCTGGTGGAGCTGACCGGCGCAGGCGGCCACTTTTTCCAGTTCCGGTCCGGTGACTTTAAACTGCAGCTTTTCATCCCGCTGCCCGCCCACGGCGGAAATCTGATTGGGAAACGCCTGAATACCCGGAATATCCGCAAACTCTTTCCGTAATAAGGGCAGCAGTTCATACTGCTTCCGGTCGCGCTGGTCCATGGGGACCAGGCGCACGGTAACGGTGCCGGAAGAGACCTGGCCCGTGGCGTCTGTGCCGATGGAGGAGAGATACCCTTCGATTTCATCATAGGTTTTCAGGATTTTTTCAATTTCCGCGAGCCGCTCGTTGGTGTACGCCAGGCTGGAGCCCAGAGGGGTTTTAAAAGTGATCTTAAACTGGCCCTTGTCTTCATCCGGCATGAATTCCTTTCCCAGCTGGCCGAACAGGGGCAGGGCCAGATACACGATAACTACGGTGATGATCACAACCCCCAGCCGGAAATTCAGTGCAAACCAGAGCGCTTTGGCATACAGCCATTCCAGGGACTGCAGCAGCTTTTCCCAGACCTGATAAAACCGGCTGTGCTGTTTTCTGACCACCAGATACCGGGAACACAGCATGGGGGTGAGGGTAATGGAAACAAACAGGGAAACCATTACCCCGATGGTGACTACCACGGAAAAGGCCTGAAAAAACCGCCCGATAATCCCTTTCATGTAAATCACGGGCGCAAAAATACAGGCCAGGGCAAAGGTGGCCGCCAGCACCGCGAACACCACCTGGTTGGTGCCGTTCAGGGCCGCTGTTTTGGGGTCGATTTCTCCCCGTTCCCGCTGTTTGAAAATATTTTCAAGCACCACAATGGCATCGTCCACCACAATGCCGATCAAAAGCAGCAGCCCGAGCATGGTCATTTTGTTAAACGTATACCCGGCAAAATACATGACCATAATGGCCCCGAGCAGGGACACGGGAATGGCCAATGAAATAATGAGGGTGGACCGCAGGCTTTTCAAAAACGCAAACACCACAAGGGCTGCAAACAGAGTGCCGAAAAGCAGATGCTCCTTTAATGCCGTGACCGCCTCCCGGATATAGTCCGTGTCATCAGCGGCAATTTTGATGAACAGGCCCGGCGGGAGCTGGGGAAGAATATCCGTTCCCAGCCGTTCCCGGACCGCGTCCACAATGGCAACGGAATTGGCGCCGGTGACCTTGACAATGCCCAGGCTGACGCAGGGGGTATCATTAAACCGGGACAGCTTTCGAAAATCCGCCAGACCATCTTCCACATCCGCCATCTGGTGCAGCCTCACAGGAGCGTCTTTGCGATAGGCAACAATCAGGTTGCGGATGTCTTCCACCCGGTGAAACTCGATATCTAGCTTGAGCAGGTCCTCATGATTGCCCCCCACCAGAAACCCGCCCGGCATCTGGATGTGTTCCCGCCGGAACGCGCCGATGATTTCCGGCACGGTTATGGACAGGGCTGCCATGCGGTCCGGTTTCAGATGGACCCGGATGGTGCGCTCCCGTTCGCCGCCAATCCGCACTTCGCCCACCCCGTCAATACTCTCAAGTCGTTTTTTCAGTATATTTTTGGCATACAGATTGAGCTGCTGCAGGGTCCGGTCCCCCTGAAGGCTGAGCCATAAAACCGGGGTGGTGCCGAATTCCAACTTGGCAATCACCGGCGGGTCCGCGTCTTCCGGAAGATCCCGCAGCACTTCATTGACTTTGCTCTGCACTTCGTTAAACGCCACATCAATGTCTTTGTCCAGATGAAACATAACCATGACAACGGATACACTGGGCGCGGATTTGGACTGGATGTGCTCAATTCCCGGCGTGGAGTTGACCGCGGTTTCAATGATATTGGTCACAGTGGCGTCGATGATGTCCGGGTCCGCCCCCACCAGGGTAGTGGTGATGGTGATATAGGGAAAATCAATGTCCGGATATTCATCAATCCCGATTCTGTTGTAGCTGACAATGCCGAATAAGATAATCACCGCGCTCAGCATAAAGGCAAACACATGGCGCCGGATGGATATTTCCGGAATATTCATTGGATCTTCTCCTGCACCCGGACCCGCGTCTGGTCCGTGAGATATCCCGCGCCCAGAACGGCGATGGTCTCGCCGCCGTCAAGGCCCCCAGCGATTTCCACCCATTCTCCATGCCGGTTCCCGGTGGTGACCACCCGTTCCCTGGCCATGTCCTGTTCAATGATATAGACCACTTCGCCCGCGGGCCGGCGGATAATGCTTTTATCCGGCACCATAACCGCATCCGGCCGGGTAGCGACAATCACGGTGCCGTTAACCGATGCACCGGGCCGCCACCCGCCGGGGTTGTCAAGGTCCACAAGCACTTCAACCGACCGGCTGCCAGCATTGACAGAAGGCCGGATTTTGGTGATGCTGCTTTCGATGACAGCGTCCGGGGCGATGGGCGTGGTAAGGGTCACAGCCTGGCCTTTTCTGAAATTCGATGCCGTGGATTCGGGAAACGGCAGAACAATCCGCAATTTTTCATCGCTGGTGATTTTAAACAGGGGTTTGCCCGTGTTCACAAAATCGCCGGTGGTGACAAACCGCTGCTCAATCCATCCGGACACCGGGGCCAGGCAGTGGGTTTTTCCCTTGCGGCGTTTGGAATCCGCCAGGGCGGCGGTGGCCGCGGCCAGCTGATTCTTTAATGACGATAACTGAACCTCGGCGGCATCCATGCGGTCCTGGGGGATAGATTTTTCACCCAGCAGGTTCTGGTATCGCTCAACGGTTTTTTCCTGGTTGGCAATCAGGGATTTCAGCCGCTGGACATCTGCTTCTTTGGCATCTTCCGCCAGGGCATAGGCCTGATTGTCAATCCTCGCCAGCAGGTCGCCGGCCGCGACATACTGGCTGATGCCGGCATGGATTTCAACGATCACGCCGGTTTCTTCCGCCGAAACCACCGGGGCAAACCGGGCCTCAATACGGCCCACCGCTTCTTCAATAACGGATATGGGCCGGGTTTCCACCGTGGATACCGTCACCGGCGTGGCATGGACGGCGGTCTCTTCCGCTTGCGCCAATGTGAGGGATATCAGGCACAGGCATCCGGCCGTGACGATCTCCCTGAATAATCTATTGAGCATGTGTCCCCCTGAAAAACATCGTCAAAAAGAATTATCAATCCTGCCAACCAAACGTTTGTTAGGCGATCCTGCCAAAAAAAAATGACTTCGTCAATTTTTTATTCATTCCCCCGCAAAAAACCCAAACGGCCGCCTGCTGCCGGCGACCGTTTGGGCCAACAAATAAGTGCGCTGAAACAGTCCTAATCCAGGGGCACTATCCATCCGTCGGTATCCGGGATCACACCATATTGGACGTCGGTAATGGCGTTAAAAAATTTCTGGGACCACTTGCCCACCTTGCCGTCTCCCACCGTCATGGTTTTGCCTTTGTAATAAATCTCTCCCACCGGCGAAATGACGGCTGCCGTTCCCGAACCAAAGACCTCCTGGAGTTTTCCGGATTCGTGAGCGCTGATGAGTTCATCAATGCTGATACGCCGCTCCGTGACCGGATGTCCCCATTTTTCGGCCAGCAATTTCACCGTATCCCGGGTAATGCCGGACAGAATGCTGCCACTGAGGGCCGGTGTTATAATCTCGTCGTCAATCACAAAAAAGATATTCATGGAACCGACTTCTTCAATGTACTGCAGCTCCACCCCGTCCAGCCAGAGCACCTGGGTGTATCCCGCATGATGAGCTTCTTCCCCCGCATACAGACTGGCCGCGTAATTGCCCGCGGTTTTCACCTCCCCCATGCCGCCGCGCACGGCCCGGACATGCTTGTCCGTGACCCAGATTTTAACGGGATTAAATCCTTCCTTGTAGTAAGCCCCCACCGGACTCATAATGATAAAAAACCGGTAGGTATAGGACGCCCGTACCCCGAGAAACGGATCCATGGCAATGATGGTGGGCCGGATATACAATGACGTGCCATGGGTGGACGGCACCCAGCGCTGATCTACCCGCAACAGTTCCTGCATGGCTTTCAGGGCAAAGGCTTCGTCCAGGGGCGGTATGCAGAGTTTGTCCGCAGACCGGTTGAACCGTTTGAAATTTTCCTGGGGCCGGAAAACCTGTATCCCGCCGTCTGCCGTCTTGAATGCTTTCAGCCCTTCGAAAATAGACTGGCCGTAATGCAGCACCATGGTCGAGGGATCCATCACAATGGGCTGATAGGGTTCGATGCGCGGATTATGCCAGCCGTTTTCCGGGTCATAATCCATGTTGAACATATGGTCTGTAAAAATCGTCCCAAACGCGAGATCCCCATCCTTTGGCAACGGCTTCAGGGCATCGGCCTTTTGTATTGATATTTCCATAACCTTCTCCGTTAAAAAGCATTTGATAAAAAATATGAATCAATCCGGAAACGCCCGGATTACCATGACAACCATCAGCAAAAAATAAGAGCACAATCTGTTTTGAAAATCAAGACGTACGCACCCGGGAATGGCAAACGTTTTTTTGCTTTTTTATTTTTTACGCTAAAAAAATTTTTTTAATGTTTTTTTCCGGCATGTTCAAGAAAAATTAACTTTAACGTTAATTTTATTCAGTGGTTTTGGAAAGTTCCATTATTGACCCTCACCGCCCCCCTCCAAAAAGCGGCTCCGTCCTTCCCGGAGGGTTGATCAAAAGCCTTGACAAACCGGTTATTATCCATAATGTTCTTTATGGCCGTTTTCGGCTACCATGCTGCAATAACAGGATATATTTAACCCAATGGATCAAAAAAGCGACGGAATCATGAACCAGAACATAATTAAAATAAGATGGCACGGCCGGGGCGGCCAGGGGGCGATCACTGCCGCCAAAATCGTTGCCAACGCGGCCTTTGTCTCGGGCTATACCGGTGTTGTGATGGCGCCGACATTCGGCACGGAAAGACGGGGCGCGCCCGTACTGACGTCTTTACAAATCTCAAAGAAAAAAATCTACGACCTGTCCCCCATTGCCCAACCGGACATGGTGGTGGTCCTTGACCACCTGATTGTCGAGGAAGTGGATGTGGCAGCCGGCCTGAAACCCGGCGGGCTCATCATCATCAATTCTCCGGCGCCACCGGATAGCTTTGACTTTAACGGCATGAAAGTGGCGACCGCCGATGTCACCCACATTGCGGCCGAAGCCGGGCTTCCCGCGGGTATTGTCAACACCGGCATCATCGGTGCGTTTGCCAAAGCCAGCGGCCTGATTGACATGGACACCCTCACCCGGGCCATTGAAGATGAATTCGAAGGGAAACACCCGGAGAAAAATTCACGGGCAGCCAGAGTGACCTTTGAGAATACAATTGTTGGAGGCTTATAAATGAAAAAGGACAAATTCGGTTGCCATAAGTCCCACAGTGAACCCGGCCCCGGAGACGGCGGCCGCACCGGTTCCTGGCGGGTCAAACGCCCGGTAATTGATCTGGATAAATGTATTCCGGTAAAACGGAACAAGCCCGCCTGCTTTACCTGCTGGCTTTTCTGCCCGGACAGTGTCATTTCCCGAACCATACCGCCGACCATTGATTATGAATACTGCAAGGGATGCGAAATATGCGCGGAGGAGTGCCCTGTGGGAGCCATTACCATGGTTGATGAAACCGAGTTCATAAAAAAGGAGAAATAACCCCATGCATGTTATTGAATCCGGTAATGTGGCGGCGGCCAGCGGCGTCAAGCTTGCGAAAGTGCAGGTCATTGCCGCCTACCCGATTACGCCCCAGACCCCGCTTACGGAAAAACTGTCTGAATTTGTGGATGCCGGGGAAATGGATGCTGAATATATTCCGGTGGAAAGCGAACACAGTGCGCTTGCTGTCTGCATTGCCGCGGCCAGCACCGGAGCCCGTGCCTTTACCGCCACCAGTGCCAACGGTCTGCTGTACATGAACGAACAGCTTCACTGGGCCGCCGGCGCGCGGCTGCCCATTGTGATGTGTGTGGTCAACCGCGGCATCGGGGCGCCATGGACAGTCTGGAATGATCACCAGGATGCCATTTCCCAGCGGGATACGGGATGGATTCAGGTTTACTGCGCTGATCATCAGCAAATTATCGACACGGTGCTCAAAGCCTTTTATCTGGCAGAAACCGTGAGCGCTCCGGTGATGGTTTGCTATGATGGTTATATTCTGTCCCACACCTATATGCCCTTTGATGTGCCGGATCAGGCGCTGGTGGACCAATTCCTGCCGCCGTTTTCACCGGCGTATGCCCTCACCCCCGGCCAGCCCGCCAACCTGAATACCGTGACCCTGCCGGACGTCCGTCCGGATGTGCGCGGCAACATGGCCCCCGGGTACATGGAAATCCGGCATAACCTGCATACGGATATGCGGGATGCCATTGGGGTCATGGCGGATATCAACCAAAAATTTGAAACGATTTTCGGCCGCAACGGTGATCCGTATATTGAAGCGTACCAATGCGAAGACGCCGACTTTGTGGCCATTTGTCTGGGATCGCTTTCCTACCATCTCCGGGATGTGGTAGATATTCTGCGCAATGACGGCATTTCTGTGGGTGTCATGGGACTTCGCCTCTACCGGCCATTCCCGGATCAGGCCGTAAGAGAGGCGCTGTGCGGCCGAAAAGCGGTGATTGTTTTTGAAAAAGCCTTAAGCTACGGCAATCAGGGCGCGCTTTACGCAGACATCAAATCCGCCCTATACCCGGCTGAACAACGGCCGGCCGTGCACAACTACATTCTGGGCCTTGGCGGACGGGAAATCAAAACCGATCAGCTGGTCGAGGCCCTCCGGAATTCATGCACCCGGCCCGACACCATCGGGGATACGCCCCAGTGGATCGGGCTGAAACTTTAAAACTCCCGGACCGGTTCCGAAATCCCCGCGGCATTCAACCATAGGGGCTTCTATCATGGTCCACAATACATAGAGGTACACCCTACCGACTTTTTACGGAGACGATGTAAATAATGACTGAAAAAACAACCATATTAAATCTGCCGGAAGATGAACTGGTCCACCCGGGCAACCGGGCCTGTGCCGGATGCGGGCTGAGTATTGTCTATCGCATCGGCCTCAAAGCCCTGGGAAGAGACACCATCCTGGTGGTGCCTCCGAGCTGCCTGACCGTTCTCCAGGGGTTATACCCCATTGCCGCCACCCAGCTGCCGTGCCTGAACGTCACCTTTGCATCCACAGCCGCGGCCGCCACCGGCGTCCTGGGGGCCTTACGGGCACAGAAGAACAAGGAGACCACTGTGGCGGCCTGGGCCGGCGACGGCGGCACCAGCGACATCGGGCTCCAGGCCTTGTCCGGGGCCTGCGAGCGCGGGGAAGATCTCATTTTTATCTGCTATGACAATGAAGCATACATGAACACCGGAGTTCAGCGGTCCGGCACCACGCCCCAGGGGGTCATTACCACCACCACCCCGTTTTCCGGCAAGGCCCAGAAAAAAAAGGACGTGCCGTCCATTATCGCGGCCCATAAAATTAATTATGTGGCCACCGGGTCCGCTGCCTATCCCCTGGATCTCTATGACAAAATCGTCAAGGCAAAAACCATCAAAGGCCCCAAATACATCCATGTCCACACCCCCTGCCCGGCCGGGTGGGGATTTGATCCCCGGTATACGGTCAAGTTGGGTAAGATGGCGGTGGAAAGCGGACTGTTCGATCTTTACGAAATTGAAAACGGCGCGTTCCGCCTGACCGGCGCATCGGAAAAACTGCTCGGCAAAGACCGGAAGCCGGTGGCGGACTATTTTAAAACCCAGAACCGGTTCAAGGCGTTAAGCAACGAACAGATCCAGACCATTCAGCGCGAAATTGACGAAAAATGGGCCAGCTATAACCAGCCCGAAAAACAGTAAGCCGGACGAATAAGCCGGACGAATAAGCCGGACGAATAAGCCGGACGAATAAGCCGGACGAATAAAATAAGGAAATTCTCATCGCATAAAACCGCGCTTCCGGGCGCGGTTTTTCTGTTTAAATGCCAGAACCTCCATGGACAACCAAAATATTTTGCTTCGCCTTTGAAACAAATTATCAGATTTTTTGAAAAACTGTTTTCTCAAAGCTCCAAAAGTGATAGAAAATAAACCAATTTAGAAAATCAGAAGCCGACGGTAGTGAAAAAATGTCCAGCAGGAGATGTGCAAATCCCTTGCCCCGGTCCGGCGGGGTAGTCAGCGAGCGATGACGCAGCAATGGGAAGGGCGCGGCACCGCATTTGGATATCGATCCATGCCGTCACCCAAACATGAACTCAATTTCAAGGATGGCGCTATGAAAAACAATGAAGCGTGGTATGAGTATCCCAGCAACCTGGTAGATCTGTTTGAAGACAGTGTAAAAAAATTCGCCGAACGGCCGTTTGTGGGAATGAAAAACGCGGATGGCGAATATGAATTCAGCACCTACGGGCAGGTGGCCGAACGGGTGGACAACCTCCGGGGCGGACTGGCCCAGCTGGGCGTGGACAAAGGGGACGCTGTCGGCCTGATCATCAACAATTCCGAAGCCTGGACCGTGATTGCCTTTGCCACTTATGGGCGGGGGGCGCGCCTGGTGCCCATGTATGAAAAGGAACTCAAGAAAACGTGGCGCTATATCATTGAAGACAGCGGCATCAAAGTACTGTTTGTGGTCAATGAAGACGTTTATAACCAGGTAAAAGGCTGGGTGGATGAAATCGAAACCCTTGAAAAAGTCTTTATCATTTACGGCGACGGGGACACCAGCATGGCCGCGGTAGAGGAAATGGGCCGGAAAAAACCGGCGCCGTCCGTCAAACCCCATTACAGCGAAATCGCCTCGCTGATTTATACGTCCGGCACCACCGGCGATCCCAAGGGCGTACTGCTCAGCCACGGTAATTTTACCACCAACGTCCGGGCCGCGTCCAGGATGTTTCCCCACGCTGATGAAAACGTGGTCACCCTGTCCATTCTGCCCTGGGCCCACAGTTTCGGCCAGACCGCAGAGGTTTTCCTGGGCACCTATATCGGCGGTTCCACCGGCATTATTGGATCGGTGGATACCATTGTGGATGACATGGGGAAAGTGCGCCCGACAATGCTGATTGCCGTACCCCGGGTGTTCAACAAAGTTTATGCCAGCATCCACAACATGATGCGCGAAAAAGGCGGGCTTGCGGAAAAACTGTTTAATGCCGCCAAACAGGAAGCCGAAAAAAAACGAAAAACCGGCAAATCCTCGCTTAAGTTAAAAATTTTAGACAAGGTGGTATTTGGAAAAATCCGGGCCCGGTTCGGCGGACGACTCAAAGAGGCGGTTACCGGAAGTGCTGCCATGAATCCGGAAATCGCCCAGTTTTTCATCGACATCGGCATCCCCACCTATGATTGTTACGGGCTCACGGAAACCACCCCGGCCATGACCATGAACTCCCCGGCAGCCAACAAGCTGGGCACAGTGGGCCGGCCCATTGAAAAGGTTACCGTGGAAATCGACAAATCCCTGACCGGAGAAGACAGCGATGATGGTGAAATTATCTGTTACGGCCCCAATGTCATGCAGGGATATCACAACAAACCGGAAAAAACCGCCGAAGTGATTGTGAACGATCCGAAACTGGGCAGAGGGTTTCGCACCGGTGACCGGGGCCGGCTGGATGAAGACGGGTTCCTGCACATCACCGGCCGGTTCAAGGAAGAATACAAGCTGGAAAACGGCAAATATGTGCATCCCGCATCTCTGGAAGAAGACATCAAGCTGAACGACTACGCCCTCAATGCCATGCTCTACGGGGACGGCAAACCCTACAACGTGGCCCTGGTGGTGCCGGATTTTGACGCATTAAAACCCGTGGCCGAAAAGATGAATCTTGGCGGGAAATCTCCGGAAGCCCTGATCAAAGATAAAAAGATTCAGGATTTCATCAGTCAGGAGATTACCGCTCACCTCAGAAAAACCTATGGCGGCTATGAAATACCCAAAAAATTCATTTTTCTGCCCAACGATTTTTCTCTGGAAAACGGTATGTTGACCCAGACCATGAAATTAAAGCGCCGAAATGTGTATAAAAAATATCTGGATCAGCTGGAAGCGCTTTATAAGTAAGGCGGAAGGCGGAATTTTCACAACCCATGAGACAAGAAGCATTAGGGTGTCGGTGCCGCCATGGCAAGGCAAGAGGCCCAAACCCATCATTGGGGTGGTGACACCCTAATGACTGCCTGACCACCCATCCGAACGGATCTTGTTGAAAACAAAAAAACCCATGAAAAAAACGGCCTTCGGGCCGTTTTTTTCATGGGTTGCGCCAAACCTTAATTTTTCAGGGCAGTATTCCGGATATTGGCGAATTCGTGGGTAATATCGGGCAACTCCGTAAAACCGGGAACTCTATTCGTGCAGCACCGCCAAAATCACTGCCTGGCCCGTTTTGGCGGCAATGAGGTGCGGCGTTGTGGACAGATAATACACGCTGTCGCCGGGTCCCAGATCAAATGCATCGTCACCGATTGTCACGGAAACGGTGCCTTCGATCACGTAAATAAATTCTTCCCCCTCATGAACGGACATTTCCTGATCCGGATTTTCTTCCAGGGTCACCGTCAGCGCTTCCATGTGCCGGCCTTTGACCTCCGGCGCCATGCTGTAATAGGTATACAACTGCCTGCCTTTTGCGGAAGATGACCGGGAAACCACCTTGCGGTCATCTTTTCGGGTAACCGAATAAAGTTTATCGCCAACGCCGGATACCAGGCGGCTGAACGCGCTTTCAAGGGCACGTGACAGCTTTACCAGCGTACCGAGCTGGGGCTGGATATCGTTGTTCTCGATTTTCTTCAGGAGATCCACATCAAATCCGGTCATATTGGACAATTCTTCATAGGAGATTTTCCTGGCCTCCCGGAGCCCCCGGATGCGGTCTCCAATGGCCTCTACACTGATCTGGTCCGGCGTCTCAATATCTCCGGTCAGCATTTCATAACGATCCGCGGTTTTCTCTCGACTCTGGTCTTTTGCTTTCATTACGGTCTCCTGTGTGCTGAATTTTCTGCGCTTTTGGGTCAATCTTGACGTTAAGGAAAAGTTTACCAGAAAGCACCCTGGGGGTCAAACATTTGATGCTTCGCTACTTGTCCAAAAACACATCGCCCGCCATGTTACCTTCGGGGAAGAACGATTTTTCTTTTTTCCGGATCTTTCTGCTGCCGGAAAAAAATCGCCATATGGCCGATCATCCCCACCAGTTGCGCGCCGGTTTCCGCCTCCACAATTCCAACAATCGCGGTTTTCTCGGCTTTTTCTTTAAATTCATTGAATTTTAATTTAATCAATTCATGGGTGTCAAGGGCCTCGTCAATGGCCTTGATCAGCGAAGCGGAGATCCCCTTCTGTCCGATTAACACCAGGGGCTTTCTGCCGTGGGCAAGGCCCCTCAGATATTTTTTTTCAAATCCTTTCAATTGTTCCACACTGCCTCCACGTCGATGATCTTTTAACCACTATGCTTTCTGTAATAATCTATTCTTACCCTTGCCAATTGCCGACCTTTTTCCAACAAATAATCAAATGAAAAACAAATCGCAATGAATTTAAAGCCGCCGGATACCGATTGTGCGTTTCTCGATATCCCATCCGCCCGGACCAGGACCGGGTTAAAATAATTTTCCTGACATTCCATGTTGCATAGCGATCCGGTGGGTGATAGTCATTAACCAATTAAAACAACAACCATTGCAAAACCCAAGCGGCGCCATTGCCGGAAAAAAATGTCCCAGACCGCTGTAAAAAAAAAGAATGACGGCCCTTATATTGTCTGCCCCTTTAAAAAAGGACGGCCCAAAAAACATATCACCGTCTGCCATGAATGCCGGCATAAAGGCAGGTGCAAGCCGTATCTGGACTATATTCAACCCAGCCTGTTTTAAAAAATACAAAAAGGATGACCCATGAAATGGTTTGACAGTGTTGATGAGGTGGTACAAAAATTGGAGGATGTGGATTATATCCCGTCAAGAGAAATTGCAACCGTGGTATACCTTGCCACCGCTACCCAAAAACCGATTCTGGTGGAAGGACCGGCCGGCGCCGGGAAAACCGAACTCGCTCGGGCCATTGCCCGCAGCCTGAATCTGCGGAAAATCCGGCTGCAGTGCTATGAAGGCCTTGACGAAGCAAAAGCCCTGTATGAATGGGAATATGCCAAACAGCTCCTCTACACCCAGATGATCAAAGAAAAAATCAATGACCTGATCTCCGCTTCCGCTTCCATTTCCGAAGCCGTGGAAAAAATTGCCGAGCAGGAGAATGCGTTTTTTTCCGAGCGGTTTCTCCTGGCCCGGCCCCTGCTCCAGGCCATTATATCCGATGAACCGGTGGTGCTGCTGATCGACGAAATCGACAAATCGGATCCGGAATTTGAAGCGTTTCTGCTGGAACTTTTAGGGGACTTTCAGGTGTCGATTCCGGAAATCGGTATCTGGAAAGCCAATCATATCCCCATTGTGATCCTCACATCCAACAATTACCGGGACATGAGCGACGCGTTAAAACGCCGCTGCATCCATCTTTATATTGATTATCCGGAAAAAGATCTTGAAAAACGGATTGTTGAGCTGAAAATCCCGGAAATTGAAAAACGGCTCGCCGGGCAACTGGTGGACGCAGTCAGCCGCATCCGGGATCTGGATCTTAAAAAACGTCCCTGCATCTCTGAAACCATTGACTGGGCAAAAGCCCTGATGGTGCTTCAAATCAACGATCTGTCCCCTGAAGTGCTGTCTGACACCCTGAATGTTATCTGCAAATATCAGGTGGACACCAAAATGGTGCGGGAGAGCATGGACAAGGTTTTTAAATAACCCGCCGCCGGGAACCCTTCACCCCATGAGCCCGGTCGGTAATAAAAAAGCCAGGTGTCAGGTTTCAGTGTTCAGATATCAGATTCGCACTTCCCGCAACCTGTAACCACTTTTTCATTTTTTTATTTTTTGCACAGCACTGGGAGGACGAGGCAAGAGTGCTCAACCTGATCTTAAATTTTGTGGCCGCCTGCCGCACCGCTGATCTCCGGGTATCCACCGCCGAAGTGATCGATGCAGTGGGACAGCTGGAACTTGTGGAGGTGCTGGCGGAAGATCAGTTCCGGGCCACCCTGCGGACCAATTTTGCCAAAAGCCGGAGAGAACAGCGGGATTTCGATCGTCTGTATAATCTTTTTTTCCATGACATGCAGCCGGATGCGGAACTCACCCCCGACTATCCGGGCGGCAATGAAATGCACAAAGCCCTTGAAGAGATGCGTCACGAGGCGGGTGATGACGACATCAGCCAGGCCATTTTTGATTTTCTGGCCGGCAATCCCATCCCCTATCTAAAAGAAATCCAGCGCCTGGAAACCCAGGAAGAAAAAAATTCCAAAGCACTGAAATCCAACCTCAGCCAGTTATCCAGCCGGCTGGAAGTAATGCTCCGGATCAATCGGGTGCGCAACCGGCTGCTCCAGTTTCAGGGAAGCAATCAGGATGCCGGCGCGCCCGGAAAAAATCAGGGCATGGCATCCCATCTCATGGAACGGCTGGAGGTGGCCAACCGGATGCTCACCCAGGAGACCACCCCCTACAACGACGGCCTTAAACAGGTCAATACCTATGACAAGCAGTATTCCGGCCTGGGCGAACGGCCATTCGCCAATCTGACCCAAATTGAAATTGAACAGATGCGTACGGTGATTGACCAGCTGGTGCGAAAAATGAAAGACATCATGAGCCGGCGATATGCGTCCCGCAGCCGGGGCAAGCTGGATGTGAAGAAAACCCTGCGCATTGCCCAGCGGTATCTTGGCGTACCCATTGAAATCAGCTACCGAGAGCGACCCCTTCGAAAAACAAAAATCGTGACCCTGTGCGATGTGTCCGGGTCGGTCTGGTCTGCGGCCCGGTTCATGCTCAACATGATCTATTCCATGCAGGACTGCTTTTCCGATGTCCAGAGTTTTGCGTTTGTGGGCGGGCCCACCAATATTACGGATATTTTTGAAAAGCATGAAATCAACAAGGCCATTGAAAAAGTCATCACAGACACGAATATCAATTTTGACGCCCACACGGATTACGGCGAGATGCTGACCCAGTTCCACCGGGACCATCTCCACCTGCTGACCAAAAAGACCACCCTGATTATTGTGGGGGATGCCCGCACCAATTACCACAACCCCTGCGAACGGCTTCTGGACGAGATGCGCGCCAAATGCCGACGGGTCATCTGGCTGAATCCGGAGCCGGAACAATTCTGGGGCACCGGCGACAGCGAAATGAACACCTACAAGGCGTACTGCCATGAAGTACGGCCCTGCCGGAACCTGAATCAGCTGATTTATTTTATCGAAGATCTGGTCTTTTAAGTCTGACTTTTGCATTTCCTCTCATATTTCCTTGGCATTATCTGCCTGACGCATTATAATCTCCAAAGGATTCTCACACAAAAATTGTGGCCTTCATTTGTCTTAAGCGGGCTCAGAGTCATTAAAATCCTCACGGGCCGCGGTATATGAAAAAAATGCCCAAGGAACCAATATGACCACTGCTTCCAAAGCCAGGTTCGAAAAAAACGCCTGATCCGCCGGCTGCAAAAAGCCCTGGATGAGGTCAAAACCTTGAGCGGCATGATCCCGATTTGCGCCAACTGCAAAAAGGTCCGGGACGACAAGGGATACTGGGATCAGATTGAAACCTATATTCATAAACATTCGAACGCGGATTTCAGCCACGGTATCTGCCCGGAGTGTGCAAAAGAACTCTATCCGGACATTGATTTAGAAAATGATTAATTTAAAAACACTTATTGTTGATGCCTCCAGCGCTTTTTACCGGCTTGAACGCTTTAAAATCGGTGACTTCTGGGGTCCTGTGGATCTGGGACTTTTTTTGAGCAGGAAATACAACAGCCTCAATATCGGCGCCGGGCTCTGGGCCGGGTCCATCATTCCCGGGTCCAACCGCCTCATTTTCACTGGATTTTCACCGTGCTGGGGTGGTTTTTACATCTCTTCCATGGGCGGGGCCGGGCTTGTTTTTGACAATCTGGGCGTCAACATGCTCTCCGTTGTCGGTAAAGCCGCCCAACCCTCCATTCTCTGCCTGAACCGGAACCACGGGGAAGAGGTTCAGGTCGAAATACTTCCGGTCAATCTTGCAAAGATATGGAATGAGGGCCGGCGCGGCGTGTATTCGCTGATGGATGCGACCCTTGACCGTTTTGGCGTGCGTTATGAAAATGACCCCCGGATTCTTGCCACCGGACCGGCATCCGCAGCCACTGATTTCGGGGCCATCTGTTCAGCGCCGATCACCGATCAGAAAATCAGCATCATCGACACCTGGGCAGGGCGCGGGGGATTCGGGTCCAAGCTCTTCAATGATCATGGCATTGCCGCGGTGATTTACGGCGGCACCCACATGGACGAAGACTTCC
>CAXXNY010000026.1:0-378224 GCA_963674805.2 Christensenellaceae bacterium
ATGGCCAGAGTTAAACGCGCGGTTAACGCGAATAAAAAGAAAAAAAAGGTTTTAAAATTAGCGAAAGGGTATTTCGGCGGCAAGTCAAAGCAGTATAAGGTCGCAAGCCAGGCTGTGATGCGCTCAATGAGCTACGCATATGTCGGCAGAAAGCTGAAAAAGCGGGATTTCCGCAAGCTTTGGATAATCCGTATCAATGCGGCGGCTCGGATGAACGGAATCAGCTATTCCAGACTGATTAACGGGCTGAAGCTCGCAGGCGTCGAAATCAACCGTAAAATGCTCGCTGACATGGCGGTAAACGATCCGGCGGCATTCACGGAAGTAGCAGAAGTCGCGAAGAAAAAACTCGCTTAATGCGGTTAATATAAAAAAGCTCTTTTATACAGGGCTTTTTTATTTTGCCCGCAATTCCTGCTTTGAAAGGGTGCAAAATTCAGGTATAATTTAAACATGGAAACCATTATCAGAAGCACTAAAAACCCGCTGATCAAAGACCTGAAACGGCTGAATAACGCCAGGGAGCGCGAAGAGACCGGACGTTTTTTAGTGGACGGCATTAAGTGCATTGAAGAAGCGCTGGAAGTCAGCGGGCTTTGTGAAATGATTCTGGTAGAAGAAACGAATGATGCGGTCTATCATGACATATCTGATCGTTTCAAAGGAGAGATCATCAGGGTTTCATATGAAGCGCTGTCTACGGTTTCAGCGGTGAAAACCCCTCAGCCGGCAGTAGCAGTAGGCAACCGGGAATACCTAAACCAGCACCATAAAAGCGGCCTGATTATTGCGCTGGACGGGATCGCAGATCCAGGCAATATGGGCACCATCATCCGGACGGCGGATGCGGTGAACGCAGCGGCGGTATATACATTTAACCACTGTGTTGATTTTTTAAGCCCGAAGGTCATACGGGCAAGCATGGGCAGTGTCTTTCATATTCCGGTGATTACGTCGGTGATTGCCGATATAACGGCAATGAAAGCCGGCGGCTATCATGTGCTGGGCGCGGACTTAACCGGTACGACGGAATTTATCATCGAAGAGGAGAAGATTTGTCTTGTAATCGGCAGTGAAGCGCACGGGATATCCGAGGCCATGAATGCGGTGATTGATAAAAAAATCAAGATTCCGATCTATGGCAAGGCAGAAAGCCTGAACGCGGCGGTTGCGGCATCTGTTCTGATGTATAAGCTGGTCGGCTATTAAAAATACAAAAAACAATTAAAAATGGTATAATAAACTTAATAAATGATTGGAGGGATCGTTTTATGGATGAAATGAAAAGAAATGAACCCTTATCTGTCGGCGGATGGATAGGAACGTTGATTCTGCTTGCGATACCTATTGTCAATATTATTATGATTTTTGTATGGGCATTTGGCAAGGGCAATATCGGCAGAAAGAATTATGCGATTGCGTCATTGATACTATTCTTAATAATGATTGTCATTTATATTGTATTAGCGCTCGTCTATGGCATATCGCTTGCGGGACTTCAAAGGTTCCAAGACCTGTACCCAATGTAAAGAGGAATATGAAAGGTGCCGAAAGGCGCCTTTTTTGTATACACGAAAAAGTTTATTCAAAATAGAAAAGTAAATGGATAGTTGTTATAGTAAAAAATGTGAATCGATGTTAAAATAGCGATGTTTATATAATTATAAAATCAGAGCTTACAGATGAAATATGATTTCTATTTTATTATCAATTGAATATTCTATTCCGAGGAGAATGTAATTAAATAAAAATGAACGGCTATTCGTTAATGACAGAGCAGGCAAACTATGTAATGAATGACGCAATCCTACTTATTATAGCAACTATACTTTGTATTACAATATGTTGCGTTTGTTTTTACATAACTGTAAAAACAAGCAAATTAAAAGATATAATTGGTACTCTTGTATTTTTGTTTATTACAATATTTTTTATTATAGCTGTCTTTACTGATTATTTAATACCGTACAACAATATAAAAACTGATTTAAAATTTCAAACTTATTTACATAGCACGGGCATTATACGTGAAATACAAGACAATGCAAAAGTGCCGTCAGAAAATTGGGTCAAAATCAATTATGAAAATTATTGGACTACTCATGAAACACTTGAAGAAATGAAGAAAAATACTGGTAATTTATGCGAAGTAACATATGGAGAAAAGTCAAAATTTATAGTGGATTATTATATATATCCCGAAGGATTTATTAAATAGAATCAATATAAATTATTTGATTTAAAAAAGATTATTATCAGTTCCATTATTTAATATAGGACTTCTGGAGGATAACGAGATGACTGATATTTTATTACTAGTACTCGGATTACTGTTAATAGTTGGCTGGGGTGCATTTATAGTCGTATTAAGAAATCGTTCTGTGATAAAAAGTATGCCGGCTTTAATTTCTCTAAGCGGCGGCAAAACGAAAATAATGTATACTGGGCAATACTACTGACAAAACAAGCAATGCTGTACCAAACAAACTTTCTCCAAGTTGAGTTTGTTTATAACGGTATTATACTGCATAAGGAATTCTTACCGAAAGGATGGCTTTGGGGCGAAATATCTGATGAAAATATATACCTGATGGATGCACACAAACACGGCATTCATACAATCATTGAAATACACCATGATACAAAGCTGCTATCCAATCCGTTAAAACTTTCAGTTTGGATACCTTATAACAAATTTATAAGCATCAGAGGGGAATATTAAAAAGATTAAATGAAATAGAATAAAAGCACCCCGATTGGAGTGCTTTTATTCTACTCATATCCATTCGGATTATTTTTCTGCCAGCACCATGAGTCACGGCACATAGTGACCAGATCACGCTCGGCTTTCCAGTTTAATTCATTGTGCGCTTTGGACGGATCGGCAAAGCATACCGCCACATCGCCCGGCCTGCGTGGCAGGATTTGATACGGGATTTTTACGCCGTTCGCTTCCTCAAACGCATTTACTACGTCCAGCACGCTGTATCCGGTTCCGGTGCCGAGGTTATAGGCAATCGCACCCGTCATGTCTTCCAGCTTCTCAAGCGCGCGGATATGCCCGACCGCGAGGTCTACCACATGGATATAATCCCTTACGCCCGTGCCGTCGTGCGTGTCATAATCGTTGCCGAATACGCTTAAATGCTCAAACTTGCCTACTGCGACCTGAGTGATATACGGCATCAGGTTGTTGGGGATACCGCTCGGATTCTCGCCGATGCGTCCGCTTTCATGCGCGCCGATCGGGTTAAAATAACGGAGGAGTGCAATCGACCATTCGTTATCCGATACATAAAGATCGCGTAAGATATCCTCGATCATACGTTTGGTGCTTCCGTAAGGGTTGGTTGTGGAAAGCGGCATATCTTCGGTCAGCGGAGAGGGGTTGTTCGTGCCGTAAACCGTTGCGGAAGAACTGAAAACAAACTTCTTCACGTTATGGCGGCTCATCGCTTTTAACAGGCGGATCGTACCGGTAATGTTGTTGTCATAGTAGTCCAGCGGAATCGAAACAGATTCGCCGACGGCTTTTAATCCGGCAAAATGAATAACGGAACTGATGTGGTTCGTTTTAAATATCTCGTCTAACATTTCATTATCCAGAATGCTGCCTTCATAGAATTTCACCGTCCTGCCGGCCAATTCTTCAACGCGACCCAAAGCCCGGATGTCGCTGTTTGATAGGTTATCCAGCACTACCACATCATATCCGGCGTGTAATAGTTCCACACAGGTGTGACTGCCGATATATCCCGCGCCTCCGGTTACCAAAACCTGTTTCATGTCAGCCCTCGTTTCGTGATTTGATGCCACTATTATATCCTGACCGGAAGGGGTTAGCAAGAAAATCCGTGAGATCGGCGCGGACGAACCGCTGGTGAAAGGCGGACAATAATGTTATAATTTGAAGGAAACAACAGACATGAAAGGTGATGACATGAGAAAAGGACGCAACAGAATTGACAGACAGGAATTAACGTTTATTCTTCTGCTGATTTTGATATCGGCAGTTTTATATATGGTGCATTTCCTGATATTCCGAAACGCGGAACATATCGGATTATTTGCGCTGGGAGACCTGGCGTTTGTGCCCATAGAAGTGATATTTGTATCGTTAATTTTTCACAGGGCGCTGGAATCCAGCGAACGCCGGAAGAAACTCAGCAAGCTGTATATGGTAATTGAACTGTTTTTCAGCGAAGTGGGTGCGGAACTGCTCCGGCTGTTCTCTGCAAATGACACGCGTTTAAGCGAGATCCAACAGGATTTAAATATTACGGACGACTGGAAGGACAAGGACTTTAAACGGCTGATGCGCATAAAAGAGTGTTATCAGCCTGATATTGTGTTTGAATGCGGGAATATGCAGCGGATTTTGACGCTGTTGACCGAAAATCGCGGTAATATGGTGCGTATGCTGGAAAATCCGGCATTATTGGAGCATGAAACTTTTACCGAGCTTTTAATGGCGGTGTTTCATTTATGTGAGGAGCTGTCGCTTCGGGATGACCTGACATGCCTGCCGGATGAGGACATGGCGCATATTGCAAAGGACGCGAAACGCGCGTATATCCTGCTCGGCATCGAATGGGTGGATTACATTGCGCATATGCATAACCATTACCCGTACCTGTTCAGTTTGGCAATCCGCGTGAATCCGTTCGGGAAGACCCGCCGTGTGGTGTTCGGCGAAGATAAAGAATAAAGGTGATTTAAATGACTGATTTATGGATGTTAATTGGCATATCGGCGGTAATTGTATTGCTGGTTGTGGTACTGATAGTTTTAATCGTAAAACGGCGCCCGGGACAGGACGGTGGCGTGTATTTTGATATCATAAAAGATTTTCTGGAGTCCCAGCGCAAGATGCTGCGCGATGAAATGGCGGCGACGCGTAAGCAAAGCAGTGAAGAATCGGCAAACACGCGTCAGGAACTGGTCAAACTGTTCAACGAATTTAATACGTCCAACGTAAAGGCGATCAACGAGATATCCAAAAGTAATTCCGAGCGTATGGACAGTCTGCGTAAAACCGTCGATGATTCGTTGAAAAACATCCAGCAGTCAAACGATAAGAAACTGGATGATATGCGCAAAACCGTGGATGAAAAGCTGAGCGAAACGCTGGAGAAGCGTCTGAATGCATCTTTGGAAGCAGTCACCAAACAGCTGATGCAGGTCACCGAGCGTATGGCGGAAGTTAAGACGCTGGCGAAAGGGGTCGGTGATTTAAACAATATGTTGTCAAATGTTAAAGCCCGCGGCGGCTGGGGTGAGGTGCAGCTTGAGATTTTAATATCTGACATGCTGACCGAACAGCAGTACGAGAAAAACTATCGTGTCGGGGACGGAACCGTTGAGTTTGCGGTTAAGATGCCGGGTAGAAAAGAGGAGCCGGTTTATTTGCCTATCGATTCCAAGTTTCCGCTGGAAGACTATAATCGGTTGTTGCTGGCACAGAAAGCGGGAAGCGTTGAGGGGATGGAAGCCAGCCGGAAGAAACTGTATCAGCGGTTAAGGGATGAGGCCAAAAAAATCAGCGAAAAATATATCAGCCCGCCGCAGACCACTGAGTTTGCGATTATGTTTCTGCCGGTCGAAGGCTTATACGCCGAGGCGATCCAAGCGGGTATTCAGGATGAAATCCAAAACAAATACCGCGTAACGGTCACCGGGCCAACGGTTTTGAATGCGCTGTTAAACAGCCTTCAGATGGGCTTTAAAACGCTGACGATCGAAAAACGGGCGGCGGAAGTCTGGAACATTCTCGGCGGAATCAAAAAAGGCTTTGAGAACTTTTCCATTGCTCTTGAAAAAACACGCAACACGCTTAGCACGGCGCAAAAGCATCTGGATGATACATCTAAAAAAACAGCCACCATACAAAGAAGGCTCAGAAAAGTCGAAGAATTTGAGGATACAAAACAAACCAGTCTGTTGGACGAATAGACTGTTATTGGTCGTGCGATAAATCCGAGTCGCCTGTAATGGGAACCGGATCGCCGAGATAAGTGGGGAGCGGACGGAAGAACTCAACGATAAAAAAGTCTTTGACGCGCGCCATGTATTCGCGGACCTGATTTTTTACATCGGTACGCCGGCGGTAATTGGTAAGGTCGGAACAGACACCGATTGCATCAATACCCAGCTTTCTCGCGATATAGACGGAACGGTAAAGATGGAACCGCTGGGTGACGATAACCAGTTCGTCACATTCAAAAACGTCCCGCGCACGGTACATGCTTTCATAGGTTGAAAAGCCCGCATGATCTAAAAAGATATCCGATTCCGGAACACCGGATTCAACGGCATAGTCCATCATAGCGTTGACTTCATCGTATTCATCCTGACCATGGTCGCCGGAAAACAGCAGGCGCTGAACCTTATCTTTCTGATATAATTCCGTACCCGTTATAACGCGGTCGCGCAGAATGTGGCTCAATGTACCGCCGCTAAAGACCTTTGCGCCCAGCGACATCGCGGCATAGCGCGGGGGAACGCTGTCCAGTTCATCGATATCATAAATATAGCGATTGGCATACAAAATCATATAGCTGTTAACCAATAGTGTAAACAGGACAACTGCTAAAATAAGGCTTGCTATGATACGTTTTAATTTAATGAGGAATCGGGCTTTTTTTGTCATAAGCGAATAAGGTATTGTCAGCCTTTTAATTTAAAATTGGTTTAGTCCATCACGCGGAAGATTTCGATTGCAATAAAATCATGTGCGCGTTTAAAGAACTCTCTGAAATTGCTCCAGACTTCTATGCCATAACGGATCTCAGGCTGCTGCGTTTTAATTCCGATGATATTAAGACCGGCCCGCCTTGCATCATAAACGGAGCGGTAAAGCAGCATGCGCTGGGATACAATAATCATTGACTTGATTTCCAGTTCTCCTATTGCACGTTCAGCGGTATTAACCGGTGTCGCGGATTCATAATCGGTGATGATGCTCTCCGGCGGGAACCCCAGACGTAAGGCTTCCTGATAAAGCGTGTCGCTTTCGTCCGGCTGGTCATCCAGCGATTTGCCGGAAATCAGCAGGGCGTTGGCATATCCGCTGCTGTAAATATCGTAAGCACTATTCAGCCGGTCGTTCAGGAGCAGGTCTCTGGTCTTTGCGGACCAAATGCTGCTGTCAGAAACCAAGACACAGTTATAACCGCTAACCGTTGTGATTGCTTCGGCCTCTACGATATTGTTGCTGGCATACGCGACGACGAAAATATTAATGCCGCTGACAACCACGAGAACAACCAGCAAAATAACGCCAATCACAATTAAAGCATCCTTAACTTCACGTATTAACCGGTGCCTCATAGCCGCAGTCTCCTGGCAATTAATATGATTTCAGTATAATTACTTTTCATATGATAGTCAAATATGTAATTTATGGGGACCGTAATGAAAAAAGCGAAAATCGTCTTTGTTGACGACGGGAAAGGTGTCACGTATAATAGATGTGCGATGCGCCGTTAACATCAAGGAGGCAGCAACTGTTGAATTTTAATAAATCTGATAAATTGGATTATGATTTAGACAGTGATCAGCACTGTACAGATACCCGTGCACTAAAAAAACTGATAAAGGATGATTTTGATTCGGAAAAATCCGGTCTTTTTATGCAGCGATTCAGCAATATGCCGGACGAAACGGTGGTTAAGCTAGCCCAGGATTTTGATGCGGATGCGCTAGAATACATTTTGGTCAAATATAAAAGCCTGATACGGACAAAGGCGCGCTCATATTTTTTGATCGGCGCTGACCGTGAGGATATTGTTCAGGAAGGCATGATCGGCCTTTATAAGGCAATCCGTGACTTTAAGGACGATAAACAGGCATCATTCCGCGCTTTTGCGGAGCTGTGCGTCACCCGCCAGATTATCACGGCGATAAAAAGCGCGACCCGCCAGAAGCACCAGCCGCTGAATTCCTATGTATCGCTGAACCGGCCGGTATACGATGAGGAATCCGAACGTACGCTGATTGATGTGATTTCGGGAACAAGCACAACAAATCCAGAAGACATTGTTATCGGGAAAGAAGATTTCAACAAAATCGAAGAGATGATGGGCGAGATTCTGTCCGCTTTTGAGCTTAAGGTGCTTCAGCTCTATCTGGAAGGTAAAAAATACTGCCAGATCGGTGATATCTTAAAAAGGGACGTTAAATCGATTGATAACGCGATCCAGCGTATCAAAGCCAAGGTAGAAAAAAATATTTCAGGGATATAAATCAGTGTGCCCAACACAGAAAAAACCGTTGCATGAATAAAACGCGTATGCTATAATATGCGTCGGAATGTCACACTGCTGTTGATTTTCGGACTCGTGACCGGATATATTCCGGTTTTTTCCGCAAAAGACGATGCAGCAGGAGGAAAAAACGAGGAGGTATTTTTGACATGTCTGTAATTTCAATGAAACAGCTTTTAGAAGCCGGTGTTCACTTCGGCCACCAAACAAGACGGTGGAACCCGAAGATGAAGAAGTATATTTTTACGGAGCGGAAAGATATTTATATCATTGACCTGCAAAAGACCGTAAAAAAGGCTGAGGAAGCTTATTTCTTTATGCGGGACACAGCCGCAGCCGGCAAAAAAGTTTTATTTGTCGGAACCAAAAAACAAGCTCAGGAATCAATTGAAGAAGAAGCAAAACGCTGCGGTATGTATTTTGTTAGCCAGAGATGGCTCGGCGGCATGCTGACCAACTTTAAAACAATCAGAAAAAGAATCCAGAGAATCGAACAGATTGAGCGCATGGAGGCAGACGGCGAATTTGAACTGCTGCCCAAAAAAGAAGTTATTAAACTGCGCCACGAATATGAAAAATTAAACAAAAACTTAAGCGGTATCCGAGAGATGAAGGACCTGCCCGGCGCAATGTTCGTGGTAGACCCCAAGAAAGAGCATATCGCAATCGCAGAAGCCAGAAAGCTGAGCATCCCGATTGTCGCAATCGTGGATACAAACTGTGATCCGGACGAAGTGGATTATGTTATTCCGGGTAATGACGACGCAATCGGCGCCGTTCGCCTGATTACAGGAAAGATGGCGGATGCGGTTTTAGAAGGCAGACAGGGCGAACAGCTGGAAACTGCGGATGTAAAAGCCGAACCAGTCGAAGAAGTAACGGAAAGCATTGACGATAAGGATGATGTGATAGAAGACGAAGCACCAAAAAAGGTTCCGATTAAAAAAGCGGCTAAAAAGGCTGAAGACGACGAAGAAGAAGTAAAAGCCGAAGAAGAACCGAAACCGAAAAAAGCTCCGGCAAAAAAAGCAGCAGCTGAAGAGCCGGAAAAAGAAGAAAAACCTAAGAAAACACCAGCTAAAAAAGCAGCTTCTGAGGAAAGCGCAGAAGAAAAACCGAAGAAGACAACAAAGAAAGCAGAGGCTGAAGAAAAGGCTGAATAATTTTTATAAGTAAATATTGGAGGATTAGATCATGATTTCTGCACAAGCTGTTAAAGATTTACGTGAAGCAACCGGCGTCGGCATGATGGATTGCAAAAAAGCGCTGGTCGAAACCAACGGCGACATGGAAAAGGCGATGGACTATTTAAGAGAAAAGGGTCTGTCAGCTGCCGCAAAGAAAGCGGACAGAATCGCAGCCGAAGGTGTCGTTAACGCGTATGTCAGCGACGACAGAAAAACAGGCGTATTGCTCGAAGTCAACTGTGAAACTGACTTTGTGGCAAAGACAGACGAATTTAAGTCATTTGTATATAGTATTGCAAAACTGGCCGCAGACAGCGCACCGGCTGATCTGGATGCACTGCTGGCCCAGAAAGACGCAAACGGCAAGAGCGTGAGCGACCTTGTGACCGAACAGGTGGCCACAATAGGTGAAAAAATTGCAATCAGACGTTTTGTCAGAGTTGATGCTGCTGACGGAGCGGCAGATGCGTATATCCATATGGGCGGTTCAATCGGCGTTTTAGTATCGTTTGCCTGCCCGGACGGTGCAGCTAATGACAGTGAGTTCGCTGGATTTATGCACGACATCGCGATGCAGATTGCTGCCGCAAGCCCGGAATATGTTTCGCCTGATGAAGTGCCGGAAGCCGCGATTGAAAAAGAAAAAGAAATCTTAAAGGCTCAGGCGCTGAACGAAGGCAAACCTGCTCAGATTGTTGATAAAATGGTTCAGGGCAGAATTAATAAGTATTTTAACCAGGTCTGCCTGCTGAATCAGGAATTCGTTAAGGACAGCGACAAGCGGATAAAAGACATCGTTAAAGAACAAGCGGACCGCTTGAGCGGCGCGGTTTCCATCAAGGCATTCACGCGTTTCCAGATGGGCGAAGGCCTGCAGAAGCGTGAAGATGACTTTGTTGCCGAGGTTATGAGCCAGGCTAAAAAGTAAGAATCGATCAAAGGGAACACGATTGTGTTTCCTTTTTTATTATCAAATGTGTACAAGGGGATAATTATGGGCGAAGAAATGAAATATCGCAGAGTTGTGCTGAAGCTGAGCGGCGAAGCGCTGTCCGGACCGGAAGGCACAGGCTTTGATTTTGATATGATTAATAATGTCGCGGAACAGATTAAAACAGTCGTGGATGAAGGCGTTGAAATCGGAATCATACTCGGCGGCGGCAATATCTGGCGCGGACGCCAGGGTACGAATATGGACCGCGCGACAGCGGATTATATGGGCATGCTGGCGACAACGATCAATGCGCTGGCTGTGCAGGATGCGCTGGAAGCGAAAGGCGTGGATGTACGCGTACAGACCGCGATAGAGATGCGGCAGATTGCAGAGCCTTATATCCGCCGCAGAGCGATGCATCATTTAGAGCATAAACGCGTGGTAATCTTTGCCTGCGGAACCGGAAATCCTTATTTCTCAACGGACACAGCGGCGGCCTTAAGGGCGGCGGAGATCGAAGCCGAAATGATTCTTCTGGCCAAAAACGTCAATGGTGTGTATACGGATGACCCGAATCTGGTGGAGGATGCGAAGCGGTATGAATGTATTGCCTATATTGATGTCATCAACCAGGGGCTGAAGGTCATGGATTCCACAGCAGTCAGCCTGTGCATGGATAATAAAATCCCGATCATCGTCTTCGGGTTAAAAGAGGAAGACGCCATCAGGAAGGTATTGACTGGGAAGCATATCGGGACGCGCATCAACGACTGCAAGACCGTTTTGGTTTAGCGCGATATCGAAAAAGTTCATCATATTTTCATATCAAACACCCGGGTATAGGGCTTGAAAAAACTGTTTAATTTATATACAATAAAACAATAAAATACCGGTTAGGCAACAAGGAGGGGTTATGAATATCACAGTAAAGCATGAGGCTTTAGAACACGCAATGGAAAAAATGGATAAGACGATTTCTGTTTTAACCAGCGAACTTGCACATATCAGGGCAGGGCGGGCGAATCCGCAGCTTTTGGATAACGTTAAGGTCGATTGTTATGGTTCGATGATGCCGATCAACCAGGTAGGTAATATCTCGTCTCCGGAACCCCGCATGCTGGTTGTATCGGTTTGGGATGCGAATTTGATCTCGGAAGTTGAAAAAGCGATTATGAAATCCGACCTTGGGATTAATCCTTCAAACGACGGGAAAGTGATTCGCCTGGTAATGCCCGAATTAACAGAAGAGCGCAGAAAAGAATTGGTCAAAGTCATCCATAAGTTTGGCGAGGATGCGAAAGTCGCGCTACGGTCGATCCGCCGCGATGCCATTGACCATTTCAAGAAAGACGAAAAAGACAGCATCATCACAGAAGATGATCTGCGTGACCTTGAAAAAGAAATTCAGGATACAACAGATGAGCATACAAAGAAGATTGACAAAATGATGAAAGATAAAGAAGCGGAGATCATGGAAGTCTAGTGATTTCTTTTATCGGTCTACGGCTGGAGCCGGCACTAACGCTAGCGGAAGCGGCGGGTATGCAAGTCACGATTACCCGATATGCTGCGCCGGGCGGTGTAAAAAACAGCGACAGTGATATCGTCATCCGGGAGCGGATAGCGGATGGCAGAGCCGAACTGGTGGTATCCGCATTTAAAACAAAAGTTGAAGCATAACCGTTATCCCAAGGAAGCACCTTGGGATAATTTTAATCAAAAGGGAAATCAATTGAGTCTGATTAAACGCCTGTTAGTGCGTAAAACAACCAATCTGAATACGGATATCAGTGAACTTGATCAATCAGCCATGCCGGTGCATGTCGCATGTATCATGGACGGCAACGGCAGATGGGCGAAGGCAAAAGGTCTGCCGCGTTCTGCCGGACACCGTGAGGGCGTAGAACGGGTTAAGGATATCGTTCGAATGAGTTCGGATGTCGGCATCCGTTATCTGACCTTATACGCGTTTTCGACAGAGAACTGGAAACGTCCAAAATCCGAGGTCAGCGTTTTGATGAACCTGCTGATCGAGTATTTGCGTGCGGAAATTGAGGAACTGCACCGGAACAATGTTATTCTGCGTACTATCGGCGATATATCCCGGCTGCCTGAAATGGCGAGAAAAGAGATTGCGGCGTCAAAAGAAAAGACGAAAAACAACACCGGCATGACGCTGAATATCGCACTGAACTACGGATCGCGCGCGGAGATCATCAGCGGCGTAAAACGAATCGCGATGGAAGCGAAAAACGGCGTATTAAACCCTGATGATATTGATGAACAGACGATATCCGACCACCTTTATACAAAGGGTCAGCCGGACCCTGATTTGGTCATACGGACCAGCGGTGAAAGCCGCATCAGCAATTTCCTGCTTTATCAGATTGCATACGCGGAATTGATGTTTTTGGATATATATTGGCCGGATTTAACCTGCCCGGAGTATAAAAAAGCACTGATTGAATATCAAAACCGTAACCGAAGGTTTGGAGGGCTGTAACGATGAAAGAAAGAAATCTGTTGATCCGAACCCTGGTCGGAATCCCGCTGATTGCCGCATTGGTGCTGGCGCTGTTTTTCCAAAACTGGTTTTTAAAGATTTTAATCATCGTATTTATGTTGATCAGCCAGTATGAAATGGTAAATGCGGCGCATCAGAAAATGCCAAAGATCAATCATTATCTGCCCTTTATTGTGGCCGGTCTGACGATTGTGGCGATGTTGTTCTTTGGATATAACTATGTTTTTTTAGTCTATATTATTGCTTTTTTCTGGCTGATTATAGAATCGGTCGTTGTAAAAGGTATCGATTTTAACGATATGGTGGTCAGTATCTTCACCACAATTTACCCGTCCATATTCTTTGCCTGTTTGTTCGGTGTTGCGATGACACAGGAACACGGCATCCGGACCATGATGCTGCTCGTTATCTTTATTACGTCAATCGCGACGGATACGTTCGCGTATTTTGTCGGTACATGGTTCGGCAAGCATAAGCTGTCGCCGCACATCAGCCCGAACAAATCTACCGAAGGCGCGATCGCCGGTTTTGTGGCCGGATTCATCGTCGTGATGGTGCTGGGTCTGTTTTGCCAGAGTATTACTGGCACTGAAATCCGTATGATTCATTTTGTGATTTTGGGCATCATCCTGCCGCCACTGGTACAGGTAGGCGACCTGTTTGCCTCAATGGTCAAGCGGCATTTTGAGCAGAAGGACTTTGGGAGTATCTTCCCGGGTCACGGCGGGGTATTGGATCGGTTAGACAGTTCGCTGTTTATCTGCCCGGTGGTGCTGCTTTACTTTACATTGATATTCGGCGTCTTTTTGAAATAGCTAAAGGGGAATCTATGAAACGTGTTACGATACTCGGCGCAACAGGGTCTATCGGGACCCAGGCGCTGGACGTCATCAGCCGCAATAAAGAAGAATTTAGAGTAACGGCTTTGACGGCAGAAAATAATATAGACCTGCTGGTCGAACAAGCGAATTTGTATCATCCGAAAGCGGTTGCTTTCACCGGATCAATAAAAAACGTAAAACTGGAAAGCAGCCTGCCGCAGGGAACAAAGGTGTTTTACGGCGAACCAGGCCTTAAGGATATCTGCACGGATATTGAAACAGATATCGTTTTGATTTCAGTTGTCGGCATTGCCGGACTCACGGCGCTTGAGACTTGTATAAAAAACGGAATTCAGGTCGCACTCGCCAATAAAGAGGCATTGGTTTGCGGTGGGCGCGTGATACGCGACTTGCTGAACCAAAAACAGGCTAAGCTGCATCCGGTAGACAGCGAACTGTCTGCAATCTTCCAGTGTTTAAATAACGGCTATGAGACCGAATCCGTGCGCAGGATTATCCTGACCGCATCCGGCGGGCCGTTCAGACAATGGAAAAAGAACGAAATAGAGCAGGCGACTGTGAAAGATGCGCTGAATCATCCAAACTGGAACATGGGCGCAAAGGTCACGGTAGACAGCGCGACGCTGATGAACAAGGGATTGGAAACCATGGAAACACGGTGGCTGTTTGATGTACCGCCCGAAAAGATTGATGTGATTATCCATGAAAAGAGCATCGTGCATTCGATGGTGGAATTCACCGACGGCAGTATAATCGCCCAAATGGGTGTGACGGATATGCGCCAGCCGATTCAATATGCGTTGGGATATCCGAAGCGTTACAGTGCTCCTGCCGGATTTTTGGACATAACGGCACAGCCGCTGGCTTTTTATCCGCCGGATATTGATAAATTCCCGTGTCTGAAATTAGCGCTTGAGGCGCTGAAGGATGACGGCGGCGCTTCGGCGGTCGTACTTAATGCGGCGAACGAAATCGCCGTACAGCGGTTTTTAAAAGAAGAGTTTTTATTAGGCGGCATCGCGCGCATCGTTGAAAAAGCAATGGATAAGTTTACAGGCATGAAAATCAACTCGGTTTCAGAGATTATCGAAACCGACAGGCAAGTGCGAAAATATGCGCTTAACCTGTAAGGCAATGGAGGCTTTATGTATCAAACAATATTAGGCATAATCGGCGCTATCGCTGTTATTGCATTTATGATTATCGCGCATGAGCTCGGCCATTTTTTGGTCGGACGGGCATGCGGACTTACTATCGATAAATTTGCGATTGGTTTCGGTCCGAAACTAATCAAATGGAACCGTAAAGGGACAGAATTCTCGGTGCGGCTGCTGCCGATCGGCGGATTTTGTCTGTTCAGAGGCGAGGACGAAAACAGCACCGACCCAAAAGCATTCAACAACCAGAAGGCGTGGAAACGCTTTTTAACCATAATGGCGGGTGCAACGGCAAACCTGATTTGTGCGTTGATTCTGGCGGTTATCTTTCTTTCGGCGTACGGCGACAGCCAGCCGGTTGTTTATGAGGTGCCGGTAGGAACGCCTGCGTATGAATACGGCGTTGAACCTGGAGATATTATACGTGAATATGAAGGCGAAAATATCGTGTTTGCGGTAGATATGTCGTATGCGATGTACCGTACCGAAGGCGATCAGGTTTTGGATATGATGGTTGAGCGGGATGGCGAATTGGTTACACTCGAAATTCCAAAACAGCTGGACGAAGAAAGCAGCCGTTATTTAGCAGGCTTTACCTTTTATCAGGAACCGGTCAGCTTCACGTTCTGGCAGTCTCTGAGATACAGCTTTAAATGGCTGATATCGATTGTTAAGCAGATGCTCGGCGTTCTCGGCGGATTATTTACAGGGACGACCAGTACGGCGGACATGGGCGGAATTGTCGGCGCGGTGGATGTAATGCGACAGGCATTCTTTATCAGCCTTGGTGTGGTGCTGGAGCTGGCGGCGCTGCTCAGCGCCAACCTTGCGGTCATTAACCTGCTTCCGCTTCCGGCATTGGACGGCGGACGGCTGGTGTTTATCGTGATTGAAGCGATTATGAAAAAACCGGTCAATCGTGAGATTGAGGGTACGGTGCATGCGATTGGCATGGTGCTGCTGCTTGGGTTAATGGTATTGCTGACCTATAAAGATTTGGTTCGGATATTCTTTGGAGGATAACGTGACAAAAACGGTTAAAATTGGGAACGTTATTATTGGCGGCGGGCATCCGATCGCGATCCAGTCGATGACCAATACCGATACAGCGGACATAGAGAAAACAATCGCGCAAGTCACCGCGCTTGAACAGGCGGGTTGTGATATCGTGCGTCTTTCGGCATATAACCGTGAAGCGGCGCTGGCATTTAAACAGATTAAGGACAAGACAAACGGCCCGCTCGTGGCGGATATTCATTTTGATTACCGCCTGGCTGTACTTGCGATTGAAAACGGCGCAGATAAAATACGCATCAATCCGGGAAACATCGGCAGCGACGAAAAGCTGAAAACCGTAGTGGATGCGGCAAAAGCGGCGGGTATACCTATACGAGTCGGGGTAAACGGAGGTTCGCTTGAAAAGCCGATTATTGAGCGCTATGGCAACACAGCAGAAGGACTGGCGATGAGCGCTGTCAATAATATTGCACGGATAGAGGCCATGGGATTTGATGATATCGTGGTTTCGGTTAAATCATCATCGGCGATTAAGACGATTGAATCAAACCGGATTTTAAGCGAAAAGACGGATCATCCGATACACCTGGGTGTAACCGAAGCCGGAACAAACGATACGGCTTTGATTAAGTCTGCGGCGGCTTTCTCGCCGTTGCTGACAGCGGGCATCGGGGATACAATTCGCGTATCGATTACCGGAGATCCGGTCAAAGAAGTCTATGCGGCAAAGAAGATATTGAACGCTTTGGAGATTAAGAAAAGCGGCGTTGAGATTATATCCTGCCCGACTTGCGCGCGTACACAGATTGATGTGGAAGCACTCGCGACCGCTGTGGAGAATGCACTGGTTGATCTGGATAAGCCTTTGAAAGTAGCGGTCATGGGTTGTGTTGTCAACGGTCCGGGAGAAGCGAAGGAAGCGGATATCGGAATTGCCGGTGGAAAGGGCGAGGGATTGCTTTTTGTACGCGGCGAGCAGATTAAAAAAGTCAGGGAATCCGAATTGCTTGAAACCCTGATCCAATATATTAGGGAAAACTTTTAAGCGTTAATCCGTCACGGTTCTGGTGGTGAAGTCGCGCCCGGATAAAGAATCCGTTGCGGCCTGCTGAACCAGTGAATAGACATCGGTGGATTTGATATCCTGCGCAATAAACCGGTCGGTCTGGCAGCCGGAAGAGCTGTGAACCAGCTTGATTTTCGCATGATTAGCAAGATAAGACAGCAGCGGGTCTGCTGTTTTTTTGCGGGCTAAAACCTTGATGTACTTGGGCATATGATGGTCGGCGTATGCTGTCATTTCTTTTGTGATATCCAATAACGCATAATACAGCATCCGCTGGATACGGGTCTGTGTGAAGCGTTTGGATTTAATCAAAGCGATGAGTGCACCATAAGAATCCGCTTCAGATGCGGCTTTTAATATCCGGTTTTCAAGCCCTTCGGTGACATCGGGCAGAAGCGCAATGTCTGCGGCTGTGCGCCGGCGCAGGGCATATCTGATCCAGGGATAGAATGCGTCTTTTTTAACCGGAATAAATCCGTTTTCTACGGCCATAGAGAGTGTTTTAAAGGCCGTATCCGGCATATTGCCTTTAACCGCAGGATTAAGACCATTTAATAGAATTTCGGCTCTGATTGCGGTCGCACTGGATAGCGTACCGGACAACACTGTATCATGATAATCACTGCCGGCGCGTTTGATAACGACCGGATTCAGTTTATTTTTGTATTTAAGGTTAGCCTTTAGATATTCAACACCCAGGATCGCATTTGAGCCGGTCAGCAGGTTTGAAACCGAAGCATCGTCAAAATAACGGCTGAGCGCCTGCTCGCGAGCCGCAGGAAAGGAAAGCCCGCGGGAGAGATTTTCTTTTAAGAAAATACGGTATTGCCGCGGCTCATCTGACAATGCTTTTGCCGTACGCGTCATGTTATTTAAATCTTCAGATTCACTGCCGAATGCAATCATATCCGCTTTTAACAGGTCTAATATTTTGACGCCTCCGTCCGCAAAGCCTTCCGCACTGCGAAGCGCATACAAAACCGGTAGTTCCAGCACCAGGTCGGCGCCGTTTATAACTGCGGTTTGCGCGCGCGTCCATTTATCAAAAATCGCCGGTTCACCGCGTTGCGTGAATGATCCGCTCATCAGGCAGATGACAAAATCACACCCCGATTGGCTGCGTGTTTTTTCGAGATGGAACGCGTGTCCGTTATGAAATGGATTGTATTCCGATATAATACCGCAAATTCTCATAAATTTCGCCTTTTCAAATGCCCGTAAAATATGTATAATGAAGATTGTTTTTAACGGACGGTATTATTATATAATAAATATACACATTTTTAAATATTCAAGGTTGAAGGGAGATTGACAACCGTGGCACTACTGGACGAAATTAAACAAAAAGCAAAGCAGGACAAAAAACGCATATGCCTGCCGGAGGGTACGGAAGAGCGGACGCTGAAAGCGGCGGAACTCATATCTAAAGAAGGAATTGCAGATGTTATCCTGTTGGGGAGCGAAGAAGAGATTAAAAAACTGTCAGCGGGATATGACTATACCAATGTCACCATCGTGGATCCGGAAAAGGACAGCAGACTCGACGCATACGCCGAAACCTTTTATGAAATGAGAAAAGAAAAAGGCGTGACACCGGAATCGGCAAAAGAAACCATGAAAAACACGCTGTATTTCGCAGTGATGATGATTAAAAAGGGTGAAGCCGACGGTATGGTCGCCGGAGCGATTAACACCACAGGGAACACCCTAAGACCCGCACTTCAAATTATCAAAACAGCACCGGGAATATCGGTCGTCTCAAGCTCATTCATTATGGAAGTGGATAAAAAAGAATACGGAAAGAACGGCGTTCTGATTTTCGCAGACTGTGCGGTTAATATTAATCCGACAGCGGAACAATTGGCAGCAATTGCTATATCTTCGGCAGACACGGCAAGATCACTTGCAGGTATGGAACCGAAAGTAGCGATGCTGTCTTTTTCAACTAAGGGCAGTGCGAAGCATGAACTGGTTGATAAAGTGGTTCAGGCGACCGAATTGGTTAAAACACAGGCGCCCGATCTCGTCGTGGACGGGGAACTGCAGGCGGACGCAGCATTGGTTGAAAAAGTGGGCAAGCTGAAGAGCCCGGGCAGTGCGGTTGCCGGAGAAGCGAACGTGCTCATTTTCCCGGATCTACAGGCCGGCAATATCGGCTATAAGCTGGTACAGCGGCTGGCGGGTGCGGATGCAATCGGCCCGATCTGCCAGGGGCTGGCGATGCCGGTTAACGACCTGTCACGCGGGTGTAGCGTGGACGACATTGTGAGTGTAACCGCGATTACCGCAGTGCAGGCACAAAATCAAAGATAATAATTTTATATGTTTATAAATTTTTAGTGTTTACAGAAGAGAGGGAATAGCAATGAATGTATTGGTGGTAAACGCAGGCTCCTCATCGCTCAAATATCAGCTGATTGATATGAGAGATGAAAGCGTGCTTGCGAAAGGGCTTGTTGAACGTATCGGTTCAGACGGAACAGTGCTTAAGCATACAAAGGGCGACGAAGACAAGGTTGAACTGTTTAAAGATGTGGGAGACCATACGGGTGCAATCAAACTTGTTGTGGAAACGCTGATGGACAAAGACCTCGGTGTTGTATCCTCTATGGATGAAATCAACGCAGTCGGCCATCGCGTGGTGCATGGCGGCGAAAAGTATGCGGGGTCCGTACTGATTACGGACGAAGTGATTCAGGCGATCGAGAACTGCAGTGAATTTGCACCGCTGCATAATCCGGCGAACTTAATGGGGATTGCAGCATGTAAAAAGATTATGCCGAACGTTCCGATGGTAGCGGTATTTGACACCGCGTTCCATCAAACTATACCGAAAAAAGCCTATATTTACGGTCTGCCGTATGAAGCGTATTCAGAAATGCGCATCAGACGTTATGGATTCCACGGCACATCACACAGCTATGTGGCAAACCGGGCGGCGAAGATACTTGGCAAGGATATTAAAGATTTAAAAATAGTGACCTGCCACCTCGGAAACGGCGCCAGCGTGTGTGCGGTTGACCAGGGCAAATCTGTTGATACGTCAATGGGATTCACCCCGCTTGAAGGCCTGATTATGGGGACGCGCTGCGGCAGTATCGACCCGGCGATCATTGAGTTCATCATGGATAAAAAAGGCTATGACATCAAACAGGTCGTTGAATACATGAACAAGAAATCCGGCGTGCTCGGCATCTCAGGCGTCAGCTCCGACTTCCGTGATCTGTGGAAAGCGTGGGACGACGGCAAAGGCAATGAACGTGCAAAAATCGCGCTGGATGCATTCTGCTACAGCGTTAAAAAGTATATCGGATCGTACGCGGCGGTAATGGGCGGCTTGGATGCAATCGTGATTACGGCTGGTATCGGGGAAAATGACCCCGGCGTTCGTGAAATGTGTACCGAAGGCCTGGAATTCTTAGGGGCAAAGCTTGATATTGCCAAGAATAACGTTAGAGGCACAGAACGTATAATATCGACGGACGATTCAAAAGTTGCGATTATCTGCGTCTTGACTGACGAAGAAAAGAAAATAGCGCGTGAAACAATGGCGATCTGTGCGTCGTAAAGCCGTACTGACGCCGGATTTCGTGTGTTAAAAAATATATTGACAGATGCGTTCAAAATACATATAATTTATGCTGTTGCAAAAAAAAGAGAATAGCATTTGATGAGAATGTATTGAAATGATAATTGATATATCAAAAACAGATAATCAAATCGGCGAATCCTTTGATATTTCTTTTTCGGAGGAATTGCCGAATTTTGAATACGGTGGCGCAGCTTATCAGTTTGCCGAACCGGTAACATTCAACGGTATTTATCTCGTAGAGGAACACGGCGTCGGTGTCATCGGCAAGCTGCATGCGGTCATCGGCACTAACTGTTCGCGGTGTTTGAAAGAAACGACTGTCAGCTTGGATATCAACTTCAGTGAAGCGTTCAGACATCAGACAGACGACGAAGATACATATTCGTTTGACGGACAAAAGGTCGATATTGACAAAGCGGTGATTGATAATATCACCTTGAATATGCCGCTGTATGTGTATTGCGATCCGGCTTGTAAGGGCTTATGCCCGCATTGCGGGAAGGATCTGAATGAAGGTCCGTGCGGCTGTGAAATCGAGCAGCGGAAGGCATCCGGTCCGTTCAGCAAGCTGGACGGCATGTTTTCCGAGGAAGAGAAGAAATAGGAGGAAAAGGACATGGCAGTACCGAAGAGGAAAACTTCGAAGCAAAGGAAACGCACGCGTAAAGCCAACTGGAAACTCTCACTGCCGGGAATCTCCGAATGTCCGCAGTGTAAACAGCCGGTATTATCGCACCACGCCTGCAAGAATTGCGGCTATTACAAGGGTGCAAAAGTGATTCCGGATAAAGTGAAAAAAGCGGCGGAATAATCACGCGTTAAGGCACAGTATTAAAGTGCCTTTTTTGCTTGAAAAGATATGCGGCTTCGCATATACTTAAGTCTAAGATTGAATAAACCACGGGGTAAATATTGAAAATCTGTGTAGACGCAATGGGCGGCGATCATGCACCTGCGGCAATAGTCGAAGGATGCGTAACCGCACTTAAAACATTTTCTGATATTGAGATTATCTTAACCGGAAAACAGGAAATAATCGAAGCGGAATTGGTCCGGCTTAACGCTGACCAAAAGCGAATCACGATCGTCAATGCACGTGAAGTGATTGAGATGGCGGAAAAGCCAGTCGCGGCGATTAAACAAAAAAAAGACTCTTCAATGGTCAGAGGATTTGAACTTCTGCGCGATAAGGAATGCGATGCGTTTATTACAGCAGGGAGCACCGGTGCAATGCTTGCCGGCGCAACGCTGATTGTCAGGCGTATCAAAGGCGTGGCGCGTCCTGCGCTGGCGCCTGTGCTGCCGACTAGAGACGGCGCGTGCCTGCTGATTGACTGCGGGGCGAATGCGGACTGTAAGCCGTCTTATCTGGCGCAGTTCGGCGTGATGGGTTCGATCTATATGAAAGCCGTACTGGGCGTAGAAAACCCGCGCGTCGGCTTAATCAATAACGGTGAGGAAGAAGAAAAGGGCAGCATGCTGACAAAGGCTGCTTATCCGCTTCTGGCAGAAGAAAAGTCGATCAACTTCACCGGAAATGTTGAAGGCAGAGAAATATTAAGCGGCGACTTTGACGTTGTGGTTGCGGACGGTTTCGTCGGCAATATCGTCTTGAAGTTTCTTGAAGGCGTGGCAGCGACGATTACAGGAATGCTGAAAGACGAACTGATGGCGGATGTCACATCCAAAATCGGTGCAGCGATATCAAAACCGGCTTTTAAACGCTTTAAAAAGCGGATGGATTACACCGAACACGGCGGCGCGCTGCTGCTCGGAATCAATGGCGGTGTCATTAAGGCACACGGCAGCTCTAACGCGAAGGCGATAGCATCAGCCGTACGCCAGGCAAGGCAGTTTATCGTTTCTGGTGTGGTGGAACGCATTAAGAATGATATAGCGAAAGAAAACAAAGAAAATACACAAAATCTGGAGGTGTAACAAAGATAATGGTGTTTGAAAAGATCAGAAAAATTCTGGCAGACCAACTGGAGATTGAGGAAAGCAAAATTTCTCTGGAATCTGATTTGGTTGAAGAACTGAACGCGGATTCTCTGGACATCGTTGAACTGATCATGGATCTTGAACAAGAATTTGATATCAGCATACCGGATGAAGACCTTCCCAAGGTTGTAACGGTTAAGGATATCGTTTCTTACGTCGAAGAGCAGGTCAACTAACTTTTGTTAACAATATATAAAGCCTCAAATCTCTGAGGCTTTGTTTATTGTTGATCGTTGGCAAAAAACTGTTATTTATCATAACGCGTGGCTCTGCCACCATTATCAACACGTATGAGCGAAGCGAAAAAACTTGAGGAAATTTTAGGATATACGTTTCTCGATAAAAGCTTGCTGGATACGGCGCTGACGCATTCATCTTATTCAAAAGACAACAATAATGAACGATTGGAGTTTTTGGGTGACGCAGTGCTGGACTTGATTATCAGCGAGTATCTTTTCACGAGCAAACATAATTACCATGAAGGCAAACTGACCAAAACGCGGGCGGCGATCGTTACCGAAAAATCGCTGTTTGAAGTCGCCAAGCGCATTAAGATTGCGCCAAACCTCAAACTGGGCAAGGGCGAGGAAAAAGGCGGCGGACGGTCGAAGTCCTCCATACTCGCAGATTCGATCGAGGCGATGATCGGAGCGATTTATTTAGACAGCAATTATGAACATGTTAAAGCCGTTGTGCTGAGACTGTTTAAAGAGAATATCTCGGCTGTCATGACCGGCGGCGGATTTAAAGATTATAAAACCCGGCTGCAGGAATACTTTCATAAGGTGCCGAATACGAAAATCACGTATCTCGTATACCGCCAGAAAGGACCGCCGCACAACCGCACGTTTTACGTTAATTTCATTGTAAACGGCAAGGTGTGCACCTCCGGTACGGGTAAAACAAAGAAAGAAGCGGAACAGATGGCAGCCAAAAAGGCTTTGAAAATCGTTCCTAAAAAATATAAACAGGGGTGATGGATTATGATGGATTACAGTAAAGTCAAACAAGTGGATGAAGCGCTTTATCAGGCCATGATGGATGAGCTTGAACGCCAGCGCACACATATAGAACTGATCGCATCGGAGAATTTTGTCTCTGAGGCAGTGTTAACAGCGATGGGATCGCACCTTACCAATAAATATGCAGAAGGGTATCCCGCTCACCGTTATTACGGCGGATGTGAGTTTGTGGATGTCGCTGAAGACTTGGCGCGAGATCGTGCGAAAGAACTCTTCGGAGCCGACCATATAAACGTACAGCCGCATTCCGGTGCACAAGCCAATACCGCTGTTTATTTTGCGATGTTAAAGCCCGGGGATACCATCATGGGCATGAACTTAAGCCACGGCGGGCATTTAACGCATGGGATGAAAATCAATTATTCAGGAAAATACTTTAATATTGTACCTTACGGTGTCACAAAAGATACCCAGACTATTGATTATGATGAATTAGAGCGCTTAGCGGTCGAAAACAAACCTCAGATGATTGTGGCGGGCGCATCGGCGTATCCGCGGACAATTGATTTTAAAAGGTTTGGCGAAATCGCAAAGAAAGTCGGCGCATACCTGATGGTGGATATCGCACATATTGCAGGGCTTATTGTTGCGGGTGAACACCCGTCACCGGTTCCATACGCAGACTTTGTGACCACCACTACGCATAAAACATTGAGAGGCCCGCGCGGCGGCATGATTATGTGTAAAGAAGAATATGCGAAAGCGATTGATAAAGCGATCTTCCCGGGCACGCAGGGCGGCCCGTTGATGCATGTGATTGCGGCAAAAGCGGTGGCGTTTAAAGAGGCGCTCGGCGATGACTTTAAGGCATATCAAAAGCAGATCATCAAGAATGCAACGGCATTAGCGGATGCGCTGCTTGCGGAAGGTATTAATCTGGTTTCCGGCGGAACGGATAACCACCTGATGTTGGTGGATTTAACCAGTAATGATGTGACTGGCAAAGAAGTGGAAGCGTGGTTGGACGAGGCGAATATCACCTGCAATAAAAACACGATTCCGTTTGAAACCAAAAGTGCGATGGTCACCAGCGGCGTACGGCTGGGCACACCGGCAGTCACCACCCGCGGCATGAATGAAGCGGATATGAAACAGATCGCCTCCTTTATCGCACGCATCGTGAAATCTAAAGGCGAAGCGATTGCGGACGTTAAAAAGGATGTGCTGGAACTCTGCGCAAAATACCCGCTGTATCAATAAAATAAAGATTACAACACCTTTATCACTTGGTAGAGGTGTTTTTTATTTTAATTGACATAAAAGTAATGGCGAAAACAACTCAAATGCAATTTGAGACCAATTTGTTAAATTTCTTGGGCATTTCGTCCAATCACTGCTTTCTATGCTATAATGCTAGTCGGAATTAGCGAGGGCGATTCTGTTACATTGCATCAAACGGGGGTAAGCATGGCGAGGAAAAAAAGGCTCATCAAAAACAGACCGGCACTGATTACTGTGATCATAGTTTTGGTGCTGATCGCATTGATGATTATGACTGCCGGAGACCAGAATATGAGCGGCGGCGAAAGTATTATCGGTACGGTTCTCGTGCCGGTTCAAGGCTGGGTTTATTCCGCAACGGATGGGGTCAGCAACTTTTTCACGCGTGTATTTGCCCCGACCGACCTGCGCGTCGAGAATAAAGAGATGCGCGAACAGATTGTGCAGTATCAGAACGACCTGAGTACGTTTGAGGAACTGAAAAAAGAAAATGAGCGGCTGAAAAGCCTGCTTGCATATAAAGATGATCATGTTGAGTTTGAGATTGTAACGGCAAAAGTGACCGGAAAGAACACCGGAAACTGGTTCAGTATTTTTACAATTAACCGAGGAGTGCTGGACGGGGTTCAGAAAGATATGCCGGTTATTACAGCGGACGGCCTTGTCGGCCGTGTGGTTGAGACCGGAGCAACGTGGAGCAAGGTGATGGGCATCATCGATTTTGACAGCGGCGTCAGCGCAATCGTTGAGCTCACGCGTGACAACGGCGTGGTATGCGGGACAACGCTGACCAACACCGCGGATCCGCTGCTTGAGATGTCTTTCTTACCGTTTGACGCCGACCTGCTTCCGGGATACCGCGTCATTACATCCGGCCTTGGCGGGGTTTACCCGAAGGGCCTGATCATCGGTGATACCGTTGAAATCACCAGAGGTTCGGATAACTCCCAGAAAGCCGCATATGTGAAACCTGCGGTGGATTTTCTGCATCTTGAGGAAGTCATGATTATCACGCAGTTTGAGTCGGATGAATATGTGCCGGAAGTGGCCACAGACGAATCCTTAACAGGAACGGATGAAACACAGGATGAGACCGAAACCGGTGACGATACGCTGATTATCGTAGGAGAAGACTCATGAAGCTGGTCGTGATGGGCATATTGATTCTGATTAATGTGTTTTTATCGGGATCGGTATTTTCACAGGTTTATTTTTTCGGTATTATGCCGGATATTCTCGTCTGTTTTACCGCTTCGATTATTGCAATCGAAAAGCGCGTGAACGGTATTTTATTCGCCATGATCGGCGGGTTGATGCTGGACGTGATTTTCGGGAAGATGATCGGATATTATACACTGCAGTATTTCATCGGAGCGGTTGCCATGTATTATGTCGCTTCAAGGTCATTTACGGATAACTTCTTTGTGCCGGCGTTTATCGCAGCAGTCGGATTTGCGGCAAAAGAAATCATTGCGATGATTATAATCTTTTTCTTAGACCAGCCGTTCAGCTTTTTCTATGTATTGGTCCGCTACATTCTGCCGACTGCAATCACAACAGGCTTACTGACACTGCTGACGCAGCTGTTTATGAAATGGATATATTCCTATAAATTCATGACGCGGCGCTCAACAACCGAATTTTTGGACAATCTTTAAGTTAGGACTTAAATATGAATAACGGACTTAAAAATCGGTTCCTGATTTTTGGGATTACACTGATGATGATGTTTTTAATCCTGATCCTTAACCTGGCGAAACTCACAATCGTCAATGGCGAAGACTATCTGGAACAATCCGAAAACAGAAAACGCAAAACCGTGGCCCTTCAGGGAACACGCGGCAGTATCATGGACCGGAACGGGCTTCCGCTGGCTTATGATGAAAAAAGCTATAACGTGACAGTAGTCAAAGACCCGAATGTCAATTCAACAGCGGCCCGTGCGTATTATTCGGATATTTTTGTGAATGCAATCAACATTGTCGAAAAATACGGCGGTGAGACGATTGATTCTTTTGTTATAAAAAAAGATGAACTAGGCAATTTCTATTTTGATTTCGGCATCGAAAATATCGAAGCTAAACAGCGAAGAGAAGAAAATTGGCGGAAAAATATGTTCGTCGGCACCGAACGTACGCCCGAAGAGATTTATGTGGAATTACGTTCCCGTTTTTTGATACCCGAAGAGTACTCTTATGCGCAAGCGCGCAAGCTTTTATCCATCTGGCAGGAAGTCCAGCTGTCCTCATATCGTGCCTACGTGCCGGTTATCATTGCGGAGGACGTAGACATTTATACGGTGTCAGAAATTGAGACGCGCGGCAATGAACTGGAGGGTGTTTCGATTGAAGAAGGCACGATTAGAACCTATGTACAGGGTGATGTGGCGGCGCATACCATCGGGTATATGGGCCGGATCAACACCGAAGAAGTCGCCCAAGAGATGACGAAAAAAGGCTATAACCTTGATGATTTAATCGGTATCGCAGGTATTGAAGCGTCGATGGAAGAAGTACTGACCGGAAACAGCACCGAGCGGCAGGGCACACAGGAAGTAGAAGTCAACAGCCGCGGTGCGATTACCAAGGTACTCTCGTCAACGCCGGCAAGCTCGGGCAACTCGGTGATGCTGACAATTGATATTACGCTTCAGATGGCGGTTGAGGACTCGCTTAAAAACAATATTGAACTCATACGCCAGGAAGAAGAACAGATATATGAGTACCACAATGCCAGATATGAAAAGCTGGTGGAAGAAAAACCGGGAGATGATCCGCAGATTGAACTGGCAGACTCCGGCGCAGCCGTAGTTATGGATGTTAAAAACGGCGATATACTCGCGATAGCGAGCTATCCGAGTTATGACTTAAATCTGTTTACCGGCGGTATCAGCGAGGAAAATTATAGGGCGCTCAGCGATGACCCGGCGACGCCGCTGTTTAACAAAGCGGTTTATACCAAAATCGCACCGGGCTCGGTTTTTAAACTGGCGACGGCGTTAGGCGCGCTGATGACAGAAGGCAGTGGCATTACTCTGGATACACGGATTAATGACCTTGGGCCATATTCAAAATATGTCGTCCACGGGAAATCTCTGTCGTGCTGGGTAAAGCCGAATTATCATCTGCACTGGAACCAGGATTTAAGCGATGGCATCATGAACAGCTGTAACTATTACTTTTTTACGGCTGCTGACGGACAAGGAATCGATGCGCTGAATTACTGGAGCTCCCAGCTCGGGCTGGATTCTTCAACCGGAATCGAACTGGAAGGCGAACCGATCGGACAGGTCGGCAACCAGCAGGTTTTGTATGACAATACAAAGTCAGTTTATGAGCAGGCCACATCGATTCCGTATCTCGTACACCGCTTGATCCGGAAAGAACTGCGTGAGTTTGCGGAATACAGAAATGTGGAATATACAGATGACGTTATCTTTGAAACCGCATCCAAGCTGTTAACCGTCGCCGGAACCGGCGATACACAGACCGGTCCGGAGATACGCCGGATTTTGAGCGAGGAAATGAATATATCCGAAACCATGTCGCGCCAGCGGCTGTGGGACAAAGCGATTGCAAGTATTCTGACTGAATTGCAATGGAACCCGAATTTAACGCTGTGGACCGGCGTCGGGCAAGGCGTTACCTCTGTTACGCCGCTTGAACTGGTGCGTTATTGTGCGGCCGTTGCAAACGGCGGTATGGTCTACAACCTGCATCTGGTGGACAAGATTATCTCGCCGGAAGGGGAAATTATCGAAGAAATTGAACCTTCGGTATTCAATGACCTGACCTATGTTCCCGAAGAATATTGGGAAGAAATGCGACAGGGCATGCACGACGTATGTTCAAAAGGAACAGCCGCGGAATATTTTAAGGATTACGACTATATCAATCAGATCGCCGGAAAAACCGGAACGGCTGAAATCTCTCAGATAGACCTTGAGAACAGCGCCTGGTTTATTTCATTTGCGCCGTTTGATGACCCGGAGATTGCGTTGGTCGTTATGATTCCGAACGGATACAGCGGCGGGCTGGCGTCTTTGGTGGCACAGGACATCGTCGAATTCTATCTGGATAAGAAAAACGAGGCTGAGCCTGAAAATATCCCTGAGATAAACGAAATGGTGTCTTAACGCATCGATCAGTTAGATGCGTATCTACATTATATATTGTTGTTTTTAGGGCGTAAAACGGCCGAATAACGCAATATATATGATTTTTCTTGCGCATCCATACTAAAACGTGTAAAATTATATAATAAAATATATGCGGGGGTAGTGAATTGGAACCAAATGTTGTTTCAATCAAAGGAAGAGGCAGCGGACTGATTGAAATACGATTCGCAAAAGACTTGGCGTATCAGCAGATACGGGAGGGGTTTGTCACGAAACTAAAGAACTCCAAGTCTTTTTTTCGTGGTTCAAGCCCAAAGGTGATTATTTGGGGGCGGCCCATGAACAAGGCGCAGAAATGGGATATCCGCAACCTGCTGTCCATGGACTATGATATCACCAATGTAAAATTTGAAGACGAACTGGATGATGAAGAGCTGGAACTGATCAGCACCAGCAATATTCCGGAACCCAACATATCCAATTATAAGAAAATCAGCGATCTGGGAGCAGGGTCTTTTCCGCCGCAGAAAGATAAATTTGAACAGGAAATTGATGTGGAAAGCCAGACGGTAGCGGTAAAGTCCAGCATCACGCGGGATTCTTCGTTTATCAGCCAGACTATCCGAAACGGACAGCGTGTGGAACTGGACGGCGACGTTACAATTTTAGGCGATATTAACGATGGGGCAGAGGTCTTTGCCACAGGCAGTATCGCGGTGCTCGGAACACTGCGGGGACTGGTGCATGCCGGTTCGAACGGAAACAATAACGCCGTCGTGGCGGCGTTCCGGATGATGCCGCGACAGCTCAGAATCGGAAAGAAAATTGCGGCATTCCCGGATGATTTGGAAGCCAAATACCCGGAGATTGCACGTATTGAAAAAGGTAAAATCACGGTTTCGCCCATCAGCGGCCGTGACTTGAAATAGTTTTTAGGGTTTATTTAGGAGGGGAAAGACGCTTTGGACAAAACAATCGTTGTGACATCCGGAAAAGGCGGCGTCGGCAAGACGACCACAGTAGCGAATCTTGGCGCCGGGCTTGCACTTGAAGGGAACAAGGTAGTCATGATTGATACCGATATCGGGCTTCGCAATCTCGATGTGGTTTTGGGGCTGGAAAACCGGATTGTGTTTGATCTGGTGGATGTGGCCGAAGGCACCTGCCGGCTGCAGCAGGCGCTGATTAAAGACAAGCGATATGCGGGATTATTTTTACTTCCTGCGGCGCAGACACGCGACAAAATGGCGGTGTCGCCGAGCCAGATGAAAACCATCGTGGCTGAGCTTGAAAAAGACTTTGATTATGTGGTAATCGACTGCCCGGCGGGAATCGAACAGGGCTTTAAAAACGCGATAGCCGGCGCAAGGTCCGCGATTATTGTGACCGTACCGGAAGTTTCCTCGGTTAGGGATGCCGACCGGATTATCGGCCTGCTGAACGCGGAAGGCATCGACGATGTTGCGCTGATCGTTAACCGTATCCGTCCGGAATTGGTGAAAAAAGGCGATATGCTCGCTATTGATGATACGCTTGATATATTGGGTATCGATTTAATCGGTGTGATACCCGAAGATGAATATATATTACGGTCGTCCAATCTTGGCGAGCCGGCGCTGACCGAGAAAAAATCATCAGCCGGACAGGCGTTTATCAATGTGGCGAAACGCGTACTCGGTGAAGATGTTGCTTATACGGAGCTGAAAACGAAAAAAACGCTGAGCAGTTTATTCGGCGGAAAGTAGGATGTAACCTGAACAAGGCGTGTATACAGCCGGGAAACGGGGTTTGATGGATATGAGATATAATAAAAAATCGTCAAGTGATATAGCAGTCGAGCGTTTGAAACTTGTGCTCATCCATGACCGGATGGGGACCAGCCCGAGCGGCAATTTAATCGCTAATATTAAGCGGGATATTATCGAAGTGCTCAGCAGGTATGCGGAGATAGACGAAGAGAACTTTGATGTTGAAGTTTTGCGCGCGCCGAAAACGGAAAATACGTACCAGAACAAACTCGTGGCGAATATCCCGATTAAGCGAATCAAGCACAATGGATGACATGTAAACTTTTTGTGATAGTCATGAAATCGGAATTTATTATGATATAATCATGGGCGACAGCGGAACCTGCGTTTCCCATGTTTATTTTTTTAACAAGGATATACCGGATTTAAATGAAAAACCGCTTTATAGATTTTAAACTTTTTAAATATTTGGATTGGCTCACCGTTCTCCTGTTGTTTGGACTGGCCTCCATGGGGATTATTGCGGTTGCAAACGCAACAGCCGCTACCTTTACCGGAGATGAATCGACGCTGTCCGATATCGTAGCGAAATTGGATACCCACACGATACGGCTTCAAATTTACTGGTTCTTAATCGGACTTGCTGCGATGCTGATTGTGACCGTGCCGGATTACCATGCGCTTGGCGATTTCTATAAATGGATATATGGCATTAATGTTGTGCTCCTGGTCATCGTGTTCTTAGCCTCCAGCGAAACGCGCGGAATCCAGGGGTGGTTTCGGTTTGGCGAACGCGGATTCCAGCCCAGTGAGATCGCAAAACTCGCGATTACGATTACGCTTGCAAAGGTCGTATCGGATATCACGCAGAACCGGGGCAGGATTTCAACCCTAAGGGAAATCATACCGGTTTTATTGTACTTTATTTTCCCGTTCGCACTGATTGTGATTCAGCCGGACATGGGGACGGCATCAGTCTATGTCTTTATTCTGCTTGGAATTTTAATCGTGTCCAATACCAGTTTTAAACTGCTTGGTTTGCTTCTGCTGGCAGGTATGGTTCTGATATTTATCGTTATTGTCTCCGGCTTTTTGGAGCCTTATCAGGTCAGCCGGTTGCTGGCGTTCTTTAATCCGGAGCTTGCGGAAGAAGGGGCAAAGTATAATCTGGAGCAATCAATGATTGCCATCGGATCGGGGCAGTTGACCGGCAAGGGATTGTTTGCAGCAGGCAATATGAGCCAACTGAACTATGTGCCCGAAAAACACACGGACTTTATCTTTGCTGTTACGATCGAAGCAATCGGCTTTGTCGGGGGAATGATTCTGATCGGATTATATATGGCAGTGATTTTCCGTTCACTTTATTTGGCTGTACGGGCTAAAGACCACTTTGGAACATATATCATTATCGGCGTTATTTCGATGTTCATGTTCCATGTCTTTGAGAACATCGGCATGACAATCGGCGCGATGCCGATTACCGGAATTCCGCTCCCCATGATGAGTTACGGTGGGTCGAATATGCTGACCACCATGGCCGCGTTCGGGCTGGTGCTGAACGTGAATATGCGAAGCCAGCGTAAAAATGAATAAACCGCAGAACACGCCGGAGAAATCCGGCTTTTTTTATTACACAAAGTTGACAAATCAGGGCGGTTATGCTAACATTGCAATCGCAAACCATAGCGAATCACTATGATTTATTGGGGAGGCTTATAAAGTGATCATTTCAACCAAAGGCAGATACGGTGTGCGCGCAATGTTCGTGTTGGCGCGCCGTTATGAAACGGGTGAGTTGACCAGTATTAAATATATCGCGGACGAACAGGGAATCAGCGACCAGTATCTGGAGCAGCTGTTTGCAAAGCTAAAGAGCGCAGGGCTGATTGAAAGTGTCAGGGGACAGAAGGGCGGATACCGCCTGGCTGAAAAACCTCAGGAAATCTCGGTCGGCCAGATTTTGCGTTCGCTGGAAGGGCCGCTTGCGCCGTCAGAATGTGTAATCGAAGACCATGAGTACTGCGGGAAAACCGACCATTGCACGACATATTTGATGTGGAAAAGCATCTATGACGGAATCAACGATGTGGTGGACTCTTTTTCACTCGCGGATATGATTAATGATTATAAAAAAAATGCATCAGAAAAAAATATAATTGACAGGTGTAATTAGACGTGGAAAAGATTTATCTGGATTATGCGGCAACCACCTTTGTAAAAGACGAAGTGCTAAAGGCGATGATGCCGTATTTTAATGACAAGTACGGGAACGGCTCCAGCATCCATACGATGGGTCGGGAAGCCAAGAAAGCGCTGGAAGCGTCGCGCAAGACCATTGCGGAAGCGTTCGGGGCACAGCCGGATGAGATTTATTTTACATCCGGAGGGTCGGAGAGCAACAACTGGGCAATCAAGGGCGCGGCGTTCGCAAACATGGACAAAGGCAAACACCTCATCACCACGGCGGTTGAACACCGTGCAGTATTGGAACCCTGCTCATATCTCAATAAGTTCGGATTCGAAACCACGCGCTTAGCGGTGGATGAAAACGGAAGAGTGAGGATCGAAGACCTGAAAAAAGCAATACGGGACGATACGGTACTGATTTCGATGATGTATGCCAACAACGAAATCGGCACGATTGAACCTGTTGAAGAAGCGGCGGCCATCGCAAAGGAAAAGGGCATTTTGTTCCACTCCGACGCGGTACAAGCGGTAGGGCTGCTGCCGATTGATTTATCAAAGTCCGGCATCGATTTGATGAGTATATCCGGGCATAAGCTGTATGCGCCGAAAGGCGTGGGTGCGCTGTATATACGGACCGGTGTCAATATCGACAGCCTGATTCATGGCGGATCGCACGAGCGCAACCGCCGGGCGGGCTCGTCAAATATCGCATCAATCGTGGGCCTTGCAAAGGCAGTTGAGATTACATCAAAATATAAGAACGAAGAAATGAAGCGCCTGACAGCGCTGAGAGACAGACTGATTAAGCGCGTCTTAGAAGAAGTACCGGATTCAAAACTTAACGGACACCCGACATTAAGACTGCCAAACAATGTCAATTTTTCATTTAAAGATGTGGACGGCGAAGCGACTTTGATTAATCTGGATTTAATGGGCTTCTTTGGCTCAAGCGGATCGGCATGCTCGTCTTCCAGCTCCACACAGTCCTATGTGCTGCAGGCACTGGGATTGGATTACCAGTGGACCAACGGGTCACTGAGGCTGACGCTGGGCGCGCATACCACCGAAGAAGAGATAGATAAAACAGCTGATGCAATTAAAAACACGGTCGAACGCCTACGGGCGATTGCATTTAAGGCTTGACGATAAGGAGATTGGGGAATGTATAACGATGTTGTCATGGATCACTTTCAGCACCCGCGTAATGTCGGGGAAATCGAAAACCCGTCCAGCGTGGCAGAAGTCGGCAGCCATGACTGCGGCGATACAATGAAAGTGTACATTAATGTGGAGCAGGAAAAAATCACAGATATCAAGTTTAAGACCTACGGATGCTGTGCGGCAATCGCATCATCCAGCATCGCAACGGAGATGGTAAAAGGGATGACGCTCGGCGAAGCGAAAAAAGTCACCAAGATGGATGTGGTTGAAAAGCTGGGCGGGCTTCCGGAGCAGAAAATTCACTGCTCATTGCTTGCTGTAGACGGAATTCAGGGTGCGATTAAGACATACGAAGAAACCCATAAGGCAGATAAATAAGACTAAACGGCCGGAACACCCGGCCTTTTTGATATCCGGTAAATTTGTTTTTTTTGTTGCAAATGTTAAATAAAATGGAACTTATCTGAAAATATTTGAAAAGCAAGTGACAGTATTATATACTAAATTTGAGATCAGATATTCATGATTTTCTTAAGGAATAGGAGGTGTCGCTGATGGCAAAAATCGATGACACAATGCAGTTTACAATGGATAAAGACGGCATTTCGAACCCGGCCAGGGAAATCATCTGGCAGGTGTGTGAGGCAATGGAAGAAAAGGGATATGACCCGATCAACCAGATCGTCGGTTATATTATTTCCGGCGACCCGACATACATCACCAGCCATAAAAATGCGAGGTCCATTATTAAGCGCATTGAACGGGATGAGCTTTTAGAAGAATTTGTCGGCCAGTATATCGAAGAACTTGGAAAATAAAAAGATACCGCAGGTATCGCTGGGCAAAACCGGAATTGATGTTTCCAAGCTGTGTTTTGGTACGCTGACGCTGTCGCCGCTCCAACGGCATCTCAGCATTGATGAAGGCGCGGCGCTGCTGGGATATGCCCGGGATAACGGCATCACGTTTTTTGATACGGCTGAGCTGTATCAGAACTATACATATCTGAAAAAAGCGTTTGAAAGAAAGGACGATGTTGTGATTGCAACAAAGTCCTATTCATATGATCAAAAAACGGCGCAGGAAAGCCTGGATAAAGCGCGCCTCGGGATGAACCGCGATGTGATTGATATCTTCATGCTGCACGAACAGGAAGGCGAACTGACGCTGAAAGGCCACCGCGAGGCGATTGACTATTTTATTGAACAAAAACAGCGCGGCGTCATTAAGGCATTCGGCATATCAACGCATCATATCGCCGGAGTAGAAGCCGCGGCAATGATGCGCGAAATCGACGTGATTCATCCGATAATGAATTTGACCGGCATCGGCATTGCGGACGGTACGCGTGATGAAATGTCGGCGGCAATCATGACCGCACATGAGGCGGGTAAAGGCATTTATGCCATGAAGCCGCTGGGCGGCGGGCATTTGATTCAGATAAGAGAACAGGCGCTGGCATACGCGCTGGCCCAAGAGGATGCAGATGCAATTGCGCTTGGGATGCAAAGTGAGGCGGAAGTGCGGTATAATGCAGCATTATTCAGCGGAATCCTGCCAAAGGAGGATGACAGCGGATCAACCGCCAACCAATCACGCCGGCTGCTGATCCATGCGGACTGGTGCACCGGATGCGGTACATGCGTTACGCGGTGCGCGCAAAAAGCGCTGAGTTTAAAAAATAACGTCGCTGTCGTGGATATGGCAAAATGCGTGCTGTGCTCATACTGCGCGGCGGACTGCCCGGTGCTGGCGATAAAGATCATTTAGGAGCCATTAATGAAACGAATGATGGGGCTGGACGTAGGCGAAAAACGTATCGGTATTGCGGTTTCCGATCCGCTTGGGATTACGGCGCAGGGCCTGGAAAACTATAACCGAAAATCAAGCGAACAAGCGGATTTTGACTATATTAAATCGATTATTGAAGAAAAGAGCGTATCTTTAATCGTATGCGGAAATCCGCTCAATATGAACGGGACAGCGGGCCCGCAGTCGGAAAAGGTGCGGGCATTCGGCGATGCGTTATCCCAGTTTACGGGTATCCCGATCAAATACTGGGATGAGCGGTTGACCTCCGCCGAGGTTGAGCGTATGATGATTGATGCGGATGTGTCACGGAAAAAACGGCGGAGCGTTACAGACATGCTGGCGTCGATGCGGATACTCCAAAGCTATATGGACGCAAACAGATCATAAGAAAGCGGGATGGATTAATGGAAGAGAACCAAACCATCGAATTATTGGACGATCAGGGCAAAAAACTGACGGTGACGCATCTTTTAACCTATGCGCATAACGGCAGCCATTATATCGCGTTTTCGGACGCTGACGATGCGGTGCACCTCTTTAAGATTGAAGAAAAATCCGGCGAAGATGATGTGTACCTGCCGATAGAAAATGCGATCGAGATGGAAGAAGCCTGGGCGGTTTTTAAGGATATTTATTATGAAGAGGAAGAATCCGAAAGTGAGCAGCTGTAAAGAAAAAAGGCTTGACAATTTAACCATAACCGATATAATACCAGTGTAAAGATTATAAGCTTTACACTTTTTTAATGTGAGGGGTATTATGCCGAAAGATCTGTCGTGCGGAATGCTGCTCGATTTTTACGGATTCAGCCTGACCGACAAACAGGTTGAGATATTAAAACTTTATTATAACGATGATTTATCGCTCGGTGAGATTGCCGAAACCTTCGGCTTTACGCGGCAGGCCGCACTGGATTTTATCCGCCGGGGGACAAATAAGTTAAAGAAACTTGAGAGCGAATTGAAATTGTTTGAGCGCTTCAGTATCGTTACGGATGCGCTGGAAAAAAGCCGGACGTATGTGGAAGCCGCCGGCGACGACGCGCTGCTGGACGAAATCGACAAAGCGCTTAAGATGATGGAAGAAGCATAATAATGCTTAAGACCGTTTTAACAACGGCTAAAGATAGAAAAGCAAAATAACAGGGAGGAAACGATATGGCAGTTAAAATCAGGCTGAGACGCGCCGGAGCAAAAAAGAATCCGTTTTACCGGATTGTTGTTGCGGACGCCAGATCGCCGAGAGACGGACGTTGCATCGAAGAATTAGGTTATTATAATCCGTTGACAAAAGACTTAAAGTTAGACGGCGAAAAAGCAAATGACTGGATCAAAAAAGGCGCCCAGCCGACAGATACCGTTCGGATTTTGATTAGAAAAAACAGCGAATCAAAATAATGGTGACGGGTTATGAATCAGGAAAGAGGCATTAACATGGAAGAATTGGTACGATATATCGCTAAATCACTGGTGGATTATCCGGATAAAGTCGAAACCAAGATTTCTGAGGATGAACGCACAGTGACCATTGAACTGACCGTTGCACCGGACGATATGGGTAAGGTAATCGGCAAACAGGGCAGAATCGCGAAAGCGATCCGTGCCGTTGTGAAAGCTGCATCCGGCAGAGAAAAAAAGAAATACGTGGTTGAAATTGTCTAAATGCTGGATGTAATAGAGATTGGGATGATCTTAAGGCCCCACGGCATCAAAGGGGAGATTAAGGTCAAACACTATTGCGACAATCCGGAAGACTTTTCAATGTTCGGTTGGATATACTTAAAACAGGGAAAGCATCTGGATAAGCGCGAAATCATCAACGCCAGAACTGACAGCGGTGATGTTTATCTCTTAATTTCCGGAGTGCTTACGCGCAACGATGCAGAGGACTTACGCGGAAAAACGCTGTATGTTGAAAAGACCCAGATCAGGGAACTGCCCGAGGACCGTTTTTTCATCCGGGATTTAATCGGCATGACGGTTATAACGGATGACGGTGAACCGCTTGGCACCTTAAAAGAGATTTTACAGCATGGAGCGGTTGATGTTTACCGGGTAGAAGACGAAGGAAAGGGACTGATGTTCCCGGCCCTAAAACGTGTGATTAAAAAGACTGACATCAAAGCGAAACAGATCACCGTTGATACGGCATCGCTCAAAGAGGTGGTTGTCTATGACGATTAACTACTTGACGATATTTCCCGATATGTTTTCGGTGTTTACCGGCCACAGTATCCCAAAGCGGGCTGCAGAAGCCGGACTTGCCGCGTTTCATGTTTATGACATCCGTGCGTATACCGAAGACAAACATAAGCGTGTGGACGATTATCCGTTCGGCGGCGGTGCAGGCATGGTCATGATGCCCCAGCCGATATTCGACTGTTTTAAGGCGGTTGAACAAAACACCGGCGGAAAGTCAATCAACATCTATATGTCTCCCAAGGGAAAGCCGCTCAGTGATGCGCAGGCAAAGCATTTATCCGAGTATGACACATTAAATATTCTTTGCGGGCATTATGAAGGCGTGGATCAGCGGGTGATTGACCATTTGATAGACGAAGAAATCTCGATCGGGGATTATATTCTGACCGGCGGTGAATTGCCGGCAATGGTGCTGACAGACGCGGTTATAAGGTATATACCCGGGGTTTTGGGCAATGAAGCGTCAACTGAAAATGAATCTTTTTCGGACGGTCTGCTGGAACATCCGCAGTATACACGGCCTGCGGATTACAACGGGATGAAGGTGCCTGATGTACTGCTATCCGGCCATCATGAAAAAATCAATGAATGGCGTAAAACAGAGTCTGAGGCCATCACCCGGCGCATGCGTCCGGATATGGAAAAAAAGAAAAGAAGAAATAACAACGGCTGATTGTTCTTGCCAGAATCAAAAAGCATATGCTATAATTCTTCAAGGGTTTTATAAGAATGGTTCGTGAATGAAACGAAAGGAGCAAAAGACGATGAGTGACATCATTAAATCGATTGAAAAAGAACAGATCAGAACTGATCTGCCTGAAATAAACATCGGCGATACGGTAAAAGTATTTTCAAAGGTTGTGGAAGGTACGCGTGAACGTCTGCAGGGTTTTGAAGGTTATGTTATTGCAAAATCCGGCGGCGGCATCAGAGAAACCATCAAGGTGAGACGCGTGACTTACGGCATCGGCGTGGAACGTACATTCCCGCTGCATTCGCCTAAAATCGACCACATCGAAAAAATCAAAGAAGGTCGTGTCAGACGCGCAAAACTGTATTACTTAAGAGACAGAGTCGGCAAGGCCGCTAAAATCAAACCGAAAAAGAATTAATGAAGATAAGATAGGGGGCCTTTCAGCCCCTTTTATCTTTTTATGGATAGAAAAACGTGAATATACAATGGTATCCCGGCCATATGGCGAAAAGCCGGCGGCTGATCAGTGAAAAACTAAAAATTATCGATTTGATTATCGAAGTGGTGGATGCACGAGCACCGTATTCGACAAAAAACCCCGACTTTGACCAGCTGTTCGGTCAGAAACGGCGGATTTTGCTGTTGAATAAGCGTGATCTGGCGGACGAGGCGGTGACGGAAAAATGGCTGACTTTTTATAAAAGCAACGGCTATCCGGTGATGGCGTTTTGTGCGCTAAAGGACAACCCTGCGCAACTGATTAAACTGATCGAACGCGAATTAGACCCCCTGGTCCAAAAGTATAGAGCCAAGGGGATGAATAAGACATTAAGGTGTATGGCGGCAGGAATTCCGAATGTCGGTAAGTCTGCGCTGTTAAACCGCATCGCAGGTGGAAAGCGGCTCAAAGAAGGCAACAAACCCGGTGTAACGCGCGGATTGCAGTGGCTGAAAATCAAACAGAACATTGAGCTTTTGGATTCGCCCGGCCTGCTATGGCCGAAAATAGAGAGCCAGAAAAGTGCGCTCAATATTGCGCTGTTAAAGTCAATCAATGAGGATATTCTGGACACCGAAGCGCTTGCACGCGGTCTCGTCGATTTCTTTAAGGCGGCCTATCCCGACCGTATCGAAACACGGTATAAAATCAGCGGTGTTCAGGAGAAAGCTTCGGATGACCTGCTGACAGAAATATGCGAAAAACGCGGCTTTTTGATGTCCGGGGGTGAACTGGACCTGGAACGCGCTGCGAACACGATTATTGATGAATTCCAAACCGGTATGCTTGGCAGGATTTCACTGGAGACACCGGCGGATGAAAGTGATAAGATATGATTAAAAAGCGTACGGATATTGAAATTCTGGAAGCGCTGGCCGCATTTGATGCGCAGTACCGGCCAAACGGCGAGGTCATCGTTGGGATGGACGAAGCCGGAAGGGGACCGCTTGCGGGCCCGGTTGTGGCGGCGGCGGTAGTGATGCCGTCAGAGACTTTTGTGATGGGCGTCAATGACTCCAAACGCGTGACCGAGCGCAGGCGTGAAGCGTTGTATGATGAACTGATTGAAACCGCTTTTGCATACGGCGTCGGCATCGTTGCAAATGATACGATTGACAGGATCGGTATTTTACCGGCATCGCGTCTGGCGTTTGAAACGGCATATAATAAGTGCCAAATAAAGGGCGATGTGGTTTTAAGCGATTACATCACCGGACTTCATATAGAAGGATATATTCCGCTGAAAAAAGGCGATATGAGCTCTTATGCAATCGCAGCGGCATCGATTATCGCAAAGGTGACAAGAGACCGGATGATGCGTGAATATGACGCTCAGTATCCGCAGTACGGTTTTAAAGAACATAAGGGATACGGCACAAAAGCGCATATCGCGGCGATTAAACAGTACGGGGCGTGTGCAATTCACCGGATGAGTTTTATCGGGAAGTATCTGTAATGGACAAGAGACAACTCGGCCGGTACGGCGAGAAACAGGCACTGAAATATCTCGTCAACCACGGATACACGATTATAGATTATAACTATTACTCACGGTACGGCGAGATTGATATTGTCGCCAGCATCCAGGGGATTTATGTGTTTGTAGAGGTCAAGACCCGGACAAGCAGAGCATACGGCAGCGCCGCGGAGGCGGTATCGCCGGTTAAACAGCGGCGCATGGTCATGACCGCGCAGGATTATATTCAAAAGCACAAAATTGAAGATGTGCTCGCACGGTTTGATGTGATTGAGGTTTATATCGAAAACGAAAGTATCAAACTCAACCATATCAAAAACGCATTTGAAGCAGGAATCTGACAGGTGTACGCATGAAAAAAACTTTTATTCTCTTCATATTAATACTATTGTTAATCAGCCCGATATCCGCTTTTTCGGCAGGTAACAACCGTGTTGAAAACGGGGATTTTGAAGACTTTAAAAACATCAGCGGTGATTGGGAAACGTTTATTTATGATGAAACAAAACCCGGGACAACGCTGGAATTTGTCAATGAGGATGAAAATGCATATGCGCGGCTGGGATGCACATCGCCCAACTATGTCAGCATCAGTCAGCCGGTATTTTTAAGCGCCGCCACATCATATGAAATCGGCGCAAAGATTAAGGCAGAATCGGTGTCATCATCCGGCATCGGCGCATATATCCGGCTAGAGGAAAACCAGGGCGAATCAAAGCAGATTAAAGGCTCGACGGATGACTGGCAAAACGTATCATTTTATATCACAACACTGGGCACAGACGTTTATACGACGATTGAAATCGGCATCGGGGATATGGATGCGCTTAGCTCCGGCACCATTTTAGTCGATGATATCTATATCAGGCCGCGTGCAGTCGTACCTGATGAAGCCGGAATGACTGTCATTAATCCGGATCCGGGACAGGAAACCGTACAGCAGCCGGAAACCGAAGTAACGGTTGTCGATCCGCTTTTTAACGATAACGAAAAACTGGCGATTATCTGCCTGCTGTTCTGTGCAGCTGTATTTATGGTACTGCTGACCTGGTACACATCAAAAAACCGTCCGGTTGTATCCAAAAATAATTTATCTCCGCCGATACCTGCCATCGTTTTAACGGGCGGTATTCTGCTGATTGTTGTTTTTAAATATGTGGTGGCTTCCTTTGGCACAGATCTTTCGAGCGATCTCGGGTACTTTTCGTACTGGTCGCAGGAACTGGTCAACACCGGCTTTAAGGATTTCTATGAAACCATAAGGGTGAATTATCCGACCGGATACATGTACGTGCTCTATCTTATCGGGTTAATCGGAAAAGGACTCGGGATTGCATCCGGCGAGATGCTTTATGTGCTGTTGATCAAAACGCCGGTTATTATCGCAGAGGTATTAACGGCTTTGATGATATATTGGATATCACGCAGGCACATCGGCAACCGGAACGGATTGATTCTATCGCTGATTGTGCTGCTGAATCCCGCGATGCTGATGAATACATCGAGCTGGGGCCAGATCGACGCGGTGTTTACGCTTGCGATTATTCTGACAGTCTATCTGATGCAGGAAGACCGGCCCATGCTGGCAGCGATTGCATACGGCGGGGCCATGCTGATTAAAACCCAGGCGATTTTATTCCTGCCGGTTGTGGGCGCTTATTACCTGTCGCTGTTTTTACGCGACCGCGATGTAAAGGCCAATTTAAAAGATTTCTTTTTAAGCATCCTGATTGTTATCGGCATGTTTATTCTAATATCAGCACCTTTTATGGGCGAGCAAGGCATATTCTGGCCGGTGAAGTTTTTCTTCTCATCCGCCTATACCTTTGATTACAGCTCAATGAATGCGTTTAATTTTTATACGCTTTTCGGCGGCAACTATGCACGTTTTTCAGACTCGTTCATGCTGCTGACCTATCAGGCGTGGGGGTATATTTTCATCACGCTGTTCAGCCTGTCCACATTATTTTTAGTCTTTAAAAATCACAATAAGTACGGGCTCTTCCTGACCGCCGCATTTATTCTTGGCGCTGTTTTTACCTTTGGACATGGCATGCATGAACGGTATATCATACCGCTTCCGGTACTGTTGTTCTTTGCGTATATCTACCTGAAAGACAGGCGGATACTCAATGCCGCCATGCTCTATACGGTTTTTGCGCTGCTCAGCCAGGCAGCGGTCTTGTTCTTCTTCGGAGAATCATTCTATAGCGTGATTGTCGTTTTTATGTCGCTGTTCGGCGTCGGGTGCTTCGGGTATCTGGTGTATTTGGTTTATGTCTTCTTAATAAAAAGCGGTACCGTGATTGCACCTCTGGAAAAATCAAGGCCGGAGGAAATGAAGCGCCGGAACAAAGAACACACAAGGAAAGTAATCAGCAGTATTTATCTGAAGTTAGCGGATAATCTGGTTAAAAAGGAAAAAACGGTACGATTGGATAAAACCGACCGGATTATGAAGATTGCGATGACGCTGGTTTATGCGATTGCGGCATTTATCAATCTCGGCTCGTTTAAAATACCGGACACTTTTTGGGAACCGGAAGAACAGGGCGAACAGCTGATCGTGGAGTTTGAGCAGGAAAGCACGGTTGACCAGATTAAATATTACTTTGGTCTTGGACAGTCGGACATCACCGTGAAAGGCTCTGAGGACGGCGCGTTCTTTTATGACGTCGGTCTGCCGGGGGCGGAATCCGATACGTTTATTATTAACCATCAGCAAGGTATGATGTTCCGCTGGCAGTTTATTGATACTGGTTTTAACAGCCGCTTTGTACAGATGACCTTTGATCAGGCGGATGTGGAAGTCCGGCAAATCAGCTTTATCGACCAGGCAGGCAATGTGATTCCTGTGAAGTCGGCATTTACCGGGACCGGCGAAGCCGTGACCACCGCAACCGATAACGCGGCATTAACGCCGGACGCGGTCGGCTATATGGAAAATATGTACTTTGATGAAATCTATCATGCGCGCACCGCATATGAGATGATTAATCATGATAATTTATATGAAATCACACATCCGCCGCTAGGCAAAGTCCTGATGTCAATCGGCATCCGTATCTTCGGAATGAATTCGTTCGGCTGGCGGTTTATGGGTACGCTGATCGGCATTCTGATGCTGCCTGTCATGTATCTGTTCGCGAAACGGCTGACAAAGCGGACGACCTTCGCTGTGATTGCGACCTTCTTATTGATGTTTGATTTTATGCATTTTGCACAGACGCGAATGGCGACCATCGACAGCTATGCCGTGTTCTTTATCATGCTGATGTTCCTGTTTATGTACCGCTATGTCACCATGAACTATAACCGCAACAAGCTGTATCGTACCTTTCTGCCGCTGTTACTATGCGGTATCGCGTTTGGGATGGGTGCGGCGACCAAGTGGCTGTGCCTGTATGCCGGCGCAGGGCTTGCGGTCATCTTCTTTTATACGATGTTTAAACGCTACTTTGAATACCGTGGCGCTAAACTGATGTTAAAACAGGGCGGAGGCGAATACCGGGCCTATTACCAGCGTACGGTGGAGACCTACCCGTATAAAACAGCCATGACACTGCTGTTTTGCATCATTGCATTTATCCTGATACCAGCACTGATTTATTATCTGTCTTATCTGCCGTATACGAAAATTGAAACGCGGCCGTATGACTTTAAAATGATACTGGATAACCAGACATATATGTGGAATTATCACTCGCACCTCGACACCTCAGCCGACCCGCATCCGTTTGCCTCCAGATGGTCTACCTGGCTTTTAGATATCCGGCCGATTTATCTGTTCCGCGGCACCGGATATCCGGATGACATCCTTTCATCACTGTCTTCGTTCGGCAATCCGTTTGTATGGTGGGCGTTGTTCCCGGCGATTATTATCATTTTAATCGCAAAATATAATGACTACAGCTATAACGGGGCGCTGGGGTTTGTGACGGCGGCTGGATTGTCCGAACTGCTCCCATGGGTGTTCATCACAAGGGAAACCTATATTTACCATTACTTTGCGACCGTGCCGTTCCTGATACTGATCATTGCATTGGCATGCAAATATATCTGGGATAAAACGAAACACGGAAAGTATTTTATATTATTGTATATGCTGGTGGTCGCAGCGGCATTTTTCATGTTCTATCCGGTTATTACGGGCGTTCCGACTGCTCGCGGATATGTGGAAGGATTAAGGTGGCTGGAGTCCTGGCCGTTCTATTAATAAATCGGAGCATAAGATGTTTGCAAAAGTGGAGAGCATGGCACTGGAAGGGCTGAACGGATACCGGGTCACTGTTGAGGCGGATATTTTTGACGGCCTTCCGGCATACGAGACAGTTGGATTGCCCGGCACTGCGGTGAAGGAATCCAAAGAGCGGATACGTTCTGCAATTAAAAATTCAAATCTAAAATATCCGACACGGCGCATTACTGTTAACCTGGCACCTGCGGATATCCGTAAGGAAGGGCCGGTATATGATCTGCCGATTGCGGTCGGACTGCTGGCGGCTGGCGGGCAGATTGCGGACATCCCGCAAAAAACCGTGTTTTTCGGCGAACTCGCTTTGGACGGAAAAATCAGAAAAGTAAACGGTATTCTACCGATGCTGATTGAGGCCGTTAAATTCGGATTTGAGTCGGCTGTGATTCCGGCGGAAAACGCGGCTGAAGCCGAATGTTTGGAACAAATCACGATTTACCCGGCCGGTACGTTGACTATGGTAGCCGATCATCTAAACGGTGATGCTGTGATTCAACCATTAAAAAGCAAACCGTTCGATAGTATTCCTAACCGGACGGATGATATTATTGATTTTGCTGAAATCAAGGGGCAGGGGTTTGCCAAACGCGCCATGGAGATTGCGGCGGCAGGCGGCCATAATATTCTATTGATCGGGCCTCCCGGATCGGGCAAGTCGATGCTGGCCAAGGCGCTGCCGGGCATCCTGCCGGATTTATGCTTTGACGAAGCGCTGGAAATCACAAAAATACATTCGATTGCAGGATTAACCGGAGAAAACGGCATGATCAAATCACGGCCGTTCCGCGCACCTCATCATACGAACTCAACCGCGGCGCTCGCTGGCGGTGGTATTAAAGTCACTCCGGGGGATATCAGCCTCGCGCATTACGGGGTTTTATTTTTAGACGAACTGCCGGAGTTCCGGCGTGATGCGCTGGAAGCCTTGCGCCAGCCCATCGAGGATGGGGTGGTATCGGTGTCGCGGGTGAACGCAAAAGCGGTTTATCCGGCTGACTTTATGCTGGTGGCCGCAATGAACCCGTGCCCGTGCGGCAACTATGGGTCACGGCTTCGGGAATGCCGGTGCACGCCGCGCCAGATTGCGGGTTATCTGGGCCGTATCAGCGGGCCGCTGCTAGACCGTATTGATATGCATATTGAGCTCAGCGAGGTGTCCTACGACGAACTCAGCGAAAAAAACCGGCAGAGACTTCTCAAGAAGTGAAAAACCGAGTGAATGTGGCAAGAAAGTTACAGCACAAACGCTATCAAAATAAAAAAGTCTATACCAACGCTCAGTTGACCAATGCGATGGTCAAGACACACTGTAAAATTGATAAAGAAGGCGAAGCGCTGATTAAAACGGCTTTTCATAAGCTGGACATCAGCGCCCGTTCGTATAACCGGATATTAAAGGTCGCGCGTACGATTGCGGATTTGGACGGATGCGAGGCGATCCAGCCGTCGCACATTGCGCAGGCGATACAGTTCCGGACTTTGGACAGAAAGTATTGGGGATAACCGACGTGGACACACATAAACGATACTGGATTTGGCTGAGCTCGCTGGTCAAAATCGGCCCAAAAGCGTTTTATGATGTTTTGGCCGAATTTGAGGATGCAAAAAATGTGTGGGATGCGGTAAAGCTGAATACGCGTGCATTTGATTTTTTAAGCGATGACCAAAAGGCGTGCATTTTTCAGTATCATACAGAAGATTACATCGATGATCTGATTGCGGACTGCCAGAAAAAAGATATCATGCCGGTGACTCGGCTGGACGATGTGTATCCTGCGCTATTGGCGGAAATCAAGACGCCGCCGCCGACCCTTTACATAAAAGGCGATGTCAGTGGATTAAACGATAGAACCATCGCTGTGGTTGGGACGCGAAAAGCGGGCAGACAAGCTGTCAAATATACCGAGGAATTAACTGCCGATCTTTCGAGAAGCGGCGTCAGCATCGTGTCCGGAATGGCGCGGGGAATTGACACAGCCGCACATACGGGCGCCCTTAACGGTATCAGCCCGACATACGGCGTACTCGGATGCGGCGCTGATGTGATTTACCCTAAAGAGAACGCGGCACTGTATGAAAAGATTCTTCAAAACGGCGCGATTATTTCGGAATATCTGCCGGGAGCGCCGCCGCTGACCATGAATTTCCCGATGCGGAACCGCATCATCAGCGGGCTGTCACGCGCGGTTGTGGTTGTGGAATCCATGCTTAAGGGCGGTGCGAATATCACGGTGAAATACGCAATCGAACAGGGACGTGATGTCATGGCCGTGCCGGATGCACCGCATAATAAGTATTCACAGCTGCCGAATTTTATCATCAAAAACGGCGGTATTATGGTCGAATCGGCGGAGGATATTTTACGTGAATTCGGCTGGGGACACACCCGAACAAAACGTAAAAAACCTGTGAACACCCAATTACAGCTTGATTTTTTTGAACAGCGAATATATAATTTGCTCTTGCAAGGCGATTTTTCCATTGAAGAAATCGAAAACAGGGTGGATATGGCGGCTTCTGCGCTTTATTCCAGCCTGACGATGATGGAGATGAAGGGAATTATCCAGCGTCTCCCGGGGAACTCGTTCGGTATTAAATAAGTAAGCACTAAATCGACTCCAACCGAAAGGCGGAATATATGGCGACCAGTCAGGCAAAAGAAAAACCGAAAAGTGATAAAACGCTGGTGATTGTGGAATCGCCCGCAAAAGCAAAAACGATCGGCAAGTTTCTGGGAAAGGGTTATGATGTTAAGGCATCTAACGGGCATATCCGTGACCTTCCAAAATCAAAAATAGGGATTGATATTGAGAACGATTTTGAACCGCAGTATATTAATATTCGCGGCAAAGGCGATATTATCAAGAGCCTGAAAACCGAAGCGGGCAAGGCCAAAAGCGTTTACCTCGCAACTGACCCGGACCGCGAAGGGGAAGCGATCTCCTGGCATATCGCGAATATTCTGGGGATTGACGACCGCGATGTCTGCCGGATTGAATTTAATGAAATCACAAAATCCGCGATACAAAATGCGGTACAGCATCCGCGTCAGATTGATATGGATCTGGTTAACGCTCAGCAGGCAAGACGTCTGCTTGACCGGTTGGTTGGTTATAAAATCAGCCCGATTTTGTGGTATAAAGTAAAACGCGGATTAAGCGCCGGAAGGGTGCAGTCCGTGGCGGTGCGCATGATCTGCGACCGTGAGGAAGAGATAAGAAGCTTTATTCCGGTTGAATACTGGACCATCGGTGTGACGCTGAAAACCGAAGACGGGGAATTGTTTGAAGCCCGTTTTTACGGTAAAGACGGTAAAAAGTTGGATTTGGATAAAAAAGCGGATGCCGATCAGGTTTTAGCGGCGATACAGTCCAAAGACTTTGTCGTGATGGATGTTAAGGAAACCGTACGCAAGCGTCGTCCGTCCGCACCGTTTTCGACATCAACGCTGCAGCAGGATGCGTCGCGTAAGCTGAGATTTTCGACACGCAAAACCATGATGATTGCCCAACAGCTTTATGAAGGGATTGACATCGGCAGCGACGGCTCGACAGGACTTGTCACCTATATCAGAACCGATACCACCCGTATCTCAAACGAAGCGATTGCTGCGGTCAGGGATACGATTAAAGAAACATACGGCGCGGATTATCTTCCGGATGCACCGAATGTTTATAAGACAAAGAAAAATGCACAGGATGCACATGAAGCCATCCGGCCGACCCGACTTGACTTAACGCCGGACAAGGTGAAATCCGTACTGACGAACGATCAATATAAGCTGTACAGCTTAATCTATAACCGCTTTGTGGCGTCCCAGATGACACCGGCATTGTTTGATTCCGTGAACGCGGACATTGAGTCCGGCGGCTATACCTTTAAAGCGAGCGGGCAGCGATTGAAGTTTAAAGGCTTCTTAGCGGTCTATAAGAATTATGCGGAAGACGAAGCAGAAGACAAAAATTCATTACTGCCGCCTCTGAAAAACAGTGATGTCTGTAAACTGGTAAAAACCGATCCCAGCCAGAACTTTACGCAGCCGCCGGCACGCTATAATGAAGCGTCGCTGGTGCGTGCGCTGGAAGAGAAGGGTATCGGACGGCCGAGTACCTATGCGCCGATCATTTCCACGATTATTGACAGAAAATATGTTGTGCGTGAAGAACGCGTATTAAAGCCGACCTTTTTAGGCGAAGCGGTCACGAATTTATTAAAAGAGCATTTTACGAATATTATCGACATCGCTTTTACCGCAGAGATGGAAGATAAGCTCGACAATATCGAAAACGGCGATAAAAACTGGAAGGAGATTCTGCAGGATTTCTACGGTCCGTTTGAAAAATTACTGGATAATGCGGATAATATCCAGCGTGTTGAACTGCCCGTTGTGACCACAGATGAAATCTGTGAAAACTGCGGCGCGAATATGATTATCAAAGACGGGCGTTTCGGCGAGTTTTTGGCATGCCCGAACTATCCGGAATGTAAAACCACCAAAAAGATTGTGAAATACGTAGACGCACCCTGCCCGAAGTGCGGCAAGCGTGTGGTTGAAAAACGCTCGAATAAGTCACGTAAACTGTTTTATGGCTGTGAAGGTTATCCTGAATGTGATTTTGTGTCTTGGGATAAACCGCTGGCGGAGCACTGTGAAACCTGCGGGTCTTATATGGTGCTGAAAAAGCGGACAAAGGGTGAAGACTATAAAAAGTGTTCAAACCCGGAATGCCCGACAAACCAGAAGAAAACCCAAACTGATGAAGAATAGTGTAACGGTCATCGGAGCCGGGCTCGCAGGATGTGAGGCGGCATATCAGATGGCAAAACGCGGCATCAAAGTTACGCTGTATGAGATGAAGCCGGAAAAGAAATCCGATGCGCATCATCTGGATGGCTTTGCCGAACTGGTCTGCTCAAACTCACTGAAGTCTGACCGTCTGGAAAATGCTGCGGGACTGCTGAAAGCCGAAATGCGCATACTGGATTCACTGGTTTTGAAAGCGGCAGATGAGACCGCTGTTCCTGCTGGCGGTGCGTTGGCGGTAGACCGGCTGAAATTCTCAGAGGCCGTCACGACTGCCATTGCGTCGGATCCGAACATCACGGTAATCAATCAGGAGATGACCGATGTACCGGATGACGGCATCACCGTTATTGCGACCGGACCGCTGACATCGGATTCATTATCCGATACAATCCGTAAGCTGGTCGGCCAGGACCATTTAAGCTTTTATGACGCGGCGGCGCCGATTGTCACCAAAGACAGCATCGATATGGATGTTGCCTTTTTTGCTTCCCGATATGACAAGGGCGGGGATGATTATTTAAATTGCCCGATGAACAAAGATGAATATACTGCCTTTTATCAGGCGCTGGTTGGGGCAGAGACCGTACCCTTAAAATCGTTTGAAAACCAAACGGTATTCGAAGCCTGCATGCCGGTTGAAACACTGGCCAGGCGCGGGCTGGATACCCTGCTGTTCGGCCCGCTTAAACCTGTTGGTCTAACTGACCCCGGAACCGGAAGGCGTCCGCATGCAGTGGTTCAGCTGAGAAAAGAAGACGCTGAAGGCAGTATGTATAATCTGGTCGGATTCCAGACAAACCTGAAGCACGGCGAGCAGAAGCGCGTTTTTTCCATGATACCGGGTTTGCAGAATGCCGAATTTGTAAGGCTGGGCGTCATGCACCGTAACACCTTTATTAATTCACCCAAAATACTGGACGAGCGGTTCAGGATGAAAGCCCACCCGAATATTTATTTCGCCGGACAGATTACGGGCGTGGAAGGATATGTTGAATCCGCAGCTTCCGGACTGATGGCAGGGATGTATGCATGGTCTGATATCACAGGCAACACTATCATGTCATTGGATAATACCTGCGCATTGGGGGCGTTGTCACAGTACGTTTCCCAATCGTTAACAAATAGTTTCCAACCGATGCATGTTAACTTTGCTATAATAAATGCATTAAACGAACGGATTAAACAAAAGCAGGCTCGGAATTTAAAGGTTTCTGAGCGGGCATTGGCTTATATAGAAGATTTTAAACGCGGATTAAACGCGGCGGAGGCAGAGAATGTTTAAGGGAACAACAATCGTTGCGGTCAGAAAAGACGGAAAGTGCGCAATTGCCGGGGACGGCCAGGTCACTTTCGGCCAGAACACCATTATGAAGCACGGTGCGGTCAAGGTCAGGCGGCTCTATAACGACAAAGTTGTGATGGGTTTTGCCGGATCGGTTGCGGATGCATTCACTTTGAGTGAAATGTTTGAAGCCAAACTGGAACAGTACAGCGGCAGTTTAAAACGTGCGGCTGTTGAGCTGGTTCAGGAATGGCGCAGCGATAAGATTTTAAGAAAACTGGAAGCGATGCTGATTGCGGCCGATGAGGAAGACCTGCTGATTATTTCGGGTACGGGCGAGGTAATTGACCCTGATGACGGGATAGCGGCGATCGGATCGGGCGGAGAATACGCGCGCGCGGCGGCAAAAGCGCTGGCCGGCAATACTGATTTATCCGTAAGTGAAATCGTCAGAAAATCGCTGGAGATTGCCGGGGATATCTGCATCTACACAAATGATCAAATTACGCTGGAAGAGGTTTAAAAAGTTTTATGCCACAACTTACACCAAAAGAAATCGTTAAAAGTTTAGATAAATTTATCATATCACAGGATGAAGCCAAACGGGCGGTGGCGATTGCGCTGAGAAACCGTTACAGAAGAAGCCTGCTGTCCAAGGAGCTTCAGGACGAAATTACACCGAAAAACATCATCATGATCGGACCTACCGGCGTGGGCAAGACCGAGATTGCGCGGCGGCTTTCGCGATTGATGCAGGCGCCGTTTATTAAGGTCGAGGCGACCAAGTTTACCGAGGTCGGCTATGTCGGACGTGATGTGGAATCGATGATCAGGGATTTAGTTGAAGCGTCAATCCGTATGGTCAAAGCCAGCCGTTATGAAAGCATCAAGGATAAAGCGGAAGAGCTGGCTAAGCGCCGTATCATCGAAATTCTGGTACCGTCTTATAAGAAAAACAAGTCGCAGGCCAATCCGTTTATGGCGCTGCTAAACCAGCCCCAGCTGACGTCATCCGAGCCCAGCGAAACTGAACAGGAAAAACAGGAACGGCTGACCAGACGCGAGCAGGTGATTAAAGATTTAGAAGACGGCAAACTTGAAAACCTGATGATTGAGGTTGAGGTCGAAGACACAGGCGGCATCGGGATCGAAATCGCAGGGCTTGGAAGCGATATTAATATCGGCGAAATGATGAGCGGTATTCTGCCAAAGAAGACTAAAAAACGTAAAGTCACTGTGGCGGAAGCGCGAAAGATATTGGAATCCCAGGAAGCGGATAAACTGATTGATATGGATGAAGTCACATCCACAGCCATCAGCCGCGCCGAACAGGACGGCATCATCTTTTTGGATGAGCTGGATAAAATCGCTGGCAAATCATATGGGCAAGGTCCGGATGTGTCGCGCGAAGGCGTACAGCGCGATATTCTGCCGATCGTGGAAGGCAGTACGGTGGTCACCAAATACGGGCCGGTTAAGACCGATTATATTTTATTTATTGCGGCAGGCGCCTTTCATGTCTCTAAAATCACTGATCTGATTCCGGAACTTCAGGGCCGGTTCCCGATTAAGGTAGAGCTGAAACCGCTGAATGACGAAGACTTTAAGATGATTTTAACCCAACCTGAAAATGCAATTATCAAGCAATACCAGGCATTGCTCGGCACTGAAGGCGTTAATTTGGTTTTTAAGGACGACGCCATTGATGCGATAGCGAAGTTTGCAGCGGTTGTCAACGAGACAACCGAGAATATCGGCGCAAGACGGCTGCATACAATTATGGAAAATCTGCTGGACGACATTTCGTTTAATGCAGGCGGCGTGGAGACTTCCGTAGATGTGGTCATTGACGCGGAATATGTAAAGAACCATTTGTCGCACAATATGAAAAATATCGATCTGCAGCGTTATATTTTATAAAATAAGAAAAGGCGCCTTATGTGTCCGCATAAGGCCTTTTTTTTGACTTGATGTATCCACTTCTTATATATGGAATATCACGCACCGATATGATATGATATTTTTTTAGGAGCAGTGCATTTTTATAGAAGAAGGTCATAAAAAATATATGGGGAATACGGTAACAAAAGAAATAGAATTTGATTTGATGGACGACCTGATGGCGCTATTCGGCTCGTTCGACGAAAACGTCAGCGTCATCGAAACCGACACAAAAACAAAGATTATTTCGAAGGACAAAACCATCAGCATATCAGGCGAAGAAGATGATGTGCTGGTGTGTGAATCATTAATAGACAATTTATTAAAGATGATTAAACGCGGCGAGCGGATAGACGATACCAAGATCGGGTATGCGCTGGATTTGGCGCTTGAAGGGAATGCGGACGCCATCCATGAACTGATGGACGGTTCGATCGCGGTGACCAATAAAGGGCGTCAGATTAAATGCAAGACACTGATGCAGAAGCGTTATATTGATGAGATTAAGAATAAAACGCTGGTGTTCTGCGTGGGTCCGGCAGGAACAGGGAAGACCTACCTTGCGGTGGCGATGGCAGTAAAAGCGTTAAAGAACAAAGAGGTTGAGCGGATAATTCTGACGCGTCCGGCGGTTGAAGCCGGAGAAAAACTCGGTTTCTTGCCTGGGGACCTGCAAAATAAAGTGGACCCGTATTTACGTCCGCTGTATGATGCGTTGTATGACTTCTTAGGGCCGGAATCTTTTGCGCGCAATCTGGAAAGCGGCGTAATTGAAGTCGCGCCGCTGGCCTATATGCGCGGGCGTACGCTGAACGACTCGTTTATCATTTTAGACGAGGCGCAAAACTGTACGCGAGAGCAGATGAAGATGTTCTTGACCCGTTTCGGCGAAGGCTCCAGCGTCATCGTTACGGGCGATATCACGCAGATTGACCTGCCGAAGAAAAGCAACTCCGGGCTCGTGCATGCGGTGAAAGTGTTAAAGAATATCGAGGACATCGGTACGATTACCTTTACGCATAAAGACGTTGTGCGCCACAGGCTGGTGCAGCGGATTATCAAGGCTTATGAAAGTTTTGAAAAGTCTGCGAACAGCCAGAGGAGAAAGTAGTTGGCAAGAAAACCCTCCAAAGATATCAAAAGAATTACCAGAGCCGTGAATTATGCGCATAACAAGCGCGTCGGTTTTTTGTATTTTCTGATTGCGCTTGTGCTTTCATTTGTCATTATCAGCGGTCTGATTACACCGGCCGAATATCACATTGTAGCAGGGGAGTCAGCACCGGAAACCATCACCGCGCCCGAAGATGCGATCGATGAAATCACGACAAATGCCGAGCGTGATGCGGCGGAAGCGCTGGTATCCCCGGTTTATGTGACGGATGAGACGGTTATACCGGAATCAGTCCGTGAAATTCGATTATTTTTTACCCAGTTGGATAATGCGCGGCAGTATGCCATTGAAACATATATCCGGACAGAAAACGCAAGTCGAAAAAAGAAGGACCAGATTACGGAGCTGGATATGCCGGCGGATGAAATTCTCTGGGCCGACTATCTCAGCAAGAGCGATCAAAAGGTCATGGCAAGTTTAGCCTCTCTGGATTACGAGGACGGTCAGGCGGAAAAGATCGCCGTCTTAAGCGGCGTGGAAATCAGCGAATGCGCTGAAAAGCTGGAACAGATTGTTGCATCCACACAGGATGCCGCGGCTTTGGCTGATGACGAGACATTCCAAAATTCGGTGCTGTCCAGCCTGACGATTAATTATACATTTAGTGATAACATATTAGAATTTGCCGGAATCGCGGTATCGCGGTACGTCCAAACCAATCTGTCATTTGATGAGCCGGCAACGCTGGCGCTGATCGACGAGGCACGGAATGCGGTTGAACCGGTGGTCTATAAACGCGGACAGAATATTGTTGTTAAAGGCGAAGTAGTAACAGAGGCGCAGTATCAGATTTTAAGTGCCTTAAATATCGCAAGCAGCCGAGCGGTTGACCGCAATACCTATATCAGCCTGCTGGTATTTATCGCGCTGGTCTTCATCGGCTTTTATGTTTATCTGGTTGAGTTTGAAACCGAATTCTTTAAAAACGCAAAAAACAGCCTCATGGTATCATTGATTATTTTATTAATGGTATTAACGGCCAGCCTGACCGAACGCTATCAGCCGGATTTAGTGCTTGTGCTGTTTGGCACGATGATGTGCGCCATACTCGCCGGACAGCGGATCGGCGTCAGTTTTAACTTTTTCTTTACATTGATTTTTGCGGCGATTATCACTTGGAGCTCGGGATCAGTTACGCAGGCGGCGTTTGAAAAAATCATACTGGTGATGGTGAGCGGCACCGCAAGCGTATTATTCTTAAAGAATGTCACTGGGCGCGCGCATCTATTGGTCGCAGGCTTTGGCGCAGGCCTTATCGGAACAGCCGTCATCGTGTGTTTCGGCTTTTTAATGGCGCGGCCATTGTATGATATTGTTTTGAGCAGTATCTGGTACCTGGCCGCATCTGCAATCAGCGGTATCGTGGCGCTGGGGCTTCTCCCGATATGGGAGACTGCGTTCAGCATGGCGACGCCGACAAAGCTTCTGGAACTTTTAAATACAAATAAAAAACTGCTGCAGCGCCTGATCAGTGAAGCGCCGGGAACCTTTTATCATTCCATGCTGGTTGCTAATTTCTGTGAGAACGCGGCGAACGCATTGAAAGCCAATGCGCTTTTAGTAAAAACCGCTGCGCTTTATCATGATATCGGCAAGCTGAAATCCCCTGAAATCTTTACCGAGAATAAGAGCGGCGATGAACCGGATACGATGAGCCTGAGGGATAGCGCAAAAGCAATCATCGGTCACGTTGCCGAAGGCGTACATATGGCTAAGGCAAATAACATCCCGAATGAAGTCATTGAAGTGATGTCCCAGCACCATGGCAATGCGCTGCTGGCGAACTTCTATTATAAAGAAAAGCAGAACAACCCGAATGTCAGCGAGCTGGATTTCCGCTATCCGTTCCCCAAACCGACAACAAAAGAGGCTGGAATTTTGATGATTGCGGATACCATTGAAGCGGCAATGCGGGCGCAGCGAGACCTGCCCCTGGATCAGAAACGTGAGCGTATTACATCACTGATAGTTGAGAAATTTAACTTTGGATTATTGGACGATTGTCCGCTGACTCGGAAAGATTTGGGCCTGATGGCAAATATTTTTGCGATTTCGCTTGAAAATGCACATCATAATCGCATAAAATATGCGTACAGCCTGAACGGAGAGAAGCAGGACGGATCATGATTGATATTATTTATGATGGAATCAGATACCGTCAAAAGCGAATAGACAACCAGATAACGAAAGCGGTTGAAACCGTATTTGGTATGTGCGGCGTATCCGAATATACAGTAACGGTAATGCTTACCGGAGATAATCGGATGCGGGATATTAATCGCAAACAGCGGAGCATCGATAAAACCACGGATGTTTTATCTTTTCCGGCGACGGATGATTTTAAAGGGGATAGTGACGAATTTTTCGGAGATATCGTAATTTCGCTTCCCAAAGCACGCAGGCAGGCCAGAACATACGGTCAGCATTTTTTGAAAGAAATAACGTTTCTAACGATTCACGGCAGTCTGCACCTGCTTGGATATGACCATATATATGATGCGCAGGAAAAAAAGATGCGAAAAGCGCAGCGTGAAGCCATCGCGCGGATAGAGGAGTAATCGGGTGAAAAAATTTATTGACAGCGTCAATCACAGCCTCAGCGGTATTATTCATGCATTTAAGACCGAAAAGAATATGAAGATTCATTTCGGCGTTTCTTTTTTGGTTATTTTGGCCAGTGTTTTAATGCATGTCACCCGTTTTGAATTAATCGCAATTGTCATATCAATCACGCTGGTGATGTTTGCGGAGCTCGTGAATACCGCGGTCGAAGCCGTAGTGGATTTAATCACGGACGAATACCATGAACTCGCACGTATCGCGAAAAACGTTGCAGCGGGCGGGGTTACGCTCACTGCGGTAAATGCGCTGATTGTCGGCTATCTGGTTTTTTATCGGAAGATCAGCTCATTCCAATTAACTTCAATCGCATTTTTTCAGGATTTATCGGCGCATATCACATTCGCAGCATTGGCGCTGGTCAGCGTTGTGGTGATTGCGTTGAAAAGCCGGCAGACAGCGAAACACGTTTCTTACCTGCAGGGCGGCATGCCGAGCGGACATACGGCAATCGCATTTGCGCTCTTTATGGCGGTGACACTGATTTCCAACCAGATCATTGTATCAAGCGTTACGTTTATTCTGGCGCTGGTAGTCGCGGAATCAAGACTGGAAACCAAGGTACACAGTTTTTGGGAAGTCCTGGCCGGAGCGTTGCTTGGTGTCGGCATTACATATTTAATGTTCATACTGGCAGAACTGTTAAAGTTTTAGATAGGAAGTGACACAATGGATTATAACGAATTGGTTCGAATCGCGGATGAAGTCAAGCAGAATGCCTATGTTCCGTATTCCGGCTTTCATGTCGGTGCGGCGCTGCTGACCAAATCCGGTAAAGTATATACAGGCGTTAATGTTGAGAATGTTTCATACTCTCCGACGATTTGTGCGGAGTCCACGGCATTGGTTAAGGCAGTCACAGACGGCGAGACCGAGTTTGAGGCTGTGGCAGTAATCTCAGATTCTGAGGATTACACGTCGCCCTGCGGCGTTTGCCGGCAGCGGATATTTGAGTTCGGCAATGATATTGATGTGATTATCGCAAACGGAAAACGGGAATATAAAGTCTATAAAATCAAAGACCTGCTTCCCGCAGGATTTAATAAAGAAACCATGGATAAGAGAGGATAACGATTGGAAGCAGATTTTAAATCAGCGTTTATCGGCATTATTGGCAGCCCGAATGTCGGGAAGTCTACTATATTGAATTATTTCGTCGGCAAGAAAGTCGCGATTATCACACACAAACCACAGACCACCAGAAGCCGCATCACAGGCATCGTCACGAAACCCCATTACCAGTTGATCTTTTTAGACACGCCCGGTATCATGCAGCCGCAGAACCAGCTTGGCGAGTATATGGTCAAAACGGCATATGACTCAGCGCGCGATGTTGACGCGGTATTGTTGGTTTTGGATTTAAAACACGGTGTAGGAGAACGGGACCAGACCATTATCGAGCGCCTGTCAAAGGGCTCGGTACCTTTGGTGATTGCGCTGAATAAATGCGATGCGGTCAAAAAGCCTGCGATTGTATCGACAGTAGACGCACTGAATGCGATGGGGATTGATTCCCGTATTCACATTATATCGGCAAAAACCGGTGAGGGCATGGACGAACTGATGGCAGTCCTAAAAACCTTTTTGGTTGACGGGCCGATGTATTATCCTGAATCCATGGTGTCCGACCAGCCTGAGAAACTGATTGCGGCGGAAATCATACGCGAAAAGGCTTTATTAAATCTAAATGAAGAAGTGCCGCACGGTATCGGCGTTATCATTGAAAAAATCAGCGAACGGGAAGATAAACCGCTAATTGATATTGAAGCGACAATCTATTGCGAGCGCGATACGCATAAAGGCATCATCATCGGCAAAGGCGGGATGATGCTGAAAAAAATCGGATCCGACGCAAGATTCGACCTTCAGATGTTATTCGGCAAAAAGATATTCCTGCGGCTTTTTGTAAAAGTCAAGAAAAGCTGGCGGGACAGCCATCGCGACCTGAAGGATTTGGGCTATGTGGAGTAAGGCCGGAAAGGGCATAGGGCATACCGTTGATTAAAACGCAGGCCATTGTGATCAGAGAAACAGACTACCGTGAGAATGATAAGATGCTGACGCTGTTCTCGCCGGAATACGGACGCATGGATGCGCTTTCAAGGGGATGTAAAAAACCGGACGGAAAACTTATGGCTTCCAGCCAGATGTTTGTCTGCGGAGATTTTCAATTTAATGTCAAGTCCAATAAGCTCTATCATGCCGGGTGCGAAATAACGCATCCTTTTTTCAATTTAAGAAACAGCTATGATAAATTATATACCGCATATCTGCTTGCAGAGGTGACCGAACGCTTTATTCTTCATGAGCAGGAGGACAGAAAGCTATATCTTGCGCTGGTCAATGCGCTTTATGCGCTGGAGAACGATATTAATCCGCCCGAGATCGTGCTGCCTTACTTTTTAGTATTATGCGCTGATGCCGCAGGACTGCGGCCGCATACCGACCATTGTATGGAATGCGGGAATGAAACGGATGGCTATTACTTTCTATTCGAAGAAGGCGGTGTTGTATGCGCCTCTTGTGCGGCAAAGTATAAAGGTGAAAAAAAGCGTATTTCAATGGAATCGATCGCGGTAATTAATGAGATCGTAAGCAAGCCGTCAAAAGCAATCCGTATGCCGTTGGACACGGTATGGCCGAAGGAACTGACAGAGATTCTAATCCGGTTTTTGGCGTTAAAGTCCCATGGACCGTTTATATCATACCAGATGATTTTAAAATCTGATAACACCGGCAAAACAAAGATTTAATAAAATATGGTTGTCACCATATGCAATTTACGTTATAATACGCTGTGGTATAAGAGATTATATAGATAAAGTACTGCCGGGGACCGGACAGTACGAAAGAAGGAGTGTAAACGTATGAAGAAGAAGTTTGTGTACCTTTTTAGCGAAGGTAATGCAGGCATGCGTGATTTGCTTGGTGGAAAAGGCGCGAATCTGGCGGAAATGACCGGACTCGGAATGCCTGTACCGCAGGGTTTTACCATTACGACTGACGCCTGCACACAGTATTACAAAGATGGGGAAAAGATTAACGCCGACATCGAAGCAGAAATCTATGCAGCGTTGAAAAAAGCCGAAGAAATCAACGGCAAAACATTTGGGGATATTGACAATCCTTTTTTAGTGTCTGTGCGTTCCGGCGCCAAGGTTTCCATGCCCGGCATGATGGACACGATTCTAAATCTGGGACTTAATGATAATACCGTTATCGGACTTGCGAAACTGACGGGTAACGAGCGTTTTGCGCTGGACAGTTACCGCCGGTTTATTCAGATGTTCTCTGACGTTGTTATGGAAATTGAAAAGTTTAAATTTGAAGAAATATTGACTTCTGTAAAAGATGAAAAAGGCGTCAAAAATGATACCGATCTGGATGCGGAAGACTTAAAAGAAGTGGTCAGTCGCTATAAGGCGCTTTATCTGGTTGAAAAAGGCCATAGCTTCCCGCAGGATCCGAAAGAACAGCTGATGGAAGCCGTTAAAGCGGTTTTCCGTTCCTGGGACAACCCGCGTGCGATTATTTACAGAAGAATGAACAACATCGACGCCAGCTGGGGAACCGCGGTTAATGTTCAGGCCATGGTGTTCGGCAACATGGGCAATGACTCCGGTACAGGCGTTGCGTTTACGCGTAACCCGTCAACGGGCGAAAAGAAATTATACGGCGAATTCTTAATGAATGCGCAGGGCGAAGACGTGGTAGCCGGTATCCGCACACCGCTGCAGATTACGGAACTTGAAAAGGAAATGCCGGACGTCTTTAAACAGTTCATTGACATTGCGGATAAATTAGAAAACCATTATCGGGACATGCAGGACATGGAGTTTACCATCGAAAGAGGAAAGCTTTATATGCTCCAAACCCGTAACGGGAAGCGGACAGCCGCTGCAGCGATTAAAATTGCGATTGATCTTGTAAACGAAAAGATGATTACGCATGAAGAAGCGCTGCTCAAGATTGAACCGAAACAGCTGGATGCATTGCTGCATCCGACATTTGATACTGCGGCGTTAAAGCAGGCGAAGTCGATTGCCAGAGGCTTACCGGCATCACCGGGGGCGGCATGCGGCAGACTATATTTCAGCGCATCTGATGCTGCTGAAGCGGCGCAGCGCGGTGAAGACGTCATTTTGGCGCGTATCGAGACCTCTCCGGAGGATATTGAGGGTATGTATGCTGCGCAGGGCATCCTGACAACACGCGGCGGCATGACATCGCACGCAGCGGTTGTGGCGCGCGGCATGGGAACCTGCTGTGTTTCCGGATGCGGCGATTTGATGATCGTTGAAAAGACAAAGACCATCAGCGATTCCGATGGCAATGTCTATCATGAAGGCGACTATGTTTCTATCGACGGTTCAACAGGCCTCGTTTACGGAGAAGCCATCAAGACTCAGGAAGTCGAATTAACCGGTGATTTTGCCACCATTATGGAATGGGCTGACCAATACAGAAAACTGAAAGTAAGAACCAATGCGGATACGCCGAAAGATGCGGAAAACGCGGTTTCTTTCGGAGCGGAAGGTATCGGCCTTTGCCGGACCGAGCATATGTTCTTTGATGAAGACCGTATTCCGGCGATGCGTGAAATGATTCTTTCCAAAACGGTGGATCAGAGAAAGCGTGCATTAGCAAAACTCCTGCCGATGCAGAAAGCTGACTTTAAGGGCATTTATCTCGCAATGGACGAACGTCCGGTAACGATTCGTTTCTTAGACCCGCCATTGCATGAGTTCCTTCCTCAGGAAGAAACAGAAATTGCTGCGCTGGCGAAAGAAATGGCGATTTCGCTGACCGAACTTAAATTCACGATTGAATCTCTTAAGGAATTCAACCCGATGCTGGGACATAGGGGATGCCGTTTGGCGATCTCATATCCTGAAATTGCTGAAATGCAGACCCGTGCGGTTATTGAAGCCGCGGTTGAAACCATGCGTGAAAGCAAAATGAAAATTCATCCGGAAATCATGATTCCGCTGGTCGGAGACGTTAAAGAATTACAGTATGTTAAGAAAATTGTTGTTGAAACGGCAGAAGAAGTCCAGCGCGAAATGAACGCAAAAATAGACTACTCGGTCGGAACGATGATTGAAATACCGCGGGCATGTCTGACTGCGGATAAGATCGCGGAAGAAGCGGAATTTTTCTCATTCGGCACAAACGACTTAACCCAGATGACCTTTGGATTTTCGCGTGACGATGCAGGGAAGTTCCTGGAAGATTATTATTCCAAGAAAGTCTACGAAGCGGATCCGTTCTCAGCTATTGACCAGCAGGGTGTCGGCAAACTGATGAGCTTAGCGGTTGACCTGGCACGCAGTGTTAAGAAAGACCTTAAGATCGGCATCTGCGGCGAGCACGGCGGGGAAGCGACCTCGGTTATGTTCTGCCACAAAATCGGCATGAACTATGTATCCTGTTCACCTTTCCGCGTACCGATTGCACGGCTTGCGGCGGCGCATGCGGCGATATTAGAAAAGAAAAAATAAATACAAAAAAACAACACCTGTGCGTAACGCATGGGTGTTTTTTTATGAAAATTTGCTGTTTATAAAAAGTTTACTTTAAAACTGATATGTTTTTACGTATAATGATAAATGATTTTGAAATTTATCGTATTATTTGATTTTAGGAGCATAACTTGAAGCGATATAATCATAAAAAAGCTGCCCGTCTTGCGGCAAAAGTAAAGAAACTGCAGGCGGCGACCAAGCTGGAAAACAGCCATACCCAAATAAGCAAACAACCTGTTAAGAAGCCTGCCGCACCGGCGGCAGTGAAAAAGCCTCTCCCGACACGTAAACATTTCAGTAAACGTGCGGCATCTGCATCCAGAGCCGCTTTCGGGCGCATTGCGGCCATCGGCGGCGCGGTAATCGGATTTATTGCGATTATCGTTGTCATCGGTATGTTTGTTTTTGACTTTGACGCAGATAAATCAGGCGAAAAAAATAAAGATAACAATACTGAAGCGGTTGAAGCAGACGGCACGGTTTATCCCATGGCCACTGTATTTACACGCGAGCAGGTTACATCCAATCTGATGATCAATTCGGCCGGAAACTTCATCACGGTTGAAAATGACAGCGACTATGATTTTATGGACCTCGTGTTCCGCGAGTCCGACGTAGACGGCAACCTGATACAGAAAAAAGTGATTTCGTCCGATTATACGCTGTTTACGTACGTGACACGGCATTGTAATGATGTTATCGAATTAGCAGACGGATATATGCTGGTTGGATATGCACAGCGCGGCGACTACGCGCTTGGTAAATCGGATGTGAATATCTGGTACGCAAAAATCGATTTTGACGCAAATATCATCTGGGAACACATCACGGACGACGGGTATCTGCAATCACAGATATTAACGATTGAACCCTTTGGTGATGATGAATACCGGCTGTATATTCACACGGAAGCCCTAAAGCGCTGGTTTTTAATTATCGACAGCGAAGGCGAACAGGTTGAATCCTATGATATGAGCGAAGAATTCGTTGACTATGCGGATACGGAAGACAACGGAAAGGTCTTTATCCAGAAGCAGACACGAGATATTTCCATTATTAAAAAAGTGGATGCCGATAATAGCGTTGAAATTGAAAACTTTGTGGTCGGTGATTATTATGATATTTATCCGGTGAATGACGGATATTTGCTGTTCGGTGAAGTTGAAATTGACGACGTTTTAACCAGTGTTGCAGTTATGACGGATTCCGGCGCAAACGTAGTCTGGCAAAAGCCGGTATCAGCGATTGGCAATCCGACTGTAAAAGATATTTTGTACAGCGAAGGGGACGGATATATTCTGACCGGTTATATCTATAAGACCGAAGGATCGGATACCTGCCGGTCGGTGCCCAGTTTGTTTGATGACACCATACAGAATATTCAGGATGCATGGGTCGCAAAACTGGACGAATCTTATGCTGTTTCGTGGGAAAAAACCTACGCGTACGGCGATATGGGCGCCTTGTACGATAAGATTATCAAGGTCAGCGATGATACTTATTACCTAACCGGTGAGGCGCAGTACCAGGGTAAAGATGCATCGACAATTGTAAAAGACAAGATCGTCACCAAAATTACCGACGGCGAAACCACGGAGAACTCACCGTTTGTTGAGCTGGATAGTGAAGAATTAAAGTCAGCGCCTGTCGTCGATTTTGTGAATGCTTCAGAATCCAACTATAATCTGGTTGACGGTGCGAAGTCGAATGACTATGCTTTAAAGGTCTATTGGCAAGCCGTTGAGGGCGCGGTTGAATATAAGATTGATATTCTGGATGGCGGGGCAGAGAAGGTTTCCGTGACAACCAGAAATCAGGACAGTTATGTAATAAAAGATGTCATATCGAATTACGGACTGGGCGAGCAGATGCAGTATACCTGCACGGTGACAGCGATTGATGCGCAGAACGGATCAATGAAATCTGACCCGTATCAGTTTACGTTTTATAATCCGGAGTACCATATCATACGTTCGTGGTTCCCCGGATTTGACCAGGACAACAGAAAAGCGGACTTTTTCTACCGCCTTGGAAACGGCGCTTCTACAGTAGAAATCTACCGCAACCAAGTAATGTCCGACGGCTCAGTTGATTCCAGGATGGTAGATACCCGTCATAATGATACGATTGACGAAGATTTTGCGAGCATCGGATACGGTACATATTATTATACGATGAAGCTGACACGGGATAATGGTGTGATATTGACTAAGGATACTCCTAAGTTTACCTATTCGGATCCTGACCCGGCAGGTTTATCTGATATTGAACTTGATGAAGAACGGCTAAAGAGCGACGTCGGATTAAATGACGATGATATTGAGAATTTAAGATTGCTGATTCATCTTGGACAATTCGATGACGGCAACCGCCATCATATCCGATTGTTGCAGCTTTTCTGTAATTACTACCTTGACGATTTATCGAAACTTGGGATTTACTCACCGGATACCGAGCCTGAAAGCGGCCTGGATGTGCCGATAGACGTCAATAACTATTTTAATGAAGATACGCGTAAAGCAATGGTCTATCTGCTGGCATATTTCGGACGTACCAATATTGACGGCGAGAATTTGGTTAATTGCGTGGATGAGAATTTCTTTACCGATATTTCTTCTCTGCACAAACTGCCGATCAGAAACGATATTATATCGGCAAAACGCTCCGAAGGTTCTGACGCAAAATACAATTCGGGGTATTCGTTTGATACCTCCTACAACTATATGGAAGGCATACAGCTTGCGGTTCCCGTCGACCATGACCCGCAGAAATCAGCATACTTTGGCATCCGATATTTACCGGTTATCAACGGAGAAGAATATGATACCGGTGTCCGGCTGCATTCCGGGGTAGACTATCGGTCTGAAGATATGATTATTGATGATGTGGAATACATACTGGCGCATGCCGGCGAAGAATATATTGATACGGAAGACAAGGTGGAAGAAGAAGTAACGGAAGAGAAAACCGAAGCAGAAATCAGAAGGGACAGAATCTATGCCCCGTTTGACGGTGTTGTGATTAAAACCATCCATTCAGAGGTCGGGAACGGCAATTATATTGAACTGCAGCATGTGACAAAAGATGCCGAAAAAACCGTCTTTTATTCGCAGTCACTCCATTTGTCGTCTATTCTGTGTTCTGTCGGACAGACGGTTAAACGCGGTGAGGTCATCGGTACGATGGGAAATACCGGTTATTCAGAAGCAAAGCATCTGCATCTTGAATTCTTTACGGAAGAGATGCGCGTCCAGACGTTCTTGAATCCGCTGATATACGACTATGCATACCAGCCGTTGAAAGAACAAGCACTTGCGATTGATGATTTATTGAGATCGTATTTTGTTGACCATGCGATTGAAGAATCGGATTTCTTAAGCCAAAAACAGAGTATTTTAAGCAAGTTCGAATAATGATAATGAATTTTTAACTAAAGGCCCTTAACCGGGCCTTTTTGTTTGACAATTTTATGGCAATATATGATAATGAAAAAAAATATTTTTAGGTGGAGACATGAACGAAGACAGAAGTTTTGCCATAAACAAGAAGAGTTTTATTATTTCGGTTGCGATTATTTTCGGATTAATTATCGCAGCCTATTTAATGACGCAATTTGTCCCGCAGGGGAGCTTTGCTTATAACGAAGTGGACGGGTCTAAAGAAATCGTACCCGGCACCTATTCGGTATTGGACCAACAACAGCATTATCCGGTCTGGAAGATCATCACGGCCCCGTTTGAGGTGTTTGCATCTGAATATGCGGCGATGGTTATCGTGATTATGGTATTCATTCTGCTGATCGGCGGGTCATTTACGGTGATGGATGAATCCGGACTCCTAAAAGCAATTATCTCAAAGATCGCTTTGAAATCATACAGCAGAAAGTATATGCTGATACCCATTCTGGCGCTGATATTCATGGTTTTAGGCGCGTTTTTCGGTATACTCGAGGAAATTGTCCCGTTGATTCCTTTAGTGGTCGGATTGTGCTATATGCTCGGCTGGGACAGCCTGATGGGACTGGGTCTCAGCTTACTCGCGACCTGCTGCGGATTTTCTGCCGCGATCATGAATCCGTTTACCGTGGCGATTGCGCAGCGGATTGCCGGACTGCCGCTTTATTCCGGCACAGGGCTCAGGATATTTTTCTTTATCATTATTTATACAATCGTTGTGCTGTTTTTGACCTCGTATGCGCGGAAAATAGACAAGGACCCGTTAAAGTCACAAGTGTTTGAAGAGGATACACAGCGCAGAAAAAAATACAACATGACCATCTCGGAAATTGAAAAGAACGCGATGTTTAACCGATCGGCAATTATCTTCTGTGTCGTTTGTTTTATCGTCTTACTGGCATTTTTATTTTCAGCTTCAGCATTAAACCTGACGGATTATTCAATGCCGCTGATTGCGCTGATTTTTATCGTCATGTCAACGGTCAGCGCCCGGCTATCCGGCATGAGCGGTAAAAAGGTATTAAAGACTTTCTTTAAAGGCATCGGTGCTATAGCGCCATCGATTATCTTAATTCCGCTCGCCATATCGGTGACTTATATTATTCAGGACAGCAAAATTCTTGATACCATTATAAACGGCGCAAGCGGGTTGTTTGCGAATACCAAACCTTTTCGTCAGCATCATTATTATCTATGGGGTTGTACTGGTCATGAATTTCTTTATCGGATCGGCCAGCGCTAAAGCATTTTTGTTGATGCCGCTGCTGCTGCCTTTAGCGGCCGTTACAGGCATTACGGCGCAGTCTACCGTACTGGCGTACTGTATGGGGGACGGGTTCTCCAATGTTTTATATCCGACAAATGCTTTATTGCTGATTTCTCTCGGATTAACTGTGGTGCCCTATACCAAGTGGTTTAGATGGACAATCGGCATTCAGGTCTTGATTGCGGCAGTCAGCGTGGGCTTCTTGGTGCTTGCGGTATTCGTTGGCTATGGCGCATAAACAAAGATTAAACGGAGCCTGATATCAGGCTCTTTTTTATTTAATCATTAACGTATATACTTTTTTTACCGTGTTCCAGTTCCGGGCGGTTGCAGACGGAAAGGTTTTAGAAATTTCAGCCGCAAGTTTTGAAAACCTGATGCTTTTAAAACAAAGCAGATACAGCGCACCATGACCGGGGCGTACACTATCCCTTTCAGTATATTTGTGATTGAGCTGGTCAATTCCTTTTTCATCAATGGTTTCATCCAAGAAATAGACATAAAGATGTGTGACATCCGGATCAGCCGACTCAGCATTCGCTATTTCTTTGTCAGAAAAGGGCATATCTTTAACGACTGATTTCATTCCATCAACGTCGCGAATAATAATGCTTGGGCTGAAACCGAATGCGGACTGAAACTGTTCTGATATCAGAGCATATAAATCAATGGGGGCTAATGCAGATTCAAACACAACGTTGCCGCTCTGGATATAGGTTTTAATGTCGGATAGCCCGGCATCCGATAATATCTGCTTCAGCGCTGCCATTTTAACACTGTTTTTTCCGCCGACATTAATGCCTTTGAAAAGCGCACAATAAACCATTTGTTTTTCCTCTTGTCATTGTTTATACTATGTTAGTATATACTATAATTTTACTTATTGAAAAGAGAATGTCATGAGTATTTCATCAAATTCAAAAAGACCACTTAAAACATGTGAAGAAAACGCTTGCGAGTATTGTGATATCAACCAAAGTCTTAATTGTCATACTAGTACCCTAAAATCTTTTGGCATCATTGTTGGTGTGCTATTAATACTTGTTATTGGTTTCAGGGGATTACCTGACTTGTTTTCTAAATTTCATCAAGCAAATATAATATTGATGGCTTTCATTCTTATATATGTTTACTTTATTAGAAAATTTGTTTTATGTGTACACTGCCCGCATTATCAGGAGCAGGCCATAAAAAACAAAATAGACATTAATAAAAATAAGATTAGAAATATAGACCTGGTCCGATGTCGATTGTTGAAAAGTGTTTTTTTCTAGGCGGTTTATTAATTATCATTGTTTATCCAGTACCATTCATGATATTACAGGGGAAATGGATAAATCTTGCGCTATATGCAGCGGCATTGATAATCGGCGTACAATTATTTCGCCATTGTATGTGTACGAAATGCATCAATTTTGGCTGCCCGTTAAATAAAGTCGATAAAGAAACGCGCGAACAGTTCTTTAGCCATAATCCAGCTATAAAGAAGCGTGGAAAAATCAATAGATAACTGCTTAACATATTAAGCGAAGAAAGCAAATTATTTGTTTTTTCACAAAAGTCTTGGTTTATTATGACAAAATTATAATCAAAAAGTAGAGGATGCCATGATCGATTTTTTAGATCCCAAACGCCCGCTTAATACCTGTAAAGAAAAAGGATGTGAGGACTGCAATGTCCGGAATAGCCTCGTCTGCCATTTTAATATAAGCCAGTTAGCCGGCTTTCTATTATGTGCGCTGCCTTTGTTTGTTGTCGGGTTTATTGGCATTTACGCATATTCATTTTGGGCGCTGCTGGTTTGGCTGGGCATAATTCTATCTTACTTCATGTTTATTGAAATCCGCGTTATGTGCTCACACTGCCCGCATTATGCGGAGCCGGAGACGCGCACCTTAAAATGCTGGGCAAATTACGGCGCTCCGAAAATCTGGAAATACCGTCCCGGCCCGATGTCGTTTATTGAAAAAGCAATCTTTTTCGGTGGGTTGTTTCTGATCTTCTTCTATCCGTTTCCGTTTATAATTTTACAGAGTAAATGGATACTGACCATCATTTATGCGGTTCTGTTGGTTACCGACACTATTTTATTGCGAAATCTGCTGTGCACCAGATGTATGAACTTTGCCTGTCCATTGAATAGGGTAGATAAAGAGACACGGGTGCAGTTCTTTGAGCATAATCCGGTTGTTAAAGAAGCATGGAAAAATAACGTTTAATCCTGAACAAAAACGCCCTATTACACAAAATACTGTGCAATAGGGCGCTGTCTTTATTAAGGCTGTTATTCTTTTGGCAGGTCAAATAACGCGTCCGAATTAACGCCGAAAGTATCAATAATATATTGTTCAAAGGTATTAACTGGGTGCACCATAACCATATCCGCATCGGATGCCATCATGGTTTGCAATTCAGCTTTTACTTCGCTGACGTCCTTGTTGCCGTCCATGTCAGAGAATTCCTCCGTAAAAGCATCATAATAGTATTCCGCCTTAAGGCCGCCCTTGGCCACCTGAACATAGTATTTTCCTTCGGTTCTGAAATACTTCACCAAATAGACATCATAACTGCCGTCATCAATACTGAACTGAATATAATCGGAGCCCTCTCCGGTATCAACATCACCGAAGATTTCTTTGCGGATACCGATATAAATCGTTCCGTCATCACTGTTAAAGTTACACATATTATCGAAACCAACACCGATAAGTGAAAGCGAAGGCACAAATTCCGATATGTTTTGTTCGGTATTTTCGAGTTCCTGCATAAAGATTATGGTTTGATTGTCCGGATCCAAGGTCACACGGGTACTGAGATCGCTGTAGTTAAAAATAGATACGTTTTCTTCACCCCAGGTTGCCACAGCTTGATTCATTAAATAATCATTGGAATTAAAGTAAGCATACCATTCATCGAAAGACTCTTTTAAATCATAGTTGACACGAATATTCAGATAATTGACGCTGCCTGTGACCAGTGTCAGGCCGCCACTATTAACCAGGTTAAGCTGTTCAGCCAACGTTTCTGCGCCGACAGATTGGAACGCCGGTATATGAATATTGTTTTTAATGATTTGCATATACGTCATCCGCATATCCGTATCAACAGATGTTGTCAGTTGAAGCGAATATGCCGCCGGTTCAGTATAATAGTCGCTTTCGGACTGTGCGGGTTTAATCGATACCGAAACATCTATACCGCTTTCTGTCTGTCCGGATTCGCGCAGCTCGCCGTCGCTCAGCGCTGCGTTTAAAGTCTGGATTTCTTCTTCTGAGCTGATGTTTAATAATGCAGCAACATAGTTGACGACATCGGAATCATCCGTTAAAAAGGATAATGAATAATCAGCTGTGTCATCGTGAATATTGATATCTAATTTATAGGGCCGGTATGTTTCGGGCATATTGATATCTGACAACGGATTTAAGTTGTCATTATATAAATCTAGAGGCTTCGCATAAATGCCTTCTAATGAAATTTCTGCGATCTGCGGTGTCTCAAGCGCTTTGGTGGTTTCCGGTTCAGCAGACACTGTTTCAGGCGGCTCATCAGCTTCAGAAACGGCCGGGGTACATGCAGACAACATTAATATTGTGAGAATTATAACAGATACAATTAAGAAAAATTTTCGCATTGTGGTAGAAACCTCCTTGTGTTTTCTGAGAAGCATTATAACCATAAATCGGTTGAGACAAAACAGTAAAATATATAAAGATTAGAAAAAGAAAAAACAGCCATTTCGCAATGACTGTTTTTTTGGTCGGGGTGACAGGATTTGAACCTGCGACCTTTTAGTCCCGAACCAAACGCGCTACCAAGCTGCGCTACACCCCGATTTTAATGGAGCCAACGGTGGGAATCGAACCCACGACCTGCTGATTACGAATCAGCTGCTCTACCTCTAAGCCACGTTGGCAAACACGCCGAAACACATTATAGCATAATGATTTTTAAAATGCTATATTTTTTTCTGTTTTTTTAGCTTAAAAATCATCAAAGCGGCTGCGCCCCGTAGGACGGTATTTTGGATGGGCGCGTTCAAAAAAAAAGACGGCTGATCAGGACAATTATGAGCGAAAAAAGTGCGCTGATTAATAGTCCATAAATGATATATGAATAAAAAGGCGTGTTATATTCTAAAATCATAACGTCCGATACAACGAGCAAAAATGATTGTAGTGGCAAAATAGAGGATACTAGCCGTACGAGCGCGCTTGACGAATAGCGCAAAAATCAACATCAGCAGAACATATACCAGCCATAAGGATATTGAGGCCAGTGAACCCGCTTTTAAGCCGTCAAACAAGCCTTTAAACGGCAGATAATATATGGTGACAGCCAAAAACGCGACGCAGAAAAACAATCCCGCTAAATATAAAGAATAAGATTTAAAAAAACGGTCGGTATACGCGGAATTCTCTGTCTTTTTCCAGATATCGGTCTCATCATTATACAGCCAGCGGGTTTTTAGTTCGGATTTTTTAAACGTAAAGTAATATTTAAACAAAATATCTCCTGAATGATTATTTTTTATGGGCGATATCATGTGATTGGATAAAATCATTTAATGATATCTTTTTCGGCATCTTTAAATGGCGGCAGTCCCATCTAGCGGCAATCACCGGAAGGCCGGTTTCGATCGCCCTTAAAATCAGTTCGCCATTTTTGTTTCTGACCGGATTTTTGCCGTTATATTTATAGAGGCATCCGGCGGGGAGGCGAGGTACATATAATTGACGCCGGGCAGACGCGCCACCAACTCATCCCCGGCGGAGAAAACCTCCGGTTTATGCCCGGTACAGAACGGATGGGTATGGGCAAACGACACGCGGCGGGGGATCACCATGTCGATTAAAAACCTGAAAACCACATCGAAAACAACGTTGCTGTGTCCTCCGCGGAACACATGCCCATAGGTATAGACCTTTATGGCTGACTTTCTTCCGGTTGAAGAATCAACCGCTTTGATGCGTACCGGCAGGATAATCGCGCCGCGCTCACATTTGTCAACCGCGGTCAGCGGAAGTGCTTCGCAGCCGAATGCCGCTGCGGCCTGATCTTCAGTTAAGAACAGCTTACCATGATGACGCTTTAACACGCGTTTATTAATAACGTACATGATTTTTTTCTCCGGTATCAATTATAACATGAAGCGTACATGCGCGTATAGACGGACAATATCACATCATGGTACAATTTCATAAAAGGAGAACAGCATGGAAAAGATTTTCTTGGATCAAACCCAATCCCCCGATACTGCGGCATTACAGGCGGCGCTGGGGGATTGTTACCGCCTTTATGAAGAATTATTAGAGATGACCAATCGCTTTGACGGGAAATGGACGTTTTATAAAGGCTGGTCATATAAGGTCTTTCATGAGTCCAAAGCTTTGTGTTACATTGCGCCGGGCAATGAATGCTTTGAGGTCAACATGGCGATACGTGAAGATGAAAAGGCGGCATTACTAAAAGATGATTTAAGTGACGACGTTGAAGAGATGGTTAAGCATGCCGAAAAAGCAGCGGAAGGGTATGCGCTGAAGTTTCTGGTGCGCAACAAGATGAGCTTTAATCGCTTAAAACGCGTCTTGGCGCTCATTATACCGCGGCGTTTAGCATAGAGGCAGAGATGCTATGGAAATCTTCCACGGATATTTGGACAGCATAGGGGATATAGGGCATCGCGCACGTACGGTAGCCGTGCTGAATTGGGTATCGACAGCATTTCCAAAGCTCGTCCCAAAAATTGCATGGAACCAGCCGATGTTCACTGACCACGGCACTTTTATTATCGGGTTCAGTGTATCCAAACAGCATTTGGCTTTCACGCCGGAACAAGCGGTTGTTGCGATGTTTTCCGACCAGATTAAAGCGTCCGGCTATATGCACACCAAGATGCTGGTACAGATTCCATGGGAGAGTCCTGTGGACTATAATCTGTTAAAAATGCTGATTGATTATAATATCCGGGACAAAGCGGCCTGCAAAACATTCTGGCGCAAATAATAAAATCAGTTTAAATATGAGAATATGAATATGTCTGATAATACGACCCCGCATAAAGCCGCACAATATGACTCTGACATCACGAAAGTGATTCCTTTTTATGATACGATTTTAGATGAAACCGTTGATCTTGTTGCGGCTGTTAATCCAAGTCCCGATATATGGCTGGATACGGGATGCGGTACGGGTAATGCTACGGTTAAGGCAATTAAGAGATTCCCTGAAACGCAGTTTATGCTGGCCGATCCATCGCCGGAGATGCTGAAGATTGCACAGAATAAATTCGAATCATATCCAAAAGTATCTATTATCGGCACTTATGCAACTCAATTGCTCAACGAACATGTTATGAATGAAGCCGATGTGATTACGGCAGTACAATGCCACCATTATTTAAGCGAACCCGACAGAAAGAAAGCGGTTGATGTTTGTTTCAGTCTCTTAAAAGAAAACGGGTTATTCATCGTGACCGAAAACATCAGGCCGTCTGATGATATCGGCATCGCCGCCGGCAAGGCAAGGTGGATCGAATATGAGATACTGATGGGGAAGAGCAGGGAAGACGCAGAAAAACATGTTGACCGGTTTGACCGGGCGTACTTTCCGATCACGGTGGATGCGCATTACCGACTTTTAAAAGAAGCCGGCTTTAGAAGCGTGAATATGTTTTGGTATGCACAGATGCAGGCGGGATTCTATGCGATAAAATAGGGAAACTTATCAAATAAAGCGAATAAAGAAACCGCCTTTAGGCGGTTTCTTTGGTGGAGGGGGACGGATTCGAACCATCGAAGTCTGTGACGGCAGATTTACAGTCTGCTCCCTTTGGCCGCTCGGGAACCCCTCCACGTATTGGAGCTGATGATGGGACTTGAACCCGCAACCTGCTGATTACAAATCAGCTGCTCTGCCAATTGAGCTACATCAGCATACAATAACACCTAAAACACGAAGTTTTAAGTGTTATTGGTGGTGCCTCAGAGTGGAATCGAACCACCGACACAGGGATTTTCAGTCCCTTGCTCTACCGACTGAGCTACCGAGGCATATTGCTTAAAAAAAATGGCGACCTGGAAGGGACTCGAACCCTCGACCTCTAGCGTGACAGGCTAGCGTTCTAACCGGCTGAACTACCAGGCCATATAAAAAAAACAATTTTGGTGGGGCCTCAGGGACTCGAACCCCGGACCGATCGGTTATGAGCCGACTGCTCTAACCAGCTGAGCTAAGGCCCCTGAAAGGTTTGGTGACCCCTAGGAGACTCGAACTCCTGTTACCGCCGTGAAAGGGCGGTGTCTTAACCGCTTGACCAAGGGGCCACATTTTTCAACATCTGATAGTAGTCATGGTCGGGGTGAAGGGACTTGAACCCCCGGCCCCATGGTCCCAAACCATGTGCGCTACCAAACTGCGCTACACCCCGTTGCCAAACCCGAGTTTTTGCGACGTCTAATAATATACAATAAATCAATACCCGTGTCAATCATTTTTTGGTTTTTTAAAGACGTACTGTAAAATTAAAATAAGTAGACATAAGGATATTATGTCTATATGATTTTAAGTTGAAAAAAGCACCATGCAACGGTATAATCAGGGGAACAAAACGAAAAAAGAGGATGCAATGAATCAAAACACCAAAAAAACCTATTATGTGATGACATACGGCTGTCAAATGAATGAGCATGAATCGGAAAAAATCGCCGGTATGCTGTCCGAGATGGGGTATATAAAATGCGATTCACCGGATAAAGCGGATGTCATCGTGGTGAACACATGCTGCGTGCGGGAGAGCGCGGAAGCCAAGATTATCAGCAACATCGGCTATTTAAAGACCTATAAACGCGGTAAGTTTGAACCGATTATCGTCATCAGCGGGTGTTTGACCCAGCAGAAAGCATTGTCAAAGAAGCTGTTTTCGCGGTTCAGCCATGTCAACCTGATTATTGGCACCTTTAACCAACACCGGCTCCCTGAGTATCTGGAGCATGTTAAGCAAACAGGCAAGCGGATATTGGCTGTTGATGAAGCAGCGGGGGATATTGTCGAGGATATTCCGGCGGACCGGAATCTTCATCCTTTTGCATATGTCAACATCATGTACGGATGTGACAATTACTGCGCGTATTGTATCGTGCCGTATGTGCGGGGGAGAGAGCGCAGCCGTACGCCGGAAAGTATTTTAAAAGAAATCAACCAATTGGCAGACGAAGGTTATAAACAGGTGACACTTTTGGGGCAGAACGTCAATTCATACGGAAAAGGGATTTCGCCCTCCGTCAATTTTGCCGAATTGCTCAGAAAAATAGAGGATATTGACGGAATCAAGCGGCTCCGTTTTATGACGTCCCACCCGAAGGACCTTTCGGCCGAGTTAATTGAAGTCTTTAAAAACAGAAAATCCGTTTGCAATCATATCCACCTGCCGGTACAGGCAGGCAGCAGCCGTATATTGAAGCTGATGAACCGGAAATATGATAAAGAACATTATTTATCTTTGATCGAACAATTAAGAGCGGTTAGCCCGGATATCGCCATCACAACGGATATCATCGTCGGATTTCCGGGTGAAACCGAAGCAGATTTTCTGGAAACGCTGGATTTAGTCAAACGGATGCAGTATGACTCGGCATATACCTTTAAATATTCCAAGCGAAGCGGCACCAAGGCTGCGGATATGCCGGATCAGATAGATGAGGAGACTAAAACCGACCGTATTATGCGACTGTTGGAGGTCCAAAACGAAATCACTTATGATAAAAATAAGTCTTTAGTTGGTAAGACATTCGTGGTGCTCGCAGAAGGCAGGCGAGAGGGAAATAACCAGATGTTCGGCCGCACAGATTGCTTCAGGCTGGTAAACTTTGAATCGGATCAGGATTTAACCGGCGAATTTGTGAATGTTAAAATCATCAAGGCCATGAAGAATTCTTTATTGGGTGAGATCATTTAGACCGATGCGCTGTTAAAATGCGGTATTATATGGTATATTAAGCATAATAAAATAGTAGATTTTGATGAAGTCGGGAGGCTTTTTCATGAAAAAGAGAATTTTTTTACTGATTGTTATCCTGCTTGTTGTCAGCCTGGTTTTAACGGGCTGCGATATGAAACTGAGCATCAGGGATAATAATGTCGGCATATTAAAAGTAACCATTCCAAACGATGAACTGGGCGATAAAGAAGTATCCCAGTCCGATATTAATGATTATGTCCAAAGCGTATTTTCGGCAAGCGACGCGGTAACCACGGAAATCACGTCATACCGCCAGAACAGAAGCGGTCATCATTTAAGAATTAAAATTAAGCCGGTGCACCGGCTTTATGATACCTATGACAACGGATTTGCAATCGGCGGGGCATACCGCGTGTTTAAGGAATTCGCTCTTAATCATTTCGGCAGGGCAAATTGGCGTACGGGTAAAAACGAGATTGCGGATGCTCTGGATGACCAGCTCATGTTTGCGGTTGACAGCAAAGGTCAGGAACTTGACCAGTATGATACTGCGCGCATCATGGACAGCACAAGCCTTCGCCTGAACAAAGCCGTTTATATCAAAGGCGGATTTTATAACATGACGGTGACGCTGCCGGGGCGATCGATTATCACTTACTCGACGACAAAAGATGTCGTCCAGCTTTCCGGCCGTTCGGTAGTGCTCGGTTCCGGTGACGTTTTAATGATTTATAAAGGCAACTTCTGGGGTATTCTGGCGCTCATCGTGGTCGGTGTACTTGCCATAATTATTCTCGTTGCGGTATCAAAGAGCAAAAAGAAGAATCAGGTATCCGAAAGTTCTCCCCAAAAATCGGTCAGCACGATATTCTGCGATAAATGTAAAACGCCCGCATCCAAAACGGACAAGTTCTGCAGAAAATGCGGTGCACCGATTAAAATGGAGGAGTAGATTGTTTAAACTAACCATCATTGGTAAATACGGTCCTTATCCTAAAGCCGGCGGAGCAACGTCGTCTTACTTGCTTACCATCGGCGATAAACATGTGTTGATTGATTTAGGATCCGGCTCGTTGACGCGGATTCAGCAAATCATGGATATAAGCGATATTGATGCGATTATATTCTCACATCTGCACGGCGACCATACCGCAGACGCTGCTGTACTCGGCTATGCAGTCATGCTTAAAAAACTGCCGAGGATATCGGTTTATTTACCCGATGCACCCCAGCCGCAATATGACGCAATCCGCAAGATGGAACAGTTTGAGACCGAGACAATCAGTGAAGCCACGACAATCGATTTATTCGGCGCCAACGTTACCTTTAAGCAAACACAGCATCCGGTGCTTTGTTACGCAATAAAAGTCGCCTATGAGAATAAAGCCTTTGTTTTCTCGGCTGATACCGTTTATGATACATCTTTAAGCACGTTTGCGAAGGACTGTGATGTGTTCTTATGTGACAGCGCGGTAACACATGCCAACCACCCCGATGCCATGCCGCATCCTTCGGCGAAGCAGGCGGCTTTGATGGCAAAGGAGGCCGGGGCAAAACGATTGCTGCTGACCCATATCAGCCCGGAAGCTGACGAAGACCAGATATTTATTGAAGCTAAAAAAGAGTTTGACCTCTGCGTGGTCGTAGAGGAAGGGAAAGATTACTATATTTAGATAAAGCAATGGGCAAAGATGCGCTGTGCATCAATGCCCTTTTTTCTTTTCTTTTTTCTTAATCTGATGGTTTAAGTACTTTTCATCTGCGGTTTGATCTTTGTGCAGTTTGTTTACTTTTTTGCGTTCCTGCTTCTGCGCCTCACGGCTGAGCCGCATCGCTTCCTGCGCCTTGGTACTGGTGCCGGCGGATTGCAATGCTTTGCTGACCTGCCGCTGCATACGCTTAGGGTTAATGTGTGAGATACGTCTGCTATCCGCTTCAACCGGTTTCCCAAACTTCATCGTTTGATATCGGGCCATGACGAGCGCATAGACTTCATAGTCCTTCGGCTCGCTGCTGCCAAAGACCACACGGCAGGCCTGGAGTTTCTGTCCTGAGATTCTCTCAAAGACACCGACCCAAAACGGACACTCAAAATAGACCGTCAAAGTTACGGATATCGGATTTTTCATGGTTTTCCTCCTGTTATGATATGCTCAGCATTTAACAAGGAACGGACAACCCCAGGAGGGCAGGTTACTGACAGATTAACTGCATCCGGACTACCAACCGGATCGTGTTTTTATCCTTTACTGATGGTTTATCATACCATTAACGCACGCAATCAGGCAATGATTATCACAAGCTGTTAAAATTAAGATAGAAATCTATATCATTTTATATTACAATTTATAAGTAAATCTTAAATTTGTGGGAGCATTATGAAAGAAATATACGAAAATCCGTTAATTACACGTTACGCAACAAAAGAAATGGCTGAGAATTTCTCGGATGAGAAAAAGTTTAAGACATGGCGCAGGTTGTGGATTGCGCTTGCAGAATCAGAACAGGAACTGGGGTTAAATATCACCAAGGCCCAGATTGACGCTTTAAAAGCATTCAGGGATGACATCAATTACGATGTTGCTGAGGCACGCGAAAAAGAAGTCCGCCATGACGTTATGTCGCATATATACGCATACGGCGAGCAGTGTCCGGAAGCAAAGGGAATTATTCACCTCGGCGCAACCAGCTGCTTTGTCGGTGATAACACGGATATTATCGTGTATGATGATGCAATCAATATTATTTTAAAGAAGCTAATATGCGTGATGGACAACCTAAAGTCCTTTGCGCTTCAGTATAAGGATTTGCCGACACTTGGTTTTACGCACTACCAGCCCGCACAGCTGACCACGGTAGGCAAGCGCGCGTCTCTGTGGTTACAGGACCTGGCGATGGATTATCAGGAGCTGAGAGACGTCAAAAGCGCAGTTAGACTGCGCGGTCTAAAAGGCACCACCGGCACTCAGGCAAGCTACTTAGCACTGTTTAACGGCGACCACAGCAAGGTGCAGAAGCTGGAAGCGCTTGTCTGCTCAAAAATGGATTTTGAAAAAACTTTTGCCGTAACGGGGCAGACGTATCCGAGAAAGCTGGACAGCAGGATTATCAACTTATTATCTTCTGTCGCACAGTCAGCATATAAGTTCAGCAATGATTTAAGATTGCTGCAGAATTTAAAAGAAATCGAAGAGCCGTTTGGCGCGAAACAGGTCGGTTCCTCGGCGATGGCATATAAACGCAATCCCATGCGCTCGGAGCGTATATCCGGGCTTGCACGGTTCGTGCTATCATTAGCAAGCAGTCCGGCGATTACGGCTTCGACACAGTGGTTTGAACGGACATTAGATGACTCCGCAAACCGCAGGCCTGGTGATTCCGCAGGCGTTTCTGGCTGTTGATGCGATTTTAAATATTTATCTTAACATCACAGATTCGCTGGTTGTGTACGATAATATGATAGCAAAGCATATCGGTGAAGAACTGCCGTTTATGGCAACTGAGAATATCCTGATGCTGGCCGTTAAAAACGGGGGAGACCGGCAGGAACTGCACGAAAAGATCAGGGAGTATTCCATGATTGCCGCAAAACGCGTCAAAGAAGAAGGCAAAGACAATAATTTGTTGGAACTGATTGCGGCGGATCCTGCATTTAAAATTAATCAAAAAGAATTGGATGATATGATGAGCCCCGCAAACTTTATCGGCAGGGCAGGGGAGCAGGTAACGGATTTTATCAAAAATGAAATCGACCCGATTTTGAAAGATAACCAACAGCTGCTGGGATTAAAGGCGAATGTGAGCGTATAAAAAAGGATACCCCGTTATCCGGAATATCCTTTGGCAGGGAAGACGCGACTCGAACACGCAACCTGCGGTTTTGGAGACCGCTGCTCTACCAATTGAGCCACTTCCCTAAAATAGCACTCATGATTTTGCGACGTTAACCATTATAATTAAGTTTAATGGCAGTGTCAATAGACATCATAAAAATCGTCATATAAAAATAGGAGACAATATTATGAAAACTTTTTCACTCGGATTCATCGGAGCCGGAAACATGGCACAGGCCATCTTCAGCGGCGCGATTAATAAGCATATCATTCAGCCTTCTGAGGTTTTTATCTTTGATGTTTCAGATGAACGCATGAAATATCTGTCGGCAGAATACGGGGTCAATGCGGTTGAACAGCATCAAGAACTTGTCTGCAAAAGCCGATATACTGGTTTTGGCGGTCAAACCCAACATTCTGCCTAGTGTCTGTGACGAATTGTCTAAAATCGGCGCTAAAAATCCGCTGGTTTCGATAGTAGCGGGCTGGAGCGCAATGAAAATAAAAGGTCACATCAAGCAGAATATCGAGGTACTGCGCATCATGCCGAATACTCCTCTGCAGTATGGGGAGGGGATGAGTGCGTTTGAAGTGCCGACCGACGTTAACGAAGAGGAATATCTGTTTATCAAATCCGTCTTTCAAAGCCTTGGATTGGTGCTGGATATGCCGGAGAAATTGATGGATGCCGTCACCGCGGTCAGCGGCAGCGGTCCCGCGTATGTCTTTATGTTTATTGAGGCGTTAGCCGATGCGGGCGGTTTTAAACGGTATCAGCCGCAATGATGCGCTGGTTTTTGCCGCACAGACAGTATTAGGCTCTGCTAAAACGGTTTTAGAGAGCGGTTTGCACCCGGCAGCGCTGAAAGATGCGGTTTGTTCGCCCGGCGGGACGACAATTGAAGCGGTAAAGGTGCTGGAAGCGAAGGGATTCCGTTCGGCCGTGATCGAAGCCGTCAATGCCTGTGCGGATAAGTCTAAGAAACTGTAAAAGGGGAATCCGTGAAAAAAGTCAGCTTATATACAGACGGCGCTTGCTCTGGCAATCCGGGGCCCGGGGGATGGGGAGCCGTACTTATTTATAAAGCAACCGAAAAGGAAATATCTGGGTTTTGCAGGGAAACGACGAATAACCGCATGGAACTCATGGCGGTCATCAAGGGTTTGATGGCGCTTAAAGCACCGTGCCACGTGACCGTTTATACAGACAGCGCTTATGTCCACAATGCGTTTAAAAACGGCTGGATCATCGCCTGGCAGGAAAACGGATGGCGGACCAAAGCAAAAGATGACGTGAAAAACCAAGACCTTTGGAAAATGCTCTTAAAACGAGATGAAAAACCATCAGGTGAAGTGGGTCAAAGTCAAAGGCCACGCAGACAACGCATACAATAACCGGTGCGACCAGCTTGCAACCGGCGAAATTGCCAGACATTCGAAATCATAATGATTGGCTTTTTTAATATACATATATAGGGGAAGTGCAGCAAAACAGCCAAAAATCGTATTAATGATGAAATTTAATGATGAAATATAACTATTCGTAAAAGACAAGTTTTACGAATAATATTGCTATTTTAAAGCCGATTTGATATACTTTCAATAGAAAGCACAGTTTGGGGTCTTTTTTAATGGCTGAATCCTATTATAATGATATTAATAATGAACGCACCTTGCGTTTAAGAGAATTATTCAGCGACCTGCCGCCGTTTGCGCGGGATTTTTTCCGGAGCGTTGAAACCACCACTTCGCCGTTAACGCGTTTAAACTACGCCTATGATTTAAGATTATTCTTTCAGTATTTATCGGCCGAGGTTGCGAAATTCAGCGATAAGTCCCCTACCGATTTTATTGCAGAGGATTTAAAGCAGATTGATCTGACCGACCTTGAGGTCTACGTGGAGTACCTTGGGTTATATTTTAAAGAAGAAAAGGAAATTACGAACGCTGAACGCGGTAAAGCGCGGAAAATAGCGTCTTTGCGTTCGTTTTTTAAATACTATTATAAGCGCGGAATTTTGGATAAAAACGTGTGTGCGCTGATTGATATGCCGAAAATCCACGAAAAAACGATCACTCGGCTGGAACCCAACGAAGTCGCTGATCTGCTGGATTTAATCGAGAACGGCAAAGGATTGACCGAAACCCAAAAACGGTATCACGAAAAGACAAAAAAACGGGATTTTGCTCTGATTGTGTTCCTGCTGTCGACCGGAATCCGTGTCAGCGAGCTGGTAGGCTTAAATATCCAGGATATCGATTTTAACAGCCAGAGCTTCAAAGTCACCCGAAAAGGCGGCAATATGGCTATTTTATACTTCGGAGACGAAGCTGAAGATGCACTGATCGGCTATCTGGATGAGCGAAAAGACGCAAATATAGCGGATTTAGACCAGCCTTTGTTCCTGTCACTCCAAAAAAAGCGTATGGATGTACGCTCGGTTCAAAATCTCGTAAAAAAAATACGCAAAACTCGCTTCACCGCTTAAAAATATCTCCCCCCCATAAGCTGCGTTCTACTTTTGGCACAGCGCTTTATCAGGAAACCGGCGATATTTATCTGGTTGCCGATGTGCTTGGCCATAAGGACGTGAACACCACACGTAAACATTACGCCAAAATCGTGGATGATAACCGAAAAAAAGTCAAAAATGCGGTTAAATTAAGGGACTAATCTTACGAACATACGTTTGACAAACAAGAACATTTGTGCTATAATTGCGCCATAATAAGAAGATGTAATTGATTAGATGGTGATATTATGGAAAAAATGAGCGAAAAACAAAAGAATATTTATCGGTATATCGTTGAATATATCGAAACCAATAGCTATCCCCCGTCTGTTCGGGAGATTGGGGAAGCCGCGGGGCTAAGCTCCACTTCCACCGTACACGGATACTTACAACGGCTGGAAAAACGCGGACTAATCCACCGGGATGAGTCCAAGTCACGCGCGATTTCTATCGTTGAAGACCCTGAGCATTCACTGGTGCATGAACCCAAACGGGATTTTGATGATGATATGATTAGTGTTCCGGTTGTCGGGGATGTGACGGCTGGAATGCCGATTTTAGCCCAGGAAAATATCGAAGAGTATTTAACCCTCCCCCGCTCTATCGCCACACATGACGACAGTTTTGTTCTGAATGTGCGCGGAGACAGCATGGTTAACGCCGGTATCTTAAACGGTGATAAAATCATCGTGCGCAAGCAAAACTGGGCGCAGAACGGCGATATCGTGGTGGCGCTGATTGAGGACGAAGCAACGGTTAAGACCTTCTATTTCGATGACGACCACATCCGGCTGCAGCCCGAAAATGACGCCTACGAACCCATACGCGTCCGCGAGGTCAATGTATTGGGTAAGGTAATCGGTGTATTTCGAATCCTATAAGCTGTTCATACGGTCGATTGCGGTCATTAAGCCGAACTTGGCCGACTGATAGGTTAATCCGCCCTGCATATATGCGATGCAGGGTTTTTTTTATGGGTGCGTCAGCGGATAGTTCAATTGAGGCGCCCTGAATAAACGTGCCCGCCGCCATAATTACCGGATCATCATAGCCCGGCATATCCCACGGCACGGGTTTGACATGGCTGTCCACCGGAGAGCCGGCCTGAATACCCTGAATAAAGGCGATCATCTGGTCTTCATTCATAAATTGAATGGATTGGGTGATATCGGTGCGAAAATCATCCCATTTCGGCAGCACACGATGCCCTAAATCCGCCATGACCTTTGCGGCCAATACTGCGGCTTTTAGGCTTTCGGCGACCACATGTGGCGCTAAAAAGATTCCCTGAAAGAACGGCAGATAGCTTCCGCCGTATGAACCGACTTCTGCGCCGATTCCGGGGGCGGTCATGCGCTCGGCAATCGTTTCAATCCATACTTTTTTGCCGGCAATATATCCCCCGTTCGGTGCGATTCCCCCGCCCGGATTCTTAATCAGCGAACCAATGATGATATCCGCGCTCGCTTCAAGCGGTTCTTTGGTTTCACAAAATTCGCCGTAACAGTTATCACATACAATCAAGCTGTCCGGAGAAAGTGCGTGTACCATGTCACAAATGGTTTTAATCTCCTGAATGATCAGCGAACGTCTCTGTACGTATCCGCGGGAACGCTGGATATATATGATCTTAGGCTTAATTTGAGCTGTTTTTAGTTTTATTTGTTCAATATCAATGCCGCCGTCACCGGTTAAATCAATTTCTTCATACTGGATGCCCCGGCTGATCAGCGTATTGGTTGAATTTTTTTTTTCGGATACTCCGATTGCGGTTGCAAGCGTATCATAGGGGCGCCCGTAGACGCTTAAAATGGTGTCTCCTGCGTTTAAAAGCGCAGAAAGGGCTAAGTAGATGGCGTGTGTGCCGGAAAGCAGGTGCGGACTGACAATGGCGTCTTCCCCGCCGAAAATGCACGCAAAAAGAGCAGAGAGCTTTTCTCTGCCCAGATCGTCATAGCCGTAGCCGGTGGTCGGGCAAAAATGCGCACCGGATATTTTGTTTTTCTGAAACGCGCCCAGAACCTTTGCCTGATTAAAAGCGGACACCGATTCAATCTTTTTAAATGCGGCATCCAAACCAGACTCTGCATCCTGCACCAGCTTTATAGTCTTGGGGCTGATGGACAACAGCGAAGATAGCGCGTCAATCGATTGTGTGTATGGCATATTACTCCGGATTGATTGAATAGTTCACGGGTTTAGAAGGCGTAATCGTCGATACCGCATGTTTATAAACCATCATCTGTTTGCCTTCGGTATCCAGAATGATCACAAAGCTGTCAAAGCCTTTGACCGTTCCTTTGATTTGAAAGCCGTTGCATAGATGAACGGTTGCCAGCGTTTGGTCCTTCCTCAACTGATTTAAGAACACATCCTGTAGGATTACCGCATTCTTCTGCATTTTGTTTACCCCACTTTTTTTTAAATCTATTATTATTTTAACCCATCAAGGAGACTTTTTAAACAATTATTTTCCAATCCGTCCAGCCAGTGAATCCGTGTATCCCTTTTAAACCACGTGATCTGGCGCTTAGCGAACCGGCGTGAGTTCTGTTTAATCATGGCGATTGCGGTTTCTATGTCTGTTTCACCTTTGATTGCCGCAATGATTTCTTTATAGCCGATCGCCTTCATCGCGGTATGCTGATCGCCGTAATCCGCAAATAAAGACTTCACTTCATCAATTAAACCGTCTTTAATCATCATATCGACTCGGTTATTAATCCGCTCATATAAAATACCGCGCGGAAATTGCAGGCCAAATATTTTGAAGCGATAATCTGTATTCTCACGGTTGAAATCATACTCATCGGCCTTCTGGTTCGACAGTATCTCAAGGCGCCGGATAATGCGTTTTTCATCGTTTGGATGAATACGTTCAGCGGACAGCGGGTCCTTTTCGAACATCTGCTTATATAAATAGTCAAGACCGCGCCGTGCTATTAATTCAGCCATTTGGTCGCGAAATTCGGGGTCTGACGCAGTCTGAGTGAAATCAATCCGATAAACAATTGCATTAATATACAGCCCGGTGCCGCCAACGATGACAGGCGTCTTCCCCGCCGCATGAAGCGATTCTATGATAGAAAAGGCTTGCTCCTGAAACTGCGCGACACTGTATGGTTCATCAATATCGACGATATCGATCAGGTGGTGTTTGATCTTATCGCGTTCTTCGGGTGTTGGTTTTGCCGTGCCGATATCCATCCTGCGGTATATTTGCATCGAATCCGCAGAAATGAGTTCACAATTAATATGCTCAGAAAGCGCTAGCGCTAGCCCGGATTTTCCGCTGGCGGTCGGACCGGTAATGACAATGACATCTTTCATTATACGATCCTTCTAAAATACTTCTTTAACATATCCTCGGTTAGTACGGTGATAATCGGACGGCCGTGCGGACAGGCCGGCATGTGTCCGGAATTGATGAGTTCTTCGACAAGATATTTGGCTTCATTAAACGGCAAATGCTCCCCTGCCTTTACGGCGCGCTTACAGGACCGCATAATGATCGCCTCAATATCAGTTGTAATGCCATGTGTAATATCAACCGCATCATAGACATCATCCAAAAGCGACTCAATATCAATATTCGTCAAGGTACTGGGTACCGCCGAAACAGAGGCGGTTAAGTCCTGACCAATATCCAGTATAAAACCAAGCGACTGCAATGTCTCCTGGTTTGCTGATAAGATGTTTTTCTCTTCTAATGTTATGGTGACGGTTTCCGGTATCAACAGTATTTGACTGTTGGGCGTCTTGTTTTTAAAGCTCTCCATTAACTGATCAAAGATAATCCGCTCATGCGCCGCATGCTGATCGACAATGTATAAAGCATCTCCGTATTCAACCAGCTGGTATGTTTGTTTGAATATCCCAATTAATCTCAGCTCAGGCTGATTAACCGGCGGCTCAAATGTCTCATGCGCTGTTATCGTATCATCGGGCGTGATAAAGTCAGACTCAGATTCGAAGCCCTCATCCGTTTCATCAGAAAACGCAGTCTCGGTTTGTTTTATGGTTGGCACCTGAACATTCTGCGTTTTTAGCGTTTTTGTAGACATAATATCATTATTGTCAACATACTTATTAACGATCCTAAAAGCCTGCTGGGTTGTGGTTTCTTCTGGAGTTTCTTCCTGTTTGATGGTTACTTTAGGCAGCGATTCTGTTGATGACAGTGCAAAATATACGGCCTCGTTGATTGCAAGTTTAACTGCCGGCTCGTTTTTAAATTTAATCTCTAATTTATTCGGATGGATATTAACATCCACATCATCCGGCGGCAACGTGATGTTCAAAAGATAAAACGGGAACAGCCCCGGAACCAGCCATTTTGAATAGGATTCATAGACACTACTATCAACCAGATCGCTGATGACATACCGCCCGTTGATAAAGACCGACTGCATCTTCCTGTTTTTAAAGGCATACTGCGGGACGCCGATTAAACCGACGACACGGATATTTTCGTTTCGGTAATGCACCGGAAGTGTCTTGTCCTGCATACCCCCGCCGTATACAGCCGTCACTGCAGAGATCAGTGTACCATCGCCGGTGCTGTGCATAACGGTTTGGTCATCTTTGACAAAGTGAAAGGATATACCGGGATTCGCCAGAATCAAACGGGATATCAGATCAGATACTGCCGCCGCTTCCGCTCCTTTGGATTTTAAAAACTTCAGCCTCGCGGGCGTATTATAAAACAAATCACGCACGATAATGGTCGTCCCGTCGGGAACGCCGACGAAAGATTTATCACTCAGTACCCCGCCGTCTGCTTTAATGCGGATGCCTGCTTCGGTATCCACTGATTTTGTCGCAATCTCAAGATGCGATACGGTTGAAATCGCGGACAATGCCTCGCCGCGGAAACCTAGCGTACTGATATGGTCTAAATCATCGGGCTCAGCGATTTTGCTTGTTGCGTGCCGCTTAAAGGACATCAAGGCATCTTGTTCATCCATGCCAACGCCGTTATCCGTCACACGAATATACGAAATCCCGCCCTCTTTAATCTCAACCGTAATGGCGGACGCCGATGCGTCGATACTATTCTCGACCAGTTCTTTGACCACATTCATGGGCCGCTGAACGACTTCTCCTGCGGCGATCCGGTCAATCATATACTGTTCAAGTAATCTGATTTTTCCCATCAGTTTATCCTATTCATCCAGCTTTTGTTTGACTTCAAATAATATATCCAGCGCCTGTTTGGGAGACAATTCATCTATATCCAAGCCCTTAAGATAGTCGATAACTGCTTTGGATTTTCGGTCTGTCTTCGGTGCGTGCTTAACCGTATCGTGAATTTTTTCCGTGTTCTGCCCCAATACATGGCTTTCGGTCAGCGCGTCTAAAATGTCTTTTGAGCGGTTCACCACTTGTTCCGGAAGGCCGGCTAATTTGGCAACTTCTATCCCGAAACTTTTATCAGTCCCGCCGCGCGCAATTTTATGGAGGAATATGACGCTGTCCTCAAATTCCTTAACCGTAACGCGGTAGTTTTTAACACCCTCGCACCGGTTCTCCAGATCGGTTAATTCATGATAATGTGTGGCAAACAAGGTTTTTGCGCCCAAGATATCTGTGCTGTTCACATACTCGGTAACTGCCCATGCGATGGACAGCCCGTCAAGCGTTGATGTCCCTCTGCCGATTTCATCCAATATCAAAAGACTGTCCTTGGTAGCATTTCTTAAAATATTAGAAACTTCATTCATCTCGACCATAAACGTTGATTGGCCGGATGACAAGTCATCCATTGCGCCAACGCGCGTAAAGATACGGTCTACGATTGACGTGTTCAGCGACTGCGCCGGAACGAAGGAACCCATATGTGCCATCAGTACAACAAGCGCAACCTGCCGTAAGTACGTTGATTTACCCGCCATATTCGGTCCGGTAATAATCAGTGTACGGTTATCCGCAGTATCTAACAAGGTGTCATTTGCGATAAAAGCGTCTTTAATGATTTTTTCCACGACCGGATGCCGGCCGTCACTAATTTCGACCACACCTTTTGTGTTAAACTGCGGGCGCACATAGCCGTTTTCCAATGCCGCCAGCGCAAGTGACTGCAAGACATCAATGATAGCAATCTGCTTCGCTGTGGCTTGAATACGTGCGATAAAGCCCATAATCTCTTCACGTAATTCGGTAAAGAGCATGTATTCGCGTTTATCACAGTTCTCTTTCGCAGACAGCGTTTTCGCTTCAACCGTTTTTAATTCTTCGGTGATAAATCGCTCGCTTCCCGCCAGCGTCTGCTTCCTGATATAACGGTAAGGCACCTGGTCAAGATAAGACCTTGTGATATCAATATAATAGCCGAAAACCTTATTAAACCCGATTTTAAGGGTTTTAATTCCGGTTGCCTGCCGTTCCTTTTCCTCGATTTCCTTAATCCAGTTCTGGCCGTTGTTGATGGCGTCCCGGTACTCATCTACCTTCGGGTCATATCCGTCCTTAATGATTTCGCCGTCCTTGATCCCATTGGCCGGATTGTCCGCCACCGCGGAATTGAGGAGCACATAAAGGTCGGATAAGTCATCCAGACCCGCGTCAATATGCTGTAGCGTTTTACATTGCGACAGTGACAGCACGCGCTTTAACTCGGGTATATTCTCGATCGATTGTTTCAGTGAAATACAATGTTTCGGGTCTATTGTACCATAAGCAATGCGTGACGCCAGACGCTCCATGTCATACACATGGGTCAGACTGCTCCTGACTGCATCGCGCAATGACGCATCCCCAATAAGTGTTTCAACGCCGTTCAGACGAAAATCAATTTGGTCCAAAGACTGCAGTGGCTGTTTAATCCATGATTTTAACTGTCTTGCGCCCATTGCCGTTTTGGTTTTGTCCAGCACCCAAAGCAGAGACCCGCGCTCGCTCCCCTCCCGAATGGTTTCGGTAAGTTCAAGATTGCGGCGTGTCGCAGTATCAATAAACATAAAGGCACTGTCATTCATGACCGACAGACTGTTGATCTGCGCCAGAGAAATCTTCTGCGTTTCTTTTAAGTATGCAATCAGCCCGCTTGCGGCACTGATGGCATGCGTCATGCCCCGGCAGCCCAACGCATCCAGAGAACCCGCCTTAAAGTGCGCTTTTACCGTTTCGGCGGCAGCCTCCGGCTGATAAGCCCAGTCCGGATAAACGGTAATCAGTACCGTCCTTGTCTTAAAAATCGACTGAATGCGTTCTTTATATTTTTCGCCTTCGCTGTTGATGATAATCTCATTGGGATTAATGCGCATTAATATATCAAACAGCGACGCCAAAGGCACATCCAAATCGTTTTCACCGATTGCGAAATCCCCGGTAGAGACATCCGCGCGCGCATAGCCGAACATCGCGTCATTGAAACAGAGCGAGCAGATAAAATTATTTGTCTTTTCATCCAGACCCTTATCCGCAGTCTGCGTGCCCGGGGTTACGATTCGGATGACATCGCGCTCAACCAGCTTTTTGCCCGGTCCGGCTTCTTCCATCTGCTCACAAATCGCTACTTTATATCCTTTTTTAATGAGCTTTGCGATATACCCGTCGGCCGCATGATGCGGCACACCACACATCGGCGCACGCTTTTCTAGACCGCAGTCCCGCCCGGTCAGCGCAATTTCGAGTTCTTTGGACGCCAAAAGCGCATCTTCAAAGAACATCTCATAAAAATCTCCGAGACGAAAAAAGATAATGCAATCTTTATGTTTTTCTTTTAAGTCGAGATATTGCCTCATCATCGGAGACAGGTTTTCCATTTAAGCTCCTCTGCTGTTATTAAATGTTTTGTGATTTGCCTGCACTTTTATTGATTCGGGGCAAAATAAAGTAACACGGCAGAGCAATAATTACACCGCCGGCAAGTTGAATTAAATTAAATATACTGCTGGCAAGCGCCGCTTTGAGACCGTAAAGCGCGGTTTCAAACAGCCCGTAGCCGAGCACCATAATGATTCCGCCGGTAACACAGGCGATGATATAAGCGGGAAATTGTCCGCGGTTCATGATCTTTGCACAAACATATCCCATTACGCCTTTTATAATCACTGTTGCCGGAATATAGATTCCACCGCCGTAAAGCAGGTCGGCAAGTCCGCTTCCGATTCCCGCAGCCAGCATCGCATAAACCGGATTAATTAAGGCCGCAACGATATAAATCATCGTATCGCCGAGATTGATGTATGCACCGCGGCTGATTTGCGGCAGCGGAAATTTCACAAAATAGGTGACAATACAAATTAAAGCTGCAAATATACCTGCTGCGACAATATTTCTTAATTCCTGCCTCTTCTCACTCATTCTCTTCTCTTCTCCATTTTCTTTAGTTTAGTTATAAATATAATCATTACTTCAATATATTATAATAAAAAAAGGATATTAATCAACGTTTAATTTCATTATAAACAACAGTTCAGTATGCTCACGCTGCATGATTTTCTTTTTGTTTGAATTTTTAATGATATGTGCTATAATTGCAAAAGCGTTTTAAACCATAAAGATATCTAAATTGCGGGCATCATTTGGCGGTTTATGATATAAAAACGCTTTGAACAACGAGGTAATTGAATGAACAATATCGTTTTGACCGGCGGCGGTACAGCCGGACATGTGATGCCGAATCTTGCATTGATTCCTTATCTTGAAAAAGATTTCACCATCCATTATATCGGCACATATGAAGGCATGGAGCACTGGCTGGTCAATCCGTATCTGAACCCGAAAAACTATCATGCAATAAAAGCGGGTAAACTCAGACGCTATTTAAGTATTCAAAATCTAAAAGATCCTGTTAAAGTCATCTACGGCTTTTTTCAAGCCATTAAAATACTACGCAAATTAAAACCAAAACTGGTTTTCTCTAAGGGCGGATATGTCAGCGTTCCTGTCGTTTTTGCGGCAAAGCTGCTGAATATCCCGGTTGTTTTGCACGAATCTGATCTGACTCCCGGCCTTGCTAACCGGCTTGCGATTCCGCGTTGTGACAAGGTCTGTGTGTCGTTTGAATCGACGCTCAGTTATGTTAAAAAAGCGGAAAAGTATTATACCGGTACGCCGGTCCGACGCGAGCTTTTAAACGGAGATAAAGCACTAGGGCGCAAGCTCTGCCAGATTAACGACCACAAGCCAGTTCTGATGATTATGTGCGGCAGCCAGGGTGCGGTAGCTGTCAATGATGCAGTGGACAGCGTGATAGAAACGCTGTGTAAAACCTACCATGTCGTACACATCCGCGGCAAGAACAACCTCAAACCGGAGCTGGATATCATCGACGGATATACCCAGTTCGGTTTTCTCGGCGAAGACTTAAAGCATATTTTTGCGACTGCGGATATTATCCTGTCCCGTGCGGGCGCAAATGCAATATTCGAAATTCTTGCGCTTAATCTTCCCGCGCTTCTGGTTCCGCTCCCCAAGGCATCCAGCCGCGGCGACCAGATACTGAATGCTGAGCACTTTAAAGCGAACGGGTGGTCAATGGTTCTGCACCAGGATCAGATGAATCCCGAAAGTCTGGTTGAACACATCAATCAGCTTTATAAAGAACGCAGTGCGTACCGCAAGCGCATGGAGAAATCCGGCGCAAACGAAGCAAACGAACGGACGCTGAAAGTCATCTATTCCGCTATCAATAAATAAAAAACATAATTAAAATAAAAAGCCGGGTATTAACCCGGCTTTTATCGTTTATTTATTCTTTTTATCAAATTTCTTGGGGTCACGTGTTCTCGGTTTATATCCCACCGTGCGGTTGTTATCCACGTCATTTGAACGCCGTTCGTGATGGCCATCCTGACCTTCAGGCTTCGGCGGCCGCGGCGGACGAGGTGGTAAATCCGTTCTGACAAGATTCACCCTGCCCTGACGGTCGATTTCCTGCACCTTAACCGGTACCTTATCGCCGATATTGACCACATCTTCAACTTTTTTTACATGTTCATTCGCTAATTTAGAGATATGAAGTAATCCGTCTTTTCCCGGAGCCAGCTCAATAAATGCACCAAAGTCCATAATTCTGACTACCGTACCTTCATATTCTGCGTTGACTTCAATATCCTTGACGATAGAATCAATAATCTTTTTGGCCTTATCAGCGGCTTCGCTGTCTGCTGTGCTGATAAATACACGTCCGTCATCTTCAATATCGATCTTAACGCCGGTATCGTCAATAATCTTATTGATTGTCTTTCCGCCGGAACCGATAACGTCACGGATTTTGTCCGGATCAATCGTGAATTGAATGATACGCGGAGCGAATTCGCTGAGTTCAGTTCTGGGCTTATCCAATACTGCCAGCATTTTATCCAGGATAAACAGCCGACCGATACGCGCTTGTTCCAGCGCCTGTTTTAAGATCGGCTCATCAATCCCCTTGATTTTAATATCCATTTGAATCGCGGTGATACCTTTGGTTGTACCCGCAACTTTAAAGTCCATATCGCCTAAAAAGTCTTCAAGACCTTGAATGTCCGATAGAATCGACAAGTTGCCGCCGTCTTCGGATTTAATCAGGCCCATCGCAATCCCGGCCACAGGAGCAGTAATCGGTACGCCGGCATCCATCAGTGATAATGTCGATGAACATACGCTCGCCTGTGATGTTGATCCGTTAGAGCTCAATACTTCGGCAACTGTACGGATTGCATACGGGAAATCCTCTTCACTCGGTAGTACCGGCAGGATTGAACGCTCTGACAGCGCGCCATGGCCGACTTCGCGGCGGCTGGTGCTGCGCATCATACGCGCTTCGCCTGTGGAATACGGCGGGAAGTTATAAGCGTGCATATAACGTTTAAAGACTTCTTCTGAGATACCGTCTATCTTCTGCCCTTCGTTTAAGGGCGCAAGCGTTGTAATCGTCATCGCCTGTGTTAATCCGCGTGTAAAAACCGCACTGCCGTGTGTTCTCGGCAATACGCCGACTTCACACCAGATCGGGCGGATTTCATCGGTTTTTCTGCCGTCAGGACGGACACCGTTCTCTAAGATTTTCTTTCTCATAACCTCTTTAGTCATGTAGTAGAGAACATTACCAATATCATTTTTCGCATTTTCCATTTCAGCAAAAGCTTCTTCGAAATGCGCAATGGTTTCTTCTTTAACTTGTTCCTGACGCTTTTGGCGCTCTTCGCGGTCAAAAGTGTCCATGCTCCATTCGACTTTATCTTTTGCAAACGCTTTAACCTGTTCTTCAATTTCTGCCGCAGGTTTATAGACTTCTGCTTCTGCTTTTGGTTTGCCGATTTTTGCCGCAATATCTTCAATAAACGCAACAATTTTTTTGATTTCTTCGTGTGCCAAAAGAATGGCTTTCAGCATCTGGTCTTCCGGCACTTCGTTTGCGCCCGCTTCAACCATCATCACAGCGTCTTTTGTACCCGACACTGTCAAATCCAATACGCTCTTATCGCGCTGCTCAGAATCCGGATTGACGATAAATTCGCCGTCAACCAAACCGATCGAAACGGTTCCTGTCGGGCCCATAAACGGTAAATCCGAAATACTCAACGCTACCGAAGAACCGATCATTGCATAAACGATCGGCGGGATGTCCAGGTCAACGGAAAGCACCGTTGCGACAACCTGTACCTCATTGTAATATCCTTTTGGGAACAGCGGGCGGATCGGTCTGTCAATCAGCCTGCAGGATAAAATCGCTTTTTCACTCGGCCGTCCTTCACGCTTTAAAAAGCCGCCCGGGATTTTGCCGACCGAATACATTTTTTCTTCAAATTCCACACTCAGCGGAAAAAAATCCGCGCCTTCACGCGGCGGTCCAGAAGTGACATTCACCATCACGTGGGTGTCTCCGCACTTCACAATACACGTGCCGTTTGACTGCATCGCGTACTTACCGGATTCTACGATCAGTTTTCTGCCGCCGAAATCCGTCTCAAACACATTGTTGTTAATCATTATTTCCTCCTCATCACATCTTCCACCCGCTTTTTCCTCACCATAAAGCAGGCTTGTCCGGAAATTCCGGACAGTATACAAATAAAGGCGGAAGAATAACCTCCGCCCAAAATTATTATTTTCTCAAACCGAGCTTTGCAATAATCTCTCTGTATCTTTCGATATCCTTGTTCTTAAGATAATTCAGCAGTCCCCGGCGCTTCCCAACCATCTTTAAAAGTCCTCGTCTGGAGTGATGGTCCTTTTTATTTTCTTTTAAATGTTCAGTCAGATGATTAATTCTTTCTGTCAACAGCGCAATCTGAACCTCCGGAGAACCTGTATCACCCTCATGCACTGCATACTGGTTGATAATCCCCGTCTTTTTCTCTTTGTCCATGTTAATTAAACCTCCAAAAAATTTCATTTACCCCCGCTACACAAAGCATCCCGTCGGAGTCTCGGTGAACATTGCATACGGTTGTCAATCAAGAGTTATACTATCACAGCACTAAATGTTTGTAAACACTAAATTCAATCTAATCATGCGTATAATAGACGACCTGAGAGCGCTTGATAAAGTTCATCACATCAGAGAGATTCGCGATCATCGTATTGGTCTCCCCTGCCTGCGCAATGAACGGGCCTTTAGCGTGCCGGTAAGGCACTCCTGTCGGCGACGGACGCACAACCATGATGTGCCCCGACGGACGATGGGCGCAAACGCCGTTTTCATCAGCTTCTGCCGAAGAATTTTTCCATACCGCGATGGTCGGATACCCTTCGTCCGCCCGTGCCTGAGCTGTTTTGGCGTCTACCTCTTTCCACCCGTATTCCCTGCCGCGGACTTCTAAAAAACAGGCCCTGACATTCGCACTTCCGGTATAATAATAATTATCCATCTCGGCAGGCATTAAATCTTCGGTGTAATACTGCGGCAGCACGGTACCCATGGCCCTGCATACATCCCATACAAAGATGTTACAGAATGTTTCACCGTCATTCGGGGCATAACGTGCAGCATCTTCGACCCGAAATTGGGCAATGACATTATAATAATTTGCCGGCGAACGATTTTCTTTATCGTTTTGAAGCGGAGCATCCAGCGCAATCCAAAACTGTTCATTAATCCATGACATATCGCCGGTTTGTTCTCTCCCCTGTTCCTCTTTTAACGGGTCCGTAATAACGCGGGTGAATAAAACATACCCGATTATGGCAAGTATCAGTATAATGATGATCGTAATAATCGTTGCGTGCCGCTCTTTTTTGTTATAGTCGTATTCGTAGGGTTTTCTCATAGTCGCATTATAGTCAAATCAAAAATTATTTCAAACAAAAGCACCCGGTTAAGGGTGCTGTACTGTCCCAATCAGTCTGCGCTAGACACGTTCCATATATTCGCCGGAACGCGTATCCACGCGGATTTTATCCCCGGTATTGATGAACAGCGGCACCATGATTTTTGCACCGGTTTCCATAATCGCCGGTTTGTTGCCGGCTGTTGCGGTGTCGCCTTTAAAGCCGGGTTCGGTTTCGGTGACTTCCAATTCAACAAAGTTCGGCGGCTCTACGCTGAACGCTTCGCCTTTAAAGAACTTTATTGATACATTCATGTTTTCTTTCATATACGGCAGTGCATCGCTGACCATGCCTTCATTCAGCGGAATCTGCTCAAACGTTTCGGTATCCATAAAATAATACAGTTCACCGTCGCAATACAGATACTGCATTTCTTTTTTGTCAACGTGTGCTTTCGGGAATTTTTCCGTCGGGTTAAACGTCTTTTCAAGCACGCTCCCTGTCACAACATTTTTAATTTTAGTCCTGACAAAAGCCGCGCCTTTTCCGGGTTTTACATGCTGAAAATCAACAATAACCCAGACCGCCCCGTCGATTTCGATTGTCAGTCCTTTTCTAAACTCACCTGCTGTTACCATCTTGTCTCTCCTTCAAATATTTAACTTATATGATTATCAAATTTCTGCTTAATTTGTTAAAGCTGATACCGCCGTCTTTCCCGACCAGGCACATATCCTCAATCCTGATCCCAAATCTGCCTTTAAAATAAACACCGGGTTCAATGGTGATCACCATATTTTCTTCGATTATCTCGTCGCTCAAAGGGCTTAACGTGGGTGCCTCATGAATAAATAGACCGACCCCGTGACCGAGACCGTGTCCAAAATTCGCCCCATATCCGGCATCTTCAATGATGCTTCGCGCTGTTGCATCCAAATCCCTTGCAGATATACCGGGCTTAATCGCTTCAAACGCGCTTTTCTGCGCAATTTTGACTATATCATAACCTTTTTTTTGTTCGCTGTCCAGCCCTCCGATTGCAATTGTACGCGTACAGTCGGTACAGTAATTTTTATACTTACAGCCGAAATCCAAAGTCAGTAAATCACCGTTTATAAGTACGCGGCTGGTCAGCGGCGCATGCGGAAGCGCACCATTTTCGCCGCCTGCAACAATCGGCCGGAAGGATAATTCACATCCTTTTTGATTAAAGCGGTACGTCATCTCCGTAAAAATATCCATTTCGGAGATTCCGGCACGAATAACGGTTAATAAATCCGAAAAAACAGCATCGCTGATTTTTGCGCCTTCGCTCATAATCGTGATTTCTTCTCGGCTTTTAATGATGCGCATGGTTTTCAGGATTGCAGAGATATCCTGAAATCCATCGACATAAAGGGATGACTGGAGCACATCAAAATCCAACAGGGTCACATGCTCGTTTTCGATACCGATGATACTCACATCATGCTTCTTTAGTTTTTCGTTGATTTTAAGATACCGGTCGGATCTGCCGGTTTCAATGACATCAAAACCTGCGGCCTGCGATTCGGCCTGTTCGGTATAACGTGAATCGGTGAATAAATACCGGCCGTCAGGCACAATCAGTAATTGCGTATCATCACCCGTGAATCCGCTATAATAAAAGACATGCGCATCACAGGTGATAAACGCTCCATTAATCTCTTTTTCTTCTAACGCATCGACTAAATTGCCACATCTTTTTTGGTTGATATCAGACATTTTCGTACATCGCTTTCATTTTTTGTGCATCTTCCGCCATGGTGCCCTTGGATTCGCAGATAAAAGTCGGTGTTAATCCGCGCTTCTTAATCTGTTTGGCCAGCGGCGCAAAATCCGGTCCGAAACCGGCATCGTCGAATATCCGGTGCCGCCGTTCTCCGGCGTCCGTAAACTCAATCTTGCTGAAATGGCTGTGAAAGTTTTGGTATTTAAACTCGGGCAGCGCATCTTCCATAGTGTCGAGAATTTCACAATAATCCGCTTCGCTTTTAATCGCACCCAGTCCGCGTGCATGCAGATGTCCAAAGTCGATTGTCGGGAATATCATATCATCGATCGCACATAACTGCATGATTTCTTTCAGGCTGCCGTTCTGCCGCTTCTTCCCCATGGTTTCCGGGCACAACAGTAAATCTGCGTATCCGTTTTTTTTAAATAATTTTACGATCTGCGTAAGCGCATTCACGATATTCTCAAATGCACGTTCACGCGGCATTTTGGCAAAACTTCCCGGATGAAAAACCAGCCGTTTGCCGCCCATGAGTTTAAGATATTTTGCACTGGTTAATAAGTATTCAATATTCTTCTCATGTTTTTCGCGTTCTTCGGCCGCAAGGTTAATATAGTAAGGCGCATGAGCACTGACCGATACGCCGTACCCGGCCGCTGCTTCTTTTATTTTTACTGCGGTCTCTTCCTTCAGATTGACGCCTCGGCCGAACGAATATTCAAACGCATTCAGCCCCTTTTCACTTAGCCACTGGAATGCCTGATAGGTATGCTTATACCCTTGCGCATAAAAGCTTTCTGAATTTCCTGATGGCCCAAAGCGTATCATTTAATCTGTCCTTTCGGTCTTTTGTCTCATCACATTTTATCGGAACCTACGACAATACGCAATGTTTGACTTTAATGCGCATTCAAAACCGCTTGATTTTATAAAACCAATTATGGTATATTTCATGAATTGAGGTAAGTTAAAATGTCAAAGATTACGATATTAGGAACAGGAAGCTGGGGCTGCGCACTCGCTCATGTGCTTTTAAGCAACGGCCATGATGTCATGTTCTGGGGGCGGAACAAAGACCAGGTCAAAATGATCAGCCAGGGCGGCTCGGTTCATTTGGACGATTTTAAGTTCAGCAGCACACCGAAAGCAACCGAAAATATTCAAGAGGCGGCGGAATTCTCGGACGATATTTTAATCGCCCTCCCTTCTCATGCCGTATTAGAAGTTTTAAATGCGCTCTCGTCTTATATTACTCGCCCTAAGCGGTTTATCTGTGCGAGTAAGGGGTTGGAACCGACATCGCTCATGCGTATCTCTGAGGTGGTTTACGAAACCATACCCGTTGATTATATTGAATCCTATGTACTGCTTTCCGGTCCGTCACACGCCGAGGAAGTCATCCGGCAGGACATCACCGCCGTTACGTCGGTATCATACAGCGAGCAAGCCGCGGTTGATGTGCAAACCTTGTTCTCTAATGATTTTTTCCGGGTATATACGCATACCGATTTAAAAGGCGCTGAACTCTGCGGTGCGATGAAAAACGCGATGGCAATCGGTGCCGGTATATTGGACGGTATCGGCTATGGCGATAATGCAAAATCGGCTTTTATTATCCGTTCTATCAATGAAATGACGCGTCTCGGCACGCGTATGGGCATTGAAGCGTCAACGTTATACGGTCTTGCCGGTATGGGTGATGCGATTGTAACCTGCATATCCAAGTTTTCGCGCAACCGGAACTGCGGTGAAATGATTGGCAAAGGATTGCCTGTTGAGGAGGCAATCAAAGCCCAGGGCATGACGGTGGAAGGGATTCCGGCAATCCGGTCCTTTTACCGGCTGACACGCGAATACGGCGTTAAAATGCCGATTATCGAAGAGTTATATCAGGTGGTGTACGGCGGTAAGGACGTCAGCCATTCGCTGAACGATCTGATGACGCGTGACTTAAAACCGGAATAATCAATATTCCTCGCAAATCAAATTAATGGTTTCTTTCAAATGCTGCCGGATATCGCTTGCGCTATGGTTTTTCATAGCGATGTCATAGGCGCGTTTGACCAGTTTATCCCGCATGTTTTTATCATTGACAATACGTCCGACCGCCTGGTTTAACATATGCGGGCTGTCCTCGGTCACCGTGAGCCCGAATCCGGTTTTCAATGCGTAATCCATTAGTCCGGTCTTTGGCGACGCAAATACCAATATCGGGATTTTCGCCATCATATAAATCTGCACCTTGCTGGACAGCGCAAGCCGTGTATATGCGATATCGTGAGGATCGAAGGATTCAACCAGGACCAATACATGCGCTTTTGAAAGCGTTTTAGGCACTTGCGTATGGTGCGGAGTGTCAAAGAATTTCACAAAACCGTAGGTTTCCAGCAATTCAATATCTTCTTTATAGGCATTCGACGAATAAATACGAAACTCCGGATTATTGATGCCGGACTGTTTAATCGCTTCTGCGATTTTTGCATATTCTCCGCTTCGCCCGGGGCGGCTGTTGCCGATATAAAGAAATATTGTTTTTTTATCCGGGTCATGTTTATCCGGCTTAACAAACCGTGACGGTTCATCTGCACAAAATAAAGATTCAAACGGTACATGAAAAATCTGCTCAAAATAGTCCTTCATGCCGGGGCAGATGACATAGCGCTTCACAGCACCTTTCAGTGTGCGTTTTAAGCAGTGTTTTCTGATACCCGAAACAATCGGCCGTAATGCGCCTTTCACGTCTGCGACCAGCCAATTATCTTCCTGCTGGATGATATAAGGAATGCGCCTTTTTTTTGCGATAAACCGTGCCAGTCTTGCGCCGTAACAATCCGCAACGGTGGAAAACACAATCTCCGGACAAAATTCATTTAAAAAAATTTTTAAGCGTTTTGAATAAACGGGATACATAAAAAGACCCGCCAGCATCTTCAGCGTTTTCGTTAAACCGTACTTTTGAGGTGTGTGCTTTGATTCCTGTGCATTTTGAGCCGGATTTTCATTGAATGCGACCGGACGGACAAGACCTTTAAGCAGTCGTCCGCCAAAGCGTTCAGACATTGTTATATGAAAAGTATATCCCGCAAAATCATTGCTTTCATCTGCTTTCGCAAAGGTCATCATCGCAAGTGCGCTTTTATCCCAGTCCTTAAACCATGAACCTCTGGATGCACCCTGCGCGGAATATGGGGTGACGGGAACATTGCTGATCGTTAATACCCGCCTGTATGGAACCGTATTATTATTCACAAAGAATAAATCTCCTTTTGAAGTCATCTTAGGTGTGCTTATACACAGCTCTACGAGCTGCTTTAAATATATTAACCAAGTCTAATGACGCCGTTGATTCCGCGTTTATTTTAGGCTTTCATAAATAAATCAATATATTGTTGATAATTCTTTTTATTACCAAAAAATTTATTAACTCGCGTAACACCTTTTTTGCTCAAAGCGTTTATATCGGCTAAACGCAGTGTATGAATTGCATCTAAAATATTTTCGCCGGTAGACGCCGTTTCCAGAATTACGCCACAGTCACCTACTACTTCAGGAATGGCGGTCGCATCATATCCAATAACCGGAGTCCCGCAAGCCATTGCTTCAGCATTTACATTGCCGAAGCTATCCTCATATGATAAATTGACAAATACATCGCACATACTGTACGCATCAGCTAAATCCTGAATATCATTGATATATGAAATTGGCACGACACGGTTATTAAAAAACTTAATGTATTTTTTTTGTGCGCCAATCAGGCAAATAACCATATCATCGTTTAAATTATTAATGATATACTGTGATTTTTCAAAGTTGCGTTTGTCAAACCACTTATTTGCCATACCTAAAATAATAAACTTGTCTTCCGAAATGCCATATTTTTTTCTGGATTTAATATTTCCCCTAGGCTTAAAGATAGTCGTATCAACACTGTTATAGATACGCGTAATTGGATGCACATTTAAAAAAGACTCTCCTGCAAGTTCAGCCAGCCAATCTGAAGGACATACGATTTTCATATTCTTTGGAAGCTGAAAATAGTATTTCTTATCCCGCCATGATTCACGTGACCGGTCAAAAATCAGGCTGATCGGGTATTCTCTTAACTGCGGACAATGGCTACAGCCGGTTTTCCATTTATCGCATTTAACATAATTAAAATGAGCGCAATGGCCGGTCATTGCCCAACAATCATGAAGCGTCCAGATTACAGGAACATTGGATTCTGCCAGATAAGAGAACAAGACCGGAATATTGATGTAATGCCCGTGCACCTGGCCCAAAAGAATTACATCCGGATTGAAGCTTATTAGCCGTTTAATTAGTCTTTTTGTTGCCCCCTTAGAATAAAACGCATGCTTACCTAAAAGCCGTGTTTTTAGAACATGTAATTTCACATCTAAATCTGTATTAAACCTAACAGCATTTTTATAAGCTGTCTTTCTTAATCCATAAAAAACATACGGTGAAAAGCCCTGCTTTTCTGCAAGTTGTGCGATATCCAATGTTATTCTGCCTGTACTTGAAAATCCACAGACAGAGTTTATTAAAGCTAGTTTTTTCATCAAATCCTATTTATTCTCTTTATTTTCCATATAGGTTTTTAAATTCTCATAACAGCGTTCAAAAAGGCGCTCATATATCTTTTCTGACATAAACGAATTGTGCGGGGACAAATACACGTTATCCAGTGTCCATAATTCGCTTTCGGGGCTCAGCGGTTCTTCATAAGTCACGTCAAGCGCAGCACCTAAGAATTTGCCATCTTTAAGATGTTTAATTAACGCGGCCTCATCCACCAACATACCGCGGGAAATATTGATAAAAACACTGCCGTCCTTCATTTTAGCGAAAAAAGCATCATTAAAATACTGATGCATGGACTCATCATATGGCAATGACAGGATTACAATATCGCACTCACCGATGGCATCATCCAGTTTCGTCATCGTATAATGCTCATCAAGAAATTCATCCTGTTTTTTAGATCGGGAGAATCCGATAATTTTCACGCCAAATGCTTTAAGCCGTTTTGCCGCTTCCCTGCCGATACTGCCGTAACCGATAATTCCCACTGTCTTGCTGTTTAATTCTAACATGCCGCGGTCTTTATCTGATTTCTTTTGGGACTGTATCTGATCAAAATAACGGCTATGCTTATAGATTTCAAGGATACGCATTAATACAAATTCCGCAATCGGGATACTGTAAACATCGGTTGCGCGCTTAACCGTAATACCAAGCTCATTTACCGCATCCATCGGGACACGATCTGTTCCAACTGAAAAAAGCTGGATTTGTTTTAAAGATTTAAATTCCCGAATATCATAATGGTTGAATATACTGCTGTTAAACATATATTCAATTTCACTGATATCGCAGTCCGGCGGTGTGCCGTTATCAATGTGAACATATAAATCCAGGCCTTCTATTTGTTTCAGTTTTTCGATCAGCGGGTCACTGAAAATCATACGGCTTGCGCTGTAGATGGCTTTCACGCTTTTTTCCTCTTAATCATTTCTTTAATTTTTTTAACGCCTTGAATAACAGCAGCGGTGTTCTTCTGATAATCCGATTCGCTGTATGACGCTAAGGACGCTTCGAACTCTCTGATGTCTCTGACGCCTGTTTCCATACGATCGCGTATGGCCTTTGTTGTAATGAATTTTCTGGCATCACAGAATGTGCGGGATAAAATCACCATACCCGATCCCAGGCGGTGATGCTCGGCGATTATCGCTTCCGCCGGAAGCTCTCCTTCACCGACTCTGGCGATGCCACCGAAACCGTAAAGCGATATATGATGCGACTGAAAAATTTTACAGATGCGTTCCACCGTACCGTCAGCTAATGGCTCAAACATAAAATACTGCTGATATGAAAGATGCAAATCATTCAGCCCGACGAAATATTCGCTCTCAGGCGCGATTTTAATGATATCTTCTAAGATGTCAACGCTTTCTTTCGTTTCAATCAGCATGCAAGTCCCGCACCGATCGTCGACTAATTTTAAAAAAAGTTCCACTTCTTCTATCTTTGTAATCATTGGTAGCATGATGATATCAGCGCCGCTTTTGATTACGCTTTCGATTTCTTCATTTGTTCTGTCATGTATTGGGTTAATCCGTACCAGTAGCTCTGCCGATTTCAACAGAGGTTTTATCACAGATGCGTCTTTTGCGGTATGCTGTGATTTTACGGTGTCCCTGCCGTGCTGGCGTTCCTGCTTGCCGATAGTTTCAAGATCGACAAATATCCGGTCAACACCGGCCTTTTCGGCAATCACTGCCACTTCCGGATCATTTGTGATATATAAAAGCTTTAAGTTCATATTTATCCTATTTCGCAGTTTTTGAGATATTAACGTTTTCTTCTGCCTTGAAAACGCGCACACCCGTCAAAATAAATAACCAAATATCATTAAAAAGTGAAATTTTTTTGATGTATTCCACATCCAACGCAATCCGTTTAGACCAGTCCAGCTGTTTTCTGCCTTTAATCTGGGCTAAGCCGGTGATACCGGGCTTTACAATAAACCGCTGTTTTTGAAAATCCGAGTATTCTTCGACCGGCCAAGGATGGTAAGTCAGTGTCGGACGCGGCCCGATAAAGCTCATATCGCCTTTAATGATATTTACCAGTTGCGGTATTTCGTCAATACTGGTGCGACGGATAAAATCGCCGACTTTTGTAACGCGCGTATCACCCTTGAACGAATAAACGCCTGTACCGGTCTTTTCTGCGCCGACCACCATGGAACGAAATTTATACATCCGGAATGGTTTGCCGCCCTGCCCCAACCGTTCCTGTTTGAAAATCACGCCGCCCCTGCTGTCCAGACATATTAGTAATGCTGTAATTAAAAGCAGCGGAATCAGCAAAATAAAAAGTAAAATGCCGAAAAAAATATCAAATCCTCTTTTCAGCACTTTTGCATAAATACGCTGGCATACGTTCCAATGGATACCGGTTGTTTCATTTATTTGTTCTGTCAAATTGTCCTCTTTGTTTTCTTACTTTTGATCTAAAATTATCTTACCAAAACGTGTCTCTTTATGCAACCCGGACGGTTTTTTGATAAGCTTAAAAGCGACTGTCCACGAAGCGCCTTTATCTTGCATTGAGAAGGCATGTATGGTATCATATAGGGCAGTTTGTAGAGGAAAAACACGGTTTTTAAGCCGTTTTTTATCGTTATGGAGGATTATAAATGCAATCAAAACTAGAATCATTGGAAACGAATAAAGTTAAGCTGACCATTGAAGTTAAACCCGATAAATTTGAGGAAGCCGTTCAGCAGGCTTATATTAAAAAACGCAAGGATATTAAAATAGACGGATTCCGCCCGGGCAAGGCCCCGCGGCCCGTTATTGAACAGCAGTTCGGCTCCGGCGTGTTTTATGAAGATGCGATTGATATCGCTTTCCCGGATGCATACCGTGCGGCGATTGAAGAACACGACCTGTTCCCTGTGTCCAGCCCGGAACTTAACATCGAAAAAATCGGCAAGGAAGAGGGCCTCATTTTTACAGCGGAAGTATGGCTGAAACCCGAAGTTAAGCTCGGTGACTATAAAGGTGTTAAGGCCAAGAAAGAAAAAGCGAACGTTACGGATAAAGACGTGATGGCTGAAATTGAAAAAACAGCGGACCAGAATGCGCGCTGGGTCTCGGTTGACCGTGCCGCTAAAAACGGCGATATGGTGACGATCGACTTTTCGGGGTTCCTGGACGGCGAACAATTCGACGGCGGAACCGCTGAAAAATATAAATTAGAACTCGGCTCCAAGTCCTTTATTGAAGGCTTCGAAGACCAGCTGGTCGGTATGCAGAAAGAAGAAGACCGTGATGTCAACGTGACCTTCCCGAAAGACTATCAGGCAGAAAACTTAGCTGGCAAGGCGGTTGTTTTTAAGTGTAAACTGCATGAAGTGCAGGAAAAGGAAATGCCGAAGATCGACGACGAATTTGCGCAGGACGTTTCTGAGTTTGAAACGCTGGATGAATATAAGGCCGACATTAAAGCAAAGATGACCGAATCGGCTGAAATGAACGCGAAAACCGAAACGGAAAACAATGTGGTCGCCGCTGTTGTTGAAAAAGCGACGATTGAGATTCCTGAAGTAATGGTGGAAAGCCAGATTGATTATCACATTAAACAGTTTGAATATCAGCTGATGTATCAAGGATTGAAACTGGATGATTATTTAAAATACACGGATCAGAAAATCGAAAACATCAAAGAACAGTACCGGGAACAGGCCGAAAACACTGTAAAGACACAGCTGGTCTTAGAAGCAGTGATGAAGGCCGAAAACATGGATGCAACGCCGGAAGAGATTGATGCGGAACTGCAGAAGACGGCTGATAAGATGAAAAAGTCTTTGGAAGAGTATAAAAAGACAGTTCCGGAAAAGACAATCGAGAATATTGAAACCCGTGTCGCCTTTGACAAAACCATCGACTTCTTGGTTTCTAACGCAAAACTCTCTTAGGGACACGAAAAAGCGTTAACATTTGGTAAACAATGGTTTGCTATCCTTTGTGACCAATTGACTTATCCTAAAAATAGAATTATGATGTTGCTGACTTTTTAAATAAGGAGTATAGCGAAATGAATTTAGTGCCTATAGTTGTGGAACAAACAAATCGGGGCGAACGCTCTTATGATATATTCTCACGTCTCTTAAAGGACAGGATTATCTTTCTCGGCGGACCGATTGATGATGCAGTTGCCAATCTGGTAGTTGCCCAAATGATCTTCCTTGAAGCCGAAGACCCGGATAAGGATATTTATATTTATATCAACAGCCCGGGCGGTTCGGTTACCGCAGGAATGGCGATTTATGACACCATGCAGTATATCAAATGCGACGTCAGCACCATATGTGTGGGTATTGCGGCCTCAATGGGCGCATTCCTGCTGGCTGCCGGCAAAAAAGGCAAGCGCAAGCTGCTGCCGAACAGCGAAGTCATGATTCATCAGCCGTCCGGCGGTGCACAGGGTCAGGCAACCGATATACAGATTGTGGCCGACCACATTATGCGGACCAAGGAAAAGATGAACCGGATTTTATCTGAAAAAACCGGACAGAAATTAGACAAAGTAATGAAAGACGTGGAGCGGGATTATTATATGTCGGCCGAAGAAGCTTTGGCATACGGCATCGTTGATGAGATTATTCCCCCGCGTGAATAGGTTATATAATGCCAAAATACTATGATGAGAAAAAGCATATTAAATGCTCCTTCTGCGGTAAACCGCAGGAACAGGTAAAACGGATTATTGCCGGACCGGGCGTTTATATCTGCAATGAGTGTATTGACCTTTGCGCAGAAATCATCGATGAAGATTTTCAGGATGTCACGGAATATGAATTCGATGAAGTGCCAAAACCGGCTGAGATTTTAAGTACCTTAAACGACTATGTAATCGGACAGCAGGATGCAAAAAAGACGCTTGCTGTTGCGGTTTATAACCACTATAAGCGGATTAACTCGGATGTATCAACCGATGATGTGGAACTTCAAAAGAGCAACATCGTCATGCTCGGACCGACCGGATGCGGAAAGACCCTGCTGGCCCAGACGCTTGCACGGATTCTAAACGTCCCGTTTGCGATGGCGGATGCGACTTCTCTGACCGAAGCCGGATACGTCGGTGAGGACGTCGAGAACATCCTGCTGAAACTGATACAAGCCGCAGACTATGACGTTAAAAAAGCCGAACGCGGTATCATCTATATCGACGAAATCGACAAGATTGCACGCAAGAGCGATAACCCTTCGATTACGCGTGATGTATCGGGCGAAGGCGTCCAGCAGGCGCTGCTTAAGATTCTTGAAGGCACGGTTGCCTCTGTTCCCCCTCAGGGCGGCAGAAAGCATCCGCATCAGGAATTTATCCAGATTGACACGACTAACATCCTGTTTATCTGCGGCGGTGCGTTCAACGGGCTCGAAAAAATTATTGAAACCCGTATCGGTAAAAAAACCATGGGCTTCGGCGCTGATGTTAAGACCAAAGAACAGAAGGATTTGGGTGAATTGTTCAGTCATATCCTGCCCGAAGACTTATTAAAATACGGATTGATTCCGGAATTTGTCGGCCGTGTGCCGGTGATTGCCACACTGACAAATCTGGATGAAAAAGCACTGATTCAGATTTTAACCGAACCGAAAAACTCTTTGGTGCGGCAATACGCCAAGCTGATGGAGATGGATGGCGTTTCGCTGGAATTTGAACCGGATGCACTGAGTGAAATCGCAAAACTGGCGATTGAGCGCAAAACCGGCGCCAGAGGTTTACGGTCGATTATCGAAAACACCTTAAAAGAAATCATGTTCGATGTTCCGTCGCGTACGGATATTGAAAAATGCGTGATTACGAAGGATACAGTCATTAACTTAAAGTCTCCGATGCTGATGCTGAACGAGGCGCAGCTGCCGAAGAAACCCGCAAAGAAACCAGCGGCAAAGAAAAAACCGGCCGCAAAGAAATCTGCGGCTAAAAAAGAGACAGCTTCATAACAAATGTAATTAAAAAACGATGCAATCCGCATCGTTTTTTTTATATAAATTGTGATGTCTTTACAAATTTCTGTGCCAGATCCCAGTACATCTCCGCATGTTCTTTTAGATGCGCAATATGGCTTTCTTTTGCGGGTTTAATTTCGCCCTTCAAAAAAATCGAATTATCCGGAATAATCGTCTTTGGCGGCACTACCGATCCGGCCGCGATTAAACAATGATTACCGATTCTGACGCCGTCCAGCACAATGCTCCCGATTCCGATCAACGACTCATCTCCAATCTGGCATCCATGCAGATTGCAGTTATGCCCGACCGTTACATAGTCGCCGATCACCAGCCGGTCTTCATCCGTTACGTGAAGCACTGAACCGTCCTGAATATTTGTATATTCGCCGATGAAAATCTTGTTAACATCAGCGCGCACAACTGCATTCGGCCAAATGCCGACATTTTTTTTGCATTTAACCGCACCAATTACGCACGCTGTATAGTGTATATATTTTAATCCTTCAAATTCAGGTATATATCCGTCAAATATTTCAATCATCATATTCCTCCAATACGTTCAAGGCAATCCCTAGTTCTACCCTGCGTCTCATCATATCACATTCCAGCGCATAAGGTTGATTAAAATCACCATTTTGATGAAATGCGTTTGCCATACACCCGCCGCCGCAGTAGTATTTCACCGGACAGCTCTGGCACGCCGGTTTAGAATAGATATTGCAGCTATGGAATGTTTCTTTAATTCGGCTGTCTAATACTCCGTCAATCACATTCCCCATCAGGAAATTTTCATCTCCCGCAAACTGGTGGCAAGGATAAATCGAACCGTCGGGATTTACCGCAAGGTATTCAACGCCAGCTCCGCAACCTCTTAATCGTTTATTCAGGCACGGCCCCCCGCTTAAATCAATCATAAAATGAAAGAAATTAAGCCCCTTTTTCTTTCTGTATTCAATCAGGTAATCTGCCAGTCTATCGTATTCGGCGAGAATCTGCGGCAGATCTTCCGGCGTCAATGCCGTCTCTCCCGTTGTTACAACCGGCTCAACCGATACTTCCTTAAATCCGTAGTCATACATACTGATAACGTCTTGAGAAAAGTCCAGATTCTTTTTGGTATATGTGCCGCGCAAATAATATTCCTGGTCTCCACGGGCATCCACCAACCGTCTGGCGTTTTTTAAAACATCGTCAAAGCTGGGCTTATCCCCTGCCGTCCGTCTGATGCTGTCGTGAACAGATTTTCTGCCGTCCATGCTGATGACCACGTTTTTCATTTCGGTATTAAAAAAGTCGATCATTTCGTTGGTTAGCGCATAGCCGTTTGTGGTCACCGTAAACCTGAATTTTTTATGCGATTCTTTTTCTAACCCGCGCGCATAGATAACGCTTTGCTTCACCACATCATAATTGATTGTGGGTTCCCCGCCGAAGAAATCCACCTCCAGATTTATCCGGTTTCCTGACTGTTCCACTAAAAAATCAATTGCCTTTTTTGCGACATCAAACGACATGTTACGGTGGGCAACATGCCCCGCTCCGGCAAAACAGTATTCACATCGCAGGTTGCATCCTGTCGTGACATTCAAACAGAGCGCCTTTATGACGGGATCAAATGCCTTGATGTCTTCCGGCTGGTGTTCAGGCTCAGAGAAAAGTACGCCTTCCGCTTTTAAATCTTCAATTTCGGATAAAAGCTCATCGACCGATGCATCATCATATTTTTGACGGAGGTCTTTCAAGTCACTTTTTTGTGTTAATGCGTTGACCGTGTCATATGCAAGCTCATTTAAAACATGCACTGATCCGCTCTCAACGTCCAGCGCAAAAAGATGTCCGCTGTATTGAAATGTATGTACCATAAGGATGCTTTCTAGAATTTAATCCGGCTGCCCGGCTTAACGAGCGGCGCACCTGTCTTACATATCGGGCATTCTTCCGGCGGATATGAGATGACTTCCATCGATAATACGGCTCTAAACGGGATACCGAATTCCACCTTGCCGTCAGACCGATCCACGATTGAACCGACACCCACAACCTCTGCCCCAAGCTCTGATAGCAGCGCAACCACTTCTTTAACCGATCCGCCTGTGGTGACAACGTCTTCGACGACCAGCACGCGCTGTCCTTTTTTAACGGAAAATCCGCGTCTCAGCGTCATTTCCCCGTCCTGGCGTTCGGCAAAGATATTGTTGACGCCAAGCTGGCGCGATACTTCATAGGATAGAATAATCCCGCCGATTGCCGGACCAACCACAAGATCAATCTCATCATCTTTGAATTGATCGGCCAACAATCTGCTCATCTGCTCAGATACGTATGCGTCCTCAAACAGTTTCGCGCACTGCATGTACTTATCTGAATGTCTTCCGGATGTCAGCTTGAAATGCCCGGTCTGCATGACGCCTGTTTCTTCAAAAATCTTTAAAATTTCTTCTCTAGTCATTTTTTACTCCAAAATTAGTGATCCTGTCAATTCCGCCGCAGTCTTAATCTGATAGGCGTCGAGACAGTCATTGAATTCTTTAATAATCTTGATCGATTGATCCGGTGTCACCATATTAGCGGTGCCGGTCATGACAGCAGTCGCACCCGCCAGCATGAATTCCGCGACATCCGTTCCGGTCATAATCCCGCCCATACCGACAATCGGGATTTTTACCTTGTGGTAAACCTGATGCACCATTCGAAGCGCGATGGGTTTAATCGCAGGCCCGGATAAACCGCCCGTGACGTTATGCAGCACCGGACGCTTCTTTCTTACGTCTATCGCCATCGCTAAAAACGTGTTGACCAATGATACCGCATCTGCACCCGCATCTTCCACGGCTTTAGCGATTGCCGTGATATCCGTCACGTTCGGGGTCAGTTTAACCATTAATTTCTTAGAGGTTGCCTGACGCGCCGCTTGTGTGACTTTAAACGCGGCTTCTTCACTGGCGCCGAACTGCAGTCCGCCTTCGGATACGTTCGGACAGGATATATTGAGCTCAATAATCGGTATATTCGTCTCATTGAGTTTTTTTATAGTTGTGATATATTCATCCACCGATGAGCCGGCAACATTAGCAATCACGCATGTGTCCACTGATTCTAAATTCGGGTATAAGAATTTAATAAACGCATCCACACCGGGGTTTTGAAGACCGACGCTGTTAATGATTCCGCTTGCGGTCTCCGCAATTCTGGGAGGCGGATTTCCTTCCCGTTTTTCTGCTGTCAGCGCTTTCAGCGAAATACCGCCAAGTTCCGACAAATCAAAGAAGTCACTGTACACTTCGCCGAAAGAGACCGTTCCGGAAGCTGCAATGATAGGGTTTTTAAGCGATATGCCGCAAAGATTGACCGATAAATCTGCCATTAGAACACCACCTCATCCAGACTGAACACAGGCCCGACCGCACATACCTTTTTGTTGCCGGTTTTGGTTGCAATCACACATACCGAGCAACCGCCGACACCGCATCCCATCCGCTGTTCTGCGGATATAAACGCGTCACAGTCATAGTCCTTCATGACATCCTGTATCGCTTTTAGCATGGGCATAGGCCCGCATGCCAACAGCACATCCGGCACTTTTTCGTCAAGCGCACGTTTCAGCGGCAGGGTGACAAGGCCTTTTTCGCCCGCACTGCCGTCAATTGTCGTAATATATAGGTTCTCTGAGCGTTCCTTGAATGAAGACTCATGATAGATACTCGACTGGGTATCAAACCCCAAAAAAGACGTATAATTCCTGTCAGGGTACATAAACATGACTGCCTCCAAAGGCGGACAGCCGACTCCGCCCCCGACCAAATAAATATCCTGATAACGATCTAAAATATGAAACCCGTTGCCGAGCGGCATGATAACGGAAAGCGTGTCGCCTTTTTTCATCTCTGCCATGAACTCGGTTCCCTTGCCCACGATTTTATATAAGATGAGCATCTCGCCGGTTTTGCTTTCATAATTATTGATGCTGATCGGACGGCGCAGCAATAATGCGCTGTTATCGACTTCAAAATTCGCAAACTGGCCGGGGCTGACATGCAGTCCCTTTTCGGTCATCAAGCACATCTCATAGGTCGCTTTAGCCACACAGGTGTTTGAGATTACAGATGCCGTTATGTTTTTCTTCATAAACGCCTTCTTATTCGTATAGTTCGGATAAATTCACCGGCATCAGCTGGTCTTCCTCTATCCGCTGTTTGATGCATTGTATCATAGATTTCGCCGTATCTAAAGAGGTTAAAACCGGAATCCGCCGTTCAACGGCCATTCTCCTGATTTTAAATCCGTCGCGCGTGCTTTTTCTGCCGAATGTCGGGGTATTGATAATCAGCTTTAATTCACCGCTGTCGATGAGGTCAAAGATGGATGATCCGTCATAACTCAGCTTGCTGACGACGTTCGCGGCGATAAAGTTTTGATTTAAGCTGTTTGCCGTTCCCGGAGTCGCGTATATGTCAAAACCCAATCTTTCAAGCTCTCCCGCCAGAGACAAAATCTCCTGCTGGTCGTTCGGCGATACGGTGATTAGCACCTTTCCGTTACCCGGCTTGGGGATTGTGACCCCGGAACCGATCAGCCCTTTGATTACTGCTTCGTTATAGTCTTTTGAAACGCCTAAGACTTCGCCGGTGGATTTCATCTCCGGTCCGAGCGAGACTTCAACATCAGGCAGTTTCTCGTGGGAAAATACCGGTACTTTTACGGCATATAGATCCCGTTTCGGGTACAGCCCTGTTCCATAGCCCATGTCTTTCAGGTTCTCTCCAAGCGCGCACCTAACCGCAAGGTCGATCATTGGGACTCCTGTGACTTTGCTTAAATAAGGCACTGTGCGGCTGGACCGCGGGTTAACTTCTATAATATAAATCTTTTCGCCGGAAATCACAAATTGGATATTAATCATTCCCTTTGCGTCCAGCGCGTTGTTTTTAGCCAGAACCTCTGTAATGCGCACAATTTCCTGCTCAATCTTCGGCGTAATCAGCTGTTTTGCCGGATACACAGACATACTGTCGCCGGAATGAACGCCGGCACGTTCAATATGCTCCATGATGCCCGGAATCAGGATGTCCTTTCCGTCGGATATCGCATCCACTTCGATTTCACTGCCCAAAATATATTTATCAACCAAAACCGGATGTTCTTGCGCTTCCCGCGTAATGATCTTCATGTATTCGGTGATGTTCTCGTCATTATAGGCAATTTCCATACCCTGGCCGCCCAGCACATACGAGGGGCGCACCAGAACCGGATAGCCCAATGCATTGGCGGCTTTTACCGCTTCATCGGAAGTAAATACCGTCTTCCCTTCCGGCAGTTTTAGCTTCAGGCGTTTGAGTAATGTATAAAACTCTTTCCGGTCTTCGGCTCTGTCCATGTTTTTGAGCGACGTGCCGATAATCTCATAGCCTGCGGCTTTAACGTGTTTGGCGAGCTTAATCGCCGTTTGCCCGCCGAACTGGCAAACCACACCGACCGGCTGTTCCTGGTCTAAAATCGCGGTGACATCCTCCGGCGTAAGCGGTTCAAAATACAGCCTGTCAGAGGTGTCAAAGTCAGTCGATACCGTTTCCGGATTATTGTTGACGATGACAGTGTCATATCCGGCGTTTTTCAGCGCCCAAACACAATGTACCGAGCAATAGTCAAACTCAATTCCCTGCCCGATTCTGATCGGCCCGGAGCCGAGAACCACCACGGTCTTATTGTTGGACGGGCGGGCTTCATTTTCGGTCTCATATGTCGAATAAAAATACGGGCTGACCGCGTCAAATTCCGCGGCGCAGGTGTCCACGATCTTATAAGATGGCTTTAGCCCGAACTTAAGCCGTTTTTTTCTGATATCTCCCTCAGATACGCACAACCATTTGGCAATTGCATTATCTGAGAACCCCATACGCTTGGCTTTTAATAGCAGCGGTTTCGTAAGTTGTTTGATTTTTAAAGTTTTTAACTGCTCTTCTAGTGCAATGATTTTTTTAAACTTGGTTAAGAACCAAAGGTCTATTTTTGTACGTTCATGGATTTGATCAAGACTGACGCTCTTTCTGATCGCTTCTGCGACAAAAAACATACGCTCGTCATCCTGACGATCGATATTTTTTAATATAGTCTCGGTATCCAGGTCTTTCGCAAACGGAAATTCCAGCGAATATAAGTTTAATTCAAGCGAACGAATCGCTTTTAAGTATGCCGCCTCAAAGTTTGCACCGATTGCCATGACTTCGCCCGTCGCTTTCATACGCGTACCCAGTGACTTATTGGCAGATGTAAACTTGTCAAACGGCCAGCGCGGGAATTTGATGACCACATAATCCAGCGTCGGTTCAAAGCAGGCAAAGGTTTTCTTTGTTACCCCATTTTCAATTTCATCCAAGCCGTATCCGATGGCGATTTTTGCCGCGATTTTCGCGATCGGGTAACCCGTGGCTTTGGATGCCAGCGCGGATGAACGTGATACGCGCGGATTCACTTCAATGACGTAATACTGCATGCTGTCCGTATCCAGTGCAAACTGGACATTACAGCCGCCCTCTATTTTCAGCGCTTCAATGATTTTAACCGAAGCGGTTCTTAACATCTGATATTCTTTGTCGCGCAGTGTCTGTGACGGCGCAACCACTATTGAGTCGCCGGTATGAATCCCGACCGGGTCAAGGTTCTCCATGTTGCAGACGGTGATCACGTTGCCCTTACCGTCGCGCATGACCTCGTATTCAATCTCTTTCCATCCTGCAACACACTTTTCAAGCAAGCACTGGTTCACGCGGCTGGCCTGTAAGCCCGATTTCATGATTTCGACCAGCTGGTCTTTATCGTCAGCGATGCCCCCGCCCGTGCCGCCGAGCGTATATGCCGGGCGCACAATCAGCGGATAGCCCGCCGCTTTTGCGAACTCAAGCGCTTCTGATTCACTGGAAACAATCTCGGATTCCATAACCGGCTGATCTGTCCGTATCATGAGTTCCTTAAACTCTTCCCGGTCTTCAGCCATCTTGATGGACTCAATCGACGTGCCTAATACCTTGACATTCTCCTGATCTAAGTAGCCCTTTTCATAAAGCTCCATGGCAAGGTTAAGTCCGGTCTGCCCGCCCAAGGTCGCCAGCAGGCTGTCCGGTTTTTCTTTTTTGATAATGTTTCGGACCACATCCGGCGTTAAAGGCTCTATATATACCTTATCAGCGATTTGCTGGTCCGTCATGATGGTTGCCGGATTTGAGTTGATTAAGACGACCTCTATCCCCTCTTCTTTCAGCGCACGGCAGGCCTGCGTACCCGCATAGTCAAATTCAGCGGCCTGACCAATGACGATCGGCCCGGAGCCGATGACCAGCACTTTTTTAATCTCTTTATTCAGCGGCATGGCTTACCGTTCCTTTCATTAAATCGATGAATGCATCAAAGAGATACGCGGTATCCTCCGGCCCGGGTGCTGCTTCGGGGTGAAACTGCACACTGAAAACCGGCATGTTTTTATAAATAATGCCCTCTATTGTCCCGTCATTCCAGTTGACATGTGAAACTTTCATATTTTTAGGCAGATTACTATCGTTGACCGTATACCCGTGATTTTGTGAGGTGATATAAACGCGGTCGTGGGCTAAATCCTTCACCGGATGGTTGGCGCCACGGTGTCCGTATTTTAGCTTTGATGTTGTCGCGCCCTGTGCCAAAGCCAGTAATTGGTGACCGAGGCAGATGCCGAAAATCGGGATGTTACCCATTAAACCCCGAATATTTTGAATGATTTCGATGTTATCTTCCGGGTCTCCCGGCCCGTTGGTCAGCATTAATCCGTCAAAGCTTTGCTTTAAGATATCTTTCGGCGCTGTTCTCGCCGGCAGAACCGTCAGCTTGCATCCCCGTTTATCCAGCGAACGTAAGATATTGCGCTTGAGCCCAAAGTCCAGTACCGCTACATTGTAACCGCTGTCTTTTTTATCGGTATTATAAATATACGGCTCCTTACAGGTCACCGTATCGACTGGATTCTTGCATGTATACCGGCTGATCGCCGCAAGCTGCTCCGGCGAAGGCCTTTCCTTTGAAATCATGCCGCGCATGACGCCTTCCTCACGCACCACCCTTGTCAGTGCGCGCGTATCAATGTTGCAAATGCCGGATATGTTATTTTCAATCAGATATGAGTCCAAATCGCTTTCCGAAAAGAAATTATTCGGGAAGTCACAAAGTTCCCGCACGATAAACCCTTTAACCTGCGGGTGCGCCGATTCAGGATCGTTTTGGTTCACCCCATAGTTCCCGATCAACGGATAGGTCATGGTTACGATTTGTCCGCAATATGAAGGGTCGGTCAAGACCTCCTGATATCCGGTCATGCCCGTATTAAACACGACTTCACCGACCACATCGGCTTTGACGCCGAAGAGATCGCCTTCGAAGGTTTTTCCGTCTTCCAGTGTCAGATATGCCATTTAATTCTCCATTATTTCTTATCGGCCTGTTCCAGCGCCGATTCTAGGTCTTTTTTCATATCGATGACCGCAGCCCTTGCCGCGAGTTCAAAGCTTAAAGTGTGATATTCCGGCTTTTTATAAGCCAGTAAGATGCCGCGCGAGGAGTTTACCACTGCACCGCCGCCGCTTTTATCGAATGCCGCCGCCACATCATTGCCGCCCGCACCCTGTGCGCCGTAACCCGGTATCAGCAGGAATATATTCGGATAATTATCACGGATTTCACTCAGCTGTTCGGTATAGGTTGCACCGACAACTGCGCCGACTTTAGAATACCCGCTCTTGCCGATAAAGGGCTCTCCCCAGCTTTCAACCAAGTCCGCGACATGCAGGTACATTGATTTGCCATCCGATTCTTTATCCTGAAACTCACCCGACGACGGGTTAGACGTTTTCACCAGAACGAATATGCCTTTACTGGTATGTACCATATCGTCCAGGAATGGTTTAATACCGTCTGTACCCAAGTAAGGATTCACCGTTAAGATATCCGCATCAAATGCGTGGTGTATCTTGCCTGCGGCTTCCACACCGCTGAGAAATGCCGCCGAATAGGCCGCCGCTGTCGAGCCGATGTCGTTTCGCTTTGCGTCACAAATGACGATCAGCCCGCGCATCTTAGCGTAGTCGATCGTCTCCTTATAGGCTTTTAATCCCAAATATCCGTATTTCTCATAATAGGCAATCTGCAGCTTTACCGCCGGAACGACGTCATCAATTTCATCGATAATCGCCTTGTTAAACTTTAAGATGTCTTCACTGATGGTTAAAAACGGATCATTCTCGTTCAGTTCTGTCCGAAAATATTCGGGTAAATAACTGTAGTCCGTATCTAATCCCACGCATATAGGGGCCTTCAGCTCCTTGATTCGCTGGTTCAATAAATCAAAAACCATGGTTACTCCTTATACTTAATATCGCCGTTTACAATAGTGTATTTCACTTTACCTTTCAGCGTCTTTCCGATGAAGGGTGAATTTTTGCCTTTTGACACCATGTCTTCCGCATTAAACACATAGCTTTCATTCGGGTCAAACAACGTTATATCAGCCGTCTGTTCCGGCTTGATTGCGCCGCCTTCAATCCCTAAAATTCTCGCCGGATTCACACTGGTTAGCGCCACAATCTTTTCTATTGTGATGCCTTTTTCTAATAAATTGGTGACCATCAGCGACAGTGCCGATTCAAATCCGCTGATGCCGAACGCTGCCATATCATACTCAACATTCTTTTCATCGGCATGGTGCGGGGCATGGTCAGTTGCAATCGCGTCGATTGTACCGTCTTTTAACGCATCAATGACCGCGGCGACGTCGTCTTTTGTTCTCAGCGGCGGCTTGACTTTTGTGTTTGAATCATATCCTTCAACCCAGGAATCGTCCGCGCTGAAATAATGCGGCATGGTTTCGCATGTGATTTTCACCCCGCGTTTTTTTGCAGCCCGGATCAGTTCCAGCGCACCGCGCGTTGAAACATGCGCAATATGAATCCGCGCATCAAGCGATTCGGCCAGCGCAATATCACGCGCAATCATGGTTTCTTCGGCCGCGCGGGATATACCGCGCAATCCAAGTACCGATGCGTAGTACCCTTCGTTCATGACTCCGTCTGCGGTGATATTTAAATCTTCGCAGTGCAGGGTTAACAGCGCTCCGAAGGTCTTGGCATAATTCAGTGCATTACGCATCATATTACCGTCGGATACCGGCTTCCCGTCATCGGTAAACGCCGCCGCACCCGCACGCAGCAGTTCATCCATTTCGGTCAGGGCTTTGCCGTTAAGCCCCTGCGTAATCGCGGCCGTGGGCAGTATTTTGCATAAGTTGACTTCCGCCGCACGATGTTTGATATAGCGGACAAGCGACGCATTATCGATTACCGGCTCGGTATTCGGCATGCACATGACGGTAGTGAATCCGCCTTTTACCGCCGCCTTTGAACCGGATAATATATCTTCTTTATACTCCTGTCCCGGTTCTCTTAGGTGGCAATGCATATCAATCATGCCGGGTATAGCGGTAAGTCCGGCTGCATCGATTACCTTTGCTTTACTGTTCTCAATACCAGCCTTTACATCAACGATTTTGTTTTTTTCAATTAAGATATCCGCGTCTACAGCGCCGTCGGCATTAACGATATGTGCATTTTTAATCAACAGCATCTTTTTTCCTCCGCGTTAAGAGATATAACAGCGCCATTCTGATAGCGACACCGTTTGTCACCTGTTCGTTAATGACCGACCGGTCGTGGTCGATAATATCAGAGTTCATTTCAACGCCGCGGTTAACCGGGCCCGGATGCATAATCAGCGCATTGTCTTTGGCAAGCGCCAGCACTTCCCGGCTGATGCCGTACAACGCGTTATATTCCCGGATAGTCGGGAGCAGTCCTGATTTTTGGCGTTCCAGCTGTAAGCGAAGTCCCATGACGACATCTGCGTCTTTGACCGCCTGCCTAACGTCAGTAGTGATGACTGCGCCGGTTTTTTCTATTTCTATAGGCATCAGGGTCATGGGTGCGCACAGCGTTACTGATGCGCCCATTTTCTGCAGCCCGAACAGATTGGAACGTGCGACACGGCTGTGCAGGATATCTCCGACAATCGCGACTTTCAGCCCTTCAAGCGTGCCCAGTTTCTCTTTCATCGTATACATATCCAAAAGTGCCTGGGTCGGATGCTCGTGCATGCCGTCGCCCGCATTAATCACGCTTGCCGATATGTGCTTTGCCAGCAGATTCGGCGCTCCGCTCATCGGGTGGCGCATGATGACGATATCAACGCCCATGGCTTCCAGCGTTTTCCCCGTATCAATAAGGGTTTCACCTTTTTGAACACTTGATGAAGAAGCGGCAATTGCGCTGACCGACGCTCCCAAGTATTTCCCTGCGAGATCAAATGACATTTTAGTGCGCGTGCTGTTTTCATAAAACAGTGTCACAACCGACCTGCCCTGCAGCTGCGGCATCTTTTTGACATTCTGTTTTAAGTATTCTTTCATCGACTGCGCGGCATCCAGAATCTCGGTAATCTCTTCTTTTGTTACATCCTTAAGGCCAATAAGGTCCTTTGATTTGAGTGGCATGTTTCTCTCCGGTTTATCCTGATAATAAAAATCCCTTTGCTTATGAAAGGGAAAGGCTGTCGTCGGTGATGACGACCATGTCTTCACCGTCTATCTCATTCACCATGACGTGAACAATTTCATTTTTTGAGGTCGGCACGTTCTTGCCGACAAAATCCGCCCGTATCGGGAGTTCCCTGTGTCCGCGGTCAACCATAACCGCAAACTTAATGCATGATGGCCTTCCCATATCCATCAGCGCATCGATCGCCGCCCTGCCGGTACGTCCGGTATATAACACATCGTCAACCATAACGACGGTTTTATCCTGAATACTGAATGGTACATCGGTTCCGTTTATAATCGGGTGATCTGAGAGCAGAGATAAATCATCGCGATAAAACGTGATATCCAAAATACCGACAGGGATATCGGCGGATTCGAACTGCTTAATATAGCCGGCAATCTGATTTGCCAGCGGAACGCCGCGGCGCTGTATACCCACAATCAGTAAATCAGTCAAGCCGCATTTCTCAATAATCTCGTGAGCAATGCGCTTGAGCGCACGTTCCATATCCTGTTTTTCCATGATTTTTGCTTTGTATTGCATCTTACACCTATAAAATAAAACCCCTGCGGATACGCAAGGGATAATAAACGATTATCTCAAACAGCGCTTCTTAGCGATACGCTGTATATGACGGTCTATATTCCTTTGGTATCTCTGTACCGAATTAAGGTTTCTTTTCTGCTGTAGCGTATCATATCTTAAAAAAGAAATCAACTGTTTTATAAAATATAAATAAAAACTCCGGTATACGGAGTTAATAAAGTTTTAAGACAAGCCTGTAAGCCGAGTTCTGTTTAAAACGATCATCTATCTAGGCGCATTGTTACCAATGCGCTCAAGCGATTACAAAGGGCGTAGCGGGTACTATTAAATGCCCTCATACCAATCTTGCACCAGATGGGGTTTACATATACAAACCATGTCACCATGGTCCAGGTGGGCTCTTACCCCGCCTTTCCATCCTTACCCAAAAGGGCGGTTTATTTCTGTTGCACTTTCCTTAGAGTCGCCTCCACTGGACGTTATCCAGCATCCTTACCCTGCGGTGCTCGGACTTTCCTCGGCCAAAGGCCGCGATCGTTCAGCTTGCTTAAAACAAATTATTTCTTTTTTTCATCTGCGATATAAATCAACCTGCCGCAGCTTTCGCAGTCGAGTATTTCGCCGTTTTTGACTTTTGTCAGCCGGCTGGTCGGAATGTTCATGTTGCATCCCGGGCAGGTGTTGTCCTTGACCATGACAATCGGCATACTGAGGCTTTTTTTGATGCTCTTATACCGTTTAATCAACGTTGCATCCACGCCTTTTTCCGCCGATGCCAATTCTTTTTTTAACGATTCAACTTCGGGTTCGCTGTCTTTAATCTCAAGGTCATGCTTCTGCTTGAGGTCAGCAAACTCCTTTTTCGCTTTGGTGACATTGACCAGTACTTCTTTCAGCTTGCCTTCCACGTTATCTGATGTTTCAATCACCTTTTCAAGACGCTTTTTTTGCTTTTGCAGCGCATCATAAAGCTTTTCCTGGTCCTGTACCAGGGTCTTAATATACGGCAGTTCGACCGAATCCATATCCTCGTCTTTTACCGCCTCATCGATTTCCTTTGACAGCAGCTTCATTTCGCCGGACAGCTTTACCAGCTGTTCACCCGCATCGTCTACATCGTTTTGCTTGACAATCAGGCTTTGTTCCAGCTTCTTAATCGCTTCCTGCTGTTTTTGCAGGTAATCGTGTATTTTGGCCAGACGCAGCCGCGTCGCCGTATTTCTCAGGCGTTCATTCACCTGTTCCAGTTTCAAATCAATCGTCTGGTAGTTAAATAGTTTCTCCAGTTTACTCAAATTATTCTCCTGTCTAACCGCTATTGTTACAATACCGCAATATACGGGCACTGCTCGGTTTTGCTCATGAAAACCGTCACATTAGATTTTAACCCATTCAGTGCGCCTTGTAAACGCCTATGCAAGGTTTTTACAAATTGTTTTTCTGTGTCATAATGCCCGGCTTCGATGATGACTAAACCGGCTTTTACTGCTTCAAGATACTGGTGATGTTTGACTTCCCCGGTAATCAAAACATCCGCATCGGTTGATAACGCATCATATAACATATCACCGCCAGCACCGCATGAAACGGCGGCTTTTTCGACCAACCGGTCCATATCCCCTGCTACCTTGATAACTGCAGGCTGTATCGCTTCTTTTAACGTTAAAACTAGCTCTTCTACGGTAATCTTACTTGAGAATCTACCCATTCTTCCGAGCGCCGTATTTTGTACCGGATTAATCAGCTGATAGACATCAATGACCGGCTCCTCATAGCTGTGTGCTTCCTTTATCTTCTCAAGCGCCGCTGAGATGTTTTCTTTCTGAATCAAGGTTTCGATTCGTATTTCCGGAACATTCTCCAGCCTGCCGACAGTGCCGACTGCCGGATTTGCATTATTCAGCGGATAAAAACTCCCGATTCCGTCAGTGGTAAATGCACAGTCTTTATAATTGCCCATATGGCCGGCACCAATGTCCGACAGTGCTTTTCGAATACGATGTTCATCGGATACCGGGCAGAAAACAACAATCTTTGCGTAGTCCTGCGTTTCTCCGGCTCCGAATCCGGTAATATCTTGAAGCCCGATCATCTCCGCAAGCTGCTGGTTTAATCCGTCCGGCGCCTTATCCATATTGGTATGCGCTGCGTAAAGGCTGATGCCGCGTTTGATTGCCATAAAAGCAATGTCATCCTGGCTCAGTCTGCTGAGTTTATTAAAGATCGGCGGATGGTGGGACACAATTAAATTGCATCCGAGCGTTTCTGCTTCATCCAATACTCCCGGTGTGACATCCAAGCAGACAAGAATGCTAGAAAATGCGTCTACGGCATCCACCAGCAGACCGCAGTTATCCCACGGCTCTGCCAATGAAAGGGGTGCAACTTCATTTAGAATTTTTAAGACTTTTGACTTTTCAACCATGCTAAAGCCTCCTGATACTGCATTTTCCTGTCATTAAAGACCTGATAGGTTTTCATATTTCCCGGACTGTTAGCAATGCCGCGCATGGCGCGATTTGCCTGATTCAGTTTATGCCCTAAATACTCAATCAGCTCCGTTGTTTTGTACGATAATATCTGCCTGCCGATTTCTTTTTCAATCGGGCTTAATTCCTCCGGTTTTCCACGAACCGCTGATATAACCTGATAGAACTTTCCGTTCTGCTTGACCAATTTCTCGGCTTGTGAACTATATTGGTTATGCATCATCCATTCGCGTACCATGGCTTCACGGTTATTCGGCGCCAGCACGAGATTAGGATGGATTGACAGCATTTCTTTGCCGTCCGATAGGATACGCACCATCAGTTCACCGCCGACACCCGCGATAACAATGGTATCCGCTTCATTCTTTTTAAGCACAGACAATCCGTTGCCGACACGAAAATCAATCTGTTCAGATAAATCATATTGCCGGGCGAGCCTGACCGCCTTACTGAGCGAGGGCTGACTGATATCCGATGCAATAACACGTTTGGCCTTTCCATTTATTATCGCCAAAACAGATGTCTTTCCGTGGTCGCATCCAATATCCGCAAGGCATTCCGAAACCGGAATCATCTTTACAATCGTTTCAATACGTTTATCCGCTCTAAGTGTTTTCATCAATCACCGTTTGCAGAAAAAAGGCACATTTTTTAAAACGTGCCTGTTATTCCGTTTCACTCTTATTCCAAAAAGTCTCTTAACTTTTTAGACCGGCTTGGGTGGCGCAGTTTCCTTAACGCCTTTGCTTCAATCTGCCGGATACGTTCCCGCGTAACCTGGAATTCACGGCCTACTTCTTCCAGGGTTCTTGCTCGCCCGTCTTCAAGCCCGAACCGCAGGGAGAGGACCTTTTCTTCCCTTGGCGTCAGCGTGTCCAGCACGTCCATCAACTGTTCTTTCAGCAGTGTGAATGCCGCGGCTTCCGCAGGAGCGGGCGCATCATCATCCGGAATAAAATCTCCGAGATGGCTGTCTTCCTCTTCACCGATCGGTGTTTCTAAAGATACCGGTTCCTGTGCAATCTTAATGATTTCACGCACTTTTTCTTCCGGTATATCCATTTCGCGTGCCACTTCGTCCGGCTGCGGATCCCTGCCGTAACGCTGTAACAGCTGGCGGGAGACGCGAATCAGCTTGTTAATGGTCTCGACCATATGCACCGGAATACGAATCGTCCGCGCCTGGTCGGCAATCGCCCGCGTAATCGCCTGCCTGATCCACCATGTGGCATAGGTGCTGAACTTATACCCTTTTGTATAGTCGAATTTCTCGACTGCCTTAATCAGGCCTAAGTTCCCTTCCTGAATCAAATCAAGGAACAGCATGCCCCTGCCGACATAGCGTTTTGCGATGCTGACCACGAGTCTTAGGTTCGCTTCGGCCAGCTTGCGCTTAGCGGATTCATCGCCTTCGCCCATGCGCTTTGCAAGGTCCACTTCTTCCTCAGCGGTTAAAAGCGGCACTTTCCCGATCTCCTTTAGGTACATCCTGACCGGGTCGTCAATATTTACGCCTTCAGGTATCGATAAATCAAGCTTGCTTTCTTCCGCGTCATCGTCATTTTCATCACGGATTTCGTCTAATTCCTTCTCATCCGCTTCTTCGACGACGTCGATTTTTGCTGATTCCAGCGCAATCAGAATACGATCCAGCGTTTCCGGTTTAATCGTATTCTCGTCCAGCGAATCATTGATTTGTTTATAAGTGATCTTTCCGGTTTCTTTTCCTTCGTCGATCACTTTCTTTAACTTCGACTGCTGTTCATCACTAGAAAACTTATCAGCAATCAACTCTTCAAGCGACAATACTTTGCTGTCTTTTTCTGCTGTTTTTGCCTGCTGATCATTTGGGTCTGTTTTCTTCTTTGAGCCTGCTGTATCTGCCATTGGTGCCTTTTCCTCTTTCTTTGCTGATTCTTTTGGTTTTGTTTCTTTTTTTACCGCATCCGCTTTTGAGCCGGTCGGTTTTGCTGCGGTTTTCTTATCGGCTGCCGGAGCCGGTTTTCTTGATGTTGTTGTTTTCGTGCTTACAGCAGTTTTCTCCGCAGGTTTCTTTGCGGCGGTCGTCGCTGTTTTCTTTACCGTATCTTTTGCCGAAGCTGTAGCTTTTTTTGTTTCTGGCGTATCAATTTTCGCCGTGGGTTTCTTTGCCGGTTGTTTTTTTCCGGCGGTTTGTGTCCCCTTTGTTTTCTTTTCAGCCAATTTACTCACCTTCCATCAATTTGGCTTTTTCTTTTTGTCATGCAATTTTTTATTCAACTCGCTGATTTCAGCGAGAATCATATCTTTATTTGTTGATGACGCAATTTTTTTCAGCAGTTCATCTCTCTGGTATGTGAGTATTTTATTCTCATAGTTATCTAAAATGTGTCCAACATCAAGGCCGTCTACATCTTCTACATCTATCTTGGTTAAAATACTGCCCGCCAGTTTTTGCGCTTCATTATCCAATTCCGTTAACAATTCGGCATCGGTCGGTAAAATACCTTCTTTTACGCGCGTATTTATCACATTTAATATGTTTTTCACGCGTGAATCCTGTATATATTCCAAATACCGTCCAATCTCATAGATCGCAATCTTCTTTGGATTCGCTAAAAATATCTTTGCCAGTGCAAGTTCGGACGGGTCGATCTTCTTTTCCCCGGCTTCCTGCTGGTGCGTCATTTTAAAGAACCGGTCCTGATCGGGTGCATCGTGCCTAGTAATCTGTGAGCTGATCTGGTCCTTGATGGCCTGCAGTGAGTGCCCGGTTTCCTTTCCAAGACGGATAATATACTGCTCGCGCTCAATCGGGTTTTGAAGCGATTTAATAATCTCGCATGCACCAACCACATAGGCGGATTTTCCCTCGTAAGCCGATAAATCGTGCCCTTCTTTTAATCGGTCGAGCCGGTAATTGACCGCATCCAGCGCATGCTTCGCCTGTGCCACAAACGCGTTATAGCCGTTTGTTTTAATATACTCATCCGGGTCAACGCCTTCCGAGAACACAATAACTTTTGCTTTTAATCCGACACTCTCTAAAATTTCAATCGCCTTTAAGGTCGCTTTCTGCCCCGCCGCATCGCCGTCATAGGCGATATACACGAGCGGTACGTACCGCTTTATCAATAGTGCCTGTTCTTTGGTCAGTGCAGTTCCCAGCGTCGCCACTGCGTTATAGATGCCTTTTGCATATAACGAAATGACATCCATATATCCTTCAACCAGCACCACACTCTGAATCCGCTTGATCGCTTTTACAAAATTCAGCGCGTAGACATTGCGCCGTTTGTTAAACGCAAACGTGTCCGATGTATTCAGATATTTCGGTGTGCTGTCGTCCATCACTCGGCCGCCGAACCCGATAACATCCCCGAACACATTGAATATCGGGAACATAATCCGATTTCGGAAATTATCATACGCATGTTCGTTTTTGATCAGACAGAGCCCTGCTTCGTTGATCTGTGCCTTTTTATATCCCTGCTCAGTCAAATGGTTCAGCAGGCTGTCCCACTCATCGGAGGCATACCCTAAACCGAATTTTTTAATGGTTTTATCGTCCAGTCCGCGTGATTTCAGGTAGTCCAGCGCATGCTTCCCGTTTTCACCGGTCAGGTTTTGGTAATAAAACTGTCCGGCTTTTTTATTGATTTCATAAATCTTCAGCCGGCGTTGTTTATTCTTTTCATAGTCAGCATCCGATGTATTCTCCGGCAGCGGAATACCCGCGCGTTCGGCCAGTCGTTCTATTGCTTCCGGAAACGTCAGTTTATCTATTTTCATCAGAAAGCTGATGACATTCCCGCCTTCATGGCAGCCAAAGCAATAAAAAATCTGCTTATCTTTAGAGACAGAAAAAGACGGTGTTTTTTCATGATGAAACGGACAGAGTCCCCACATCCGTCCGGATTTATTCTGAAGGCTGACATAATCGGACACAATATCTTCTATATCTATTTTTGCCAGCAGACCGTTTATCCAGTCCTGGTCATAATATGCCATGGTGTGTTCCTTTTAATCCCAACATATTAATATACCCCCCAACCGATGGGTACAAACAAATCTGAGTAAATTTTTATGACATATCGGTCCGTCATACTGGCCAAATAGTCGATTATCGCCTGTTTCTTGCCATATCTTTCTATATTCCTGGACTGATCGTCAGGAATAATCGCAGGGTCTTTATAAAACGCATCATAAAGCGATAGTATCATGCGTTCCGCCTTGCTCTCCTCGGACTTAGCGATCGGATTTAAATATACATGCGCAAACATAAATTCTCGTAAGTCATTAAAAATACGTTCCGCCTCGGCAGATTTTTTTACTTCACCGTTACCGCTGTTTTTAATGATGTCCGAAATCATCGTGTCAATACGCTGGGAATGCGTTTCACCGAAAAACTCCCGCGTTTCTTTTGGGATTTCAGCCGGGTTTAAAATGCCCGCCCTTACCGCATCATCGATATCATGATTGACATAAGCAATACGGTCGGCCAAATTCACCACCACGCCTTCCAGCGTTGCGGGTTTTAAGCGCCGTTTATGGTTATAAATACCATCATTTACCTGTATGGTCAGGTTCAAGCCCTTTCCGTTTTCAAGATATTTAACGATTCTTAAACTCTGATTGTTGTGTTCAAAACTCGGGTCCACCTGCTTAATCGCCCGTTCCCCTGCATGCCCGAACGGCGTATGGCCGAGATCGTGCCCGAGCGATATGGCTTCTGTCAAGTCCTCGTTCAGTCTGAGCGCACGCGAAATGGACCGCGCAATCTGCGATACCTCCAGCGTATGCGTCAGCCGGGTACGGTAATGGTCACCTTCCGGAATCAGAAACACTTGTGTCTTATGTTTTAGTCTGCGGAATGACTTTGAATGGATAATGCGGTCGCGGTCCCGCTGGAACTTGGTGCGGAATTCACATTCTTCTACCGGTTCGACTCTGGTTGCATCACAAGAAAAAGCCGCATACGGGCTTAAGATGGTTTTCTCTAAGGCTTCTATTTTCTCTCTCGTATTATATTCATCCATACTTTTATTAATTATACAAACACTGCTCAAAATCCTTTAATTTTAATTAAACCGGAACAGAGTTTCCATTTTATTAACAATTTTTATAAAATGCGTTTCAGTTTAAAGTCAAGGTAATCGCACGATACATTATGATAGGTGATTCCGTTCAACTCACCATTAAATGAACGCATCGCGGCGATATCATGCAGATGCCCGTAAATAACTGTTTTTATGCCAAACGTTTCTAATAATTCAGTAAATCCGTTGGGCTCTTTCATCTCATTGAACGGCGGGTAATGCATCATCACAACCACACAGTCATCATCCGTTCGTTTCATGCTTTCAAGCGATATTTTTAAACGCCCGACTTCCCTTAAGTATATCTTTTCATCGTCCGGGAGAAACTCCTTTTCATTCGGGCATACCCAGCCGCGCGTCCCCGCAAACCATACATCGCCGAAATTCAGCGAATCGTTTTGGATCACATAGGTTTCGTTATACAGGATGGCCCTGACGCGGGAGATTGAACTCCACCAATAATCATGGTTGCCGCGCAGCATGATCTTCTTACCGGGCATTTCGCAGATTTCATCCGTATCGATTTTCGCTTCTTCCATACGCATCGCCCAGCTGATGTCCCCGGGAATCAGCACAACATCTTCCGGTTCGACTTTTTCGCGCCAGTCTTCCATGATTTTGTCCCAATGGTCGTCCCAATTGTCCCCGAAAATATTCATTGGTTTCGGTTGTGCGCCCGACAGGTGCAGGTCTGATATTGCATATACGTTCATATTTTTCTCTCTGTTTATCAGATAAACGCGGCAAATGCGTCAATCAAATCTTCTTTCCCGAACTTATCCTGGCTGGATACCGGAAAAATATCAAATCCCGTACCGTATCCGATCGCCTGTTTAATCATCTTTAACTGCTGAAACCGTTTTGACTTTGCGATTTTATCGGCTTTTGTCGCCGCACAAATCACTGGCAGCCCGTACTGCGCCGCCCAGTTAAACATCATTAAGTCATTTTGTGTCTGCTGGTGCCGGATATCGAGCAGAATCAGCATTGCCTTAAGCTGGCGTGTTCCGGCTAAATACCCTTCAATCATGTGTCCCCATGACTGCTGTTCAGATTTAGATACTTTTGCGTATCCGTACCCCGGCAGGTCAACCAGATAAAACGCATCGTTAATCAGAAAGAAATTAACCAGTCGTGTTTTCCCCGGCGTGCCGCTGGTCTTTGCGAGCTTTTTGTTGCCGCACATATAATTAATCAGCGAAGACTTACCGACGTTGGACTTACCCGCAACAGCGATCTCCGGATAATCGCCGCCCGGGTGGTCCTTCATATTCACGATTGACTTAATGAATACCGCTTTTTTTATATCCATTTATTTCACCAGCGCCAGTGCCAGTACTTCGTCGATTTCTTCAACAAAATATGGTTTAATGCGCTTTGTTAAGTCCTCCGGAAAATCCTGATAGTCCTTTTCATTCTCTTTCGGCATGATGATGTTAAATATGCCTGCACGCATCGCAGCCAGCACCTTTTCCTTTAATCCGCCTATTCTCAGCACACGTCCGGTCAGCGTTACCTCGCCTGTCATCGCAATATCGCGTTTCACGGCGCGTCCGGTCAGCACCGATACCAGCGCCGTTACCATGGTGATACCGGCCGACGGCCCGTCCTTTGGTATGGCGCCTTCGGGAATATGGATATGAATATCTTTATCGCTGAATGATTTATCGTCGATTTTTAAATCCGGCGCCTTCGACCGCACCAGACTCAATCCCGTCTGTGCGGATTCTTTCATCACGTCGCCCATCATTCCGGTGAGCTGCAGCTTGCCGGAACCGTTAAACCCGGTCGCTTCTATGCTTAACGTCACGCCGCCTGTCGCCGTCCATGCCAGTCCGTTTACCACGCCGACACGGTCCATTTCATCGACAACATCATAGTTAAACCGCGGCGCCTTTAAGAACTCGCGCACCATCTCTTTTGTGACAGTGATTGAAGCATCGCCGGACTGGATCAGACGGCTGGTCGCTTTACGGCATACCGCCGCAATTTCGCGCTCCAGATTCCGAACGCCTGATTCTCGGGTGTACAGGTTAATGATATCCTCTACCGCTTCATCATCAAAAATAATCTTTTCCTTATTCAAGCCATGCGCCTCAGCTTGTTTTTTGATCAAATGCCGTTTTGCGATTTCACGTTTTTCTTCATAAGTATAGCTCGTTAACTGAATAATTTCCATTCGGTCAAGCAGCGGACGCGGAATCGTCTCGGTTGAGTTTGCCGTCGTGACAAACATTACCTGTGACAAATCATACGGTATATCCAAGTAATGGTCTCTGAATGTCGAGTTAATTTCCGGGTCTAAAACCTCAAGCATCGCTGATGCCGGATCACCGCGGAAGTCTGATGCCATTTTATCGACTTCGTCAAAGAGAAAGACCGGATTATCCGTACCCGCCTGTTTGATCGAGGTGATAATACGCCCCGGTATCGCGCCGATATATGTCCGTCTGTGCCCCCTGATTTCCGCTTCGTCCCTGACGCCGCCGAGTGACATGCGGACAAACTTCCGTCCGACTGCACGTGCAATTGAGCGCGCGATTGATGTCTTCCCGACACCGGGAGGGCCAACAAAACAAAGAATCGGTCCGCGCAGGTTCTTTTTCATCTTTAGTACAGCGATGTATTCCACGATACGTTCTTTTACCTGATCTAAGCCATAGTGGTCTTCGTCTAAAATCGTCTGAACATGCGCCAGCGTCATCTTGTCCTTGGTTTTCTTTCCCCACGGCAGAGAGGCAATCGTATCGAGATAATTAATCATCACATTGAGCTCCGGCGAGTTCGCCGAAGTTTTTTCAAGCTTCTGCAGTTCTTTTTCGCACTTGTCTTTCACTTCTGCAGGCAGTTTTTTCTTATCCAGCCGTTCGCGCAGCGCGTTCACTTCGCTCATGACTGCGCTGTCTTCGCCGAGTTCCTTTTGGATAGCTTTAATCTGTTCCCTCAGGTAATACTCACGCTGGGATTTATCAATCTGTTTTTTCACCGAGCGGTTGATATCATTTTCGATATCAATAATATCAATTTCTTCGGTCAAGACCGATAATAACCGTTTCAGCCGGTCGAGCGGTTTTGTGTATTCCAATACTTCCTGTTTTAATTCGGTTGTGAATAAAACATAGGAGGACACCAAGTCCGTCAGTTTACCGGCATCCGAGATTTCCTTCACCGACATAACGGCGTCATTAGAAATCTTAAGCGACTTTTTGGCGTACTTTTCGAATGCGTTCACCACCGCACGCATATACGCTTTTTCTTCCAAAGTCGGCTCTTCATGCGTATCAAGCAGCTCTTCCACCGCAACTTCATAATACGGTTTAATCTTTGTATATTCGATAATACGGCCTCTGGATATCCCTTCGACCAATACGCGTATCGTATCCCCGGGCATCTTTAATACCTGTTTGACTTCGCAGATGGTGCCGACCCGGCTGATGTCGTCGGTGTCGGGGTCGTCTATATTGATGTCCTTTTGGGTCACCAAGAAAATACGCTGTTTGGATTCCAGCGCGCGTTCCAGTGCAGCGACCGATTTTTCCCTGCCGACATCAAAATGCAGCACCATATACGGGAAGATAACCATCCCGCGAAGCGCTATTAAGGCAAATAGTTTCATTTGTCTATCGTCTTTCATTATTATCACTCACTTTAGGTGTTATTGTTTGGTTATTATACAGAACATTGATGTTAAATATCAAGCTGTTGTACACATTATCTCAAATCTGCCAATTGATGTCCATAAAAAGAGCGTCATTCGTTAGTGCGAAGACGCCCTTTTACAATTTATTCACCAAATATCTTATTCTTGTTCTTTATTCGCCTCTTCGATGATCTTGGCGCTGATGTTGCCCGGCACTTCCTCGTAGCGTTCAACATTCACGCTGAAAACACCGTGCCCCTGTGTCATGCTGCGAAGGTCTGTCGCATACTTAACCATTTCAGCCTGCGGCACTTCGGCTTCAACTTTCTGCAGTCCTTCCACCGGTGTCATACCAAGAATCCGGCCGCGGCGTCTGTTCATATCGCCGATGATATCACCCATGTATTCATCCGGCACAATGATTTCCGCTTTTAAGATTGGCTCCAGCAATACCGGGTTTGCCATTCCGCATCCGGTTTTATACGCCTGGTACGCCGCCATCTTAAACGCCATTTCAGATGAGTCTACCGGATGGAACTTACCGTCAAACAATGTTGCGCGGATGTTCACCATCGGGTATCCTGCCAAAACGCCCTTGTGAAGGCTTTCTCTTAATCCCTTTTCAACCGCCGGAATGTACTGACGCGGGACTGAGCCGCCCACGATCTTATCGACGAATTCAAAATCTTCACCGGTCATCAGCGGTTCGAATTCGATAAACACATCTCCGAATTGTCCGTGTCCGCCGGATTGCTTCTTATGCTTGCCTTCAGCGGTCACTTTCTTTTTAATGGTTTCACGGTACGGCAGTTTCGGGTCGGATAGTTCCGCTTCAACATGGAACTTGTTGACCAGCTTTTTGCAGATAATATCGATCTGCAGTTCGCCGAGTCCGCTGATCAATGTTTCGGTTGTTTCAGTCTGAACCTCAACCGTAATAGTCGGGTCTTCTTCTTCCAGACGATGCAGTCCGGCAAATACTTTTTCTTCTTCACCCTGCTTCTTCGCGGTTACCGCGAGTGAAATGCTGGGTTTCGGGAAGTCCAAGGGTTCGAATGTAGCTTTGACTGACGGCGCCGCCAATGTATCCGATGTTTCGGTCAGCTGCAGCTTTGCCACCGCACCCACGTCTCCGGCCACGAGCTTGTCCACGTTCTTTTGTTTTTTCCCGTCCATGATATAGACAGAACCGTGTTTTTCACTCTTGCCTTTATTCACATTAACGATATCAGAGCTTCCGGTTATCTCACCCTGAATCACTTTGAATACGGATAATTTACCCACAAACGGGTCCGCAACCGTCTTGCAGATTTTCGCCATGAGCGGTTTTGAAGCATCAATCTTAATTTCGATGCTTTCACCCTTTTCGTCTTTCGCCTTAACCGGATTCGCACGGTCAGGCGACGGCATGAACGACAGGATGTTATCCATTAATAAATCAACGCCCATATTTCCTGCCGCAGAGCCGACAAACACCGGCACGACATCGCCTTCGTCAATCCCGGTCTTTAAGCCTTTAACAATATCGTCTTTGGTCAGCGCTTCGCCGCCGAAGAATTTTTCAAGCAGTTCTTCATCGTTTTCCGCTGCATTTTCGACAATCTCACTGCGCATTTCTTCGACTCTAGCCTTCATATCATCGGGAATCGGCATCTCTTTGGATTGTTTTCCCGTGACATCATAGGCTTTCATTTCGATAATATCGACGATTCCCTTAAAATCAAGTCCGTCTCCAATTGGTATTTGAACGGGTGTAATCTTCACGCCGTATTTGTCTTTAATAGTCGCAAACGCCTTTTCATAGATGACGTTTTCTTTATCCATCTGATTGATGAAAAATGCCCGTGCCATCTTATGCTTTTCACAAAACTCCCAAGCTTTTTCCGCTCCGACGGAAAGGCCGGATTTTGCCGATACCACGATTAACGCGGCATCTGCCAGATGGTATGCCTGAACCGCTTCCCCCGCGAAATCAAAATATCCCGGAGCGTCCATCACATTGATCTTGACCTTTTTCCATTCAACAGGCGCAAATCCCGTCATAATCGAAATTTTTCTGCTTACTTCCTCAGGGTCGAAATCAGTGTGCGTATTTCCCTCTTCTACTTTACCCAGTCTATCTGTTGCACCGGAATCAAATAACATCGCTTCGGCCAACGAGGTTTTTCCGTCACCGCCGTGACCGACTAATGCAATGTTTCTGATGTTCTCAGTTGCATATACATTCATACAGCTTCATTCCTCCTTAACAATTTTTCGAAAATATATATAAGGAATTCTGGATTCCAAGACGTCTCGCTCATATTTGCACGTAGCGTTATTTTAACAGAAACCTGCTGAAAAATAAACGATTATTTAAAATATTTTCATAAAACAGGTAGAAAAAACGCCTGTTCTGTGTCATAATAATGGACAATAATTTGGTTAGGAGAATAGATATGTCTGAAACTGAAAAAAATGACCTTCCTGCAACGGAAGAAAACAATACAAAGGAAATAAAAAAGCCGATCCAATGGCTGATCGGTATTGCTGCGGGTATCCTGACCAGTGTGTCCATTTATTTCTCCGGGAGAGACCTCGGCATTCAGGATGCACTCATCTCAAAGATCATGCAGTACCTTTTCCTAATTGTTTTCGCTGCCTTTATGATTACTGTCAGACAACTTGAGAGCAAGCGCGGGCTCAAATTGAATTCCATCAGAACCGCATACTTTGTCGGGATGATTCCGGGATTACTGGTATTCCTATATCTGGCGTTGTCACAAGGTTTGTTATCCTGTGCATCATAATTGTATTTTTTCACGCCGCAAGTTATCTTGCGGTTTTTTTATTGCTTATTCAAAGATAATGGTAAGTGCACGTTCTTCCCATTCAACCGGATCAACATACAGTCCGTAAGCTTCTAATATGCCAGTAACAGCATCAGTATACTTCGTATCGGCTTCAATAGTTAAAGTTACGCTGTCCCCTTCCGTCAGCAGCGAATAATCTGCGCCGGTTGTATCCAGATCACTGATAAAATCATCTTTCATAAACAGCGGCAAAGTATAAATACCATCAGCGCCCCTTGCGGCAAATGACGCTTCGGCCTCAACAGCGGCACTTTCCGCTGCTTCCTCCTCAGACGCCATATCTGCTTCCGGCATCATTTCCTGCATCACCATTTCGGGCGCTCCGTCTTCGAGCACCGCGCTATCCGCAGTCCCTGCGGTTTTCTCCATCATATTTACATTTGATTGTTGTGTTAACAAAAAGTATCCGCCGATAAAGATCACCACGGCCGCCGCAGTCAGTGCAACGGCATTGACCGGTATATGCCAGCCGGTATCGCTTTCCTTCCGGATACCGATACGCTCCCGCCACGCTTTTTTAAACGCAGCAAAAGCCGCCGGGTTATGCAGGCGTTTAAATTCTCGCTTAAGCTTGCGGATGTCACGCTGGAACGTCCGGTATTCCCGGTCGCTCTTAATCGCGTCAACAGCGCGGGCAATGTCCTCCGGCCCGGCTTCTCCGTCCGCGTATGCGCTGATTAGTTGTTTAATTGCGTCTCTGTCCATGTTTCATCATACCTTTATGTTGATTAGACGAAGATGGGTTTAGAAAAGTTCCGCTTAAATCTCCATACGGAACAGCCGTTTCATCATCTTGGTGTATTTTGATCCGCCCGATGAATAAAACGTTACGCTGCCTTTTCTTGATGAACGGGTCAGCAGCTCATGCTCTTCCAATACACGTTTCAATTGTTTCACCGTACCGAAATTGCCGTCTATGACCTGGCGCTTCCCCCGAAAGTTTTCATATAAAAATGCCTTTATTTTGTCTTTAATAAATGAATAATGCGTACATCCCAGCACAACCGTATCCACCGGGTCGGAATGAAACGGCGCAAAGATGCACCGGATATATTCGTTCAGTTCCCCCGCATTCAGATCACCGTCTTCGATCAGGGTCACCAATCCTTTGCACGGGACATTAATGACACGGTCCTTAGCGCCCAGCCGTTCAAGCAGCTGGTTATACCGCGGCTGGCTGATTGTCCCTTCGGTTGCCAATACAATAATATCGCCGTTATACGACGTCTCTATCGCCGGTTTAACAGCCGGTTCAATGCTGATGACCGGAATATTATATTCCGTGCGCATCAGCCGCACCGCCGCACTCGTCGCGGTATTACAGGCCATCACAATTGCCTTTACGCCTTTATCAATCAAAAATTGGCCGCAAGCAAGCGAAAGCTGTTGAATCTCTTCTTCCGTTTTTGTACCGTAAGGCGCATTGGCGTTATCGCCGTAATAAATGTAATCCTCGTTCGGCATCAGCGCGACTGCTTCTTTTAAAACGCTGACCCCGCCGACTCCTGAATCAAAAAAACCAATGGGCTTTTCGTTGTTTTCCATTATATTAAGACTTTCCTTAAGATTTGCGGTATCATTATACCGCAGTTTTTCTGCGCCCGCAATTTAAAGATTACGGCAAATGTTCAGATTCCGTTTTGCACGGCTTCCGATATAAAATTCAGCCGTGCTATGATAAACTCAGTTAAGCGGCAGGAATTTGCTTGCAATAAAAAAACAGGTATGTTAAAATAACGCTGTTAAATTTTAAGTAGAGGTGACGGCATTGCCAAATATTAAATCCGCGATGAAGCGCACAAAAATTGAAAAGCGCAATAACTTAAGAAATCGCAGCATCAAATCAGAAATTAAAACCGTGATTAAAAAGTTTGAAGCGGTTATCGCCGAAAATAAAGCCGATGAAGCAGCAAAGCTTTATCGTGAAGCCAGCAGCGTTTTAGACAAAGCGGTTGCTAAAGGCACTGTGCATAAGAACTTTGCGGCACGCAGAAAATCAAACATGGCTAAGCATCTTGATGCGATTGCAAAATAAACACGGTCAATAATGATTGCACTCCCTTTCGGTAGTGCTTTTGTTTTACTCAAATTTCTCCAGCGTGACGTCGGCCATATCAAGTAATTGAATGGCAAAGTCGTCCGGATAGGCGTTTTTATATACCACACGGACGATTCCGGCGTTGATTATCATCTTTGAACAGATGACACAGGGCTGGTGGGTGCAGTAAAGCGTTGCGCCTTCTATGCTTACCCCCATCTTTGCGGCTTGTATGATTGCATTTTGTTCAGCATGAATCGCATAGCAAAGTTCATGGTGTGTGCCGGATTCGATATTCTTTAAAACACGCAGGCATTCCTTTCGGTCCTTACAGCTGGGCAATCCGGCCGGAGCGCCGTTATATCCCGTGGTCAGAATCCGCTTGTTTTTCACAATAACTGCGCCAACATTACGATTCTCCTTAAAACAGCTTGACCAGGTTGCTATCGTTTCTGTCATTTCCATAAACCGCTTATCCCACTTGTCCATTTGTCTTCCTTTCATGATACATGCGATGTTTTATTTTACTAAATATACAACATGCTTGTCTAGGATATCCCGAATAGTGATATTTGTAGATATTAAGCGTTTTTATGAGCATTTCAGAGTAATATGAATATATTTTGATTTAAATATATCTTTCTTTTTAAATTTGTTGTTTTTTCAGCTTGCTATAAAAGGTGATAAAAGATATCATATATTTGCATTAGCACTCACTCAACAAGAGTGCTAACAACAGGTTGATTATTTTAAGGAGGTTTTATATACCATGGCAATCAAACCATTGCTCGACAGAGTGCTGATTAAAAGTTTAGAGTCCGAAGAAACCACAAAGAGCGGTATTGTGCTGCCCGGCAGTGCACAGGAAAAACCGCAGATGGCGGAAGTCGTCGAAGTGGGCCCCGGCGGGCTGGTAGACGGAAAAGAAGTCACCATGACCTTGAAAAAAGGACAGAAGGTCATTTATTCCAAGTATTCAGGCACAGAAGTCAAATATGACGGCGTTGAGTATTTAATCGTTCGCCAGAGCGATGTACTGGCAATCGTTGACTAAGGTTTTAGATTAATCATTTTACAAAGGAGAGAATTTACATGGCAAAGCAATTGAAGTTTGGCGAAGATGCCAGACGTGCGTTAGAAAGCGGCGTCAATACATTGGCGGATACCGTTAAAGTGACGCTGGGTCCTAAGGGACGCAATGTTGTTTTAGACAAGAAGTTCGGTTCCCCGCTCATCACGAATGACGGCGTAACAATCGCAAAAGAAATCGAACTTGAAGATCCGTTTGAAAACATGGGCGCACAGCTCGTTAAAGAAGTCGCAACAAAAACAAATGATGTAGCTGGAGACGGCACCACAACCGCTACGGTATTGGCTCAGGCGATTATCCGTGAGGGATTAAAGAATGTCGCAGCAGGAGCAAATCCGATGGCGCTTAAAAAAGGTATTCTAAAGGCCAGCGACGTTGTCGTTGAATCTTTAAAGGGCTTTTCACAGCCGATTAAAGACAGCCACGCAATATCACAGGTAGCGGCAATCTCAGCCGGAGACGAAGAAATCGGCGAATTGATTTCTAAGGCGATGGAACAAGTCGGCAACGACGGTGTTATCACGGTTGAGGAATCCAAGACCATGAAAACCGAACTTTCGGTGGTTGAAGGGATGCAGTTTGACAGAGGCTATGCCTCCCCCTATATGGTAACCGATACGGATAAAATGGAAGCCGTCTTAGAAGATCCGGTTATCTTAATCACCGATAAAAAGATCACCAACATTCAGGAAATCCTTCCTGTTCTCGAAAAAGTCGTACAGGCTGGCAAGAAGATGCTGATTATCGCCGAAGATATTGAAGGCGAAGCATTGGCTACCCTGGTTGTCAACAAACTGCGCGGCACATTTACATGCGTTGCGGTTAAGGCGCCGGGATTCGGTGACAGAAGAAAAGCAATGCTTCAGGATATAGCTGTTCTGACAGGCGGACAGGTCATCAGTGAAGAAGTCGGTTTGGATCTCAAGGAAGCCGGTTTAGAACTTCTGGGTTCTGCCCGTCAGATTATCATTGATAAAGAAAACACCACAATCGTCGAAGGCGGCGGTGATGATAAAGATATCAAAGCCAGAATTAAATCAATCAAAGCGCAGATTGAAGAAACTACTTCTGACTATGATAAAGAAAAGCTTCAGGAACGCCTGGCAAAACTTTCAGGCGGCGTCGCGGTTATCCATGTTGGTGCTGCTACCGAAACCGAAATGAAAGAAGCGAAACTGAGAATTGAAGACGCATTGGCTGCCACACGTGCTGCAGTTGAAGAAGGTATTGTTGCGGGCGGCGGTATTGCCCTGCTTAACACCATTTCTGCATTAGATAAAGAAATGGCCAAGGCCGAAGGCGATATTAAAACCGGTATGCAGATGGTATGTCGTGCAATCGAAGAGCCGATTCGCCAGATTGCTGCGAATGCCGGACTCGAAGGCAGTGTTATCGTAGACAAGATCCTATCAAAGGCCGACCCGACATATGGATACGATGTATCAGCGGGCGCCTATGTGGATATGTTTAAATCCGGAATTATCGATCCAACCAAGGTTACCCGTTCTGCTCTGCAGAATGCGGCCAGCATCTCAGCAATGCTGCTGACAACCGAACGGATTGTTACCGATATTCCTGCCGAAGAACCCGCGATGCCGGGTGCACCAGGCGGAATGCCGGGCATGTATTAATCCCAAAAAACAAGCAAAACATCAAGTACGGATGATTATCATCCGTACTTTTTTATTGTTTACATTTTGTTCATATATGATTAATAGATTATATTTATGTTTTTATGATAATGTGATGAGCAAAGGGGAAACAATGTGAACAAGAAACTTTCATCTCAAAAAAATACCAGAACACACCACAATAACACACCTTGGTTTGTTGCGATATTATTGTTATGCATCACGGTCCTGATTCTTTCGGGCGTCGTATTCTATGTGGTGAAACCGCATCATAACAATGCCATGATTGAACAAATCTTTCCCGAAGCGAAAGCGCACGAGGGCTTCCATATCATCTGTATTGATGAGAACGTAACCTTAAAAGATATTGCTGAGGAAACGCATATGACTTTTGAAGAACTCTACCAGTCAATGAATATCGCACCGGGCACGGATCCAAACACAAGGCTTTGTGAATTATTTGATGACTATGAAGAAGATAAAAAATAACGCTGCCATATAAACAGCAGCGTTTTCGTATACTTTTTAAATCCCGAAATAACGGGGTTTTTTATTGCAGTGAAGCCGTCTTTATATTCGCGTCATGTTCGGAATCCGCAAGGTTAAATACATCCGACGTACTGCCCGAAAAGTACAGGCACAAATATCCGTTCATTCCGTTGTCTTCCCCCGGCTCTGCTTCCGGATTGTTCGGATCAGCGATGAACAGCGGATCGTCCCCGTGAACATAACCAAACAGCGATGCGGCATAAACGTTGCCGTCTATTTCGATGATGCACGGACGTTTTTCATATGTCAGCCTTCCGCTTTCAAGAAAGTCATAATCATCTTCATTTTTAGAAAACATGGTATAGAATGCGTTTGTATCACGCTGTGTCAGCGGCTCGATATGCGCGTGGCTCTCTCCCCCAACGCGTTTGACGGTATAAGACGTATTGGTCTTTGTATCCGTCAGTGTCGCAGTCATTCCGACCTGAAATACTTTATCGACAACCGACCAGTTGATCGCATCACCCGTATTCGAAATATTGTCTTCGGAATTACCATAGACCACAAGGTCGTTTCTTAATCCGGAACGGTCAAGTCCGTTTTCGAACAACGCATCAAATGTGGTTGGCCCAACCTGTCCGTCCTTTTGAAACTCATTGTTGGCCTGGAACCGTTTAATGGCGTCCACAGAAAGCGGTCCAAACTTTCCGGTGGGCCGATAACACAGATAACCTAAATCCCTCAGGCGCATCTGCACTAAAATCCCGTCAACCGAAACCGTACCTTCTTTAATAACCGTAAAGCCGTCCGGCGCCGCTAAGCCGATTACCGGCAGTGCGACCAGAACTAATATTAATATGAGTATCCATATTTTTGATCTAATCATAAATTTCGTCCTTTAATAAATGAAAGTTCCCTCAATTTGCGCTAACATTTTAACATAAAAGGACCCGCTTGTATAGGTTATCCCTTTTTGTTCACAGTTACTTCAATGTTTAATTTTGACGTTTCACCGATAATCTATATTTTTCTTTTTTCGTTTTAAAGCCTCAGCTATTGTAAAAAACTTTAATATTCATTAAAATCGTGTATAATCTATAGTATGCCGAAAATCACTAAAATCACGAAGCAGAAGCATGCTCAAAACCGGTACAATATCTTTCTTGATGGCGACTTTGCCGGCGCGCTGAATGCGGAAGCAATGGTGATTCATCATATAAAAGAAAATATCGAAATCGAGCCGGATGACTTTCGTCGGATGGTTGAAGAAGATAACCAAAAGTATGCGTTTCAGCTGGCGGTTAAGCAGGTCGCTGCCAGACGGCGCACGGTGCAGGAAGTAAAAGACTATCTGATCAAAAAGGAGCTTGACGAAGATATTGCCGAACATGCCGTTCAGAAGCTGTTGGATTACGGTTATTTAAATGATTTAGAATACGCAAGGGAATTCGTATCCTATCATATCAACGCCGCAAAATACGGAAGTATTGTGCTGAAACACAAGATGGAACAAAAAGGATTCGCGGATTCGGATATCGAAAATGCCCTTAAGGCTTATACCAATGATATTGAATACCAAAACGCAAAGGGTTTGTACGAGAAACTGAATAAAAAATACGCAGCCATCGAGCCTCATATAAGACGCCAGAAAATATACCGCGGGCTGGCAAGCAAGGGTTTTTCTTTTGACGTAGTGTCCGGTCTGCTGTCGGGAGACGATTCGTGATGCGGTCAAAGGTGTTTTCTGCGTTATATCATAACCGCGGTGAATTCGTTTCCGGCGAGGCACTTAGCGAAAAACTCAATATCTCGCGCGCCGCTGTGTCCAAGCACATCGCGGCACTAAAGGCTGACGGTGCTGTGATTGAGTCGGTCTCACACAAAGGCCACTGCATGACGGCACTGCCGGACAGGATGAAAGATTGCTATGTTCTGCCGCTTTTAAAGAATAAGAATCGCATCAGCGATTTTATTTGGGTAGATACGACTGATTCAACGAATATTGCACTAAAGAAAATCGGTGAGCAGAAGGACGAAATCACGGTTTTAACCTGTGAAGACCAGCCAGGCGGTATAGGCCGCCGCGGGCGCTCATGGGCATCCAGCAGGCACAATGGTATTTATGTATCGTTTTTGGTAAAACCCGATATCCCGCCGTCTGACGCGTTTCAGATCACCTGTCTCGCTGCTGTCGCTCAGGTAAAAGCGATTGAAGAGACAACGGGATTGCGCGCAAAAATAAAATGGCCGAATGATATTGTCTCCCATCAAAAAAAGCTCAGCGGGACACTCACGGAAATGTCTTCGGACTTTGACGGTATCCGGTTTATCGTCTGCGGTATCGGCATCAATGTGAATCAGGGCTCATCGTTTTTTACGGGCGAAATTGCCAGCAAAGCGACTTCGCTTAAAATAGAAACCGGCAGGTCTATTGAAAGGCTGGAGTTGTTTGCCGCGTTCATCGATGCATTTATTGGCTATTATGATCAATTTAAGCTGACCGGAGCGGATGCATTTATGGATGTTTACCGGTCCGGCAGCGCTGTAGTCGGACAGGAAGTGAACATTACGTCCGGCAACCAGATATTAAGCGGTATGGTTATTGATATCGACAAGAGCGGTGCATTGCTGTTAGATACCGGCAAGGAAACGCAGCGTGTGTTAGCCGGAGAAGTCTCACTGAGAGGAAAAGACGGATATGTATAATAGTGAATACCAAATTAAGAATATAAAAATCGGGCATTATACGGACAGCGTTAACGGTACCGGCACAACGGTCGTGCTGGCCGAAAAAGGCGCTGTATTGGGCGCAAGCGTACGCGGCTCTGCTCCGGGTACACGCGAAACTGATTTGGCTGACCCAAAGAATGCGGTTGAAAAGGCGCATGCCGTTGTTTTATCCGGCGGCTCTGCTTACGGGCTTCAAAGCGCATCAGGCGTAATGCGCTATCTCGAAGAAAGACACATCGGTTTTAAAACCGCCGAAGCGGTTGTCCCAATTGTTCCGGCCGCTGTTTTATATGATTTAGGCTATCTGTCATCCGCCGTCCGGCCGGATGCGGATTTCGGATATCAGGCCTGTCTGGATGCCAAAACAGGCAATCCGGCTCAGGGTTCTGTCGGTGCCGGAGCAGGCGCGACCTGCGGTAAGATCATGGGCATTAAAAAAGCGGAAAAATCCGGGCTGGGTATTGCTTCGGTTTCACTCGGCGGCGGTGTATATGTCGGCGCGGTGTTCGCGGCGAATCCGCTGGGCGAGATTTATGATTATCAGACACATGCGTTCATTTCCGGCCACCGCTCCCCCACTGCCGATGAGGTGTTTTTAAAAGGCCTTGGGGCCATTGTCCGGCCATCCAAGGGCGAAAATACAACGATCGGCGTAGTCTTTACCAATGCCAAGCTCACAAAGGCTCAGGCAAATAAGCTGGCCGATATCTCGCATGACGGCATTGCCTTGAGTGTCCGTCCGTGCCATACAATGTATGACGGTGATACGATCTTTGCGCTCAGCGCAGACAACCGTATTTGTTTGTATGACCGAGTGCTCAACGCTGGCGTTCATGCCACAGCCATGGCGATTGCCAATGCCGCTTATGCTTCAAAGGATGCGTCATGATTATCGGCATCGGTCTTGATATTGTTGAAGTGGACCGTTTTAGAGAAAAGGGTACGGACCAGGCGTTTCTTGACCGGTTGTTCAGTGAAAAAGAGCAGGCTATGTTCCGATCCCGAAAGGATCTCCCGAATGTGATTGCCGGGAATTTCGCCGCAAAAGAAGCGGTGATGAAGGCTTTCGGCGTCGGATTTTCTAGCGGATATTACCGGGAAATCGAAGTGTTACGCGAACCAAACGGAAAACCATATGTAGTTCTGTCCGGCACGGCTAAGCAGGCGTTTGCGGATCTCGGCGGAAAACAACTATTTATCAGTATCTCGAACTTAACCAGTATTGCCTGTGCTCAGGTGATTTTGGAAAAATAAACATAAGGAAGTGTCATGAATGGAAGTCTTATTTGCGGATGAAATGAGAGCGCTTGACCAGGGTATGATTAAGGACAACATGATTCCGGGCATTGTGCTGATGGAAAATGCGGCGGAAGGATTGTTTGACGCGTGCCTTGAATATGGCAGTGAATCCAGCCGGTTTCTGATTTTCTGCGGTCTCGGCAACAACGGCGGCGACGGATTTGCGCTTGCAAGAAAAATGATGACTGAAGGGTATCAGACTTCCGTTTTTTTAATGGGCCCGGTATCAGCACTTAAAGGCGACGCACAGCTGAATGCGGCTTATTTCATCAAATCTGGATTCTTACGTGAGGTCAACACCACCTTCGATGTGGATCAGGCATTACTGGGTATTACGGAATCCGACATTATCGTAGACGCCATATTCGGGATTGGATTATCGCGTGATATTGAAGGATTGGTTCGGGATACCATTGATCTTATCAATAACTGCCCCGCCAAAGTCATCAGTGCTGATATTCCGTCCGGTATCAACGCGGATACCGGACAGATCATGGGTTCGGCGGTTCATGCGGACTTAACGCTGACCTTCCAGCATCCGAAACCGGGGCACTTTATTTATCCCGGCCGTGATTTAAAAGGCCATCTCAGAGTCAAAAAAATCGGTATCGATCGGGATATCCATTTAAATAAACCCATTAAAATAAACGCGTATCCACGAGGCTCTGAGGAGCTGTCGATGCAGCAGCGCGACCATAATACGCATAAAGGCACCTATGGTAGTCTGGCGCTAATATGTGCCAGCCAAACCATGACAGGTGCCGGCATTATGGCCGCGAACGCGGCGCTTAAAGGCGGTGTAGGGCTTTTAAATATGTGTGTCCCTGCCTGCGTGGCGCCGGTCTTCCAATCGGCAGTGCCTCAGGCCATTACACTTTCCCTGCCGTCGGACGACGAAAGCTTTGATGACCGTGCTGTCCCTGCGCTTGACGATTTTATCGGCGTGATGGACGCGGTAGTTGTCGGCCCCGGAATCACAACCGGGGATGACGTGGCCCTTTTGGTCAGAAAGCTGATATCCTCTTATGACCTGCCCAAGGTCTTTGATGCGGATGCGCTTTCGATTATTGCAAAAAATCCTAAAATACTCGAAAATATCACCGGTGATGCGGTCTTTACGCCACATCCTAAAGAGTTCATGCGTTTGACCGGAATCCCTGTTAATGAAATTTTGAAGGACCCGATTCATCATGTGGCGGACTATGCCCGTATGAATAACGTCATTCTTTTATTAAAAGGCGCAACCACTTATATCGCAAGCCCCTACGGAGACGTCGCAATGGTGCTGACCGGCACGCCGGGCATGTCCAAAGGCGGCAGCGGCGATGTTCTGGCAGGGCTCATCGGCGCGCTGATGGCCCAGCAGTTTTCTGCCTATGATGCCGCTTTAATGGGCGCTTATATCGCAGGGATCGCCGGTGAGATGGCGGCCGCGGATATCGGCGAATATTCCATGACGCCGATGGATACTGTTGAACAAATTGCACGGGCAATAGCCCTGATGTAAAAAGAACCGCCTTTCGGCGGTTCTTTTTTTTTATTTGATTAATTTGCAGATATCGTTTGAGAACTCGACCGGATTTTTCACCGACAAGCCTTCCATCAAAAGCGCTTGGTTATACAACAGCTTCGTATACAATGCAAACTCATCTCCGCCCGCTTTCTGCGCTTTTTTAAGCGCCTCATAGACCGCATGGTCTGTGTTGATTTCCAGAATGCGCTCGGCTTTGACATCCTGGCTGTTCGGCATGGTCTTTAACACCTTTTCCATCTCAATCGTCAGCCCGCCTTCGCTCGACAGGCAGACCGGAGTGGATTTTAACCGTTTGGATGCGATGACCTTGGTGACTTCGTCGCCTAAGACTTTTTTCATTGCTTCAAACAGCGCTTCGTTTTCCTTTGTTACTTCTTCCGAAGGCTGATCATCATCTTTTTCTTCAATCCCGAGATCACCGCTGGAGACGGATTTAAACGCCTTTTCTTCATATTCGGATAAAATATTAATCGCAAACTCGTCCACGTCTTCGGTGAAATACAGGATTTCCATCCCCTCATCCGCAACACGCTCGGTTTGCGGCATCAGGTCAATCTGTTCCACGCTTTCTCCGGACGCATAATAAATATACTTTTGGTCTGCTTTCATGCGTGAGACATATTCCGCCAGCGTGACCTGCTTCTTCTCGGTCGAAGAATAAAACATCAGCAGGTCTTTTAATTCATCTTTATTGGCGCCGAATTGGTCATATACGCCGTATTTCAGCTGTCTGCCGAATGATTTATAAAACTCCTCATAATCCTCGCGGTTGTCCTTCAGCATCTTTAACAGCTCGGATTTAATCTTGCTGTTGATATTTTTTGCGATCACTTTCAGTTGCCGGTCATGCTGCAACAGTTCGCGCGAGATATTAAGCGATAAGTCTTCCGAATCCACCATGCCCTGAATAAAGCTGAAATAGTCGGGCAGTAAATCGCCGCACTTTTTCATAATCAGGACGCCGTTGGCATACAATTCCAGACCTTTTTCAAACTCTTTGGTATAAAAATCAAACGGGGTCTGCTTAGGGATATAAATAATCGCTGTATAGCGGGTCAGGCCTTCCGCCTTGATATGCAGATGGCGCGCCGGCTTATCGAATCCATAGTGTTTTTCGAAATAGAAGTTTTCGTAGTCTTCATCCTTCAGTTCGTTTTTATTTTTACGCCAGATGGGCACCATGCTGTTAACGGTTTGTTCCTCAACAACCGTATCATATTCCCCTTCTTTATCTTCCTTGGGGACGGATGTGGTCACATCCATCTTGATTGGGTAGCGGATAAAATCCGAGTATTTTTTGACCAGGGATTTAACCCGGTATTCCTCTAAATATTCATCATAATTTTCGTCTTCTGTATTATCCTTGATATAGATAACGATATCCGTGCCGACAGTATCCTTTTGCGCCGTGCTGACCGAATAACCGTCTGCACCTTCGGACACCCACTGGTACGCTTCCTCGCTGCCCAGTGCGCGGCTGGTGACGACTACTTTCTTCGCAACCATGAACGCCGAATAAAACCCGACGCCGAACTGCCCGATAATATCATAATCCTCCGACTGTTCAACCTCTGATTTAAACTGGAGCGATCCGCTCTTTGCGATGACCCCGAGGTTATCAGAGAGTTCTTCTTTTGTCATTCCGATGCCGGTATCGCTGATCTTAAAAATACGGTTTTCTTTATCAAGCATGATTTTGATATAATAATCATCCTTGTTGAAACTCATATTTTCATCCGAAAGCGCTTTATAATAAATCTTGTCAATCGCATCGCTCGCATTAGAGATCAGCTCACGAATGAAGATTTCTTTATGTGTGTAGATGGAATGAATCATTAAATCCAGCAACCGCTTGGATTCCGCTTTAAACTGTTTTTTTGCCATGTTTACTTTCCTTTCTTATGTCTTTTACGGCAAGCGAAGAACATGCCAATATATAATTTAACATTTTTTGTCGATTTGTCAATTGAATTGGGTGCCTAAAAAGGATTATTGCCGGTTTATATCCGGTATCATCATGGTTAAGACCATCTTGCCTGTTTCGGTCTTAAAGCGTTTTTCCATAGCTGTATGATAAGCGCTCTCTTTGGTCTTCTCTTCATCAAGATTGACGATCAAATCCGCTTCAATCAGCGTCTGATGGTCAATGCCGAAGTCGGCATTATAGGTATGGTGTTTGGCAATTAAGAAGCATACGCGTGCAATAATAAGTTCGCTGTAATGAAGTGATTCCAAAATACGCCGTGCAATCAGCGGGCCTTCGATCTCCTGATATTTACCCGCGTTTGAATTATATTTTTCTTCGGCGGCATGAATCCCGATATCATGCAGGATGGATGCAATCACGGCACACTCACGTTTAAAGCTGTCTTCGATTTCCGCATCCGCAATCAGGCTTGTCAGCGCAAAAACTTTAAGCGCATGGTTAATGCGCTTAGGGTCGTTTTTATTCACTTCGATCATTTTTTGAATTATTTTCGTATGCATGCGTTTTTTTCATAAGCCATAGATTTTTAATTGAGATTCTCAAAAAAAGACTTATATTAAATATAAACACCCTGTATTATTTTCAAACGAAAATTTATTTATTATTTCAACTTTTTTTAATTTTTACTTTTCTTCTTTGTCGTACTCGATTTTCTTAAGCCGGTATAGGATTTCTTCGTTGATTTTCCGGTTCGCCGCAACCGCGTCGGCAATCATGCCAAAGATACCGAGCTGGAATGCAATTAAGACCAGCAGCACGCCCAACAGCAAAGACTGCACATGTCCGCCGCCGTCACCGGTGAAGAAAAAGCATAAATACCTGATCAATACCGCAAGCCCGGCTAAAAGAAATACGATGCTGGTTGTGCCGAACAGTTTTAGGGGTGCGACCTGCGCAAAGGTGCGAATAATCGTCGTGCCTGATTTTTTGATATAGTTGCCCATGCTCTTAAACAGTCGGGATTCTCTCAGCTTGTCATTGGTTCTGATCTTCACATTTGAAACCGCCATTTTCTGGCGTCCAGCCAATATGATGGTTTCCAGTGTATAGGAATATTCTCCGATGATATTCAGCTTCATCGCCGCGTCTCTGGAGTATGCGCGAAATCCGCTGGTGGTGTCCATGACTTCACTCTGCCCAGCCGCACGCACGACCGAGCTGCCGAACTTCTGCAGTTTTTTCTTCAGCGAAGAAAAATGGGCGATTTTATCGGTCTGTCGGTCACCGACGACAAAATCCGCTTTTTTATCGATAATCGGCTGTACCAAAAGCGGAATATCATAACCGCAGTATTGGTTATCGCCGTCAGTATTAACAATAATATCAGCGCCTAGACGTAATGCTGCGTCAATACCAGTCATAAAAGCTTTTGCGAGACCGGAATTCTTTTTCAGTTTTACGATATGATGGATGCCGAGGTCTCTTGCAACCTCAACAGTTTTATCCTTGCTGCCGTCGTCAATAATCATGTATTCAATAACATCGATGCCGTCAATCTTTTTCGGCAGATCATTAAACGTTACCGGAAGGGTTTCCTCTTCGTTATAACAAGGTATTTGTATAATCAGTTTCATTTTATCCTCCACACCACAATCAGTCTTGTACTGCTGCTGTATTTGTTTTTCCTTTTCGTATCCGTTTCACCGCAAGATTCATCAAAAACGATAACACATCGCCGATAATCGTGCATATCCGGTAGACAATGCCGACCAGCAGGATATCCGCTTCTCCCATCAATCCGCCTAATAAAATAATCAGTGTCGCCTCCCTGACTCCCATACCTCCTGGTGCGCCGGGCGTAATGAATCCGACCAGCCAGGATATGATATAGACGCCGGACAGCATCAGCACCAAGGGCTTGATAGACTCGAAGTCTACCAAAACATATAGGATCGCAACAAAGCACAGCGCATATATCGCGTATACAACCGCGTCGATAATAATTACAATCCAGGTTTTCTGCCAAAGCGCTTTTAATGTCACAGTATCCTTAAACTTGATAAACACCACAGCCAGCGCCGCAATAACGACCACGGTGACGGCAATAATCACCGGGATGACATACCAGTTATCAGACGCGTCAATCAGCTTTAAAAACGGCTCCAGTGCAAGCGCCGCAATCATGGCCATTGCAACCACAACCTTTAACCCGACTTCAAAGAAAGTCGCAAACAGCAATTGCTTATTTGAAAGCCCGTATTTCACGCCGATAATATTGCGCCCTGCAAAGTGCATCACATTACCCGGAAGGTATTTCGCGATGTTGGACGACACATAAACATCCATAATCTCATGGGTGTTCACATCCTGCGCCCCGAGCATCTTCAAAGTCTCGCGGTATGCAAATCCGCTTAAATAGACCGTTACAGCGATTAAAACTGACGCAATCGCAACCGCAATGCTGACATTCGGATTCAGCAGAATTTTATAATCAATATCAATCGTCACCAGTTTATAGATGACATAACCGAGGCAAAGCACGGTAAAGATATTGACAATGATTTTTACAACTTTATTTTTCATCATAGATTAATTATTGTTGAATATATCGCGGGTATAGACCTTATCCATTACGTCTTTTAATTCATCCGACATGCGGTTTGTGATAATCAAATCGCTCTTTTGTTTCAGCGCTTCAATGTCATTCATCACCACCGCACCCATAAAGTCTTCGGTCTTAAGCGTCGGTTCATAAACATATACAGTGATGCCTTTTGCCGCAAGCCGCCTTAAGATGCCCAGCACTGCGGATGAACGTATATTATCGGAATCCTTTTTCATGGTCAGCCGGAAAATCCCAACTGTTTTTGGATTGCGTTTTAAAATCATTTCCGTGATATGGTCTTTACGCGTCCGGTTCGCCTCCACTACAGCGCCGATGATTTCGTTCGGTACATCAGAATAATTCGCCATCAGCTGTTTGGTGTCCTTTGGCAGACAGTATCCGCCGTATCCAAACGACGGGTTATTGTAATAATCACCGATTCTCGGGTCATATCCGATACCTTTGATGATATCTTTTGTGTTTAGACCTTTCATTTCGGCATAAGTATCCAGCTCGTTAAAATAGGCGATTCTCAGTGCCAGAAAGGTGTTCGCGAACAGTTTCACCGCCTCAGCTTCCGTTGTATCGGTAAACACGACCGGCGCATCCTTTTTAAGCGCACCGGATAAGAACAAATCCCTGATCTTTTCCGCACGCTTAGATTTTTCTCCGATTACAATGCGGGTCGGGTATAGATTATCATAAAGCGCACGCCCTTCCCGCAAAAACTCCGGAACAAAGATAATCCGGTCGGTTTGATAGCGTTCGCGCGCTTTTTCAACATATCCTACCGGAATAGTGGATTTGATTATCATCACTGCATGGTCGTTACAAGCCACCGCCTGTTCGAGAACAGTCTCAATTGACGAAGTATCAAAATAATTGGTTTCAGGGTCATAATTGGTAGGTGTCGCAATAATAATATAATCCGCATCCTCAAAAACGCCGGCTGCATCAGCGGTGACGGTCAGGTTAAGCGCTTTATTCGAAAGATACTCCTGAATATCCTCATCCGCTATCGGCGATACTTTGTTTTGTATCTGCCGGACCTTTTCTTCTATGATATCATATGCCGTAACTTCATGGTGCTGTGCCAACAGCACTGCGTTTGATAAGCCGACATATCCCAGCCCCGCTACCGTGATTTTCATGTTATCGTCTCTTTCATCTTTTTCATGCCACACGTTAAACTCACGCTAAAACATTATACACAATAACGGTTTTTATTTCCATAGGAATATCGATTCTTATTTATGATAATAGCCAGCCTTTATTTCAGTAATAAAACGCAAATTTAAATCCTTTTTTACTCGAATTTAAAGCGAAACGGAAGTAAAAGTGCGATATATTATATCTATATGTTTCTTTTCGTTTGTTTTTCCTTCGTTTAGTTGACCTGCAAATCATTTATGTTACTATTGGTAGTGAGGTGATGCACATGGACGAAATAGATGCAAAAATACTGAAGGTTCTTGAAACAAACGGCCGTGAAACGCATGAGAATATTGGCAAGACGCTTAACTTGTCACGGCCCGCCGTTCATCAAAGGGTCAGAAAGCTTGAAGAATCGGGATTAATCAAAGGCTATTGCGCATCAATAGCGTGGAATAAGCTTGGGCAAAACACCAATGCGCTTATTTACCTTAAAATTAATGCCGTGATTATCCAAAATATTATCAGTGATCTGCTAAAAGTCAATGTGAACGGCACAATCTTAGAAGAATGCCATCGGCTTGCCGGCGAATGGTGCATCATGCTCAAAGTCAGATCCGTATCCACCGAGAATTTAACAAGCTATATTGACCAGCTGTTACAGATAAACGGCGTGACGGGCACCTCAACGACTTTTATTTTATCTACAATAGAAGTACCCAAATAACGTCATAAATAAAATTGAAAGGTTTAAAATATAACGATGATTACCTGTTATTTAAAGTATGTGATTGACCCATACAAAACCAAAGAATTTCAAAAATACGGAGAGACCTGGATTGCGCTTGTGAACCGAATGGGTGGAACCCATCACGGATATTTTTTACCGTATGAAGGGGCGAATAATATCGCCTATGCGTTATTCAGCTTCCCCAGCCAAGCCGAATACGAAGCATACCGCCAAAGGATGGCGACAGACCAGGATTGCCAGCAGGCACTTGAATATGCAAAAAAGACAAAATGCATTGTCAGCTTTGAACGGAGTTTTATGCGACCTGTTTTTAAGTAATTTTAATTTCAACCCTATACATATCAAAAAACTGCCCAATTGGGACAGTTTTTATTTGGTCTGGGTAAGAGGATTGCGTATGCTTCGCTTTGCTCGCATCCGCCTTACTCGCGCTTAACCGCTCGTACCGCTCCGGCTAAAAACATGCCACCGGCATGTTTTTTAAGCCTTTGCGCCTTCTTAAGGTTCAAATCCTCATTAATCTCTTTCAATTTATACAAAAAAATCCGCCCTGTTAGGACAGATTTCTTTGTATGGTCTGGGTAAGAGGATTTGAACCTCCGGCCTCTTGAACCCCATTCAAGCGCGCTACCAAGCTGCGCCATACCCAGATATGAATGCCGAAGCGGTTAACCGCCCCGGCCTATTTTTATAGATATACGGCTTCGACCGGATTCGCGGCCGATGCATTCACTGCTTTTTCACCGCGTGTATTCCGCTTGTCACGGATAATTTCGGTGGTCAGCAGTTTCTCAAACGATCCGTTTTTCATCTCAACCGTCAGCTTCGCCGGTTCAGTGATATAAAACGCAGCCCGGATTTCTTTCCCATTGTTTGGCGAGGTGGTAAAGCTGAATGCTTTTAAGCCTTTGCCCCCGCGGCCCTGCGGTTCGAATTCCTGAGCTTCGGTCATTTTAGCATATCCAAAATCAGAAATCAAGCAGATTTCCCCTTTGTCCGGAACCGGGAATGCAAAGCGTACCAAATCGCCCTTTTCGAGGGTCATTCCCTTTACGCCCTTCGCGGTTCTGCCCATCACCGACACCTCTTCACTGTCTATTCTAACCGACATGCCTTTTTGGGTAATCAGAAGCAGATACTGCGGCTCGCTCAAAATATCAACCGAGATGATACAGCTCTTTTCTTTGACACCGCAAGCCGTAAGCCGTGCACTCTTTGTCTGGTATTCGCTGAGCAGGCTGCGCTTGACCTGTCCGCCGTCGGTTACGAAAACAATCTGGTCTTCTGTCTTGTAGTCTTCAAAGTCGAAGATATTAACGATGGTTTCGTCCTTTAAGACACCCGCAAGCAGAGTATTTATCGCACGCCCGCGTTCGCGCCACCGGGATTCCGGAATATCTGCGACATTCAAGCTGTACATATTGCCCTGACAGGTAAAGGCGCGAATGGTGTGGTCGGACTTAGTGGCTATTACCGCTTTCGGCGCGTGCGCTTCGTCGGTATTGCCTGTCTCCATGCCTTTTTTAAACGCTTTTAAGCTCATTTTTTTGAGCAGTCCGCTCCGCGTTAAAATCATAACGCCGTCTTCCACCACTTCAAACTCGGTGGTATCGATGACGATTTCGCCGTTATCGGATAATATCTCGGACCGCCGTTTATCCGTATTCGCTTCCTTGACTTCCAGAAGCTCTTTTGCAATCAGGTTCATCAGCTTTGTGTTAGAGCCCAGTATTGCCTGCAGCTGTTTGATGATTTTTAGGATTTGCGCATATTCGTTTTCCAGCGTCACGACTTCTAATGCTGTCAGCCGCGCCAGGCGCATATCCAAAATCGCCTGCGCTTGAATCGGCGTTAAATCAAACCGGTCCATCAATCGCTCTTTGGCCTGTTTTGGGCTTTCAGATCCCCGGATTATCTTAATGATCTCGTCGATATTGTTGACAGCGATGATTAATCCAGAAAGGATATGCTCACGTTTTTCTGCATTTTCGAGGTCATGCTTGGTCCGGCGTTTGACCACCTGTTTTTGATATACAATATAATGATCGATAATTTCCATCAGCGAAAGCTGCTTCGGAACGCCGTCCGCAATGGCAACCATATTAAAATTAAACGACGTCTGTAAATCGGTATACTTGAATAAGCAATTCAGCATATTTTCCGGATCTACGTCTTTTTTAAGCTCGATCACCGCACGGATCCCCATACGGTCGGATTCGTCACGGATATCCGTAATACCGGAAAACATGGCCTTTCGCTGTTCGGATACTTTTAGGATTTTCTCAAGCATAGAGGCTTTATTCACCTGATAGGGCACCTCGGTAATCACGATACGCTTCTTGCCGTTTGCCCCGTTTTCGATCTCGGTTTTAGCCCGAACAGTAATACGGCCCCTGCCCGTTTCATAGGCTTCTTTCAGGCCGTCGGAAGTTAAAATATATCCGCCGGTCGGAAAGTCTGGCGCTTTGATATACGTCATCAGTTCGTCCAGCGTTAAGTCTTTGTTTTTAATTCGTGCGACAACACCGTCAATGACCTCACCAAGGTTATGCGGCGGGATGTTGGTCGCAAGCCCGATTGCAATTCCTGATGCACCGTTCACCAAAAGATTCGGAAAGCGCGCAGGCAGAATAACCGGTTCTTTAAGCGAGTCGTCAAAATTCAGCTTAAACGGCACCGTGTCTTTCTCGATATACGCCAGCATCTCCATGGCTATCGGCGTCAGCCGCGCTTCGGTATAACGCATGGCCGCGGCGCTGTCACCGTCGATACTGCCGAAGTTTCCGTGCCCGTCAACCAGCGGCACGCGCATGTTGAAGTCCTGCGCCATACGCACCATTGCGTCATAAATACTACTGTCTCCGTGGGGATGGTATTTACCCATCGTATCCCCGACGATACGTGCGGATTTCCGGTGCGGTTTATCCGGCGTAATCAACAGATCCAGCATGGTATATAAAATACGTCTCTGAACAGGTTTTAATCCGTCTTCGACCCGCGGCAGTGCACGCTCCATGATAATATATTCGGCATAAGGCATCATGGAATTGTGCATCACGTCCTGCATCGAGGCCAGAGTGATGCGATTGTCTTCTTTTTTAACCTCTTTCAACGATCATCACCTCCATGTCCTCGTTTGTCTGCAACCGGTTGAAGTCTACGTTAGCCGCGATATATTCTTTGCGTGATTCGGCGTTATCCCCCATCAATACACTAACGATGCTTTCCGCTTCGGCAGCGTCTTCAATCGCTACCTGAATCAGCAAACGCTTTTCAGGGTTCATTGTGGTTTCCCAAAGCTGTTCCGGGTTCATTTCGCCCAGACCCTTATAGCGCTGAATTTTATAGCCTTTTCCCATTGCTTCGGATGCGGCATTCATCTCTTCTTCTGTATAGCAGTAAACGCTCTCTTTGCCCTTATAGACCTTATATAACGGCGGCTGTCCGATATAAACATGCCCGTTTGTCAGCATCTCGCGGTAATAGCGGAAGAAAAACGTTAGCAGAATCGCACGGATATGCGCGCCGTCCTGGTCAGCATCCGATAAAATGATGACTTTATGGTACTTCAATGCGGATTCATCATAATTGGAATCAAATCCGGCACCCAATGCCGTGATAATCGACCGGAATTCTTCGTTATTCATCACCTGGTCAATTCGCTTTTTTTCAACGTTGAGCGGCTTGCCCCTTAGCGGCAGTATCGCCTGAAAGCGTCTGTCCCTGCCCTGCTTGGCGCTTCCGCCGGCCGAATCGCCCTCTACCAGGAAAAGTTCGTTCTCTTCAGGTTTCTTTCCGGTACAGCTGGACAGCTTGCCGACAAGCGGCGCACCTTCCAGATTGTTCTTCTGGCGTTCCAGTTTTTTCGCTTTTCGTGCCGCCTCGCGTACACGGGCTGCTTTTTGTGCTTTTTCCAACAGGCTAGTGCTGAGTTTTGTGTTATTTAAGTCAGCGAGAAACATGGCGAGTTGTTCGCCTACTACGGCTTCCACTGCCGTTCTTGCTTCTGTATTGCCGAGTTTAGTCTTGGTCTGCCCTTCAAACTGCACATTTTTCATGCGGAGTGAAATCACGGCGCAAAGCCCTTCCCGATAGTCCTCGCCCGAAAGATTGGCCGCTTTTTCCTTAAGCGCTCCGCTGGCTCTGGCATGGTCATTCATCACCTTGGTAAGCGCCGACTTAAAGCCGGTTTCGTGCGTACCGCCCTCCGGCGTCGGGATATTATTAACGAACGAGAAGACGCCTTCGTTATATCCGTCATTAAACTGCATCGCCACCTGAATTTCAACGCCGTCCTTGCTGCCTTCAATTAGAATCGGCGCGTCATGCAGCGGAGATTTATCCTTATTGATGTACTTGACAAAATCGACGATGCCGCCCTGGAAGTGAAACAGGCGTTGCTTGAATTTCCCGTTTTCCCTGACACGTTCATCGGTCAGCGAAATCTTAATATTTTTTGTTAAAAAAGCAAGCTCTCTTAGGCGTTTGGAAACCTTATCAAAGCTAAGCTCCACGGTCTCAAACACCTTTTTATCCGGCATATAAGATATGACAGATCCGCGCTTGTGTGCAGGACCGACTTCGGTCAGATGGCCTTTGGGCCTGCCCGGCTGCAGTTTGCCATTGCTGTCTTTATAGCTTCTGAATTCCTGATGGTACTGTTTTCCGTTTGTGTAAACGTCTACGGTCAGCCACGAAGAAAGCGCATTCACCACGCTCGCGCCTACACCGTGAAGCCCGCCGGAATACGCATAATTTTTATTATCAAATTTACCGCCCGCATGCAGCTGGGTAAACACGACTTCAACGCCGGATACTTTCAGCTCCGGATGAATACCGACAGGAATACCCCTTCCGTTGTCCTCGACGGTCACAGAATTATCCTTATGGATGGTTACCGTTACGCGGTCGCCGTAGCCGTTTGCCGTTTCGTCTATCGCGTTATCGACAATCTCCCATAAAAGATGGTGCAGCCCCCTTGAGCCTGTAGACCCGATATACATGCCGGGTCTGCGGCGTACGGCATCCAGTCCTTTGAGTACCTGTATATCGGATGCCTGATATTCTTTTGCCATTTACTTTCCTTTCGGTGCTTTTTTCTATCTTTTGACACGCACACAATAAAACAAACATATGTTCTTGTTTATGCGTTGTTTTCTTCAACTTTGGTATTATATCACAGATGATATGGAGAAAAAAGCGAAAATTTGAACTTTTTCATTGTTATAAAGCGCTGTCCATGACAGCCGGTCAGCTGCCAAAAAAATCTTTGATTTGATAGAAGCAGGCTTTCAGTTCATCATAATCACGATAGTTATGCTGATAGACCTCCAAGACAATCCCGCCGTCATAGCCCACTTCAGTTAAAGATTGTTTTAACTCATTAAAATCCAAAACCCCGTTGAACGGGAGTTTCGGAATAATGTTTTTTTCATTGTCGATCTGATAGTCGCAGACATGCACATTGATCAGGCGGTCGCCCATTTTCTTAACGTACTCGGAAAACGGATGGCGCGACTGTGCGGCCTGTTTTAAGTCCAGGGTATAATACAGGTTATCCGAATCCATATACGGCGCCAGCTTTTCCGGAAAATCAGGATTCGCATACCAGCACCAGTGTACGGTTTCATATGCCAGTTTCACGCCGAACGACTTCGCGGTTTCTGCGGCTTTGGACGCCATCATTCCGGCGTACTCGTAATTAATATTGAGTTTATTCGCGATTTTTACATTGGTCGGCCCGTGAAAGACGTAGACATCTGCGCCGAGAATTACATCCGCTTCCAGCACGCGTTTATAAACATCATAAGCCTCTTCGCGCTGTCGGTCATGCCACGAAAACAACTGGGGTTCAAACTGGGTGTTCAACGCATGCGTGGAATAGATTTTAATACCGTAATCATCAGCCTTTTTTTTGAGTTCTTTTACAAACGCCGGTTTATATTCACTCTGCGCGCAGAAAAACACCTCGGCGTTCTTCACGCCCATTTTGCCGATTTCATCGATCGCATCTTCGGTGTAGCATTTTAGGAAAAAGCACGCGGTTGACATGCCGAATTTCATAGATTGGTCTTCTTTCTATCTCATTAGTCTGAGTATAACCGTTTTAATCAAAAAATACCAGCCGACGGCTATTAGTTGTATCATATTCCACTGTACGGACAGTTCGCAATGCAGATACCGCATACCGATCCCCTGCCGATATGCTGATACGCGGTTTTCAGATGATACGCGCATTTCTCCGGCGAAAAAATATCGGCTGTTTTATAGGGCGGCATCGGCGTTTTGCCGAATATTGCACCGCTCGGGCATGCATCCGCGCACGCACGGCAGCTGCCGCAGGCATTTTCCACAGGGCTGCTTATCGGCAGCTTCATATCCGTGAGTACGGTCACCAGCCGGACAGCCGGTCCTAACCGGATTGAAACAAACAGATTGTTTTTGCCGATAAATCCAAGGCCTGCTTTTACAGCGCCTATTTTATGAGACAGCCTGCCGTGAAACGCTTCGCCGGGGCGTGACTGCGACGCTGGAATATACACCGCCTCAAAGTCCGATTCAATTAACAGCGTTTGTATCAAAATCGCAGTCCGGTCCAGATTTGCATTCATGGTGCGGTATTGGTGGAAGTACTCGGGCGTCGGACCGTCCTTAATACCGCGGATAATCGCCTTCGGATAGCGCATCCCCATCGTCAGTGCATATGGCATATCCGATAAATCATCGGGAAGCGCATCATCAACGCAGGATGTGCCGAACAGCACCATCCCGTTATCTGCCGCTTTTTGTTTAATTTTTTCTAATAAATCCATGCTAACCGCCAATGTTTACGGAATAGTTTTATGTTTTTTACATCGGTTATGTTATAATACTACGAACTAAATGTCTATAACCGAGATGATGATATGAGTAATGAGAGAATTCCGGCACCAAAACTGACCATATTATACCTGTTCAAAACGCTGGATATTACACTGAATGAGTTTCAGCTGGTACGCGTGCTGACCGAAAACGAGTGGGCGAATTATTTTGATATCAAAGAGAGCCTGGCCGAGCTTTCTGACGTCGGTATGTTACTGCGCCAGGAAACGCCGAACGGTATTTTCTATCACATCACCGAAGCCGGAAAAGAAAGCCTGTCGCATTTTTATAAAGATATCCTCCACTCGGTGCGCGAACGTATCAGGCAGTACTGCGCGATTAATCGCGATAATTTAAGCCGCGAAAGCGAGTTATTCTCCGATTATATTAAGCTTGATGACGATGAATACCGTGTCACTTTACGCATCCTTGAAAAAACAAAGACCGTTTTCGAGGTGAATCTCACTGCATATTCCAAGGAACAGGCCGAAACCATGATTAAAAACTGGCCGGATGCCGCTTCCGTTATCTATAAATCCGCTTATACGGAACTGATTAAACCATAAACCGCTCCGGTGAGATAAAAGGATCCGCACACCACCAGTACAGCCTTGTCTTCCGCGCTTTTAATCCGTGCATAGTCAAAGCTCTTTTCAAGTGCTCCGCCAGAACCGACCAGATAATGCGGCCGCTTAAAATAGTGGCTGATGTCTTTGGGTGAATAGAATTTTTCATCATTAAAATCCACTAAAAATACCCGGAAACCAAACTGATTCATGGTTTTTGCGATATTTTTAATATCTTTTGTTTTCTGCAGCACGAACATCAGGTTAATCCGGCGTCCTGGAAAGTTCCGTCTCAACGTTGCCTTTAATACTTTCATCGCCTGCGCGTTATGCGCCACATCCATAACCAAGTCATTGCTGACAATATGCGTTCTACCTTTAATCGGCCGGGATAATCCCTGACGGATAAAAGGCGTGGTAATCCCTTCGCTGGACGCAACCATCAATGCGGTCGCGGCGTTCAACGCCTGTATCCGCGACGGGCTTGCCAGCTGAATGTTCTTAACCGTATGCCCTTTGTAGTCCAAATCAAATACAACGCCGCCCTTTTCGTGACGGATATGCTTAATCTGACGCTTAGACAGCATCGTCAGCTGATTTCTCAGCATAAATGCTTTATGTTTTATGATACGCGCTGCCTGCGGTTTTTGCGGCTGAGAGAAAGTGACGCCGTTTTTCCGGATGATGCCCGCTTTTTGTGCGGCGATTTCCGACAATGATTTTCCGAGGATATCCATATGGTCCTTATCAATTGACGTAATAATCGAAATTTCGGCATCAAACATCATGGTGATGTCCTTCTTGCCGCCGATTCCTGTCTCAATAATCATATAATCCAAATCTGATTGTTCGAATATCTCTTTTGCCAGCTTAGCGGTGTTGATAAAATAGCCGCCTTCAAACAAATTCTTTTCATATTCGTCCGGGTAGTCAATCGGCTGTCCGTTGATTTGAATCCGTTCCTGCCATCTCAGCAAATGCGGCGAAGTAAACAGCCCTACGCGTTTACCCGCCGCAAGTAAAATATTGTTTAAATAATGCGCCGTAGACCCTTTTCCGTTGGTTCCGGCTATATGTATGATTTTTGCGCCCACTTTATCTTTCCTTTAACGCAATTAACCGTTCATCAACTTTTTCGAACAGCGCCTGATATTTTTCGAGCTTTTTGCGTTCTTCGTCTACAACATGTGCCGGCGCCTTATCTGTAAAGCCCTTGTTGCTTAACTTTCCGGATGAACGTTTGATTTCGCCCTCAAGCTGGCTCTTTTCTTTTTCCAAGCGTTCAATTTCTTTTTCGATATCCATCAAATCCTCAAGCGGCATCAGGCATTCCGCAATATCCGCCACAACCGATACTGCATCCTTCGGCGCTTCGTTTGCGTCATTAATAAATGCGATTTCAGACGCATAACCGAGTTTCATCAGATACGCTTCGCACGCTTCCAGCTGCCTGCGTTTTCCGCTGTCCGCCACGAGCATCAGCTTAGCCTTTTTAGACGGCACAACGTTCATCTCGGCACGGATGTTCCGGATCTGGCGGATTAAGCCCATGACGGATTCCATGGTCTCGTATTCGGCTTTATAAACATGCTGGTCGGCCGTCGGCCACGCACTGGTCATGATGGTTTCATCACTATTCGGCAGCGCCGTATAAATTTCTTCCGTAATAAACGGCATCAGCGGGTGCAGCAGCTTTAATGTATCTGTTAATACTTTTAATAATACCCCGTTTGCCACCGCTTTGTCAGCGTCGTCTACTCCGTACAGGCGCGGCTTTGCCATCTCAATATACCAGTCGCAAAACTCACTCCAAAGGAAGTCGTAGATATTACCGGCGGCAAGTCCAAACTCATATTTTTCAAAGTTATCCGTGATTTTTTTAATCAGCTCATTCAGCTTGGTTAAAATCCATTTGTCCGATATATCCAGCTGTTTTAATTCCTGATCAATCGCGTTTCCCTCAAGGTTCATCATCACAAATCTGGACGCGTTCCAGATTTTATTCGCAAAGTTCCGGCATGATTCTACCTTTTCCCAGAAAAAGCGCATATCGCTTCCCGGGCTGTTTCCGGTCGCGAGGCTGAACCGTAGCGCATCTGCGCCGTATTTATCAATCACTTCCAGCGGATCGATGCCGTTGTTTAGGGATTTGCTCATCTTTCTGCCCTGTCCGTCACGGACAATACCATGAATCGACACGTTTTTAAACGGCACATCGCCCATCACTTCAATGCCGAAGAAAATCATGCGTGCAACCCAGAAAAAGATAATGTCATATCCCGTGACCAGTACGTCCGTCGGGTAAAAATAATCCAGCTCTTCGGTTTTATCCGGCCAGCCCAAAGTAGAAAACGGCCACAGCCCGGAACTGAACCAGGTATCCAGCACGTCCTCTTCCTGTTTAAATGTCGTTCCGCCGCACTTGGGGCATTTGTCCGGCATTTCACGGGCAACAATAATCTCTCCGCACGCATCACAGTAGTACGCCGGAATACGGTGTCCCCACCACAGCTGTCGGGAAATACACCAGTCACGTATGTTTTCCATCCAGTTAAAGTAGGTTTTATCAAACCGTTGGGGCACAAACTTGATCTTTCCGGTTTTTACCGCTTCGATTGCCGGCTCGGCCAAAGCTTTCATGCTCAAAAACCACTGTTTGGACACCATCGGCTCAACCACAGTATTACAACGGTAACAATGTCCGACGCTGTGTGAATAATCATCAATTTTCACCAGCAACCCTAAGTCTTCAAAATCTTTTACAATATTTTTACGCGCTTCATAGCGGTCCTGTCCCTGGTATTTGCCCCCGTTTTCGTTAATCTTCCCGTCGTCGGTCAATATGCGAATCACCGGCAGGTTGTGCCGTTCGCCAATCTCAAAGTCATTCGGGTCATGCCCGGGCGTGATTTTAACCGCACCGGTACCAAATTCCGTATCCACATAGTCATCCGCCACCACCGGAATCTCCCGGTCCATCATCGGCATAATAACAGTCTTACCGATCAAGTCTTTATACCGGTCATCATCCGGATTAACCGCGACCGCGGTATCGCCGAGTACGGTTTCCGGCCGTGTGGTTGCCACCACAATGCCTTCCCCGCCGTCAGTAGCCGGATAACGGAAATACCATAAATGCGAATCCTTATCTTCATGTTCCACTTCGGCATCGGAAAGTGCGGTCTCACAATCCGGACACCAGTTGATTATCCGGTCACCCTGATAGATTAAGCCCTTTTCATACAGTTTAATAAACACCTCAATAACCGCACGCGAACACCCTTCGTCCATGGTGAACCGTTCGCGCGACCAGTCGCACGATGATCCGAGCTCTTTCAGCTGGGTGACAATCCGGCCGCCGTAATGTGCGCGCCATTCCCAAGCGCGTTCCAGGAACTTTTCCCGTCCCAGTTCTTCTTTGCTCGTCCCTTCTTTAGCCAGCATATCCACGATTTTGACTTCGGTCGCGATGCTCGCATGGTCGGTACCGGGCTGCCATAAAACCGCATAACCCTGCATCCGCTTAAAGCGGGTTAATGCGTCCTGCATCATATTATCCAGCGCATGGCCCATATGCAGCTGCCCTGTTATATTGGGCGGCGGCATCACAATTGAAAACGGCTTCTTAGTCTTATCAGGAATACCCCTGAAATATCCGCTTTCCATCCAGTGTTCATATAACCGTTTTTCCACTGATTTTGGGTCATAAACTGTCGAAATCTCTTTTGCCATTTGTTCCTCCGTATTTTTCGATATGTATCACTAAAATTGCGTAATCATTACAGCTGCGGCTACCGCTAACGCCAACGCGGCCGATTTTATCCATAGCGACAGCGACTGCGCCGCTTCTTTATCTTTTTTAAACCAACGCGCGATACCGGGCGAAAACAACGTTATTAAAAGCAATCCGGCCATCAGCACTGCCAAAGCTATATCGGCTTTGGTAATGTTTTTTAAAAACCCGTATTTAAAATCATTCCCTATCGCATTAAACCATTGCATATTTCATCCCTCTAAAAAACAAAAGCCCCATCCGTAAAAGGATGAAGACGTCTCCATGGTACCACCTTAATTCACCGGCTGAGCCGGCCTCATTATCTCACCTTCCGATAACGCCGGAAGCCGCGTCCGGCACTCGTGCACCGGCTGCTCTTTTAAGCGACCTGCATACCCTTATCAGCATAAAGCCCTTTCAGCCAGCGGAGCTTTTCTCTTTCGTGCTGAGAAAAAAGTATACTCTTCTTAAAATCAAACGCATTCTTTTTATTCACAAAGATTATAGACAGATTAACCGGATAAGTCAATCCTTTTCGGCTTGTTCTTCGCTGTCCTGTTTCCCTTTTAAGTAGGTTTTATAGAGGTATAAATAGCCGTATTGAAAGAATGAAAATACCGTCAGCGCAATCGCTGCGTACATCAGATACAAATATGCTTCCCGATAAAATTGATGTAAAAAAGCAAATCCGATCGACAGATGTGTCAACAGTGCGGCAAGCTTCCCGATAATATTGGCATGGACCACAATCTCTTTGTTGAGCAGGAAAACACCGCCCGCAATCATCAGCAGCTCTTTAATGACAATCACCAATACCACAAACAGCGGATACATACCCATAACCGTGAAGGTAATCACCATTGCGATAATCATCATCTTATCCGCAAGCGGATCAAGCAGTTTGCCCGCATCGGTAATCATGTCAAACCGACGTGCGATGATGCCGTCCAGCACATCGGTCGCACATGCGGCGATATAAACAATTACGCCGGCGGTCATGCGTTCCCTAACGGCCAAGGTCACCGCAAACGGCACAAGCAGGATGCGGATAATGGTTAAAATATTCGGAATGTTCAGTGTTAACTTCTTTGACATTGTTTTTGATGTCCATATCATAAAAAAATAAATGCCTTTTTATTATATCTGGTTTTGCAGGGTTTTCAATAAAATATATCCGTAAATTACGAATATTTTACTTTTTGCACTGCCTGAAGCGTTTAAATTATCAAATTAGACATACAATTATAAGAGCCAAAATGATATAATCTAAAAAAACTTGAGGAGCAAAACATGATTAATTTCGAATACAGCCAGCCTACGAATGTCGTTTTTGGAAAAAATACTGAATTAAATGTCGGACAATATATTAAGCCATACGGAAAGAATATCATGATTGTTTACGGATCAGAGCGCGTCCGGGACAATGGCCTTTTGGATACCATTGAAACATCCCTAAAAGAAAATAATATTGCGTTTATGCATCTCAGCGGAATCAAGCCAAACCCGGTGCTTTCTAAAGTAAAAGAAGGCATCAAACTCTGTAAGGAAAACAACATTGATTTTATTTTAGCCGTCGGCGGCGGCAGCGTAATCGACACTGTGAAGGCGATTGCTGTCGGCACGAAGTATCCCGGCGATGTCTGGGATATTTATATTGAAAAAGCCCATTATGACCAGGCGCTTCCGCTCGGTACCGTACTGACCATTCCGGCGGCAGGCTCGGAATGTAACGGCGGCACAGTCATCACGAATGATGAACTCGGATTAAAACGCGGTATCGGCATTCAGTGTACGACGCCAAAATTTGCAATCATGAATCCGGAGCTCACTTATTCCCTGCCGCGTTACCAGACCGCGTGCGGCTGTGTGGATATTATCATGCATACGTTAGAGCGTTACTTTACGCCGGTTCAAAACGTTATGCTGACCGACCGGCTTTGTGAGGGTTTGATTAAAACCGTCATGTTTCAGGCATTTGAAGTTCTTGAAAATACCAATGACTATGATGCCCGTGCCGAAATCATGTGGGCCGGAACGCTGGCGCATAATAATTTGCTCAGCACAGGGCGTATCGGGGACTGGGCGACACATGATATCAGCCATGAGCTCAGCGGACGCTATGACTTAACACACGGTGCGGCACTGGCGATTATCTTCCCGGCTTGGGCTAAGTATGTTTATGAAACGGATATCGACCGGTTTGTGATGTTTGCGGAAAACATCATGAGCGTGGATTCCACGGTCCTGTCAAAAGAAGAAACCGTGATGAAAGGGATTGATGAAATTCATGATTTCTTCACTTCGCTGGGTCTGCCGGGTACGCTGACTGATGCGGGTATTGACGATACGTATTTCGATGATATGGCCGAAAAGGCTGTATTGCTTGGGGACTTAGGCCACATCAGGAAGCTGAACAAAGAAGATATCATAAATATCTACCGGCTTGCGCTTTAACTTGAAATTGAAATAATAGACTGATAATCAAATGAAACTTTTATCTGTATCTAATTTAAGCAAATCCTTTGAGACGCCGCTTTTCAGCGGCGTCACCTTTGCGGTGGACTCTTCTGACCGCATCGGGCTAGTCGGCCCGAACGGCGCTGGAAAAACCACTTTATTTAAAATCATGCTGAGCGAGACCCCGGCGTCGTCCGGGGATACTTTTGTGGGTAAATACGTCAAAATCGGCTATATGGCACAACATCTTGATATTGACGCGGAAAACTCGGTCTATTCTGAGACTCTCAGTGTATTTGCCCATCTGGATGAAATTTCGGGCGAATTGGTTCGTTTGAACCATGATATCGACCATCAGGCCGGTGACCTGGATGCACTCGTTAAACGCCAGTCTGCGCTGTCTGAGCGGTTTGAAGCTGGAGGCGGTTTAACTTTCGAAAGCCGTACGCGTGCCATGCTGCTCGGCCTGGGTTTTTCAGAATCCGACTTGGATAAAAAAACCGCCATGCTGAGCGGCGGTGAAAAGACCAAGGTATCGCTCGCAAAGATGCTTTTGTCGGACGCCGATTTACTGCTGTTGGACGAGCCTACCAACCATCTGGACATTCCGTCCGTCGAATGGCTGGAAAACTTCCTTATCGGCTGCTCAAAAGCGTTTATCGTGATCTCCCATGACCGGCGGTTTTTGGACAATGTTACCAACCGTACATTTGACCTTGATCACGGCAGGCTGAATATCTATACCGGCGGCTACAGCGAGCATCTGAAGCAAAAAGCCTTAGACGAGGCCCAGATTGAACGCAATAACCGGAATATCCAGCGCGAAATCGACCGCATCAATGCTATTATCGAACAGCAGAAACGGTGGAACCGTCAGCGCAATATCAAAACAGCGAAAAACAAACAACACGAGGTGGATCGGCTGAAACTGCGTCTCACCGAAGCAGAACAAAAAAACCGCAGTCTGTTTATTCGGTTCAATACCGATGAAACCGGCGGCAGAGACGTGGTGATGACCGAAGGGGTTTCCAAGTCTTTCGGCAGTCAGGCTTTGTTTAAAGATATCGGCTTTTTAATCAGGCGCGGTGAACGCGTGTTTTTACTCGGCGCAAACGGCAGCGGAAAGACGACACTGTTTAAGATTCTGGAGGGAAAAATCAGGCCGGACAGCGGCGAGGTCAAACGCGGTATCCATGTGGATCCGGCGTACTTTGACCAGACTCAGCAGAATTTGATAGAATCCAAAACCATATTCGAAATGGCGCACGACAGTTATCCGGATATGTCTGAAACCGAGGTCAGAACCATGCTCGGCGCATTCCTGTTTATCGGCGAAGACGTCTTTAAACGTGTTTCAGATTTAAGCGGCGGCGAACGGTCACGTCTTTCTTTGATGCTGTTAATGCTGTCCAGGGCTAACTTTTTATTATTGGACGAACCCACCAACCATCTTGATATTATTTCAAAAGAATCGCTGCAGCACGCACTCAGCGAATATCCGGGCACGTTGTTCATTATCTCTCATGACCGCTATCTGATTAATGAAATGGCCGACCGGATTTTATATCTCGATCAGCAGTCGGTCACCGAATACATCGGCAACTACGATGACTTTCTGCTTAAGCGCCAGGAAGAATCGCAAACGGACGTAAGCAGACCTGAACAGGCATCTGTAAATGATTATCAGCTGAAAAAACAGCGGCAGTCCCGGATCAACCGATTAGCAGGAAAGATTACCCGTCTGGAAGATGAAATTCTGAGCGAGGAAAAAGCCATCGGAGCGCTGGAACAGCAGATGGCTTCGCCCGAAGTCACTGCGGATTACACCAAAGCAGCCGAATTGGCTGAACGGACGGAAACACTTAAGTCCCAATTAGATGAAAAATACGAAACACTGCATAGGCTGGAAGTTGATTTGGCAGATATAAAAAAAGAGGATGGCTGACCATCCTTTTCTTATATATTTGATTAACCGATATTGACCGACAACACTTCGGTCACGCCCTTTTCTTCCATCGCGAGCCCGTATAATACATCGCAAATAGCCATTGTCGGCTTTCTGTGCGTGATAATGATAAACTGCGTTTCATTGGTGAATGCACGCAGGTATTCGGAAAACTTATTGACATTCGCATCATCCAGCGCCGAGTCGATTTCGTCCAAAATACAAAGCGGTGACGGATTGATGTTGAGCAAAGCAAACAGCAGTGCGATCGCGGTCAGCGCTTTTTCCCCGCCGGACAGCAGCAAGATATTCTGCAGATGCTTGCCGGGCGGTTCTGCCACAATCTGAATGCCGCTTTCCATGACATTGGCCTTGTCTTCTAAAACAAGGTCCACATGGCCGCCGCCAAAAAGCTGTTTGAACACAGTCTTGAAATTCTGGTTTATGACCCGGAACTTTTCTTCAAAGTTCTCTTTCATCTTGACCATCAGTCCATCTATAACCGTCTTTAAATCATCGCTCGCTTTAACGAGATCTATTTTCTGTTCGTTTAAGAAATCAAAACGCTGTGTCAGTTTGTCATAGTCCTCTACCGCATGCGGATTAACATCCCCCATACCGCGGATGGTTTCTTTGATCTCCTCAATTTCACGGTTCGCTTTTGTTAATACAATTTCTTCTTTAAATTTCAGCGCATTTACATAGGTCAGCTGGTACTTATCCCATATGCGGTTCTGTGAGAATTCCAGATTACTTTCCACTTTTGATATGTTCAGTTCAGCACGGTGCTTTTTCTCGGAAGTTTGTTCGATCTGTTCGTGCAGGGCCTCTTTCTCGGTCTGCTTGCCCCTGACGATATCGCGCACTTCTCCGCGCTGTTTTAATGCGGCATCCAGGGCCGCCTGTTTTTCTTCGGCCGCCGCTTCTTTTTCGACCAGCGACTGTTTCATCGATGTGATGCCTTTTTCAATATCGATAATCCCGTTTCGGCTGACCTCAATCTGCTTCTGCCTGCGCTCAATATCGCGCTGCGCCTGGACCGTCTCCTGCTCATAGCGCTTGCGTTCAGCCTGTTTAGCGTCGAGTTCCTTTATCTTTTCTGCCAAAGTAATTTTATCGCGTGACAGGGTTTCTTTCTGCGCGTCTATTTCGGCTGTTTTTGCGTTATACTGGTCTTCCAGCGATTTAATCCGCTCGTCGGTTTCATCGCCGGTGCCCATCAATAATGCTTTTTTGTCCATCAGCTCCGATGCTTTTGCCGCAGAACCGGCCAGTTCATCCGTAATCTGCTGCTGAACAGATTTTAACGCGTCAATCTGCTGAACTAATGTACTGCGTTTTTCTTTCAGCGCATTCACTTTTTCGCTCAGCGCCGCTGCTTCCAGCTCCATTTTGCGCTGTATTTCATCGGCTGAGGTCTTTTCCTCTCCGATCCGCTTAATTTCTTCCCTTAAGGCGATAAACGTTACACGAATGGTATCCGCTTCCTTTGTCAGCCTCTTTTCCTGAGCCTCAAGTTCGCTTAAGACACGCTCACGCGACAATAAGCTGGTCTGGGTGCGTTTCAAGCTTCCGCCGGTAATCACACCACCCGGATTCAGCAGTCCACCGTCCAAGGTCACGGTTCTAAATGTATACCCCGTCGTTTTCATCAGTGCGATGGCATTATTCAAGTTATCGACAATCACTGTGCGTGCCAGCAGGTATTCCACCGCAGGCGTGACATCATTGCCGTATTCAATTAAATCGCTCGCGATACCAAGCACGCCGCTGCTGTTCAGGCTGCGTTTTTCCTGATCGTTTAAATAGCGTCTCTTTAGTGCGTTAAGCGGCAGGAAAGTCACGCGGCCGAGATCCTTTTGCTTTAAATACTCAATCAGGTCCCGTGCATCTTCTTCTTTTTTAACGATGATATTCTGCATCGCATTGCCTAGCGCCACTTCAATCGCTGTCTCATACTTTTCGGGTACGCTGATGGCAGACGCAACGGTATTGATCATTTTTTGCTTTAAATCCGAACGCGATTCCGCGGATTTCAACAGATTTTTAACGCTGTTAAAATAGCCTTCAAATCCATCCCGCATTTCGGCCAGCAGGCGTCTTCTTGAAGATACACCCTCCAGCTTCTTTTCGATGTCATACAGATCGGATGTCGCTTTTGAGAGTGCGCCTTCTTTTTCCATATAAGTCTTTGCGAGCGATATGACCGATTGCTTTTTCGCCTCGGATTCCTTAGCCGCCGTTTGAATTTCGGCGCTGATACGGGCTTCATCCGCATCCAGCTCCTTTGTCTCCGTCTCTGCGGTATCAAGACGGCTCTTGATTTCATCCAGCCGCTGCTCAGCAGAGTCGCGCGCCGTTACTGCGGCCGATATGTCGCTCTTGATATCCGAAAGCGCGCCTAAATTCTCAAACACACCGTTTTTGATATCATTTAAAATCGTGCGTTCCTGTTCCTGCGCGATGACGCTCTCGGTCAGCCGGTTCTGCTGCTCAAATATGCTCTCCTGCAGCGTCGTCTGTGCGACTTGCGCCTGAACGATTTCTTCGTCCAGGGCTGTCATACGCGCCTGTTTTTCGGTGATGCCCAATTCATCCCGTTTGATTTCTTCGGTCAGACGGTCAATATCCCGGTTAAAATAGGCCATACGTTCATTGGACAGCTTGATTTCGCCGTCAAAGCGCTCTATTTCACGCTGGAAAGCGGTAATCTCGGCATTCAGCGTGCTGATGTGGTCGTCAATCTCCTGCGAGGCCTCTTCCTGGTCAGATGTGTTCCTCTCCAGTTCCTCCAGGCGTCTTCTTAATATGGACTCTTCTTCGGCAAACGCGTTTATCGTTTCTTTTATCGACGCGATCTTTTCGCTGTGTTTATCATACGCGTCCAGATAGACGTTAATCTCCAGCGTTTTCAGCCGTTCTGCCAATGCCATATATTTTTTGGTTTCTTCGCACTGTTCCCTCAAGGGCTCAATCTGGGATTCCAACTCGTTTAAGATATCCGTGACACGCACCAGATTATCATGCGTGCGTTCCAGCTTGCGTTCAGCCTCTTCTTTTCTTACGCGGTATTTCATGATGCCCGCGGCTTCTTCAAAAATTTTACGGCGTTCGGTTGATTTCTCGGTCAGAATTTCGTCGATCTTTCCCTGCCCGATAATCGAATAGCCTTCCTTGCCGACACCGGTATCCCGGAACATTTCAAGGATATCTTTTAACCGGCACTGGGTTTTATTAATAAAATAATCGCTCTCACCGGAGCGGTAGAGTTTTCTCGTAATATGAACTTCTGAAAAATCGGTAGACAGCATGGATGAAGTGTTATCAAAAATAAGCGAAACCTGGCAGTAGGAACGCTGCTTACGGCTGTCGGATCCGCCAAAAATAACGTCAAGCATCTTGCTGCCGCGCAGCTGCTTGGCGCTCTGTTCTCCCAGCACCCAGCGAACCGCGTCCGCTACATTGCTCTTGCCGCTTCCGTTAGGGCCGACAATCCCGGTGATGCCGTGATCGATAATAAATTCTTTTTTATCCGGAAAGGATTTGAAACCATCGATGATGATATTCTTTAAGTACAAATCAAGTCCTCGCTCTCTCCACAATCAGAAACGTATTCCATATTATAATATTTTAAGCGGTTAATCAAGGAATAGTTCTCTGCCAAATATATATTAAAGTATATATAACTTAAAAAAACGCAACCTAAACCGGCTGCTCCCCATTTTCTCTGTTGTTATTCGGTCAGCATTACAACGGAAGCCATCGCGCCGCCGTTTCTGCCCTGTCTGCGGTATGAAAAATACAATTCGTCGTTACAATACGTGCATTCCTTGGCCAGCGTCAGGTTCTCCGCCGGAAGCCCGTACTTAAAGAATGAAGACGTAATCCCTTTTTCGATATCGCCGAAGATTTTTCCGTTACGATATTCCACAGAATAATCACCGAATTCCGTTTTAAAAATCCGCTCGACGTCCTTTTGTATCTCAAAACAGCAGGACCGGATACACGGCCCGACGCCCGCAAGAATTTCATTGATATCGCATGAGAACTCGTGCACCATGACATCCAGTACGTTTTTTACGATACCGCCGACCACACCGCGCCATCCTGCATGGCATACCGCCGCCGCGCGCGTCTTCGGGTCATAAAGGAATATCGCCGCACAGTCGGCATGCAGTGTCACAATCGGTAGTTTTGGCATCATCACAGCCAGCCCGTCACAGGTCGGCAGCGACATGTTTTGGTAAACGCCCCTGCCGCGCATCGCTTCGGTCACGACAAGGATATTCGGGGTGTGCCCGTAGTTATCCAGCACCATATCCGCAAACGGGACATCCAGCGTTTCGCATATAATCTCATAATTCTTTAAAATATTATCCCGGCTCTTCTCACGGTTCGAACTGAAATTCAGCGACTTAAATCCGCCTTCGCTCACGCCGGTGTTGCGCGTCGTGAATGCGTGGATAACACCGCCCGCCTCGTTAAAAGAAGGGATAGTCAAGAATTCGACATCCCCTTTTTTATTATGTTTAAATCCGGTTTGTGTGTTGTTGTAGTATTTTAGAAAGTCCATCTCATTTCTCAGCGATCAATTTATTCAGTTCGACCATAAATGTGTTGATATCCGTAAACTGCCGGTAAACTGAGGCAAACCGGACATATGCGACTTCATCCAATTCTTTCAGCCCCTCCATCACCATCTCCCCGATTTCGGTTGAGCTGATTTCTTTTTTCAGCGAATTGAATGTTTTCTTTTCCACTTCACTCGCTAAGTGGTCGATTTTTTCGATCGGCACAGGCCGTTTTTCGCATGCTTTGATGATGCCCTTTTTAATCTTTTCGATATCAAAGGCTTCGCGTGATCCGTCCTTTTTAATGACTAAGAGCGGTAAGCTGTCAATCTTCTCATAAGTCGTAAAGCGCTTATTACAGTTTAAGCACTCCCGTCTGCGCCTGATAGCTGTTCCCTCTTCGGTCGGTCTGGAATCGACAACCTTGCTCTCGATACAGCCGCAAAAAATACATTTCATCGAAAAAAACCACCCCTGTTTTTATTCAACCAACATTATAACATCTTTTGTATGAAAATGATATTATGAATATTAAACCATAGGAAAATCATACAAAATCCGCTCAGTTATAAAAAAACGGGCTCCCAAATCTATGGAAAACCCGTTTTAATTTCTTAAAAAATTACTTTATCATCAATTTCCTTCATGATTGTTTCAAAGACTTCGTCAGCCGGTTTTGGTCCTAAGTCGCCTTCGCCGCGTTTTCTCACCGCAAAGGTATTTTCCGCGACTTCATTGTCACCGACAACCAGCATATACGGTATCCGCTCGGCACGGGCTTCACGAATTTTATACCCGATTTTTTCACTTCTCAGGTCGGATGTTACCCGGACGCCCTTTTGACGGAATTTCTCTTCCCACTCTTTGCATGTTTCAGCTGCTCGGTCGGTAATCGGCATCAACCGAACCTGTTCGGGCGCAATCCACAGCGGCAATGCGCCGGCGTATTTTTCGATCATCATTGCAAGCGTACGCTCGTAGCATCCCAGCGACGCGCGGTGCAGGATAAACGGACGCTGTTTATCACCGTTCTGGTCAACATAATATAAGTCAAAGCGCTCGGCTAACGCAAAGTCAATCTGGATGGTGAACAGCGTGTCTTCCTTGCCGAATACATTCCTGAACTGTACGTCCAGCTTGGGTCCGTAGAACGCCGCTTCGTCCTCAGCTTCAAAGTATTCCAAATCATCAATGCTGTCCAAAATCTTTTTCATCATGGCTTCGCTGAACTGCCAAGCTTCGGGATTGTCGATGTATTTTTCTTTGTTGTTGACGTCCCCTTTTGAGAACCGGTAGGTAACTTCTTTTTCAATCCCGATCGACGTCATAAGGTATTTAATCAGGTCTAGAACGCCCTTAAACTCTTCTTCAATCTGATCCGGCGTCACAAATATATGCGCGTCCGACAGCGTAAACTGACGCACACGGATCAGCCCGTGCATTTCGCCTGACGATTCGTTCCGGAACAGTGTCGAAGTCTCGGCGTAGCGAATCGGCAATTCGCGATAGCTGTGGTGTCCGGCCTTATAAATCATGAACTGAAACGGGCAGGTCATGGGGCGAAGTGCCAGCACTTCCTCTCCCTTTTCTTCATCGCCCAGTACAAACATCCCGTCACGGTAATGGTCCCAGTGGCCGGATATTTTATAAAGGTCGGATTTTGCCATAATCGGCGTCTGGGTATACTGATACCCGCGTCTTTCTTCTTCGTCCTCCACAAACCGCTTCATCAGCTGAATCACTTTTGCGCCTTTCGGCATAATCAGCGGCAATCCCTGTCCCACTTCCGGCGCAGTCGTAAAATACTTTAATTCACGGCCGAGCTTGTTGTGGTCGCGTTTTTCCGCTTCCTTAAGCTGTTCCAAGTATTCCAGTAGCGCACTTTTCTGGTCAAACGCCGTGCCGTAAATACGCTGTAGCATTTTGTTTTTTTCGTTGCCCTTCCAGTATGCACCCGCAGTCTTCAGCAGACGTACGTTCTTCACTTTTGCGGTTGATGAGACATGCGGTCCTGCGCAGAGATCGGTAAAATCGCCCTGTTTATAAAAGCTGATGACCGCGTCATCCGGCAGTTCATTGATGAGCTCTTCTTTATAAGTCTCACCCATGTCTTTGACGAGTTTTAGCGCATCGGTGCGGCTGAGTTCAAACCGTTCGACCGGAATATTCTCCTGGATGATTTTATTCATCTCTTTTTCAATTGTTTTTAAGTCTTCTGCGGTAAACGGCGTTTCCACATCAAAGTCATAATAATAGCCGTCTTCAATGGCAGGTCCGATTGCCAATTTTGCATCCGGGTAAAAGCGCTTTACTGCCTGGGCCAGTACATGCGATGCCGTATGCCGCAGGGCGCGTCTGCCGTCTGCGTCTTCAAAGGTCAGGATTTCAAGCGTGCTGTCTTCTTCAACCGGCTTGTTAAGCGATACAACCGCGCCGTTAACTTTCGCGGCCAGCGCGGCTTTTTTCAGCCCTTGGCTCAATTGCCCGGCGATTTCTTCGGGAGTCACTGCGCTGTCAAATGATAATACACTCCCGTCTTTTAACGTGATTTTCATCTTTCTTCCTTTCTCACCATATAAACAAAAACGCCCCTGCAAAATACACATGTATTTTTTGGGACGAGTTCAACCCGCGGTTCCACCCAGATTCCTGCTCAAACTCCGGCAGGCACTTTAAAGGCATTCTTATTTGGTTTTCCCCGGGCTGGTCGAGCACTGTTCCTGCTTTCCGGCTCCCTTTCAGCGTATCGGCAGCCTCTCTTTTATCCAGCACGTCGGATGTGCCCACCCGGAATCATCTTTTATTACCGACATTATAGTCAAAGCGCATCGGCGTGTCAAGTCCGGCGCTTACTGCACCTCGCTGATAACATACCAGGACTGGATATCATGGAACAGGTCCAGCGCACGAAAATCCGTAATCCCGTTTATACTGTCATCATATATGAGCGAATTTGTCCTGAAATACAGTGAAATCTGCGGCAGCTGCTGTAAGAACAGCCGCTGGACATCGGAATATGCCGCGCGTTTTTCTTCATCCGTCAGCGCGACAGCGCAGGCATTCAAAGCGGAGTCCATAAATTCGTCTTTATAATAGCCGTAATTCGACGTAAAGCGGCTGGAATGCAGCATAAATTTCGGGTCCGGATTGCGGTCCAGATAGAAGCTGATCAGGGCAAGGTCAAATGCCCCGGCTTTGACCTTGGTTTGGAAGACTTTCTCCGAAACTTCCCTTAAGTCAATCCGCATACCGAGGGATTCCAATTGTTCCTCAATTAATGACGCAACATTCTGCTTATAAGCGTCCTGCAGTTCTTTCGGGTACATTAACTCGATGGCCAGCGTTTCCAGCTCTCCCTCGTCATTAATTTTTGCGCGAAAACCCTCTTCGTCATATTCGGTATAGCCAAGTTCCTCTAGCAGCCGGATCGCTTCCTTTTCGTTGTGCTCATAAATCGAAAGCGATGTATCAAACAGCCATGAATCCGGCGGTATAGGCACGTCGGTCGCAACAGCATGGTTAACCAGCACCTTGGAAATAATCTGTGATTTATTCAGCGCATAGGCAATCGCCTGTCTGGCCTTAACGGAATGGACAAACTTCTCGGTTCCGTTTTTCGCAACATACAGGTTTGGCACCAGACAGTCATAATACTGTGTCATGTATTCTTCCACATTGGTCACGCCGTATTTACGGTACCGGCTGGCCGACAGGTTGCTTGTCCCGACTAAATCCAGTATCTGATTTTCATACGCTGTGATTTCAGATGCGGCATCCGCAATCGGCACCGCTAAAATGGATGAAATATACGGTTTCCGCTTCCACCAAACATCATTCACGTCCAGCCGGATACCTTCGGTTTCGTCATAACTGGTGAATTCATACGGTCCGGAGCCGATCGGCCAAAGCGTGTCGATGTCTGTCGCGTTTTCATAATACGCGCGGCAAAGCACTGGGAAGGTCATCATGTATTCAATATAGGACGAAGGCTGCGGTACGGCTTCTTTATCGTTCGGATCGATTAAAGGATCAACCGTATTCAACACAAAAGTATACTTATCCAGCGCATAATATTCCCCGATACGTTTATTATATCGGGAATAAATACTCTCATCGGAATTATATTTGGTAATTAAGTCCATCGTATAAACGATATCATCAGCGGTCAGCTCGCCGAATCCGTTATGCCACTGGATGTCTTTTCGTAAGTAAAACGTCCACACCATGCCGCTGGTGTCCACGGTCCAGTTTTCAATCAGCTCGCCGCGTATCCGCCCTTCTGTATCCAGTGTTAACGGTGATTCAAAGACCAGCGTAAACAAATTCGCCATGTTGATGTTGCGCACTTTCAGTGGATTAAATGACGCGACCGTCTCCGGCATCGGAATCGTAATCTGTCCACCGGAAAGCGGCGTTTCGGTCTTGACTTCATCTTCTATGTCTTCAAGGTCGTTTAAATAAGTCTCGCTCTGCATGAATGCAGTCGCAATCGCCGAGCATGAAGAAAAGACAAAAACACTCAAAAACAAAGCCGCTATAACAATGATTCTAATCGGTTTGAAGTGTATAATAGGTTTGATATATTTCATATGCAGACTGTACTCTCTTTATGTATTCTTCAGTTTCCGGATACGGTACCGCAATCAGTTCTCCGTTTGCGCCGTATTCAACCATTTCCAGCCACTGCGCCACCCGGTTAGGCCCGCCGTTATAAGCCGCAAGCATGACAGGCACTATCCCGTCAAACCGTTCCGAAAGATAATTTAAATACCAGCATCCGAGCGCAATATTCACTTCCGGATCAAATAAATCTTCCGGCGTAAAATTATCCATACCCACTTTGCCGGCAATCCACTCTCCGGTATCCGGCATAATCTGCATCAGCCCGCGTGCCCCGCCGCCTGATACAGCATGCGGATCAAACCCGCTCTCCGCCCATATAATCGCCGCGACCAAGTATGGGTCCGTACCGGAATTCGCTGCCTCGGTTTCAATCTCATTTTGATATTCAAGCGGATAAAGCCGTTGCATCACAAACTGCCTGCCGTAAAAAAAAGCAACTACCACAATTAAAATAATCGCAATCCATTTGATTAACCTTGAAATGAAGCGTCCCATTTTTTCAGCCCGTTCAGCCTGTGATTCAGTGCAATGTATAATGCATTAATCTGGCAGTAAGTATCCGTTTTGGTTTTGCTGTTGTCAATCACATGATCGGCATATTGCATCTTTTCTTGATCGGAAAGCTGTGATTTCATAATTTGGTCAATCACATCATCACTCAGCTGGCTGCGTTCCTTGATGCGTTTGATGCGTTTACTCTTTTCCGCAATCACCAGCCATACTTCATCCATACCGTTATGCCAGCCGGTTTCAATTAAAAGCGCCGCGTCAAAAAACACCAGTCTCTGCCCTGCGGCCGCACTGTTAAACGTCTGGTAGATCAACGGATGCATGACTTCGTTCAGCCTGTTTAAAGCCGTTTCATCAGAAAACACCAATGCACCGAGTTTTTTGCGGTCAACGCCGTTTTTATTGATATAAGACGATCCAAACGCGGCCTCCACAGCAAGCGTGCCCGCCTTTCCCGGACGGTAAAGCATATGGGTGACTTCATCTGCACAAATCACTTTAGCGCCCAGTGTTCTTAAATAGTCTGTTACCAAAGACTTGCCGGCTCCGATACCGCCGGTAATCCCAATTTTCATCATTTTTTTACCAACATTATTTATTTTGCATCAAACCATGATTTCCCCTGGCTGACGTTCGCCACCAGCGGAACCTTGAGTTTAACGACATGTTCCATGATATCTTTTAACAACTTTGATACTTCGTCCTCTTCTCCGATGACCGCATCCACGATCAGTTCGTCGTGCACCTGCAAAATCAGTTTGGATTTTAATCCGCGCGCTTTCAGCTGTTCATATACCTTAATCATCGCAAGTTTTATAATATCCGCCGCCGTCCCCTGTATCGGGGTGTTTAAGGCCGCCCGTTCGCCGAATGAGCGGACGTTAAAGTTCGACGACGCCAGCTCACGTATATAGCGGATGCGCCCCTGCATGGTCTTCACATACCCGTCCCGCTTCGCCTGTTCCTTGATGTTCTCCATATACTGCGCAATGCCGGAAAACTCCTCAAGATATTTCTCAATATAAGCCGTTGCACGCGGCACGGCGATGCCAAGGTTTCGCGCAAGTCCAAATCCGCTGATGCCGTATACAATCCCGAAGTTGACAGCCTTTGCGTCGCTTCTTAATTTTGACGTCACTTCTTCTATCGGCACGCCGAAAACCTGTGATGCAGTGCGCGTATGAATATCCTGGTTCTTGTTAAACGCATCAATCATATTGGCGTCGTCCGCAATGCTGGCCAGCACCCGGAGCTCAATCTGTGAATAATCCGCCGCCACCAGTACGCCGTCCGGCGTTGAGGGAATAAAAACCTTACGGATTTCCCTGCCTTCTTCGGTTCTGATTGGTATATTCTGCAGGTTCGGTTCTGTGCTCGAAATCCGTCCGGTTGCTGTCGAAATCTGGTTAAAGGTCGAGTGAATCTTGCCTTCCCCGTCCAGCATACCGAGCAAGCCGTCGATATAGGTGCTTTTCAGCTTGGTAAGCTTTCGGTATTCGATAATTTCGCTGATAATGGGATGTGCGCTTTCCAGTTTTTCCAAAACCCCGATATCGGTTGAGTATCCGGTCTTGGTTTTTTTCTGTGCCGGCAGTCCCAAACGTTCAAACAGCACTTCGCCAAGCTGTTTAGTGGAATTAATATTAAAATCATCGAACCCGGCCGCCTCATAAATCCGGCTGGTGCAGGCTTCAATTTTTTCATCATATTCCAGTTTTAATTGATTCAAAATGCCGCGGTCAGCCTTAAAACCGGTCTGCTCCATATCAAACAAAACATCCATGAGCGGCATTTCAATCCCGTCAAGAATCTCGGATAAGCCCTTGCCTTCAATCTGCCGTTTCTGTTCCTGATATATTTTGATCAATAACGCAGCTTTCGCCGCATAATCATATTTCTTTTCCAGCGCATCAATCTCAAACGACCGGGCGGTCGGATCCAGCACATACTCCGCAAGTTTCGTGTCAAAAACAAGCCCGTTCAGCACGATGCCGTATGCGTCAAGATGATGTTTGAATGCTTTGGCATCAAACACAATTTTCTTTACCGCCGCATTCTCCATCAGCGGTTTTAATTTTGCCATAACCTCTGCCGCGGCAAAATCCGTATTCAATAATGAATGCTCTAATACAAACTCATATTCTTTATTTTCGCTGATCGCCAGAGACAACCGGTCCGCCATCACGATGCCGATCATTTCCGCCTTTTCGGCGTCCGACAGCATCCGTCCGAGCTTGTCCATATCGTCAACTGATTCCGGCGTTACGCTGTGCTTTTGCGTCTGCGCTTCCCCGCCGTAGCGTCTCAGCAGTGTCTTAAACTCCAGCATCTCAAATGCAGGCTGTAAGGTATCCGCGTTGATTTCAGGCATCTGATACGCCGAAATATCTCCCACGCAGTCCATGTCCCTTACGATTGTGCCGATCTGCTTGCTCATAAATGCGTTTTCTTTATCATTAACCAGCTTATCTTTCAGCGCGCCCTTTATTTCATCAATATGCGCATACACACCGTCCAGCGTGCCGTACTCACCCAGCAGTTTGACTGCTGTTTTTTCGCCGACGCCTTTGACGCCGGGAATATTATCCGACGCATCGCCCATCAGCCCCTTCATGTCCGTCATCTGGGCAGGGGTTAATCCGTACATCTCTTTGATTACTGCTTCATCGACAATGATATTCTCAGATACGCCTTTTTTGGTTAAAAATACGCGCGTATGCTTACCCACTAATTGAAAAGTATCCCGGTCGCCGGTCAAAAGATAAATATCATCGCCATTTTCTTCACATACTTTAGATAATGTGCCCAAGATATCATCGGCTTCAAAACCTTTGCAGGCCAGCGTCTGGATGCCGATCATGTCCAGCGCTTTATTCAACAGCGGAAATTGGGATGTCAATTCAGGCGGCGTTTCTTTTCTGCCAGCCTTATAGTCGCTGTATGTATCATGACGGAAAACCTTGCCCTCTTTATCAAAAGCAACGACCAGGTGGTCGGGTTTCACCTTTTCGACCGCAGAAAAGAGCATCGAAAAGAAGCCGTATATCGAGTTTGTATGTTCGCCTTTTAAGTTCTGCATCGGCGGAAGCGCATAAAACGCCCTAAACATCAGGCTGTGTCCGTCTACTGCTAATAGCACTCTGTTCATCTCATTTTCCCGCGTTTCTGGTTTCTTCAATAGTTTTAAATACTCTATCATAAACACACCCGAATATCAATTTTGAAGGGTAAAATTCACAGTGCGTCAACAAATATTTCATATGCTAAATCGCTATAATCTCTGTTTTTTTTCCTGATGAAGCCTGTTTTATGTTATATTATTAATCTAAAGGAGGAATCAAAATTTATGAGTGTATTTTTCTTAGGAATAGTTATTGCCGTTATTTCATTCTTCGCGCTCGGGTTCACTTCTGCGCGCACCTGGAAAGTAAATAAGAAGCAGTGGCTTTCAATATTCGGTCTGATTATCATGATGTTCTCATTCTTCACGATGGTGCCGGCTAATAATATCGGTATCCTCTACGCACCTTTCAGGGGCGGTGTTCAGGATCAGGTCTATCAGGAAGGGTTCAATGTGAAGGGTCCGTTTGACCAGATGTATATGATTTCGACAGAGGTGCAGACCAACCGGATTGACAGTCTTTACGGACAGACCAAAGACAGCCAGTATCTGACGATATCGGTTGATGTTAAGTATTATATCGATAAAACACGTGCATTTGACGTTTTTAAGAAGTTTAAAACCATCGATAATGTCAACAAGTCGCTCATCACGCCGGCGTCCCAGCGCGCGATTGAAAGTGCGTGTGTGAATTACAATATCATCGAAATATTAGGGGCGGAGCGTGAAAACGTGTATATGATGATTGAATCGGACCTTCAGGAACGGTTCAGCAGAGACGGTATCACACTGCACTCTATCACCTTCTTGGATACCGATGCCGGTGATGAAGTTGAAAATGCCATTCGGGCGGAAGCTGTCGCGAAAAAAGAAGTGGAAACTGCGAAACAGCAGAAAATTAAAGCCGAAGTAGAAGCTGAAACCCGTATCATACAGGCACAGGCCGAAGCCAAGGAAAAGGAAATTCTGGCACTAGCGATTGCTAAGAGTCCTGAGGTGTTAGAACTGGAATGGATCAAGAAATGGAACGGAGTTCTCCCGCAATTTATTTCGGGCGAATCCGATGGTGTCATGGTCGATCTCGGCGACTCATTCAGCGATGAATAACCGCCGCTAAATCTGATAACATTAATAACCCAAAAAACAACACTAATAGCTTACAGTGTTGTTTTTTTATGCTCAGGTCAGTAATCTATTTATATCTTAATACGGGAGACTAAAAATGAAAAGAATCGCAAAATACACACTTATATTTCTGATGGCTGCTTTATTCTCAGCCTTTTTATTCGGCTGCAGTGGTTCAAAAACCATTGATTCTGCTCCTAACGGAGCGATTGCTGCTAAGTCATTAGCGGGCGGTGAGTCTGATGCAAGCTTAGCAGAAACTGATGAAGGCTCACCAGTTTCAGAAAGTGACACTTTCCAAGATGCAAAACCAGCGGTCGATATCAATTATAAAACAATAACAGTATGCGACGGCGTTATGACGCTCGACATACCTGATGCGCTTGAATACGAAGAACCGCTGCCCGGTTCAGAATACTTCGCGTATGGATTCCTGCACGACGAGGATGGCGAAGCGCATTATTGCCAGGTTTATATCACGCGTATATTCCAAGAAGAAGATCCGGCAGTGAATGAAGTAGTTTTTCAATTAATGGCAGAGCAGGCACTCATGATTATTCACGGCGAATTGACAGATATAGAGCGCATCCAAGACGTAACTTTGGATGGGTCGGAGCAAGGGTATATCACAAGAGTTTCATGCCCTGATGGTATGTCTTATACGACACGCTATCTCTTTAACATCATGTCTGAAGGCGTATATTATCAGGTGAACATCTACTCTGATAGCGGACTGATACAAGAATTTGTCGCAAGAAAAATCATGCGATCTGTTCAAATTGACAAAGACCGCGAGAAAGAAAGTGTAGATGCTTTTAAACTTGATATCCGTAATGGCGTATACTATAGCAGAAGATTAGAAGGAGCCAGCATGCGGATTCCACCAATTTGCAATCCGACCGAAAGCAATGCCTTTATCTATGAAAATTCAATCATGAGTTTTGCACCACAGGATAACTTGGGTTCAGTCGCTGTTCGCAGATGGGATAAGTCACTTTACAGAATTGATGATATTGACACAATGATAACCATAACAATCACAGAACAGTTGAATACCGGATTTTTATCCGAATCGGCGATTGAAGACATCGAATATCTTATAGAGCCTGAATCGGGTCGCATCTTACTATTATATCCGGGATCGTTTTATTTGTATGGTGATTTTATAGCCGAGTACGAAGATGCGTTCTATGTCATTAATATGGTTTATAACAAAGATGACTGGGATTTAGCAACCGGAATCATTGACGCATGCAAAACATTTAAAGCGCCGGGAGAAGAAATTTTCCAACAATAGAATAATCTCAATATAAAAACAAAAACCCCTTCATGGGGATTTTTAGCTATAATTTATATTGACTTTTTCACAAACAATCCGCGCACCAGCGCCGCCGGCATCACCAATAGTCCCAAAAGGGTAATCAGTATTTCATCTGTAAAACGGCTGTTCTTTACCCTGCGTCCTGAGATGCGGCGCCATAGTGCACCGGCCGCAATCCCGTACGCGTTGCCGAACATAATCATGCGTATTGCCGCCATTACGCCGTCTGCTTTCACTTGTCCGTACGTGTCTGTCACACGCCGCCAGGCTTTTTTGTCATATGCGCTTCTCACCTCTGCATAATGCTGGGCAAACGCGAGCGCAACGGCCTCATCTGCATCCAAATGATCAAAACCGCCGCTTAAGAGTTTCTCAATATCTGCTTCCGCCATTCCCATGATCAGTGCGTTTTTCGTGTGTGCATAAGCGCACAGCGCGCATCCGTTTACTTCGGTCACTGCCAGCATGATATGGTTTTGAAGTGTTTTCGTGACCTCACCCGCTTTTTTTGCACACATTAAATCGCCCGGTCTTTCAAAAGCAATAAAGGCCGTTTTGCAGAATTCCTTAAATGTAAAAATGCGCTTATTGCATTCCATCAAATATTGCGGCTGGCTCTTAATAATCAATGTTCTAGTCTTGTTTTCCGTTCTTGTTTTTAATGGATACCTTTGCCTCTTCGCCTTTAATCAATCTGGCAATATTCGCACGGTGCGTCAATATAACGATTAGGAACATGATGCACACCGTTACCACAAATGGAATATTCTCCGGATTGGATACCGGAAACCGGATGAACGCAATAATAACCATCAGCGTAATGCCGACGATAGACGTGATAGACATCGTCTTAAATATAAGCGTCACAACCGCGACAACCGCAACCACAATCAATGTGTAAACCGGCATCAAATACAGCATGGCGCCCAATGTGCAGGCAACGCCTTTCCCGCCTTTAAACCCGGAAAAGACCGGCCAGATATGACCAACAGTCACACATACAGCCGCAATATATCCGGCAATTTCCCCTGCCCCCGGCCCTACAATCAGTCCGCCCAGCCATTGCGCTATAAATACTGACGCGGCCGCTTTAGCGGCATCAAACGCCAATGTCAGAAATCCCGCAGCCCAGCCGCAGTTTCTGATTACATTGGAGGCGCCGGCGTTACCGCTGCCGACTTCGGTAATATTCTGGTCGATTAGTTTTCGAGACAGCACATTTGCAATCGAAATACCGCCGATTAAGTATGTGATGACCGCAACAGCGGCATATAATGCGATTTTCATTCATCATCTCCTAAACATTTATTTATCGGAGTTCCGCTTCCGGATTAGAATCCGTATCGGTGTCCCGGTAAAATCAAAGGTTTTTCTTAAATAATTCTCTATATAGCGTTCATAAGAGAAATGCATCAGTTCCGGCTCATTCACAAAGAGAACAAAACACGGCGGCTGTACCGATACCTGCGTGGCATAATAAACCTTTAACCGCCTGCCGCCCTTTGACGGCGGTTCAACCGCAGTGACCGCCTCGGTAATACATTCGTTTAACAGTCCGGTTGTAATCCGGCGGTTTGCGTTACTAAATACAGTTTGGGCATCTTCGAGCAATACATCAACCCGCTTGCCTGTCAGCGCCGAAATAAAGGCAAAGACCGCGTACGGCATAAACTGCAGGTTGGTTTTTAGCGAGTCTTTAAATTTATTGATGGTATGGGTATCTTTTTCAATCAAGTCCCATTTATTCACCGCAATCACACTTGGTTTGCCTTCGTCATGCACAAACCCTGCGATCTTCACATCCTGTTCGGTCAGCCCCTGTTCGGCGTCAATCATGATGATGGTGACATCTGCACGCCTGATGGCCGAAAACGCACGGATTACGCTGTACCGCTCAATGGTTTTGTCAGGTATCTTGGATTTCCTGCGGATACCGGCGGTATCAATAATCACCGCTTTTTCTCCGTTTAAATCAAATTCGCTGTCGATCGCATCACGCGTTGTTCCCGGAATATCACTAACAATCGTCCGGTCGTGCCCCAGAATACGGTTGACCAATGACGACTTTCCTGCGTTCGGCTTCCCGACCACTGCGATCTTAAAGCGGTTGTCTTCTTCCGGCTCTTTCACTTCACTGTCAAAATATCGGATAACTTCATCCAGCAAATCTCCGATACCAAGGCCCTGAATTGATGAAACCGCAAAGATTGCATCAAATCCCAGTTCATAAAACGCATACAATCCTTCATCCATGTCCACGTTGTCGGATTTGTTTGCGGCAACAATAACGGGTTTCTGCGCTTTTCTCAGAAGCTGGGCCACTTCCTTGTCCGACGGCAGAATGCCTTCACGAATATCCACAAAAAATAAAATCACATCCGCCGCTTCCATAGCGATTTCCGCCTGCAGCCGTATCTGATTTAATATTGTATCTTCACTGTTCGGGTCAATCCCGCCTGTATCAATGACCGTAAAACTATGATTCAGCCATTCCGCATCCGCATAGATCCGGTCACGGGTCACGCCCGGCGTATCCTCAACGATGGAGATGCGCTTGCCGACGATCCGGTTAAAAAACGTGGATTTGCCGACATTCGGACGTCCGACAATCGCAACCAACGGTTTAGACATACTCAATTTCCTCTGCTTTCAAAAAGGCGCGGAGGAATTCATCCCCCCTCACCGGTGATATTTCAACTTTTATGCCGATCTGTTTTTCAAGTTCGGTTATCGTCATATCGTCCAAAAAAACCAGTTCGCCGTCCCTCAGCATCGATTCTGAGATAAAGACCGCGTCATAGTCTGGTTTTGCTTTCAGTTTTCTAATCAAATCCTGCCCGGTCAGAAGACCGGTCACATCCACACCGCCGCCGAAGAATCCGTTCTTCACCGCAATACAGTCAATGTTTGCATTAAGCCTTTGATTCATGGCGTCCGTGTGCTTTTTTAAATAGGGATAAACCGCTTCACCTGTTAACACCGCGCACGAGTGATACCGCGCAGCAGCGGATTTAATCCGTTCAAGTTCCTGCTCAAATTCCTGCCCAAACTTTGCAATCAGTCCCACGCCGTTTTCAATCTGCGGAAATCCGTCATAAGCTTCCGCATCGGGCAGAGGCAGGCCCGCTTTGATATATAGTTCATCGGCTGCATAGATAAATCCGTATCCGGTTTTTTTTCTGCACGCCGCCTGCCATTCATGTACGGTTTCCAGCGCGTTTGCCGCTTCCTTTTTGCTGATTGGTGTCAGCGGATATAGCCCGTCACGGTGTTCAGTCAGGCCGACAGGGATCACGGCAACCGACTTAACGCCCGGATACAGCCGCCTTAAAAAGCGGTAAGTCTTTTCCAATTCTGCGCCGTCATTGATGCCGCTTAAGAGCACGATCTGCGTGTGCATTTCAACGCCCATGCATTTCAGCCGTTTTAACAGCGGCTTGATCGGGCGCGCGTTCTCATTGCCCATCAGCATCCGGCGTACACGTTCATCAGTTGCATGCACCGAGACAAACAGCCGGGATATCTTACGCTTTCTGATACGCCTTAAATCCTGATTCGTAAGCCGTGACAATGTGACATAGTTGCCGAATAAAAACGAATACCGCCAGTCCTCATCCTTTAAATAGAGCGACCGGCGAAGCCCCTTCGGCAGCTGATCCACAAAACAAAAGATGCACCGATTCCCGCAGGCCCGCGGTTTATCCAACAACGCCGTTTCAAAATGAAGTCCGAGCGGTTCGCCGGACTGTTTGGTGATTTTTGCTTTTATCGGATCGCCGTTTTCATCTATATACCCAATCGACAACCGGGTTTTTGACGCAAAGAACTCATAATCAATGATATCAATTAACGGCTGGTTGTTAAAATCGATGATATTGTGACCCGGAAGGATGCCGACTTCCTCTGCTATGCTGCCGGGATCGACTGAAGCGACATTAAATCCCATTTGTTTGTCCTTGCCCCGTCGCACTAACGGCTTTTTTCGGGATAGTCATGTCCGCGGCTGATTTTTTTATACTTGGACCGCTCATATGTCAGCATCTTAAAGATAATCAGGAAGATCAGCAGTGACGGGAATATCATCCACCACCATACCGGCGTAATACCCTGGTTCAGGTCTTTCGGCGGATCAATCGCGGCATCCGGCGCTTCCTCCTGGAAGGTCAGATAGTCGGTCGCATAATCCAGCATGTCATAGGCCGCCACAAGCTCACACCGCAGCAGCATCCGGTCACGGTACTGATAGATGACCTTCCCGTATACTTCGCCTTTGATGATCGGGGCGCGCAGGTCAGCATCCAAATCCACCATGACATTGATCTCGTCGGTGTGCTGTTTCAGTGCCTCGATAAATGCATTGGTATCCGAAAAATATGTTCCGGTATCGATATTTGGGATAAACTCCATATATCCGCCGTTGGGATCGTCCGATGTGGCGTTTGAAATCGCCTCGCGGATGACCGAGCCGCCGAGTATATCCGAAAGATCGACATAGGCATAGTTTTCATAACCGAACTCAAACAGCTCTTTCGCCAGCGTAAATCGTTCGCTGTCGGATTCGTGGTTATAGATCAACGCAATCAAATCCTGGCCGTTCTTTGACGCAGACGCAACCAGACAATATCCGGCTTGGGATGTGTATCCTGTTTTCATCCCGGTCGCATATTCATAATACCATCTTGAGTAAGACTGGACGTCGCTCCTGATCAGACGGTTTGAGTTGTCAATCAACTCTTTCCCGACCGCCATATTGGTATCTTCCGGCTGGTAGACCATAGTTCCCACGATTTCCATAAAATCCGGATCGCGATAGGCCGCCATTGCAAGCTTCGCCATATCTTCAACAGTGATGAAGTGATTTTCTTCGTGCCCGCCGTGCGGATTTGCAAAATGGCTGTTAGACATGCCCAGCTCTTTTGCTTTCTCATTCATGATGTCCGCAAAGCCCTCTACCGAGCCGCCGATATAAACCGCAAGCGCCATTGCCGCGTCATTCCCTGATAAAAGCATCATGCCGTAAATCAGATCACGCGCGCTGATAATTTCACCCGGTTTTACGCCCATCACGCTGTATTCCGGCGGGAAAACCACTTCCTGCCCGCAGGTAATCAAGTCACTCATTTCGGTTTTTTCAAGGGCAATCAAGCATGTGAGGATTTTGGTGGTACTTGCAGGATAAATCTGCTTTTCCCCATTTTTTGAATACAAAACCAACCCGGTCTTCGCATCCACCAACAGAACGGCGTCCGCTTTCGCACGGGATTCATTAAAAATCGGTTTCTGGTCAATCAGTTCCTCTTCTGTCAGCGTTTCGGTTTCTTCATCTTCCGCATAAGCGACAATGACCGGCGCACTAAAAAGAAGCGTCACAACCATCAGTATTAAAAAAAAGCGTTTCAGGGAATTCCCAATCATAGAATTATCCTTAGACCTTTTTACACGAAAAACAGTATAGCAGTTTAGGGTCTCTTTGTATATAGTTTCATATAGAGTTTACGATTTGTCAATCGATATTCCAGTTTATTCCACACGGTTTGCCGCATAAAAAACCGGCTATTGGTTTCAATAACCGGTAAAATGTCTTGTTCTTATTATCGGCCTTATCGATAAGAGCGAAATGAATCCGCTCTTATCCAAACCGGCCGAACAAAGAAGTTTATCTCCAGCACTAAAATGCTGTTAAGCATTTAATGCGCCAAAGCACTTAATATGTGGTGAGATACTGATTGATTTCCCACGGATGAACCGCAGTTCTGTAATCGTCCCACTCTTTCATCTTATAGCTGTAGTATTCTTCAAGGATATGGTCGCCGAGCACTTTCTTAACCAGCGGATTCGCTTTGAAGAGCTGCAGCGCGTCATACAGGTTGCCCGGTAATGCGCCGATGCCCAGTTCTTCCATGTCTTTGTCAGTCATCTTGAAGATGTTCTTATTAACCGGCGCCGGTGCTTTCATGTTGTTCTTGATTCCTTCAAGACCAGCAGACAGCATTAATGCCAAAGCCAGATACGGGTTTGTAGTCGGGTCCGGGCAGCGCAGTTCAACACGTGTACCCGCTTTTCTTGCAGCCGGGATTCTGATGATCGCTGAGCGGTTCTTAGCTGACCACGCGAGGTAGCAAGGTGCTTCGTAGCCGGGAACCAAACGTTTATATGAGTTAACAGTCGGGTTGGTGACTGCTGCAAAAGACTGAACGTTCTGGATGATACCAGCAATGTAGTTGTAAGCGATGTCTGATAGCTGTAATTCACCCTTTTCATCATAGAAAGCATTGCCGTCTTTTGTCGAAAGTGACTGGTTGGTATGCATACCGGAACCGTTGATACCAAAGATCGGTTTCGGCATAAATGTTGCATACAGGCCGTGGCGCTGTGCAACCGCTTTAACAACCAGTTTGAATGTCATGATGTTATCCGCACACTTTAAAGCGTCCGCATATTTGAAGTCGATTTCATGCTGTCCTTCTGCCACTTCGTGGTGGGATGCTTCGATTTCGAAGCCCATGTCTTCAAGTGTCAGGCAGATTTCACGTCTTGCATCTTCGCCTCTGTCAACCGGCGCCATATCGAAATATCCGCCGTCGTCATGTGTGCACAGTGTCGGTGCTCCGTTTTCGTCAAGCTGGAACAGGAAGAATTCGCATTCCGGTCCGACATTCATGGAGTAACCCATTGCTTCTGCTTCAGCCAATACGCGTTTTAAAACACCACGCGGGCAGCCTGCATACGGTTCGCCGTCAGTTGTGAGCACGTCACAGATTAAACGCGCAACTTTGCCTTGCTGCGGTCTCCACGGGAAGATTTCGAATGTATCGGTATCCGGCATTAATATCATATCGGACTCCTCAATTCTGGCAAACCCGTCGATTGAAGACCCGTCAAACATTGCGCCGTTTTCTAAAACTCCCGGCAGCTGTCTGGACGTAATCGCCACATTCTTCAAAACACCGAATACATCGGTAAATTGAAGTCTGATAAACTTTACGTCATTTTCTTCAACCATTTTCAGTACATCTTTGTTCGTAAACTTCTTCGTCATTTTTCCACTCCTTAATTAATAGTAAATTGTTGATTAACTCCGTGCCGCTGAGCGGCACGGAAATACTCACTTAAATATCTTCAAATATACCGACATTGGTATAAGCCGCAATCCCGTGTTCCACCGAGTCGAGGCCCTGAATTTCTTCTTTTCTTTCAACCCTGAGGCCGACCGCTTTCTTCGCAATACCGAAGTACAGAAGGCTGATAGCGACCGCTACAGCAGCGCATGCCACAACTCCCAGTGCCTGAACGCCGAGATAAGTAAAATCTCCGGTATAGATCAAGCCGCCTTCAACTGCGAAAACACCGACCAGGATTGTACCGGTTGCACCGCAGATCCCGTGTACGCTGATAGCGCCGACCGGGTCGTCAATCTTTACGCTGATGTCAAAGAAATCAACCGCATATACCATCACAACGCCGCATATTACACCAATCAGCAGTGCCGATACCGGTGTCACCGCATCGCATCCGGCCGTAATACCGACCAGACCAGCGAGACAGCCGTTCAGGGTTAAACCGACATCCGGTTTTTTGCCTTTCATCGCACTGACTACCATCGCCGCAAGCGCACCAGTTGCACCCGCTAATATCGTATTCGTCGCAATCAGGCCAATTCCTGCATCTGTTCCGGAATAAGTTGATCCGCAGTTAAACCCAAACCATCCGAACCAGAGAAGTAAGACGCCCAGCGCACCCAGCGGAATGCTGTGCGGCGGTATGGGTTTGATCTTTCCCCTGTTCGGGTACTTGCCCGCTCTTGCGCCTACCAGCTTTGCGCCGATTAATGCTGAAAATCCGCCGACCGCATGCACTGCCGTTGATCCGGCAAAGTCATGGAAGCCAAGCTGGCTCAGCCAGCCGCCGCCCCAGATCCAGTGTCCGGTAACCGGATAAATCACCGAGCACATGACCAGACAGAACAGCAGATAAATCCCAAACTTTGTTCTTTCCGCGACCGCTCCGGACACGATGGTGGCGCATGTCGCTGCGAACACAGCGTTAAAAAACCAATTTACATGCGAGTCCAGAAGCGCTCCGGTTTCATTGGCCGGGATATACGCTATCCCTGGCAGGCCGATAATGCCGCCGAGTGAAACGCCGCCCACGCCATACATCAGTGAAAACCCGATGAGATAGTAGCAGACCGATCCGATCGCTATGGTCATGAAGTTTTTCATGATGATGTTTGCCGTGTTTTTTGATTGGGTAAATCCGGCTTCAACACACGCGAAACCCGCGTGCATAATAAATACCAAAGCCGCAGCAATCACAACCCAGACGTTGTTGATTGCAAACTCCAACGTATTCATTGTTACATCCATTACAAACCGCTCCCTCAAAATAATCTAAAAAAAGTCTCACAAAGACCATGGCGATAGCACCAATATCCTGTAAGACTTCATCGTCCTAAAAAAAACGGGTCATAAATAAATTTATTATATAATAAATCAACCTAAGACCCCGTCGTCTGCTATTTAATTTTTTTTGATATTATCACATCTTTTTTTTCTTTGCAAGATTTTTTTATAATATTTTTAAAGATTAGGCTGTTTTTATAGATGATGCGTCCAATATCAAATCACGTGGTTTTCCTTTAAATGTTACCACAAGAGCGCCCGGTCCGGCATGCAGCCCCAACACCGGAGACAAAATGCCAATATCAATATGTTTGACAAACGAAAGTGCTTCTGACAGTTTTTCTTTAAGCATCACCGCCAGCTTTTCATCACCTCCGTGTGCAATATGCGCCCAGGTTGTCTCAAAGCTGGCATTGCGTTTTACTTTTTCAACAACATCGTTAATCGCGTTCTTCACACCTCTGGCATTATGTGACTGCTCAAGCTTCCCCTCGTTTGAAACATAAAGAATGGGTTTCAATTTTAGTACCGATCCGATAATCGCCTTGATGTGCCCGATTCTGCCGCCGCGGTATAAATGCCCAATATCATCCACCGTAAAAATCAGATTGAACTTTTCGGATTCTTTTTTGATCCAGCTGATGATTTTATCAATCGGCCAGTTTTTCCTCTGTAACTCGCTTGCTTCCATCGCCATCTTGGTGGTACAGAAACCGCCGGTTTTGGTATCAACCACCTTTATCGTTTCCGGATATTCTTTCATCAAGACGTCGCCTGCCAGACAAGCACTGGCATATGATCCGCTGACATTAGATGATAAGGATAGGTGCAGAATCTTTCTGCCTTTTTCAATCAACGGCCGCCATTTGTCTAAAAACGCTTGTGGTGATACCTGCGCCGATTTTGCCCGTACTCCGTTTCTAAGTTTATCATAGAAGGTCTCGGTTTCAGTTTCGCTCTCAAATATATCTTTTTTTTCTGCCCCGTCCAATGTATAAGTCAGCGGTGTTGAAATAATTTCATATGTTTCTTCCTGTTCTTTTGTCAACGGTGCGGTTGAATCCACACTGAGTAAATACTCGTTCATCTTTTACTCTCCCAAATTTAATTTCCGTTATTTATAAATTTATTCTGGGCAACAATACATTTATAAATACCGTTAAACAAATATTAAAGATTCATCAACAATTAAGCAAGCTGAGCGAGCCATTATTCACATTTTATTTATATTCGTTTCTCCTATTTCTAATAATCAAAAGGCAGCATTATAAAGGTATTTGACCATCGCTGGCAAACATGTTAAATTATCTCGTAAAGCAAATTAGACTATCGAATGAATGAGGTTATATATTGGTTGTTTTTAAATACATAGAACCTGTTTTAAATAATATAGAAAAGCCGGCGCGCTACACCGGCGGCGAGCTGAACATGGTCAAAAAAGACCCGGCATCCGTTGATGTCCGATTTGCGTTCTGCTTCCCGGATGTCTATGAAGTCGGGATGTCTTACCTTGGGCTGAATATTCTCTATCAGATGCTCAATGAACGTGCCGATACATATGCAGAACGTGTATTCTCACCCTGGCCGGATATGGAAGCACAAATGCGGGCCAATCAGATTCCGCTTTTCAGTCTTGAAACGCACAGCACCATGGACGATTTTGATATCATGGGCTTCAACATCTCTTACGAGATGTGTTATTCCAATATTATTAATGCGCTCAGTCTTGCGGGCATTGCTCCCCTGTCTGCCGACCGGGAAGAAGATGATCCGCTGATGATTGCGGGCGGTTCTGCGGTGTTTAATCCGGAACCGATCGCTGACTTTTTTGATTTAGTATTTATCGGTGAAAGCGAACACACGCTGAACATGCTGGTTGACTTATATAAAGATAAGAAGGCTTCCGGCGAAACCAAACAGTCATTCTTAGAGAAATGCGCCGGTATCGACGGCATTTACGTGCCGGCTTTCTACCAGCCGGTATATGAAAAAGACGCATTTCATCTGGAAAAGTTCAATCCGGTTGCAAAAGACATCGTTAAAAAGACAATCGTCGAAGACCTGGATAAAGAATATTTTCCGCTCAAACCGATTGTGCCGTTTTTGAGTGTCGTGCACGACCGCATCACGCTGGAGATCTTCCGCGGATGCACCCGGGGATGCCGGTTCTGTCAGGCAGGGTTCACCTGCCGTCCGATTCGCGAACGCAAGCCTGAGACTTTGATCGACCAGGCGGTTTCAATCGAAGCCGCAACCGGATATGATGAGGTGTCGCTTTGTTCCCTATCCACCAGCGATTATTCCGAGATTACGCCGTTGATTGACGGTTTAGCCGAAAGGCTTGAAAAGAAACGCGTATCGATTTCTTTGCCTTCGCTCAGACTGGATACAATATTTTCTGATTATGCCAAACGTCTGGACGCAGTACGCAAATCCGGACTGACCTTTGCACCGGAAGCCGGTACCCAGCGCCTGCGCGACATCATCAATAAGAATGTGACGGACGAAGACCTATTCAGGACCATGGAACAGATTTTCGAAAAAGGATATACACAGGTCAAGCTCTATTTTATGATCGGACTGCCTTATGAAACCTATGAAGACCTGGACGGCATCGTTGAAATAGTCAAAGAAATCAAGAGTATATATGGCTTACACGGAAAGAATAATCCGCGACCGCTGATCTTAACGGTAAGCGCATCGAACTTTGTGCCCAAACCTTTTACCCCGTTCCAGTGGATCGGGCAGGATAGTATTGAGACGTTGAAGGAAAAACAGCAATATCTAAAAGATAAGCTCAGGATGAAAAATGTACGCTTTAATTACCATGACGCTGATTTAAGCGCACTTGAGGCCGCTTTTGCCCGTGGCGACAGACGGCTGTCACAGGTGCTGTTAAACGCGGTACAAAACGGCGCCAAGTTTGACAGCTGGCATGAATACTTTAATATGGAACACTACATCAAAGCGTTTGCTGACGCAGGCCTGAGCCTATCCGACTATGCGAACCGTTCGATTCCCATTGATACCCCGCTTTATTGGGATCATATCGACTGCGGCGTGACAAAGACTTATCTCGCTGACGAGCTCAAAAAAGCGGAAACTGGCGACACGACCGGCGACTGCCGCGACGGATGCATGATGTGCGGATTTGAGGGGGTATGTTTAAACTCATGAAAGCAATCATCTGTTTTAAAAAACACGGTCCTGCCCAGTACATCTCCCATCTTGATCTCCAGCGCACGGTAGACCGCGCGATACGCCGTAGCGGTGTGGATGCCGTTTATACCGAAGGCTTTAATCCACATATCAAGATGAGTTTCGCCTTTGCGCTGAAAGTCGGCCTAACCAGCGAATCGGAATACCTTGAGGTGGAACTGGCTGATGATACGGATATTAAATCTGCAGAAACAGCCGTCAGGAACAGCTTCCCGGAAGGCTTAACCGTAAACTGGCTCAAAAAAAAGAAGCCGGAAACCAAGAAGCTGATGGCCAGCGTTGCAAAGGCTTCCTATGATATTGTCTTCTCAGGCACCGAAGACATGGCGGCCATTGCGTCCGCAATTGAAACCTTGATGAATCAGGATACTATTGAGCTGACTAAGCATACAAAAAAAGGACCGAAGCGCTTTAACGCGCGCCCTTTGATTGATAAACTGACGCTTGACCAGAAAACCGGCGTATTAACCGCACTTTTAGGTGCCCAGGAGGCGGGAACCCTTGATCCTGCGCTGTTAATATCGAAGATTCTTCTTGTCGCGAGCATGGTAAACGGTTATACTATTATAAGGAAAAACCTTCATTTTGTACAAGAAGGCAGGGTTTTACCTTTGAGTGAATTGGCGGAAGAATAGCATCTTTACGCTATTATTTTCGCAATATCATTAAGAACTAAACACAAGTTTTTTTGTGTTTAAATAAATTTAACGAATAATCGTTTGGAGTTTTATAAATGAATCGAAGCATCATAGCGGACATCAACGCGTTTGAAGCCCGTGTTGCTTTGCTTGAGGACAATCATCTGGTTGAAATTCAGGTTGAGCGGACAGGCAAAGAGCGCTTGGTTGGCAATATCTATAAAGGACGAGTCGAGAACATCCTGCCCGGAATGCAGGCGGCTTTTATTGACATCGGACTCGACCGCAACGCATTTCTCTATGCCGGGGATATTCTCGTTGACAAAGCCGACTTAAGCTTTGGCGAGGATGAATCCAACGGCAAAATCGAAGTCCCGAATATCAAAGATATTTTAAAGGTCGGCCAGGAAATCGTCGTTCAGGTTTTAAAGCAGCCGGGCGGCACCAAAGGCGCACGCGTCACCACGCACATCACCCTTCCTGCTCGCTCGCTTGTTTTAATGCCCACCGTTAATCATGTGGGTGTGTCCCGCAAAATCTCAGACGAAGCCGAACGCGAACGTTTAAAGGAAATTTTAGAGGAAGTCAAACCTGCTGATATGGGTCTGATCGTCCGCACCGTTGCCGAAGGCAAATCCCGTGAGGATTTTGTTGAAGAAATCAATTTTTTAACCCGTCTTTATGAGCGCGTCAAAAAACGTACCGAAATTATCGCGGCCCCGCGGCTGATTCATGCCGAGGAATCGCTGATCTTCCGCACTGTTCGTGATATGTTTATCTCAAGCGTCGATGAATTTATCATCAATGACCGTGAGAACTACGAAAAAGTGCTGGCGGTCGCAAAAATCGTTGCTCCTGCGATGTGCAGCAAGGTCAAGCTCTATAACGGCGATGATAATATCTTTGATTATTATGATTTAAACAGCAAGATCGAAAAAGCGCTTTCCAACAAAGTCTGGCTGAAAAGCGGCGGATATTTAATCATTGATGAAACCGAGGCCTTGACTGTAATTGATGTGAACACAGGAAAATATGTGGGCACGAACGACTTTCAGGAGACCATTTTAAAGACAAATATTGAAGCCGCTTATGAAATCGCAAAACAGCTGCGTTTAAGAGACGTCAGCGGAATTATCATTATCGACTTCATTGACATGGATATTCTGGCGAACAAAGAAAAAATTATTGAGGAGCTGGAAAACGCACTAAGATCCGACCGCACCAAGACCAATGTGCTCGGCATTACCGACTTGGGTCTGGTTGAGATGACCCGAAAGAAAGTCAGACGGCGGTTAAGCTCACTGGTCAAAATGCCCTGCCCGTATTGCAACGGTTCCGGTTTTGTCTATTCCGAAGAAAGCATGGCGCTCAAAATCAAACGCCAGCTTGAAAGCTATCTCAAGACGGCAGAAGGTTATGCATTTTTAATCGAAGTCAATCCGGATGTGTTTAAATTCTTATCCAGGCGCATTGATGCGGGCGATATCTTTCTCCCCCAACACCCGGACAAGAAGTTTTATATGCATGCCATTAATCTGCTTCATATTGAAGAGGTCAACATCAAGTCCATCAGTTCGCATAAAGAGCTGGAGAAAATCCTGGATGTCGCCAAAGTGTATTGTTGACACCCGTTTACCCTTGTGCTAAAATAGTTCGGTGAGCCGCTCGATTAAGGTTTTTTAAAGCCTTTTTCTTTTCTCTAAAGAAAGGCTGCCTTTGTCGGCGAGACTGGGTTGAGGAGGTAAAACGCAATATGTATGCAATTATTGAGACAGGCGCAAAGCAGTATAAAGTAGCCAAAGGCGATAAAGTAAGGGTTGAAAAACTCGAAGGCGCTGCAGGCGATGTGGTCAAGTTTGACGCATTACTGGTATCTGACGGCAAGTCCGTTCAGGTCGGCAGTCCTATCGTTAAGGGCGTAACGGTTTCCGCAAAGATTCTGCGCGACGGTAAAGATAAAAAAGTCGTCGTGTTCAAGTATAAACCGAAAATCGGTTACCGTAAAAAGCAGGGCCACAGACAGCCTTTTACAGAAATTGAAATTCTGGCAATCGGCGATCCGGTAAGCAGTGCTAAGGCACCGGCTGAAAAACCGGCAGCTGAAAAAGCAGCACCGGCGGCGAAACCCGCTGCATCAAAAGCTGCAGAACCTGCGAAAGCGACTGCGGCAAAATCTGCAACAGCTGCTAAGTCAGCGACCGCTGCGAAGCTCGCAGCAGCCAAGACAACAGCTGCTAAGTCTGCAACGACTGCGAAAAAGACGACGTCTACTGCAGCTAAGACGACTACAGCGAAAAAGACTACATCTTCTGCATCTACAGCGGCTAAAAAGCCTGCTGCAAAGAAACCAGAAGAAAAATAATGTACTAATCCAAAAGGGAGGTGACATCTTAATATGGCACATAAAAAAGGAATGGGCTCCACACGTAATGGACGCGACAGTGCATCACAGAGACTCGGCGTAAAACGGTCTGACGGTCAGTACGTGCTGGCAGGAAACATCCTCGTCCGCCAGAGAGGCACAAAGATTCACCCCGGTGTCAATGTCGGAAAAGGAAAAGACGATACGCTTTTCGCTCTGATCAGCGGAAACGTGAAGTTTGAACATAAAGGCAGAGCAAAAAAGCAAGTCAGTGTTTATCCTTCGTAAGTTCAAACAGAATGATTCGCACCAATCACATGATTGGTGCTTTTTTATTCTTGCGCTCCCCCATATCCTGCTGGTCTTTGCGTCGCATTCGGTACATCGCCCTGTACCATCGCCGTTATCTTGCACCCCTGACTGCCGGATGCTATAATACATGGGTAATTTTTATATCAGGTGGAGACCATGAAAAAACAAAATCCTTACCGCGAAGCGCGGGAAAAATATAACAGTGCCAGCCAAAATCCGTTAAACCGGGATGAAGCCGCCGACAAACTTCATGTCAGCGTCGCCACGCTTGCACGTTATGAAACCGGTGAATCCGAACCCGGAGCTGAAGTCGTGTATGCGATGAGCAAGCTCTATGAAAACCCGGTCATCCGGCGGCGGTACTGCGCCAATGCATGTTTGATCGGCAAGGAAGACCACCAGTTCACCAAACCCAAAAGCCTGTTCGAATCCGGATACGGTCTGATTAACGCAAACCGCGTGCTGGAGCAGTTTAAAAACGAGTTGTTCGAGGTGTTGGCTGACGGGATTGTGGACGCTCAGGAAATCCAGCGTTTACGCGCGATTATCCCCCAGATTAAGTCTGTCCAGAAGCTGCTTTCAGATATCGAAATCGAGATTGAAAAGCACGCGTTAAAATACGAGATTGACGACTAAATTCTGTTCGTCTTAACAAACATTCACTGGTGATTAAAACACTTCTTATAAACCGCAAATCTGCGGTTTTTTGTATTCAAATCCATCACGGATTCGCTGTAATCCTGCGATATTTTCAGCTATAATAATAATGTAGTCAAAGTTAAAACAACAATTTCTTTTAAAAAGCGTTACAATCTATGAGTTGTTTTAACTGAACGGAAATGTTAAGATGAATTAACAAGTTGAATTGACATAATAATGAAGGAGGGTTAGACATGAATAATATGCTGTGGGTCTGGATTGGTGTTGCGGTTGTGCTCGCCATCATTGAAGGCGCAACGCTTAACCTTGCCACTATCTGGTTTGTGATCGGCAGTATTTTTGCGTTAATCGCAGCCGCGCTTGGGCTGAACTTGTTTTGGCAGATTGGTATCCTGTTAGTGGTATCCATCGTGCTTCTGATTTTCACCCGCCCTGTGTTAGTTGAAAAACTGCAGGTCGGAAAAATCAAAACCAATGCGGACAGCCTGGTCGGCGAAACATGCTACGTCACTGAGGATATCGACAACATCAAATCCCAGGGTAGTGTTAAAGTACATAGTCTTATTTGGACGGCAAGATCATATGATGATGCCGTAACCATTAAAAAAGGCGAAAAAGTCGTCATAGAAGCCATTGAAGGCGTAAAACTGATTGTCAAAGTGACAAAAGAATAGGAGGATATTATGTGGGTATTAATAGCTGTAATTGCCTTGTTTGTTCTGCTTATCATCGCTAACATCAAGGTTGTACCGCAGGCAAGAGCATATGTCGTCGAAAGGATCGGCGCATACCATACGACCTGGCAGGTCGGACTGCACTTTAAACTGCCGTTGATTGATAAAATCGCAAAACGCGTTTCAATCAAAGAACAGGTCGTGGATTTTGATCCTCAGCCGGTAATCACAAAAGACAACGTCACGATGAAAATCGATACGGTTATCTTCTTCCAGATTACCGACCCGAAGCTGTTTGCATACGGCGTTGAACGCCCGATGCAGGCAATCGAAAACCTGACAGCCACCACCTTACGTAATCTGATCGGGGATTTGGAACTCGACCAGACCCTGACATCCAGAGATACCATCAACACCAAGATGCGTGCGATTCTGGACGAAGCTACCGATCCGTGGGGCATCAAGGTTAACCGTGTAGAGCTGAAAAACATTCTTCCGCCGGCTGAAATTCAGGATGCGATGGAACGCCAGATGAAGGCCGAACGTCAACGCCGTGAAGCGATATTGACAGCAGAAGGCCAGAAGAAATCAGCAATCCTGGTTGCAGAAGGTGAAAAACAATCCGCGATCTTAGTCGCTGAAGCGAAGAAAGAAGCGGCAATCCGTGAAGCTGAAGGTGAAGCTGAAGCCATCTTAAAGGTTCAGCACGCGACCGCCGAAGGGATTAAACTGCTCAACGCATCCAAGCCGATCGAGAAGGTTTTGGCGCTTAAGAGCTTTGAAGCGCTGGCTAAAGTGGCGAACGGACAAGCAACAAAGATTATTGTTCCGTCCGATATCCAGAACATTGCCGGCTTAACCGCAAGCTTAAAAGAATTAATCAAAGACTAATTCAAAGATTTAAAAGGTGTACATTACGTACACCTTTTTTTATTGTCAATGTTGACATGATAAAAAGCTTAATGATATAATCGCATATCAATTGAATATGAATTACAGTTTGAGGTGCGTCTTTTATCAGTAACGCATAATCTAGGGCTTTCGGCAAAAGCGGTGATTATGGTGAAAGGAGAAGATGCCGAAGAAAAAAGAAAAGCCGAACCTTTTTTCTGGGGATACGGTAAACAGCCGTATCACTGTCGTTTATTTTAAACGGAGCGCTGCTGTACTCAATCATTGCGGATAACGTGTCGTTGCCGCGCGGTTAGAATGTTTGATGCAGTGCCCTTATAGCACTGTTTTTATTTTAAAAAAAAGATTTTTTGGAGGAACACATGAAAAACTACAAAGTCGCTGTGGTCGGGGCAACCGGCATGGTCGGCAGGAAATTCTTAGAGGTATTAAAGGAGCAGAACTTCCCCGCCGAAACATATTATCTCTTTGCATCAGCACGCAGCGCGGGCAAGACCGTTTCTTTCCTGGGCAAAGACTATACGGTGATTGAACTGACGGAAGAAAACGTCAAGAAATACCCATGCGATATCGCGCTTTTCAGTGCGGGCGGTTCAATCAGCAAAGAATTTGCACCTGTTTTCGCTGCAAACGGTTCGGTCGTGATCGATAATTCCAGCCAATGGCGCATGGACGAAAACGTACCGTTGGTGGTTCCCGAAGTGAACCCGGAAGATATCGACCGGCATAACGGGATTATCGCCAATCCGAACTGTTCGACCATTCAGGCAGTCGTTGCGTTAAAACCGCTGATGGAATACGGCATCAAGCGTATCGTATATTCGACTTACCAGTCTGTATCCGGCGCGGGTATGGGCGGATTCAGCGATCTTGAAGGCGGGCTTAAGGGCGAAGCGCCCAAGAAGTTCCCGCATCCGATTGCCGGCAACTGTCTCCCCCACATTGATGTGTTTATGGATACAGGATATACGAAAGAAGAAATCAAGATGGTGAACGAAACCCGTAAGATTCTGGGTGACTATGATATCAAAATCACCGCAACCTGTGTGCGCGTACCGGTGTTTTTCGCGCACAGCGAATCCATCAATGTTGAATTTGAAAAGTCGTTTGACCTCGATGAGCTAAAAGCAAAGTTAAAAGCCGCAAGAGGCGTGGTAATGGTCGATGACCCGGAAAACGGCAAATACCCCATGCCGCTCGACGCACAGGACCACGACGAAGTATTCGTCGGGCGCGTCCGTCGTGATGATTCCGTCGAAAGCGGTATCAACATGTGGGTGGTTGCGGATAATTTAAGAAAAGGCGCGGCGACCAACGCCGTACAAATTGCGCTTGAGATGATTGCACGAGGCGTCATATAAAACGTCAATATTTTTGAGGAGAAATCTGATGAGTATTTTTAAGGGAGCGGCGACAGCGCTGTCTACCCCGTTAACGGACAACGGCATTAACTTCCCGGTTTTCGAGTCTTTAATCGAATACCAGATCAGCGGCAATATCGACGCGCTTCTGGTGCTCGGCACAACCGGCGAGCCTTCCACCATGACCAAAGAAGAAAAGACTTCTGCGGCTGAGTTTGTCATCAAACAGACCGCAGGCAGAGTGCCGGTTATGGTCGGCACAGGCGGCAATAATACGGCCGCAGTGGTCGATGCAACCAAATCCGCGACAGACCTTGGTGCGGATGCGATTCTGGTCGTGACGCCATATTATAATAAGTGCACGCAGGACGGTTTGGTTAAGCACTACGAAGCAGTGGCCGCAGCGACGCATCTGCCGATTGTGGTCTATAATGTCCCGGGAAGAACCGGCGTTAATGTCCTTCCCGCAACGCTCAGTAAGCTCGCGGATATTGACAATATTGTCGCGGTCAAGGAAGCCAGCGGGTGCATCACGCAGATTGCCGAAATCGGCGCTACCTGCAAAGGCAAGATCGATATGTACTCAGGCAACGATGACCATATCCTGCCGGTGTTATCGCTCGGCGGTATAGGTGTTATCTCGGTCATCTCCAATGTTGTGCCAAAGGATACGCATGATATGGTCGAAGCGTATTTTAACGGCGATGTTGAACGCGCAACGGCGTTGCAGAATAAGCAGTTTGCGCTTTACCGCGCACTGTTCAATGAGGTCAATCCCATTCCGGTTAAAACGGCACTCAATATGATCGGTTTTGATATGGGCCTGCCGCGTCTGCCATTGACTGAAGCATCTGACGCGACCAAAGCGATGCTCGAAAAAGCACTCATCGCATACGGATTCGATATTAGTTAATTAACAACACGATAAAGGGAGCTGACATGACAAACATCATCATTCACGGAGCAAACGGATATATGGGCCAGGTGGTCGCTTCAATTGCGGCGGAAGACCCCGATGTTAAGGTAATTTGCGGCGTTGATAAATTTCCGGATGCACATCAAAACCCTTTCCCCGTTTACGGCAGTTTTGATGATGTGAAGGAAAAAGCGGATGTTATTATCGATTTTTCGCGGCCGGATGCGCTCGGCGCTATTTTGGCATATGCCGAAAAGACGCATACTGCGGCAGTGCTGTGCACCACCGGATTCAGTGCATCAGATAAGGCTTTGATTAAAGAAAAGTCGAATGCCTGCACGCTGTTCTTATCGGCCAACATGTCTCTCGGCGTGAACATACAGATAGACCTCATCCGTCAGGTTGCGGATTTTCTGGGTCATGATTATGATATTGAGATTATTGAAAAGCACCACAACCGGAAGGTAGACGCGCCAAGCGGTACGGCGCTTGCTTTGGCGGATGCTCTGAATGATGCATTCCGCGAAGATATGAATTATGTGTGCGGCCGCCATACTACCGAAGACAAGCGCGACAAGCTGGATATCGGTATCCATTCTGTCCGCGGCGGAACCGTGGTCGGTGACCACAGCGTCTCGTTTTACGGCAATGACGAAGTGATTACGGTATCACATCAGGCATTGTCCCGGCAGATTTTTGCGGTAGGCGCTGTGCGTGCGGCGAAGTTTGTACAGGGGCTGCCCGCGGGTCTCTATGAGATGCAGGATATCATCAGCCAGCAGCACGTCATTACCAACATGTATTTTGACCAGAATCAGGCGATGATTTCTATTTCTAATATCCCGCCCGATGCGGTATCGCTGGCGGCGGTATTTGATGCGCTCGGCGAAAGCGGCGTTAACCTCGACATCATCACCCAAAGCACCATGGCTGACGGGGATATATCCCTCTCGTTTTCGCTTTCAAAGACACAGCTGCCAAAAGCACAGGCTGCGATGAATGCGTGTATGGATGATCTTGAGGGCGCGGCTTTGGTTGCGTTTGATGATGTGACAAAAATTACAGTCGAAGGCATCGGCATGGAACGCCAGCCCGGTGTAGCGGCAAAGCTGTTCTCCGCGCTTGCGCTGGAAGATATCTCGATCAAAGGTATCAGCACCTCCGAGACGAAAATCTCGTTCTGTGTCCATTCTTCGGACTCTCAGCAGTCGTTAAAAATGATCTCAGAGCTTTTCGACGTTTAACATAAGAAAAAATCAAATATATAAAAATAAGCGGATAACCCGCTTTTTTTATTGGATGCTGCTGCCCGCCAGATGTCCGGTTGAAAAAGCAATCTGGAGGTTATAGCCGCCCGTCAGAGCGTCCACGTCGATCATTTCGCCCGCGAAGTATAACCCTGGCACAATCCTGCTTTCCATGGTGGAAGGGTTGATTTCGGATACATCAATTCCCCCGCGCGTAACGACTGCCTCTTTTATCGGCCGTTTGCTGATGATTTTGACCGGAAACGCCTTTAACAGGCCGAGTATGCTTCTTCGGATCTCTTTGGTGATGTCATGCCCCTTTAAGCTTTCATCCAATTCTGCCGCGTGAATAAACGGCGCAATCATCGAAGCCGGAAGCAGACCCCGAAGCAGATTCTTCACGTCCTTATTCGGTGCAGCCGCAATATCGCGAACCAGCCGTGCGTCCAGCGTTTTTTCATCCAGTGCCGGTTTAAAATCGATTACCGCGTGAGCATTTTCCATTTTATTCTCAGTATAATATGCGGACGCCGATAGCACCAGCGGGCCCGATATGCCCCAGTGTGTAAACAGCAGTTCCCCCATCTCTGAGTATACTTCCGAATCCCCAAGATAAAAGGTGGCCTTAATATTTTTAAGCGTCAGCCCGACCGGCCAGTCTACTGCGGTTTCTGTGATTAAGGACACCAGTGATGCTTCAAACGGCGTTGTATGGTGCCCCATTTTCGTTGCATACGGAAATGATGTGCCGTCGGAGCCTGTCGTCGGATAAGATAACCCGCCGGTAGCCATGATCACCGCATCAAACGCATGCTTTTTTTTATCCGCTGTCAGTGTAAATTGATCATTCGTTTTTTTAATGTCTGTTACTGCGGTATTTAAACGATACTGAACATTTCTTTTGTCCAAAGCTGTTTTAAGGGCTTTAATGACATCACTGGATTTGTCCGATTCCGGATATACCCGTCCCCCGCGTTCGACTTTTGTTTTTAAACCGCTATCGTTCAATAATGCAATAACATCCTGATTGGTGAACCCATACAAGGCCGCATACAGAAATTTATTATTCGTGACTATTGATGCAAAAAAATCAGCAATATCCGCATCGTTGGTGATATTGCATCGGCCTTTTCCGGTCAGGAAGAGTTTCTTGCCCAGCTTTTCATTCTTTTCAAACAGCGTCACGTCATGTCCGTTATCCGCCGCCGCAACCGCCGCCATCATACCGGCAGGTCCCCCGCCGATAACCGCGACTTTTTTCTTGGTCATTTTACCCTCGCTTAAAGCCGTTTAATCGCGTTCTCAACCGCTTTCATTTCTGCGGTTGCCGTCATCATATACGAAATCGGCGTGATTGTTACATACCCTTCTTCAATCAGATTTGCATCATCATCGCCTTTAGGCACTTCCGCTTTTGTGCCGCCGATCCAGTAATAATCCACGCCGAACGGATCGGTCCGTTTTGTTACGATATCAGAATACGTAATAACCCCTTGCGTCGCTACTTTTATGCCTTTGATGGTTTCATACGGGACAGCCGGGACATTGATATTTAATATGAATTCCGGTCCGATTTGGTTAATCGGATATTGGTTGACAAATTTGTCCATGAACTTTACGGCCGTATCCATATACGTCGGATTAAAGGAATGCAAAGACACGGCAATCGCCGGATAGCCCATCATCGCAGCTTCCAGTGCGCCGGAAACAGTCCCGGAATATATTACATCTGTGCCCAGATTCGCGCCGAAATTGATACCGCTGATGACGAGATCAGGCCGTTCTTCCAGCACCTCAAAGATACCGAGTATCACGCAGTCCGCAGGCTTTCCGCTGCAGGAATAAATATCACAGCCGTATTCCCCACCGAGTTCCTCAAAACGCTTCACTCGAAGGGGTTTATGCATCGTAATGGCATGCCCGGCCGCCGACTGCGGTTTATGTGGTGCAACAATCGTTACCTTGTGCTTTATGCTCAGCGCCCTCGCGAACGGCAGTATGCCCTGCGAGGAATATCCGTCATCGTTAACTAAGAGTATATTCATTGGCTTCCTTTATTTTAAAAACTATTTTTCTATCGATTATAACCGATTATCCGCTTCACTGCATGCTTTAATTGCATAATAATTTGATTTGTTTTCTTTTTGATCTTCACACCCGCCGCTTCAACCGCATAGCGTTTCATTACTGTTTTAAACGGCTGCTCCTGAACCGCCTTAAAAAAGGATTCCCGGTTCGGGTTCATCGCCGCCGACTCTGTTGCGGCGATATTCTGTGCGGCAGCCGTATTTAAATCCGTTTCAATCCATTCCAATTCAGGTTTGATCCGGTCAAGCAGCGCCTTCCCATTGGGGGTGTTTGCAAAAACGAGCGACACGCCTTTGTCATGCGCAAAGTCCGGATGCACATGTTCGATACCCCAGTAGTCCGCTAATGTGATGTCGCTCTTGCGGTTCAGCGATTTTTCAACGCAGTCATAACATGAAGGACGCAGGTATAAATTCCTTAAAAACCCGAATAAATACGGATCGTTATCCATCGCATTAATATAACGCGGTTTCGACGCAAAATCCATCTTCAACGAAAAGTCATGCCAGCCCTTGGTTTTATCTCGGAAGCTGACCGCCTTTATCGTATCCTTTTTGTCCGTTTCTCTCATCCTTTTGTATGCATCCCATACCGCAGGAGACGGCACACCATGGCAGATGATGTCCACCGTAATCAGGTTTTCATATTTCTTTTTTAAATACATTCTAAGTCCGGCAATCTGGCAGGGCGTCCCGGAGAACAGCACCGCTCGTCCCTGTTTTAAGTACGTTTTCACCTCGATCAGCACATCGCCGATTTTGGATTGCACATACTTTGAGCCGCGAAAAATACTTAGGTCAGCTTTGTTCTCAGCTTTTTGGTGTGTCACATTAAAATCTTCATCAAAAGCGGCCCCGAACACCACGCCGCCGTCATCGATTATAGCTTTGCTGATCGGCGTAAAAACACCGCCCGATGAGCTGGCCAGGATTATTTCATCATCCTTCGTATAAGCGGCATACGCTTTGGGGCTTCGCTCCGGCTCATACGGATTAAGGATATGGCACGCCGCCTCACAGGCGCCGCACTGGGTGCAGGCTGCTTCATCCACGACCGGATACCAAAAACCTTCGCTGTCCGGTGTCATGGTGATGCATTTAACCGGGCATACGCTGTAACACGCATAACACCCGCTGCAATCGGTTTTTTGATTAATCTTGATCATTTCCTAGCTCTCCACAAAACACGCTTCAGCCAGCCGGTAAAGCTGTCTTTTTCATATGCGTTGAAAACGAAGTTTTCCGCTACAATGAAGTATATGACACAATAAACCAAAATTTTAAGCCCTACCCAATACCACTCAGATGTGATGATATATTGGTTGGCAAAGTAAGCCACAACGCCTAATATGAGTATCGGCGGGGTCATCGATCCTATTTGCTTAAAGAATTCACCGATCTCAAGGCCGATTTTCTTTTTATAATAGATATTGATGATGACTCCCTGTCCAATCAACAGAGATACCCCCGTTGCAGCCGCACAGCCGAATCCGCCGTAAAGTTTTGCCAGCGGGATTGACGCACCGAAGTTCAGCACAGCGATAAAGATATAAACCATCGAACGAAACCGGTGTTTGTTTTTTGCCTGCAGTATGGATATGCCGGTGTTCTGTATCAGCGGAATTACCAGCGGAATCATGACGATTAATGAAAAATAATACGCATTTTCCTTGCCAGCGCCTGCCCATGCACGGATAAATTCCTGTCCAAAAATAATGAAACCGGTCAGCAGCAGCATAATGATGATATATTGGATACGGCCGATACGGATAAAGACCTCGTTAATCTCTGTCATATCATCCGTTGTTGATGATATTTTCGTAATCTTGGGCAAAAATACGCTCGCGATATTGGAGGAGAAATTAAGGTAATGCCGGTTCAGCGTAGCGGCAATCCCATAGACCGCCACTGCCTGCGTTCCGGCAACCGCCCCGAGAATCAGATTATCCGTCTGCCAATAAATTCGGTCCATAATCATATTTAAAAAGATAAAAAACGCAAACGCAGTGATTGCGGAGAATAATTCCTTGTCAAAATAATGGAATTTAATCTTGACTTTCAGTCTGCCTAGAGCATAATATATCCGTGCAATCACAGCCAGTATATTTACGGAAGCATGAATCAGCACGACTGCCATAATGTTCTTCGTGCTGTACACCAATATATAAACCAGTATCGGGTTTAAAATCGCGACGACAATATCAACCAGTTTTAAAAAAACAAATCGCTCATGCGCAGAAATGACAGATGTAAATATATTAGTGGAAATTGAAATGACAAAGCTCGCCATCATTACAATAAACATACGCTTTGCCAGTACAAGCTCGGCAGCTGTCAGTTCGGCGCTGTAAATCGTGCCAATCAGCGGATACAGAATAAACCCTACAATAACCGTAATAATGCCGATTGCGGCATAGATAATCGTGCCGGTTGCCAGCGTATTTTCCTGCATCTTTTCATCGTGCAACACCATTGAGCGAGTATAATAGCGTGTCATGGTGCCGGATAGACCGAAGTCCATAACGCCCATCACTGCAATCAGCGATCCCATAATGACATAAACGCCGTAATCGCTGTCAGATAGTACTTTTAAGATGATGCTGATTGTCAGCAAACCCGCAATCACACTGATAAATATATGAATATTAGATAATATTGCGCCTGCTTTTCTTTGATTCATGATTCAGTCTATTCCTTTATCGGTTATTTTCTTCTGTATACGCGATGATTACCGCACCGGCGTCCATCGCTTTTTGCTGGTAGTCGCCCATAATCTTTTTTAAGTGCGCTTTAATGGTTTTCTTGTGAGTATCCAGCCAGATAAACCCTTCTGTCAGCTGCCCCGACTGCTGTACCTGCTGGGCCGAAATCACATAGTTTTCATGCTGGCCGAATAAATCACGCGCGATACCCTTGGATTTTACCGAATATCCGACGACCAGCGTAGGTACAAGCGTTGAGTATGCGGCGATTGACGCATGGGTTCTGGCGCAGATCATCAGACTGCACTTTGAAATAATCGTCTTAATCTGTTCACAGTTAAACGGCTGATCGATCAGCATCATTCTGCCTGTGTCTTTGAAGCGTTCATATAATGCTGTCAGCGGTATTAAATCCTGCGGAGACTGATCAGAATACACATGCGGTATCAGGCATATCCGGTAAGCGGTTTTCTCTAAGATATAGCCGATCATCTGGATATAATTTTCCATCACCAATTCGTGGTCATTGCATGATTCCATGACCAGCGGGCTTAGATTTATTCCTACGACAGCTTCTTTGAAAAAAGCCTCATCAATGTCAACCGCCTGCATCGGCAGGCAAAACGCCGGATCCGCACAAAGATGCAGCTTTTCCGGATCTATGCCCGCATTCACCAGATTCTGGTGTGTCAGGGTTTCGCGCGGCATAATCAGGTCATACCGGTTCAGATCCTGATAAATCACATCATTGATCGCCGTATCTTCAATTGAACACGCCCAAAGGATGTTCGGAATATGCTTTTTCGACGTATACCAGTTAAGCGCAAGGCTGGATCGCGGCAGGTCATAGCAGTAGGTATCCCCGCCGACGTTCAGAGAGACATTGCCTTTCAGGCGTTCCCATACCGGTTTTTGGTGAAAGTACTCCGTCCCGTACGGGGTGCGTGAAATACGGTTAATCATCTGACCGGTAAACAGCATCAGCTTTCTTGTGCTCAGTTCACGGTACCCAATAACTTCCTTAAATTCCCCGATACCGGCGCGTTTATCCTGTTCAATCGCTTTTGTCGCCAATACAGGCGTCTGCCCGTGAGCCTTTAATATCGCGGCTGTGCCTTTTATGATGGCTTCACAGCCCCGATTATCGCTGCCGGTATGACCGCACAAAATAATATCTTTCACTTAATCTTCCCCCTTATGATTGCCCGGTATACTTTCCGTTGGGGTATGGGATATGCTTTGCTGCAGGGTCCGGATTGGATATCCGGCGCATGTCCGGCCTTTAAGGCTTCCATGAGTTTAACCAGGCTCTCCGCCGCATGGGCAGCATTCCATGTCGTTTTCATCGTCAGGAACGCATTTCTGCCCATCTGTTCACAGGCGTCTTTATCAGCCGCTACCCGCTTCAGCTGTTTATATAAATCCTGATCGCTTTTGTCCCGATAAACTAGCCCGTTTACGCCGTGCCGGAACATGAATCCGGGCGCTCCCGGTGCATGGCTGCTGATAACGGCGCATCCGCTGTTCATTGCTTCATTAATCACCGCGCCCCATCCTTCTCTAAAGTCGCTGTTAAACATGAATATGTTCGCGCGCGCCATGGTTTCCCTGACCTGCTCCGGTGACATGGTGCCGAGAAAATCAACGGAATCTTCAAGACCGTGAGATGCGACATACTCCCGCATTTCTTGCTCGCATTCGCCGCTGCCGACGATATTGGCATGGAACGGGATGCCGTCCAGTTTTAAACGGTTACAGCAGTGTAAAAACTTCTCAGGATGTTTCAGTTTTAAAAAACGTGCTACCCAAAGCAGTTCCACCTTATCCCCGCGTTTCTTTTTCATCAATTCATCCAAATCATAATCGATGAATTCAGGAAAATACCCCCACTTATAGGTTTTGTTTTTATAAACACCGTATAGCGCATAATCGCGCGCAGTATATACGCTGGCACAAAGTACAAAAATATCATTCTTCTTATATTGCACATGCTGGCGGTACATGCTGCGGATGGACTTTGGTGTTAAGAAGCGCCATAGTTCATGTCTTAAAAACCGCTCTGAGAAGCGCAAAATCGGCAGGTTTTGTTCCAGCCGCTGTTTGATATAGCTCTCCGGTGCAGATCCGATCATGACAAAATCCGCTTCCGCAACAGCCTTACTGACCTTTTTTTTCTCATGTTCGCCCAGATACGGGCATAGCAGATAAGGGTATTTGCCCGACATTTCGGCATACCCCATATTCAGACGTTCTTCATTCACCGGCTCGGTCTGGACAAAAATGAAGTCTTTGCCGAACCTGGCATACATCTCCTGACAGAAAGGCAGCTGGTGATGGTTCAAAAAGTTTGATAAAAATACAAGCTTCATTCGCCGGCCTCCCTGATGATGATATCATAAATCTCGCGGGTGCGTTTCACATTTGCTTCCCTGTCGTGTGTTTTTTCGGCACGTTTGCGCGCCGCCGAGGAAAACCGCAGTGCTGTTTCGTCATTTTCAAATAATTCTGAGATATAATAGGCCAGCATATAGGGTGCGGCTGACTGGTAAACATAGCCTTCTTTCTGATGCGTCAACAGGTCCTTTACCCCGCCGACATCCGAGCACACGCACGGCACGCCCAGCAGCATGGCTTCGCCGACGGAATTGGGCGAATTCTCTATGGCCGAAGGTGAAACAAACACATGCGCTTTTAAATACTGCGCACACATTTCGTCTTCGGTTAAATCTCCGGTAAAAATGATATGATTTTCCAACCCGAATTTTTCAATCAGCGATCGAATATACTTAATATATGCATTATTAAAATACCGTTTTATAAAACGATCACGATAAGAAAAAATGCGTGATCCCGCGACAAACATCTTTGCGTCGGGATAGCGTTTTACGACCAGCGCGAACGCCTGAACCGCATATTGGAAGCCCTTAATGGGATAGGATGCCTGGCTGATAAAAACCGTATGGCGGTCTGCTTTCTTGATATCCCATTGATGCGCATAAAAAGCGTCACGCATGGATTCATTGCAATGATGATAGCGGGCTTTATCATTAATCTGTAAGGCGCACGCCTTATCCCAGGTCGTCCGGCCGGATACATGCCCGCAATGGTTCAGCGCTTCTGCTTCCATTTGACCGCGCATCACAAAAAGCCGGTGATCATATAACAGCCCTTTTCCGTTGATTAGCTCTTTAATATTTCTGCGCTTCGCAATTTTATCGGGGATGCCTTCCAGATAATGCTGCTCGTAAAACGTGCACAACCCCTGAATATGAATCAGCGTACGATCCGGCGTGTTAAATGCACGTACCATCGCCAGCGTATGCGGAAACTCCGTGCCGAAAATATGCACAATATCGGGGTTTTCTTTTGACAAAATATCTTTGAAATATGCTTCTGTTTCCGAATGATAGAGGTGATGTGTGCCCGGCATACCGACACAATAAAAAATGACGCCGTCTTTTTCTGCCCGTTTAACGCCGCTCCCGCCGAAATCAGGGTACACAACAGTAAGGGCTATGGAATCATCTTTGGCGATACCCTTAATAAGCGCCGTCAGCCATCCGCCGCTGACGCTCTGTTTCTGGTTAAACGCCTCCGCGGCCTGCGGAAGCACGGTATTGATCAGCCAAAGCACATTTATCTTTTTCTGCATCGCATTCCTTTACAATCGTCCGCACGCGTTCTCGACGATAAGTATATTATACTTGTCTTTTGCCCGTCAAGCAATATTGACGCGGTTTATCTCATGGGATATAATCTGACATGAATTAACAACACCATCTTAATTGTGAGGATTGTCAAATGGAAAAACCACGCAGCAGTGTTATTGCCTTTTTTAAAAAGGATTGGATATTCATCATCACTATGGGTGCCGTTGCGCTGGCATACGGTATTCATGCCTATCTGGATATCGCATTAACCGTTGTGCTGTTTGCGCTTCTGTTAATCAACGTTAAAACCAATAAACTGTTTTATGCTTATTTTGCCCTGATTTTCTTCGAACCCGTTCTGGTGGTGCCCATTGTCGGCGGGACTTTCTTCCGGCTGTTTTATCTTCTGTTTTTCATCCGGCTGATTATTGATATCATTGCAAAGGCGAAATATCAGTGGGATATCCCGACGATCATTTTGGCCGTTTTACTGGCAGTTACCGCCGTATTCTACAGCATTTCGGTTTCACGCCTGTTTTCGGTCGTGATGAACATCTTAGTTGTCACCTATATCATGCTCTCGCTTAAACGGCAGGAAAACAAGTCTGCGGCTTTTGGTGAACTTTTAACATACATTGCGGTCTTTGCGGCGCTTTCCGGAATATATGGGTTACTGCAAGGTAATGTGAATGATAAGGCGGATTTCGTCCGTTTGTACGGTACCATTTCCGACAGCAATTATTCCGCTATGTTCTATATTATCGGCTTATTCGCTTCTTTCGGCGCAACCATGATCAAAAATACATGGGGACGTGTGGCGCTCAGCGCATTTCTGGTCCTGCTTCTGATCACTACGGTCAGCATCACCGGCCTTGCTTTTGCAGGTTTCTTGATTCTGCTGTTCCTGTTCTTCTCCGGTCGTGCCAAACCAGCACTGATTGTGATTCTGGTCGGCGCCATTCTTATCACAGCGCTCTTTGTTATCCCGTTTAACGGCGGCGGCGTGCTTGAGGGCACACAGGAAAAGCTAAACCGGTTCTTAGTATTTGATGATCCGTATCCGGAGTTCCGTTATCAATACCCGAACTACTCGGATTTAGAACTGTATATCAATAGAATCACGTCCGGCCGATATTATTTATCCAAAACCTATGCGATTCACCTGTTTATCAACACCCCGCTGTCCCAGCAGCTTTTCGGCGGCAATAATCCCGTTGAAGGCGGTTTTAGAGAACTGGTCCCTGTGCGTTACGGTCTGGTATCGCATAACTCCTATATTGATATGTTCTTTATGATGGGGATGATTGGTACAGCGATTATGCTGATTCTGATATTGATCAAATTGATCCGTTATTATATTGATTATAAGAAAAGCGACGATATCGCCTTTCTCTGCATTGCCTTTATCACCCTTACGGTGCTGATGTTCTGCATGTCGATATCCATATTCCCATACCGGTATACGATTGCATATTTACTAATATAGCAGTAACAAAAAACCCGGCTGAGCCGGGTTTTTTTATTCGATTATTAGCTTGTCCGATTGAATCACGATCATGTTGACCTTGCTGTCATAGATCAGATACTCTGATTCAATATTACCGAACTTATCACCGTAGACACTGAGCACGCCGTCCGGCTGTTTTCCGTTAGATTCCGGCGTCATGACCAGGAAGCAGTATACCTCACTGCCCCAGTCCGCCCCGATTGGGAACGATGCCGTCAGGTTGTCGCCGTTCTTGATCAGCTTGATTTCGTCCAGCACATCACCGCTGAGGTCCGTTACCGAAAGCGTTACAATCGCGCTGTCGATAATATCCGTTTCAGCAGTAACTACGACATTACCGGACTCGACAGCTGCCGTGCAGGTACCGGTTACCGTAACATATGCGGTATTTTCCTCAAGCGGCTGACGATTCACCGCTGGGTTTCTCGAACATCCTGTAAAAAGCAGAGCCATGGCGATTACCAATACCACAACCGCCAGCAGCTTCATTCTCTTATGCATTCAACTTCTCCTTAACCTCAATAAATAACTTGACTTAAACAAGTATACCCAAATTCCAGTGCGCTGTAAAGCAGAAATCACCCATGATGACAGATTCAAAAAGAAAAGCCTCTGGAAGAACCAAAGGCTAATAATGGGGAGATATTTATTTCGGCCTTAAATAAGACCTGTTAAAAGCTTTATTGACACAATTATAACATAATCATAGAACAAATCAATAGATATATTCAAATTTACATAATTTTTCCTATCATACTGTTCCGTTTTTCATCAATAACTGCCAATGTTCAAATGGTTTTCATTCCGTTTAGGACGGGTTTCGGTTATAATAATAAAAAACACGATAAGGAGCCGTCCGCGTGAAAGAAAAAACAGTTGCCGTTTTACCCAAAGTCTTACTTTATATCATTGACATCAGCATTCTGATCCTCGGAGTTGCGTTGATTGCCCTGCCCTATATATTCCGCATGCTGCCCGTCAGAATTATCAGTATCCATTTCTTCGGTGATTCATACCAATATTCGCTGATCTTCTTTATGGTGTGCACAGCGCTGTTTTTGGCGATTATTAACGAAACCCGGAAGGTACTGAAAACCATTGTACGCGGCACCGTTTTTTCAACCCTTAATGTCGTGTATTTCAAGCGTATTGCCTATTTAAGCTATACCCTTGCCGCAGTGTTTCTCTATAAATCCATTGTCGATTTTTCCATGCCGACGCCGCTGATGTGCCTGACGTTTTTATTCTTAGGCATATTCGGCCATGTGCTGTCCTATGTGTTCGACAAAGCGTCGCAGGAACGCGCACATGACCAAACCCCTTGATTATTGTTTTACCGCACTCTTTTCTTTTCTAAAGACCGGAACATCGTTTTCGATATCCATTGTGACGCTGTCGCCGATCTGAATCGCGCCCTTAATGATTTCTTCGGATAATTTATCCTCCACTTCATGCTGTATCGCGCGTTTCAGCGGGCGTGCGCCGTAAACATCATCGAAGCCCTGTTTTGCCAGATAACTTTCGGCCGCTTTTGTGAACGCAATATATATTTCGCGCTCCGCCAGTCGCTCGGCCACACGGTCCAGCATCAGCGTGACGATCTGGCTGATGTGTTCCTGGCTTAACTTATGGAATACCACAATGTCGTCGATTCTGTTTAAGAATTCCGGCCTGAACTGTGATTTCAGATTTTCTAAAATTTTGCCCTTCATCACATCATATTCGCCGCTCTTATCGCTTTCCGCTGCAAACCCGATTGTATTCTTAGAGATTGCATCATGCGCGCCCACATTAGACGTCATGATAATCACACTGTTTTTAAAGTCCACTGTGCGCCCCTTTGAATCTGTCAGTCTGCCATCCTCTAGAATCTGAAGGAGCACATTGAACACATCCGGATGCGCCTTTTCGATTTCGTCCATCAGTACGACGCTGTACGGCTTGCGTCTGACCTTTTCGGTCAGCTGTCCGCCGTCGTCATAGCCCACATATCCCGGAGGCGAGCCGATAAGTTTGGATACCGTATGCCGTTCCATATATTCGCTCATATCCAGGCGGATGATGGCATCCTCGTCCTCAAACATCGCTTCGGCCAAAGCCTTTGAAAGCTCCGTTTTACCGACGCCTGTCGGCCCTAAGAAGATAAACGAGCCGACCGGGCGTTTGGGGTCTTTCAGGCCCGCTCTCGCCCTTCTGATGGCACGCGCCACAGCCGAAGCCGCTTCGTCCTGTCCAATCACGCGTTTATGCAGTGTTTCTTCCAATCTGATTAACCGCTCGGATTCATCCTCAGTCAGCTTCTTAACCGGAATATTGGTCCAGCTGGATACGATATCCGCGATTTCTTCCTCGGTAACTTCACCAACAAAACCCTGGGTTTTCTTTTTCTGTTTTTCTTTCTCCGCATCCAAGGCTTCTTTTATCTGTTTTTCTTCGTCTCTCAGCTGCGCCGCCTTTTCAAACTTCTGATGCGATATCGCTTCTTCTTTTTCGGTTTTAATTGCTTCAAGACGGTCTTCCTTTTCTTTAACACCAGGCGGTGTTACATAAACACGCAGCCGCACTTTAGACGCCGCCTCATCCATGAGGTCAATCGCTTTATCCGGTAAAAACCGGTCGGTGATATAGCGGTGGGATAATTCCACAGCCGCCTTTAAGGCTTCGTCTGTTATTTTCACTTTATGGTGCGCTTCATAGCGATCCCTTAAACCCTCCAGAATCTGAAGCGTTTCCTCGGGTGTCGGTTCCCCTACCTGTACGGGTTGGAACCGGCGTTCCAAAGCGGAGTCGCTTTCAATATGTTTGCGGTACTCATCCAATGTGGTTGCACCGATAACCTGCACCTCGCCTCTGGCCAGTGCGGGTTTCAACATATTCGCAGCGTCCATCGCACCTTCCGATGCGCCGGCGCCGACGATCGTATGTAATTCGTCGATGAATAAAATGATATCCTCCGACTGTTTCAGTTCGTCAATCGCCGCTTTTAGGCGTTCCTCAAACTCACCGCGGTATTTTGCACCCGCAATCATGCCGCCAAGGTCCAGCGACAGTATTCGTTTGTTCTTTAACAGCTCGGATATATCGTCATCATTAATTCTGAGCGCAAGCCCCTCCGCAATTGCGGATTTCCCAACGCCCGGTTCACCGATCAGCACCGGATTGTTCTTGGTCCGGCGGCTTAAAATCTGGATAATCCGATCAATTTCCTTGCTCCGGCCGATTACCGGATCAAGCTTATTCTGTGCCGCCATCTTTGAAAGGTCGGTGCAGAATTTATCAAGATTCGGTGTCTTGGACCGTGTTTTCTGTGCCAGACTGCCCGGTTTTTGATTCACCAGCGCACCCAGTATCATTTCTTCGATGTATTTTAAATCCGCGCCGCTCTGGCGTAAAATTTCATAGCCAAAACCCTCCCGCTCTTTAATTAATGCGAGCAGGATGTGTTCGGTGCCGACAAAGCTGACGCCTGTCTGCAACGAAATCGCAATCGATGTCTCGATGATTTTTTTTGTTCTCGGCGTATACCCAAAGGACGAAAAATTATAGTTGCCCTTACCGACCGACTGGATGATAATCCCGACGATACTTTCATAAGTAAGGCCGCTTTCCCGTAACAGTCCGGCCGCTACGCCTTCCGATTCGCCTGCCAGTCCGGCCAGAATGTGTTCGGTGCCGACATAGTTATGCCCGATTTCCCTGGCCGCTTTTTCGGCGAGTTCCATTGCCTTTCTTGATCCTTGTGTAAACTTTGCACTGTAATCCATATCTTTTTACCCCTTTAGCTCAACGTTTTTCTGACGATATCCGCACGCCGTTCATCCCGTAGTTTTTCCGGAAGCAGTTTGCCGTCCTTGACGGCCAGCGATGCGGGTCGCGTATCTATGATTAATCCATACAGCTTTTCATGTTCAATGCCTTTGACCAGCCCTAATGATATACCCATATTCACCAGCGAGATATACTGGTTCATCTCGTTAGACGACAGCTTCCTTGCATTTTTTAAGATGCCGAGCGCCCTAAAGACCTTATCATCCACCGCCGCATTGTCGATATCATACAGGGTTTTCTGCGTTTCTTTTTCCAGCCGAATCATTTCCTCGGTCGTGCGTTTCACGACGTCTAATATCTCCTGCTCAGAATATCCAAGCGTCACTTCATTTGAAATCTGGAACAGATCGCCGAGCGGGCTGGATCCTTCACCAAACGCACCCCTGCATGTCAGCCCGATGTTGGAAATATCCTTGACCATCGGCGCCATCTTGCCCGTCATGTTAAGCGCCGGCAGATTCAGCATCACCGACACCCGCATTCCGGTCCCAAGGTTTGTCGGGCATGCGGTTAAATATCCAAGCTTGTTAGAGAACGAATATGTCGCGTTTTTCGCCAGCATATTGTCCATCTCGTCCACCATCGCATAGGCCTGCCCAATATGCAGTCCGGGCAGAATGCTCTGCAGCCGGAAATGGTCCTCTTCCATCACCATAATCGACAGTTTTTCATCCCGTGATAAGATCAAACCGGCATATTTGCGCTTGGCAAACTGCGGGCTGATCAGGTATTTTTCCTGCAATACATACTTTTCAAAGTTCGATATTTTAGAGAAATCCACGAAATCAAAATCAGCTGTCTCGACGAAACTCTTTTTTGCGATATCCGTCAGCGTATCCACCTGAGCCTGCGTTGTCATTTTGGACGGATACGGCAGACCGCTGATATTACGCGCCAGACGCACGCGGGTAGACAGTACGATGTCATCCTTAAATTCGCCGTTTTTCATCCACTCAGGCATTGCCGTTGTCCTCCGCTTCCAGTGCGTTGATTTTATCCCTTAATACGCAGGCCTGTTCAAAATCCTCAGTTAAGATAGCGCCTTCAAGCTGTTTTTTCAGCTTTAATATTTCATTCTCTTCCGGTGCGCTTTCCGGTCTGTTTTCTGATATTTTTTCTTTTTTAACCGTTACTCCGGCTTTTTTCTGTGCCGTCTGAGTCGGCGATTTCCCCGTATGCGCGGCGTTGCCCTGCGACGATTTAATCATCGCCAGTATTTCCGGCGCCAAATCAGTATAACAGTTATCACAACCCAAGATACCGGTCCTTAGAAACTCACCGGCTGTCGTGCCGCATTTGCGGCATACATTCTCACGCGCATAAGCGGTTTCCGATGATGCTGTTCCGGCTGTTTGGTTCGCTATCCCGTGCATAATCGAAATCTTGGCATTCTGCTGCCGCTCAAAATAGCAGTCCTCGCAGAGATAACTGACTTTTTTATTCTCTTTATTAAACGTGACGACTTTTCTGACCGCTGGCTTTTGCTTACAGATGTCACACATGACGCGATACATATTGGTCACCCCTGTTTCATTATCGATATAATCATCTCTTTTAAAATATTCGCCCGGACACGGTCTTTTACCATCGCCGGTACATTTAAAGCCTTCTGCGAAATCGCGGCTTTCATGATGTCTGCTTCTTTTTGATCGACCGTATTCACATTCTTAAGGCCTTCAATCAACGCTTCCGCATCACGCGGCGATATTTCATCCGCAATCCTGACTGTAATCAGGTTCAGCAAATAGTCATCGTCCGCTTCAATCGGAATCAAACGGATACACCCGCCTCCCCCGCGCTTGGATTCAATGATATAACCCTGGTCAAGGTTAAACCGCGTTGCGAGTACATAATTTATCTGAGACGGCGCACACTTAAAATACTGCGCCAGTTCATTGCGCTGAATTTCAACCGTGCCTTCGTATTCGGTCAGCATTGATTTTATAAATTTTTCGATGTGATCAGATAAGACTGACATCCTGTTCACCTACTTTTTGACTTTCTTTGACCTTAACTCATTATACGCCGTAAACGCATATTTGGCAACCGTTCATCTGTGAATATCTGTTAACAATTTGTAAACCAAAACACCACGCAACTCTATGCGTGATGTCTATGTTTTCGGCTTTAATTTTTTTAAGATCGCTTGAAAATCATCTGGCAGCGGCGCATGGAACGTCATGCTTTTCCCCGTCTTCGGATGCGTAATGGTTAAGGATTCGGCATGTAGCAGCTGCTTGTCAAATCCGAGTTTCTCGTGCTTGACGCCGTATACAGAATCGCAGGCTACGGGGTGGCCGATATGTTTCATATGCACGCGTATCTGATGCGTGCGCCCGGTATCCAGCTTTAATTCCAGCAGTGTATAGCCTTCATACGCCTTTAGCACCCGATAATGCGTTCGCGCCTCCCGACCGTTCGGGACCACCGCCATCATCTTGCGGTCTGTCCTGTGCCGCCCGACCGGTGCATCCACTGTGCCCGATTCGTCCTTAAACCCGCCGTGCACCAGTGCCTGGTATATCCGGTGCGCTTCTTTATGCTCAATCTGAGACGCGAGCGACACATGCGCCGCGTCATTCTTTGCCGCGACCATTAATCCGGTCGTGTCCTTGTCAATCCGGTGGACAATCCCCGGCCTGAGTTCGCCGTTAATCCCCGAAAGATGGGTCGCATGATACAGCAGCGCATTGACCAGCGTTCCGGACTCGTGCCCGGGTGCGGGATGCACCACCATGCCGCGCGCTTTGTTGATCACGATAATATCGTTATCTTCATACACGATATCAAGCGGGATGTTCTCCGGTTTCACATCCACCGGCTTCGGCGGCTGTTTTTCCACCGATATTTCATCGCCGGATGATACCAGAAAGTTCGGCTTGATTCGCCGCCCGTTCACCAGCACCTGACCGTTTAAGATCATGGTCTTATAATGTGAACGGGTGAAATCCGGAAATCCTTCCGATAACAGCACATCAATCCGGACACGCTCCGTGTTTTCATAAAAAAATGTGGTTTTCTGCGCCTTATTTTTCATCCTTGGCTAACAACTTTTTTTCATCTTTATCATAGAAAAAGATTATATAAATTCCAAGCAGCACCGCTCCGACCGTCACGAAAGAATCCGCCACGTTAAAGACGGCGAAGTTAATCAGTTCAAAATAGAAAAAGTCAATGACAACGCCGGTGAGCACCCGGTCAATCAGGTTACCGACTGCGCCGCCGATAATCATCGCCATGGAGATTTTGAACAGCCATGATGTAGTTTTGCGGGTTCTGATACTGTAAACCATCGCGACAATGATGACGATGGATGTCAATGCGACAAAAAACCAGCGCGCATCTTTCAACATCCCAAACGCCGCTCCCGTGTTCTCAACATAGAAAAGGTTAAACACCTTCGGCCAAAGTGTAAAATAGCCGCCGTGTCCGGCCAAAAATTCGGTCATCCAAATCTTTGATAACCGGTCCAACACGATAGCCGCTGCTACAATAATTGCTTGAATGATCATATTCACCTCAAATGTTCGTTTTCAATCAAAAGATTATATCATATGCACTCCAATGACACAATCGCATCCGGCGAATCCATCATGTTATGATAATAAAAAAAGCACCCTTGCTTCGGATGCTTTATATCATTCATTTATAGTAGTTCATCTAACAGGTCTTCCAGCTCTTTTCGCTCTGACTCGCTGAAGGACAGTTCCTGCTGGTCGGGCTCTGCCGCGCTCTGATCGGGTGCGTCATCCGCCATGGTCACCAGTTTCTCTACCGGAATACTGCCGTCATCTTCCTGTTCTGCCGCATCATCAGCATCTTCTGACTTAATATCCCCTGTGATTTTTCCAAGCACATGGTCATAGCGGTCATCGCTGCTTTCTGATTCCGGCTGGCTTTCGATCGTTTCCTGTTCAATTCCGAGGCCGCCGGCTTCTTCAGCATCCTGCGCCATTTTTGACGTTAGTCCCGCTACCGCTTCCTGATTCATCCCTTCGCCCGGATCAGTCCCGTCATCCAATGTAAAATCATTTAAAAAACCTGTTTGGCTTTGGACGAAACTCTCGAGTTTCGCTTTATAAGTTTCGACTGCCGAATGAATATCCTCCAAGCGTTTCTGGGCATTGGCAATCTGAATATTCATAACGTTTTTCATCTGCTCGGCCTTTTCGGCTGCTCTCTCTATGATTTCCTTAGCTTTGTCCTCGGCTTCAACCGCAGCTGCTTCAATCGCTTCTTTTTTGTATGTTTCTTTCAGCTGCTCAATCTCTGCGTTGACATCATCAATTTTTTTCTGATAAAACGTATTTGCCTTTTCCTCGGCTTCCTGCATGATGGTTTCCGCATAAGTTTTGGCTTTTGCGATCAGCGCTTTTGCCTCTTCTTTAACGCGCACCATCAGCTCTTCCGCCTGCAGCTTGGCATTGCCCAGCGCCGCTTCGGCTTTACTGTTATCCACTGCCGGGCCGTCTTCTGCTTTGTTTGCGCTGACAGCCTGGGCGTATAAGCTCTTGATCTTTTCCGAAGCCTTCTCTATCGCTTCTTCCGCTTTTTTGTTAGCCGAGACGATAATATTCTCAGCGGTCTGTTTGGCTTCCGCGATATATTTATCCGCCGTCTGCTTGGCCGTCTCAACAATCTCCGACGCCTTTCCTTCCTCATCCGGCGCTTCATTGTTCTTTTCGGTCAGTTTTAATTTTAAATCCTGAATTTCCTCTTCAAAGCCGACAATCTGGTTGCATAGCACATTGTTTTCTTCGATTTTGTTTTCAAGCTCCTCTTTTACCGCATCCAAAAACGCATCCACCTGGTCTTCGTCATACCCGCGGAATGAACGCTCAAAACGCTTTTCCAAAATGTCATTAGGCGTCACTGACACACTAATCCCTCCCCTCATTATCCGGTGCTGAATAGCCGCACACTAAAACCGCCTGCTTCAGCAGTATATCATCAATCTTTGGATGCGGCAAAATACCGAACCCTAAATAAAAAACCGTAAAAAACGTTGAATTCCTACAAATTCAAAGTTGTTCTACGGTTTAACAAAATCAAGTCAAAACACAGTATTCGCAGTAATCATTTGATTACACCGAAATTTGTTATTCACCAGTCGAAAACCCGACATGAGCAGGAACAATCGCAAATATTTTCTTTGAAATCTCTTTGACGTCACCGCCGAGTGCATAAACTGCACCGCTGACAAAGTCAATCACCCGTTGGGCTTCAGAGAAATCATTATTCTCTAAGTTCACGATGACCGGCTTCCTAACCTTCAGACTGTCGATAATCAACTGTGCATCCGAATGGTCTTTAGGTTTTACTAATACCATCGAAAGTTCGCCTTCTGAAGTTTTGAGTACTTTGTGCCTCTTCCAGTTTCCTCTTTGACGATCATAATCCGGTTCATCCAGATCTTCATATAAATCGTCAACGGTTTCGACTTCTTCCATGCCCTCAGAACCTAATCCGAGTGCGTCAAGAACCTTAGTGAAAAATTCAGTAGCCATGTTAAAAACCCCCTAGTTTTTTTACTACCCTCGGTCTCCGAATATGGCAGAGCCAACCCTGATCATATTCGAGCCTTCCTGTATCGCCAATTTATAATCATTAGACATCCCCATTGAGATGTATCGCATCTCTATATTGTCAGGGAGGTCTAAATCAACGAGTCGATCATACAGTTCTCTCAATCCCGAAAATGTTTTTCTTAAGACATACTCATCGTCGGTAAAAGGCGCCATCGTCATCAGGCCTTTTATCTTCACATTCTCAAGACGGGACAGCTGTTCAATAAACCCGTCAATCTCTTCTTTAAATATGCCGGACTTGGTACCCTCTTTTGAGATGTTTACCTGTATTAACGCATCCAGCGCCGTCTGCTTCATTTTGCATTGCCTGTCAATCTCTTCAGCTAGACCGATACGGTCCAGTGAATGAAGCAGATATGTATTGTCCAACACATACTTGACTTTATTCGTTTGTAAATGTCCAATAAAGTGCCATTTCATTTTTGATGGAAGCTGCGCGGTCTTTTCCGTAAATTCCTGCACGCGGTTTTCACCAAAATCCATCTGACCACAGGCCATTGCCTGTTCAATCGATGAAACACCGAATCGCTTTGAAACGGCCACTAAGGTAACATAATCTGAATCCAATCCCATGTTACTGGTTAATTCTAACATATTTTTACGAACAAATGCAAGGTTTTTTTCTATGTTCGTGTTTTTTTGTAACTCCATGCGAAAATTCCTTCTATGCTTAATAAACGACGATGTCGCCTGCTTCCAGCGGCGGGTAACCCTCGGCGGCAGTGATAATCGCCATTCCGTCCTGTACTGCCGCAATCACGACCGGCACCGCATCGGTTGTGTCCTCGCGTTTCACAGCAAGATACTTTACCCCTTCTGTTTCTCTGATTGACCGTTCGGGCACCATCAATCCTTCAAACACATTATACATTTCAATCGAAACTACGCGGGCATCCAGCAGCTGGTCAATCGGGTCTTTAAACTCAAATGTATAGACATATCCGTTGTTATAGATCCGCTTACCCAACAATTCACCCGTATGCTGCTTTTCGGTGTTCTGGTCAAAGATCATCGTAAAATACGTGTTTTTATTGAACTCCGGAATGCTTCTGTCAGAGGTAACGATGATATACCACCGCACATCGTTAACCAGTTTATAGACCGGATATGTCACATCTTCGTCCAAAAAAGCGGTGACGTCGGTACCGTCAATGATATTTTGGACTTGGTTGACTTCATATGTATCAATGTTTGTCATGTTGAGATAATTCTCAAACCCGTCAAAATAAAAACTGATGACGCCGGATGCTTCGGCGTAGAGATCGTTCTTCCAGCCCTCAATCTGCTGACTTAATTCTTCTTTCTTAGAATACAGGCTATTAAGCGTTTCATCGGGTTTAACAGCGGATGCCAGGTAAGCCTCTTTTTCTTCCATCAGTTCGGACATCTCGCGTTCCAGTTCCAGCAGATCACTGTCCGTCTCGCCAAGGATACACGCGCGTATGTCCATCGCTTTGTTTTCGATATCTTCATTGATGCTGCTGAGTTCGGGGTTTACAATGTCCTTAAGCAGTTCATCTTCCTGATAATCCTTGATTTCCTGGCGGACATCAATCAGCGACTGCACCGACTTCTCGTTATAGTTCAGCGTATACACGCTGGCGACGAGCTCACCTTTGACCACATCTGCGCCTTCAGCTACGATATAGTCCACTTTACCGTATTCTTCTATTTCAACAGTCTGTTCATCCCGGACAACCACGCCTTTGAACGTTTCACGAAATTCAAGCGTTCCCGACTGGATTTCCGCTTCGCGGGCGGGCCGTACAAAGACATAAACAATGCTCACAATCGTCGCAATAAACAGAAAAAGAAACAAGTAAAAACGCGGAGCAACACTTCTTTTTGCCATTACTATTCTCCCGAAATCATACTGCTGCTCATTTTAACATAATTGTTTGATAAAATAAAGCTGCCGGCTTACGCCGGCAGAAAGGACTTATTATTATTCCAAAAGGTCAATTCTTGCAAGCGCAAGATTGCCCTTTTCATTAAACTTAAGTTCAGAAGCCATCTGGCGCGCTAACAGAAGCCCTCTTCCGCTGTCCCGGTATATCATCTCTTCGTTGCGGTCGCTCTCATAAGCCACTGTTGCGCCGACATCAAATCCGTCCCCTTTGTCCTGCACCGAAAACGACAGGCTGTTCGCTTCTATCGCCGCTTCAACCTGAACCGGTTTTTCTTCGCTGGGCTTAGCGTGTTTAAAACAATTGGTCAGCAATTCGTTCATAACAAGTTTGATTTTGTATTGCTTTTCTTCAGACAACGCACACTCACGTTTCACTGCATCAATCACCGCATCAACGACAGTCCGAATATCCGTTATTTCCGATATACTGTATTTAAATTTAACCGCCATCATTGTGTAACCCATATGCTTCTTTCCTAACGCATATTCAAAGATGATTTGATTTCAAGATAAATATAAACGGGTTGTAACAGTTTTAAACACTATTTAAGCAGATCTTTCATTTTATCCAATACTTTGCGTTCCAGCCGGGACACCTGCATCTGGGATACACCAAGCTTTTCAGCTACAACTGCTTGGCTTTTTTGTTCAATATAGCGTATCTTAATCAGCTGCCTTTCCAATGCATTTAATTGCTGGATACAGGCATTCAGCATCTCAGAATTTTCGACCCGCTCAAACGCTTCGTCTGAACTGCCAATGATTTTCTCAAGGCTGAAGTCACTATCCGATGACATCACGCCTTCGTATGAAGCCGCATACCCGGCGGATTTAGCTTCCATCAGCTCCAAAACACGCTCCACCGAAACACCCATCGCCAGTGCTATCTCCGACGGCCGCGGAGAATGGCTCAACTCGGCTTGCAGTTCCTCTTTGCACACATCCAGTTTTTTTATTTCAGCGCTGTCTTTTCTCGCTATTTTAACGGGACGGGTTTTATCACGAAAATAATTCTTGATTTCACCAATCATGGTAGGCGTGGCAAAAGACTGGAATTTTACGCCCTTTTCAGGGTCAAAGCGCTCTATTGCACCAACCAGCGACATTGAGGCAATCTGAAATAAATCATCGTATTCGACGCCGCGCCCGACGTACTTCTTTGCAATGATTTCTGCCAGATATAAAAAAACGTTCCAATATGAGATTGCGTACGTTGATGTGTTTCGTTTCAGCGTATTCACTGAGCAGCATTTCGTTGCTCATCGTACTTAACGCTTGTTCAGACCCCAAAAAATTACTCCTTTTACGCGGCAAAATGTTTTTTAATTGTCACGGATTTCAGGTCTTCGCCGTTATAGTCAAACGCAAATTCATCATAAAACTCTTCGATAAGGCATTTCGCCAGCAGTTCGATATCTTCCGGGCTGTCCGATCCGATTCCCGCTTCGGAACTGCCGGAACCCTCAACCATAACCGTAAAGGTTTCATCGACTAAAATCGAAATATCAAAACGCTCTGGTTTATTTTTTGCGTTTAATAACAAAATACATGCCTCAGCTGCACCCGCTTTTAAATCCTCCAGAGTGTCCATGTCAAAATCAAGTCTTGCAGCCACGGATGAAACCGCCATGCGAATGGTCAGCAAATACTCGGGCCTTGCTGGCAATGTCAGCTTAATCAGGTCTCCGGTCATTACTCATTTACCTCAACTTCCATAATCCGGTTCAGCCCGGTCAGATAGAATACCTTTGCGATATGCGGCTTTAGGTTAATAATATGCACCGTTCCATTATAGTCTTTGACCCGCTTTGCCGCTGACGCCAAAACGCCAAGTCCAGTGCTGTCAATATAATTAAGTTCGGCGCAGTCAAAAACAATCGCGCCTTGTTTTTCATCCAGCAGACTGCCGATATCCTTTTTCAGCTCTTCAGCATTATAGATATCAATCTCTCCGGAAAGCGCAATATCCCACACGTTTTTCGTCTCACTAAAGTTTTTTGTAAATGCCATAACCTTTTCTCCGAAAATATTTTTCGATTATATATTATCATAACGGATATTGTTATTCAAACCAAAACTCATTCCAAAAAAAACTGACTTTCATATAAAAAAACAGCGCTTCATCATAAAAGCGCTGTATCAATAGCTGACAAGCTTATTTTAATTCGGTTTCTGCGCCCGCTTCTTTAAGCTGTGCAACGACCTTGTCTGCGTCTTCCTTGCTGAGGCCTTCCTTAACGGTGTTAGGCGCATTGTCAACCAGGTCCTTCGCTTCTTTTAATCCGAGGCCGGTCATTTCTCTGACCACTTTGATAACCTTGATTTTTTCAGCGCCTGCTGACTTCAAGACAACATCAAATTCGCTCTTTTCTTCGTCTCCGCCGCCTGCTGCGCCGCCTGCTGCCGGAGCTGCTGCTGCAACTGCCACAGGAGCTGCTGCGCTTACGCCGAATTCTTCTTCAATCGCTTTTACGAGTTCGCTTAATTCGATAACTGTGCTTTTTTTGATTTCTTCTAAGATTTTAGCTACATCCATTTTTTATATTCCTCCGGAATTTTTATTATTATTTCTGATCGCGCACGGCGGCAAGCGCACGTGCCAATCCTGACGGGATAGCGTTTAACGCCATCGCGAGACCCGCAATCGGTGCATTAAGCGATCCTGCGAGCTTGGCTATCAATACTTCTCTGCTCGGCATATTTGCCAACTGCTTGATTTCGTCGATTTGGATGATTTTCCCATTCAGCAGCCCGATTTTAATCTCGGTCTTCTTGACTTTTTTGATAAAGTCAACCAGAACTTTTGCACCGCTGACCGGATCATCATATCCGATTGCCGCAGCTGTCGGTCCGGTTAAGATTTCATCCAGTCCTTCAATATTGTTTTCTTTTACAGCACGCCGCAGAATATTGTTCTTGATGACTTTATACTCTACGCCGGCAGCACGGAACTGGTTCCGAAGTTCTGAGACTTCTTCTACGCTCAGTCCGCGGTAGTCATAAAAGACGACTGATTCGGCTTTCTCGATCTTCTGCTTTACGTCTTCAACTTGCTGTTTTTTGATTTCGATCTGTTTTTGGCCCAATCTTATTACCTCCTTGTCTGCCATTCTATTAACAAAAAACCCTTTTTGCTGACCAAAAGCCAAAGACAAAAAGGGTTAATAATCCTTTAAACGCGAGGCAGCTTACTGGCTGTCTTGCGGCTTCCCTGCGCTGGCGCTATCGCTTTAAACGTTCATCACATACCTGCGGTCTTCGGTCAGAAATATTCGGTTTTTCGAAAAGCATTTTATCAGCTATCCGGAATTAAGTCAAGCGCTTATTGGATAAACTTTGCGCCGTTGACCTTGATTCCCGGTCCCATGGTGGATGAAATAACCACGCTTTTTAAGTATGTGCCTTTTGCGGCTGACGGTTTTGCCTTAACAACAGCTTCCATCAGCGTTCTGAAATTATCAAAAAGTTTTTCAGGTCCGAAGCTTTTCTTGCCTAACGGTACGTGGATAATCGCGGTTTTGTCCACACGGTATTCCACTTTACCGGCTTTAATTTCATTAACGGCTTTGGCCACATCCTGTGTCACCGTACCGGATTTGGGGTTCGGCATTAAACCTTTCGGTCCAAGCACACGCCCGATGCGTCCGACTAAGCCCATCATATCAGGGGTTGCTACACAAACGTCGAAGCCAAACCAGTTTTCTTTCTGGATCTTTTCGATCATTTCTTCCGCACCCACGAAATCTGCGCCAGCAGCTTCGGCTTCTTTCGCTTTTTCGCCCTTTGTGATCACCAGCACCTTGATTTCCTTACCTGTTCCATGCGGCAATACGACCGCACCGCGGACCTGCTGGTCTGCGTGTCTTGGGTCAACGCCAAGGCGGATTGCGCATTCGATGGTTTCATCGAATTTCGCTTTTGCTGTTTTTATAGCCAGTTCACAAGCCTCATTCGGGTCATAAATAGCCGCTTTATCGTATTCCTTAACGCTATCTAAATAATTTTTTCCATGTTTCATCATATCCTCCTCGTGGTGATGCGTATTCGCACGGCAGGGATAAATGCCTGCCTCCCACTGTTTTCAGTTAATCGACAACTTCAACGCCCATGCTGCGCGCAGTACCGGCAATCATGCTGGCTGCGGCTTCCAGGTCTGCGGCGTTTAAATCCGGTTCTTTCATCTTTGCGATTTCTCTTAATTGATCTCTGGTGATTTTCCCGACTTTTTCTTTGTTCGGAACACCGGAACCCTTGTCCAAGTTAATCGCCTTTTTAATCAAAACCGGTGCCGGCGGCGTTTTTGTGATAAACGAAAACGTTCTGTCCGCATATACCGAAATCACGACAGGAATGATATACCCTGCCTGTTTATTGGTTGCTTCGTTAAACTGCTTACAGAATCCCATGATGTTAACGCCGTGCTGGCCCAATGCCGGACCGACCGGCGGGGCTGGTGTTGCCTTGCCTGCGGGGATTTGGAGTTTAATATAACCGATAACCTTTTTTGCCATGTGGTTTACACCTCCTTATAAACCATGCGTGGTAAACCGAGCCATGATAGATTTTGGCTCTCCCACTGCCGCACAAGCACGTAGCGCTCATGCGTTATAAAACGCTTATCAAAGCGGTCTATATTCTTCTGATCTGTACGAAATCCAGTTCTACCAGCGTATCTCTGCCGAACATGGATACCGTCACCTTGACTTTCTGTTTTTCCGGATGCACTTCTTCGATTGTACCGACGAAGCTTTCCAGCGGTCCTGATGTAACGATGATACTGTCGCCGATCTCCACGTCGAGTTTGACATGTACGTCCTCAACGCCCATTGCCCTGACCTCTTTATTGGTGAGCGGAATGGGTTTTGATCCCGGTCCGACAAATCCGGTAACCCCGGTTGTATTCCGGACCACGTACCACGATTCGTCCGTTAAGATCATCTTGACCATAACATACGCCGGGTACATCTTTTTCAGCGCATGCTTTTTCTTCCCGTTTTTAATCTCGATGGTTTCTTCCATCGGGACCTTTACGTCTACAATGATATCCTGAAGGCCGCGGTTTTCAACGCTCTTCTTGATATTCGCCATAACCTTGTTTTCGTATCCCGAATACACATGAACGACATACCAATGATATTCATCCGTTTTTTCCTGTTTTATAAAATGCAGATTTTCGAGGGCTTCTTTTTTCTTCTCTTCTTCGTTTTCTTCCTCGCTGCCTAAAGCGCCTTCTTCTGCGGGTTTTTCTTCTGTTAAAATTTCTTCTTCGGCTGGGGCGCCGTTATTTTTTTCTTCAGCCATAATCACTCTAAGCCGCAATTGTCTGAATTAAAATAAACAAACAACCGACGTGCCTCAACGCCTCCTTTATTAACTAATAATTAACTGACTAACCAGGTTAATATCCTACCTAATCCTAAGTCAAAGATACCGACGATCACAGCCATGATAAAGATAAACGCCAGCACAGCGCCCGTCGTAATCAGGAGCTGCTTCCCTGACGGCCATGTGACTTTCTTGAGCTCGCCGATAATATCCTTAAAAAAACGGCCGATACCGCGCCGCGGCTTACGGTTCGCCTTTTTTGCGGCTTTTTGCTGTTCTTTCAGCTTTTTTTCTCTATCACTGCCTAATAACTTTGTTTTTGCCATCTTTCACACATCCTATAACTTATATTATCGCCGTAAGATTCTTTCTGATTAATACACTCAACCAGAACCGGCTGCCGTTATTTGGTTTCTTTATGTAAGGTATGCTTTTTACAGAATCTGCAGTACTTATTCATCTCAATCCGGTCGGGATCGTTCTTTTTGTTCTTCATTGTATCGTAGTTTCTCTGCTTACATTCTGTGCAGGCCAAGGTTACTTTTACGCGCATTGTTTTAACACCTTTCAAGATATCTGACCACGAAAAAAAGGCGGTTTCGCCTCTCTTTAGTCGCCTATACAATTTAACATAAGCGTCCAGCATTGTCAACTGTTTTCAGGGTATCAGCGGCTGTTATAGATAAAGTGAAAGCCGGCGTATAAAAAACACCGGCTTTGCATGCATTTTATTCTTTTACCGCGTCTCTTCCCCGCTTAATTGCCTGTTCGTTCATAGGTAAAAAAGAAGCTTTTCGTTCACCCAGCACCTTTTTGATGCCTGCCATAACGCTTTCTTCGGATATCACGCCTTTTTGTTCCAGATAGGCGCCTAAAATCACGATATTCGCTACTTTCGGCGAGCCAAGCTCAATACCGGCTTCACTTGCGGGCACATAAAAAACATCAATATCGTCCCGTTCGCTTTTTTTGTCAATCAAGCTGGAATTGATAAACAGACTGCCTCCGGGCACGACTTGCGAGCCGAATTTATCCAGCGACGGTTTATTCATGACAATCGCTATATCGGGTTCGGTCACGACAGGCGCACCGACGGGTTCATCCGATATAATCACGTTACAGTTTGCCGTTCCGCCGCGCATTTCCGGTCCGTATGACGGCAGCCATGAGACATGCTTGCCTTCAATCATGCCCGCATATGCCATCACCTGACCCATCATCATGACACCCTGTCCGCCGAAACCTGCACAGATAATCTTCTGGGTCATCTACTCCACCTCCTTAAATACGCCGAGCGGATAATAAGGAATCATTTTTTCCTTAACAAATTCCTGCGCTTTATCCGGAGTCATGCCCCAGTTGGTCGAACAGGTGGATAATAATTCGACCATTGAAAAACCTTTCTTATCAATCTGCATCTGAAAGGCCTTTTTAATCGCTTTTTTGGCTTTTGTAACATGTGCGACATCACAAAGCGCACACCGCTCAATATAAGCTGCGCCGTCCAGTGTTGCCAGTATCTCGGACATCCTGACTGGATACCCGCAGTGTGCGGCATCCCGTCCGTCCGGCGAAGTGGTGGATTTCTGCCCCACCAGCGTGGTGGGCGCCATTTGGCCGCCGGTCATGCCGTATATCGCATTATTAATAAAGATCACGGTGATATTCTCGCCCCTTGCCGCCGCGTGAATGATTTCAGCAGCCCCGATAGACGCAAGGTCGCCGTCGCCCTGGTATGAAAAGACTATACTGTCCGGTAAAACGCGTTTAATACCCGTCGCAACCGCAGGGGCTCTGCCGTGCGCCGCTTCGCTGAAGTCAACGTCAATATAGTGCGTAATAAAGACCGCGCATCCGACCGGCGCAATCCCGATCGTCTTATCGGCAATACTGAGTTCTTCAATCGTTTCTGCAATCAAACGGTGTGCGATTCCGTGCGTACAGCCCGGGCAATAGTGCGTTTTATCAGCTATAAAAATGTCTGGTTTTTTAAATACGGCTTCCATGTCAGCTCACCCCCTTGATGGACTTGATTTTTTCAAATACTTCTTTCGGGGTCGGGACAATACCACCGGTTCTAAACAGGCCGTGCACGGGACGCTGCCCGTTCACCGCCAGCTGAACATCCTCGATCATCTGCCCCATGCTCATTTCTACCGCCAAAAAGTCGGTTACCTGCGGCGCAGCATCACGGATCACCACGCTCGGGAACGGCCATAATGTAATCGGCCGGATGAGTCCGGCTTTGATCCCGGCTTCACGCGCCATCTGGACCGCGTTTTTCACGATACGCGATGTCGTGCCGTATGCCACGATACAGATATCGGCATCATCCATCATATAGGATTCCGATTTGGTTTCATTCTTTTTAATGTCTTCGTATACTTCCGCCATTTCCAGGCAGAACTGATAACATTCTTCCGCTACGATATGCAGCGATGAAATCGCGTGGCGCGGGCCGCTGCCCTTACCCGTTGTCGCCCAGTCCTTGGGCGGCAGGTCCCGCTTCACCGGCGGTTTAAATTCCACCGGTTCCATCATCTGCCCAATCATACCGTCGCCTAAAATCACTGCCGGTACGCGGTACTGATCCGCTACCTCAAACGCTTCCATGACCAGATCCGCGGCTTCCTGAACGGATGCCGGGGCAAATACAACCAATCGGTAATCCCCGTGGCCGCCGCCTTTCACGATCTGGAAATAATCCGACTGCGCCGGTAAAATACCGCCGAGTCCGGGTCCGCTTCTGACCATATCCACAATCACACATGGCAGTTTTGCCGATGCGATATATGAAATACCTTCCTGTTTTAAACTGATTCCGGGAGAAGAGGACGACGTCATCACACGGGCGCCTGCGCCCGCAGCGCCGAACACCATATTGATGGCGGCGAGTTCCGACTCGGCCTGCAAAAATGTGCCGCCTACCTTAGGCAGATGGCGTGACATGTATTCTGGAATCTGGTTTTGAGGGGTGATGGGATAGCCGAAGAAAAACCGGCACCCCGCCTGAATCGCCGCTTCGGCGATTGCTTCGTTGCCTTTCATTAAGACTTTCGTCATGCTGGTTACCTTCCTCTATTTGTATACGGTCAGAACAGCGTCCGGGCACATCTTTGCACAGGCTGCACACCCGATACATGCCGACATGTCGGTCACAATCACGGGCGAGTATCCCCTTGCATTGATTTCAGTTTCGGATAAGACCATGATATCTTTGGGGCACGCCGTTACACAAAGTCCGCAGCCCTTACATACATCGGTTTTAATCTCCACTTTTGCCATACTGTTCGTCTCCTTGGTATATGCTGTGTTATGTCCGTCATTTTAGTTAGCAATACGAACTAAACAATACCATACACTTCGGTATCAGTCAATAAGAAGGTTTTACCACTTTTTTAGTCTTCTTCGTACATCGCTTCGGCGACTTTCTGCTGTTTCGGTGCACGCCCGAACTCATACCCTTTTGTACGGTATTGCAGCACTTCTTCGTTTCGCTTGCGCGCTTTGCTTTCCATTAAGATGCCTTTTGAGGCGTAATGCCTGACGGTTAGAAACTCAATCACCATCCCGGCAAAGAACCCGGCAGCGAGTCCCCAGTATAGTCCATCTATTAGCTTTAACAAGCCTGCTCCGACCGCCAATGCTGCCAGCACAAGAAACATAATGGTCAGCCATCCAGCGTTCCCCGCAGTTTTTTGCCGGGCCTTACAGCTTGCACAGCGCGGCACCACGATCAGTTTTTTGTTAAACGACACCGCTTCTTCGGATTCTCCCGGAGACTGTACCACATCCCCGTACATCTCTATTTCATAGGCTTTTGCCGGATCACTTTCTTCTATTCCGCAAAACCAGCACTTCATTATTTTATCCTCCGTATCATTATTTACGATACCAGCCGTCGGCCAGCATCTTTTGTATTGTCTCATTCTGCATTTCGAGTTCTACCATTGCTTTAACGCCGAGATGTTTTAAAAACCGGCGCCGCGCCCATACCACCAGTCCAAAGCCAATCACTGACAATGCCATAATGATAAATACGTAATTCTGATCGACGCGGGCAAAGAGCAGAAATAAGGCAGACGCCAGCACCGCCATCGGGATAACGGCATATAAAGACATGGTGTTATACCGCTGATGCGCCCGGCTGCAGGAATTACAGCGCGGGACAACCAGTGTTTTCTTAATCACGTCCGGCTGCTCACCCATTTCTTGTTTGCGGCGGTCTGTATAATTATAGCGCTCAAAATCAAGCTCAATATCATGCATATTTTCCGATTCGTTTTTTTCACAAAACCAGCACTTCAACAGAATGTTTCCTTTCGTCTTCCATGGTTTTTGGGACTGTACCCTTACTTGCATTATAGCGCAATATGCCCTATTATTGGTGATAAGATTGTAAATTATAACGGATTCACTTATTTTTTCAATTGGCAGGTGGTAAGACAATGGCATCAAAAAATCATGACACTGGCTATAATATCAAGCGGATTACGGTGATCGGTTCAATCGTCAACATAGCGCTCGCGGGCATCAAAATCGCCGGCGGATATTTCTTTTTCAGCGCTGCTCTGATTGCCGACGGTATTCATAGTTTTTCCGACCTGATTACGGATATTGCTGTGCTGTTCGGCGTGAAATTCTGGAGAAAAGAGCCGGATAAGGACCACCCGTACGGCCATGGCCGCATTGAGACCCTGATTACCATGTTTATCGGCGCGTTTTTAGGCGGGCTTGCGGTTTTAATGGGATACCGGGCGGTACTGGGCATCATTGATTACCACCCCCAGACGCAGTCCTGGGTGACTTTTGCGATTGCAGTCCTGTCGGTTGTGGCCAAGGAAATCCTCTTCCGCTACGGCAAAGCCGCTGGCGAACAGGCCAACAGCCGTGCGCTGATTGCGAATGCCTGGCATCACCGAAGCGATGCCCTGAGTTCCATACCGGTTGCACTCGCTGTGATTATCTCAAAGATATTTCCTGATGTCCGCTATCTCGACCAGATTGCGACACTGCTTGTCAGCGCCTTCCTGCTTAAAGCGGCATACGACATCGTGAAAGGGTCAATCGAAGAGTTTATGGAAAAACGGGACGATTTGGATATTTCACCCATCTTAAATGATCACATCAAGCGGTTCCCCGATATAATGGGTTTTCATAAGATCAATATCCGCCGAGTCGGCGCAAACCGATATGCGGATCTGCATATGCAGGTCAATCCGTCATTAACGGTTATGGAAAGCCACCGGCTTTCCGGCATCGTCAAAGAAGCGCTGATGCTGTCGCCTTACAGCATTAAAGGTGTTATTATTCACATTGAACCATACGAGCAATAAAAAAACCCCGCATGCGGGGTTTTTATTTAAAACCGGCATTTGTCGGTTAAATAAGCGTTCAGCTCGTCAATTTTCAGTCTGATCTGTTCCATGCTGTCACGTTCTCTGACTGTAACCGTATCATCCTCAAGCGTATCAAAGTCCACAGTTATACAATACGGCGTTCCGATCTCATCCTGGCGCCTGTACCGCTTGCCGATGCTTCCCGTTAAGTCATAATCCACCATGTGGTCTTTTAAGAGCATTTCATAAACGGCTTCGGCCTTTTCTGACAGCTTCTTTTGTAGCGGGAGCACAGCCGCTTTATACGGCGCGAGCGCGTTTGAAAACCGCATCACTGTCCGCATTTCTCCGCCTTCCAGTTCTTCCTCGTCATAAGCTTCGCATAAGAAAGCCAGCGTGACACGGTCGGTGCCCAGTGACGGCTCAATGCAGTACGGCACAAGGTTCTCGCCGGTCTGCTGATCCTGATACGCCAGATTTTCGCCCGAATGGTCAATATGCTGCTTTAAGTCGAAATCGGTCCGGTCGGCAATCCCCCACAGTTCTCCCCATCCAAACGGGAAGCGGTATTCGATATCTGTGGTGGCATTGGAATAGTGCGACAATTCATCCGCCGAGTGGTCGCGAAGTTTGATATTATCTTCCTCAATCCCAAGCGACAAAATCCAGTTTTTGCAGAAGTCCTTCCAATAGTTAAACCATTCCATCTCTTCTTCCGGTCGGCAGAAGAATTCCAGCTCCATCTGTTCAAATTCACGCGTTCTGAAGGTAAAATTGCCCGGTGTAATCTCGTTGCGGAATGATTTCCCGATCTGCCCGATACCAAAGGGCAGTTTTTTTCGCATCGCACGCTGTACGTTTTTAAAGTTAACGAATATCCCCTGTGCGGTTTCCGGTCTTAAGAAAATCTCGTTGGAGCTGTCCTCGGTAACGCCCTGAAATGTTTTAAACATCAAATTGAATTTCCTGATTGAAGTAAAGTCACGTTTGCCGCATACCGGGCAAGCGATTTCTTTTTCTTTAATAAACGTTTCCATGTCCGCATCCGACATTGCGTTGACATCGAGATCAAGTTTTTTCTTTTCCACATATTCTTCAATCATCTGGTCAGCACGGAACCGCGACTTACACGCTTTACAGTCCATCAGCGGATCGGAAAAACCGCCGACATGGCCGGACGCCACCCACGCTTCCGGATTCATCAGTATCGCAGAATCCAAGCCAACATTATACGGACATTCTTTGATAAACTTCTTCCACCATGCCTGCTTGACGTTGTTTTTCAGTTCGACGCCGAGCGGGCCGTAATCCCATGTATTGGCAAGCCCGCCGTAAATCTCCGAACCCGGAAAGACGAACCCTCTGTTTTTACATAACGCAACAATGCGTTCCATTGTCTTTTTGTCTTTGACCATCTTAAACCCCACAATCCCTTCAGCTTAAAGTTAAAAACACATTTGATTCAGTATATCAAATTTGCTCTGTTTGTCAACGAAAGGCGCCTGATACCGGCAAGTTGCAGACCAGCGTTACTTGTGATAAAATGGGTGCCGATTTAAAATTTGCTTCAACATCGGAGATGCATGGGAAAGTTATTGTTTTCACTCGGCATTATTATCGGCGCACTTGTCATTGGCCAGATTGTTTTCCGGGGAGTCAGAAATAAGCAACAGTCGGCTATAAAAAAAGCTGAAACCATTGTGTTCCGTCTCAGGGATGTAGCTTTTTTCGGCATGGGTCCGCTGCTGACCATTATCGCTATGTGGATGGTGGATATCAGCAATATTTCCATCATCGCCGTTCCGTTCCTCGGCCTTGGAGCGCTTCTTTTCGGGTCATTTGCCGCATTGGCTGCTTCGTCAGTTTTAAAACACACGCGAAAGCAAAAAGGCGCCATGTTCGCATCCGGATCATGCAGCAATATCGGTACGATCGGCGCACTGTTATGCTTTACTTTTTTTGGCGAAGCGGGCTTTGCCTACACCGCACTGTACAAAATCTTCGAACTTCCATATTACTACTTAGTCCTTTATCCGATTGCGCGCGGGTTCTCCGATCAAGCGGCATCTGCAAAAACAGAAAACAAACTGCTTCGTTTGTTAAAAGACCCGATCATTGTCCTCTATTTCAGCGGTATCTTGATTGGTTTTTTGTTAAATTTCTTTCATGTTCCGCTTCCCGCAGTCTTTAGGGAAATCAGCAGTTATCTGGTTCCGGTTTCGTCACTCTTAATGATTACGGCCATCGGTTATACCATGCGGTTTTCTAAAATCGGTCACTATCTCAAAGAAATTACCGCAATATCAATTATTAAATACCTGCTGACGCCAACGCTGATTATCACGGTTTCTCTGATCCTGGGGCTGGATAAAATCGCAAACGGCATACTTTTCGCTTCTCTGGTTTTCTTGTCCGCGCTTCCAAGCGGATTCAATTCGCTGATTCCGGCTCAGCTTTATCATCTTGATATTGACCTAGCTAACTCCAACTGGATTGTAACGACCGGGCTTTTAGTGATTGTTGTGCCGGTAATATGGCTTTTCGTCGGCTGACGCAGCCACATACCTTTTTTGCATTATTCATTCAATTCGCGCCGCTTAAATGATCTTGGTTTCAAAATAATTAATGATGGTTCTGATCGCCTTTTTTCTTGCCCTTGAAATCGTTGAGTGGCTTACATAATTCTTTTCCGCTGCATCCATCCACGACATACCGTTGACATAAATATCTTTAATGATTTTCTTTGAATAATTATCCAATGCATCCAGTGCTTTATCCACCTGCTGCAAGTCTCTGACCAGCCCGTGAAGCGGCACAAAACTTGCGGGCATGTTCTTGTCTTCGTTAATTGCGCGATAATTCCTCAGTAAAAATAACACATATTCTTCTTTTGTCTTCATTCTTTTTTCTCCTCAACATATTTTTGTTCCGCTACTGAATATCTCCGGAAAAACCTAAATATCTTCGTCCCCATAAACATAGTGCCGCCACCCAATCTCCAGAACAAACGATCTTAAGTAATCATAAAAACATTCGTCATGAATGACCCCGTCCCCCGTATCATAGACCAAATCGCCGTTCATGATTTTTGATCCGCAGCATTCGCAAGAAACATCGGCTGTTTCTTTAAAATAAAATGACATTTTTTAAAAAACCTCTTCCTTTTATGGTCAACTTGTGATACAATCACTTTATCGATTAAATATTATCACTATATCGATTTGGTAGTCAATCACTCTCTTGATTGATATGTTGCAAATATAATAACTATAGTGATATTTCACAATCTTATCGGAGGTAAGCCATGTGTTTTAATAATGTTGGTGAAAAAATTAAAACCGCAAGGAAACAGGCGGGGCTTTCACAGGGCGCGCTTGCGAAGCGTGCGGGTATTGCGCAGTCCACGCTTTCTTACATCGAAAAGGGCGAAAAAAGCCCGACCATGGACACCATGGCTTCAATCTGTGATGGATTATCTGTCAGCCTTCTGGATCTCTTAATGACCGGAGAACCAGATAAAGACCAAAAGAAACTAAAAAATAATCCACGCCGGAAACGCGTGGATATCATGAAAAGCCTTGAAAAAGATTTTTCAGACTTTAAAGAATATGTTGCAGAGAAATATGGTATATAAAAGACGGAGTCCCGTCTTTTTATTTTGCAATATTAACGGCGATAAACCCGATAAAGCCAAGATAAATCAGCATCAGAAAAACGCCCTGTATCCGCCGAAGTTTGAACTGATTTTTCGACATCAGCGGCACAAGCAAAACCGCAAGCATCAGGAACACAATTGGGATTTCAATGACCAGCGTGCGCGGAACCGTTATACCGAATCCGATACTTTCCACCGGAATCATCAATCCATCCTTTGATACCGCCGCACATGTACTGAGCACCAGTGCGATATTCAGCACATTCGCCCCAAGAATATTTCCGATACCCATTGATCCGTGCTTTTTCACCAGCGATGTGATGGTCGTCACTAATTCCGGGAGCGATGTACCAAGGGCGACGACCGTTAATCCGATAATACTTTCACTGACACCAAGATAGGCTGCAATCTTAATTCCGTTTTTCACTAAAAGGTCTGCGCCTAATATAATACCCGCAGCTCCCGCCAGAAATTTCGCTGCATTGACCAGTAAATCCTTCCTCGTGGTTTCGATATGACGGATTTCTTTCTGGTCTTCCAGCATCTCATCGGAGGATACGGCTTTGTTCCGCTTGACACTGATTAGATTATACACAATGAAAATGGCCAGAATCGCAAACAGGTAGATGCTTTCGATTGGCGAGACGATTAGGTCCCAGCTGACCACCACCAGCATAATAACTGCGACGAATAATATAAGCCCTTTGGTCAGAACAATTTTCTTTTCAATCGGAGGAGGCGAAACAATGAGCGCTGTCGCTAAAATCAGCCCGGTATTGCAGATGATCGAGCCAATTGCGTTCCCGATCCCAAGGCCGGCGGATCCGCCCATAACGGCAAACAACGAGACAAACAGCTCCGGCAGCGTTGTTGCCAAAGAAACGATTGTCGCGCCAATGATAATCTTCGGGATATGTGTGACTTCCGCAATCCATACCGCAGACTCTACAAACCAGTCTCCGCCTTTGATAATCAAAACGAAACCCAAAGCAAATAAAACAATCGTCCAAATATTCATACGCTTCCTCCCAGCGGGGATGCCGGATGCACTTCCCCAACATTGAGGGATTATAGCACAGCTGTGGTTCTCCGTCCAGCGCCAAAAAGCGCGCTTTTAGCCTGCTATATTCTTTTAGCCGATTATTATTTTGTTTTAAGGATGTTTCTGCTTTGTGAACTTATTTCCTGAGAATTGAAAAACAGTTGAATTAGTGTTAAAATATCATACGAATTTGCTTCATAGTATTATGAATAATCTAATAAATCGGAGAAAAACATGGCTGATCGTAAAAAGGGTACGCAAAATCCGGAAAATACGGATGTCACCCCCGAAGAAGAAATCGTTGAGTTTGAATCAGATTTTGATTTCTGGTCTGATGTAAAGACGGAATACGGCGAAATTGAAAGCCGCCAGGAACTCAATCTGATCTTAAAGAAAATCGCGACAGAAATCCAGCGCGAAAAAGAAAAAGCGAAAAAAACAAAGACTATGGTCGCTAAGCGTAATAAAGCGGCAATAAAGAAACAGCGTGACGAGAAAAAAGCAAAGAAAAACGCCCTGCGCGCACTTTCCCCTGCCCAGCGTTCTGCATATAAAAATAAGCAGGATGAGGAAAAAGCACAAGCTAAAATAGCAGCGGAAAAGGCGAAGAATGCCGAAAAGCAAAAGAAGCAGGACGATAAAGTCCAACTTAAAGAAAAAAAGGCGTTTGACCAGCAGTACCGCATGCAGGAAAAGCTGTTCTTGTTATCTTTAACCCCCTATGAACGGTCAATGTATCGTTTCCAGAAGGGCGCAAAGGTGAAGATAGACGAAGCAAATGCGAAGAAGGCAGCCTGTGTTGAAGATCAGCAAAAAATAAAAAATTCAAAAATTCTGCCAGTCGGCGGATTTTTAAAGGTGCTCTTTATCTGCATGGCCGTTACGGCTGTTCTGGCATATTGCGGCACAAATATCTATCTTGACACCCAGTATTACAATGAAAAAATAGCCGAGCTTAGACAGGGTATTGATGAATTCGATGTCAAACTGGACGGCGATATGGCGGTTGGCGTCAGCGATCTGGAATCCGGCTTATCCGTTTACCAGCAGATTCTGGCCAATGCACCGGTTATTTCAAACCAGCTTGATATACTAAACACAACCTACTTCTGGGTATTGCAGAAAGAAACCACCGAGTCCATCGGCCTTGATGCGGTTGAAGCCGAATCCGCTGATTTAAAGGCCATCATTGACCAAATCCAGACGGTCGTGGACAGCAATATTCAGTTTACGGCGGATCTGGACGCCGCATATCAGGCAGATGTTTCAATCACGGATTTACGCGCATCACTTGATCCTTATGCGGCAAAAATTGCGGCGATTAAATCGGATTTTGAATCTATTTCTCTGCCAAAGGGGCTTCCGGAGCAAAAGGACGCCTATCTCGAAAAAATTGCAGCAAATGAAACCTATTACACCGCCATGGTCAGCTATCTTGATGAGCTTGTCGCGATTCGCGAATCGCTCACCAATGCGAACGAAGTCATCGCGGAAGCAAGGGCTATGCGCCCGCACTCCGGTTCGCTCAGCTATCAAGTCGATCAGTATATCGAAGAAATGGATGACGTATACCAGGCGGACAGAAAGATCAGCGCAATCAATAACAATGTTGATTATGCGATTGTTATCGGGAAAAAGCAGCTGGAAGATGTAGGGCATTCCATCATTTCAGATGAATCACTTGACTTCTACAATGATATGCTTGAGTTAAAGGATATCATCAAAGACAGCGATAAAATCCAGTTGAATTGCATTGAGTTGCCTTATCCGGATGAAGAGCCCAGTTATGACCAGACGATTTTGAGCCATATCAGCCTTGGTACGACAGATGAGGCTTTAGCCTCAAATAAAGAACTTGAAGCGCGCATTGCCGAAATCACGGCGCCTGAGAAAATATCAAGCAACGTCCGCGCATACACAACCGGTCTTACGATCCGGACAGAGTTTTTGGAACTGCAGAAACAGTATATTGATTTTGAAAAAGAAAAGGCTGCGCTTTATGCGGATTATGAGACTGCAAAGGCAGAATACAGTGCCGCTGAGGTCAAAGCAAACCTTGAAAAGACCAATAACGGCAGGACTGAGGAATATTACGCTTTAAGGCAGGCGCAGTATGATGCTGAAGACAAAATGAATGATGCATGGGATATCGCGTATGATGCGGCTGATGCGATTCAGGTCCAAATGAAAAAGGTGCGCACAGACGCCATCTCAAAGAAGGAAGAATACGAGGACTACATGGATTATTAATCCATGCTTTAAAAAAGTGCCCGACGGCACTTTTTTATTTGTCTGATTTATATGGAACTTTATGGACGTAAACGGAAACACCAGCGGTATTAAAACCGCGGTAATCGAAAAAATTAAATCATTGTACGATTTTAAAATCCCCGGCGGGATGTTTATCAGCTATGAAATGATGTTTCTGATGGCCGAGATAACCGCCGCTGTCAACCGCGAGATATCGGTCTATTTATCTCGCTCAGGCCGGGTGTGTGATGTATCGGTCGGGAGCAGCACTGACGTTTCCCTGCCTTTTTTAAGGCTGAGACGCGGTGTTTCCGGCCTTTCCGGCGTACGGTGCATCCATACACATCCCGGCGGTTCGGCAATGCCGTCTTCAGTGGATATCGGCACCCTGCTCTCTTCCCGCCTGGATGCGATGGCGGCTGTCGGGGTTAATGCTAACGGACGCGTCACCGGACTCGGTGTTGCTGTCATCGGTGACAGCCTTAACTCCCCAAAACTGCTCGGGCCGTTTCGTGTTAAAGAAATCCCGATGGCAGGATTGATGGCCGAGATTGAACTGGCCACTTTGCGCGTACGCCAGGCTGTTGCTCTGACCGAAACAAAAGGCGCCGATGAAAGCGCAGTGCTGGTGGGTTTAAACGCATCGGAACATAGTATGCGCGAACTCGAACGGCTGACGGCAACGGCTGGCGCCCGTGTCATCGGTTCTTTTACCAAAACCCGTCCTGCGCGTGACCGTAAATTTTATATCGGTAAAGGGAATTTAAATGAATTGAACCACTTTATCTCTGCGAACAATGCGGACATGGTGATTATTAACGACGAACTTTCCCCTTTAGAGCAGACGACATTGGAAGAGACCCTGTTTATCAAGGTTGTTGACCGTACAGCTTTGATTCTGGATATATTCGCATCGCACGCCGCAACCAAAGAGGGCCGTCTTCAGGTTGAACTGGCCCAATTAAAATATGGTTTATCACGTCTAACCGGACATGGAACCGCATTGTCGCGGCTCGGCGGCGGCATCGGTACGCGCGGCCCCGGCGAATCCAAACTGGAAACCGATCGCCGGCGTATGAATCGTAAAATCTTTGAACTCGAAAATGAAATTAAAAAAATCAAATCCCAGCGTAAAGTCAGACGCGTCAACCGTGAGCGCAGCGGATTACCCGTAGTAGCGCTGGCCGGGTACACAAACGCCGGTAAGTCTACGCTTTTAAACCGTCTTTCCGGTTCGGATGTTTTGGCGGAAGACAAATTATTCGCCACGTTGGATCCCGTGACACGCAAGGTTGTGATGCCGTCCGGTAAAACCGTTCTGTTTTCGGATACGGTCGGATTCGTGGATAAACTCCCGCATGACCTGATTGCGGCATTTGAGGCGACTCTGGAAGAAACCAAGCTCGCGGATTTGGTCATCAACGTTATTGATGCCTCAGACCCCAATTTTTTAGATCAAAAACGAGTGGTCAAGGAGGTTTTGTATTCGCTCGGCGTTCAGGAGGAAAAAATGCTGGATGTGTATAACAAAGCGGATTTAATCGAAATCACGCCTGTCATTCGTTCGGAGCGCATCTATATCTCTGCAAAGGAAAACACGGGAATACAAGCCCTTCTGGAAGCCGTTGAAGCCCGTTTAATGCCGTCGTTGATGGATGTGGCGCTTCGTATCCCCTATCACCGCGGCGATGTATTAAACTTTGTACAGACGCACTGTGAGCAGCCGGTGATGATTTATCATGATGACTGTACAGAAGTTAAAATGCAGATTAAGCCGGAGCACTATCAAAAAGCACTGTCTATGCTCGAAAGTTAAATATACAAAAAGACGGCGGGTACCCGCCGTCTTTGTTTTTGTTTAAGTTTGGTTGGTTATTCGATAACCGCTGTGACAACGCCAGAACCAACGGTTCTGCCGCCTTCACGTATCGCGAAACGTACGCCTTCTTCCATCGCAATCGGAGTAATCAGCTTGATTTCCATTTCGATGTTGTCCCCAGGCATAACCATCTCCGTGCCTTCCGGCAGGGTGATCGTTCCGGTAACGTCTGTTGTTCTGAAGAAGAACTGCGGTCTGTAGCCGTTAAAGAACGGGGTATGACGGCCGCCTTCATCCTGCTTTAAGACGTATACCTGGCCTTTGTAGTGCGTGTGCGGGTTGATAGAACCCGGTTTCGCCAGCACCTGGCCTCTTTCGATTTCTGTTCTCTGTACGCCGCGCAGCAGCAGTCCGATGTTATCGCCTGCGATCGCCTGGTCAAGCAGCTTTCTGAACATTTCTACACCGGTTACAACGACTTTTCTTCTTTCGTCGGTCAGTCCGATGATTTCTACTTCTTCGCCAACCTTAATGGTTCCGCGGTCTACTCTGCCTGTCGCAACTGTTCCGCGTCCGGTGATGGAGAACACGTCTTCAACCGGCATTAAGAACGGTTTGTCAGATGCGCGTTCCGGTGTCGGAATCGATGCGTCTACTGCGTCCATCAGTTCAAAGATGCATTTGCAGTCCGGGTTTTCCCTAACTGCATCGCCATCCAGATTCTGTGAGGCTTCTAATGCCTTTAACGCACTGCCCTTGATGATCGGAATGTTGTCGCCGTCGAATTCGTATTCAGAGAGCAGTTCCCTGACTTCCATTTCAACCAGTTCCAAAAGTTCCGGATCGTCTACCTGGTCTGTCTTGTTCATGAACACGATGATGTGCGGCACATCCACCTGGCGGGCCAGCAGGATATGTTCTCTTGTCTGCGGCATCGGGCCGTCTGCTGCACTGACTACCAGAATCGCTCCGTCCATCTGTGCTGCTCCTGTGATCATGTTCTTGACATAGTCAGCATGCCCCGGGCAGTCCACGTGTGCATAGTGGCGGTTTTCCGTTTCATATTCTACGTGCGCCGTGTTGATCGTGATGCCTCTCTCTTTTTCTTCCGGCGCCTTGTCAATTTCGTCATACTTCGTTTCCTGCGCCTGCCCGTACTTCGACAATACCGACGTGATCGCTGCGGTCAATGTCGTTTTGCCGTGGTCAACGTGCCCGATCGTGCCGATATTAACGTGCGGTTTGTTTCTCTCGAATTTCGCTTTTGCCATCTTAAAATATTTCCTCCTACAGAAAAATAACGTATATATCGTTTTACCGCTTGCATTAATAAGTCTGATTGGTTCGACCGAGACTGCAAGCAAAAGTTCTATAGCATTTCCATTTTATATAGATAACCCCTGTTTGTCAACCAAAAATGACCCGTATATTCCGGGCTTTCTGCCTTCTGTCGCTGATTTTTACTGTTTATGGTCGTCCGTAAAACCCTAATGTGTTTACATTAATTTTACCGATTATTTAATAAAGATTTTTCTATTATACGCAATTTGTTTACTTATTGCTGTTATGATACGGTCATGAACAAAGACAGGATATACAAGATATGAACTTAAGAACGCATTTAAATATGTCGGACGTGCTGATCGCTAGCCTGCAGTATTCATCCAAAACCGACATCGCACCTTTTTGGTTCAAATTCGGGTCAATCTTTCCGGATATCAGCCCGTATCACCGCTTACTGGAGCACCACATCTCAAAATCCGGGCAGTATGTACAAAAATATATCAATCGTATCCGCCTAAACCATGTCAGGCGGCGCAGGCAGTCATTTCTATTAGGCAAAACCTCGCACTTTTTACTGGATACATTCTGCCTGATGCATAACCACTCGTCCGGAAGACAATTGTCTTATCATATGCGGTATGAGAAACTGCTGTCCGTGTTTTTTAAATCACTGACCGCAAATGTCTGTCTGATCAACGAGATCGAAAACATCACCTATGATGATGCCAAAGGCAGGTCATTGGTTGCCTATATTATCGAAAAGAATTTCGCCTATTATGCCGCGCATCATACGATGACACTGGCCGAGCGCCTGATCCATGATATTTCAAACAGCTATTTCTGCAGTCTGCATGTACTCTCTGAAATGATCAGCCTCGGTTTACGCGCAATGCCGGCTTCCGACATTTTATTTGAAGAAGCCGCTTAAATATAGCGATTTATCCCCTAAAGCAGGCGGATTTTAACTTAATGATTGGTTATCCGCCTGTTCTTTTTATATCAAATTCGCTGATTTCTCTTTTGCCTTACGGTATATGACAAAACGCTTGCCGATCACCAATACCGGCTCCGCGCTCAGCCGGTCACAGAAGATGTCCGACGCCTCACGCGGCGTCAGGTCACACCCGTCCTGAACCTGAACCTTGATGAGTTCCCGCTTTTCAAGCACAATATCTGTTTCGATAATCATACGGTCCGATATACCATCTTTCCCGATATGCACCACCGGATCTATCTTTGCGGCCAATGATTTTAATACCGCTCTTTGTTTACCTGTCATGCCTGCCTCCCGCTATTCCACATAGTCAAATTCCAAATCATTGAGCACCACGGTATCCCCGTTTTTTGCTCCCGCTCTTTTCAGTGCTTTAATGATGCCAAAATCAATCAGCAGCTTCTGAAAGTGCTGCATGGATGTATAATCATCCGGATTGGTTTTAAACAGTATTTCGTCAATCAGATTACCGGTTACCACATACAATCCATCGACTTTTTCAATCTCAAACCGCTTCTCGGATTCCATCTCCCATTCTTCAATCACACCCTCGGATTCGATCGGCGGAGATTCCGGCAAATCTTTCAGCATATCCCCGATTTCCCGCATCAAATCGCTTAATCCCTGCTTGTTCACGGCTGAGATTAAAAAAACAGGTATGTTTTTCTTTTTCAGCTCATCTTTTAAGCGCTTTCCGTTTTCAGTTTCTGCGCTGATGTCTGTTTTGTTCATTGCCACGATTTCGGGCCGCTCGGCCAGTGCGGCAGAATAGGTCTTAAGTTCACGCCGGATGTCATGATAATCCTGATACACGTCCCGGCCCTCGCTCTCCGACCCGTCAAGCACATGCACCAAGAGACGCGTGCGTTCAATATGTCTTAAAAAATCATGTCCAAGGCCGACGCCCTCGGCCGCTCCCTCAATGAGCCCGGGTATATCCGCCATCACAAAAGATGAATCATCATACGCATAAACGCCAAGATTCGGGCTTAATGTCGTGAAGTGATAGTTCGCAATTTTAGGGTTTGCACCCGTAACCGCACCCAGCAAAGTGGACTTTCCGACATTCGGGAATCCGATCAGCCCGACATCCGCAATGGTCTTGAGTTCCAGCGTTACCCAGCGCCCCTTGGTGCGCGTGCCGGGTGTCGCAAAACGCGGCGTCTGCCGGACTGCCGACTTAAAACGTGCATTCCCCTTGCCTCCGCTGCCGCCCTTCAGCAGCGTCTTTTCGCTGCCCTCACGGATATCCGTGGCTACTTTTCCGCTGTCCGCATCCTTAATCACCGTACCTGCAGGCACACCGATCATGAGATTCTCGCCGTCCCTGCCCCGCTGGTTCATTTTATTGCCCTTGGTGCCGTTCTCAGCCAGATACTTTTTCTGGTATTTAAACGCCAAAAGGGTTCTGGCATTTTCATCCGCATAAAAAATAATATCGCCGCCGTTCCCCCCGTCGCCGCCGTCCGGCCCGCCAGCCGTGACATATTTTTCGCGGTGCAGTGAAACGCAGCCGTCGCCGCCGTCGCCGCTTTTAATATATATTCTTGCCTGATCTATAAACATATTTGCCTACTTTTCTCCGTCCTTATTTAAGCCCTGATAATACGCACAAATATCCCTTAAAAAACAATCCTCACAAAGCGGATTTCGCGCCTTACAAAAGCGCCTACCGTGCCAGAGTATCCAGTGATGCGCATCCTTCCAGTCCTGCATCGGAATGTTCTCTCTTAACTGCATTTCGGTCTTGAACACATCCTTCGCTTGCGCAAGCCCCAGCCGGTTGGATACGCGGAACACATGGGTGTCTACCGCGATTGCCGGAACATTATAGGCATTTGACACCACCACGCTTGCCGTTTTCCTCCCGACACCCGGCAGTCCGGTCAGCGCGTCCAAATCATTTGGTACCTTTGCCCCGTACTCCTGAGACAATATACGTGCAGTTGTAACAATATTCTTTGCCTTTGTCTTATAAAACCCGCATGACTTTACCAGCCGTTCCACATCTTCAATATCCGCAGCGGCCAGTTTTTCCGGCGTTGGATATTTTTTAAACAGCGCAGGCGTTGCCTTATTCACCTGGACGTCCGTACTCTGCGCCGACAGCATAGTCGCGACCAGCAGTTCAAACGCATTGTTAAAATCAAGTGCAGAAGACGCGTCTTTATAATAAGCGCTCAGTCGCTTTAATATTTCTTTTCTGGTTTTTTTATCTGCCATAGCGTTATTATACCGTACCCTTGATGATCTTGGCTATTAAAAAAAGCGTGCTATGCGCACGCTTTTGATTCGCATCTCTTATCCCGCCGCTAACAGTTCAATCGCTTTGTCGATTACCGGGTCTTCGTCATCCGTAATGTCCTCGTCAACAATCTGGAAATCCGGCGTCACACCCGTCTGGTCAATTGACCGTCCGTTTGGTGAAAAATATTCCGAAGTCGTCAGCTTAATCCCAGTCTTTCCATCGTCAAGCGGCAATATTGTCTGCACCACGCCTTTGCCAAAGGTCACCTCGCCGATTACCGGACCGCGTTCATAGTCCTGAATCGCGATAGAGAACAGCTCCGAAGCACTGGCGCTGTATTGATTCACCAGCACCACCAACGGAATGTCCCACATAGCTGCGTCGGAACTGATTGACGACTCAGTGCCGTTGCGGTCTTTTATGATGATGAGCTTTCCCTGCGGAAGCAGCGCATCAAGCATCTTGGTGACCTGTCCAAGGTCGCCTCCGGGGTTATTCCTAAGGTCTATAATCAGCGACTCAGCGTTGTTTTCCTTAAAGTAGTCCTCCGCGTCCCGGAACATGTTCAAGGCGTTTCCGGTGAAGGTATACAGTTCCAGATAGCCGACATTGTTGTCCAGCATTTTATAATATGCCTGTTCGGCAAACACAACCTGCCTTGTAATGTCAAAGCTTAAGGTTTCATCGCCGCGCAGCAGTTCGATTGTGACATTGGTTCCGGGCTTTCCGCGTATTTTCTGCACAATCCCGTCATAATCAGTATTTTCAAACGTGATGCCGTCGGCGCTGAAAATAAAATCGCCGTCAATGACCCCCGCTTCTTCTGCAGGGGAATCGGAAAATACACGAGTGACCAAAATACCATTGCGTTCCTCATCATACGCCACCTGAACGCCGATTCCGGTATACTCGCCCTGCTGGTCCTTTTGATAGGCGATCCATTGTTCATCGTCAAAATAGGCTGCGTACGGATCGTTTAGATAATCAACCATCCCATTAATCGCGGCAGTCGTCAGTTCGTCTGCGTCCACGGATTTATAAAACATTGCTTCTATCAATTGGCTGACCGAATCAATACTGTTGGTCAGCGCTTTATCATCTTTTGAGTGCAATGCGTTCACAACGGAAAAGGTGAACACACCGACCAAAACCGCAGTAACCGTAAATGTTACAACGATCGCTGTGATCAACTTCTTTTTTGTGACCATTTTTTGTCCTTCCTTCCGGTTCGCGGAATATTCTCTTCCGCCTTGCTCAGGCCACATTAACTAATCGACTCGTAATATGCGTCCTTAACACACTGCGCATGGTCAGGGTCTTCTGAGTTGCTGCCGTGACCGTATGAATCCTTAAAATGAACACAAAAGTGACCGTTGAACCCGTTATCACTGATACGCGTTTCGTGCGCAGCATGCGGGTAGCCGTTCATGGAAGCCGCATATGTCGTGCTGCCTACCGTGACCCAGATTGCTCTGCGGTCCCAGCTCCATGATCCGCCGTAAATGGAGCGCATGATAGCCGTGTCTTCCGCCGTCAGCGGCTCACAGTCGGCATGCGCATTCCCGGAATACCGCTGAACCTTAAACTGCTTCCCGGTTCTGATGTCGGTAATCGTCGCCACCGCGCCTTTGGCAAACTCATATTGGACGACTTCCCACCAACGGGAGATCATTACCGATCCCTTTACACCTCTATCCTGGGCAAATGAATGAATATCCTGATCAGAATACAGCACTTCCAGCGTTGCCGCATCGGCAACACCCGTTACTTCAAGATCGGCTTTTTTCTGAAATTTTTTCAGGCTGCGTTTGGTTTCTGACGAAAATTCCCCGTCGGCGCTGAAACCGAAAAATCCGCGTGAGGTCAGCGCCTTTTGCATACGCGCCACTTCTGCGCCTTCCATGCCTTCCTGCAGCACAATCGCGCCCTCTTCGCCTGCTTCCGCAGTAATCTGCATCACTGCATCTTTCGGAACATATCCTTCAACAGCCTGCCCGTCAATGTCGTCCGCAGAAATCTTATACCATTCCCCGAGAATATTTGTGATTCTCAGCGGATAGCCCGCATTCAGCGTGCCAACGGTCTTGCCGCCGCCCGCCGGATTCAGCCTGATTTTAAGCGAGTCCGTACGTGCATTTCCACTGATGATATCCGTAGAAGGCAGGAAAATATCATCCTTCTTCACATATCCCCGGTAATTGCCGTAAATAATCCGGTACCATCCCGATACTTCTTCACAGAAAACTCCGATACGCGCACCGTTTTCCAGCGTTGTGATAACACTCGAATCTTCCGATGCCCTGATATGGACATCCAGCGATTCGCACATCACAGTCGCATCTTCAAAATACGGCATCGCGTTTGCCTTAGCCGGCAGCACCAGTACAGCAAGCACCGCAGCCGCGGCGACCAGCATTAAGAGTATTCCCTTATATTTCATTTGAATACGTTCCACTTATTTTTACCTCGATTGATTCAGTTTACCAAATCATATATGACTATGTCAAAACACTTTCGTGTTTTTAATACTGCGCTTTCCGGTATGCGTACTCAATACACTCCTGGTGTAACTCATCGATTGCATCCGATGCGTGCCCCTTTGAATTTAAGAAGTGAATACATACCTGCCCGTCCATACCGTCATTCCGGTTATAGTCGTCCCCATGCGGCATACCATTAATTGACGCCGCATACATTACGCCGTTAATTACCACCCAAACCGGCCTTCTGTCCCAGCTCCACTCGCCGCCGTATGTTTCCAGCATAATCGCGGTGTCGGCTTTTGTCGCCGGTGTGACGTCGGCATGGTTAACCCCGGCGTAACGGATGACATTGTAGCTTTTTTGGGTTTTTACATCAATCACCTTTGCCGTGGACTGCAGCATGAATTTATCGTCAACCACAGTGTACCAATCGGCCTTCAGCACTATTCCGCCAGAACCGGCAGCTGCCGAACCTTCCAGCCGGATTGTCGGATCATTATATAATAAATCCAGCGTATCCGCTCCGGCGATCCCGTCTTTTCTTAAGCCTGCGACCCGTTGGAAGTTTCTGACCGCCTGCTTGGTCGCATCACCGTAAACACCCGTGCAGGGGAATGCGTAGAAATTACGTTTTTTCAACTCTTTTTGCATATTATAAACCGCCGAGCCGGTCATACCCGGTTTCAGCGTAAAGGACGCCACATCGCTGTCTGACTTCATTACAAAATCTTTCGCGACATACCCTTCAACATCCTGTCCGTTAACCGCTACATAATACCAGTCACCGTTGATATCCTCAATGGTCAGCGGCGTACCGACTTCCAGTTCCGCGACGACCGTGCTGTATTCCCCAGGGCTTTTCCGCAATCTCAGCGAATCACCGTATACGTTGCCCTGGAACTGGTCTTCGGAAGGCAGGAACACCAAATCGCGTTTAATGTATCCCCTGTAGTTGCCATAGATTACGCGGATCCATTCGTCCTCATACTCACAGTAGATGCCGATACGTGCGCCCTGGTCAATCTGGCACACCACCGGTGAGTCAAGAGACGGCCTTAAACGCATGTTGATATTGTCACTGATGACCGTGCCCTCTTCAAACTTTGCCGCGTCCGCTGCCGCGGTCATCGGTATTGCAAACATGACCGCCATCACGGCTATTATCATTAATGCTTTTTTCATTCTGCTTTTATCTTTTGTCATTAATACTATCCTTAAAAAAACGCTTCCCTTTGCGGGTTTATTATATATATCTGCGTTTTGTCTAAGCAAATAAAATCCAAAGGTAAGATTCATCCCCTTCGACGCCATCCACCTTTGGCTTGCACCTATCATATTACAATACTTTCTGTTTTTCAAGTTTATGATAGGCATATCAATAAAAGTTTAAAATTTGGCAATATTTCATCCTATTTTTTGTTAAACAGGAAAAGCGGCAAAACCAGCTACTATATGTATGGTTATCCGCAGCGACAGACGCAATATTTAGAAAACGCATAAAAAAAGAGCAGAATCCGCTCTTAAAGTTCGCGTCTGCCCTCCAACGCCTTGGATAAGGTCACTTCGTCGGTATATTCCACATCGCCGCCAATGGGGATGCCGTGCGCAATACGGGTCAGCTTGACGCCGATGGGCGCAATCAGCTTTTGAATATAAACCGCTGTCGCTTCGCCTTTAACATCCGGGTTGGTTGCCAGGATCACTTCCTTGATCTCATCGTCCCTTAACCGATGGATCAGGTTCTTTAAGTTGATGTCTTCCGGCCCGATACCGTCGATCGGCGACAGTACGCCGCCCAGCACATGATACCGCCCGCGGAACGCCCGCGACCGCTCAAGCGCCAGCACGTCTTTAAAGTCTTCCACCACGCAGATCGTAGATCCGTCGCGCTTTTGGTCCGCGCAGATATGGCAGGTCTCCTGGTCGGTGATGTTGCCGCATACATTGCATGTCTTAACGCTTTTTTTAATATAATACATGTCTTTGGCGAACTGCTCTACCTCTTCGTCGCTCATTTTAATCAAATGAAACACCAGCCGCATCGCCGTCTTGGCGCCGATACCGGGGAGTTTTGAAAAATGGTTGATGAGTTTTGCCAAAGGCTCAATAATATACATGAATCGTCCTGTCCGTTATATTAATCCGCCGAGTCCGCCTGTCGCTTTTTTCATCTCGCGCGCCGCCAAGGATTCCGCTTTAGACAGCGCTTCGTTAACGGCTTTTAAGACCAGCGCTTCCAGCGCTTTTAAATCGCCGTCCGCCGCTTCCGGTGCAATACTGATGGATTTCAGCTTCTTGGTCCCTGTGACTACCGCTGTAACCAATCCGCCGGCGGAAGCCTCGATGTCGGTGTTTTCCAGTTCTTTCTGAATGCGTTTCGCATCCTGCTGCATCTGTTTTGCCTGCTGCATCATTTTTTGTATATCCATGTTGTTCCCCTTTGTTTGCTTAGATTTCTTTTATCTCATGCCCGCCGAACATATCGTCAGAGAAAAATGCCATATCTGTCTGCTTATACTTCGGTTTCGCCGATTTAATAACCAGTGTTATATCTTTCCCCGCGATCTTCTTGAAATGTTCTTCAAGCTTTTCATGGTTCTTCTTATCGATCAAAAAGTCAAAGGTCAACCCTTCGTCCGCTTCAAAGACGAAATGCCTGTCCTTGTCGCTGATCAGCCGCATCTGTCTGGCATACGGATACATATATCCCGCATTATCCCGAATATCATTTAAGGCGAGCGTCCAGTATTCATGGCTCTGTTTATCCGCTTCCGGCACTGATTGCGTATCTTTTAGAGGATTACCAGCCTTCGGCGGTACAGATGCCCTATTTACCGGCTCTGTTTTCTGAGCCGCAGGTTTTACAGGTTCAGCTTTGGGCGGATTTTTTTTTACCGCTCCCAGCTCTGCCTCCAGCCGTTCAATGCGCGCGGCAAGCGGTGCATCCGGTTCAAATCCGGGATTCATCAGGCGGATTACCGTCGCCTGCAACACGATATCCGGCAGTGAGTTCATCCGCATCCGGTTTTCGCTCTCGATTAATATATCCAGTCCGCGCAGCAGCGCCTGCTCGCCGAACCGTTGGCCCATTTCTTTCAGCTGCGTTGCTTCATCCTCCGATACACCAGCCGACAGGGCATTCGCGCCTTTGGTTAAAAACAACATGCTTTTGAACAAATAGGCTAAGTCTTTTAATAATACTTTGATATCCGCGCCGGAATCTTTAATCGCCTCCAGCTTTTGAATCGCGGTTTTTTCGTCATAGCCGGTGATGCTTTCGGCCAGTGACAGTAACTCACTTCGTCCTGCACCGCCAAGCACCGTCAGTACCTGTTTTACATCCAGCTTTTCCGCGCCGGATGCGCACTGGTCGAGTATTGAAAGTGCATCCCTAAGTCCGCCGGACGCCGCCCGTGCGATCAGCACCAGCGCGTCTTCGTCGGCGTCAATATGCTGGTCTTTAGCCACATAGGTTAAGCGCGCCACCATATCCGTCACGGTGTGGCGTTTAAAATCATACCGCTGGCAGCGTGATAAGATCGTCGCCGGCAGTTTCTTCGGCTCGGTCGTCGCCAATATAAAGACCACATGCGGCGGCGGCTCTTCCAGTGTCTTCAATAACGCATTAAACGCGCCCTGTGAAAGCATGTGCACTTCATCGATAATATAGACTTTAAAGCGGCCGAGTGTCGGCATCAGGCTGGCGTTTTCACGGATATCACGGATATTCTCGACGCCGTTGTTCGACGCGGCGTCAATCTCCACGACATCCACACTGGATTCGTCATAGACGCTGGTGCATACTGCACACGTCAGGCAGGGTTCGACATCCCCTTCAGTCAGGCAGTTGATTGCCTTGGCGAAGATTTTTGCCGTACTGGTTTTACCCGTACCGCGCGGTCCGGAAAACAAATAGGCGTGCGCAATTTTATCGCGGGCGATCTGGCTTTTCAGCACGTCTATGATATGGGATTGTCCGACGATTTCTTTAAACGTTTCGGGGCGGTATGCCCGGTAAAGCGCACGGTATGCCATGTTTTTCTCCCGTTATTTATTGTGCCAACAAATCTATAGCATCTTCTCTTGCAGGATCGGTCTGGTCGTAATACCTTCCCTTTACACGGTCGTGGATTGGGTCGATCAGTTCGGGTGTTTCGATTCCCTTCGGACTTCCGTTGACGATTTCAACCGTTGTGCCCATCGGGCAGTTCATATACAGCCAGTATGCCGCGCCGACATTGGTACGCATACATCCGGCGGTTGCATTCGTGCCGATTTCTTTATATGTGTTGCCGTACATGGTTTCAAAATCCATATCGGCGAATACAGGCCCGTGAATATAGATACCGTCGGTAAACTGCACCACATACGGCGAATAGGAGAATTCCTTATCGGTTCCGGCGCTGTCAAATTGTTTCCATTCATACTTATGGTTGACGCTGAAAACACCTGTCGGGGTCTTCCCTGCTGTGAGTCCAGTTGCGGTCAAGAACGTTGCGACGGTCTTGGTGTATTCCCCGCTTTCGTCCATTTCATAAACCGTAATCGTGTGCGAGCCTTTTTCAATATAGATATAATATGGTGATGGCAGCGGCTCAACGCCTTCTACGTCGGACGCTTTGACATACCCTTCCTGTCCGTTCACGCTGACGTGATGCCACTCCACGCCTGCTTCGACCAGAACAGCTTCTGCGCCTTCGCTTAAGGTCCCGGTTATGTCATATTCCGCGTCGGGCAGTATCATTTTGGGTTCGCTGACCAAATCCGTATCAGCATTAGCCGTTACGATGGTTTCTTTAATCTCTTCCGTGGGTTCCGGCGTCGGTTCCGGAGTGGCTGTTGGAGTACTTTCCGGTACATCAGCATCCGCTTTTTTCGCGCCGCCGCAGGCGGTCAACGCTAAAATCAAAACCACTGCCGTTATAATGATCCATGCTCTTTTCATGTGTGGTTAACCTTTCATTGATGTCGCTTTTTATCTTTAATCATTCTATTTTGACCGTTTCACATTGTCAAGTTTTTTGGATTTTGTTTACCGCTTGGCAATATCTTTCGCGCGCCATATTCTTGACGCGCATTGACCATCTATAGTATCATTTCAATGATGAGGTATACCCGATGAGCGAAAATAATCAAAACAAGAATGCTTACCCCAGCCTGCGGTCACGGACCATAGGCAAACGGAGATATAAGTCCAATACCTTTAACCGGTATTCGCCCCGCGCCCGCATTATCCGCCTGTCGGTGGTGCTGGGTGTTATCTTTATTGCCTTCTTTATCATTCTCGGTTTTCTGGTCCTCCCGAAGATCGATTTTGCTAAGAAGAACGGCGTAGAGGTGGAAGCGCTGCCGACTCCGGAGCCGACCCCGAACCCATATACCAATCTTGTCATTCCGGATGATATCGAGTTTATCGAAGAAATGCCTTCATGGGTCAAAACCGACGTATACAGCGAGCCGGTCATGATGCGTAAATCGCCCGCAGATAACGGCGAAGTCATCATGGAACTCGTGGATAAAGAAAAACGTCACGGTTTACGCGAAAAGCGGCGACTGGTACCTTGTGCAGTATAACAAAACCTATGGGTTTGTTAAAAAGAAATACACGTTCCAGGGGCCGATTCCGTCTCTGCCCCCTTGCATCAACGAGATTAAGGTTGCAGACCTGCTGTCAGGGGTTATCAAAGACACACACCTTGTCAATCTGCAGGAAGTCGTGCCCGGTATTATTGTGGATATGCCGCTTGCCAAGGACGAAAATTACGTCGGCACCCGTATGTATCCGGTCCAGATCGCGATGCTGCAAAACGGCACGGCAAACAAACTGCGGCGTGCGCAGGCACTGTTCGTCAAGGACGGCTATACTCTGGTGATTTGGGATGCCTACCGGCCGTATTCGACAACAGTGGAAATGTATGAACTATTCGGCGATGTCAGCCCGCTGATTGCGACAGCGGAAAGAGGGTCGCGCAACAACCGCGGCGCTTCTGTGGACATCACCATCGCGAAAAAAGACGGCACACCGGTTGAAATGCCGACAGAAAGCATCACGCTGGATGAAACGCTGGCCAGCAGAAGAAATAAAGAAATCAGCGAGGAAGCTGAAGAAAACCTGAATTATATGACGGTCATTATGCGTCAGGTCGGATTCAATCTGTCCATGGAAGAATGGTGGCATTTTGACGATGTTGATTGGGCGTTCTACCCCGTAATGGATTATGACCTGTTTGATTTTTAAAACGGCAATGATGCCGTATCATCGGATGCAATCATCCGAAAGGAATTGGATTTGAGCGATCATCTCTGTACTGAAGAGCTGAAAGAATATTATCCCGCCGCGGTGTTTGGCAAAGACCGTATCGGCATTATGGGCGGCACCTTTGACCCCATACACTACGGTCACATACAGATGGGCATTGACGCGCATGACCAGTTTGCGCTTTCTAAAGTACTGTATATCCCCACCGGGCGTCCGCCGCATAAGGCAGGCCAATTCATTGCAAAAGACCAGCACCGGCTGGATATGCTTGATATTGCGCTGCCATACCCGTATATGCAGGTGTCTACGATGGAGATTGAGCGCAAGGGGACGACATACGCAGTCGATACGCTGACCGCACTGAAAAATGTCTTTCAGGAGCATGAATTTTATTATATTATCGGTTCGGATACCCTGCTGACGCTGGACCAGTGGCGGCATATTGATCAGGTATTGACCATGACCTGTTTCATCGTATTTTTAAGAAAGGGCGACCATATTGATGAAGTCAATCGTGTCATTGACTTTTATAACTCGCCATCCCGCCAGTGCGTAGTTTTGGCGGATACGCCCGGATTGCCGGTCTCTTCCACTGAGATCCGGTTTCGGATAATGAATGGTCTGGATGTAAGCGGTTTTTTACCGGATGAAGTAATTGACTATATAAAGGAGAACAACGTTTATACAAAATGATGAACCGCGACGAACAACTGAAATTGTTGAAAAAATATATCAGCGGCAGCCGGCTGAAACACTCAATCAGCACCGAAAAAACTGCTGTAAAGCTTGCAAAATTATATAATGTAGACGTTAAAAAGGCGGCGTTGGCCGGTTTGATGCATGATATCGCCAAAGACTTATCCAAATCAAAGCGTGATGCGTTAATTAAAAAGTATAAGATTGAGCTGGATGTGATTGAAGAAATCAATCCCGATATCATCCACGGCAAACTCGGCGCGCTGATTTTAAAAGAAAATGGTATAACCAACCAAAAGGTTTTGGATGCTGTTGAGCACCATACAATGGGTTCGGAAGGTATGTCCAAACTTGAAAAAATCATTTATCTGGCGGATTTAATCGAACCTAAGCGTAATTTTAAAGGTGTTAAACGGCTGCGTTTTTATGCCTCAAAGGACCTTGATGTCGCACTGTTTGAATCAATGAAGTTCTCATTGCTGAATGTATTAAAGAAAGATAAGCCCATCCATCCTAAAACGCTGGATGCGTATAACAATCTGCTTGTGAAACACTTTTATCATAAAAGCATTATATAAACAGAATTAAACTGAAACCTGAAAGGATAACCGAATGGATAAAGCCCCAAAAACAACCGCTCTGGAGATTGGAGAAATATTAAAGGCTAAAGGCGCATCAGATATCCAATTAATTGATGTGCGCCACCATACCATCATCACGGATTATTTCCTGATCGCCACCGGAAAAAACGTTCCGAACGTTAAGGCGCTGGTCGAAGATGTTAAAGATAAAATGGGTAAAACCGGCAGGTTCCCGATACGGACGGAAGGCGTCCGAGAAGCCCGATGGGTCGTCATGGACTATTCGGACGTGCTGGTGCATATCTTTCATAAAGACGAACGCGAGTTTTACCGACTTGAGCGCCTGTGGGTAGACGGTGACAATGTAACTGAACTTTAATGATTCAACGCATATGAAAACAGTCCGTTTTTACGGACTGTTTTCGTTTGGTGGTGTTTATGATTTTTTCCCGCCGAATGCGCCGTCCTGCGCCCCGCCGATCCTTCCGGGCATTCTCCCGAGGCCGTCAAGGTTCTGCGGTGCATTGTAGTCTTCGGCGGATGTCATGGATGCAATGTCATCACGCTGGCGCTGCAGCCTTTCGGCCTCGCTGCCGCTTTGCGCGTTGTAAATCGCTTTGTCCAGTTCGGCCAGCATTGTATTCTTAAGAGCGTCAAAGTTGCCTTCCTGTTCAGCCAGCTGCCAGATGTTCATATCCTGTTCCTGCAGCGTTTCCCTGATGGTCAGCGTTTCCTGCTTGGTCAGCTCTGCGTACTGCTGGATGGCATTTGCCGATTCCGTTCTCACAGCATTCCTGTCTTTCAGGCTGTCGGCACGGCCATTCAGCCCGTTACTTCTGCCCTGGTTCAGCGCCTGCACCGGCGCTGCGGTGAAGTGCTGATACACCACATCATCGCCGGATGCTTCAAACTGTTCTTTCAGATCATTGTATGTTTGATCCGCTTCTTCCTGCGTTATGTCCCCGTTATTGACCATTTCCTGGTTCAGCTTCGCCTGAAAATCCAGCCAGGCGCTTTCCAGATCACTGATGTTGGATGATGCCGCAAATGCAACCGTTCCGCCGGCAAGAACTGCGGCTGCACATCCCGCAACAATCAATGCCTTCAGATACCTTTTCATATTCATTTGCTCCTTTTAATGGTTTATACCTTATTATGTTTCCGCCCTTTAACCGTCCGCCTACAGCTTTTTTAACTTTTTATGAACAAAAAAAAAGCCCCGCTTAACGGAGCTTTACGTCATTCACTATTATGTGCGGTATTCACCGTTGATTTTAACGTATTCATAGGTGAGGTCGCATGTCCACATGACACAGGTTTTCTCTCCATCCTTAAGGTCTATTGTATATGTAACCTCTTTTTGGTCCAGAGTTTTGAACGCCGCATCCTCGTCAAACGCAAGCCCGCCGCCGTCCTTGCATACCATTACGTCGCCGATAAAGATATCCACCAATTCCGGATTGAACTTTGCTCCGGAATAGCCCGCTGCTGTGAGCAGTCTGCCCCAGTTAGCGTCATTCCCGAAAGCCGCGGTTTTGCACAGCGGGGATTTCGCAATCGTCGATGCAATCCGCTTTGCATCCTTTTTTGTCCGCGCATTTTTAACATCAATCGTCAAAAGTTTGGTTGCGCCTTCACCGTCCGCCGCCAGCATCTTGGCCAGTGTTTCACACACCTGAGTCAATCCTTCGAAGAACAAATCATAGCTTTTTGTGTTTTTTGTAATCTCCGTACCCTGTATGTTGGACGATAATAATAACACCTTATCACAAACGCTGGTGTCGCCGTCCACGGATATCCGGTTAAAAGACCTGTTAACCGCTGACTTCAGCGTTTTCTTCAGCGCCTTGGGCGCAAACACTGCGTCTGTTGTGATAACCGCTATCATGGTCGCCATGTTCGGGTGTATCATACCCGAACCTTTAGCCATTCCGCCGATTCGGATTTCCGTACCATCAATGTCAATGCTTACTTCCGCGGTTTTGGCATGTGTATCCGTGGTCATAATCGCCTGTGCCGCGTCCTCCCCGCTATCGGAAAGGGCCTCATATGCCGCACGGACACCGAATTCGAATTTATCCATATCCATCGGAACGCCGATTACACCCGTTGATGCAGGCAATACATCCGCCGTATCAACACCGCATATCTCCGCAGTCAGTTCCGCCATTTTAAGCGCATCGCTTCGCCCTCTGCTGGCGAGGCAAGCATTTGCGTTGCCTGAATTAATGACCACCGCCTGTGCATGCCCGTCCGCGAGGTGCATCATACTGCGTTCCAGTGAATGCCCTTTGACAATATTTTTTGTAAATACCCCTGCGGCCGTTGCGCGCTGTTCGCACAATAAAAGCGCTAAGTCTTTGTTCCCGTTTGATTTGATACCGCAGCTGACGCCAGCAGCTTTGAATCCTTTCGGATATGTGATGCCTTTCATTGATGTTCCCCTTCTATCTATCGTGCAAGTTGTTTTAAAAATATACTTAAGCAGAACTGATGGTAATCGGATGTACGTGTTTCGCACCCAATCGTTATCTCCGGCTTCAACGGCCCGTGATAGTCGCTTCCCGCTGTCACCAGCAATGCCTTTTTCTTCGCGATTTCTTCAAAATAGGCCGCGTTTTCATCCGAGTGGTCCGGGTGATATGCCTCAAGACCGTTTAGGCCGTACATAATCAGCTCATCCAGCGTGTCCTCAAAATGATCATCCAGATTATACACCGGATGCGCCAGAATCGCCGCACCGCCCGCGGCATGGATAATATCAATCGCTTCCTGCTTGGGTGTTTTATACTGCCTGACCATTTCCTGCGGCAGTTTTCTCAGATACTTATCAAACGCTTCATCCGGCGAACCCACCGCGCCGATTTGTGTCAGCGCCTGTGCAATATGCGCCCGGCTCAGGATATTGCCGCCGGCCTGCGCTTCTACATCCGCCATCGTAATCTGAATGCCGGACTTTTGTATGATATCAATATACGTACGCATCCGTGAAATCCGCGCTTGTACCAGTGCCCTTACCTTTTGGACCAGCAGATCATTATCCAAATCCGTAAAATAGCCGAGAATATGCATTTCTCCCGTATGCACCACACTAAACTCAATTCCGGGTATGATTTTAATATCGGCGTCTTCGGCTGTTTTTACGGCCTCTGGCAGCGATGCAATGGTATCATGGTCCGTTACCGCCATTAAATCCAGTCCCGCCGTTTTCGCCCGGTTTACAACCGTCTCAACGCTGTCCGCCCCGTCAGAAGCAACTGTATGGATGTGCAAATCCGCTCTGATCACCGTACCTCCTCAGCCAATCAGCCCGCTCTTTTTAATCCGCTCCGCCGCTTCCCGAATCCGCTCTTCTGTCTCGACCAGCGCAATCCTGACGTGCCCTTCGCCCGTCGCCCCGAAGCTGATGCCCGGCGTGACCAATACCCCGGTTTTTTCAACCAGCATCATCGCAAAAGCAAAAGAATCCCGATAGCCGTCCGGCAGTTTTGCCCATACAAACATACTGCCTTCAGATTTCTTAATCGTCCAACCGATTTCGCCGAACGTGTCGATAATCACGTCACGCCGCTTCTGGTATGCATCACAAGTGGTTTTTACGCATCCCTGGTCCTGTGTCAGCGCCGCTACAGCGCCGATCTGTGCCGGCAAAAACAGCCCGTAATTGGTGTTGGATTTTAAGTTCTTTAGCGCCTCAATATACGCCGCATTCCCCATGCAGAACCCGACTCTGACGCCGGCCATTCCATAGGTCTTGGAAAGGGAGTTGAACTCCACTCCGGTTTCCTTTGCGCCTTCATAGGCCAGATAAGAACCGCATACCCTGCCGTCAAACGCAAGTTCGCTGTACGCGTTATCATGAAAGACCAGTATGTCGTATTTTTCCGCAAAACGAATCAGGTCCTGATAGAATCCTGCATCCGCAATCGCCGTGGTCGGGTTGTTGGGATACGAGGCTAAAATCACCTTTGCCCGCTTTGCAATATCCTCCGGTATCTCGGATAAATCCATCACATACCCGTTGGATTCCCTTTGGGGCAGATAATAAATATCCGCACCCGCAATCGCCGCGCCGATGGTATAAGCCGGATATGCCGGATCGGGCAGGATCACCACGTCTCCCTCGTCAATGATCGGCAGAAATGCCGATGTTAATGCCTCCTGCGTGCCGAATGCCGCCAGTACCTCGGCCTGCGGGTCAAGGGTCACGTCATAACGCTTTTTATACCAGTCCGCCGCCGCCTGCCGTAGTTCATCCATATCTTTGATGGAATAAATATAGTTTTCCGGTTTTCCTGCGGCTTCGGATATCGCATCCATAACCGCCTTTGTCGGCGGAATATTGGGCGTGCCGACGCTGAGGTCGATCACATCCGTACCTTTGCCGGTTAATTCATTTTTTTTTGCTAAAAGAATGGAGAAAACCCCCTCGCCCAGTTTCTCCATACGCTTTGCCGTTTTCATCAAAATACCTCAAAAAATCAAAAATAAGCTAAAAACCAGTATATCATAAAAAAGGAGCGAAATCTAACATTCCGCTCCTGATATCTAATTAAGTTTTAAGCGATTATTCCTGCGGTTGAACGCGGTCTACCGGCTTAATGGTTTCCGGTTCCGGCACTTCTTTTTCAACCTTCTGCTTCTTTTCGGGTTCCGGCTTTGACGCCGCGACTTTCATCGGGGGCAGTGCCTTGCCTTCAAATATAAGCGCAAACTCTTCCCTGTCTAGCTTTTCCCGTTCAATCAGCGCACGTGTAATGGTTTCGACTTTATCCTTATTGCTTGTTATGATTTCATGCGCCCGTTCATGCGCAGTCTTCAGTATTTTAGAAATCTCAACGTCCACTTTCGCAGCCAGGCTTTCGCTATAGTTCTTGGTGTGTCCGTATTCCTTGCCGAGGAAAATCTCTTCGCCGCTGCCCAGGAATAAGGTGCCGATTTCTTCGCTCATCCCAAAGTTAATGACCATTTTACGCGCAACCTCTGTTGCACGCTGGAGGTCGGATGTCGCGCCGGTCGAAATATCGCCGACCATGACTTCTTCGGCAACACGACCGCCGAGCATCATAGCGAGCTCATCAAGCAGTTTCCCTTTTGTGATATGCATCTTGTCATCTTCAGGCAAGGTCAGCGTATATCCGGCAGCCATACCGCGTGAGATGATGCTGATCTCATGGACATCGTCACAGTTCGGCAGCACTCTCGCACAGATAGCATGACCGACTTCATGATAGGCCGTGATTTCCTGATCCCTTTCGGTGACCAAGCGGCTCTTTTTCTCCGGGCCAAGCATAACCTTCATGATCGCTTCCTGTATGGCCGCTGTCCCGATTTTCTTTTTATTTGCACGCGCCGACAGAATGGCAGCTTCGTTTAATATATTTTCGATATCCGCACCGGTGGAGCCCACAGTTGAGCGGGCCAGTGACTTAAAGTCCACTTCGTCTTCCATCGGTTTGTTTCTGGCATGAACCTTGAATATCTCTTCCCTGCCTTTAACATCCGGCAGATTGACCACAACCTGACGATCAAACCGTCCGGGTCTTAACAGCGCCGGATCCAAAATATCGCGTCTGTTGGTTGCGGCAAGAATAATAATGCCTTCATTCACTTCAAAACCGTCCATCTCGGTCAGCAGCTGGTTAAGCGTCTGTTCGCGTTCATCATGCCCGCCGCCGAGACCTGCGCCCCTGTGGCGGCCGACCGCATCGATTTCGTCAATGAAAATGATACACGGCGAATTCTTCTTCGCGTTGCGGAACATATCCCTGACGCGGGATGCCCCGACACCGACAAACATTTCAACGAAATCCGAACCGCTGATGCTGAAAAACGGTACATCCGCTTCTCCGGCGACTGCCTTTGCAAGCAAGGTTTTTCCTGTCCCTGGAGGTCCTACCAGCAGCACGCCTTTCGGGATTCTCGCACCGATCTTAGTGAAGCGTTCCGGATTCTTGAGAAAATCAACGATTTCTTCAAGTTCCTGTTTTTCTTCATCCGCTCCCGCAACATCATCAAAAGTCGTTCTGTTGCCGTTCCCGACATGCAGATGCGCCTGGCTCTTGCCGAATGACATTGCCTTGGAATTGCTGTTCTGCGACTGGCGGAAAAAGAAGAATAAAAGCAGCATAAGAACAATCAGCGGAAGCCAGCCTCTTAAAAAGCTTACCCAAATCGATTCGCCCGGCTCCTCTTCATATTCAACATTCACGATCTGATTGACCGTAGTGCCTTTCGCAATAGCTATATCTTTTAAATCACTGTTCAACGTTTCCTGTGACGGGACTTTGGTCGTGATGTCAAAGCGCTCCGGGAAATCTGTCGAACTGATTTCCGATCCTGTTTTCAGCGCATACAATGTTGTCCCAACAACCTTGATCTGACTGATACCGCCGTCCTCAACGCGTTGCGTGAATTCTGAATAAGCAACCTCTTCGTAATCGTTGCTTTCCTGAGGATTTATAAAACTCCATGCCATAATAAACAGCAAAACGAATGCTGCGATATAGACAAAAAATCCTCTACCAGATTTCTTCAATGTAATTCCTCCTGGTCCTGATTAAGATTCTAAACATACTACCACACATATCAGAGTTTTTCAATCGGATATGAATCTGTAAACATTAAATCCATATATTGTTTACGCTTTATTCATTTCCTATTCGTATACATCCGGCTTTAAAACGCCGATATATTTTAAGTTTCTGTATTTCCCTGCATAATCCAGTCCGTACCCGACCACAAATTCATTCGGCACTTCAAAACCGATGTATTCCGCATGCGCCTTAACCACCCTGCGTGAGGGTTTATCCAGCAGCGCGCACACACGGACGGACGCCGGATGCCTTGCCTGAAGAATCTCCTTTAAGTGATTGATTGTCCGGCCGGAGTCAATAATATCTTCGACCACAATCACATCACGGTTTTTGATGCTCTCCTGCATATCATACTGGATGCGCACTTCGCCGGAAGATTCCGTTCCGCTGCCGTAGCTTGAGATTGCAAGAAAGTTTGTCTCGAGATGAATATCCATCTGCTTGACCAGGTCTGAAAAGAAAAAGACCGCGCCGCGGAGCACGCAAATCATCAGCGGGCATTTATCGCTGTAGTCCTCGGATATCTGCTTGGCCAGTTCGCCGACCCGCTCCTTAATATCCGCTTCAGTCAGAAGGATTTTCGCCATATCCTCCGATGCAAATTGTTTTTCCATGTTTTACCCCTTAAAAATATTCTTAGCGCCGACGGTTCGGCGCGCTGATCCTAATCATTCATTTTTTCGGCGCTTATTTTCAACACGCGCCTGGTCATTTGGCTCACCTTATAATTGTCATTAATACCGCATCCGACCGCCCAGATGACTTCGCAACCCTGAGCCATGACAACGGCATGTACACGCCTATGCAGCGGCACTTTCTTGTCACAGAGATAATCCGAGAGTTTTTTTCTTCCCTTCATGCCGAGCGGCACGATATAATCGTCTTCTCTGACCGTTCTAATCACAGGGTCGCTCAGACGGTCAAGGTCAAAGCACTCACTGCCATTCTCAAGTACAGCTTGGTCTGTCAGCGACGTTTTAAAACGGTAATCGCCAAAATCAATCATTTGCGTATCCGTCAGCCCTACCTTCACTACATCTGTATCCGCCCGTTTTTCTCGGAACAGCGTCAGCGAATCATAGGTTTTTGCCGCAAAGAGATCGTTCATGATCTGGGCGCGCTTTCCGTTTTCGCCAAGCGATATGTTTATTATAACCGCAATATGGATAAATTCAACATTAATCAGGGAAAAATACTGGTCCAGCACGCTGCGGATAATGCGCCGTTTGAGCACAATATCGATATCGTCCCAGCCGCTTAACGCGATAACGACTTCCCCGTCCTTTTGCGACACGCGGTTTCCATACGCTTCTTTTGCCAGCTGATCAAGATAACGGTCCTCGTCCGCTAATATCCCGGCCGTGCGCGCGATATTCGCCTCCGCGTCGGTATTAATCGCGCACAATTCCGGCACTATGGTTTTTCTCAGCCGATTACGCGTGTATACGATATCGTCGTTGGTGGCGTCGTGCGAAAAAGCAATTTTGTTTGATTCAGCATAGGCTAAAATATCCGGCTTCGCGATATCCAGCATCGGCCGGATATAATTCGGCTCACGAAACATCCGCATCCCGGTCAGCCCCTTGGTGCCAGAACCGCGGATCAGGTTCAGCAGAACGGTCTCCGCCTGATCTCCCATATGATGCGCCAGCGCAATTTTATCCAAATGGTACTGTCCTGTCATGCGCCGGAAAAAGTCATAACGCGCCTGTCTGGCCGACGTTTCCAGTGACATGCCGGAGCATTCTGCGAGTTTAGGGACATCGGCGCTTTCGGCGACCAAAGGCAGTCCGTACTGTTTACACGCCTCAGCAACAAACACGGCATCCTGCTTTGACGCTTCGCCGCGGATGCCGTGCTCGAAGTGCAGCACCGTAATGGTGATGGATAAATCGTCTTTTAAGCCCGCCAGAATATCCAGCAGGCACATCGAATCCACACCGCCCGAAACCGCAACGCCGACATGCTCACCCGGCAGAATCAGCAGGTTCTTATTGATATTATCTTTTATGGTTTGTTTAATATCCGTCATCATTTTCATACTATCATAACCTGCACGTATTAAACAGAGTGATTTTAACAGTCCGTGAACAGCAAAAGAAACGATTGACGCGCGTATGGTACAGCGGTATAATGCTTTGGATTATTCGAGGAGGAATAAATTATGGAATTTTTAACAGGCGCCAACAACATCTGGCTTTATATATTTATATTCGTCGGTAAAAACCTTGAGGTCGCATTCATGACCATGCGGGTTGTGCTGATCAGCCGCGGAGAACGGCTGAAAGGTTCGTTTGTCGCCTTTTTTGAAGTATTGCTCTGGATCGCCGTTACCGGCACCGTGCTGACCGGATTTACCGAAGACATTCTGCGGGTTGTGCTGTTTGCGTTGGCCTTTGCAACGGGCAATTATCTCGGCTCCTGGCTGGAATCAACGCTTGCGTTCGGCGTAAGCTCAATCCAGATTATCACGCCCAAAACCAATGACGCGGAATTCCTTGCCGACGCATTGCGCGATCAGGGATTTGCCGTAACCGTGCTGGAAGGCGAAGGCAAGGACAGAAAGCGCATGATTATGATGCTTCACCTTAAGCGCAAGCGGATTCCCCTGGCGCTCAGCATCATCAAGCGTAACCTGTCATCCGCTATGGTCACCGTGAACGACACCAAGATCATACGCGGCGGATATATCCGAAAATGATGCTTATCTGAACCGTCTTTTATCCAACCCCAAAAACCGCATGGGGGTGTCATGGGCGATGACATCAAAATACTTGCCAAACTCACGCTTAAACTCGATTTGATACCCCTTAAGGCTGGGCCGGAACAACAGCACCATATAATAATCCGAGCCGTACATAATCCGGTGTTTGGCCTTATAGGGCAGCTTTTGGTAAATCTTCTGGTACAGCTCTTTTAATGTAAAGTCCCCTTTTGCCGAATAATAGAAACAGCTTAAATCCGTATAGACGTTGGGATACGCCATGATTAGATCCAGTATCATACGTGTCCGGAACGCCTTTTTTTCGCCGTGCGCATAAGCCCTCAGCTGGTCGCTGCCGCCCATATGCGCAAAATTGATTTTCAGACGCGGATATTCTTTTAATACCTTATACCACAGCTTCGGATGGTTGTGGAGCAGCTGGCGCTCAATAATCATATCCTCGGTATTGCCGAGAAAGTTGGTCTGGTAACGCAGGACCTTGTCCTCCGAAAATTCCTCCATCGGCAGAATGCCTCCGGATTTTGGGTCATAGATATCTCCTTCGACACGAATCTCTGACAGTATGTTGGAAAACCCGCTGTCTGCGCCATGAACGGTGATGGGTATCCGGTTTTTCTCACACCAGGCATAGACGCTGTTTTTCCCGTCGAATAACGCCGGATGCGTCGGGGAATAACCGAGTCCGGTATAAAGTTTCAGCCCAATAAAGGGTTTATCCGGACCGACATATTTTTTGATTTCACCTAAAATCCCGTCCTTAAAAGATGAGTTGCGCCGCGGGTCAATGCTGAAAAACGGAAAAATCCGGTTCGGCATTTTCTGTTTTAATTCGGTTAGTTCTTTGATCTGGACTTCGTAACAGTCCCTAAAGAAATTAATACCCTTCATCCGCTCAGAATCGGATATTTCTTCCGGAGACATCCGTCTACCCAGCCAGCCTAAAAACCGTATCTGGCTCTCAACCGTATGCTTTCTCAGTTCCGTTTTCAGCTGTCCGTTGCCGATCAATCCGCGTTTGATGATATAGTCCACCGGACGCTCCATTGTATACACCAGATCCAGCATCAAAGGAACCGCAATAAAATCAGCCTGATAGGCTTCTTTCATATTTTCATAAATTCCTTCCGGCGTTTCATATCCCACGTCCAGAAATTTCTGCACATAATTTTCATTATGCAGGTTCAGTCCGGTTCTGAAGAACGGCAGTGCTTTTCGCCGTATTCCGCCGACCAGGTTTGCGATGTCCGGCGTGAACATGGTCTTTATGAACATATGGCAATGTGCGTCGATTAATATATTTTTTTTCATTTTTGTCCCCAGTGCGTTGCTTTCTCAATGCCGTTATTTATATCTACCATTATAGTATTTTTTATATGCTGTTAAGTTTTTGTAAGCACTTGAAAAACCACCGGTTTCAGCCGGTGGTTTGAATGCTATATTGTGATATCGTGGTCGCTTGAACCGTCCCCGCCGCCAAACCGACGAACCAGCAGGAAGATAATCGCGCCCAGCAGCACAACCGCTGCAATCGAAATCAGTACCATAAACGTCGGGAAAGGCTTCCTTTCCTTATCCGTCGTGGTTTCCACTGGTTCCGTAATCTCCGGTGTCGCTCTGACTTCCTTTTTCGCGAACATAAACTTCCCTGTGCGCCGCGTATCAAATGCAGCCGTATTTGTAGCCGGATTATAAGTAAACTCAAGCGATAAGGGTTGTCCGTACTGTTCGTCGTAGACATATAACGAGATATCGTTTATCGAATCCGCATTCTCAATGATATTGCTGATATCATTATCCAATACAATCGACACTTCCATCGACTTGTCAAACGAAGTAATGGCTTCGGTCTTTTCTGCTGTTTCATACTGCATCAGTATCTCAGCCGAGTAGAAGACCTCTTTTCCGTCCGGAACTTTTGCAATAATATCCGCCAATTCATCATCATCCGGAATCCGCTTGGATATATAGTACCGGACCACATACTCCCCGAAGGATTCGGGATCAAACGCACCCGGAGGCAGTTTAATCTGATAATTATCCAGTGTCACAATCAGTCCCACGCCCTGGCTGAACGCTTCTTTCAGCGCTTCGCCGCTGAATCCGATCGCGACACTCTTCTCGTCGTCTACCGAATTCGCTTTCGGGAAGCTGATATACGGAACTGCGTCCAAACCATTGGTTCCGTCGCCTTCTTCAACCTTTTCACGCGATAAGACATCCAGAATCGCTTGATAAAACGCGTCATCATCAACCATCAGCAGAATGCTTTTGCCGTCCTGCGTCTTTTCGGTATCTTTCAATAGTATATCTTCAACCACATCCAGCGTTACGCTGGAATCCGTACCTTCTTCATCCCCTTCATCTTCACCGGTAGTACTGCTTGAAGAGGTGCTTGTCGAAGAGCTGGACGAGCTGCTCGAGGAACTGCTGGAGCTCGACGAGCTGCTGGATGTACTGCTGGAACTCGAGGAACTGCTCGAAGAACTACTGGACGAAGAAGTTGAACTCGCCGCCCTGATTACATACAGTTTATAAGTTTTTGTGGTCGCATCATCATCTGCCGTTACTTTCAGGTAAAACACGTTGGTGCCCACAACCAGCCACTTGGTACCGACACCGCTGACCGAAGCATAGCTGTCAGTCGTTTCCGCGGTCAGTGAAAACTTGGTAACAGAGTTAGCCATGTTGATGGTATAACTGGTATCCGAGGAACTGAATCCTGATATTGTTGTACCGTCTATTTTAATGTTTTTCAGCGTTGCGTCTTTATTATATCCGCTGAATATCGTCAATAAATATTTCTTTGTAACCGTTCCGTCCTGGGATACAACAGTAATGGTGAAATCATTGCCGCCGGAGACCAGCGACTTGGTGCCCGTACCGGAAATCACCGCACCAGAATCCAAAGCAGTCGCCGCAATAGCGACCGATGATGTCCCTGCGGGTTTTTCAATCACATATTGATAGGTCTGGTAATCAAATCCGGATATCAGCGTTCCGTCTATGGTGATTGATTTTAAGTCAGCGGAAGAACTGCCCGGGTGTACGACCTTGATCGCGTAGGTTTTTGTGGTGGTGCCATCAGCCGCCGTTACAACAACGCTGAAGTTATTATTGCCGGCACTGATGGTCTTTGTGCCTGTGCCCGCTACAGTTGCGCCGGCAACCGTAGGTGTTGCGCCGATTACCACGCTTGTATCGGCTTCATCCGCATAATAGGTATAGCTGGTCACCGCAGATGAGAATCCCGAAATGGTCGTACCGTCGATTGTCAGGTCAGACAATGTCGCATCGGTTGCACCCGCACGGGTGATTGTTAATACATAATCTTTTGTTGTGGTGGTATCCGAAGACTCTACCGATACGGTTTTCGTGTTTGTTCCATAATTCAGACTGACGGTTCCCGTTCCGGTAACCGTGGCGCCTGCATCTTCCGGTGTCGCCGCAATCACTACGGATGCGGTTGTCGCACCGACATCAAGCGAATACGCAGTGGTTGCCGGGTCAAACCCGGTCACCGGAGTCCCGTCTACGCTCAATGCGGACAGGTTGGCGTTATTGGTCGTTGTATCGGCCCTCGTCACCGTCAGCGTATATGTTTCGGTGGTCGTTCCGTCCTGTGCCGTCACCAATATGGTGAAAACATTAGCGCCTACAGACAACGCATAGCTGCCTGCCGGAGCGGCGCCATTGATGGTATAATCCGCATAAGAATCACCCGGTGTAACCGTCAATACCGCACTGGTAACGCTGTTTATAACGTCTTCCGTATACGTATATGCAGTGGGAGAGAATCCTGTCACTGTTGTTCCGTTTAATTTTAAGTCCGACAGCGAAGCATCATCGCTTTCATAGCTGACGGTAATCACGTAATCCTGAGTCACACTGTCTCTTGATGTAACCTGTACCGTTAGGGGGGTGTCGTTTGGCGCGGCAAGCAGGCTCCGTGTTCCGTCGCCTGTAACCGTTACCGATGGATCAGTGTCCTCCGCAGCGGCGGTAATATCAACCGAAGAAACGGTATCCGCAACAAAGACCGTGTATGCGAATACATTGCTGTCAAAGGTCGGAATCAGCGTTAACGGATTCGTACCATCTGTCAGGCTGAGCGTTGATAAGCGATAGCTGTACTGCCTGTAAACCGTCAGCGTGTATGTGGTAGTGCTGTCGACAACAACCGTTATGGTGTTATCACCCTCGCTTAAGCTGATAGCCGGGCTGGCAGCGCCGGAAGCCACAGTCGTTGAATTCACAGTAACCGGGCTTAAGCTTTCTATTGTGGTCGGTGTCACTGTAAAGCTGTCCACGCTGTATGGCACTTCAATATCGTATGCCAATGTCAGCGGTGTGAATGACGGAGAAAGCGTACCGGACGAAGTCGTAATGCTGTTCAGATAAAGATCACTGCTTTGGTCATTTGACATCACATACGGAATCACGTCCACATCACCGGTACCGACGATATTGATGCTGGCCAATACATCGGCGTAAACATCAAATCCCCATTTATTATCCGGGCAGGCAAACAGCTGGTCCGAATATGTGTCAATATTTAATCCTCCGGAAGCCGGAGTAAGGGTTGAAGAATCAATCGAAACACTGGTGGAGTCGCCTGCGCCATAGCCAACCGCAACATTGATCATATTACCGGTCAAAGTGCTCGTGGTGACATTAATCGCTGTGCCTGTGCCTCCTGTTGTTGATCCGACAATGGCTGCGGAAGTGGTACTAGTCGCAGAAATCACACCGGCGCAGCTGACAATCGCGCAGGATTCAATGTTACATGTTGCCCCTGATCTGACTTCTATACCATAATCAAGTACTTCTCCGCTGCCCTTACCGGTATATGTGAAGCTGTTCACGGAGACCACGGCCGTTTCACCTGTGTTTTCAACGGCGATAATACCGTAGCGTCCCATAACGGACATCATCACACCAGTGATTGTCGCGCTGTCAGTTAAGTATATGCCGACATCCGGCAGAGCGGAGTCAAACGGTGAATAAGCGATATTGCTGATGACCACATCCGCAATCGTCACATTCGCATTCGAATACACCGCATTTTTAATATTAAACCCTGTTCCATTAATGGTGACATTTTTAAGCGCTGCGCTGGTGAACGCCCCGTGTGTTGCTTCCTGGAAGTTAATCATCTTTTCCATATCGGCAGACGGTGTAATCACAACCTGGCTGGGATCCGCCGGATCCTGTCCCTCAAGCGCAATATTCTGTGTGATATTGAGTGTCGCAGCCAGCGTATACGAACCGGATGCAATACCGATTGTACCGCCGGTTGTTGCCACCGTGACTGCATCCTGAATTGTCCTGAATGCATCAGTGCCAAACGTATAGCTGTAATCGGTGACACCTATTGTATACGTCACCGTCTCACCGCCGGTCTGCGTCGTCCACGAGTCATCGACTACATAGTCTGGCGGCTCAGTAACGGCCGCTGCATCCGCTTTTAAAGGCAAAAAGGCCAGTATACAGAATATTGCTATTGCAATAAGTGCATAATACCCGACCTTAAAACGATTTAAATTCATTGTATTCATATTTTACCCCCTTGTATGCCCTTCACATCGTATACCACAAGTATCCATCCGTTGAAAGATATGCCTGGGATATTAATTCCTCTATATACATACCTATACAAAATAATTATACCCCCGTATATGTCAAAAAACAACATAAACTTTTATTTACAGTTTACACCGTTACACCTCTTTTGGATGTAAACATTCTGTGATTATTTTGACAATAAAAAAGAATAACGGTATCATTAATATGAAATTTTTGAATTCAGGAGAACGGTACCATTAAACGGATTAAAACACTCGCCAGCATCTTGATTGCTGCTGTTTTCATATTCGGCCCGGTTGTTCAGGCAAGCGCAGAAGAAGACTACTGGCCTTATTCCTCAAACACGTATAATTACACAAATGAAGAGTTTGAAGCGCTGGCAAAGACCATTGACGCCGAAGCCAGAGGCGAGAGCTTAAAAGGTAAAATTGCGGTCGGTAATGTCATTATGAACCGCGTATTCGTTTATAACAGCTCCATCCTGGCCATCGTGTCGGCATCGGGGCAGTTTAACTACAGCGCATCGCGCGTACCCAGCGCGGAAAGCTATGAGGCGGCGCGTTATGTTTTAGACAGCGAACGGTGGGTCGTGCCGCAGAACTGTTATTATTTTAAGACATCCCCATCGTCTACTTGGAGCGGAAATTCATCCGATCCGATCCGATTTTGGGGTAAAATCGGCAACCACTATTTCTATGTCAGAAAAATGGACGGCCGGTATAACGGATATGATGTGCCGGCGCCGATGTATTCGCGTGAATATGATTCTCCCCGTATCGGAATCATTCCGTCAGATGAAGTCATTTTAATACAGGAATATCTGATTGCTTTAGGTTATGAGCTGGAAGGCGACGGGTATTTTGGTGAACTGACAGATAAAGCCGTAAAAGACTTTCAGGATAAAAACGGCCTTACCGTTGACGGTATTGTCGGTGATGAGACTTTTGCCATACTCGAAGAGGCCGCGGAGGCGACCGGCTTATTGGTCAAGCCTGGCGATCTTGCGGAACCTTCTGTTGAGGTGAAAACACTGCTTCATGTGATCAACAATCGAAAACTGCTGAAAGACACCATAAACGTCCCAATTATTCAGGTCATTACGGTCTTTCGCATTAACGAAACAGCCAGCAGGCTGCGGTCCGAGTTTGGTTACAGGGTGGACAGCGTCGTGCTTCCCCGCCATGAAGAACCGGTTTATCTGGTCAGCGGAGATTAAAAAAAGTGAATTTCAGTAATAAAAAAACGCCCTCATCGGGCGCTTTTTATTTTACTCAAGTTCAAATGCATCCTTTGGTGCGCCGCAGAGCGGGCAAACCCAATCTTCACTGACTTCAGAGAAAGGTGTTCCGGGTGCGACACCATTATCCGGATCGCCGACTTCAGGGTCATACACATAACCACATACCGTGCAAACGTATTTTTCCATCTGTTTCTCCTTTAGTATATTTTTGATTCGCTTAAGATTTAAGCAAAATATTCATTCAGCTTTTCGACCAGATCATCCACGCTGATACCGTGTACCGCGCTTGCCTGTTCCAGTGTTTCGCCGGAAGCAGACGGGCATCCGATGCAGTGCATACCGAATTCAAAAAAAATCGGCGCACAATTAATATCGCATTCGATCACCTGACGGATCGTCATTTCCTTTGTTATTTTATCCATTCCTAGGCTCCTTTATTACTTGATCTTTTTATTATGTTTTTCTGATAAAAATCTCACCGCATTTGGTACATTTCACCTTTACCGTTCCCTTATACTTCGGCACGCGCAGCTTCTGCCTGCACTTGGGGCACTTAAAAATGCGGTAGAACTTTCTTTCATTATACCGTATTTTCCATTTTTGAAAAGGTCTTTTTACCTGATGCCATATTTTCAAAAACGCAATGTTCTCTTTTCTCCGCTGCACCAGATTCTTAGAAAACATCCTGAACAGCGCGAATCCCAGTATCAGCCACGCGATCGTTGTAAATACCCAGTGATGAATCAAGCCGAATGGCAACGCGATAATCATCAGAAACAGTCCAAACTGGTCTTGTCCGTTCCGCCCTGCGAAGAATTGCTGCAATTTATACCTGAACATGTATCTGCTTCACTCCTAAAACCCATTATTGCGTTGTAACCGGAACCAGTTTGATATCGCCGATTGCCGCGATTTTATCTCCCAATACTGCAACCGCCCCGGTGATGCCTTTAACGGCGCTGATGTTTTCTACCGCGCGTTTTAAATCTGATTCGGTTTGTATGCTGTTTCCTAATCGTGTTGCACACGCATCAGCCAGCAGGACATCACGACTGACACACAGTGCCATATCCGCTTTGCCAAAGCTTTTTGAATGGCCGAAAGTACCGGCCGACGTGCATATGCCGACGGGTGCTTTTGCATCCTCAACCAAGAGCCCGATCTTCATGCTGAGCGGTGAATCGCCCGCATAAAGCGCCACTGTCCGTGCAAACGCCGATTGAATCAGGATGTCCCCTCCGTTTTCGGCGATAAACTCATCCGTATCGCTTCGAGCCGCTTCAAAAGCCGCAAAGCAGAAAGCACCGGCAACCGCCGCCATCGGCCCGACATCCGCAGCCTCGGCTGCGGCGCACATCATAGAAACAATATCTCTGCTTTTTTTATTATAACGGATTGGACGCAGCGAATCTCGAAATTTCGGATTGTTTTCAATCTGTTCATCTAAAATTCGCCGCGTGTTTACAACCGCTTCGTATATCTGACCGGACAGGTTTTTCTCGGAGCCGATCATCAGATCGGTCTCTTTATACTGGACGCGGTAGAAACTCAAATCCGCCGCTTTGACTTTGTTCCGGTATAAATCTCGGTTCTGATAGACGTCCATTATGGTTTAAGGTTCATCGTCAAAGAACGTGATGGCTCGCACCGGGCAGGCCCGTACGCAGTGTCCGCACAGCAGGCACTTTTCCATATCGAATTCCAGTTTGAAATCCGGTGCTTCCATTGTCAGCGCTTTGGAAGGGCATACACCCACGCAGGCGCCGCATTCCACACACCGGTCCTCATAGCGGATAACACTGTCGGTAAAAACGATGACTTCCAGCCCTGCGTCATTCAGGTATTTCAATGCCGCGTTCACGTTTTCATCTTCACCGGAAAGTTCCATCGTCATTCTGCCTTTCTTTCCGCCGGAAATCGAGGCTTTCAATATATTCACGACGATATCGTAGACCTTAATCAGGTTCGTAATAAACGGCTGATCCGTTACTTCGGGAGGAAACCGTAATGTGATTTTCTTTTTAATCATTCCGTTCACTCTCCTATCGTCGCCATTTTTTTAAACTGGTCACGGTGCGGCAGGGGTGCAACCGGCTGAGTCAGCAGAAACTCCCCGCTCTTGACCTGTTGCTTAATCAGTCCCGCAATCTTGCGCGCCTTGTCAATACTGGACAGCGATGCTGTTTTGGTCATCTTGCCGTTTAGGTCAATACTTCCGCTCCGAAGCTCGGCATATGTCACCTTGCGGATCTCAGGTTTGCTCAGTTTGCCCAGACCATAATCATACACATAGGTGAAGAGTTCTTCATCGGACTTGGCCAGCTGGGCCATTAAGTCTTCATCCAGCACCGGAATCGGAATGCCCATGCCGATGAAAATCGTCGTGCCGTATTTCTCCATCACGGCCGCACGGATGAACTCACTGCTCATCTGCTTCATGTCGCCGATCAGCGCCAGCGTATAACCGGCATACCGCTCTTCCCCGTCTTTATTTTCATAGTTGTTGATTGCCTGCGTGCCTTCCCACGCCACATAGCCGATCGCGCCGCCGAAAAAGACGCGCGTTCCGATGCCGATGGTGCGCAGCTGCGGATCTTTTAACAGCGGTGACAGCTGTCCGGATGTGGAGTACATCACGTTGCCGTAATCGGGCAGCAATCCGCCCATATAAGTATATTTGATCCGGTTGGTCGAATTGGTCGCCGCCGCATAGTTCTGATATGCGTTTCTCGGATTAAACATATAGGCCTGGTTCAGCGTTTCAAGCGACACTTTCGCTTTAATCCGCCGGTTCGGGTAGCAGTCCGTCGGATACCCTTTTGCGGTCAAGATAAGTTCTTTGCCGTTGAGCAGGTCTTCGATCACATGCGCGCCGCCGTATTCGATGCCGCGGTCAAGCGAAGGTTCGGTCGCACCGATATAGGTATCAACCGCCGCAAGTCCGCCCGAGGCGGGAACCCCGTTGATTTCAATTTGGGCCATCTTAATCGGCGGATCCGAATGCCCGAAGTTCAGGAACGCACCCGAAGAACACATGGGCCCGAATGTTGCTGTGGTCACCACGTCGATTTCTTTTGCGAGTTCACTGATTGATTTCTCTTTTGCCATTGCGGCGACTTCCTCGGCGGTGAAAACGACCGCCGTGCCGCTTTTTATTTTCTCATTGATTTCTTCAAATGTTTTCAAAGCTTTTCCTCCTGAATTTTCATGAAACAGATACCTACGCCCGTTTCACTTCCATCCAGTAGCCGTCAGGATCGACGACGAAATATACCCCCATATCTTTGTTTTCATAACAGATACAGCCCATTGCCTTATGGCGCTGATGGCTCTTTTCAAAATCGTCCGCGGCAAAGCACAGATGCGATTCGTTGCTGCCAAGGTCATATGGCTCGTTGACATCCCTGAGCCACGTGAGTTCCATCAGAAAGTCACCTTTCGGCGCCTTTAAAAACGTCAGCTTAAAACTTTTATCTGACGCTTCTTTGGTCTTAATGGGTTCCATGTCAAACGCCTCTTTATAAAAAGCGATGCTTTTTTCTAAATCGAGTACATTGATGTTGGCATGTACAATTTCAAACATTTAATTCTCCTTCTGATGTCAGATCAGGCGAAGCGTATCCCCCCGCTTCTTAATATCCCATATCATCACATCTTTATATATATTTTTTGCCTTAAACGCCGCAATTTTATCAAATTTATTTTGAAAATGCATCGGGATAAACACCTGCGGCTCAAAGGCTTTGATCACATGTTTGGCTCCCAAATCACCGTCTTTACCCATTCGGTAATCAACGGGAAAAAACATTATGTTGATATTATAGTCGTCAGTGATTATTCGTTCAAGCTTATTTAGAAAATCCGCTTCGGCTTGACTGATAAACGCTTCATCCGCTTCTTCCTTCCAGTGCCAGTAGTTTAAATCGCCTGCATGGAAGATGGTAAGACCCTCCGCTTCGGCCATAAATGAGATGCCGATATCGGTTGATCCGAATGCTTTTACTTTTATATTTCCGTCGCTGTATACCTCTTCTTCTTTCATAAAGACGATATCGTTCAAACCCTCATGCCCTGCCGCACGAATCCCCTCATCAAACAAATAGATGATATTGGGGTTGACTGATCTCCAATCCAGTACACAGCGGTTATAATGGTCGCCGTGGCTGTGGCTGACGAACACATAGACCGACTCGTGCGCTCTCAGCGTCTTTTCATCCATCACGCCGTTTTCTATACTGCGCGGGCCTGATGCGGAATCATGATAGTAATCGAATATGAGTGTTGTATGATCCATCACCACACAAAATCCGCTGTTGTCAAGATAATAAATTTGCATCCTAATCCCTTACTCCCAGCTTATAACATACTGCTTTACTGGGTATTATAACGCCGGATGAAAAAAAAGCAAAGAAATGATTTCTCTGCTTTGAAAATCTGTTATGATTTTTACCGCTTTTAGCCCACAACATCTCCGGCATAACTGATCAGGGATGCATCATGGACACCGTCGATACCGGCAAGCGTTTCCACCACAGCGAAATCGGATTCTTTAACGCCCATTTCTATGGTCAGTTCGATCAGCCCGTTGCTGACCGTCTTGGATTTCAGCTTACCCTGCGGCATCTTTCTCAGCAGGTTTTGCACATCGCTCTTTGCGCGATCCTCAAAGCTCAATATTAATAAATACGGCCGTTCTTTTCTAAACTTAAACAGCGAAGTCAGCATCATCAGCGCCGCGATAATCAAAACGCCGATCGCCGCTACCGAATACAGCCGGGCGCCCAGTGTCAGACCGGTCGCGATACCCCAGAACATGAAGATTGTGTCCATCGGCTCTTTTACCGCAGTTCTGAAACGGACGATAGACAGCGCGCCAACCGCACCCAGCGACAGCACGACGTTTGTCGTGATCGGCATGATAATCATCGTTGTCACCATGGTAATCATAATGAGCGATGCCGCAAAGTTCTTAGAGAACATGACGCCGGAAAATGTCCGTTTATAGATCCAATAAATAATGACGCCGAAAACAAACGATAACGCCAATGTCACCAGTACAGTCTCTATCGACAGCTCCGCGGACAGCTGAAAGTTTTCAAGCACACTTTTTTTAATCACATCTTGTGTAGAAGTCATACGTTTCACCATTTCCTTCTTATTAATTTTCTCAATCCATTGTTATATCAGATTAGGTTTCAAATTTTCTGCACAGCGTATATTTTGAGATTGCCGAACGCTGCGACGCAATCGCCGTATTCAGCACACCGATGATATAATCCGGCAGGCCCTTCTGGAACTTGATTTCCAGAACCACCGTTCCGGGCGGGAGCACAGTTGCCAGCGGCACATTCGGATCAAAGATGCTGGTTGCATACCGACCGGATTTTACCACTTTGTCAAAGGTCACCCTTAAGTTCTTGATCGGATGCACATACGCTTCGCGGACATAATCCACGATGACGGCGGGCTTCAGGTTTTTGGTTTTAATCTCATAATAGAAATCCTTTGCCACCTGCTCCTGTTTCTTTAAAAGAAACTCAATATCCCCGTCGATTATTTTATCATATTCTTCACGCGAAAGAACCAGATTGTCTTTCGAGATATAGTCTTTCGTTTTGTTTTTGCGCTCCAGACGGATAAAATCATCTTTCAGCCCATAAATACGGATCCGGTATTTTCGACGGCTTTCAACGCCGCTCAGTTTATCCATCAGCGCTGTGTTCTTATAATCGTCAAAATACAGCGACCGGATATAATAATCCCCGTTTTCGCCCGAGTTCCCATCATGCTTTAACAAGCAGTTCAGTGAGTTGCGAAGCAGGTAATAATCCGCTTCCGAGATATAATATTTCAGTTCGTGGCGGAAGATACGTTCTTCCTGGTTCTCGCTGTTATATGTCTTAGACGGCAGACTGTCGTCCAGCTCACTGGTGGTTCCGCGCTTCATCGCATGACGCGCTGGTGCACTGCTGATGCTCCTGACGCTGACACCCTGCATCACCGCTTCTTTGGCAAGCGTGGTTTCGTCATATTCCTGTACCGGCTGTCCCTTTGTTTTCAGCATTGGGCGCGACGCGGTTTCTTCAGGTCTAATCTGCGCCTGTATTGTTTCGGGTTCCGCCCATGTTTCTGGCGCACCTTTCCGCTGTTTTTTAATCACCTTTGCGGACTCCGGAACAACCTTAGGCACCGGTGTTTCCGCTTCGGCCGCGGCGCGTTTTTCTGCCTGTTTGTTGGTCAGCGGCACTTCTTCTGCCTGACTGCCCGCTTTCTTAATCACGGCTTTGGGCGGTTCCGGCTGTGCTGCTTTTTTTACGGCTTCAGACTTTTCAGCTGCAACAGGCGTCTCCGCAACATCCGGCTTAAAGGCGGTTTTGCCTTCCTTTACCTGAATCCGTGGTTTTTCTTCAGCGGGTTCTCCGCGCCACAGGCGTTCACGCTCCTGTTTTTTCTGTTTACGCTTTTCCCGCTCATCGGCAAGCATCTCCTCCACATGGGATTTCGCTTCCTCAGCCCTGACTCCGGACCGGATTTTCTCGCGCTTTTCGCGCGCTTCCGGAGAATAATATGCTTTTTCGGCTCTTTTTTTCGCAAAGTAACCGGAGTCTTTTATTTCAATGTCTTTATTTTTTACCATGCGTTTTGCCTCATTCGCCGAATATCTCTAGCATTTCTTCATTCGAAATCTCCAGCGTTTCCTGCAGATATTTGACCGCATATGCCGGCCGGTTAATCAGGAAGTCTTCCATGCCCTGAATGTGCCGGTCAAACGCCGACGCCACCCAGTTATATGTATCGGCTTCGTTCTGAACTTCCGATGCGATGTTATTTTTCAATTCCTCAAGATGCGGGATCGCCACTTCCGGCGAAAACGTATTATTTAAATGATACGCATACCGCTCCAAAAACTCCCGTTTCCACTCCTCATTCTCCAACAACCCTCTCATGATGGATGTTGAGAACGTGTTGCCGGCGCCTGTACCGGTCGGACGAATGACTTCCTCAATATAGTTCCATGTATAGCGCTGGCGGGTTCCGTCGGCTTCCACCCACATGGCCCAGTCCATATCATATAACAGCCAGCGCCACTTTCCGTCATCCGAATTGACACGGTAGAACTTCCGGTTCCCGTCATCCGAGTTGACGAAGTATATTTCGGCAATGATCCAGTCCATAAAGTTATAAACATCCATCTGGCTCTTGACATACTCGTAGTTCTCCGCGATGCCGATGTCGTTATCATCCATGAACTGTTCAAGTTCCTTATACTCTTTATTTGATCCGGCAAGCGCTATCCCGTTTCCTTTTAAGAAATCGATGTTCTCATCCGGATTCGGCGCATAGCTGCGCGCCGCGGCATAGTATTTATTGCTTTTTTCTCTTAAATTGTAGATACCCCAGTACTTACCGTTCAGGTATAACACGCACTGGCGGTATGCCTGCACTTCAATGGTATCACTGTATTCTTCCATCAGGCTGGTCATGAAGATATCGCGAATCCGCGAAAATTTACAGTCCTGCCCGGACTGGCGCGCCACGATGGTCTTATATTCCGTAAAGTCACGGCTCTCAAAGAACGGATATTCCATTGTCGTGTTGCCGTATTTGCCCCGAGCATAAATGGCAAACGATTTTTGCGGTTCATCCCGCGAATAAGACCCGAACAGCTGCAGTCCGATGTCCTGTACAAACACCTGCTCGCCGTCTACATAAAGCGAAAAGTTCGCAGGAACTTCCATATCCAGTTTTTTAAAGTTTGCGTTCGCAATCGCACTTCTGGCCCGTTCCCTGTCATTTGTGGTTTCAGGATCGCCGTCATCCGCTGTGTTATAGTCAAAAACCAGCACACCGTCGCCCATATCGATATACCGGCATCCGGCCAGCCGCTCGTCATTCGGGTCCACTCCACTGCCAAGCGCATATATGCCGTTTTTTTCTCCCCACAGATAATCGGGGTCGGTTGTGATGGATATAATATCCACAGTATGCGCAACGCCGATCAGGTACGTTCCGGTTATCGTGGATGACGCCATGCGCCCAGATTCCTGCGCCATTGCACGCACATTGACAGTGCTTTCGATCGTAATCGGGTTCTCATAGACCAGCGAATTACTGGTCGGCTTTGAGCCGTCAAGCGTATAATAGCAGACCGCGTCTTTGGGCACATCAATCTGCAGTTGCTGGGCCGTTTCATAAACACCCGGAGTCAGCTTAAACACCGGTTCCTTTGTATACCCAATCACCCCGCCGGTGTTCATCACGCCGGGGGTCGGAATCGGGAACACCAGAACATCATCGCTGTTCTGTCTGCCGACCGAAACGTTTCCGTCGATTTTATCGACATTGTAACGGTCGATTAAAACATCGGCGGCGTTGTATAACGCAACAATCTCGCCGTCAAGCGAGAGCGTAAAGTTCGTATTTAAATAGTTTTTTTTTAACTCTTCTTTGGTTTTGCCGCTTTCCCCAAGCCCGGACGCCTGAATGATTAAATATTCGCCCGCCCTGATTTCGATATCAGGAAAGCGCCACTTGCCCGGATTGCCGGTGTTGTCGGTCAGCCCGTATCCGTACAGGTTAACCGCCGAAGATCCGCGGTTATAAAGCTCGATCCAGTCATAATACTCGCCGTTTGCTTCAACCGCATAAGCGTCATTTGAAAACACGACTTCATTGATGATCACATCGCCAAGCACCAGCGGATTCGCTTCGCGGAACCTTAAGTATCCGTCTTCGGTATTCTCATAGCCCGGCGACGGCTGAGTGGTCGTTTCCCATTCATCCGAATACCCGCTTGTCGTCAGTATTCGGGCATACGCGTAATCCGACGGCAGTTCCTTAACCGTCAGCGTGTCCAGCGTCATGCCGGTCAAAGTTGAAATCACAATGGATTCCTCGTATGACGACAGCCGAAAATCGGTATGTACGGATTCCGATGCATCCTTTGTCCGCGCGATATCCCCGGAAGCATAAAGCAGGTAATACGCGCCCGGCTTTAACTTGACATCCGGCATACGGAAGCTTAACGGGTCGTTTAAATCATCCGATATATAATAATCACTTAAATTGATGGTATCTGCACTGTTATTATAAATTTCAATCCAATCCGGGTATTCACCGGTATTGTCTTTGACCATAGTCTGGTTGCCGGTCATCACCTCGGTGATAATCAGCTCCGGATTTTCGACCTTGCGGCTTTCTTTAAACGCTGCAAGCCCTGCCTCTGTGTTTTCAAATCCCGGTGTCGGTTCGGTGAAACGTGTCAGAGTTTCCGGGTCTGCCGCTTCCCTGCCGTACGACACATTGGTCGGTATGGCGTCAAGATCAATACGGTCCAGTGTTGCCCCCGCACGATTGGATAATATAACGATATCGCCCTTTGAACTTAAGCGGAAGTTGGTATGCTGGTAAGGCGCATCAATTGTCGATATCCCTTTTCCGGAGGCAAACACCACCAGATACTCGCCCGCACCGATTGAAATATCGGGCAGTGCATATTTAATGGGCTCGGCTTCATCATCGCTGAGACCGAATCCGTATAAATTAATCTCTTTATCCGTCGGATTATAAAGCTCTATCCAGTCCGGAAAATCGCCGTCCTGATCGGGCAGAAATCCGGAATTGGCGCTCATCACTTCATTAATGACAACGCCGCTTGTACCGGCTTCGGTTACGGTTTTAACGTCATTTTCCTGCACAAAAAAATAAACGACGGCAACCGCTGCCGCTATGATTAATCCGGCCGCTATCAATATCTGAACAATTATGTTTTTTCTCATGCTTGACTCCTCATTCTGCCGGCAAATATCGCCCCAAAATCTATAACATTCTAACATAATTGTATTTTACAAACAAGGTTTTGGCGCTTTAGACACGTTTTGTTCACAAAGCCGCATAAAGCCGTAAAAAAGCATGCTTATCCACAGATTTCTGTGGATATCTGTTGATTTTCTGTGGATAGAATACCCAAAAAGGCATATATTGCGGAAAAGTCCTGTGTCAAGCCCAAAATATGTGTGTATTGTATGAAGTGTGTATTATGGAATTGTGTATAGATTGTTAATGGCGTGTTATCCCTATGTAAAATAGCCGATTCCACCGCTTCTTCTTGCATGCAATACGCCGGCTGTGTCATAATAACCCTAATAAAAATGACCTCAGGAGAAACGCATGACTGACCAACACTATGCCGTTGTGGATTACGGCACCAATTCCGCAAGGCTGATGATTGCCGTTAACACTGTTTCCGGCATCAAGACCATAAAAAAAACACTTGATACTATCCGCCTCGGCGACGGCATGCAGGACGGGCGTATTACCGATGCAGCCATGGCGCGTGCCAAGGCGACAACCTTACGGTTTTTGGCAGAGGCTGAGCGCTACAATGTGGATACATTTTATTGTTTTGCCACCTCCGCAGTCAGGGATGCGGCAAACGCATCCGAATTCAAAGCCCACCTTTTAAAAGAATGCGGCGTTTCGCTGGATATCATCAGCGGCGACCGTGAAGCGCGTATCGGCTATATCGGTGCATCGCGCGGAACAAAGGCGCCGGTGGGCATCATCGATATCGGCGGCGGCAGCACGGAGATCGTTACCGGAGAGAATGGTGTTGTCGACTATGCCCACAGTTTCCGCACCGGAACGGTGCGCCTGCTCCAACAGTATGCCGATGCATCACCGGAAAACCAACAGGCGTATGCGTCCGCTGTCTCGCATATTCTTGAAATCTTCACTTCGCTTCCCGAAGGATTGGACCATTTTAACTGGCTGGCAATCGGCGGAACGGCAACCGCACTTGCCGCAATCGACCTGTCACTTAAAGTCTATGATCCGAAAAAAGTGGACCGGCATGTTCTCTCTCTGTCGCGCATCAGTGAAATCTGCGCATCGTTTCAATCGCTCACCGTAGAAGAACGAAAAAAAACAACGGGGCTTGACGACAAGCGTGCCGATGTTATTGTGTTTGGCGTTACGTTATTAAAAACGCTCATGGAACGCATCGGCATCACCGAGGTTACGGTCAGTGAATCCGACAATCAGGAAGGGTATCTAATCGAAAAACTCGCACTGAACAAATAAAGTCGGGCTACAGCGCCCCGATGGTTTTCAGAGCCTGATAGATATGTGAGACCGGAAATCCCATCACGCAGAAATAATTGCCGCTGACATCCGAAATAAACTTACTGCCGAATCCCTGTATTCCGTAAGCGCCCGCTTTATCCATAGGCTCCCCGGTTTTGATATAGGCTTCGATTTCTGCGTCGGTCATCGGATTAAAGGTGACGGCCGTTTCAACGGTTTCTGCAATCATCCGGCTGCTTTCACCATCCATCACACAGAACCCGGTACAAACCGTATGCGACCGTCCGGCGAGCAAGCGCAGCATCCCTGCCGCGTCCGCTTCATCCGCTGGTTTATTCAATATCCGGCCGTCCAGCACCACAATTGTATCCGCACCGATTACGACCGCGTCCTTATTCTGTGCCGCTACGGCGCCGGCTTTTCGCTTTGCCAGCTCTGATACCAGTTTCAGCGGATCAGGCTCGTCAATCTGTTCATCCACATCCGGAACATGAATCTCAAATGATTCGGTGATGAAATTTAAAAGCGCCTTCCTTCTTGGCGAGGAAGACGCCAGAATTAACCGCTTTTTCAAATCAGGCCCTCTTCGGTTTCCTGTCCGTCTTCGATAAATGCGATGGCATTCTGTGGACACTTGCGTGCGCATGCGCCGCAGAACGTACACTTGCTGTAATCGAATACCGGCAGGTTATCCACCATGGTAATCGCACCGTGCGGACAGGTTTTCGCGCACAGTCCGCATCCGATACATCCGGCTTTGCAGATTTCACGAACCGAACGTCCTTTTTGGTGAATCCGGCATGCCACATAGACCTTGATTTCCGGGTCCATCATGGTGATGGTATTGCGCGGGCATTCTTCCGCACAGCGGCCGCATCCGGTACACTTGTCTTCGTCCACGCGCGCCACGCCCTCTTTTTCATCGACCGTGATTGCGCCAAACGGACAGACCTGCTGGCAGGTGCCAAGACCCAGGCATCCCACCGGGCACGCCTTTGCCCCGCCGGCCAAAGATACCGCAGCACGGCAGTCCTGAATACCATAATAATCATATTTTTCGATAATCTTATCTTTAACGCCGACGCACATGACACGCGCAACCTGACGCTTCTTTTCCGTGGCTTCCACGCCTAAAAGCTTTGCGATCATATTGGCGTTTTCCGCCGTACACACCGCGCACTCCGATATGCTGGCTCTGCCTTCACAGAGCGCCTTTGCGAACGCGTCACAGCCCGGATACCCGCATCCGCCGCAATTCGCGCCGGGCAGGAGTTCCCTTACTTCCGACAGCAGTTCGTCCGGAACCACCGCCAGCTTCTTCGAAGCAATCCCAAGGCCGAGACCGAATACCAGCCCGAGTCCCCCGATTACTGCGATTGATATTAAAATGATTTGACTCATATTATTTCTCCATTTTTATATTTCGGTTAAACCAGCCCGGAAAAGCCCAAGAAAGCCATAGCCATCAGGCTCGCCGTAATCAGCGCGATTGAAGAATCCCTGAACGCAGGCGGTATATCCGAAAGTTCTACCCGTTCCCTGATACCGGCAAAAAGCACAATCGCAATCGTAAATCCGATCGCCGCGCCGATTCCTGAAAACAGCGTTTCGATTAAGTTATATCCTTCGGTGATGTTGATAATCGCCACCCCGAGCACCGCGCAGTTTGTCGTAATCAGCGGCAGGTAAACCCCCAGTGCCTCATACAATGTCGGCGACATCTTCTGTATCACCATCTCCACCAGCTGCACCAGTGCCGCAATAACCAGTATAAACGCGATGGTCTGCAAGAACTCAAGATGAAGCGGCACCAATAACAGATACTGCACCAGATAAGTAATAACGGACGCCATCGCCATAACAAAGGTTACCGCCATGCCCATGCCGAACGCGGTTTCGACGCGCTTGGATACCCCGAGAAACGGGCAGATGCCCAGAAACCGGGAAAGCACAAAGTTATTGACTAATATTGAGCTGACTAAAATCAGCATGATTTTAACGAATCCACTCATATTTAATGACCTGCCTTTGCACTTTTTAACGTAATCTTATTGATGATTGCCAGCAGTATACCGAGCGTTAAGAATCCGCCGGGAGCCAGGATCATCATAATTGCGGGCTGAAACGAAGCGCCGAAAACGCTGACGCCGAAAATCGTGCCGTTGCCGAGAATCTCTCTCACCGAGGAAATCATCAGCAGTGCAAATGTAAAGCCCAAGCCCATTGAGATACCGTCCAGCATCGAATAGAAAACCGGATTCTTGGACGCAAAGCTTTCCGCACGCCCCAGAATAATGCAGTTTACCACGATCAGCGGGATGAACAACCCCAATGATTCAAACAACGCAGGCACATATGCCTCCATCACCAATTGCACCACGGTGACGAAGGTCGCGATAATGACGATGAACGCCGGAATTCTTACCTTGTCCGGTATGAAGTTTCTTAGGCTTGCCACCACGATGTTGGAGCATACCAGCACAAATGTTGCCGCCATGCCCATGCCGAGGCCGTTGGATGCCGATGTGGTAACCGCCAAAGTCGGACACATGCCTAGCATCAGGCGGAAAATCGGATTTTCATTCCACAAACCGTTTTTAAATATGGTTAATACTTTATTTTCTTTCATGTTAACCGCTTACTCCTTCCCGTATACGCTTTTAAAGAAGTCGTATGCGACGTTGATTCCGCTGATGACCCCGTTACTGGTCAGCGTCGCACTGGTCAGCGCATCCACTTCAACCATTTCGCCGCTTCCGCTGTCTGCCGAAGGACCGGACGCTGCTTCCGCACTGCCGCCGCCGATTGTGAAATACGGCATGTGCTTTGCGAACTGGTTCAGGAATTTCGGATTAGACGCATTCGCGCCGAGCCCCGGCGTTTCCTGATGCGAGCCGATATTGACGGCTTCCACCGAACCGTCCGGCATAAAACCGATCGTGATCTCAATACCCGGGTTATAACCCTTGCTCGTAACCTTAACGGTCATGCCGACTTGTTCGCCGCCGGCTGTGCCAATATAAGCTTCGGTCACCGATACATTCTTGTCGGTGTTATCGTGCCACTCACCGGAAGCTTTCAGTGCTTCAATATCTACCGCTTCAAAAGCGTCCGCTTCGCTCAAGACCGCCTGGCGGGATGCTTTTGCCCGCGCCTGCTTGCCTTGTTCGATCGGGCCTGATGTAAATCCGTATGTTGCGCCCAGCAGCGCCGCCGCCAGAACACAGATAATGAGGAGTTTCGCCGTTAATTGGATAACGTCTTTCATTTCACCTTCACCTCCCCATAGAGTTTCGGCTGAAGCGCCTTATCAATCAAAGGCACAGTCAGGTTCATAATCAGGATGGCATATGAAACGCCTTCCGCTGTTGCCCCGAATAAACGGAACACCGCTGTCAGCACGCCGCAGCCGAATCCGAACAGCACCTGCCCTTTTTTGGTCACCGGGCAAGACGAGTAGTCGGTCGCCATGTATACGGCGCCGAGCAGCAGTCCGCCGCCTACCATATGATAGCCAACGCTGACAATATCAAGCGCATTCGCACCCAGCAGAAAGCTCATGACTGCGACTGTGCCCATATAAACCACCGGAATATGCCAGGTGATGACTTTTCTGATTAACAGATAAATACCGCCGATAATCAGCGCGATTGCACTGACTTCACCGATCGTTCCCGGGATATTACCGGTCAGCATATCGATAAACGGCGGCAGGTTCACACCGAATTTCAACGCCACCAGCGGCGTTGCCGACGAAATCGCATCTGGAACCGCAATGGATTTAAATGCTCCCGCAACAGGCGCCCCCCACGCGACCATCAATGCCGGCCATGATGCGACCAGAAATGCACGCGCACCCAGTGCCGGGTTCATGAAGTTCTGTCCCAACCCGCCGAACAGCTGTTTGACGATTACAATCGCAAATGCAGACCCGATTGCAGGAATCCACAGCGGCACAGTCGGCGGCAGGTTCAGCGCCAGCAGCAATCCTGTCAGCGCCGCGCTCATGTCCCCGACGGTCACTTTGCGCTTCAATAATACCTGTGTTAAGGCTTCCACAGCCACTGCACTCCCCATCGCGACCAGCACGATGAACAGCGAATACAGGCCGAAAAAATATACACCGACTAAGGTTGCCGGCAGCAACGCAAGCAGCACATCCGTCATCACAACGGAAACCGTGCTTGAGCTTCTTAAATGCGGCGCGGCTGTAACCTTCACCTTATCAAAATATTCCATGTTTCCCTCTATTCTTTCTACGACTTAGCGCTGTTGGCTTTTCTTTTTTTATTGATCTGGGCCTTGGCGAGTTTAAACGACTCCGCCAGATACCGTTTTGACGGGCAGATATAAGAACACGCGCCGCACTCAATGCAATCCATCACGTGATACTTCAGCGCCATATCATAATCGCCTTTAATGGCATACGCGTTCATCACCAGCGGCATCAATCCGGCCGGGCAGACATCCACGCATCTTGCACACCGGATACAATTGACCTGTTCCGGTGTTTTAGCCAAAGATTCACCCAGCGCCAGCAGGCCGTTTGTGCCCTTAATCACATCCACCGCAAGCGTATACTGGGCCAGCCCCATCATAGGTCCGCCGACCAGCACTTTCACGATTTTTTCGGTAAATCCGCCGCAGTAAGTAAATGCGTCTTCAAAACATGTGCCAAGCTTAACCTTCAGGTTTTTTGGATTCTTAACGCTGCCGGTTACGGTGACCACCCGCTCAATCAGCGGAATGTTCATTTTCAGCGCCCGGTAAATCGCGATGCAGGTCGAGACATTCAGCACAACCGCCCCGATATCCATCGGCAGCCCGCCGGAAGGCACTTCGCGTCCGGTGATGGCCTGAATCAACTGCTTTTCACCGCCCTGCGGATATTTTACCTTTAAGACCTTAACTTCTACCGGCTGGTCCTTGCACGCGTCCATAATGACTTTAATCGCGTCTTTTTTATTGTTTTCTATGCCGATCATCCCGGTTTTAACGCCGAGAATCTTCATGCATATTTTAAGCCCTTCAATCAGTTCGTCTGTATTCTCTAACAACGCCCGGTGGTCTGCGGTTAAGAACGGTTCGCATTCCGCGCCGTTAACAATCACCGTATCAATCGGTTTTTCCGGCGGCGGCGACAGTTTGACATGCGTCGGGAATGTTGCGCCGCCCATGCCGACTATGCCGGCTTCCTGAATCAGCCCGACCAGGGCTTTTGCGTCCAGCTTGGAAATGTCGCGTTCCTTGCCGTATTCGGGAACCGTTTCTTCCTTAAAGTCGTTTTCAATCACGACCGATAAAACATCTCTGCCCGCTACATTCGGCATCGGTGCAATATCCACTACCTCACCTGAGCAGCTCGAATGGATGGGTACGCTGACGAACCCGCCGGGTTCCGCGATTTTCTGTCCCTTTAAAACGCGGTCGCCCACATGGACGATCGGTTTAGCCGGTGCGCCGATATGCTGGGCCATTGCCAGCACAATACGCTTGGGGGCATCCATCACTTCGATCGGCTTTTTATCAGTCAGGTATTTTCCGTGATGCATGTTTGAAAGCGGATGAACCCCGCCCTTAAAGGATAACTTCATTTATTCTCTATCTCCTTCAATCATCTGAATATCGATCCGGATGTGATTTTAAAAAATGATTTATCGTGAAAAATGAGTCACTGCCCGATGATGAAAACGGTTTGCCCATTAATCTCAACGTATATTCTAACATAAATTTTTCATTTGTAAATCGGATATATGTTTTTTTAGGGTGTAATACCCCCATTAACCGTGGATTAATTTTCAAAAATTATCCTTAAAACTATTGTTTAGGCAATAAATATGTTCTAAAATGAAATCGGAGGGCGCTTATGAGTTTTATTCTAACGAACAATTGGATTCTTTATGGGCTTGTTGCCGTCGGTGCAGTGTTTCTTTTGTTCGGATTTTATTCGGTTAAACCGCTGGCTTCACTTGTCGGCTTCTTAATCGGCTATGTACTGGCCGCACGTTTTCTGCCGCTGCAGCCCCCGGTGCTCACCACCGTTGCTGTGCTGGCGGGCCTGACCGTGGCGGCGCTTTTCTTTACCGCGCATCTGGCACTGCCTTTTTTAATCGGTGCGGCGCTCACCTTTGGCTTCAGCTATGCCGCAATTTTATATTATGCCTTCCCCGCCGAAGTCTATCATTATATCCTCTTTCTTTCGTTAGCGCTGTTAATCGGGCTGACCACTTTTGTCGCCAAAGACTACTTTATTATTATATGGACTGCGCTGTTCGGCGCCGTACTGCTGAGCTTTTGCGGCGGCATGCTCTTTAATCTCGGTCCGCAGACCTTTGTCTTCGATAAACCCGAGCCGGTATTCATGCGTATTATCGACATGATTGAGCAAAACCCGTCGGCTATGCTGATTTCGTTCCTCGCACTCTTCTGTTTGGGCCTTTTGGTGCAGTTCTTTATGACCAACAGTTCACAGATGTTCATCCGAAAGCGCTATATCGGCAAACACCGCCAATAAAACAAAAAAGCAGGTTTCCCTGCTCTTTTTTTATTCCGCAAGCTCTAGCGCAATCTTCATCATATTGGTGAACGACTTCTCCCTCTCTTCCGAGGTCGTCACCGCATTCTTGGTTAGCGAATCCGATACGGTCAAAATGCAGGCCGCTTTTTTATTGAGGAACCGCGCGTTCGCAAACAATGCGAAAGATTCCATCTCGACCACATCGCATCCGTGCTCGTCGCGTATCTGTTCAAACGCATGGAAATGCTCTCTGTAGAATACATCGGATGAATGCACGCGTACTTCCTGCATCGGAATTCCGAGTTTATTCGCGATTCCTGACAGCCGGCCGTTTAATTCCTGGGACGGCAGCATCACGTCCTCTTCATAAGACGCAAGCGTGTGGGCGAAGCTGGATTCACTCCACGCATCTTTAGCGATCACAACGTCATAGACATCCAGGCTGTCCGCATAAGCGCCGCACGAACCGATTCTGACGATTTGTTCCACATCATAAAAGCTGAACAGCTCATACGAGTAAATGCCGATGGACGGCATACCCATGCCGGAACCCATGACAGAGATTTTTCTGCCATTATACGTCCCGGTGTATCCGTTCATGCCCCGCACCTGGTTGAATAATACCGCATCCTCTAAGAACGTATCAACAATAAACTTTGCCCTGAGCGGATCGCCGGGCATTAATACGGTTTTGGCGATGATTCCTTTTTCTTTGACGCTGATATGTGGTGTTGGAATACTCATATTCTCCTGTTTCCCTTCTCGGATAATGATCGCGGTTTGATTTACTTTTTATTATAGCCGTTTCTTCATCCGAAGTCCACCCGCTGCAGGCACTATGGCGTCGGAGTCGGGGTGGGTGCAGATGTCGGCGCTGTCGTCGGCGGAGTTGTCGGCGCTGTTGTCGGCGGCGTGGTCGGTGCTGTCGTCGGCGGAGTCGTCGGCGATGTGCTTGGCGCAGGTGTCGGTGTTGACACCGGCTTTGATGCCGCAATCTTTGCGCTTAAAGTATTGTAGATACTAATCACGGCGCTGGTTTTTGATTTGATTGCGTCAGCCTTTCCGCCCGGATCGGTCAGCGAAACCGTATCTGCAATGGCTTCCGCCTCGGCCAAAGCGCCATAAAAGCTGTTCACTTCCGCGTCAGTCAGATATGCACGGTTCGCTTCAATATAACCCGCGTATTTGCCGCGCAGGGCTTTGGCGTTTGCCACCGCCGAGTTATAACGGTCGACCTCGCTTTGAATGTACCGGCGGTCATTATAGCGATCAAGCGACACATCCACACCGTAGATAGATTCGATAATTTCTTCAAGTTCGTTCTGGTGAATCCCCCAGTAACTGCCGTCACCGATGTGCAGGTAGTCTCCGGGGACGGTATAAACCGTTAAATCATCAAGATCAAAATCCATCGCATACAGGCTGAGCGCACTGATCTGCTGGACACTGAGATTCGTATACATGTTTTCCGCAACAGCGTTATAAATCAAAGGAAAATGAACAAACAGGCTTTTTTCTTTCATCTGGTTAAAAATCGCTTTCAGCATCTTCTGCTGGCGGTCGATACGCGCGATATCACTGCTGCCTTTGCGCTGGCGGCAATATGCCAGCACCTGATATCCCCAAAGGTGCTTCTGCCCGGTGCTGATGTGCGCATCCGACGTGTTGACTTCAACATCCACGTAGAAATCGACTCCGCCCATGCGGTCCACGATATCTTTTAAGACCTCCATGTCCACACACACATACTGTGAGATGGGAATACCGCCCATCATCTTGGACACTGTCTTCATGACATACTCAAAGCCGTTTTTGTTATAACCGCCCCCTTGGGAGAACGCCTTATTGACACGCGCCTTCCCCCCGTATCCGTGCACCCATACCAGGCTGTCGCGCGGAACGGAAAGCATATATGCCTTATTGTTTTCAAAGTCAATATTGAGCACAATAATGGTATCGGTCCGAAAATATCCCCAGCCCTCACGCTCCTGGCTTTCGTCGATGCCGAGCAGCATGATGTTAACGCGGCCGTTCATGTAACTGTAATCCGCGCCGTCTGCCAATGAGCTATACAGTGCATCATATTGTTTTTCCTCGTCCGTGCGCAGATCTTTTTCGACCTGGACGAATCCGGATGGCGTAAATACCTCACCGAACACTGACTCCGGATGCTTAACGCCGTAAATAAAAGACGCCGCAAACGTCACAACGATAAATCCGGCGCATATGAATACCAACGATAGAATTTTTTTTCGAATCACTTGTCTTTGAGCCATTGCGTTTTCCTGTTTAGTCCCTTTTTCCAAATATCCAATCCATATCATATCACAGTTTTCTCTGGATTTTTATGCAAGATGATTTAGACACAGATTATTTACAATTGTTGTCATGCGCCTTCATTTCTTGTTATAATCCACATAACGACGAAAGGAAAGAACGGATGAAACTTACCGATACACAGCAGGCGGTCATCAGCGACATCAACCACAGCCTTCTGGTCACCGCACCGGCCGGCACCGGAAAGACTGAGGTCATGGCGCGCCGCGCCGCCTTTGCACGCGAACAGGGCAAAAAGCATATACTGTGCCTTACATTCACCAACCGCGCCGCCAACAGCATGAAAAAGCGCATCCAGTCCCTGATTCCGCAGAGCGCGGGCGTCACGGTTTGTACAGTACATGCATTTTGCAACATGCTCATCCGTGCGGAATCCAAGACGCTCGGTCTGCCGTACGGCTACAGCATCATCGACGAAGAGGACAGTGTCTCTGTATTACGCGGCATTCTGCCATCGCAGCGTGAACTCAGCGACCACGATATCAAGGCTGCAATGAGTATGATGGAGGACTTCCGGTTGAAACATGCAATGGGCCGGGATCCATCCGGAAACGCTGCCGATAAGTTTGCTTCGCGTTTTTCAATCGACTTGGATGACGCGGTTAAAACGTATCTTTCTTATGTTTCAGAATCCGGATCGCTGGATTTCTTATCCTTGATTACAACCGTCTATCAGTTTTTAGAGGAGCCGGACAATTTAGCCCGCTGGCAGCAGGTGTATGATATGATTCAGGTGGATGAAATGCAGGACACCGGGGTTATCGAATATACAATCATCTCCAAACTCGCCGGAAAACACCGCAACCTGTCGCTGTTCGGGGACACAGACCAGACCATTTATGAATGGCGGGATTCCCGCCCATTTGAAATTATCGCGGATTTTGAAAAACAGTTCTCCCCCATCAGCTATATCTTAAGCCATAACTTCCGCTCGACCGGGCACATTACGCTGTTGGCCGAAGAGTTTTTAGCCGCTTTTTTTAACACTGAGCAGGATGAAGTCGCCGTCAGCCGCGGCGAAGGTGAGATGCCGGGGATTTGTTTTTTAAACAATTCGGTATATGAAAAGAAGCAGATTAACCGTATTATTCAAAAACTGCACAATCAGGGCTCTCCCTTTAACCATATCGCTGTCTTGACCCGTACTAACAAGGACGCAAGGGATTATTCGCTTGCGCTCAACGACGCGGGCATTCCCTGTTATGTAATTGACGAATATAACTTCTTCCGCCGCGAAGAAATCAAAGACGCATTGGCGGTCTGCCGTTTATTGCTCAATAGAAACGATACGTCATCTGCGCGCCGGGTACTGACTAAATTCGCAAAGCAGATCGGAGATAAAACGATATCCGATATTTTGAATTCCACATTGCCTGTTACCCTCGCGGATTTTATGTTTTCATCCCATTCAGAAAATGCAGATATTCTCCAGCCGGTGTTTGATGCTTATCATCAAAACCGTATGGTTGTTTTTGATGTCGAATCCACCGGCCTGAATACCGAAGCCGACGAGATTATCGAGATTGCAGCGGTACGGATTGATGAAGACGGCATGGATGAATTTCATGCGTATATCCAAAACACCATTCCGGTAGGCGCTTCGCAGGCTGTACACGGTTATACAGATGAATTTTTAAAAGGTGCAGGCCATCCGGCCGAAAAAGTGCTGAACGACTTCCTCGGATTCGCAAAAGGATGTATGCTCTGCGGGCATAATGTCGCCTATGATATCAGCATACTTAAAAGCGAACTCGCCCGTCTCAATATTGATTATCCGCTGTCCGACGCATATTTTGACACCATGGACGGCGCCAAACGGATTTTACCGGATGCGGACAACTATAAGCTGGGCACGCTCTGCGCCCATTTCGGCATTGAGGAAACGCCCACCCACCATGCGATGGATGATGTATGGGCGACGCTTGAGTTGCTGGAAATCTGTATTGAAGGATTGGAAGAAACCACTGAAGAACGGATCTTATTTTATGACCGTTACCGCGATAAATTTGCGCCATTTTCTAAGGTTATTTCTGACATTAAAACAAAGAGCCAAACCTTAAGGCCCGGTGTATTATTGGCTGAGCTGACAAACGCGCTTGAAATAAAAGACCATTACGCACGCGTACCAGCAAAGCAGCAAAACCTGGACGAACTCGCCGCGATATTCAATGAGCTGGATGATACCGCGCTTCGCCCCGAGGCAGCGTTACGTCGGATTACCGAACTGCTGACGCTGTCGAATTCCGTTGAGCGGCAGATAATCGACGCCGACAAAGTCGCAGTTCTCACCGTTCATCAGGCAAAAGGGCTCCAGTTTGACGCGGTGATAATCGCTAACGCAGTCGAAGGCGCCTTTCCGTCAAAACTGAATATTAAATACGAACAATTCGATGAGGAAGCGCGCTTATTTTATGTGGCCATGACGCGCGCATCCGAGCATCTTTTTATCACCCTGAGTGCGCTGGATGACAACGGACGCCAGAACGCATCTTCACGATTTATCAAGTACCTGTCCAAGGCACATTATGAAAAGTTCATCCAAGAGCCTTCCGGTTCATAGTTCCATGAAGCAGAAAACGCTGGTGTTTTCGGCGGTAAACGCCAAATACCCGCACACCAACCTCGCCGTACGCCTGCTGGCCGCAGAAGCAAAAAAGACAGGCATATACGCGCGGTTCACCGAGCACACGATTCATACGCCGTTCGAAACAATCGCTTCGGACATTTTGTCATGCGGTGCGGATGTTGCGGCGTTCAGCTGTTATATCTGGAACATGGCGGTTATCCGGCGGGTAATCAACCACCTAAAAATGGAAAAGCCCGACATTGTCATCCTGCTCGGCGGCCCCGAGGTCTCCTTTGATGCCGAAGAACAGTTAGAACAGTTTCCGGATGTCGACTTTGTGATCTCAGGCGAAGGCGAAAAAGCGGTGAAGGATTTGTCGCGTTTCTTTATGGATGAATTACCGCTCCCGGCCTGTGCCTCCCTCACCTACCGAGACGGTGCAGATATTATCAGCAATCCACAAAGCTCAGACGACGCTTTCCTGACTGCTGAATTCCCATACGCTGATTTAGATTCGCTCAACCGTCGGGTCATTTATTATGAATCCACACGGGGGTGCCCGTACGCCTGCGCATTCTGTCTTTCCGGCGGAAAAATTCTCTATCGTGAAAAGCCGCTCGAACTGGTGCTTCGGGATATCAAGCGTTTTATTGATTCCGGCGTTAAAATCGTGAAGTTTGTTAACCGGACTTTTAATGCCGACAAAAAGCGCGCCATGGACGTCATTCGTTTTATCATGCACCATGCCGGTGAAACCTGTTTTCATTTGGAGCTTTCCCCACAGTTGCTTGATGATGAATTGATTGACCTTTTAGTATCTGCAAAAGAAGGACTATTTCAGGTTGAAATCGGGATTCAGTCCATCCATCCGCCGACACTAAAAGCGATTAACCGAAAAGGCGATTTTCATCAATTCGCTCCGAAGATTAAACGGATCATTGCGTCCCGCCGCATTCATGTGCACGTCGATTTGATTGCCGGACTGCCTTTTGAAGGCATTAATGAATTCAGGCAATCATTTGACGATGTGTTCGCCCTTTACGCCCACAACCTCCAGCTTGGATTTTTAAAACTGTTAAAAGGAAGCCAGTTAAGAGATCAGGCCAATGAACTGGGCATCCACTATTGCGATAAACCGCCCTACGAGGTGGTCGAAACGCCTGACTTATCCCGAGAAGGCCTTGGGCTTTTAGCGGATGTGGAATACCTGCTGAAGCGCTTTTATAATTCCGGATTATATCCGTTATCAATCCGGTTTTTGTCTGAAAAATCAGGCTCTGTATTCGGCTTTTTTCTTAATTTAAGAGAATTTATCATATCATCAAAAATCGACGTGAAGCATGCTGCCGAAATCGGGCTTACGGATATATTATGGAAGTTTACCGAAATAAACGGATGGGAGCACGCGTCCGATATTATTTTGTTCGAAGCTTTAAAAAAGCGAAAACGCCCCCATTTCCCGCCGCATATCTTCGGGCAAAACCGCTATGATTTTAAAAACGCATATCTCAAATCGCATGCAGATAATGCGGCGCAAAACACACGCACTCTGCCGGTTTTGTTCCGTATTGACGTTTTTAAATATTGTGAAACCGGAGTACTCGATGCTTCCCCATCGGTCGTGTTGTTTGACTATTCCGATTTTAACGGCGGAGTCAGGATTTCCGCCGGGGAAATGATACCTGAATAACGGTTTATCTATTTGACAGCGGTGCCCGATAAAGCTATAATTTTAGCGGAGTAAACTATTAGTTCCCTGATATGCTGATAAAAGGTATAACAGCCTTTAATTTTTATAGAAAAGAGTAACCTCATTATGATTTCCTACGACTTCTTTTTAGATTTGGCATTAATTTTACTGACCACCAAACTTCTGGGGGTTTTGACAAGAAAACTTCAGATGCCTCAGGTTGTCGGTGCGTTAATTGCCGGTGTGATATTAGGGCCGAATATCTTGGGATTAGTCGAGGAAACTCAGTTTTTGAGCATGATGGCAGAACTCGGCGTTATTTTTATTATGTTCATGGCGGGGATGGAAACCGACCTGAACCAATTGCGCCAGACCGGAACCGCTTCAATCGTTATTGCTTTCTTTGGCATTCTGTTCCCGCTCGCTGGCGGATTTTTAATTTCCGGTGCATTTAACGGCGGTTTTAATCCTCAGGATGCCGTTCCTTTCTTAGAAAATCTTTTTATCGGCATCATCCTGATGGCGACGTCGGTCACGATTACCGTTGAGACGCTGCGAGAGATGGGCAAACTCAATACGAAAACAGGTACGGCCATTTTAGGCGCCGCGGTTATCGATGACATCATCGGTATCGTCGCGCTGACCGTGCTCATGAGCCTGAACGATGCGTCGATCAGCGTATTCATGGTTGTCTTAAAGATTCTTGGATTCTTCCTGTTTGCGGGCGTCTGCGGCGCCGCATTCTACTTCATCTTTCGGTATATGTCACGCAAACACGGCAAAAAGCGGCGCGTGCCGATATATTCATTGGTTTTCTGCCTGGTTCTGTCCTACAGTGCAGAACATTTCTTCGGCGTTGCGGATATCACCGGCGCATACCTGGCCGGCGCGATTATCTCCAACATCACGCTGTGTGAATACGTCAATAAAAAAATTGAGGTTACATCTTATATGCTGTTCTCGCCTATTTTCTTTGCGAGTATCGGGCTGAAGGCAAGGGTCGAGCACCTCAATACGCAGGTCCTGATTTTTGCTGCTGCATTAATCGCCGTCGCGATGCTCACAAAACTAATCGGCGGCGGACTCGGGGCAAGGCTGTCGGGATTCAGCTGGGCGCAGTCGCTCAGAACCGGTCTCGGTATGGTAGCCAGAGGCGAAGTGGCGCTGATTGTGGCGGACCGCGGCATAAGTGCCGGGCTGCTCAGGCCAGAGCATTTAACCCCGGTTGTGCTGTTGGTTATTTTCTCAAGCATTTTAACACCGATTCTATTAAAAGCCTCCTTCAACTCCAGCGGTGGGGATATACAGATGCTGCAGGAAAGCCGGTATCAAACCTACCGCAATAAAATGCGGACCATGTATTAGTATTTTTTAATAACGAAGTTGAGAGGCGTATATGCATGAACTCGAAAGCATGATAAACATCGGCCCGGAGCTGGCTAGCAGCTGGTTTCCGTCGGCATCAATACTCCGGATGAACTGCGTGCCGCGGGCAGCCGTAAAGCCTGGCTTCGCATCCGGTCATCAGACCCTTCGGCATGTCTATCGCGCTTATCAGCGCTGGAAGGTGCTGTCCAAAACATACGATGGCATCACCTGGACAAGGCTGTGAAGGAATCCCTAAAAGCATTTTACCACAACCATCAATGAGGCATAATTATGGGAGAACTGCGTAACATCCCGGGCGTGGGCGTCAAAACCGAACAAGACTTAATCCGGCTCGGCTGTCCGACGATTGCATCTCTTGCCGGCGCCGATCCTGAAGCGCTCTATCTGCGTGACTGCGCCATGCGCGGATTTAAAATCGACCGGTGCCAGTTATATGTGTATCGCTGTGCCGTTTACTTTGCTGAAACGCCGAATCCCGATCCGGAAAAACTAAGGTGGTGGAACTGGAAAGACCGGCAGATGTGAACCGGATTGCCCGATACTGTTTGTTTAGCCTTAAAGTTTCTTGACACAATCGCGTCCCACTCTGTATAATAATGAGCACTGACCATGCACCTATAGCTCAGTCGGATAGAGCGTTCGCCTCCTAAGCGAAAGGCCCCGCGTTCGAGTCGCGGTAGGTGCGCCAGATAAGCTGCCAGACGGCGGCTTTTTCTTTTTTTCAGTCATGATGCTTTCAATCTTATGAATAGAGCGTAAACTATTGATAAATCAGACCTGATAACCAGACATTTTATTGACACTTTAAAAAAATGCGCCGTATAATATAAGTAACGAAATACATATACAGGTATTATTTTTGATTAACACCACCACGAACCATCAAGGAGGTTGCTATGGGGTTTTTTGAAGACTTTGGTAAAAAAGTAAATAAGTTTGGACAAGATGTCGCGACGAAAACAAAAAACGTCAGCGAAATCACCCGTTTGAACAGCGAAAACAGCCGCACAAAGAGAAGCATTGAAGATGAATATCGTAATATTGGCCAGAAGGCATATGAGCTCTCTTTAAAGGGTGAAGGTTATGCGAAATTCAAAGACGAATTTCAGAAGATACAGGATGCGTTTGACCTGATCGCAAAGAACGAAGAAAAAATATTAGAGCTGAAAGATATCACGATCTGCCCGTCCTGCGGCGCGGAATTGGATACCAAAAGCGCATATTGCGGTACATGCGGCGCAAAGATCGACCGGCCTGAAAAAAAGCCGGAGGAACCTGCCGGTGACCAGCCGTGCAAGGAATGCGGCGAAATGATTCCGGCTGATTCGGAGTTCTGTCCGTCCTGCGGCGCAAAAAAATAATCGGGTAATCAAAAAGCCCCGGTAACTCCGGGGCTTTTTTCTATTCGATATTTAACTTTTATTTGTATTGATTGACGAATGCAATGAATACATCTTTTGACGCCGCGCCCAGCACCGTATCGACATGTTCGCCGTCAACAAACGCGTAAATCGCGGGTATGGCACTGATGCCGAACTCGTTTGCCAGATTCGGGTTTTCATCCACATTGACCTTTGCAATTGTCACGCCGGTTTCAGCGCTGACCTCTTCTAAAATCGGCCCAACCACACGGCACGGTCCGCACCATTCCGCCCAAAAGTCCACCAGGATCAAACCTTCCGAGCTTCTGACCAGTTCGTCAAAAGTGTCCTCGGTTACCGTGATAACGCTGACCTCATAGGCTGGCGCTTCGGTAGCTTCCGGCTCGTCCGCAGATTCAACCGCTTCCGTTGTTTCCTCTGCTTCCGGCGCTGTGGTTTCTTCTTCTTCCGGCTTCATACATCCGGTTAAAGCCAGTGCGGCAACCAGTACCAGCACGACTGTAATCATCATCCATTTATTTTTCATGTTATCCCCGTTTCAACACTTATTTTCAAATATTATTGATTGTTTTTTAATATTAATATAAGTTCGCAAAATAATAAACCCCTTTTTTTGAATTTTAACATATTGTTTGCCATTCAATTTTGATTCCATTATAATGTTTAAGATGAATGAGCATACGTTAAGCGATACCGAAATGATACGCGAAGCCTTAAAAGAGGCAGAAAAAGCGGCCGGAAAAGATGAAGTGCCGGTCGGGTGCGTGATTGTATATCAGAACAAAATCATTGCCCGTGCGCATAATCTAAAGGAAGTCAAAAAAAACGCACTCATGCATGCCGAGATTGCTGCGATTCAAAAGGCATCGCGCCGGCTGAAGCGCTGGCGGCTGTCGGGATGCACGCTTTACGTCACGCTGGAGCCCTGCCCCATGTGTATGGGGGCTATTCTATCGGCCCGGATGGACCGGTTGGTATTCGGTGCATTCGACCCGAAAGCGGGTGCATGCGGCTCGCTTTATCAGCTAAACGAAGGGCTGCTGAACCACACCGTTGATGTTACGCCCGGCGTCTTAAAAGGCGAATGCGCGGCGGTATTAAAACGTTACTTTAAAAGCAAGAGGTAATCATACGGATGAAAAACCGTTTACGACTGGCCGTTATCATTATATTATTAGTCGCATCATTGGGGCTGACTGCCTGTGCGGTTTCCCCCGAAGTTGCTTATGATAATTTCATTACTGACCTCGATGTGATTTACCGCTTTGAGGAAATCGCCTTTGATGTCGAGTTCGGCCGGTATTCCAGTATTTTTCAATCGGAAATTAATTTTTTGATTGTTGACCTGGAAACATTTAATATCGATAGTATACGCGCGAAAAAGATCAACGATAAATTCATTTCCAGTGCAGAAGACTTTTTGTCGGCCAGTCAAAGCTATCTCAATAGAGATGACGAGGCCGGCGATGATTATCTAAAAACTGCAGAAGCAAAGTATAATTCGGCGCTGTCCGATTTTTATGATTTTATCGTTGAATAGAAAAGGGGACCTGATTAATGGAATGCAGTCAAGACCAAAACAATTGTCCATGCACCTATCCTTGCTCCAGACACGGAAAATGCTGTGAGTGTATCACGTATCATGCGCCTCACGGTGAATTCCCGGCTTGCTTTTTTTCCAAAGAAGCCGAAAAAACATATGACCGTTCATTCAGAAAACTAGCAGAGGACCGAAAAAATAAATGAAAAAAATTATCTTAATACTGGACGGTATGGCAGACCGTCCGCAGGCAAAACTGGGCGGCAAAACGCCGCTGGAATATGCCGACACACCGACGCTGGACCGTTTATTTGGGGATTCAGTCAGCGGATGCATCAAGACCATTCCGGACGGCGAAGAAGCCGGCAGTGCGGTCGCCAACCTCAACCTTTTAGGGTATGAAACCAAGAAAGTCTATAAAGGCAGGGCCGTGATTGAAGCGGCTGGCGCAGGCATCCCGATTGATCCGGACAGCCTGTATATCCGCACTAATTTTGTCACGCTTAAGGGTGACAGCTATGACACCAGTGTTGTCGAGAGTTACAGCGCCCACGAACTGGAAGACGAGGAAGCCCGTCCGCTGGTCAAGCAGCTGAACACCGAATTGTTCGGGGACGGCTTTGAACTGCTCCATACCGGATCATTCCGCAATGTGCTGGTCTGCAAAGGCCAAACCGGCTTGCTCGGCAGGCTGGACTTTATGCCGCCGCACGATATTATCGGGAAGCCGATTAAAGACTATCTCAATGACGATGCAGATGCTATCCCGTTCTTTAAAATGATGCGGGACAGTTATGATATTCTTTCTGCTGCGCCAACCAAGGCGAATGCAGTCTGGTTCTGGGGCGTATCTGTCTGTCCGGATTTAAGCGAGCAGAACAGCGATAAAAAAGCGATTTTGGCTGAGACCATCCTCATGAAAGGCATCGCCAATCTGATGGGCGCCGAAAATGTCGTAACCGATGAATCCCGCGGGTTTGAGCAGTTCTTAAGAGATAAAACCATCAATGCGGTCAACACCATTAAAGCGGACAATGACTTCATCTATGTCCATATCCAAAAGACGGATGATTTGTCCCATGAACTGCAGCCGCTTGAGAAAGCACAGGCGCTGACCGATATCGACCGTTATTTCCTAACTCCGTTTATTGACGGAATCAAAGGCGAAGACTATGCGATGGCAATCGCTTCCGACCATTATACCTTCTCGGATGACGGCAGTCACGGCAGACAGCCCGCACCGTTCATCTTTTACCGGAACGGCCGTCCGGAGAAAAATCCGCGAAAAGCATTCACCGAAAAGAACTGCAATGACAGCGGTTTAGAGATTACGCCGAAAAAGCTGCACGAAATGTATTAGATGCAAAAACAGCGCTTACATAAGCGCTGTTTTTATATATCATAGCTTTTTATTTTTAATAGATATACGGCCGGCGCATATAATAGAATGTCCCCGCATAGGGCGTTACCACCACGGTGTTATACGTGGATGAGCAATGCGCCACCAACAGCATTCCGCTGGAATCCCTCCCCACGATGAATCCGACATGGTTATATCCTGCCGCTGTCGGCGGTTGTTTAAAGGCCAGATCGCCCGGCAGCATTTCTTCCGGAGACACCTCGTAACAGTTCGGCCACTGATAATAAGTCCCGAGACCCAAATCATTAACAACCGAAGATACTGAGAATCCGGCGTTAATCAGTGTCCATACCACATATCCGCTGCAGTCCAGTCCGTAATTCTCATACTTCACCGAGTTGCTGTTATACTGGTATGTGCCCCATGCCGGGTCAATCCCGATCACCGTGCTCTTTCCGCCGAGGTAATATTCCACTTCGCCGATCAGTGTAAAGGCGGTCTCTATGATTTGCTTGCGTTTGTCGCTTAAGCCGTCCGGCCATATCGGCATGACGCGGATGCGGTCGGTATCGATGATATTGGCGGATGCTGTATCAGAATCCGTGGTTGCACTGGCAAGCAGGTTGACCGATAAATCCACATAATCGCCATAATCCGCGGTAACGGTGGGCAATATCTGGACTGTATCACGTGCAGTGAATCCGGGATTCATTTTTTCATTCCCCGCGGTCAACGTCCATTTAATCTGCGTGATCGGTTCGCTGAGCCCCAGCGCCGATACATCCAGCGTTTCGCTTTCCATCGCCGACGGCGTCGCCCAGTTTTGCCACACGGTCAGCGTTGCCGTTTTATACTGCACAAGAACATTAACATCCGAATTGAACTTCCCGGTCTTCACATATGCGGCTTTCAGCCCTGCAGGCATCGTCGCCGTCATATAAAGTGTATCAAACGCTATATTCCCTTTGTTTTCTATTCCGTTTATCGTGTAAACCGCGACCTCGTTGCCGCAGTATTCTTCTTCCTCAAACGACGTCCCGTTTCCCGGACTGCCCAGCGCCACAAACATCTCGCTGAATTCATGCGAATACGCACGCTGTAAAACATACGTGTCGCTCGATCCCGGTATTCCCGCCGTGACCGTCACCACAATGCCTCCGATGGACATTTTATCCCCTGCGGATATGTCATCCGTAAACAGTGTATCGGGATAATGAATCGTAATGGTCTGCTCAATCATATCATCAACCATCAAGCGATCCGCCTGCCATGTAACCGTGCGCGCCGCTTCATCCACTTCCCCGCCGTTGCTGTCTGTGACTTCGGCATTCTCAGGATACTCGGCCGTGATGGTCAGGTTGACAAATTCGACGTCGCATTCCTCGGAGTTTCCGTAAAGGGTGACGCCATAAGTGACATCGCTTCCGGGTGCGGGCACCGCTTCCGGCGCCTGCTGGTATGCCATCAGCATCCAGTCCACGGCATGCAGCAACGGATTAATCTCCATTGTATTGCCGCCGACCGATTCTACATTATCCGCACTGATTGTCGCCGAACAAAACGGTTGCTCCTCGGTTGTATAAATCTCGCTGTCCAGTTTTGCGACCGCAATAATATTGCCGAGCGTACCCGAAGGCAGCGAGGCATCCAGATGGAATGTGACCGATGTATCGCCGTTTTCAAGCGTTACAACATCATAGTCCAGTTGTTCCATATGATGATCGTAAAAGCTGAGTGTTTTGATGTCTTTGGAAAGCACCAAATTGACCGTCGCATTTTCTGCCGGTTCTGTTGAATTCGCCGAATAAGCATAAGAAACAATGCAGGCAAACTTCTCGTCTGCAACCACACGTTGTTCATACGCCATTACATTGATTTGAAACGTACCTGGTTCAAAGTCCGTCGGAAGGTCTGGATCGAGAGGCGTACCGGAATCCGAAGCCGGAATCCTGCCTAGAAATTCAATGACGTCGCTGTCTTCGGCATGCCCAATAACCGGGTACGCAAATACCAGCAACAAAAAAATTAAAACCCCCGCGGTCTTTACCAGTAAAGACCCCTTTGTTTTCATCTCTAAATCCTTTCATGGTTTAGCGGTGAAATTTTATATATATCTGCATGTATTATACTATCTGGGTCGGTTTTTTGTCAAACAGCGATTTTAGGCTATCATTTACCGAGTTTATGTGATTTGGCATAGTAAAACAAATATTGCTGGGCAATGCCTGCATACCGGCCGAATTTTTCCGCGATAAATGCCCGGATATCGGCATCTTTGGTACTGTTCAGGCCGTAAAGGTTATGGATAACCCGCTTTGTCCAAACATCCATGGGGAATGCGCTTTTGAATCCCAGCGCATATAACAGCACGCAGTCCGCGACCTTGATGCCTACTCCTGGCAGCCCGGTCAGCAATTCACGCGCCTCTAAGTACGGCATCTGCTTCAGCGCTTCAAGATCAAATCCGTCTGCGACCTGTCTGGCCGTATTTAAGATATACGGCGCACGGTATCCTGCTCCGCAGGCGCGTAAATCGTGCTCATCTGCGCGTGCCAGTACCTCAGGAGACGGAAAGGTGTGATAATCCCGTCCATTCCGGCTCTTCTCTTTACCAAATCTCTCAGCGATATGTTCAATTATCATCCGGATACGGGCGAAATTATTGTTGGCGCTGATGATAAAGGCAATCAGCGTTTCGAACGGCTGTTGGTTGAGAACGCGGATTCCCGGTGCAAAAGCCAGGCTTTCGCCCAGCAGCGCATCAAATCCGAAGTCCTTTGTAATCGCGTCATAATCAAGGGATAAATCAAGATAATTCGCAAAATGGGATAAGAAAAAAGGCTCATCAATATTTTCTATGATCAAATCATGATTCAGTTTTCTCATTTTTATCCCGCGTTCAAAGCAGACGCCAAAAAAGCCATCGCCGTCCTCATTCCAGCGGAAGGCCTGGCCCGAAAAAAGTGTGTTCTTTAAATCAATATCTAAGTATTTAACAATAATTCCGTTAGGAATGGTTTGGTATGCATATCGAATCGTCACCGTTCCGCCACGCCCCTGCCGCGCACGGATTCTATACGCATTTTAAGTTCCCCCGGCGTCATGCGCAGCGCACCTTCGGTCATAATAAACAGCTGGAGCGTATAATCCGCCGTTACCACGGTGACCCGGTCATGGATTTTGACGAGTGATTTAATTAAACGCTCAATGCGCGAATCCGCGGTTTCACTGCGTTTGGTATAAATAACGGCGACGTCACCTCGTTCTTCTTCCGACCCGTCGCTCCGGCCGAGATGTGCATCAAAGACCACCAATACGCGGATGCCCTCATAGCCGGCATAGTCCGCCAGCAGCTCAATCAGGTCATCGCGTGCCGCCTCCAGATTCAAACGGGTGTCGGCCATGCCCCAGTGATTCAATACGTTATATCCGTCTACGACTAAAAGATGCTTCAGCGGTGTCATGCCCTCTCCTGCCGGTTTTTTTCGTAGATGGCAATCGCCGCCGCAACCGCCGCGTTAAGCGATGCGGTCTTTCCGGTCATCGGGATAGCACCGAGATAGTCACAGTTCTCCCTGACCAGACGCGAGATGCCATCGGCTTCGTTTCCGATGACAATCGCCAGCGCGCCTTTCATGTTGACGTCACAAATCTGCGTTTCACCCTGTACTGCGCCGAGTATCCATACGCCGTTATCTTTTAATATCTGAATAGCACTTGAAATATTGGGCACACGCGCGATTTTCATGTTGGAAAGCGCACCCGAAGAGGCTTTATCCACCGCCGCATTAACCGGAGCGCTTCTGCGCTTGCCGATAATAATGCCGTGTACGCCCATCGCTTCCGAGCTTCGGATAATTGATCCGAAGTTATTGGTGTCGGTCACGCCGTCCAGTATGATGACAAAAGGCGGCTGATCTTTTTTCTTTGCCGCTGCCAGGATGTCTTCAACTTCGCAGTACGCATACGGCGCAAGCGATGCCGCGATTCCCTGATGGTTGCCGGTATTGCCGCTGTGCCCGAAGGGTCGGCACATCTCGTCCAGCTTGTGTTTGTCCACGCTGATGATGACCATCCGGGCGTCCTTTGCCATCCCGATAATCTCGCTGATGCTGCCGTCCTTAAGCCCCTTTGCAACAAAAATCTTATTAATCGGCCGTCCCGATTTAATCGCCTCTTTGACACTGTTGCGTCCAAAGATAATATCCGAAATTTCTTCTGTTATCCGTTCTCTTTCCATCTTCATATCCCTCTAATCAATTTTTACACAAACGAGTGAATCGTTCTCTAAATGCACGACCATTTTGTCGCTGTAAACCACCGGCGTGCCGTCGGCACCGGCCTCCAAGATCACCGTAGACATCTCACTGCCGGTTAATCCGTCATAAAGCCGTGCATACCCGTCCGCATCGCACACAACCACATACCCTTTACCTGCTTCATCATAAAACACGGTCGGCGCACTTTTTGATAACGCCTGTATCTCTTTTTCCCATACCAGACTGCCGTCCGATTTGTTCACCGCATAGAGCTTGGTGTTCGTGGTGCCTTCTTCCATCACCACGCTGTAGATCACAAGCTTGGCCAGGTTTTTTTCACCAATTGCGCATGCTTCAGAGATTCCCCCGCGAAAGTCCGTGCGGGTCAGACAGTCATGTGCATTCTCCCATTCAATCTTTCCGGTCAGCCCGTTGATTTTCCTAAAATATACGGCCTCGGTTTCATCGGATATACCGTCGTCGCCGTTAATCTCAATCTCATATTCAAGCCGCGTCCCGGAATAAATCGAAAATGCGTTGGCGTCAAAGCCGTCGCCTTCCAGACTGAGCGTAAAATCACCGTTTCCGTCGATGTCCACGGCATAAATCAGGCTCATATGGTTTAAATCTATACACTGGATATATCCCGAGCGGTCCGAAAACAGGACATAATTTTGGTACCCGGCCAATGATCCGGTCGTACCACTATCGATATTGCGCACCGTGTTTTCTTCGCCGTCGTCATAATCGCTCTGGTATCCGGTCCCGGGATTCTCATACTTATACTTATATAAATCCGGTTCATCGTTGATGGTTACGCGCGCTTTATCAAGTTCAAAGTTCGATCCCACTTCGTACATATACAAGATGCCGCTTTCGCCTTCAATCATCACATGATCGTCATAGACCAGCGGCGAACCGCCGTATCCCTGCCATTTGTTATCCGAAAACGGCTCAACACTGCTGGACCCAAAGCGGAACACCGGCTTCCCTGTAATCAGATTAATCACAAACAGATATTGATAGTGCGAACGGCTCACGTTACCGTCTTCCTGAATAGACTGCCCGACAAATAACAGCGGATATCCTCTCGGGTCAAGTGTCGGGGTGCCCTGCGTATAGGCGATTGTCGGTATCGGCGTACGCGTCAGCTCTCCGTCGTCAATATCCAGAAAATAAATATCCCCGCTTTTATCCGCAAAAATCACCTCGGTCAGTTGCACCAGGCCTTTTTTAGCGGATTTAAAGCTCATACTGCCCATGATATCCGCCGGCCAGCGCACCACCAGCGGCTGGCTGGTTCCTTCGGAAGGCCCGCTTAACGCAAACTCCGGAAGCTTATGCGTCCAAAGAATCTGCATCGCTCCGCTGTCGATCTTCGCTGCGCCGTATGAACCGGACGACCGGTAGTTATTGCCCCTGTATGTCAGAACGCCTGCAATATCGGTATAATCGGCTGGCTCCGGAAATCGAATGAGCCCTTTATACTCAAATTTATCCACTTCCTCACCCGCGGCCATGATATAGGTTCTGAATCCCAGCTTTTCCGGATCGGAATAGGAAAACGCAGTCGGCGACGTGACAAACGCCTCTTCGCTGTAGCCTTCTTCATCCGAAAGCACAGCCGGTGTCGGCGGAACGTCCAATACCGCATCATCGGACGGCAGTTTGGTAATCACCGCCATCCGTTCCTGCGACTGAATAATCAGTACGCCTCCTGCCAAAACCAGTGGAATCAGCAGCAGTAAGAACAGATATCTGCGTTTAAAGCGCGAATGCTTAATTTTGTAATACTGCGGTTTTTGGGGTTTATACTGCTTTCCCATCTATTGTTTTTATACCTTCTTTGTTCTTTTTTGCTTCATAAGATTATATATTTATTACGGATATATTACAAGCAATAGCGCCGGAGTATTCACATAAACGTTACGAATGAGCATTTCCGCTGTTTTTAATTATTTTGCTTCGCTATCCGTTTGTTGATTAGCGCATTATTTCTGTTATAATAATGGTATTCATTACATTTAAAGGAGCCGGTATGACAATTATTACCGCATTAGGCAAAGGGCTCGCCGGATATGACATCATCGTTGTCGCTTTAATCATCATCAATGTGCTGTTTATCGCATTGCGTTTAAATAAAATATCCAAATCGCTCGACCAGCAGTTAAGAAAAGTGGTGTATCTGCCGGTACAGCATGCGCTGAAAAGCCTTGCGTCAAATGATCCGAAAAAAGTGGATCTGCATCAGCTCCGGCATATGCGCGAAACCGAAGACAAGCTCTATCATTCTTTTGTCTCAATCACCAACATTCTGCCCCTGCTCGGCATATTGGGTACGGTAATTGCGTTGATCCGGATTGACAATTTCACCGCCGACACCGTGAGTACCAGCTTCCTGGCCGCGCTGACTTCGACTTTTTGGGGATTGGTCGGCGCAACCATATGCAAGGCGATGGAAGGCGGTATCGTTTCTAGGGTGGAAGCCAACCGAGACAACCTGAACATCCTGATCGAATCTGTATTAAAAGAAAGCGGCGCACAGAAATGAAGAGACGGTCGCATATTGATTTAACCCCGCTTTTGGATGTCATTCTGCTGATGGTGTTCGGGTTTATGTTTATTTTAACGTCCACCACCTCCGCTTTGGACCAAAGCCGTTCAGAAAACGAAAGGATTGCCGATGAGAACGCCGCGCTGGTTGAGACACTGACCGATGAAAACGCCACGCTTTCATCCGAAAACGCTGCGCTGGCTGGCGCAATCGAGAACCAAGGTGCGGACATTGAAAAGCTGAATCAGGCGGTTTCGCAGTATTTTCATATCGACCGGCAGGCCTTGGAGAGCGCACTCAGCAAACAGGATGCCGCCGACGCCGGACGTTATTTGGACCATTATGCCGATGAAAACAATGTAGCGTATGAGATGGTGCTTTATGACCTGCTAAAAGCGGAGTTTTACTTTGTTGAGGTCGTTTTAAGCGGTGAAACCAACCAAATTTTTATTAACGGCAATGCAACTCCGGTTGCCATCGCCAGCGAAGATGCTTATAATCCGGATAAACGGGATGATCTTATCACCGATGTCAAGCGTGAGATTTCATCAGTGATTGACGCCAGGCCGGGAGGTTCGGCAATGGTGTTTGTCACCCTGTCAACGGATAATGTACAAGTCTATCATTACGCGTGGGATGCTGCATGGGATGCGATTACCGCGCTTCAGGAAAAATACGGCGCAAAAGACTATTACTGCGCCGAAATATTTATTATGCGGGAGGAACAATAAATGAGTCGTAATCAAAAGCACAAACGTCCGGTTCGCAACTTCTTTTTGGGTTTAATCGCCCTTGTCCTGATCTTCTTTTCCGCGCTGTTCGGCGGTTTCTTTCCCGGGCTGAATGACTTAAGGGATAATTTTCTCGAACGGCAGGCCTACTCCGACACCGTTGATACCGAATCCGGCGCCGTAATCCCGACCACTGAAAACGAAATTTTAATCGAGGAAGACACCATCTATTATATGGGTGAGGCTGTCACCGAGGACGCACTTTTTGAAATGTTGGACAGCGTTAACAGCGACACCGTGACATTGATTGACCATTTTGCCACTCAGCGGACGTGGGAACGCGTTTATACTATGGCTGAGGATAAAGGATTCGCCATACGCGAAGAAATCTCAAGATGACCATCAGCCGCCGCGCGCGGCTTTTTTTAACGGATTGACACATAAATTAAATATTGTTAGAATGACTAACGAAGTGCTAATACTTCTGAAATTATTCATTATTTTTTGTAGGCATTACCGCCTATGCCGTTATGGCAGAAAGGAAGGTAAGACATTATGGCGATTCGTATTGTTACGGATACGACATGTGATATGCCAGATGCTTATGCAAAGGCGCATCATGTCACCATCGTTCCGCTGAAAGTCATCTTTGGGGAGCACGAGTATGTCGAGGGTGTGGACATCAGTAAGGATGAGTTTTATCAAAAGCTGTCCGAATCCGAAGATCTCCCGTCCACCGCACAGGTGAACCCGGAAGAGTTCGTCAAGGTATTTAAAGAGATATTGGACGCGGGTGACGAAATCATCGGAGTGTTCATCGGCTCAAAACTCAGCGGCACATACCAGTCGGCATTTATTGCCCAGACACAGCTGAAGACCGATAAGATCAGCCTGATTGACACCGAGACCGTCGCGATTGCGGCGCTTCAGATTGTAATGACAGCGGTTGATTTAATCGAAGACGGCCACGACCGCACAAACGTCGTGAGCAGGCTGGAAGCAATGAAGCGGCACAGCCGGCTTTATTTCATTATTGATACGCTGAGATATCTGAAAAAAGGCGGACGCATTAAAGCCTCTGCCGCTGCCATCGGCGAACTTTTGCATGTCAAACCGATTTTAACGATCGCTGACGGGCTTGTAGATTCCGCATCCAAGGCCCGCGGGCAAAAAAAAGCGTTTGCTGAAATTGCCCATCTGATTGCGCACACACACCAGACACTGAACGGAAAACGCATTATTTTAGGGCATACCAACGCGAAAGAAAACCTGAAAGTGTTCCGCGAGTGGCTGGAAGCGCATTACTCACCAAAAGAGATTGTTGAAACAGATATCGGCCCTGTGGTTGGTACACACGCCGGCCCGGGTGCGGTAGCGGTCGCGTTTATCGAAGAATAAAAAACGGTGTAGTTAAGGCTCCGTTAAGGTTAAAAAACCTCCTGCAGATTTTGCAGGAGGTTTTATTTTTTATGATAACGTATAGGTATAGGTTGTATAATGATAATGCCCGTCGTCGCCAAGATAATAATCAATCAGGTAACAATCCGCGCTGTCCTGAGACAGGAAGAACGTTCCAGTCGCCATCTGGGTCAGTGTGGTAATCTCTCCTGAGCTTAAATCATATGATTCCAGCGCATACAAGAACCGGTATGTGTAATCACTCTGTGTCCCGTCGGAATATACCACCGTATTGGACGAAGGCAGAAACGCGAACGATTCGACGATGCCGCCGTCAACAATCACGGTTTCGCTCCGGTCAGCAAATGAATAAATTTTCAGATTCACATACGCCTGTTCTTCGCCGTAATCATTATATTCCGTTACCGCCATACCTGATCCGTCCGGCGCAATCTTAAAATCAACACCTTCGGTTAAAAAGGTCTTTTCACCGGTTATTTTATCGATGCGGTAAATAATCCCGTGCTCACCCGCAAAGTTGTCTGCGTAGATTACCGCACCGTTAAAGTCGGCGATTTTACCTTCGCTGCTGACATCTTCGGATATTATCTGTACATCAAGCGCACCTTCAATAAACGCACATCTCACCAACCGGAGCGATTCATCTCCGGTCACGGCATAAAGGGCATGTCCGTCCTCGGCCCATGCAAAACTTGCCGTGATGTTGCCGATTCCTTCCTCGCCGAGATTATATAAATAGCCCGTTTCCTGATCAAATACATACAACACCCTGCTGCCCACTGTGACGTCAATAAACGCAATATAGCGGCCGTCAGACGAGAATGCCGCAACCTGGATGGATGTGAACGGAGGCAGATTCAGCTGTGTCTTCTTATCGCCGTTTGTGAGCAGCCACAAAGATTCTCCGTCAATCGCAGGCTCGCCCGCATCAGGTGTATATGGTTTGATGAATAAAATCGTCTGGCCGTTCTCTGCGGCATACCTTCCGTTTTCAAACAACAGCGGCAGCACAGTTGCCACGTCATTTTGCATCACCATCTTTTTATCCGCCGGGACAAACTGGTCGATGTCAAGATTAATCACCGGCAGCGCTTCACCCGCCAGTGTCATGGTATACGGCGTTTTTGAGATCGGCGACGTTTGAATCAGCGCATTCAGCTGCGCCAGTTTTGCATCCGCTTCCTGCGCGGTTTTATAAGGCTGTGATATCATCGCAATGTTCTGGCGGTCGGCGCAAAGCACCGGCGTCAGCCCGAACTCATCCGAAAATGCGCCTTCAAGGTATTCGTCAAACGCATTCAGCATAACAAAATGATTGTTCTCCGGCTCCGATTTATCGGTTTCGAGAATAATCCTTATCTTTCCGTCACCTTCGTCCACACGGAACTTCACGCGCGCATTGAGCTGAAAATAAACCGTAATATAGTCCTGGTTCGCAATCCGCTCCCTGAACACACCGGCCACGTGCTCATCCAGCGCCCATGACGATTTTTCAATATAATCAACATAATCAATGCCGTAAAGCCGCACCGCAAGCCGGTAAGGTTCGTCCAGCAAAGAAACTTCATATTTCGGCAGATCCGTTACGATTGCCTCAGACTGGGTTTCCTCGCGGCTGCCATAGATGATATGCAGGGCGATTTCCGTCTGGTTCTGGAAGTAGGATATGTCAATATCCTTGATATTCATGCCCTGCTCCGGCGCAATCACCCCGCCGGATGCCTGGTCATTGATATCATAAAAGGTCTCTTCCCCTGCTCCCTGGCACGAAACCAGCGCCAGACTCATAACTACAATATAAAAAATCAGTATTGCTCTTTTTTTCAATGTATTATCTCCTAGATACAGATTTCATCCGCAAACGCCTGTACGCGGCGGATGACCTCTTCTTCGTCCGCAAATCCGATTTCACCGTTCCGATATATCATTTCGCCGCCGACCATGGTCATGGCGACATCGCGTCCGTTGCCGCTGTTGATAACACAGGATACCGGATCGTTTTGGGGCTGGAATGCGATACCTGAAGTGTCAATCATGATGATATCCGCCTGGTATCCGGCTTTTAACCGGCCGATCTTATCCGCCATCCCCAGCGCCGCCGCGCCGCCCGCGGTCGCCATTTTTAAGGCTTGCATATTGCTGATGGCTGATGCGTCCAGAAGCGTTCCCTTTTGGAGCAGCGCCGCCAGCATGGTTTCTTCCAGCATGTCCAGATTGTTATTGGACGATGAGCCGTCCGTTCCGATGGCGATGTTCACGCCCCTGTCCGCCATTTTTTTTAGAGGTGCAATGCCGCTCCCCAATTTTAAGTTGCTTTGCGGGCAGGACAGCACTGAAATGTTTTTTTCGGCCATGATCGCGATATCATCATCGCTGACATGCACACAGTGCGCCGCTGCAACCGGAACCTGTGTCAATCCTAATTTGTCAATCAGCTGGATAGGCGTCATCCCGTTTCGTTCAATCGCCTGTTCGTGCTCTTCTCTGGTCTCAGAAACATGGATATGTATCCCGGTTCCATACTGATGCGCAAGCGCCAGTGCCTGGCTCAGCGCATCGGCTGAACATGTATATTCGGCATGTGCGCTGACCATTGCGTCGACGCGTCCTATGTTCCTGTATCGCTTTAAGACGTCTTCCGCATCTTTCATCCGGTAATCCAGATTGCCGTCGGCATCCAATACCGCGCGTGCGAATACACCGCGGTGGCCGCTCTGACTGACCGCTTTATAGACCGCGTCATAAAACATATACATATCCAAAAAACAGGTGGTGCCTGTCTTTGCCATCTCAATCAATCCCAGCATGGACGACCAATATACCATCTCATCGGTCAGCTTGTCCTCAGCCGGCCAGATTTTATCCGTCAGCCATTGCTGAAGCGGCAGACCTTCGCCGTAACCCTTAAAAATTGTCATGGGCAGATGGGTATGCGCGTTGACCAGCCCCGGCATGATGATATTGCCTTTGGCGTCAATCACTTTTTCCGCCTTTGCTTCCAATCCGTCATTCTGGAGCCCGACATAAGTGATTTGGTCGTCTTCAATAAAAAGACAGCCGTCTTTAATGACTGCGTCTTTTTCATCCATTGTCAGTACAATAGCATGCTTAATCCATGTTTTCATCCGGTTGTCCTTATTATCCCATTGCATTCAGATATGCTGCCTGTTCTTCGGTCAGCTTATCAATGGTTTTACCCATGGCTTTCAATTTACGTTCCGCTACCATATAGTCAATCTCATACGGCACGTCAATCACATCGTTCGGCAGTTCTTTATGGTGTTCCATTACATATTTGAGGCTCAGCGCCTGCAGCGCAAAGCTTAAATCCATAATTTCAGCCGGATGCCCGTCCGCCGCCACGAGATTGACCAGGCGCCCTTCACCAATGAGATTTAATATACGGCCGTCTTTCTGTACATATCCGGTGATGCCTTTACGCATCGGTCTGGCTTCAACCGATACGTTCTCAAGCGCTTCAACACTCACTTCAACGTTGAAGTGCCCGGCATTCGCCAAAAGCGCCCCGTCCTTCATCACATTGAAGTGGCGTTCGGTAATGACGTCTTTGCATCCCGTTGCCGTGATAAAGATATCGCCGATCAGCGCCGCATCATCCATGGTCATGACATCGTATCCGTCCATCGCGGCTTCCATCGCTTTAATCGCATTCACTTCGGTCACGATGACCCGTGCGCCCAGCCCGTCCGCTTTGGCAGCGATTCCGCGCGAGCACCAGCCGTATCCGCCGACCACGACGCACTTTCCGGCAATCACCAGATTCGTCGCCCGCATCACGCCGTCCCATGCCGACTGTCCGGTGCCGTAGCGGTTGTCAAACAAGGATTTACAGTTCGCGTCATTCACCGACATCATCGGATATTTCAGCTTGCCTGCCTTCGCGCGCGCCCTTAGACGGATAACGCCTGTAGTGGTTTCTTCCGCACCGCCCATAATCCGGGACGCCTTTTTATCGTTATTGTGAATCAGCGTGGTTAAATCCCCGCCGTCATCCAACACCAAATCAATATCCTGCGCAATCGCCTGCTCAATATAAGCGTCGTATTCTTCCTGCGTGCAGCCGTGCGTAGCAAAAACTTCGATGCCGCTGTGTGCCAGCGACGCCGCCACATCATCCTGCGTGGAAAGCGGATTTGATCCCGTCACATACATTTCCGCACCGCCTGCTCTCAGCACTTTGGCCAGATAAGCGGTTTTGGCTTCAAGGTGAATGGACATTGCAATCTTTTTGCCTTTAAACGGCTGTGATGCTTCAAACTCATGTGCAATGCTGTTTAATACCGGCATATACCGTTTGACCCATTCAATCTTTAAATCGCCGTCAGGATATAAGTTGATATCTTTAATCGTGCTCATTTACCGCACATACCTCTTTCATTGATCAAATTCGTTAAGTAAGCCTGCACCTCATCCCTGAGGTCTTCCCGGTCAAGTGCAAACTCTATCGTCGCCTCTAAAAACCCCATCTTGGTGCCGACATCATACCGTCTGCCTTCAAACTCGCAGGCATACATATCCTCTTCCTGTGCAAGCTGTTTTAACGCATCCGTGATTTGAATTTCCCCGCCGACCCCGGGCTGTGTGGTTTCTAGAATTTCGAATATACGCGGGGTGATAATATACCGCCCTAAAATCGCGATGTTGGACGGCGCTTTGTCGGGCGCCGGCTTTTCGACCAGGTCCCTGACTTTGCTGACGTTCCCGTTCACTTCGCTCGGGTCTACGATACCGTATTTGGATACGTCCTTTTGCGCCACCCGCTGAACACCGAGCACGGATTTTCCGGTTTGGTCATAGACATCAATCAGCTGTTTTAAAGCCGGTTTTTCTTTGTTGACCACCACGTCGTCCCCGAGGAGCACCGCAAACGGCTCGTTCCCGATAATGGATTTCCCGCAATGAATCGCATGCCCCAGCCCTTTGGGGCTTTTCTGGCGGATATAATAAAGCTCGACCAGATTGGCGATATCCTCGACCATTTCATACAAGTCTTTTTTTCCGTTTTTCAGCAGTTCGTTTTCCAGTTCGTACGACCGGTCAAAATGGTCTTCGATCGCGCGCTTGCCCCGTCCGGTGATAATCAGCACCGTTTCAATGCCGGAGGCAATGGCTTCTTCAATAATATACTGAATGGTCGGTTTATCGACGATCGGCAGCATTTCCTTCGGCTGCGCCTTCGTCGCGGGAAGGAACCGTGTTCCCAGTCCCGCCGCCGGGATGATTGCTTTTGTTATTTTACTCATATTACTGTTTGGCCTCTGCTTTCTCTTTATCTTTTTTCCTTTATTATACTATATGATGCGCTGTTTTTAATACCCAAACATATTTTTTTATTTTTTTTCAAAAAACCCTTTACAAAACGTTTGTTTGCCTTTATAATAAGTTCATACGAACAATCATTCTTTAGTAAGGCTGATCTTCGTCAATCAGCCTTAAAAAAACACATTTTTCTTTTGAAAAAGCGAACGAACCATCCCCCTGGGTTTTTTCGCTTTTATTTTCTCTAAAGGGGTTTTAGGAGTATATACCATTATGCAGAATCTCATCCTGCACTGTGATCTCAATAATTTCTTCGCCACAGCATCCCTTGTTTCACGTCCGGAGCTTCATGACGTCCCTGTTGCGGTCGCCGGCGATCCGGATAAGCGCCACGGAATTATTCTCGCGAAGAACATGCCCGCCAAACGCATGGGCGTTAAGACCGCAGAACCGATCTGGAAAGCGCGCCAGAAATGCCCCGGGCTCACCGTCATTAAGCCCGACTATCCGCTTTATATCGACTATTCCGACCGTGTAAAGGCCATCTATTACCGCTATACCGGCAACATCGAACCTTTTGGCATCGACGAATGCTGGCTGGACATCTCAGGCTACCCGAACACAATCGCGGACGGTACGCGGATTGCTTATGAAATCAAGGACGTCGTCAAACGCGAGACCGGATTAACGCTTTCGATCGGCGTGTCGTTCTCTAAGGTATTTGCAAAGCTGGGCAGCGATTATAAAAAACCGGATGCCGTAACCACCATATCGCGGGAAAATTACCGCACGCTGATCTGGCCGCTTCCGGTTGACGATCTAATCTGCGTCGGGCGCGCCACCAAAAACAAGCTGAATAAAATCGCCGTCACGACCATCGGCGACCTCGCCACCGCACCCGAATCCGTGCTCAAGCGCCTGCTGGGCAAGAACGGATTAATGCTGAGGGAGTTTGCCAACGGAATCGATGATTCGCTGGTGAAAGCGGTAGATCACGAGTTCGGGTTTAAGGGAATCGGCAACAGCATGACCACCGCACGGGATCTGGTGAACCAGCGGGATGTTGAGATGGCGTTTTTACTGCTGGCCGAAATGGTATCCGCCCGTATGCGCGCCAAAGGTGTGAGCGCGGGATGTATCTGTATCTATTTACGGGACAACCGGCTGGCGCACCTCACCCGCCAAAAGACGCTGGATACCCCTACCTTTGTATCGGACGAAATCGCCGCGATTGCGATGGGTTTGTTTAAACAGCATTGGGACATTAACGCACGTCCCATCCGCTCACTCGGCATCCGCGGCACCGACTTTGTCCCGATTGTACGTACCGCACAGGTTTCGTTCTTTGACTGCGTTGAGGTCAAAAAAAAAGAGGCGCTTGAATTCGCTAAGGACCGCATCGCCGAAAAGTTCGGCAAGCATGCGGTGGTGCGCGCCACGTTTATGGATGAATCTTCCCCAAAGGAGCAAAACGACCAAAATCTGCATGACGTGCATCCGCTGTCGTTTTTCAGGGGATGATGATTTTCATGGTTCAATATTTCTTCTCAGATATTAATATAGTATAATTATTCTATAGGAGGTATAAGATGCTTTTTGGCCCTATTCAGTCTTTTTATGATAACATACTAAAAAATGTACAAAGCGATCGGCGAAGTAAAGAATATGAAGATCGTTTTGTAGTTTTTCTTGATATCCTAGGCATGCGTTCAAAACTTAAGGAACTCTCCTACACTGATATGATAAAAGCATATAACACAATAGAATCTGTTTTTAGATTATATGATAATATGGGAATCGTTTCCGCAGGAAAATTCACTGATTATACAAATATCACAATAATGTCGGACTCAATTGTAATATCTCATCCTGCAAAAAACGATCAATCTTTTGCTAGTATCGTCGGTTTCTCCCTGTGCATGATGCAAACAATCCTATTTTCAATTTCTAGGGTTGAGCCTGTTTTCTTCCGAGGCGGCATCTCTAGAGGGCTGTTATATCATGATAATCTTTGTGTTTTTGGACCAGCTCTTGTTAGTGCGTATGAGCTTGAAAAAAACCATGCAAATAACATGAGGGTTATTGCTGACGAATCCATCACTACAAGTAAATTGTATAAAAACTATTTGCTTAAAAATCCCGGTATTTTCATTAAAGATAACGATGGTTACCCCTTTTTAAACTTTCTGCTCAACCCAAATGGAGCTCAAACAATGCGCACTGATCTGAAGCAATTTGTACGGTCAAAAATTGCAGAATTAACTGAATGTCATGATGAAGATTCAGAAAAGCTTCTCTCTAAAATGAAGTGGTGCAATCATTACTTAAAAAACATTGACAATGAAACCCTTTTCGATAAGCCATAGCTCTTTATAAAAGAAAACCATCTTTTCTAGATGGTTTCTTAATACCAATATTAAACTTTTAATAAAGTTATGTAATATAAAATGCTCATTTACGAATAATACTATCTTCCCGTATAATTGCGTCGATATCAATAACATCCTCCATGCGATACCATCCCTTTTTCCCAATCACAAACTTAGCCGCACGCAGCGCGCCCTGTGCGAATGCCTTTCGCGCAAAGGTCTCGTGCGTCAGTGAAATCCGCTCGTTATCGCCGGCAACCAACACCTCGTGAACACCCACATATCCGCCCGCCCGGACAGAGTTGATGGGAATTTCCGGAGGCTTTTTGCCATCCAGTCCGTCCCTGATGGTTTCCGCTATGCGCTTCGCCGTGCTCGACGGCCGGTCTGTTTTTTTGTTATGATGAATCTCGGTGACCTGATAATCAAAAGAAGGCAGGACGTGCGTCACCGTTTTTAAAAGCGCCAGCAGAACATTAATGCCCAGCGTCACGTTCGGAGCATATACAATCCCGATTTTTTGGTTGTCCGCAAGTTTGGTCATCCATTTGATTTCATCGTCGGTGAATCCGGTCGTGCAGACCACACCCGGGACACCGTGCTTCTGGCATGCGGTAATCAGCGGCTTCATGGCCTTCGGATTAGAAAAATCCAAAAACACATTGACCGGTTTTTCACTCAGCACGCGGTCGGCATGCGTTACCTCAGTTGCGATGACACCGGTTCTTCCCGTTTTCAGGATTGATCCGACATCCTTACCCGCTTTTTCACTGTTTACCCGGCAAAAAGCCGCCGTGAGTTTCAGCTGGTCGCTCGCCCTGATTTCCTTTACGACTTCGCTTCCTGCCCGTCCTATTCCGCAGACAGCAACATTAATCACATTCGTCCTCCTTCCTTTTCCCCAAATAAAAAACGCCCACTGTTTTTAATAAGCGCAAATAGACGTTAGTAAAACTAGCCTTTACCTCTCAGCGCTTACGAGATTAGCTGACGGGTTCGGGTTGAAAGGTCCCCTACCGAAATTTCGGATTCACCCCAAAGATGGTTCTCCCGTTCCTCCATATGCATAGAAGATTCAGCAATATTATCCAGTATATTAATAATAAAGGTCATAAACTGGGATGTCAAGGCGCAGGGGTGCTAGGAATGCGGTACGGCCAATAATAATTAGATTAGATTTTTGCATGTACCATTTCTTTTAGTCCTAAAACTTTATATTTCTTTTTTTGCGCGGTTTGTATTATTTATATAACGAAAAGGATGAATAGAAATATCAGGCGCTTTTATTTCTATATTTATGTTATAATTGCAAAGTGTTTTTATTTTTTCTATAATACGCTTTCACATATACATCCATATCACCTCAAAATTGATGCGACATGCGAATATAAACGTAACGGCGAATATTTATGTGCATGAAACAATAGATAACAAGCGGGATTCCTATCAAAAACATTTTCGAAAGGATAAATATTATGGATACAGACAAAATTGCTTTATTTTCAATATTGCTTACTTTCCTGGTCAGTTTAGCTAATATGTGTTTGGGTTTGCGTAGGAATCGGCGTGAAAAAGAATGGCAAAAGGAGAGGACGAGCGCAGGACTGCTTTTAGACGTCTATAAAGAGTTATCAAAGATAGGCTTTATGCAGTTCAATCCCCAAAAGGCAACAAAATTTGAGTATTTGGATTACCTCGTTGAACCAATTAATAGAATAATTGAAAATTATCGAAGCATTGATCTTCTTTTATCAAAATCTGATCAAGCTGAAATAGAGTTGAAAATAGATGAAATAAAAAAATTTGAAACTAATGCAATTCATAACCAAGATATTAGTAAAATCGACCTGCATATTCAAAGTGAAATCGATTTAGGAATTCTTGTTAAAGATAAGGTTGCAGCAAAGCTTAATTCGTTAATTTAAAAAGTACGACACTTTTACGACACTTATACCGTTTTATAGCAATTTATAGCTGTTTTAGCTTAAATTCATGTTTACGTTTACACTTTATTCATTATCAACATACAGTGTTTATATCCCATACACAAAATAAAAAACCACTATATATAGTGGTTTTTATATGGCTCCCCAGGTTGGGTTTGAACCAACGACCCTTCGGTTAACAGCCGAATGCTCTACCGCTGAGCTACTGAGGAATATAGAATCCGGCAGCTACCTACTCTCCCAGGCCGTTACCAGCCAAGTACCATCGGCGTATAAGGGCTTAACTTCTGTGTTCGGGATGAGAACAGGTGGAACCCCTTAGCAATCGCCACCGGAAAATGGTGAACAAAATATTTAGTTGGCTGGTCTGCTGTTATTAATTAAATAACAGGACACCATAACGCGCATTAAGAACCGCATATAGTTGAAACGCAAATCAAAGGAATTTAGATCAAGCCCTCGACCGATTAGTACTGGTCAGCTGCATGCATTACTGCACTTCCACCTCCAGCCTATCAACCTTGTCGTCTACAAGGGGTCTTAACCTATAAAAGGAGGGAAATCTTATCTTAAGGGGGGCTTCACGCTTAGATGCCTTCAGCGTTTATCCCTTCCGTACTTGGCTACCCAGCGGTGCCCTTGGCAGGACAACTGGTACACCAGAGGTACGTCCATCCCGGTCCTCTCGTACTAGGGACAGCTCCTTTCAAATTTCCTACGCCCACGATGGATAGGGACCGAACTGTCTCGCGACGTTCTGAACCCAGCTCGCGTGCCGCTTTAATTGGCGAACAGCCAAACCCTTGGGACCTGCTCCAGCCCCAGGATGCGACGAGCCGACATCGAGGTGCCAAACCTCCCCGTCGATGTGGACTCTTGGGGGAGATAAGCCTGTTATCCCCGAGGTAGCTTTTATCCGTTGAGCGACGGCAATTCCACTCTCTACCGCCGGATCACTAAGCCCTACTTTCGTACCTGCTCGAAATGTCTCTCTCGCAGTCAGGCCACCTTTTGCCTTTGCACTCTAAAGAATGATTTCCGACCATTCTGAGGTGACCTTTGGGCGCCTCCGTTACTCTTTGGGAGGCGACCGCCCCAGTCAAACTGCCCATCTGGCAATGTCCGGTACCGGGATCACCGCATACCGTTAGAAATTCAGCATAAAAAGGGTGGTATCCCAAGGATGGCTCCACATAAACTGACGTTCATGCTTCTCAGCCTCCCACCTATCCTGTACATCTTATGCCAAATTCCAATGCCAAACTACAGTAAAGCTCTACGGGGTCTTTCCGTCCTATCGCGGGTAACCGGCATCTTCACCGGTACTTCAATTTCGCCGAGTCCCCTGTTGAGACAGCGCGCAAGTCGTTACGCCATTCGTGCGGGTCGGAACTTACCCGACAAGGAATTTCGCTACCTTAGGACCGTTATAGTTACGGCCGCCGTTCACTGGGGCTTAAATTCCGTGCTTCGCATCAAGTGCTAACACTTCCTCTTAACCTTCCAGCACTGGGCAGGCGTCAGCCCGTATACGTCATCTCTCGATTTCGCACAGACCTGTGTTTTTGCTAAACAGTCGCTTGCGCCTATTCTCTGCGACCACCCGAAGGTGGCACCCCTTCTCCCGAAGTTACGGGGTAATTTTGCCGAGTTCCTTAACAAGGGTTATCTCGCTCATCTTAGGATTCTCTCCTCACCTACCTGTGTCGGTTTGCGGTACGGGCACCTATTTTTCTCCCTAGCAGCTTTTCTCGCCAGTGTGGATTCAGCAGCTTCCATACTTATTTTCTGTCCCCATCACGTCTCAGCCTTAAGGGAATCCGTACTTCACTAAACTCCCAGCCTAAACGCTTGGACGGGCTCTACCATCAACCCGCTCTGCCTATCCTACTGTGTCACTGCATCAGTCAAACGAAAAATCGGTGGTACAGGAATATCAACCTGTTGTCCATCGCCTACAGCATCTGCTCTCGGCTTAGGTCCCGACTTACCCTGGGCGGACGAGCCTTCCCCAGGAAACCTTAGGTTTTCGATGATAATGATTCTCACATTATTCTCGCTACTTATGCCAGCATTCTCTCTTCTATACCGTCCACCACTCCTTACGGTATGGCTTCTGCCAGTATAGAATGCTCCTCTACCACGAATACTTACGTATCCATCCACAGCTTCGGTGACAAGTTTCAGCCCCGGACATTTTCGGCGCATAACCACTCGACCAGTGAGCTATTACGCACTCTTTAAATGAATGGCTGCTTCTAAGCCAACATCCTGGTTGTTTATGCAATTACACATCCTTCGCCACTTAACTTGTACTTTGGGACCTTAGCTGGTGATCTGGGCTCTTTCCCTTTTGACCATGAAACTTATCTCCCATAGTCTGACTCCCGTTTAGGTAATATACGGCATTCGGAGTTTGATAAGGTTCGGTAAGCTTTGTGGCCCCCTATCCCAGTCAGTGCTCTACCTCCGTATATCTTCAAACGAGGCTAGCCCTAAAGCTATTTCGAGGAGAACCAGCTATCTCCAAGCTCGATTGGAATTTCTCCGCTATCCACAGGTCATCCCCTAACTTTTCAACGTTAGTGAGTTCGGGCCTCCACTGTGTCTTACCACAGCTTCACCCTGCCCATGGATAGGTCGCCTGGTTTCGGGTCTACTCCATGCAACTAAACGCCCTATTAAGACTCGGTCTCCCTTCGGCTCCGGCACTGAATGCCTTAACCTTGCTGCATAGCGTAACTCGCTGGCTCGTTATACAAAAAGCATGAGGTCACACCTTAACGTGCTCCCTCTGATTGTAAGCATAGAGTTTCAGGTTCTTTTTCACTCCCCTCCCGGGGTACTTTTCACCTTTCCCTCACGGTACTATTCGCTATCGGTCATCAGGTAGTATTTAGCCTTGGGAGGTGGGCCTCCCGCATTCCCACAAAATTACTCGTGTTCCGTGGTACTCCGGTACCGGCTAGGTGTGTCCGGTTTTCGCCTACGGGGCTGTTACCCGCTATGGCTGCGCTTTCCAACGCTATTCGACTAACCATTCACAATCCACGTTGCCGGCCCATACCCCCTCCGTCATAAGACAGAAGGTTTAGGCTGTTTCCCTTTCGCTCGCCGCTACTCAGAAAATCGAGGTTTCTTTCTCTTCCTCCGGTTACTAAGATGTTTCAGTTCACCGGGTTCCCTCCTCACCCCCTATATATTCAAGGGTGGGTACCGGTCGATTAAGACCGGTGGGTTTCCCCATTCGGAAATCGATGGGTCAAAGCTTATTTGCAGCTCACCATCGCTTATCGCAGCTTGTCACGTCCTTCTTCGGCTCCTGATGCCAAGGCATCCGCTCTACGCTCTTATTAGCTTGATCATCCTAAGTTCTTTTTTCTCGCGATATTGCTTTAAAAAAAAGACTTCGTTTTTGTGTTGCTATTTATCTATTTCTAGATATTCTCGTGTTCGTATCCTTTTTCATATACGCTTTTCTATATGCAGTTTTCAATGTGCGTTTGCTTCAAGACGCCTTTGCATCTCTCCGCTTGCTTTGCCGCTCTTTGCGGCTTGGTGGGCTTAAGTGGACTCGAACCACCGACCTCACGCTTATCAGGCGTGCGCTCTAACCGGCTGAGCTATAAGCCCGCGTTCTTGGGTTAGGCTCTACCGCGGCTCAAGAAAAGCCCTCTTAGCCTACTAAAACCACCTGCTCCCGCACGTGATTTTTGGTGGAGATGAGCGGGTTCGAACCGCTGACCCCCTGCTTGCAAGGCAGGTGCTCTCCCAGCTGAGCTACACCCCCATCTCACTTAAAAAACCTTGCAGTACCAAGCAAAGTAATCACTTCGCTCGAAATTCGTCACTCATTTGTTTTACATCATAGGTCCATACCGATTCTAATATATGGCCTCGGATTTGGTTGTAACACCTTAGAAAGGAGGTGATCCAGCCGCACCTTCCGATACGGCTACCTTGTTACGACTTCACCCCAGTCATTGATCTCACCTTCGACAGCTGCCTCTTAAAAAGTTAGCACACTGGCTTCGGGCGCTCCCAACTTCCATGGTGTGACGGGCGGTGTGTACAAGGCCCGGGAACGCATTCACCGCGACATGCTGATTCGCGATTACTAGCAACTCCGGCTTCACGCGGGCGGGTTGCAGCCCACGATCCGAACTGGGGCCGGCTTTATGAGATTCGCTCCACCTTGCGGTTTCGCTGCTCTTTGTACCGGCCATTGTAGCACGTGTGTAGCCCAGGACATAAGGGGCATGATGATTTGACGTCGTCCCCACCTTCCTCCGAGTTGTCCTCGGCGGTCTGTCTAGAGTTCCCGGCTCTACCCGCTGGCAACTAAACATAGGGGTTGCGCTCGTTGCGGGACTTAACCCAACACCTCACGGCACGAGCTGACGACAACCATGCACCACCTGTCTCTCTGCCCCGAAGGGAAACCATATCTCTATGGCTGTCAGAGGATGTCAAGCCCTGGTAAGGTTCTTCGCGTTGCTTCGAATTAAACCACATGCTCCGCTGCTTGTGCGGGCCCCCGTCAATTCCTTTGAGTTTCAGTCTTGCGACCGTACTCCCCAGGCGGAATACTTAATGCGTTAGCTTCGGCACAGAGGACTTATGTCCCCCACACCTAGTATTCATCGTTTACGGCGTGGACTACCAGGGTATCTAATCCTGTTTGCTCCCCACGCTTTCGTGCCTCAGCGTCAGTTATGAGCCAGAAAGTCGCCTTCGCCACTGGTGTTCCTCCTAATATCTACGCATTTCACCGCTACACTAGGAATTCCACTTTCCTCTCTCACACTCAAGCGTATCAGTTTCAAATGCACCCCCCGGGTTGAGCCCGGGTATTTCACACCTGACTTAATATGCCGCCTACGCACCCTTTACGCCCAGTAATTCCGGACAACGCTCGCTCCCTACGTATTACCGCGGCTGCTGGCACGTAGTTAGCCGGAGCTTCCTCCTTGGGTACCGTCACTTCTTCGTCCCCAAGGACAGAGGTTTACAATCCGAAAACCTTCTTCCCTCACGCGGCGTTGCTGGGTCAGGCTTGCGCCCATTGCCCAATATTCCCCACTGCTGCCTCCCGTAGGAGTCTGGACCGTGTCTCAGTTCCAGTGTGGCCGTTCACCCTCTCAGGCCGGCTAATCATCGTCGCCTTGGTAGGCCGTTACCCCACCAACTAGCTAATGATACGCGAATCCATCTATCAGCGATAAATCTTTTACCCCTGTGCCATGCGACACTGTGGTCTTATGCGGTATTAGCACCTATTTCTAAGTGTTGTCCCCCTCTGATAGGCAGGTTATTCACGCGTTACTCACCCGTCCGCCACTAAACTTATCCAATGTAAACACCGAATAAGTTCCGTTCGACTTGCATGTGTTAAGCACGCCGCCAGCGTTCGTCCTGAGCCAGGATCAAACTCTTAATTAAATATTTCTAACTATACTCTCGTATAGCTATCTTCAATCAAAAGAATCTCCGAGCTCCGCTTTCAAGCTGTCGTTCTTACCTTGCTTTTTTGGTACTGCTTTTCGGTTTTTAAAGTTCATAACAATCACTGCTCTCGCAGCGACAGCTTTAATATATTATCACCATCATATTTTATTGTCAACTGTTTTGTGGCCCATTTAAAAAATTCGTAATAAGTTATTTTTTAAGCAAATACAGATGGTTCATAACATGTTTCGTTCAGTGAAAAAAACGGGCTGCACAGCGGTTTTTCATAGTTTTCACGACACTTATACAGCTCTATCAGCATAAGCGCGTTTATTCCGCCGCAACTTTAGATTTCCTTTTCTTAAAGATGACGCCCAATACCATGCAGACAACCGCAACGCCGAAGAAAATCAACCCTATTGATATAACGCTTTGCCCGTAAAACACCTTAAGCTGCTCAGCATTCCACATCTTTAATATGTCTGTCGTTTCTGTATCAAGCCAGCCAAGCATAAAATTATACAACATGTCAGAATACTTAACTAGCATGCCAACAACTATCACAATAATCGAGGCAATCAGGTACGTCCATCCGTTAATCAAAAATCCTTTCCATATTTTTTTCAGCCATATCAATAATAGTATCCCGGTTAGAAACGCAATAACTAACAGTAAGGGATACATGTACTGATGAATTAACGGGTGGATGACGGGTACATACTTTCTTAACGTTTCAAATACATCCTTGGCATTATTATAATCCAGATAATTGTATGCTTCTTCTGACGTCGTAATTAAGAATGCCTTGTCCAGGCTCGCGGTATTTTCAAAAACCAGTTCTACGCATGCTTCTTTTAATTCAATTGGAAATTCGCCTTTCGCATCCGCATCATTAATTTGAGATAACAGCACAGCCGCATTATGTCCATACGTTTCTTCATTTAAGAAGAGTCTTGCAGTTTCAGTATCCAGTGAATCACGCATATCTTTTTTGACAGCCGCAAATAATCCTTCCAGATTAATCGCCGGCAATTGCTCTGCGTCGCCCATGACATAGCTGTGATGGCCTGCCGCCGTATTCTGAAACACCTTCGCCGCTGCTTCAAGTGCCTGCTCGCCTCGGAGTCCTTCTAAAAACCATTCTGTAACCGGCCCCTCATAAAGATAGTGCGCAGCAAGCTTTTCGTTCCTTTCAACAAAATCATCATAGATTCTGTCATACAGCCCGGTCTCAACCAGTGTTTGTTTATAAAACCTCTCGGATAAGAAGAATGTGTCCGCTGTATATGAAAACGAGAAAGCAATCAAACAGACAAAGAGAATCAGAATGAGAACGGCCGATAATAATCCTTTTAAAAAACCCATAATCGTCCCTCCATTTCAAATTGGCCTATATTTGCCTTTAGAGTTATATTATAGGCTACTTCGGAATATAAAAAAAGCCCAAAATATTCAATCATATTTGAACTTTGTTAAAAAGAATGATTGCTTCGGTGGATTAATCGTTTTGGGCATACATACATTCCCTGAAAATAATCAAAGCCAGCATCACATTACCGTTTACGTAATACTTGAAATATAAATGGTACTGCCATGATGGCTGGTCCCAGACATATACTTAATATTAGCAATGGCAATGGCAGATCGTACATCCGAAAGAATATCACCAGTCCAGTGACCATCAGCGGCACATAGGCAAAAACAGCACTTATTGTCCCCGGCACATATCCCCGGTCTCTTAGCGCCCCCGCGATATGAACCGCTATGTTTGAACCGATAAGGCTAAGCACAGCCAGCCGCAAAACAGGCAAGTCGAACATTGCCGCTGCTGCGCACAGCAACAGAAATAGTACATTCACAACAACAAAGGATTTCAGGTCAACGCTGCTGACCGTCTTCTTCGCCCATTCAATCCATCCGGAAAAGTATTCCTCGACAATATGAATCATCGCGGCGGCAACAATCAGCCAAAAAATTAAGTCGCGCATTTTATCAATGTTCTTCTATTTCAAACATCTCGTCATACATCGGTTTTAAGCGGCCGTACATTTTCTTATAGATACGCGAGAAAATCCGCTCGTATTTTTTATTGGCGTCCATATCCGGCATATAGGTTCCTGAAATATGCACCATCTTTTCCACTGCTTCATCAAAGGACTCGAATATGCCGAGCGCTTTGAATCCGACCATCGCAGCGCCCAGCCCGCTCGTTTCATGCGTCTGGACTTTTGATACCGGCCGGCCGAATATATCCGCCGTAATCTGGCAGATGTCCTCGCTCATCGATCCGCCGCCGGACAGCATCAGACTTTCTATTTCAACTTTTGATTTCTTTTCTATGGAATGTATCCCGTCTTTCAGTGCAAACCCGATCCCCTCAATAATCGCGCGATAAATATGGTACCGCGTATGCACGTCGGAAAATCCGATCATCGCACCTTTGGCTTCCGGGGCGTCCACGCTCGTGCCCCACAACGGCTGGAGTAATAGCCCGTTGCATCCGGGCGGAATTTCCCGCAGATGAGCGTTGAGGTAATCTTCCGGCTTCATACCCTGTTCTTTGGCAAGCGCCACTTCCATCTCGGCAAACTGCTCCTGGAACCAGGAGATCATCCAAAACCCTTTGAAAATCTGAATCTCGGGATTATACATATCCGGAATGACCGCCGGGAAAGGCGGAATGAACGGAACGACTTCGAAATAACGTTTGGATGAAATCTGGACCGTGGCCTGTGAGCCAAGCGAAATCGCCGCTTTCTTTTCATCCAGGCATCCGGCGCCGAGCGTTTCGCATCCTTTATCCGAACCTGCCGGAATAAACGGCAGTCCTTCCGGCACACCGGTCGCTTCCGCGGCCGCCTTGCTGATTGTGCCGAGCACAGTCGCGGACGGAACCAGATCCGCCAGTTTTTCACGTTCGATTTGAAAAAACTGGGCTTTCAGCGCATAGGGTCCCTCCCATTCACGTGTCTTATAATTAAAGGGCATATGGCCGATTTGGTTGGCCGTGTTGTCTTTCAACATGCCGGTTATCCGGTAATTTAAATAGGTTGAAAGGTAAACGTATTTATATGTATTTTCCCAGACTTCGGGCTGGTGCCGCTGAACCCAGTGCGCCGGGCATTGTTTGTTCACGGCTACTGCCGTCCGGTACATGCGTACCAGCTTTGTGATCAGCGTATATATGAACTTCATGGGTTTGTGTTCTTTTTGCTTTCGTTTATCCATCCACAGGATCGCGGGACGGAACGGCCTCAGCTTCTTATCCAAAAAGACAACGGTGTCTCGCTGGGTCGTCAGGCTCAGCCCTTCAATCCGGCTGAATGCTTCCGGATTATTCGCTTTAATCCGCTTTGCCACATCACAAAGGCTTTTCCAAAACGCATCCGCTTCCCGCTCTGCCCAGTTAGGTTTTGGACGGTCATAATCCGGGAAAACATGCTGTTCCTTTGCAATGGTATTCCCCTCTGTATCAAAGATGATGGCTTTAATACTCTGCGAACCGCAGTCAATCGACAAAATATATCTTTCTTCCATTGCTCCACCGCCAGATAAAGTAATATCCATAAGATATCAAAGTATGCGTCGTTTTGCAACGCATGATGTAAATAATATCGGTTGTGAAAGCGAATTTGCGATGGTATAATCACTTTAAATAAGGTTTAACATATAAATGAAGGAGAATGGACTTGAAAGAACTTGAAGAGAAGAAGGGCTTTATATGCGACATGGACGGCGTGATCTATCACGGCAGCCGCCTTTTACCCGGCGCTAAAACCTTTGTGAACTGGCTGAAAAAAGAAAGTAAGGACTTTCTGTTTTTAACGAATAACTCCTCAAAAACCCGCAAGGAACTCCAGCTAAAATTATCACAGCTGGGGATAGATGTTGAGGAGGACCATTTTTATACATCCGCGCTAGCAACCGCAAGTTTCTTAAAGCGGCAGTGCCCCGGCGGAAGCGCGTTTGTTATCGGCGATACCGGCCTGACCAATGCAATGTATAACGTCGGATTTTCAATGAACAATACCAACCCCGATTATGTGGTGCTCGGTGAAACGCGTTCTTATAATTATGAAATGCTGGAAACCGCAACCATGCTTGTCATGAACGGCGCAAAACTGATCGGATGTAATTTTGACACCACCGGCCCGGTGGACGGCGGCATCGCTCCCGCCACACGCGCGTTGATCTCGCCGATTGAAATGGCAACCGGCAAGAAAGCGTATTTTGTGGGCAAACCGAATCCGCTGATGATGCGCCACGGGCTGAATATGCTCGGCGTTGATAACAAAGACGCGGTTATTATCGGCGACCGGATGGATACCGACATCGTTGCGGGGCTTGAGTCCTCCATCGATACCGTACTTGTCCTTTCCGGTGTCACCAGCCGGGAATCGATGCAGGAGTTCTCATACCGTCCGAAATATATCCTGGACGGCGTGGGCGATGTGATTAAGTAAATCTCAAGTGATTTGTTCCCAATTTAAAGGGTTAAAGCAGGGATGCTATCCTTGCTTTTTTTATTCAAAAAACAACAAATTTAGCACTTCCTTTTCTGATTAACTTTGTCTATAATGAGGCGAAAGCATATGCTTTTAAATTAATTTTGTATATTGAAAGTGAGGTATGAAGATGTCTGATTACTCTGATTTTAGCGATCGTTATGCCGATGATGATAATGAAATTGATGCTGAGTATGACGATAGGTTTCCGGATGAAGATTACGGCGACCCAATATACGAAGACGACGAAGACGATTATGATGACGAGGACGAGGACTTTTAGTCAACCGCTCAAAAATCAAAGCAGAAAACAAAACCCCTGTAGTGTAATACAGGGGTTATTATTTATTAATCGATTTTCAGTACGCTCATGAACGCTTCGCTCGGGACTTCCACCGATCCGATCTGGCGCATCTTCTTCTTGCCCTCTTTTTGCTTTTCCAGCAGTTTCTTCTTCCGCGTGATGTCCCCGCCGTAACACTTGGCGAGCACGTCTTTTCTTAAGGCCTTGACGGTTTCGCGAGCAATGATTTTCCCGCCGATCGCCGCCTGGATCGGGATTTCAAACATCTGGCGCGGAATCACGTTTTTCAGCTTTTCCGCAATGCTCCGGCCCTTGGCATACGCCTTATCCCTGTGGACAATCAGCGACAGTGCATCGCAGATTTCTCCGTTTAATAAAATGTCCAGCTTGACCAAATCGCTCTGCTGGTATCCTTTGATTTCATAATCCAATGACGCATAACCGCGCGTCTTGGACTTTAACGCGTCAAAGAAATCATAGATGATTTCATTCAATGGAAGCTCGTAGTGGATCTGTACACGCGTCTCTTCGAGATACTCCATATTTTTAAATGTGCCCCGCCGGTCCTGGCACAGCTCCATGATACCGCCGACATAGGTTTCCGGCGTCATGATGTTGGCGTTAACGATCGGTTCCTCCAGATGGTCAACCTCCGCCATTGGCGGCAGGTTGGTCGGATTGGAGACCTCAATCATTTCGCCGTTATGCTTCATGACTTTATAGCTGACGCTGGGCGCCGTGGTCACTAAATTTAAATCAAATTCACGTTCCAATCGCTCGGTGATGATTTCCATATGCAGCAATCCCAGAAATCCGCAGCGGAAACCGAAGCCGAGCGCTACCGATGTTTCGGGTTCAAACAGCAATGATGCATCGTTCAGTTCCAGCCTTGCGAGCGCATCCCGTAAGTCATCATACTTTGCGCCGTCCGCCGGATAGATGCCGCAGAACACCATCGGCATCGCTTTTTTATACCCCGGTAAGGGTGTCGCAGTCGGATGAGCAGCGCTGGTGATCGTATCCCCCACGCGCGTGTCCGAAACATTTTTAACGCTGGCCGCTATATAGCCCACATCCCCGGCTTTTAATCCTGACGTCGGAATCTGCCCCGGTGAAAAGACGCCGGTTTCGGTGACTTCAAATTTCTTTCCGGTCGCCATAAACTTGATCTCGTCGCCTTTTTTGACGGTTCCGTCAATCACGCGTACAAAGCTGATAGCGCCGCGGTAATTATCATAATAAGAGTCAAATACCAACGCTTTCAACGGCTGGTCAATGTCGCCCTTCGGGGCCGGCAGATACTTGGCGATTGCCTTTAAGACATCATCAATACCGACGCCTTCTTTTGCACTGATCTTTGGCGCATCCGATGTGTCCAGGCCCAGTACATCTTCGATTTCCCTACAGGTCTCCTCAACGCGCGCGCCTGGCAGGTCGATCTTATTGATAACCGGCAGGATTTCAAGATCATTATCTAGCGCCAGATAAACGTTCGCCAATGTCTGCGCTTCTATTCCCTGGCTTGCATCCACGACTAAAATCGCGCCTTCACATGCCGCAAGACTGCGTGATACTTCATAGGTAAAGTCCACATGTCCCGGGGTGTCAATGAGGTTATAAATATATTCTTCGCCGTCAAGATGATACAGCATCCGCACCGCTTGTGCCTTGATGGTGATGCCGCGCTCGCGTTCGATATCCATGGTGTCCAAAAGCTGTTCTTCCATGTCCCGGGACGCAACGGTCTCGGTCGTTTCGATCAGCCGGTCGGCCAGCGTAGATTTGCCGTGGTCGATATGCGCAATGATGCAAAAATTTCTGACGTGCTGTTGGTATGCGTTTGGCATTGCTTCCTCCGTTATTCACTTGGGATAATATCCCGAACAAATCATGTATATCATACGAGACGAACGGGGCATTCGTCAATTAAAAAGTTTATCGCCGGAATGAAATATGATAAGATAGAAACCATTAAAAGCGAAAGGATTTTTCGTCATGACCGACCTTCAGCTTACTGTGGACGCCTTGAATAAACGGCGGTTCATCGCTAAAGCGTTTGAAACGATGAATGAGGCCAAGCAGGAGATTTTGGAATTAATCCGGACCAGTGAGAGTGTCAGTACGGGAAGCAGCGAAACGCTTCTGGACTGCGGGATTCTAAACGAACTGCAGTCCCGCGGGAATACAATGATCAGCCATTTGCTGACACCTCCCAAAGAAACGGAAGACCGTCTCGTCATCCGCCGTCAGGAGCTGCTTGCCGACTGGTATTTAACCTCAACGAATGCAGTGACAACCGGCGGAGATATTGTCAATATTGACGGCACGGGGAATCGTATCGCTGCTATGGTTTTTGGGCCGCCAAAGACGATTGTGCTCGCCGGAAAGAACAAGATTGTCCCGGAATCTGTTGATCCGGTAGAACGAATCAAACGCGATGCCTGCGGGAAAAACGCCCGAAGGGTTGGGTTTAAGCTTCCCTGCGCTTATGATGATACCTGCCATGACTGTAATAATGCCATGAGAATGTGCAGGGCAACCATGACCATTACCCACCCCCCGTTCGGGAAAGAAGCTTTTTATGTTTTTCTTGTGAATGAAAATTGGGGCTATTAAAAAAGAGGCGCTACGCCTCTTTTTTTATCATTATCCGACATACCCGCCGCCGCCATTGGATGAAATCCATAGCGCAATCAGCGCCAGCACAGCCGCTCCGATTAAAATCGCCACAATCACCTTAAAGACGCTGATCGGCGACTTGCCCTGAACTTCGCCCGTCTGGCCGTTGATATAGAAGTTGTACAGCTTGCCCCTGAACATGTACGCTGATATCCATACGGGCAGCAGCATGTGCTTATACGTTACATCATTATAACTCGTGTTGATATTGATTGTACCCACAACATCCGCAGAACGGAGGATGATGACATTGATATCGTTTCTGATCCGCTGGCGAATCAAGTCCTTTGCACGTTCCCAGATTTTTTTAACGCCATTCTGGTACTTTTCCGCCGCAAAGCCCGCCAGATACTTCGGGTTATACAATGTCAGTTCTTTTAAGTTAAATGGCTGAATCGCCGCAATCATCGGCTGGTCAATCTTTCCGCTGTCATTGACCAAGACGTCATCAAAAAACTTATTATAATTCCCGGCAACCGGAAACCATCGAATTTTCTGAACCTGACGAGTCCGCATCTGCGGCCTGCCGTCTACCATGACAGTATAGCGCTGGGTCACATAATAGTAGTTCCCCGCCTGGCCGTTGTAATCCGAATACGTTTGGGTGTCATATGTCCAGTACGGAATATAAACGCCCTTAAACGTCTTGTCCATCTGATAGTCGCGCTTTAACGCCCGCGGCGCCCAGAAGCGTTTTGATACCCAGGTCTTAAAGAAATCCTTGGCCCGCTTTTTATCAATCTTAAACGGAATTACCGATTCCGGTTTGATTCCCGGAAGTTCATCCGTATCCACCACCTGCGGGCTGCCGCAAAAAGCGCACCGCGTGGAAATTTCGTTAAACTCCAATATGGTTTCGCCGCCGCAGTTGTTGCACCGGACCACACGGGTCTGCCCGCCCCAGTCTTGTGATGCGGATTCATCGACCGAAAAGAAATCTTTTTCTTCTATGGTTCCCCCTAAAGCCTCAATCGGATGCTCGCTGTTGCAGTATTCGCATTTCAGCATCTGGCTTTCGGGGTCAAAGACGGCCGTTCCGCCGCAGGACGGGCACTTAAAGCCTTCCGATTCCTGCACTTTCTTTTCGTCTTCCGGCGACCGAGTCTTATCTTCGCTCATGTCTGTTTCCCTTTCCCGTCACTACTTCAGTTTTGCTCCGCATTCCGGGCAGAATTTCGCTGTGCCGTCGTGAGCGGCCCCGCATTGCGGACACGCAGCCGCGCCCTGTTTCGCGCCGCATTCCGGACAGTATTTGGTTCCCTTTGGAATCTGCGCACCGCATGCTGTGCACGCAGTCGTTGCCGCAGCCGCACCCGATGTATTCTGCGCGTTATTATTAAACACGCCCGCCATCATGTTGCCCATCGCAGCGCCTGCGCCCATGCCGACGCCCGCTCCGGCCAGTCCGCCGCCTTCGTTGTTTGCGGCGTCCTTAATTGCCTGCGCTGTCTGGAACTGTGCGAACTGCTGCATATCGCCGATAACGCCCATCTGCGTCTTGGCATCCATCATCTTTTCGACTTCTTCCGGGACCGAAACGTTCTGGATATAAAACGAAGTTAACGCAAGGCCGAACTCATCGAATACCGGCGCAAACTTTTCTTTCGCCGCCTGGCTGAGCTCGTCATAATTTGCCGCCATATCCAAAAGCGGAATACCCGATTCCGCGAGCACATCGGACAAACGGGATACCACCGCGTTTTTCAAATGCCCGGTAATATCAAAGGTGCTGTAAGAGGCACATGTGCCAAACACTTCTTTTAAGAAGGTGCCCGGATCTTCCACACGGAACGCATAGATGCCGTAGGAACGGACGCGTACCATGCCGAATTCTTTATCACGCATTGGTACCGGATTCGCCGTGCCGAATTTTTCATTTATAAACTGTTTGGTGCTGACAAAAAACACATCCACCTTAAACGGGGATTCGAATCCGTATTTCCAGGATTCAAGCTTGGTTAAGATCGGCATGTTCTTTGTGGTCAGCTCGTGCCGGCCTGGGCCGTATACATCCGCAATTACACCTTCATTCACCAGTACCGCCGCCTGCGATTCACGCACAGTCAGCTGTGCGCCGTTTTTGATCGCTTTATCTTCATCGGGAAACTTATAGACCAATGTATCGGTCGTATTGTCCGTCCACTCGATAACATCAATAAATTCACCTTTGATTAAATTACGAATTCCCATTCGCCTGCCTCCTTGTTATCTTTTTTATAAAGATCATCACTGATCTTTTGATTTGTCACGTTTTTTTAATCATACCATATATTGATTTTGTTTTAAATTGATTTTGTTCGGATTTTGACATAAAAAAAGCGCCGGTTAAGCGCTTGATTCGATTATTTTTAGTTTGCGCCGCAGCATTTTTTATACTTCTTGCCGCTGCCGCACGGACATGGGTCATTCCGCCCGATTTTATTGCTGACCGCCTGTTTGGATTCGCGCCATTCTTTTGCGATCTCTTTTCGCTTTTCTTCGGGCAGGACGCCATCCCATTCATCCAGTTTATAAAGCCAGGACGCTTTGGCCTCCAGCATATTAAAATACAGTTTTTCATAATCAATCTCAAGTTTAAGCGGTGTACTATCTTTCATTTTTTCGAGATTGAGTTCTTTTTTAAGCGAGGTATTAATACCGTCCAAGAATCCGGTAAACACCACTGCATTCATCCCAAACTCATCCGCTAGCGTCGACAGTTTGCCTTCGTAGACGGTCTCGCTGTTCGCCAGTATCTTCCGGTAGTTCTCTTTTTCGGCTTCAAAATAAGTATTCCAAAATTCCTTCTGCTCTTTTGGTTCCCGCTCCTGTTCGCAAGCCGCCTGCCATTCAGAAAATAAACTCATCCGGTTCTCCTACATCATTTCTTTTAACGTAATACCGACTTCTTTGATAAAGGATTCGGTATCCATTTCAATTTTGTTTTCCGCAACCGACAGCATTGCCAGGTCTTTTGTCATCATACCGCTTTCGATCGTATTGATTGATGCGGTTTCCAGTTTGTCGGCAAAATCCATCAGTTCCTGATTGCCGTCCAGTTCGCCGCGTTTTCTCAATGCGCCGCTCCATGCAAACAATGTCGCCATGCTGTTGGTGGATGTCTTTTCGCCTTTTAAGTGGCGGTAATAATGGCGTGTCACCGTGCCGTGCGCCGCCTCATATTCAAAGCATCCGTCCGGCGATACCAATACCGATGTCATCATCGCGAGACTGCCGTATGCGGTTGCGACCATATCGCTCATCACGTCGCCGTCATAATTCATGCAAGCCCAGATGAATCCGCCCTGGGAACGAATTACGCGCGCTACCGCGTCATCAATTAAAGTATAGAAATACTCAATGCCAGCCTTTTCAAAGCGGTCTTTATACCGTTCATCAAAGATTTCCTGGAAGATATCTTTAAAGCGGTGGTGGTACTGCTTAGAAATCGTATCCTTTGTCGCAAACCATAAATCCTGTTTGGTGGACAGCGCATACTCAAAGCAGCTGACCGCAAAGCTCGTAATGGACTTATCCGTGTTATACATGCCTCTGACCACGCCGCCCATTTTATCGAAGTCTGCGATATGAATCCGCTGTTCGCCCTCTTTGGTGGTAATGACGATTTCAGCCTTGCCTTCGCCTTCCAAAACCGTTTCCATTGCATTATAGATATCACCGAATGCATGCCTTGCGATCGTGATTGGTTTCTCCCATGTCCGGACCGTCGGAAAAATTCCCTTAATCAGGATCGGAGCACGGAAAACGGTTCCGTCCAGAATCTCTCTGATTGTCCCGTTCGGGCTGCGCCACATTTCCTTCAAGCCATATTCTTCAACGCGCTGCGCGTTTGGCGTAATCGTTGCGCACTTAACGCCGACGCCTAATTTGCGGATAGCTTCCCCCGCTTCCGTCGTTACGCGGTCATCGGTCTCGTTTCTGACCATCAGTCCAAGGTCATAATATTCTGTTTTTAAATCGACATACGGCTCGATCAGATGATCTTTGATCATCTTCCAAAGAATACGTGTCATCTCATCGCCGTTCATCTCGACCAGCGGCACAGTCATTTCAATTTTCTTCATTCAATACCTGCTCCTGTCTTAATCAAAATCATTTTATATAAAAGTCGTTTTTTCATCCTCAACGGTTACCTATTTTAAGCGAAAAACGCCTAAAATACAAGGTATTTTTTATGTATAAAGCCGTGTTATGCGTAAAACCGCGCAAAATAAAAAGCCCTTCCGCTAGTGATTACGGAAGGGCGTCTTGCCGCGTTATTCGTCTGCGTTTTCTTTGTCCATAAAATCTTTAAAGCTTTTTTTGCCTTTTGTTTCCCACCACTCGTCATACGATTTATCAAATTCTTCATCAAACTCGCGGTTGAATTCCTTGCTGAATTCTTTTTTGATTTCGGAACGCACAGGCTTATCATTATCGTCGCAGCTCTTATGCCCGCTGCCAAACCCGCCGAGCAGCAAGCGGCCAAGAACCGCAAGCCCGAGACCCTGCCAGTATGTAATGGTCGCCAGCCCGAACAGAACCGGCACCAGCCAATTCCACAGCCACATAATGGCGAAGGACGCAACCACTAAGAATGCGATACCGCCGATAATCATTCCGATAATCCCAAAGGTCTTTTTCACCTTGCTTTTTACACGTTTTTTATAACTCATCATGCTTCCTCCTATTCCTTCATATAATCGTCAAATTCTGCTTTAAGCTTTTTTACCGCGCGGTTTTTTCGCGAAAGCAGTGTTCCGACCGGCTCTCCCGTTTCCTCGCTTAATGCTTTGAACGAGCGCCCTTTCAGTACGGTTTCCACCAGGACGTAGCGGGACTTTTCGTCCAGCCGCAAAATCGCCGCCCTGAGTTCCTCCTTTGCCTCCGACAACAAAACCGGCGTTTCCGTTGTTTTTGTTTCGGGCTTTTCCAGCGTTTCAACCGGCACTTCACGGGACTGTTTTTTAAAATAATCTTTCGCCGTGTTGGAAAGCGACCGCTTGATATACGCAACAAACTGGTCGATGGCCTGGATGTCATTCCCTTTATAGATGAATTTCATCGCCGTTTGCTGAATGATGTCTTCCGCGTCGTATTCACTGATGCTTTTAAACTGGTGCATTAAATACCGCTTATATCCGTTGAATCCGCTGATTAATGCATCCGCCAGAGAACTCGCCACCGTGCCGCCTCCTTTCCGGTTGTTTCCGCTGTTTCATTGCACCCTATAGACGATTGGGAATGAAGATTATTGCATGATTTCTCAAAAAAAACAAAGAAGCCCTTAAATAAGCGCTCCATTTGTCCATATTTTCATTGTTTATTACGCCATTTTTTCTGCCATGTTATAGACAAGCGGCACTTTTGCGATCGAGCCGTTAACCGCGGTGATGATACAGAATAATGTAATCAGCACCCATGCGGTCGTGGTGAACCATCTTAAAAGCAGCATGAATCCGTGCATAAACGGAATCAGTCCGATCAGCGAAAAAACGCTGTATACGACAATCCACGCAATGCCCAGCCAGATTGACTGCCACGCATGCAGTTTGACGGTACGGTTATTCGTATTAGAGATTGCGAGCACGATTATGCCGGAAATAATTGATAAAACATAGGCAAACCAAGACGCATCCTTATCGCTCATTCCTGAGTTTGTCGCCATTCTTTTACCTCCTCTTTATATAATGTTATCTTTATTAATTATTATAATATATTTTCTATTCGCTGAAAAGCCGGTTATCTGAACCACAGCCACATAATATATGCGTTTTCACGGTTATCGGCGTAATATGCCTTCCGCTGGCCTTCGATTTGAAACCCGAAGCGCTCATACATCCGGATTGCCGCTGTATTGGAGATACGTACTTCCAGCGTCGCACCCTCGCACCGCAATTGTTCGGCATGTTTGAGCATGGCGCTTAACAGCATGCCGCCGATTCCCTTTTGGCGGTATCCCGGCAGCACCGCGATATTGGTAATATGCGCTTCGCTGACCATGGCATACATGCCGCCGAATCCGACAGTCTTTCCGTCATTGTCCTTCGCGACAAAATAGGCGGTGTTTGCCTTGCCTGCCACATCATCATATATGGCCTCAAAAGACCATGGTGTTTTAAAACAGGCCTGTTCAATTCGGGCAATATCCGCCGCATCGTCGGCGTACGCCCTTAAAACCCTATACGATGCCGCCGCCATTTTGGTTTTTCATCCGTTCTGCCTGTGACTTGCGGTGATAATAGGGCATTAAATCATACACCGAGGTGAACTCCCCTATATCCGCTTTGGCCTTTGCCGCCTTTAATACTCCGCCCGCGTTTTGCAGCATATCCGGCTTCGGCATAAACACTGCACGGCTACCGAGATTTGTTACAACCACATCGCGGTACCTGTCAGCGCCGTCACCGATCACGCAAATATCGCCTTCAGGCAGTGTTTTTAAGAACACGTCTAACTTATCCGCGCTGTATTCACGTATACGTGTGATGCTGTCTTTGTTATTTTCATAAACCGAAAAATAACTTTCCGTGCGCCGCGCATCAATCATCGGACAAATAATCCCCTGATATGGCAGCGCCTGATAAGCCAGCGCATCCAGCGTATTGACCGCGATGCACGGTTTTTCGCCTGTCATTGCAAGGCCCTTTACCGTACAGACGCCGATGCGGATACCGGTGAATGAGCCGGGACCGATATTCACCGCAAACGCATCAATATCACCGACTGATATATCCGCCAGTTTTAAACATGCGTCCACCATCGGCATCAAATTCACTGAATGGGTATTCTTGTCATGCAGTGATAGTTCGGCGGTCATCACTCCGTCGTCCAGAATGCCTGCAGAGCAGACATCACCGGTGGTATCCAGCCCCAGAATCCTCATATGTCTTCCTTTATCTCTCGCGTTAAAACGCGCTGATTATCGTTTTCTCCCCGTGTCATGCGTATCCGTATCGTCCCTGTAGGCAGCAGGTCTTCCGCCCGCTCGGCCCACTCAATCACGGATATGGCGTTACCGCTGATCAGCTCTTCAAAGCCGATCTCTTCCAGTTCATCGGGCTCCCCAATCCGGTAAATATCAAAATGGTTTAAGCCCGGATACTGGCGCAGCAATGTAAATGTCGGGCTTAATATCATATCATCAATACCAAGCCCGGCCGCAATTCCTTTAACCAGCACCGTCTTTCCCATTCCCAATCCGCCATAAAGCGCCACGACCTGACCGGGATTCAGTTCTCCGACAAGTTTTCGGCCGAGCTGAAGCGTTTCGGTTTCACTGTTTGTGATATATTGTTCCATCGCTTTGTCTTTCTCTTTTTGTTATCCCATTATATCACGCGGTGCAGTGAATCAAAAATGGTTTTGTGTTTATTTGTGCAGCAGTTTCGATAAAAACGGATAAATCAGGAATACCAGAACTGCATTCATCAGGCACTTAATCGCCGTCACCGGCACAGCACCTGAAACAATATAGGTCCAGACATTTTCCATTGCCGGGAAATACAGCGGAATAAATACGTAATAGTTCAGCACCGCCGACATGCCGCAGGCCAGCACGATGCCGATCAGCATCCCGATAATCGCGATCTTCCTTGACTTCCGCATGCGGTACATCCAGAGCGCAGGCAATGCAAATGAAACCCCCAATAAGAAGTTTGCAAGTTCGCCGACGCCGCCTGTCGCGCCTTTTGCGATAAAATGCAGGATATTCTTGATAAACTCAATTAATACGCCTGCCAGGGGTCCTAACGCAAATCCGCCCAATAAAACCGGCACTTCGCTGAAGTCCGCCATCAGCCATGGGAAAGCCGGAAAAATAGGAAATTCGAATAAATAGATGACAAATGCCAGCGCCGATAATATACCGACTTTTACCGTTGTGTTAAGTGATTGGTTTTTCATAGTTCCCTCTGCCGTATTCATGTTACGGCATACCTTTCAAGAATTTTGAACCCAACACCTTCATTTTGAAAGAAAAAGCCCCCGGCAAACACCAGGGGCAGAATACGTCTTATCGCGTTCTTCTTCCATCCAGACTTTACTGTCGGCCATGGAATTTCACCATGTCAGCGTGTGACCGCTCGCGGGCTTTAACCGCCGGTACGGGAATTGCACCCGACCCCGAAGATATTGATTTTCGCGCCTATTATGTCATAAATCCACCTAAATTTCAAGTGATTTGTGTTTTCTTCTTCTCCGTGCCACGGCTTTTTCAACCTCGCTGAACACCAGCATCAGCGCTGACATTCCAATTACAATCAGCCAATGGATACCGCTCAGCATATCCAGTTCGAATATCCGGCGCAGAGCCGGGATCAGCACCACAGACACCTGAAGCAGGGATGAGACCGCCAGCGCCAGCAGCATGATGCGGTTCTTAAACAGCCCGAGCGACCAAACCGAGACGTGTTCGCTGCGTGCACCGTATGCCGCAAACAACTGTGAAAGGCCCAGTGTCACAAACGCCATGGTAACCGCGTATTCCTGGCTGACGGTTCTGCCAATCATAAATGCGGCCAGTGTCAGCACCGCTTCAAAGACGCCGGTAAAGGCAATTCCCGCCCACATCCTGCCGTCAATCAGCGGAACTTTCGGATCCCGCGGCGGGTATTTCATGACGTCGCCTTCGGCGGGTTCCAGCCCCAGCGCAAGCGCCGGAAAGGTATCCGTCACCAGATTAATCCAGAGGATATGAATCGGCCCTAAAAGGCGCATGCCCAGCAGCGTCGCCGTAAACAGCGCAATCACTTCGCCCGCATTGGACGAGAGTAAAAACCTTACGGTTTTCTTGATATTTTGATATACCTTGCGTCCGGCTTCGACCGCCTTCACAATCGTCGCAAAATTATCGTCTGTCAGCACCATATCCGCTGCGGCTTTGGAGACATCCGTACCCGTAATCCCCATACCGACGCCGATATCCGCGGTCTTTAACGCAGGCGCATCATTCACGCCGTCGCCGGTCATGGCTACGACCATGCCTTTTTTCTGAAAGGCTTTGACGATCCTGACCTTATGTTCCGGCGCAACCCGTGCATAGACGGATACGTTCCCGCACTGCTCGTCCAATATTTCCTCGCTCGTTTTATTCAGCTCATCGCCGGTCATTATGCCGTCACCCGGCTTTAAGATGCCAAGTTCCAGCGCAATCGCCTTTGCGGTCGCCGCATGATCGCCGGTAATCATCACCGGTTTAATGCCCGCTTCCCGGCAAGCCGTTACTGCGGCTTTGGCTTCTTCCCTGGGCGGGTCAATCATGCCGCAAAGCCCGATCAAGGTCAGCCCCTTTTCGATACCGCCAATATCGCGCATATCCTCAGGCGATATTTCCTTTTCCGCAAACGCCAGCACCCGTAGGGCTTCGTCTGCCATTTTGGCGTTATGAAGTCTGACCTTTTCGCGCATTTCTTCGTCTAACACAACTGCCTTGCCGTTCTTTAGTATATGCGTACACCGGTCAATTAAGACATCCGGCGCACCCTTTGTATAGGCTTTCCCGGATTTCATCACGGTCATCAGTTTGCGTTCGGAATCAAACGGGATTTCGGCATCCCGCGTTCTGGCTTGAATTGTTTTAAGCGACCACCCGTTGTCCAGCGCATAATCCAAAAGTGCGGTTTCGGTCGGGTCGCCCACCATAGCGCCGTTTTCGTCCGGCGAAGAGTCGTTGCAGTACACCATACACGCCAGCATATCGCCAAGTTCGGTCTTGGGCCAGCTTTCAACCACGGTCATCACATTCTGCGTTAATGTGCCTGTTTTATCCGAGCAGATAACGCGTGTTGAGCCCAACGTCTCCACAGCCGGAAGCTTACGGATAATCGCGCCGCGGTCCGCCATACGCTGCATACCCAATGCCAGCACAATGGTGATTACCGCCACCAAGCCCTCCGGTATCGCCGCCACCGCCAATGATACCGAGGTTAAGAACATATCAAAAATGTCCGTACCCATGATGAGCACTCCGACGCCGAACATCACAATCGCGATAATCACAACCGCGATTGAAATCACCTTGGATATTTCGGCCAGTTTCCGCTGGAGCGGTGTCTCGTCCTTATCAGCCTCGCCCAATGACTCGGCGATCTTGCCCATTTCGGTATCCATGCCGGTATGCACGACCACACCGAGTCCGCGCCCGTAGGTGATCGCACTGCCCATAAAGACCATATTTAAACGGTCGCCTGCCAATGCATCCGCTTTGCAGACTGCGTCTTCATCCTTTTCAACCGGCAGTGATTCACCAGTCAGTGCCGATTCTTCCGCCTTTAACGCCGCGGTCTCAATCAGCCTTAAATCAGCGGGCACATTGTCGCCTGCTTCGATATGGACAATATCACCGGGCACAACGTCCTCGGCTTTGATTACGGCGCTCCTGCCGTCGCGTACGACTCTTGCGGTCGGCGCCGCCATCTCGGTCAATGCTGCAAGCGCCTGTTCGGCACGGGCTTCCTGTATCGTACCCAATACTGCATTCAATAAAATAACGACGCCGATAATAATCGCGTCCAGCGGCTCTTTTAAAACCGCAGAAATCACAGCCGCCGCGATCAGCACCCAGATCATCACGTTCGCAAACTGGGCCATAAAGATGCCGAACACGGTCTTTTTTTTGCCCGCCTTCAGCTTATTCTTGCCATAGGCCAAAAGCCGTTTTTCTGCCTCGGCTTTAGAAAGCCCGCTCCGTTTGGTATTCATCGCCGTCAGCGCGTCGTTTTTTGACATTGTATAAAACTGCTGTTTAATTTCGTCCACTTTTTCCTCCGCTGCATGCCCTTTTGGTATTATACAACAATTCCATAGGTTCTCAACCTGGTTTTTTTCTCCTTTTTCGCCCGACCATCCGGTCTAAAAAAAGAAAGGCAGGAATGGATTATTCCTGCATTGTTTCGCCTCAGTTTATATTCAATTTCTCTAAAATCATTCCCGTCAGAGCATCCGCCTGCTCGGTTGGGTCGTTTTGGGACGGACAGGTCACCGCATCCACCGCACAATCGGATTCCATCTCCCCGCCACCGCTGGTTGCAAAGATAATCAATTTATCCTGCTCTTTGCACCGGTTGATATAGTTTTCGACATTCGCAGGCAGTTTGCCCATCTGAATATGCCAGACCACAGCTACCACGTCATATCCGCTGTCATCGGCGCGCGACGGATTATTCACACACTCGATCTCGGTGAACAGCCCCTGTTCATTCAGCTGATTTTGGGTTTCATTCACCAACACCGCTTTAAACTCCGTATCCTCCGTAATCACCAATACGCGCTGCCCCGCATCTTCATTCAAACCGCTCGATACCGGCATTCCTTTGGCTGACGGTTCAGCGCAGGCGGCTGACGTTAAAACCAACATGATTAAAATTGCAAAAAAGACTATTCTCTTTCTCATCGTTCCCCGTATCCTTTTAAATCGCTTTTTTCGTACCGCTGGTTGCAACAAGATTGGCTCCGGTGCCTTCGACGTTTTTCATCAGCACATCGCCGATTTTCACCGGCGCCTCTGCCCTAAACGTACTCAGCGCCCCCATACACCGCATCATTTTTTTAAGCGCAATCGGCTGGTCAGTTTTTACTGATACCACAGGCTTTTCGCCGTTATCCACGCGAACGGTAGAGGTCAGCACGCGCATCGGATTGACCAGTTCTGCCCGTGCATACTGTTCGCCCTTACTGCATGAATTGCCCGTTATTTTTGTAACGTTTCCGTTTTCATCGAATGTCACGGTCACCTGACACCCTTTCGGGCAGACCGTACAGGTAATTGTCTTCTGGTTTGTCATTTTTGTCTCTCCAAAGCGCTGATTACGACCGTTTGGCCTGCGGCCTCAAGTTCCTTTTTATCCAACGTAATACGCACCATTTCACCGGGTGCAAGCCCTTTATAACGTTTTTCATAGATGATATGTTTGCCGCTCACCGCCGTCACCACCGCCTTTTTCATGGGCGCTGTGACGCGGAAGAACAGCTTCACGCTGCGCTTCGTCTTTTTAGAAACCGACTGCGGTAATACATAACGCACCCCGGCACCCGCCGATATTTCAATTCGTTTCCCGGACTGGGTCCGCTTACCTCGGGAGAATTTTGCCGCGGACTTTCCGGCGCGGATGCTTTCCTCCGTTACATAATCGACCAAGTCATGAATATGCGCTACATTGCCGCAGGCAAACACACCATTAATATTGGTCTGCATCTTTTCATCCACCAGCGGCCCGCCCGTCACCGGGTCCAGCATAACACCGCATTTTTTGGATAACTCATTTTCCGGAATCAAGCCGACAGACAGCAGCAGCGTATCACAGTCGATGCGTTTCTCTGTGCCTGGAATAGGCTGGCGGTTTTCATCCACCTTTGCATATGTCACGCCCGTGACGCGCGCATGCCCGTGTATTTCAGTAACGGTATGCGACAGGTACAGCGGAATATCGTAGTCGTTTAAGCATTGGACGATGTTACGCTGTAAGCCTCCGGAATACGGCAGGAGTTCGATCACAGCCTTGACCGATGCGCCTTCCAACGTCATGCGGCGCGCCATAATCAAGCCGATATCGCCAGAGCCTAAAATCACCACGGTTTTGCCCGGCATGTAGCCTTCAATATTTACCAGACGCTGCGCCGTACCAGCGGTAAAAATGCCCGCCGGACGCTGCCCCGGAATATTGAGCGCACCGCGCGTACGTTCGCGCGAACCCATGGCCAGCACCACTGCACCGGCCTTGATTTTAACCATGCCGTATTTTGAGCTGAATGCCGTGATTTCGCGTTCCGGTGTGATATCCGTTACCATGGTTTCGGTATAAACGTCGATACCGTTCTTTTTAACAAGCTTGATAAATTTATCCGCATATTCCGGCCCGGTCAGTTCTTCTTTGAAGTAATGCAGTCCAAAACCGTTATGAATGCACTGGTCTAAAATTCCGCCGAGCGCTGTATCGCGCTCTATAATCGCAACGCGTTTTGCGCCTTTCTCTTTGGCGTTGACCGCCGCCGCCATGCCTGCGGGTCCGCCGCCGATCACCGCAACATCTATATTAATATCCAGTCTTTTCTCTTTACTCACTTTTTGTTTTCCCCGTGACGATCCAGGAGCCTTCGTCTGTCTTTTTAATCTGTTCCATTGGTATGTTTAACTCACGTGACAAAATATGCATCACCGTCGGCCCGCAGAATCCGCCGTGGCACCGTCCGGCGCCCGCGCGCGTCCGGTGTTTCACCCCGTCAATTGTGGTGGCACCCGCAGGGCGGTGAATCGCGTCCACAATCTCACCTTCGGTCACGGTCTCACACCGGCAGACGATATGTCCGTTTCTGGGGTCTTGTTTGATTGCTTCCAAGCGTTCCTCATCCGTGCACCGGCTGAACCGCAGCCGCTTCTTAATTTTCGGGTTAAACTCAGGATTTGGCTCACACGTTAATCCGGCTTCTTTTAGCAGCTCAACTGCAAATTCGGCGATTGCAGGTGAAGAAGACAGCCCCGGCGACTCAATACCGATGACATCAATGATATGCGGATTCGCTTCACTTGCCCGGATAATAAAATCTTCGGTCGGCGATACTGCACGTAATCCTGCGAAAGAGGTAATCACGCCGGTTAACGTCAATGTCGGGACTGATTTTTTCGCCATCTCAATAACCGTCTTCATACCATTTTGCGTGGTGGCGAAGTCTTCCGCATCGTCAATATCCTCGGAAGTCGGCCCGAGCAGGAGATTGCCTTCTACCGTTGGGGTGACCAATATTCCCTTACCCATCTTTGACGGGGTCTGGAATATCGTTCGGCTGACCACATCCGAAACCGCATTATCATATAATAAGTACTCGCCTTTTCTCGGCGTAATACTGACCGGTTCGCCGTACATCGCACTGACTATTCCGCCGTATACTCCTGCCGCGTTTACCAGATATTTTGTTTGATAGACACCCTTTGTTGTCGTGACACGGATCATATCATCAGCCGCGTCAACCGCCGTTACCTCGGTATCAAAAAAGACGTCCGCACCATTCTGGGCAGCATTTTCCACCGCGCCCACCGCAAGCTCATAAGGGTTAATCACACCTGCGCTTTCACACAGCAGTGCGCCCGCCGCATTCTCCGATATATTGGGTTCCATTGATCTTAAAACAGCCGCATCAATCAGCCGCAATCCTTTAACGCCGTTTTGTTTACCGCGGTCATACAGCGACTGGATAACCTTAATATCATCATCATCAAACGCCACCACCAAAGATCCGCAGCGGTCAAACGAAACGTCCAGTTCCTCCGCCACCTGATCCATCATGGTGTTGCCCCTGACGTTCATGAGCGCTTTTAAACTGCCGGGCTTTGCGTTATACCCGCCGTGGACGATGCCGCTGTTGGCCTTGGATGTGCCACCTCCGGCATCGGATGTCTTTTCGATAATTGCTGTTTTCAGTTTGTATTGCATCAGCGCCCGCGCAATCATCCCGCCGGATGTGCCCGCACCGATTACGATTACATCATATGTCATATTAATCCTGCCAGTTTCTTATTTTATCTGCCGCATACGTTTTCATCAATGCAAGAACGAATCATTCTTTCTGTATCAATTATTATTGGGATTGGGGAACTGGCGGTACTGGCGTCCAGTGAGTTGATACATTTTTCATGCGTCGCCTATCCTTAAATTTGAAATTTAATTGCGGTATCAAATCCGCAACGATATAATATATATAGAATTTATATCACAGATGATATAATTATTCAATTAACATATTATCCCATAAGGAGGCGAACACCCATGGCGGCACAGGAATTTAAACTCACTGCATCGGACGGACTGGAGCTCTTCTGTTACAAAATCATCCCGAAAAAAGTGGATGCTGTCCTTTTGATTCTGCACGGCTCTATCGAACACGCAAAACGGTATTTTGATTTGGGTGAATATTTAGAGAAAGACGGCATCGCAGTCTATACCTTTGACCAGCGCGGGCACGGACAGACAGCCGCTGACGATAAGGACGTGGCCTACTTTTCTGACAAGCCCAAAGGCTGGTATCAGTCGATTGATGATATCGTTAAAATGGTAAGCCTGATTCGAAAAGAACAGCCCGGAAAGACGCTGACCGTGTTCGGCCACAGCATGGGATCGTTTCTGCTTCGTACATTAATGGCACTTCATCCAAACAGTCTGGATAAGGCAATCATCTGCGGCACTGCTGATACGCCAAAGGTGCTGCTCGGATTCGGGCGCATGCTCAGCGGCGTTACCGCCGCATTTATGGGCAGACGCCACCGGAGTAAAATGATTCACGGACTGGTATACGGTGCGCTGAACAGCCGGATTAATGACCCGAGAACACCCTATGACTTTATCACATCGGATGAAAAAATCGTTGACCAGTATATCGCTGATCCGCGGTGCGGTAATCTCGTCACCGTAGAATACGCAAAAGAAATGCTGAGAGGGCTGGATTTCATCGGCAGAGAAAGCACCTATGCTATGGTAAAAAAAGATCTCCCTGTATTTATCGTATCCGGTGCGGAAGACCCGCTGGCCGGAACAAACCGAGCTGATTTCGACCGTGTTGTCATTGGATATAAGACAGCGGGTTTAACCGATCTGACCGTCAAGGTATACCCGGCGATGCGGCATGAAATCATTAATGAGATCGGCAAAGAAGAAGTATATGAAGATATCAAGAACTTCGTTTTAAAATAAGCAGCAAAAATAACGTACTAAAAAACCGCCTGACTCCAGGCGGTTTTATTTTATCTGTTAATACGGCCGCTCAATATCCACATAGTCAGGCGTGTACCCGCCGCGCTGCATATCCGATAATATCCAGCATAAATACCGTTCGGCAATCGCCACATGGTCCGCCGCTTCTTCACCGGTATACAGATAAAGGTTGCCGTAAACCGAATTGACGAAGTCATTGAACTTCACATTATCGTTCAGTGCCAAAAATCCCTCTTCAATCGCAAGGATGATGTGCTCCGGCGTATCTGCCGGCAGGGCAAATCCCCTGAACTGGCGGAGTGCGTCAAGCGCCTCCGATTTCAGCTCCGGCACCGTGCCCCGGATTGAGGGTATCGAATTTTTATAGAAATTACGATTCGTCAGGTCTTTATCGTCCATAACTGCAAGTGCGAGCAGCGTTCTGGCGGAAACTTCGGCGGCTACCTCGGTCGCCGGAAGAATCACCGCGTCCACCTCTGCGTTTATGCACGCCGCTTTCGCCTGCGCTTCGGAGTCATATGCCTTCATATTAAAGTCGAGCCCGCTTTCGGTTACAAAGTAATATGGAAGCGCGGCCTGAAGCCCTCCGCCGCTTACTGCAATCGTCAGCTCATTGTCTTCTTCGGTATTGTTCGCCGCCATAATGAATTCCTGAATGGATTCAAGACCGATATCCGGGCTGACGCACAGTACGCTCGGCGACCCGCCCGCGATAAAATAGATCCAGTCTTTTGAAGTCAGCTCACCCTCCACATAAATCGGAATGGTGAGATTGCGCTCCCCGGCACCCAGGAACATATAGCCGTCATGTCTGGAGTTAAACACCTTATACGTGCCGGTTGAACCCGACAATCCGCCGGAGATATTGGTATACGCAATCCGCCAGCCAAGCTGATCGGCGAGCCCGTCGCCTATGGCACGGCTCCATGAATCGATGTTTGTCGCTTCTCCAAAGGGAATCATCCACTGAATGATGGTTTCGGGATAATCCGCAAAAGCAGTCGGCTGCGGCGTCGGCGTCGGCGTCGCGATTGGCTTGATGGACGGCTGCGCCGCCGGTTCGTCCCGGATAATACAGGATACGAGCAGTGCGCTTATGCAAAGCAGGATAATCAGAAACCCTGCAATTTTCTTGGTCATGTCTTCCCTCCGTTACGGTCGGTTTGCTGAACTTTTCTCTTCGCTTATCATACCTAAAACGCGCAGAATAGTCAAAAGAATATCCCGTAAATAAATGTTAAATAATGCCGTGCCAGTGGATTTTTTCTCTGCTGCTCACGCACGTGTTGACAACCCATTTTGTTGATAATATGATAGATGAAACAGATTATCATCATACTTGGAAAGGAAACATTATGAATATTACAACCGTAGCAGACGGCATTACAAGAATAACCGCCAATGTTGAGAATATCCTTTTCGAAGGCTTCTGGGAGCTGCCTGACGGCGTTTCTCTGAATTCTTATGTGGTTAAGGGCGAAAAGACCGCAATCATTGACGGCATGATCAACATCAACGATATCGAAAAAGCGTTTATTAATGCGTTAGATAAAGTCAATATTAAGCTTGAGGACGTGGACTATCTCATCGTCAACCATATGGAACCCGACCATTCGGGGTGGTTTGAGAGCATGGCGCGGCTGAATCCGGACGTCACCATTTTATGCAGCCAGAAATCGGCTGACCTGCTGGATGCGTTCTTCGGCTGGACCGAAAACGTCAGCGTTGTGAGCGACGGCGATTCCGTCGATCTCGGCGCCGGGCGCGTGCTCACCTTCCACGAGATACCCAATGTACACTGGCCGGATACCATGGCTACATTCGACACGCTGTCGGGCACGCTTTTCTCCTGCGACGCTTTCGGCTCGTACGGAAAAGTATCGGATAAGGGATACGATGACCTGCTGAGCGAGGATGAACTTGCGCACTATGAATCTGAAGCCGAGCGGTATTATGCCAATATTATCGCGGCATTTTCGCTTTTCATGAATAAGGCATTGGACAAAATCGCTAAGCTGCCGGTTAAAATCATTGCACCCGGCCACGGTATCGTCTGGCGTAAAGACCCCGCCCGTGTGATCAGCGATTATACCCGCTACGCCTCCTATCAAAAGGGGCCGTGCATGCCGGAAGTGACCCTGCTTTGGGGTTCTATGTACGGCATGACGAAAAAAGGCGTCGATCATATCATCGACGCGTTCTGTGACACCGAATGTAATTTACATGTACATAATGTGATTGATGACTCAATCAGTAAGATTTTGGCATCGGTATGGCGCTCGACCGGTGTGATTCTGGCGATGCCGACCTATGAATACAAGATGTTCCCGCCGATGGCGTCGGTGCTGGAAGAAGTCTGCCGTAAAAAGGCACAGAACCGTATCGCATTCCGCATCGGTTCATACGGCTGGTCGGGCGGTGCAAACAGCGATTTAGAAGAAATCATGCAGCGCAACCGGGCAAACTGGGAATTTTTACCTCCAGTTGAGTATAACGGCAGTCCCAGTGAGGAAGAATTAGCGCTTATGACAGCGCGCACCCAAGAATTAATCAAACGTGTAAAAGAAGCCGCAGAATAATCTGCGGCTTTTCTTTATACGAAATTCGAAAGTTGTTATTTATCGCTGAGATAATCATAGAGAATCTCAACGCCAGCTTCGACGAGTTTGGTGCAGGGTGAATCGGCATAAACCGGGTCATCAGATTCGATCGGATTCTTTTCAAAATAATCCAACAGTTTTCCGCAGTTTGTGGTGTCATGCTGATCAGTGAACTGTTTAATCAGCTGCTGGCCGGTTGCCTTAATCGCGGCCTTATCTTCGCTTGTTGTGGACAGCGCTTTTTCTTCGGTCATCCCGACAACCATCGTCATACCTGTGACAACGCCGCATGTCTCTTTCAGACCCGCAACCCCGCCGCCGAACGCAGCCGCTACTTTCAGCATCTGCTCTTCGCTGACACCGCATTCTTCAGCAAACGGCGCCGCAGTTGACTGTGCACAGTTATACTTGCTCCGGAACAGCTCACGCGCTCTTTTTAGTTTTTCCTGTTTGCTTTCCATATTTGTTTTCTCCCGTCTTGTTTTGATAGTAAATGCGCTTAATGCCATAAGATATCGCCAGCATTACAATCGTGTATATGGGAACTTCGACGATTGCCGAAATCGCACGCGGCCATAACAGCACTTGAAGCGGGACACCGTAGAACCAGTGGATCGCCGCCGAATTGAGAATCACCGAGCAGACGGCCTGCGCCAGTATAACGGTAATCAGCACCCGCGGCCATTTGATTTCCTTCGTCTTAAAAAACATCAGTCCGGCAATCACGCCAAACAATGCCATGGTGACCGAAAACACCGGATTATATGCCCCGTGCTGTACACCGAGGAAAAATCCCGCCGTATCCGTTACAAACCCGACCATACCGCCGAGCAGCGGACCAAAGAAAATCCCTGCGATCATCACCGCTACAGGCGCCAGCGAAATCTCAACGAGTTTCGTTCCTGACACCGGTATTTCGATTGAAAGGTAGGCGCTGAATACGGCGCCGAGTGCCGCAAGCAATGCGCACGTAATGGCTGATCTTAAATTGATTTGTTTCATTTGTCCTCCATTTCTTATGCATTTTGACGGCCTATGTTTGGTTTTTAAGCCGTGCTTTTTCAGTTTGTTCGATCAAAAACAAACCTATCCGATAAGAAATGGCGGTAACCGTTTCTCACAGCGGATGCGTTTTTTTACCGCAGGGTTTCCCCTTTCGTTTCCGGACAACATCCCATTCCGAAACACTTAACGCAAAAAAACTACTCTGCATAATCCATTAAATTCAGTATTAATGAAAGTTGCATATTTGTCAATATAACATTTGACCAATACTCCCTTTTACCAGACTGCGTTTAAAAACTGATGCATGATTTTATTAAAGGCCTCCGGATTATCCATGTTGGAGACATGCCCGGCATCAGGAATCTCAAACACTGTGCATCCCGGATATGCCGCCACCCAGTCTTTTGCGTGCATCTTAATCGTTCCAGACCGGTCTTTTTCGCCGTAGGCCACATAGATCGGGCAGCCGGGTTTTACCTTTTCTTCATGCAGCACATAAATAAAGGTAGACCATGAACGGATAAAGGTTTCTTTGGTCTGTTTGTCAAACATGCGGATCAGTGTTTTTCTAACTTCCGGATTAACCGACGTCTGCTTGGCCATCGCACGCTTCAGCCCGTCCCAGGAATACAGCGCCAGCATCGGCACCGACCACTGCAGCGCCACGCCTTCCCACCTCGGGTATTTGATAAACAGCGGTGTCCCGTCTGCGGCCAGAATGCCAAGCGTTTTTTCCGGATAAAGCCGCACAAACTCCTGCACCACATAGCTGCCCATCGAAAGCCCAATCAGCGCCGCTTCTCTACATTCTTCGGCATCCATAATCGCCGCGATATCGTGGCAGACATCCACCACCGTGAAGTTATCGCAGGGCTGCGAGCGTCCGTGTCCGCGGGCGTCGATGTTGATGACGTGATAGTCGTTTAAAGCCACAAGCTGCGGCTCCCACATCTCGCTGTCAACTCCGAACCCATGCATCAATATGACTGTCTTTTTCTTTTTTTCATTATATGTATCGTAAAAAACGGTTACGTCTTTTAGCTGTATCTTCTTTTCCATTTTCCGTTCCTTTCTGCCTGTAACATAAGCGTCAGAAAATATATATGTCTATCATAAAAGTTTTTGTCCGCTAACTCAAGCATCAACATGTAAATCTTTTCAATCAGTGCTGAACATACATGATTAAAGAATCTGCTATTCCATCATTCGTCAGAGAATGATATGATGAAAACAAAAAAGCGGAGTACAACATATGAATTTTTCCATTCTGTCCCCCAAGAAAATTTTATTCGGCAAAGAAGAATCCTACGGGCTGAATACGCAGCTCCCGAAAGAAGCCAAGCGCATCATGATTATCCACGGGGCGTCGCTGCTTAAAAATCCGGCATTTAGTGAAATCTTATCCCGGCTGGAAGAGCGGGACGTACAGCGCTATCAAATTCCCGGTGGAGAACCCTGCCCGGAGAGTGTGGATGCGGCAGCAGACTTTGCGGTTAATGCCGGCATTCAGGCGGTAATCGGCATCGGCGGCGGAAGCGCCATGGACACCGCAAAGGCGGTTTCCGCGCTTGTCACCAACGGCGGTAAGGTCATCGATTATCTCGAAGGCGTCGGCACAGGGAAAAAGGTAAGCGTCCCTCCGCTCCCGCTTATTTTAGTGCCCACTACGGCCGGCACCGGCACCGAGGCAACAAAAAACGCCGTAATATCTTCGATTGAAAAAGGTTTTAAAAAGAGCATGCGCGACGACAGCATGGTTGCGGATGCTGCGGTGATTGATCCGCTGTTGACGCAGAATATGCCCCGCCAGATTATGGCGGCTTCCGGAATGGACGCAATCTGCCAGCTGGTGGAGAGCTATACAACGCGAAATGCCAATCCGTTTACCGATGCGCTGGCGTTGTACCACGCGGGCGAGGCGGTCCGCGCCCTGCCGCTCGCATATAAAGAAGATGATGAAGGCGCACGCCTGTCGATGGGTATTGCGGCTTTAGCCAGCGGCATCACACTGGCAAACGCCGGCCTCGGGCTTGCGCACGGACTCGCATCCGGAATCGGCGCGGTCACCAATATCCCGCACGGTATTGCCTGCGGTATTCTGCTGCCGGTCTCAATGCGTTTCAATATTGAAAAGGGAATCGATAAATATGCCGGTCTCGGTGAGATGTTTGAGCAAAAGCGTTTTTTAAATAACGCAGACGCATGCGATGCGGCTGTCCGTATTATCGAAAAATTGAATGAAGAAATCGGCATCCCGAAAGACTTTAAGTCCTTCGGCATCAGCCAAAATGGCGCCATTAAAATAGCCGAAGCCTCGATGGGTTCCAGCATGTCAAAAAATCCGGTTGAGGTAACTTTGGATGACTGTATAAACATCATGCAGGGGCTTGTTTAGCCCTTGCGTCATTTAATCATGCTGAAGTTATGGATGGTGCTTTCCTGAAAGAACCGGTAGTGAATCAGGCGTGCGTGCACACTGCCCGTATGCTCAAACCCAAACATAACGAGTTCAACGACCAGTTCGTCGATCGTTTTTCCATGCTCGGTTTCGTGTGTCGGATGCAGTGACAAAATCGCCTCCGGTTTTAATATGCGTCGCACTTCTTCCAGCAAAGCTGTGCGCGCTTCCCCCTGAAAATGATGCAATATATCATACAACAGGACGGCATCCACGCTTTCATCCGGGATATCCAGATGTATGCCCCCGTCGGTCAGCATGGGCGCGATATTTTTAATATTTTCCTGTTTACAGCGATCGCTTATTTGTTTAATCGCGATATGCGATTGGTCAACCGCGATGACCTTGCCGTTATTGCCGACAATATGTGCGGCGGCAAAAGTGTAATGCCCGTTGCCGCATCCAAAATCCACCACGGTATCCCCCGCTTTGATTCCGGTCACTGTCAATATTTTTGCACCTTCGACTGCTTCCCATTCAATAAATTCTTTATTCATGATGTCCCCATTCCATACCGGCGGACTATACCCGTCCGGCGCCAGCAATAACTCAATATACTTTCCTGTCAGCGCAAATTCGCAACAATCCAGCACCCTTTTTTATCGAAAAACTGCATAAATATGAAGCAGCTGTTAAACCTCTTCTGCGTTTCTTGACGAAATTTTTTCGCTGTAGTATGATTGATTCAATCTTAGCACAGGAAAGGATTTAATAGCAATCATTACGATTGTTTTCATTTCTGATATATGAACAAAGTACAACCGCCAAAAAAGGATATGTCCCATATCGCGCCATGGTCAGGTACGCAGAATCAGCGTAAACAGTTTAAAAAGCGGCTTCTGCTGATTGGTGCGGGCGCCGTCTTTTTGGGTTTGCTTATCATGACGATTATTATTGCGGTTAACAACACCAAAGATCCTGCGGACCGCATCAAGAACGAAATCCCGACTGCTGACCCGTATTATTTTGATGATTCAACACCCTCTCCGGAACCTTCCGAAACCCCTGAACCGGGTTACCAGGAGGTTGCGCTTGAAGGGTGGATCACCACTGAAGACTTCGGCTCTTCCGTCAAAATGCGTACCCAGCCGACAACGAACTCGCTTGAGGTTGCCGTGGTCCGTGACCGTGAACCCGTGGAAATCATCGGCATCACAGCGGTGCAGCAGGACGGCTATGAATGGTATCAAATCAAATATGAAGATTCCAAAGGCTATGTACGCGGAGACTTCATCTCATTGGAATCTCCCCCCCGGCTTCCGGATATCCTGTACGGCCTTGAAACAGAAGATGTGGTAACCGGAAAAAGCATGTATTCCCGTCTGGACTATGTATCCCACGCCGCGCCGGGAGTGGTCGTTGACCTGACGCTGGCCGACAGCGATAACTTTATGGGCCATAGGCTTTATGAAAAAGACGTCGCATTGATCCAATACTCAACCGGTGAGAAGCTGGACAAAGCGGCCAAGATGTTCGCTGAAGACGGATTCCAGCTGGTATTGTGGGACGCATACCGGCCTTACTCGGTTTCGGTTAAAATGTTCGATCTGGTCGAAGATGTGTATCTCGCGGCCAACCCTGCACTCGGCTCAAAGCATAACCGCGGTGCAGCGGTTGATGTAACGCTGTATAAGGGTGATAAGATGCTGAACATGCCGACGGACGACCGTGTGATGGATTTGGACGAATCGTCCAGAAACAGCAGCATGTCCACCGAACAGCGGGCACTGATGGATTATCTGACCGAGGTGATGGTGGAATGCGGATTCGTGGCTTACAAAAGCGAATGGTGGCATTTTAACGATTCAGACTGGGAAGACTATCCGGTAATGGACTTCCCGCTCAGCGATTTTTAAGAAAAGCAAACCCGCCTAAACGGCGGGTTTTTTATGCGGATTGTCCGCGGATTTTCTCTAATGCTTTTTGAAACACGCGCTCCGGCATCAGCGGAATCGCAAGGTCAAAAAACGATGTTAAAACATTGAACCCGGCAAACCACAAAATCACAAACGCATATAGTAATTTACCGTTCAGGTAGTTCAGTCGGGCATAAAGCCACTTAAGCCCGCTGTCTATCCGACTTTGCATATCTTCATTAGATTGAAATGTAACTTTCAATTTATTGAATTGGCTGATCAGCGGTTTAATCCGGACCGCGATATAATCCGTTTTATCAGAAACGCCTTTCATGATTCCTGTTACATTTGTTTCATGCTGGCGGTACCGCACCAGCGGCAGGTCAAGGTATTGGATTTTACCCTTGGCTGCGGCGTACAGCGCCAGATGATGATCGCCGATCATCTCACTCACAAACGGGATACTCTCTTTGGCGATATCCGCCCGGACGATCATGGTACATCCCGTAACGAAATTGCGGAATAAGATTTTCTTTGCTAGGCCGTAGCCCTGCCGGTGTTTTAAACGTTTGCGGATGTCCCTCAAGCTGCCATGCGTCTTTTCCCCCGCTTCGTTGATAATGGAAAGATCGGCATAAATCAGCGTTGCGTCATCATCCATCGCGTCCATCAGCTTCTGGATTTTATCCGGCTCCCAAATATCGTCCTGATCGCAGTACGCAAAAAAGCCGCCTTCCGCGATGTCCGTCAGGCGCTCAAATGTTTTGCAGCTGCCGAGGTTTTTCTGATTCTGATGTATCTCAAAATCAAACGCGGTGATATGGGTTTTAACCGCGTCTTTAATCACATCCAGCGGTACATCAGGCGAGCAGTCGTCCAGCACCACCAGGCTTAAATCGGAATAGGTCTGAGCGTTCAGCGACATGAGTTGTTCCGCCAGCCATGGCAGGCTGGGGTTATATGTCGCCATTAATATCGTCACATGTTTCATGGATCTTCCTTGATTAGTATGCGTTTTTCGTTCCCCCAAATGCGGTCATAAAGATAATCTTAATGTCGAATCCAAACGTCCAGTATTCAATATAATAGATATCGCATTTAATCCGTTCTTCAATCGACGTATCTCCGCGCCAGCCGTTCACCTGCGCCCAGCCGGTAATGCCCGGTTTGACGTGATGTTTAATCATATACTTTGGGATTTCATACATAAACTGTTCGACAAACGCCGGCTGCTCCGGCCGCGGACCCACTATTGACATGTCGCCTTTTAGAACGTTATACAGCTGCAGTAGTTCGTCAATGTTATGCTCACGCATAAACTCACCGAATTTTGTACGCCGGTCATCGCCTTCTGTTGTCCAGCCCGGCTTATCTTCCTTAACATATTTCATGCTTCTGAATTTATAAATATCGAATTCCTTACGGTTATAACCGACGCGCCTTTGCTTATAGATCGCAGGGCCAGGCGAAGTCAGTTTGACGATTAGCGCAACCATCAGCAAAAACGGCGATAAAACAATCAGTGCAATCAACGATACAATGAAATCAAACGCGCGCTTTATAACCTTGTTAAACCAAATGTCCAACGGTACAAAACGCGTATGAATCAACGGCAGTCCGTCGATATCGTCAATCAGCGGTTTTGACGGCAGAACTTTATAAAAATCCGGTATAATCTGGGATTTCACGCCGTAAAGTTCGGCTGTATTAATCACCTGGTTAATGGCTTCAGCCGCATTGTTCGGCAGCGCAATCACCAGAAGATCGATAAAATTCTTCTTTAGATAATCTTCCAGCGCCGCTACTTTACCGACGACCGGGATATCCATCACCTTTTTATTTTTTAGCTTTGGATTGTCGTCAAGAAAAGCGCTGACCTGATAACCAAATTCCGGATGCGTGCTGATTTTAGCTAAATAGTCCTGCCCCATTCTGCCGGCACCCACAACTACGGTATACCGCAGATTCTTTTCCCCGATTCTTAACCGGATTAAAACCTTTTTGACGGTGAAATGCATCAATACCGTTGCACAGAACGAAATCGCCATAAAGATAACCGCCAGCAAGCGGGAATAGTTGACTTCTTTACTGATAAATAAATAGATGAAGATTGCGGCCAGCGAAATCAGATAGACAAACAGGATGTTGCGCATCTGCAGGGCAAAGCGCTTGGTCCTTAAACTGTCGTACAGCCCGCTGATTTTATAGCCTAATATATTGATCGGTATCACAAACCACAACACCACAGCATAACGTGCCGGTGTTAATGATAAAACGCCTTCACCGAGCAATCCCGTGCTGAAACGGAGATAATATGAAAGGAAGAACGACAGGACAATCACAGCGATATCCAATACCACCCGTAGTGCGTTGATCAGGTTATAATAGCGTTTAAACATGAGGTTTCCTTTCCTGCTTTCATATCTTCTCTGCTACCAAAGTATTATAGCAAATTCAAATCAAAAATTCACTAAAATCATCGATAAAGACCTGCCGGCTATGCATTCAGGCGTGACAAATCTTTACTTTGGATGCCGACTTTGATATGATATGGTGGTTGGATTAAGGTACATCAGTATCCGGTTAAGGTGGTTTTGTTTTAATGAACTTACAGGTGGTATGTCAGCATTATTATCCCGAGCAATACCCGCTGACCCGGATATGCCCGGAACTGGCATCACGCGGTCACCGCGTCCATGTTCTGACCGGACTGCCGAACTATCCGGAGGGCCGAATCTATCCGGGCTATCGCGGATTTAAAAACCGCAAACAGCACATTGACGGAGTGGATGTGGTCCGTTGTGCCTTGATTCCGCGCGGGAAGTCTAAAGCCGGATTATTTTTTAATTATGCGAGTTTTGCTTTTTTCGGCGTGCTGAAAGCGCTGTTCATCAAAAAAGACTTTGATGCGGTGCTCGTGATTCAAAGTTCGCCGGTTTCGATGGCTATTCCGGGATGGTCTTAAAAGCGCTGACCAAAAAACCGCTCTACATCTATACGTTCGACCTTTGGCCGGAAAGTCTGGTATCCGGCGGCGTTAAACCCGGTTCTGCGGTTTATAAAGTCATTAAGCGGCTGTCGCGTTGGATATACAAAAGTGCGGATAAAATCTTTGTTTCTTCACGCCGGTTCTCGCAGTACTTTGATGACGTGCACGGAATATCAGGCAATATCGATTACCTGCCGTTTTATGCAGACGATGACTTTCCGGGTGCAGATCCGTTTGTACCGGAGGAAAGGGCCGCTGTGAATCTGGTATTTGCAGGCAACATCGGCCATCTTCAGAGCGTAGAAACCATTGTCAAGGCGGCGAAAATGCTGGAGAAGGCGGATGTGTTCTTCCACATCATCGGCGACGGATCAGCAAAGGCGTCCTGTGAAGCGGTTGCCATGGCATTAGACGTTAGTAATATCCATTTTTACGGCCGCATGGATTTCTCAATGATGCCAGAGGTTTATGCAATGGCGGATGCGATGCTGGTGACGCTGGCGGATAATGATTTAATCGCTTATACGCTGCCAAACAAGGTGCTGTCCTCTATGGCGGCGGCAAAGCCGATACTCGTATGCGCAAACGGCGAGGCGGCGGATACGGTGCATGACGCAGACTGCGGGTTTACTGCGGATGCGGAAGATGCGGACGGACTGGTGCGCATCATCAGGGATTTTATCAAATCCGACCGTAAACAGATTATGGGCGAGAACGCGCGGCAATACTATGAAAAGCACTTTACGATTGATATATTTATTGAAAGGCTGAAGTCCTTAACCGGGCTTTAAGGGGCAGACGGAGGAAAACATGTTTAACGGAAAAACGCTGTTGATTACGGGCGGAACCGGATCTTTCGGAAACGCGGTTCTGGACCGATTTTTAGAAACGGATATTCAGGAAATCCGGATATTTTCACGCGATGAAAAAAAACAGCACGATATGCGTGAAAAATACGCAAACGATAAAATCAAATTCTTTCTCGGCAACGTCCGGGATTATGACAGCATCATGAACGCCATGTATGATGTGGATTATGTGTTCCACGCCGCAGCGTTAAAACAGGTGCCGTCGTGTGAGTTCTTCCCGATTGAGGCGGTTAAGACCAATGTGCTCGGCACAGAAAACGTCTTAAACGCGGCAATTGAGTGCGGCGTTAAAAAAGTCATCTGTTTATCAACCGATAAAGCCGCCTACCCCATCAATGCCATGGGCATCTCCAAGGCCATGATGGAAAAGGTGTTTGTCGCAAAGTCCAAAACCGTTAAGGCCGACAAGACTACGATCTGCGGTACGCGTTACGGCAATGTGATGGCATCCCGCGGTTCAGTGATTCCGCTTTTTATCGACCAAATTAATAACAACGAACCAATAACAGTCACCAGCGGCGCCATGACCCGATTTTTAATGAGCCTGGACGAAGCGGTCGAGCTGGTCATCTTTGCTTTTGAGCATGCAGAACCCGGGGATATTATGGTCCAAAAAGCGCCGGCCTGTACGATTGAAGTTTTAGCAAAGGCGCTTCTCGAAATCTTCAATGCAAAAAATGAAATTAAGATTATCGGCACGCGGCACGGCGAAAAACTTTATGAAACCCTGCTGACCAAAGAAGAGCGTTTGGTCGCCGAGGATATGAACGGATTCTTCCGCATCCCTTCTGATAAACGTGATTTGAACTATAAAAAATATTTCTCGGAAGGCGAAGTTGCACTGGACGACCTTGAGGACTATAACTCTAATAATACCGAGCTGTTAACCATAGAGGAAGTCAAAGAGAAGCTTTTGGCTTTAGACGAGATTAAAAAAGAACTGGAGCGCTGGCAGAACAGATGAAAATTCTGATCACCGGCGCAAACGGATTCGTCGGCAAAAACCTGGTCTGGACCCTAAAAGAAAGCGGCTATACCGATCTTTATTTATATGATATTGACACCGACCCTGTGCTGTTGGACGATTATACGAAAACCTGCGACTTTGTGTTTCATCTGGCGGGTGTCAACCGTCCGGATGACGATGCCGAGTTCATGAAAGGCAACTTCGGCTTTACCACGACACTGCTGGATGCATTGATTAAACACCGCAATACGTCGCCGGTATTGATTACCTCGTCGATTCATGCCGCTAAGGATAATCCTTACGGCTTGTCAAAACGAGCAGGCGAAGATGCGCTGTTCGCTTACGGCGAAACCCAGGGGGTCAAAGTGCTGGTGTACCGCCTGCATAACCTCTTTGGCAAATGGTGCCGCCCTAATTATAACTCGGCGGTCTCAACCTTCTGTCACAATATTGCCCATGATTTAGACATAACGGTGAACGACCGAAGCTCGGTGGTTCCGTTGTTATATATTGACGATTTAATGGATGAATTCTTAAGGGCGTTAAACGGCAGGGAAACACGCGGCAATAAGTTCTGCGAGGCCGGCCCGGTCTATCAGAAGACACTGGGCGAAATCACAGATGCGTTATACTATTTCCGCGACAGCCGCAAGACCTATATGATTCCCGATATGACCGATTTGTTTGAAAAGAAACTGTACAGCACCTATCTTTCTTATCTGCCGGATGACCAGTTTGCTTATCCGCTGGATGTCAAGACGGATGCGCGCGGCGGATTTGCCGAGGCGTTTAAATCGCCAGCGGGCGGACAGGTTTCCGTCAATGTATCCAAGCCGAATGTCACCAAGGGCAACCATTGGCACCATACTAAGATTGAAAAGTTCCTGATAGTCAGCGGCGAAGGCGTCATCCGCTTCCGCCCCATCAACGGCAGCGATATCATTGACTATCCGGTCAGCGGCAAAGTCTTAACCGTAGTGGACGTGCCGCCCGGTTATACGCACAGCATTGTGAATACCGGAGATTCCGATTTGATTACTATCATCTGGGCAAACGAACTGTTTGACCCTGAAAAACCCGATACCTATTATCTGGAGGTAAACCAGTGAATAAACTAAAAGTGATGACCATTATCGGCACGCGGCCCGAGATTATCCGGCTGTCCGCCACCATCAAGGCCTGTGACCGTTATTTCGACCACGTGCTGGTGCATACCGGCCAGAACTGGGACTATACGTTAAACCAGGTGTTCTTTGACGACCTTGAGCTCAGAGAACCCGACCATTACCTTTCAGCCGTCGGCGAACATCTCGGCGAAACCATCGGTAACATTATTGCAAAATCCTATGAAGTGCTGTTGGAAGAGATGCCGGATGCGCTTTTAGTGCTGGGCGACACCAACTCTGCCCTATGCGCCATACCCGCCAAACGGTTAAAGATACCTGTCTTTCATATGGAGGCAGGCAACCGGTGCTTCGACCAGAACGTGCCGGAGGAAATCAACCGTAAAATCGTGGACCATATCGCGGATATAAACCTGCCATATACCGAGCATTCAAGGCGCTACCTGCTTTCAGAAGGCTTTCGAAAAGAGCACATCTTTGTGACCGGCTCTCCGATGCAGGAAGTTTTGACCCAATATAAAGATAAAATCGATAAAAGCGATGTTTTAAATAAACTTGGGCTCGAAAAAGACAAGTACATTCTGGTATCGGCACACCGTGAGGAAAACATCGACCACGAGGATAACTTCATGTCGCTGATGAACGCGATCAACACAATCGCCGAAACCTATGATATGCCTGTTATCTATTCCACCCATCCGCGAAGTGCGAAATTCATCGAATCACGCGGATTTGAGTTCCACCATCATGTCAACAGCCTAAAGCCATTTGGTTTTATTGATTATAACTGTCTGCAAAAGAACGCGTATTGTGTGCTCAGCGACTCCGGCACGCTTTCCGAAGAGAGCGCCATGCTGGGTTTTAACGGCATTTTAATCCGCACATCCACCGAACGTCCGGAAGTGCTGGACAAGGGCACCGTGGTGATCGGCGGCATCACCGGAGACGACGTCCTGCAGGCGATTGAACTTTCTACTGCAATGCAGCAAAACAACGAGCAGACCGTGCTGGCGCCGGATTACCAGGACACCAACGTTTCGGTCAAGGTGGCTAAAATCATCCAAAGCTATACCAAGATTATCAACCAGTTTGTGTGGAGAAAATAAGTGAAAGTCCTGCTTGTCAATTCAGTCTGCGGATTCGGCAGCACCGGGCGGATTACCGCCGGCCTTGCTGAGATGTTGATTCAAAACGGCGATGATGCGCTCGTGGCATACGGCAGAAAAACCGGAACAGACGCTATTCCATCGGTTAAAATCGGCAGTACCGCTTCTAAACTGCTGCATTTGATGATGACGCGTGTGTTTGACGGACACGCGTTTTGGTCCAAAGCGGCGACGCGCCGGTTAATCCGCGTCTTGGACGAATTTAAACCGGATATCATTCATCTGCACAACCTGCACGGGTACTATATCCATGCGGGCATGCTGATGCGTGCCATCCGTGAGCGTAACATTAAAGTTGTCTGGACCCTGCATGACTGCTGGACGTTTACCGGGCACTGCGCGCACTTTGAATATATCGGATGCGACAAGTGGAAAAGTGGCTGCCGCAGCTGTCCGCAGAAAAAGGAATACCCCGCGAGCCTGGTGTTTGACCGCTCTTCGCGAAACTATAAATATAAAAAAGAATGGTTTAATCTGCCGGAGCAGATGACGATTGTGACGCCGTCTGACTGGCTGGCAAAGTTGGTAAAAGCGTCTTTCTTGGGCCAATATCCGGTCAAGACCATTCATACGGGTATTGACCACACGGTGTTTAACCCCACCGCTTCTGATCTCAAAGATACGCTGAATTTACACGGAAAAACCGTTTTATTGGGGGTTTCCAGTATATTTACCGACAGAAAAGGCCTGAATGACCTCATTCAGCTTGCCAAACGGCTTCCGAATGATTATCATATTGTATTGGCTGGGTTAGCTAAAACCCAAATGCGCGGTCTGCCCGAGAATATCACCGCACTCCCCCGCCAAAGCTGCGCCGAAGATATGGCAAAGCTCTACAGCATGGCAGACGTACTGGTGAATCCGACAAAGGAAGATACCTTCCCGACGATTAACCTTGAGGCTCTTGCATGCGGTACTCCGGTAATCACCTATGATGCCGGCGGATGCGCCGAAGCGGTGGACGAATCATGCGGCGAAGTGGTGCGGCGGGATGACATAGACGGTATCTTAAGCGCCGTTATCCGGCTCAAGAAAAACCCGGTCAGCCAAAAAAGCTGTATTAAACGTTCAAAGGCTTTCACCCTGGAAAAACAGCTGAACGAATACCATGCTGCTTATTGTGAAGATTAAAATATAAATTATTAAAAAGGTAGGAGAATTTATGAAAAAGATTGATGAGTTAGCGATTAACACGATCCGAATGCTCTCTGTCGAAGGCGTCCAAAAGGCGAATTCGGGGCATCCGGGACTGCCGATGGGCAGCGCGCCGATGGCGTATACGTTGTGGTCACGGCACATGAAGCACAACCCGAAGAATCCAAACTGGATTAACAGGGACCGCTTTGTTTTATCCGCAGGCCACGGTTCCATGCTGTTATATTCGCTGCTGCACATGTTTGATTACGGCCTTGATATGGAGGAATTAAAACAGTTCCGCCAATGGGGTTCCAAAACACCGGGCCATCCTGAATACGGCCACACAGTCGGCGTAGAAACCACGACAGGCCCGCTGGGCCAGGGGATTGCTACAGCTGTCGGTATGGCGATGGCGGAAGCGCATCTTTCCGCGGTTTTCAATACAGAAAAGCATCAGGTGCTCGACCACTATACCTACGCAATCAGCGGTGACGGATGTCTGATGGAAGGTATTTCGGGAGAAGCCAGTTCCTTAGCCGGGCACTTAGGCCTCGGCAAGCTGATTCTGCTCTATGATAAAAACAATATCACCATTGAAGGCGACACCGAATTCGCGTTCACAGAAGACGTTGGCAAGCGCTATGAAGCTTACGGCTGGCAGGTGCTTTATGTCGGCGACGGCAACACAGATGTTGAAAGCATTGACGAAGCGATTGCACAGGCAAAAGCTGAGCTTAAAAAGCCTTCAATCATCATCGTAAAAACCCTTATCGGTTACGGATGCCCGCCGCTGCAGGGTAACCATAAGTGCCACGGTGCACCGCTGGGACAGGAAAACATCGATGCCATGAAAGAATTCTTAGGCTGGGATTATCCCGATGCTTTCCACGTACCGGATGAAGTTAAAGCAGAGATCAAAAAGCTTAATGAAGCCAGCGCCGCAACCGAAAGCGAATGGGATGCGATGTTTGCAGAATACCGCAAAGAAAATCCGGAACTCGCAAAGAAGTGGGATGTATATTTCAGCGAAAAACTTCCTGTTGACCTTGAAAACGACGCGGATTTCTGGGCATTTGAAGATAAAGCCATCGCAACGCGCGCAACCTCCGGCGCACTATTGAACAAGCTTGCTGACCGTATGCCGAATCTGTTCGGCGGCTCGGCTGACCTGGCACCCTCCAATGTGTCCATCATGAAACAATTTGAATATTTCAGTCCTCAGAATTATGCCGGATCGAATATCCATTTCGGCGTACGTGAATTCGCTATGGCGGCGGCTGCCAACGGTATTGCACTGCACGGCGGACTTTACGCTTATGTGGCGACCTTCTTCGTATTCAGCGATTACTTAAAACCTGCGTTGCGTCTCTCCGCGATCATGGGACTGCCGGTTATTTATATCTTAACCCATGACAGCATCGGCGTCGGCGAAGACGGCCCGACCCATGAACCAATCGAACATCTTGCGGCGGCTCGCTCTATGCCGAATGTCTATGTATGGCGTCCGGCTGACGGTCGTGAAACCGCAGCGGCTTATACCTTTGCGGTCAGCGCAGACGGCCCCTCCGTATTTGCGTTAACCCGTCAGAATCTGCCGCAGCTTGAAGGCTCAGGCAAAAACGCGCTTAAGGGCGGCTACGTCCTAAAAGACAGTGACAATGCACAGGTCATCCTGATTGCGACCGGATCCGAAGTTTCCTTATGTGTTGAAGCATATGAAGCGCTGAAGGCAGAAGGAATCGGTGCCCGTGTCGTTTCGATCCCATGTATGGAACTCTTCGAACAGCAGTCAGACGCTTATAAAGAAAGCGTTCTGCCGAAATCAATCACCGCACGCGTTGCAGTCGAAGCCGGTTCATCCTTCGGCTGGGGCCGTTATATCGGTCTTACCGGCGGCACAGTCACGATCGATCACTTCGGCGCATCCGCTCCGGCAGGTACGCTGTTTAAAGAATTCGGCTTCACCGTTGATAATGTAGTTTCCACGGCAAAGGCACAGCTGTAAATCTTTAAAAATAATCTAAGTACAGATAAAAAACACCTTCTTCTGCTAATGCAGTAAGAAGGTGTTTTATTTTATATTGGATTTATTTGTTTTTAAGATTTTTGGGTTTCGGCTCCGGGAGGTCGCTGCACGTAGCGATGATCAGTGATGTTAGAAGCTCTCTGTCCTCAAGGTCACTGATTAAAAAATACGGCTTTGCGCCCTGATACGGCGGCGCTGTGACCGGATCCTCCAGCACGCGTTTCCCGCCATCGGTAATCTTAACGAAGAGCTGGTTGTCGCACACCACTGCGAAGAACTTGTCATCACAATAAAACCCGTATTCGCCGAACATCTGCCGGTAACGGATTGCACCGGCTTGCGCCAATTGTTCGGATACATATTCAACAAAATCTTTGCTGGACGCCATTATGACTCCTCCCGATCATTAAATAACAAACCCCTGCCAAGGCAGGGGCTTAGTTTATTACATAAATCGTATTCTTTACTCTTCATCCTCATAAGCTTCAAGTTCGGCCTCCGCTTCGGCTTGCAGCTGAGCAAGGTACGCTTCGACTTCGGCCTGCTTTGCCGCACGCTTTGCGAGGCGTTTTTCTTTGCCCTTGCTGATTTTGCGCACAGCGGGCATTTCATCTTCAAATTCCTCTTCAACTTCGGGTTCCTTGTGTGCGACCGGTTTATCCGCATCCTTTTTTGTACGTTTGGGTTTGCCGGATTTTGTCAGCAGTTCGGGTTTAAGGAGCTTGCAGACTTCGACTTTAAAGTCTTCTACGTCATCCTCTACCGCTTCAAGAATGTTTTCATAGTTAAAGAAATCAAGCATTTCCACGCCGACCAGCGACGGCGCCGCCATCACTTCCACTGTAGAATGTTTTAACTTCTCGTCAATCAAAGCCTTGGTGAGAATCTGATAGCACTGGGACAAATCATTGGCTGTGGAAGCCACGCTGATTTCGGTTTCCGATGCACCCTTACCGGATATATCCACAGCAAGTAAAACATCACATTCGTCACGGATGACGTCCACCGGCACCGGATTTACGCATCCGCCGTCGATATAAATCGCTTCGTCAACTTCAATCGGCGAAAAGATACCGGGCACCGACATACTTGCGCGCACCGCTGGAACGACTTTCCCGTGTTCAAACACATGCTGTGTGCGGGTTTCATAATCCGCAGCAACCACCTTCAGCGGCACATACAGCCGGTCGAATATCTTCACCGGCATAATCAGTTCAAGATACTCCTCGACACCGAAAGAATCCAGTACGCCGAATTTCCCGTCTTTGAAGCTGTAATTATTCAGCACCTTCATTGAGCGCCGGAAATCCAGTTCTTCCAGAATCCCGATTATTTCGTCCGGGGAAATCCCAGACGCATACAGCGCGCCGACAAGCGCACCCACACCCGTACCGGCAATTACGTCCGGTTTTATATCAAGTTCATCCAATGCATTCAGATAAGCGATATGTGCGATGCCTCTAGCTCCGCCGCCGCCTAATACTAATCCAACCTTTGCACTCATTGTCCTAAAAATCCTCCGTCAATCAATGTTTATAACAAGCGTTTAATGTCTTCTTCAAATTCCCGGGCCATAGTTAAGCCCGTTTCGTATGCTTCCCTGTACTTGAGAAAATCAAGCGTACCTATATTATCAAAAATCACCTTATAAAACAAGTCCGCACCTGTCTGTCTGCGCTTTTCATCCAGCAGGGCTTTGCGCGTCGCCATTTTAAACGCGATTTTCGCATTCGTTGCGCTCGGCTTTCTGTTTGGCGGCGTTGGTATGATTGAGCTGACATCAATCCCGATAAGGACATTGCAGTCGTCCCGTATATAGTCCAACGGCACCACATTGGTCGCTCCGCCGTCAATATAATACTTATCACCAATCGGGTACGGCGGCACCCCGCCGGGCAGGGCGATGCTTGCCATTACGGCATCAACCAGCTTCCCCGAATCAAACATCTTCTCTTCAAGCGAATAAAAATCAACCGCACAGATTTTCAGCGGAATCTTCAGCTCCTCAAAAGTTTCCACAGGCAAGAGATTTTCGATAAACCGTTTCATCCACTTTGCCCGCCGCGAAGGCCGCACGGCTTCCAGTTGAATCAGCAGACGGCGCTTTTTCCCTTTTGATGTGGTCTCGTCCAGCCTGGATACGAATTCCAGTATCTCTTCACTGGATTTGCCCGCGCAGTAAAGCGCGCCGATAATAGCGCCGATTGATGTTCCCGATACCGCACAGGGTTTAATCCCGTTTCTGTCCAGCACGTCCAAAAAAGCAAGATGCGCAAATCCCTTTGCACCACCGCCGCCTAAAGCGATTCCGACTCGTTTCACTTTTCTTCTCCTGTTTCAATATGAGTGAAAACTCTAATATTCGGTATTATATCGCAGATGGTTTTGGATTATCAACCCCAAAAATCCGGGGCAGCACCCTGCCTTTTCCCTTTACGCTGTTAATCTTCGGCTTTTTGTTGTATAATTAGTAAAATAAGGTTTTTAAAAATTTTGGAGGCGAAAGGATCGTCAGTTCGTGCAGCCAGCAATGACCGGATAACCATCCGGCCGGCAGTTATATGTGATTAAGCATTCCTTGATTATTGGTTACGATAAAAAGCGTAACTGCTTATTACCGAATGGCGTTAATAACACGCAGCAAAGCTGTGCTTTTTTTGGATTGGCATCCGCAATAAAACACCCATGGATACACAAATAAAGAAAAACGATGAAATCATCATCGATATTGACGATATTTCCGTTGAAGGATACGGAGTCGGAAGGCTGGACGGTGCGGTCGTATTTTGTGAAGGGCTTTTGCCGAAAGAACGCGCACGGGTTAAGGTTATTAAGATTACCAAAAAGTTTTATGTGACGAAAGCGTTAGAAATCATCAGCCCGTCCGCACAGCGCGTGGAGCCCGAATGCCCTGTATTTCATCAATGCGGCGGATGTACACTACAGCACTTAAGCCTGCCCGCACAACTGATGTTTAAGCAAAGCAGGGTGAAAGCGACTTTAAAACACATCGGCGGGCTGGATGCGCCTGTGGAAGATATTATTCCGTCGCCCGATTATACGCATTACCGCAATAAGGCGGTCTTCCCCGTCGCCTTGGCTGACGATGCGGCTATCGCGGGCTTTTATAAACGGCACAGCCATCAGGTGGTGGATATTAATGACTGTCTGATACAGCATCCCGATATTAACGAAGTTCTTAAAATTACGAAATCTTGGCTGAATACTTATGATATCTCCGTCTATAACGAAAAAACCGGACAGGGATTGGTTCGCCATATTTATGCCCGTGTTTCAAGTACGAATGAATTAATGGCAGGTTTGGTATCCACTTCGGAAGATATCCCTGCCGTCGATAAATTAATCAAAACCCTGAAAAGCAAACTCAAAAGCCTGAAAGCTTTTTGCATTAACATTAACCAGGAAAAGTCCAATGTCATCTTCGGAAGTGAAACGCGCTGTCTTTACGGCGACGGCGCCCTGACGCATGAAATCGACGGGCTCACCTTTTCTGTCAGTTTCGAATCGTTCTTACAGGTCAACAACCGGCAGACCGAGAATTTATATAAGCAGGCGCTTGCGTTTGCTGATATTCATCCCGATGACACGGTTGCGGACTTGTTCTGCGGCATCGGCACTTTGTCACTGCTGGCCGCCAGAAACGCAAAGCAGGTATACGGCATCGAAAATGTCCCTCAGGCGATTGAAAACGCCGGGGCGAATGCCTTAGCCAACGGCATTGAAAACATCGAATGGATTTGCGGCGACTGTACCAGTGAATTCCGGGCGCTTGAAAAACGTGTAGGCAGTATTGATGTCGTGATTGTAGATCCGCCGCGTAAAGGGCTGGATGCCGAATTAATCGCCATTATCATCGCATCCGCACCGCGCCGTATCGTCTATATTTCCTGTGATCCCGCGACACTGGCACGTGATTTAAAACGCTTAAGCGCGGTTTATGACATCACCCATGTCGTACCGTTTGATATGTTCCCGCAGACCACGCATGTCGAAACAGTAGTGCGATTAACTAAGCGCAAACCATAGTAAAAATTACATAGTATTTTATTCTTCGGAATTGTGCGGCAGAGAGACTGATTTGATTAGAAAATTTAAAAACGGTGATTTGGATAAGGTGATGGCAATCTGGCTGGCGTCAAATATGTCGGCGCATCATTTTGTCCCTAAAAACTATTGGATTAATCACTTTGATGAAGTAAGGCGTTTGCTCCCGGATTCCCAGATAATCGTCTATGAATCAGAAGGCGATATTAAGGCCTTTTTAGGAACAGTTGATGGGTATATTGCGGGTATTTTTGTGTCGACTGAAAGCCAATCACACGGCATCGGGAAGCAATTACTCGACACAATAAAACAGGATTATTCTGAGCTGAGTTTAAAAGTCTACAAAAAGAATATCAGAGCGGTTCGTTTTTATCAGCGGGAACAGTTTATCATTAAGCAAGAGCAAATCGACGAACAGACTGGTGAAACGGAATACCTGATGATATGGAAAAGGCCATAAATCACATAGACGCAGTATTGAGAGTATCACCAAAAAGTTATATATTATTCATAGTTTTAAATCAGCAAAATGAATTTTATGGCGGAGAACACGTTTCATATATCAAAATATAAAAGAACTTGAGTGATGAAAAATGGTATTATTACTGAATATCTTATTAATTTCTTCCTGCTTTATGCTGGTTGCCCTGGCTATAAATACCTGGAAGCACCTGCAAATCAACGGCATGTCCGGCTTGTTTGCTATGATCGTGTTTTTTATGGTATGGGTTGTCGGAAATCTGGTTGAGATTAATGCATCCGATTTTAATTGGATACTCTGGGGGCGTAATGTCCAGCAAATCGGCGTTTTCTTTACCCCGCTTTGCAGCCTTATTTTTAGTGTAGGTTATACGGCAAACCGGAAACTTAACAAATTTGTATATATCATCAGCGTTATAGAAATCATTTCTGTTATTCTGATCTTCACCGACCAGTACCATCATATCATGCGCGAGCGAGTTGTGCTCCAAACGGATGCCGTATTCGGGCATGCAATTTCGGTCACTTCGACCAAGATCGGATCGGTTCTGGTTGCCTTTAACTTCTGTGTTCCGTTGATTGCCCTCGCCAATTTTATTACGTTTACGAGGAAAGTATCCGGGAAACTCCGGCGTTCGCTTTGGTTGATTATCATCAGCATCTTTTTAACCTTTGTCGTAGCCGTCGTACAGTCCACTGTATTGAGCCAAATTGGGATCAATATCCCGATTCCGGTATGGAACCTTCCGTGCGTCGCACTAATAGCTTACGCGGTTATTAAAGGCGGTTTCATCGGCGTTGCACCCACCGCCCTTAACAAAGTCTTTGAAGTAATTGATCAAGGTATCATTGTCTTAGACGAAAACGGGAAAGTGATTGAGCACAACCGGCGGGCTTCGGAACTCATGGACGATATCGGTCATTCCGATTCCATCAAAATCGGTACGGATATTTTAGCGCTCATTTCCGGTAAAAATAATCCGGATGAAGATAGCTTTTCAATTGACGACCTGCCGGCAGAACTGAATATCGCGCAAAAAAACCGCTATATTTCACTGGTTCACCATACGTTAAACGCGTTCAGGGGAAAACTTGTCGGGTATGTCCTTGTCCTGACCGATATCACCTATCTAAAAGTGCGTGCCGAGATTGACTCGCTGACAGGCATCTATAACCGTGAGGGCATGACAAATGCTTTTTTGGATTTACAGGGGCAGATTGAAAGCGAAGCCCATTTATCGGCAATGATTATTGATATAGACGATTTTAAAAAGATCAATGATACCTACACCCATTTCGGGGGTGATATCATTCTGATGGATTTTGTCAGTACCGTACAGTCTCTTTTGTCAGAGAAGTACTTTTTAGGCCGCCTCGGCGGAGATGAGTTTGTCATTGTTCTGCCGATGGAAATTGAGGCCGTTATGACAATAGCAGAGAGACTACGCAAGTGTATTTCGGAACGAAGCGTACAGTATCTGGATCATAAAATCCAATACACCATCAGCGTGGGGGTTGCCAGCAGCGTCAATACGGATTGTGTATTATCTGACCTGCTCTTTAAGGCGGATTTGGCTTTGTATAAAGCAAAGCATCACGGAAAAAACTTGGTCAGCATGTAACGTTTAAATGTAAGTCCACTAAGAATAGAAAACCATACGCGCGTCTAAAAAATAAATCTTTATAGCGCGCGGCATTTATAATGCTATACTAAGTAAAAAGGGGCTTTTAGATGCCACTGACTGAAATCGGCTGCTGCGGTGCATACTGCGGTACCTGCCCGGTACTGCAGGATAAGACCTGTAAGGGCTGTAAAATCGGATATGATGACGGCTCGCGCGACCTTTCCAAGGCGAAATGCCGGATGAAAGTCTGCTGCATGCAGCATGGACTCATCTCATGTGCAGACTGCCCGGATTATATGACATGCGCTGATCTTCAAACGTTCTATGGCAAAAACGGATATAAATATGACAAATACCGGCAGGCAACTGCGTTTATCCGGGAAAACGGGTATAATGCATTCTTAAAGGCTGCCCGTCAGTGGACCAGGGCATACGGTAAATACCCGAAATAACAGGCAAAAGATTCAGGAGGCCGTTATGAAATATCATATGATGGAAAACAAACTCTCCCCCTCGATTTACCGCGCGATGCGCATCGCATGCGGGCTGTCGCCCAAAAGTCATGAGGCGGCGGAAATCGGGCTTAGAAACTCGCTGTATACGGTTTCAATCGAAAACCACGAGACCACCATCGCCATGGGGCGCGTCATCGGTGACGGCGGAACTGCCTGTCAAGTGGTCGATATCTGCGTTCTTCCGCATTTGCAGGGGCAGGGACTCGGCAAGGAAATCATGAGCCATATTATGAAATTTATCAATACCCAGCTCCCTTCCACCTGCTATGTCAGTCTGATTGCAGACGGCAACGCCAAATACCTGTATGAGAAATTCGGATTCAAGGATACCATGCCCGATTCAACCGGGATGTATTTGGAGATAGAATAACCTTTATGAAATCTTTAAGCAATTCTATGAAAACCTACAAGGCGCTGATGGATGCAGGCGATATGCCGGAAGCATACCGCGGATTAATGCAATACCTGATGCGGCTCCGGACATATTTTGCCGATCATTATCCGGATTATACGGTATCCGGCAGTCTTTATTTCGGATATATGGATATGTCCTATTTTTCTGTTGCGCCGGCCGCGCTTAAAAAAAGAGGGCTTAAAGCCGCCATTGTTTTTCTGCATGAAACTTGTTCGTTTGAAATCTGGCTTTCCGGCGTTAACCGGAAAACCCAAGGGGAATTCTATGAACTTTTCAGTACGTATGAATGGCATTACGGGACAATCTGCGTTCCCGGAAAAGGTGTGGATGCTATTGTTTCAGCGCCGCTGGTCAGCGAACCCGATTTTGATGATTTGGATGCTCTCACATCGAAAATCGAGCGCGGAACGAACGCATTTCTTGACGCTGTATACTGTTTCTAAACGATATCAGACCGTGAGGGCTAATATGTCGGTATTCTGTTTTATCTAAGCGATGAGAGGTATCAGTATGGCAAACCCGCGAAAAATGCTGAGCAACTGGGATGCGCCGTATATTCAGTCACTGATTCGGCTTATTGAAACTCAAGTAAGCAAACATTGGCGAATTGGGCATTAGACTATTCCGAAAATCTCCTTTTGCCGCTTTGGTCTCAGTATTATCCAGACGATCCGCGTCCAAGCTTGCTTTAGATGCCGCACGTAACTGGTTAAAAGGAACGATTAAGCTCCCTGCTGCTAAAGAAGCCATCTTAGCCTGCCCATGCTGCCGCACGGGATGCAGCCGGGAATGCCGTTGCTCAGGGCTGTGCAAGAGCCATCGGACAAAGTGCATCAACAATCCATTCGGCAAAGCATTGTGCCGGGCTGGCGTTTTATGGCGCCGCCTGGCAATGGCATACGAACATCTTGGTATTAACCAGCCGTGGAATAAGATAGAGAAATTTGCCGCAGAAGAGTGCGGCCGTATGGAGGAAGCCCTGCGTTCTGTCTCTGTCAGAGATGACCCCAACCCTGTTAACATCGATTGGAAGTGTTAAACTTATTATTTCAGGGCTAAATACATGATAAAGCATTAATCATTATTTATCCCGAACGAATTTTATTTTTTATAAATCAAAAGGAGATATACGCATGAAACCATCGGCATGATCGGCGGCGTGACCTGGAACTCCACCGTTGAATACTACCGCATCATCACCAGACCGTCGCAAGTGCGTTGGGCGGTGTACACAGCGCAGAAATAATGCTGTATTCCTTGACTTGAGGGTGTGGCTGAGCTGCAGTCCGCCGGAGAGTGGGACAAAGCTGACCGATATCATGGTCGACCGTGCCAACCGCTTAAAAAAGGCGGCGCGGATTTTGTCATTATCTGCGCTACACGATGCATCTGATGGCGCCGGTAATCGAGAAAGAAACCGGGCTTTCGGTTCTGCATATCGCGGATGTCACAGGCAAAAAGGTAATCGAAGCGGGATTAAAAAGATCACCCTGCTCGGTACAAAATATGTCATGGAGGGTGATTTTATACCGGTATCCTGCAGGACCGCTATCAGATAGAGGTCATGATCCTTCCGCTCCACAGCGTGAAATCATTCATAATGTTATTTATG
>CAXXNY010000027.1:0-40823 GCA_963674805.2 Christensenellaceae bacterium
CTGTAGCGTGTGTAGGCCCACAGGGCCACCTTGCCGCCGCCCGTCCCGACGGTACAGATGCGCTGCCCGCCGGTCGTGGTGAGCCAGACGGCCTGAACGTATTGAGACCCGTAGGAACCGCCTGCATCCGTGGGGGTGAAGGTGATGTCCAGTGTGTCATCCGCCCGGGCAATGCCCGTCACGGCGCCGGCCATCAAAATTGTACCGAGAATAAATCCCACGCTCTTTTTCACAGAATGTAAACAAAATCCCATAATCTTATCCTTTTCTCTTCTGTCTTCTTTTATGTCCGTATTGAAAAGAGATCTTCTATATTTCTGCTGTTGCTTGTATTCAGTGTCCGGACCATCTCCTTAAGGATTTGGACCAGCCGGGTCACTGTGCGCTGCAGGGTTGGGGTCAGTTCCGTTCCATAATCGACGATTTCAGGTTCGGCGCCAACGATGAAGAGCATTGGCCGCCGCACCGGATCAATCAGGCGCAGAACGCCGGCGGCGCCGAGGTCGTGCAGAGAGCAGGTGTTGTTGAGATCGGCCTGGTCTCCGTCAAAGCAGACGATGCGTCCGGCCGGACCGCCTGCGGCAACGGCATCCACCGCAATGACGATGTCAGCTTGCTCAAACACGTCCTGGCAGTGCAGCGCCGCCGTTCCGACTTCGACAACCCGCACATTCGCGGGCAGCGTTTCCATTTGCAGTCGCCGTACGGCATGAACGCCCAGACCGTCATCGGTCATCAATTCATTACCCAGACCGACAATCGCAATTTCTTGTTGATGCGAAACGTTTGTCATTTACATCCCCAAATGGATCACTTTGGCTTTCTTGCCGGGACGTACGATATGCGTGGCACAGTCCAGGCAAGGGTCAAAGGAATGAATAATCCGCATCACTTCGATAGGCTGATCGGCATTTTCCACGGCCGTTCCCAGCAGCGCCTGTTCAATCGGGCCGAGCCGGCCGTTGTCATCACGCGGCGAACAATTCCAGGTCGTCGGGGAGATCACCTGATAGCGCGACAGTTTCTGGTTGGTGATTTCCAGCCAATGGCCCAGCGCGCCCCGAGGGGCTTCCGTCAGCCCGAATGAGGTCGCTGACTGCGGCACGGTCGATGGATTATACACCGGTCCGACAGGATCCAGCGCGTTGACCCAGGTTCGCATAGCCTCGGCAATCTTCAGAGCCTCCCGGGCGCGGGACAAATGGCGGTCCATCACAGAAATGCCGTTCTGATAATCCCCGTTGACCCACATGCGTGCCAGCGGTCCCACCTCGTATGGCAGATGCTGATAGCGGGGTGATTTTAACCAGGAATAGGCCCCGTCTTTCGGATTTTGCGGGAGGGTCATGCCAGCCGATGGATTTTCGGCCGGACCGTTCTGGAACCAGGAATGCGAGACGTGTTCGGTGATGTGGCCGACATCCAGCGGTTGGACGCTCCTTGAACCGTTGACGGCATGGCCGCGTGCCAATAATTGATTGCTGCCGGAAGCATCCAGGTCAAACACACCGTAAGCCAGCAGATTTCCATAGCCGCGTCCGATCGTGAAATAATCCTCGTAATGCGAGGCCAGTAATTCGACGTCCGGAATGTAAACGTCGCGTATAAAGGGAATCAACTCATCCAGGAAGGCATTGAACTGATTAATCCGGCCGGGACGCGGCGTACAGGTGAAACCGCCGGGGACATAGGCCGGAGGATGAGGCACTTTACCGCCGAACAGAGCGGTCATTTGGTCGGCTTTACGACGCATCGTCAGGGCCGTCACGTAATTATTCAACAACGCGCCGCTGGTGGTCTTATCCAGCCGCCGGTCTATGTTCCAGTCCGCCTGCCACGGGGGCATCGCCGGCCCCTCGATAAAGTCGGGGACAGAAAGCAGGTAAAAATGCAGAATATGCGATTCCACAAAATTGGAGCCATTGACCAGGTTTCGCATGTGCCGGCCGTTTTCGGGGACAGCCACGCCGAACGCGCCATCAAGGTTTTTGACGGCGGCCATGCCGTGCGCGACTGGGCAGACGCCGCAGATCCGTTCCGTAATGTGCTGCGCGTCGCGCGGGTCCCGCCCGATGAGCAGTTTTTCAAAACCTCTGAAAAGCCCCCCGACGGCTTTAACATCCACCACCTGCTGGACACCGTTGACCGTGTCGATCGAAATGGTAATATTGAGATGACCCTCAATACGCGTTACGGGATCAAATGCCGCTGTAATTCTCATTATCGTCTCCTGTCACCAATCATCCTGTTTGGGGTTCGATTGTGTGGGTTGTTGTTTACGTTAGAGATAAAAATCCCCATCGGGAAAATCCGGCTCAACACAGCCAATACACATGCCGTTGCAATCAACGCACCAATTGGCCGGTCCGTTTTCGCCGTTGTTCCATTTGCGGCTGGGGCAGTCCGAAAATGTAGCCGGACCGCGGCAGCCGAGATTTTCCAGGCAGCGGTTATCCTGGCCGAAGATCGTGGCCAGGCTCGGATTGCCGCCATTAATGGGATTCCGCGGGCAGTTTTCATGGATGTTCATGACATGCGAATCGACGTCCTTATTGCCGAACAATGCCGTGGGGCGACCATACGGATCGAGTTGAGGCACATTGCCCAGGATCAACTGCACCACCGCCCATGCCACCCAATCCGGATGCGCCGGGCAGCCGGGAATATTGATCGTCGCCTTGCCGGGATACACCGCCTGGATTGCATCCGGGCAACTGATCGCCTGCGTCGGATTGCCTTCCTCGGGGTCCGGGCCGGATGCCGGAATGCCGCCGAAGCAGGCACATGTTCCCACACAGACAATGGCGGCGGCGTTTTCGGCCAGTTCCGTAATGGCCTGCTGATAGGTCTTGGGTTGGTCGTTTTCTGACCAGATGACACAGGCGTGACCGTCAAACGCGGTCGGCACGGCGCCTTCCAGCACCAGCACATAGCCGCCTTTACGCTGCGCCTGGCGCACCATCGTCACCGCCGTTTCACCGGCCGAGGACATCACCACGGTATGATAGGCCAGGTTGACATGGCTGATCAGCACATCCGCCAGCGTCACATCGCCCACCGGGGGAAGATTGGCAAACAGGTTCAGAAATGAAACCGAATCGCCCTGACAGCCGCTGCCGTGGAGCCAGATTAACGTCGGGGCGCCGTCTTCGGCCAGGGCGGCCTGGAGACGCTGCAAATCCCCCATGCCTAATCCCAATGCCGCCGCACTGGCTGTACAATATTTCAAAAATTCACGCCGAGAAATCATCATTTTCCTGTTCCTTTCCCATTCGTGGAATAAATCATCACCGTTCCTGGACGGCTTCTTTTTGCGTTGCGGTTACGGGTGCTTTCAAGGTACCGTGATCCAGGGGCTCTTTGGACGGGAACCCCGAAGAACACCGTGTATTATGATCCGTGTCGATAAAAAAGGCTTCGACGCCGGGGAGTTGTTCGCATAACGCAAAGCCCCTTTTGAGGCCCCAGTACAAAAAATGCAGTGGCCAGCGCATCGGCGGTTTGCGCCGTGTCCGCGATGACCGTCACACTGATGCATCCGGCCGCGGGCAGTCCGGTCCGGGGGTCGATGATATGGTGATAACGCGTGCCGTTGATTTCGACCATTTTCTCGTAATCGCCGGAGGTGACGATGGCCCCCTGCTGCCGTTCGACCATTTCCAATACCGGTCCGCGGGGGTCGAGCGGATTGGTAATGCCCACTCTCCATCCGGGTTGCCCGGCCGGCGCGTTGACGCGTAAATCGCCGCCGGCATTAATCAGGAAATGGGTAAACCCATCGGCCTGGAGGCTTTTAGCGCCCGCATCGACGACGGAGCCTTTGGCGATGCCCCCCAGGTCAATTCGCATACGGTCTTTTTCCAGGAAAGCCGTCATGGCGTCCGTATCCAACCGCAGATGGCGATAGCCCACCCGTGTCAAGGCCTCGTCAATCTCTTCCTGCGAAGGGATGACAGGTAACACGGGACGCAGTTTCCACAACTGGCCAACGGCCGAGAAGGTAATGTCAAAGGCCCCGTTGGACAGCTTCGAAACGTCCTGTGCTTTCAGGAGGATCTGCATGAGATCGTCAGATACAGGGACAGAGGCTTTTCCGGCATTCTGATTAATCTGTGAGGTTTGACTGTCGGCCTCCCAGGAACTGACCGTGTCGACGATCAGCGCTTGCATGCGGGAGACAGCCTTTTCAATCGCTGCCTGCGTCTGCGGCAGACGCTGTTTTTCAGTTTTCACTTTAATGGTTACATTCGTGCCCATCATCATGCACTGCTGTTCAGCCATCACAGAGACAGGGTTTTCGATTGGGGGCTGTCCCAGAGCGAGCCGTACTCACGGCGTGTAAAATAGATGTTAACAGAAAGATGACGAGCGCGCAATCAAATACGGCAATCCTGACAAACGGGCTGCGAAGCTTTTTGAATGTAGACTTAGTTGGGCTCAAATGCCCCCCGGCGTTCTAGTCATACCCCATACATGCCGATTTATAACATCGTAATATATATATGCGAATAGCGATCTGTGCGTCAAGCTGTTTGTTGTGAAAAAGTCTCATATATTTTATACATAATATAACCACATGAATAAGTTTAGAGTATGATATATCGACATTGAAAACAAGCAAATGCCCACCTTAATCTATCCCTTCTCCTGCCGACCTGTATAAATTTCTAAATAGTCTAAGATCTTACAATCATTTGATACCAGTAGAAACAGTGATGTGAAAGCTATACCATATATTCTCTGTTCTTCATTATCACAGCATCCGTTTGTTTGGAGACATCTTGAACATACCGCGTGGGCATCAGCTAATTAGCATGCCCAACTGCGAGTAGTAGCTTATTGATTTCCTGATGGGCAAAAATCCTGCGTTGTCTGCTGGTGAGTTTTCTCCTGCTGATAGCATCAATGTTGGGAATTTGTTTCAGAACATCATTTTTCTTAGCCCAATAAAATAAGGTTTTCAAGTTGCTAATGTGCAAATTCAAACGGTGGCTCGATTTATTGTAGTGTTTATGTAATTTTGGCTTATAGTTTTGTAAATCGAGCGTTGAAATATCTTTGATGCTACGCCTTTGCCCCAGAAAAGACATGAGCATATTCAGACCGCTGATCTGATCGTTCTAATGCTGGGCTGTTATTGGATTGGCTTTTACTTTGGTGAATTGATACTTCAGGAACATATCACACAGTTGCTTCAATGTCATTGAATCATTAACTGGTTCTTGAGTGACCTTCCCCCCAAAAACTGTGCCAGTTGCAATTAGAGGTTTGGCATGGGGATTGCAACTAATTCTTCATCGTCTGTTGTTTTACCATGAACGGAGTAAAGCAATGTTCCGTAAGTTCTTATCAGATATGATGATACAACTGGAATAGGTATGGATATAGTAACCACCGGCCGCAGGAAGTGATCTCTACATATTTGTAGAGAGGCTTTTCTGTGCCTACGGAAATGTGTGAATGACTCATATAATATCAAATAAAAATCGGAATTTGGACCAATTAAATGCCCTATATTCGATCACTCAGATCATCAGCAAGAGTTTCGGACAGCGGCAAATGCTGCATGAAGTTCTGGATATCCTGGGTGAAAATCTGGACATGTGCCGCAGTGTCATCATGCTGTCGAGCAGAGACGGCAGCGAACTCGTTGTCGAGGCCGCTGAGAATAATGGTGTTCGATCCGAAACCGAACAGATCCGGTATCTTCGCGGCGAGGGAATCACAGGAAAAGTTCTGGAAAGCGGCCAACCGGTTATTATCCCGCGTATTGCGGATGAGCCGGAGTTTCGTAGCCGCATCCATTCCCGCCACAAGGAAATCACACAGGAATTCAGTTTCATTTGTGTGCCGATTTCGATGGGCAATGAGATTGTCGGAACGCTTGCGACCGATATCCCTTATGTCGACATGGAAAACCTGAAAGAATCGCAACGCCTGCTGAGTACTGTTGCGGCAATGATCTCCAACGATGTTAAGAATCGCCAAAAGGCACTCCAGGAGAAGCAAAGTCTAACAGAAGAAAACCTGCGTTTACGCGATGCTTTACGTGAGCAGTTTCGCCCGGAAAAGATCATTGGTAATTCCAACTCAATGCGTTCGGTTTATCGGAAGATACAACAGGTTGCCGGTACAGATAGCACTGTTTTAATTCGTGGCGAGACAGGAACCGGTAAGGAGTTGGTGGCGTCGGCGATTCATTACTCCAGCCTTCGAAGCAAAAATTCGTTTGTCAAAATTAATTGTGCCGCGCTGAATGAAAACTTGCTGGAAAGTGAATTGTTTGGTCACGAAAAAGGTGCCTTTACGGGAGCGATTCAGGCACGCGCCGGCCGGCTCGAAGAGGCGAATGGCGGAACACTGTTTCTTGACGAGATCGGCGACTTTTCACCAACGATTCAGGTCAAACTGTTGCGGGTTCTGCAGGAAAAGGAATTCCAGCGGGTCGGCAGCAACAAAACGATAAAAACGGATGTTCGAATCATTGCCGCGACAAACCGAAATCTTGAAGATTTGGTCAGTGATTATACTTTTCGTTCTGATTTTTATTATCGTATAAATGTATTTCCGATACATCTGCCTCCTCTGCGTGAGCGAAAAGACGATATTCTGCTATTGTCAGACCGCTTTGTGGAGGACATTTCCATGCGAATGGGCAAAGATGTCCATCGCATCAGCACCGCTGCGATCAATATGATGATGCAATATCACTGGCCGGGCAATGTTCGAGAGTTGGAGAACTGCATCGAGCACGCCATTTTACTTAGTGATGACGGCGTGATCCATGGCTATCATTTGCCTGCGACCTTACAAACACCAACGCAAACAGATATTTCAATTCCGGGTCAGCTTAAGAGCCAGCTAAATCTGCTGGAACGGGATGTTATTATTGATGCCTTAAAAAGAAACGACGGAAGAATCAGCAAGGCCGCAGATGAGTTAGGGATCACCCAACGAATGCTGCGCTATAAAATCAAAAACCTGAGCATCGATTACAAGAAATATTTCAAATCCAAACGTCATGGTTCATAATACGGCATAAAGACGCCGAATCCTGGTTTTATTGTTGTCAGAGCAACCAATCGCCCGAACAAGCCCTTTTCCCATAGTTTTGGCAAAAGTGTATGGTGTTTTTTTGTGACAATTATTTCCATTTCCAGAAATAAAGAGACAGATCTGTCAGTGTTTCTGTAAGCCTTTTTAAAATAGACATTTGCATCACTTTGTTGCAATGCGAATCGGTCACAACAGAAAATCGTCACATTTCTTTCTCAAATCATTTGTTGCCTGCGAACAATATTATTTGTCAATCACATGAGATCATTTGAAATTTTCCTCAGAATATCGCTGGCAAAACCATCGTTTTTTTGTGTGAGAAGTGGCTTTCATGTAATTTTGGAAGCACATTCAGGAAATAATTCTCACCGCTTTCCTGCTGTGGCACGCCGGTTGTTTTAGTAATTGTCTATTGCAGGTTTGAATGTTAGCTTCGTTTGTCACGAATGGGGGCGAAGAAAAACATCCAAGAGTTTAATGTTAATGAAAAAATTGTTAGGAGAAAGAACTATGAGAAAGGTGGCCATTTACGGCAAAGGCGGAATCGGGAAATCAACGACAACGCAGAATACGGTTGCGGCGCTTGTCGAAATGGGCAAGAAGGTCATGGTCGTCGGCTGTGACCCAAAGGCGGACTCGACACGACTGCTTTTGGGCGGGCTTGCACAAAAGACCGTGCTGGATACGCTGCGGGAAGAAGGTGAAGATGTGGAACTGGATGACATTCGGCGGCAAGGGTTCGGCGGAACACTGTGTACCGAATCCGGCGGACCCGAACCGGGCGTCGGATGTGCCGGCCGCGGTATCATCACCTCAATCAATCTGCTGGAGCAGTTGGGTGCGTATGCGGACGATCAGCAACTGGATTATGCCTTCTATGATGTATTGGGTGACGTTGTGTGTGGTGGATTTGCCATGCCGATCCGTGAGGGCAAGGCCCAGGAGATCTACATCGTGTGCAGTGGTGAAATGATGGCGATGTACGCGGCCAACAACATCTGTAAGGGGATTATGAAGTTCGCCGAAGCCGGCGGGGTTCGGCTGGGCGGGTTGATCTGTAACAGCCGAAATGTGGACAATGAGATGGAAATGATCGATGAGTTCGCCAAACGACTGGGCACCCAAATGATCCACTTTCTGCCGCGGGACAATGACGTACAGCGGGCGGAAATTAACAAGAAGACGGTGATTGACTGGAATCCGACCGTGCCGCAGGCAGACGAATATCGCAAGTTGGCCAAGAATATTGATCAGAATGAGATGTTCGTGATTCCCAAACCACTGGCCATTCCGGAACTGGAGTCGCTGCTGCTGGACTACGGGGTTCTGGCCGCGTAGTTAGTCATTCGTTATTAGTGAGTCGTAAATAGTAAAACGAAGCCGATACAATCGGCAAAATAAAGAAAGTTGAAGGGATAATTTATGATCATGGTGCGAGCGATTATTCGTCCGGAAAAAGTCAATGATGTTCTTTGCGCGTTGATGTATGCGGGATTTCCGGCGGTTACCAAGATGGATGTTTATGGACGCGGCAAGCAGCGCGGAATGAAGGTCGGTGAAATCACGTATGATGAACTGCCGAAGGAACTGCTGATTACCGTAGTGCAGGATTCGGACAAGGATTTTGTGATCGATACAATCATGAAGTCGGCGCGAAGCGGGACGAAAGGCGCCTTTGGTGACGGCAAAATTTTTGTGTCACCGGTGGATGAAGTGTATACCGTCAGTTCGGGCCAAAAAGAAGCTTAATCAGATACAGGGAGATGACCCATGAAAGAAGTACTGGCGGTGATCCGCATGAATAAAATGAATGAAACCAAACGCGCCCTGGCCGATGCCGGTGTGGCATCCATGACAGCCCGAAAGGTCATCGGACGCGGCAAAGGCAAAGTCGATTACATGCTTCTCAAGGGTGCCCAGGAAGGTTACGAAGAAGCCATCAACCAGCTCAGCCCCGGGCCCAAAATGATCCCGAAGCGGATGTTGACGATAGTGGTTCCTGACGGCAAGGGTCAAAACCGTCGTGGACACCGTCATCAAGGTCAATAAGACAGGTGCCCCCGGCGACGGAAAGATTTTTGTCATGCCCGTGACGGATGCGGTTCGTGTGCGAACCGGCGAGAATGGGGATGAAGCGCTGGATGAAGAGTGACCAATGATCGCGCGAAAAGTCGAGCGTCTAATCGACCAACACTATCGCTGCGAAAAACCAGAAAATACGAATACAAATGACTTATCGACGTTTAGAGATGAGGTGATTCATGATTAAACCAAACACAAACATAGATCCGGCATCTGTCAAAGAACAACTGCTGAAAATATATCCGCCGAAAGTCGCACGTAAACGCGCCAAACAGATCATTGTGAATCAGGTGGATGAAGCCGAAAACGTTCCGGAGATTACTGCTAATGTTCGTACTACGCCGGGAATTATTACCCAGCGGGGATGTACCTATGCGGGATGTAAAGGTGTGGTACTGGGACCGACGCGCGATATTTTGAATCTGACGCATGGCCCAATCGGCTGCGGATTTTATTCGTGGCTGACGCGCCGTAATCAGACTCGCCCGACCAGTGATACGGATGAGAACTTCATGACCTATTGTTTTTCAACAGACATGCAGGATGAAGAGATCATCTTTGGGGGTGAAAAGAAACTCCGAAAAGCGATTCAGGAAGCGTATGACAACTTTAAGCCCAAAGCGATAGGTGTGTTCGCTACCTGTCCGGTGGGATTGATCGGCGATGACATCCACCAGGTGTGCAAGGAAATGAAAGAAAAGCTTGGGATTAATGTGTTCGGTTTTAGCTGCGAAGGATACAAAGGTGTCAGTCAATCGGCCGGCCACCATATTGCAAACAACCAGTTGTTCAAGCACGTGATTGGCACCGACCATACTGAAGACGATCACCCTTTCAAAGTGACACTGCTGGGTGAATATAACATTGGAGGCGATGCATTTGTAATTGAAGATCTCTTTGAGAAATGCGGCATCAAACTCAAAGCGACATTCAGCGGAAATAGCACATATGACGGTTTTGCAAACGCCCATACCGCTGACCTGAATTGCGTAATGTGTCACCGGTCGATTAACTACGTCGCGGACATGATCGAGAAAAAATACGGTGTGCCGTGGATCAAGGTCAACTTTATCAGTGCCGAAGGAACCGCAAAGTCTTTGCGTAAAATCGCCGCTTATTTTGACAATGATAAATTGACCGATCGAGTCGAAAAGGTTATTGCCGAAGAAATGGCAGCGGTGAAAACGGCACAGGATGAAATTCGGCCCCGTTGCGAAGGTAAGCTGTCGATGCTGTTTGTGGGCGGTTCCCGGGCACACCATTACCAGGACCTGTTTAATGAGATCGGTATGAATACCATTGCGGCCGGATATGAGTTTGCCCACCGGGATGACTACGAAGGGCGCAAAGTACTTCCCGACATCAAGATTGATGCGGACAGCCGAAATATTGAGGAACTAACGGTTGAGCCGGACCCGGACCTGTACAATCTGCGTAAAACAGAAGCGGAATTGAAAACGCTTGAGTTAAAAGGCGTTAAAGTCAAGGAGTACGAAGGGTTGATGCCGACCATGAGAAACCAGACGCTCATCGTCGATGATATCAGCCAGCATGAAACCGAGATGCTTCTGAAGATTTATAAGCCTGCAATCTTCTGTGCGGGCATCAAGGAAAAATATGCGGTTCAGAAAAGCGGTGTCCCTCTGCTGCAGCTTCACAGCTATGACTATGGCGGACCGTTTGCGGCTTTTAAAGGTGCGATTACGTTTTATCGAACGGTCGATCGCATGGTGAATGCGGGAATCTGGTCGTATGTAAAAGCACCCTGGCAGGTCAGCGGAAAACCGACACTCGACGCCCAAATGGTTAAAGCATGAAAAGAATATTACTTTTGTAAGAACGGACAAGGAGAAATTCCATGTTACTTCGACATACAACAGAGACAATAAAAGAACGCAGTGCCCTGACGGTAAATCCGGCCAAAACATGCCAGCCGGTTGGCGCCATGTATGCCGCCTTAGGGATTCATCGCTGCCTGCCGCACAGTCACGGCTCGCAGGGATGCTGTGCCTATCACCGCAGTGTGTTGACAAAACATTACAAAGAGCCGGTCATGTCCGGAACCAGTTCGTTCACGGAAGGCTCCTCGGTGTTCGGCGGCCAGAGCAATCTATTGCAGGCAATTGACAACATATTTACCATTTATGAGCCCGATATTATTGCAGTTCATACAACCTGCCTGTCTGAGACCATTGGTGATGACATTCCGCAGATCGCGGCTGCCGCAACCGAAAAGGGACATGTTCCAAAAGGCAAATATATTATCCATTGTAATACGCCCAGCTATGTGGGTTCCCATGTAACGGGTTTCTCCAATATGGTCAAAAGCATGGTACATTATCTGTCTGAACCGAGCGATCACAAGCTGCGAACGATCAACATCATCCCCGGCTGGGTCGAGCCGTCGGACATGCGGGAGATAAAACGTCTTTGTTCGGTCATGGGGGTTGAAACAATCCTGTTTCCCGACACCTCGAATGTGCTGGATGCGCCGCAGACTGGAGAATACCAATTTTATCCCGAAGGCGGCACAACGATTGAAGAATTGAAACGTACCGGGCGCAGTCAGGCAACTATTGCTTTGGGGCGGACAGCCTCGATGGCGGCTGCACGCGAGTTGGATGTCAAATGCAAAGTCCCTTGTGAAACGCTTGAACTGCCGATCGGGTTGAAAGCAACGGACCGCTTCATCGATGCACTTCGAAAGACGGCCCGAGTGGAAGTGCCCGAATCAATCGAAAACGAACGCGGCCGCCTGGTCGATATGATCACGGACATGCATCAATATCTCTATGGAAAACGCGTTGCACTGTGGGGTGACCCGGATCAGCTTGTTTCGCTGTCTGAGTTCCTGGTCAGTCTGGATATGAAGCCGGTTTACATTGTCACCGGGACACCGGGTAAAAAATTCATGGGACGAATCGAAAAAGGACTGGGCGGGAAAGTCCCTGAAGCCCGTGTTAAACAAGGTGCCGGTGCGGACATGTACCTGATGCATCAGTGGATCAAAAATGAGTCGGTGGACCTGTTGATTGGCAATACTTACGGAAAATACATCAGCCGGGACGAGGACATTCCGCTTATCCGGCATGGATTTCCGATTCTTGACCGTGTTGGGCATTCGTATTTTCCGACCATCGGCTACTCCGGAGCCATATGCCTTTTGGAAAAAATTCTTACTGCACTCATGGATCGAAAAGATCGTGATGCGCCGGAAGAAAGTTTTGAACTAACCATGTAAACAGATAGTAAAGATCCCTTCGGGTGTGGAAGTGGACTGATGGCAAAAATCCTCGAAAGCAGAAAACAACAGATTCACCAAAAGGGCACGAAGCCTTTCGCGATAAATTGTCAAAAGCACAGTTTTGCCGGAGCTGTGAGTCAACGGGCCTGTGTTTTTTGCGGAAGTCGTGTGGTGCTCTATCCCATCACCGACGCATTGCATCTGATTCATGGCCCGGTGGGCTGTGCGGCCTATACATGGGATATCCGAGGCGCATTGTCTTCAGGGCCGGAATTGCATCGTATGTGTTTTACGACTGATTTACGGGAGAATGACGTCATTTATGGCGGAGCGGAAAAATTATACCGCTGCTTAATCGAACTGATTGCCAAATATAATCCCAAAGCGGCATTTGTCTATTCCACCTGTATCGTTGGAGTGATTGGCGATGATGTTGAAGCTGTTTGTAAACGGTTTTCCGATGAAACCGAAATTGAAGTTATTTCCGTCCATTCGGAAGGTTTTAAAGGCACCAAAAAAGACGGCTACAAAGCCGCTTGTGACGCTATCGGCAAACTGGTTGGAACCGGCAATACCGAAGGCATCAGCCCTTTCAGCCTGAATATTCTGGGCGATTTCAATATTGCCGGGGAGACCTGGATGATTCGTGATTACTATCAGCGGATGGGGATTGAAGTCGTTTCAAGCATTACAGGCGACGGACGGATTGATGATATTCGCCGATCACACGGCGCGGCGCTGAATGTCGTGCAGTGCAGCGGTTCCATGCTGCATCTGGCTAAGTACATGAAAGAAAAATACGGCATTCCGTTCATGCACGTTTCATATTGCGGACTTGAGGACATGTGCAAAGCCCTCTATGAGGTCGCCGGGTTTTTTGGCGATGAGACGATTCTTGAAAACACCCGCACGCTGGTGCGTGACGAGGTCGGCCGGATTCTGCCCGAACTTCAGGCGATTCGCAAGGATTTGGAGGGCAAAAAAGCCGGCGTGTATACCGGCGGCGCGTTCAAAGCGTTTTCGCTGGTGCGTTCGCTGCGGATGCTCGGCATCCAAACCGTCATCGTCGGATCGCAAACCGGCGCCCCGGAGGATTATGTGCAACTGGAAGAGTTGTGCGACGACGGTACGATTATTATGGATGACACCAATCCGATGGAGTTGGCAAAATTTGTTGAAATAACCGATGCGGATCTGCTCATCGGCGGTGTCAAAGAACGACCGGTTGCTTATAAACTCGGGATTGGTTTTTGCGACCATAACCACGAACGCAAAGAAGCATTGGCCGGCTATGAGGGCATGCTGAATTTTGCCCGTGAAGTACACACCTCGATTATGAGTCCGGTTTGGAAGCTGGTTCCGAGAAAGGACAAGAGACGATATGCGGATTAAAGACAAAGAAAAATATGCTTCCACGCAAAATCCGTGCAGGCTTTGCACGCCGTTCGGTGCATGCATGGTCTTTGCCGGGATTGCCGACGGGATTCCGTTCATTCACGGGTCGCAGGGATGCAGTACCTACATCCGGCGGTATCTCATCGGGCATTTCCGGGAGCCGGTGGATATCGCCTGTTCCAATTTTTCCGAATCGACCGTGATTTTTGGCGGGGAGGGAAATTTTCGAATGGGCATATCAAATGTTATCGAACAATATCAACCCAAACTGATCGGCATCGCTACAACCTGCCTGGCGGAAACCATCGGGGATGATTTGAACCAGTTTGTATACCGGTTTGAAGAAGAATCCGCGGGAGATGGGCCGATTCTGGTCCCTGTTTCCACGCCGAGCTATCAGGGGTCACACATCGAAGGGTTTCATCGTGCCGTTCGAGCAGTCATTCAAAAACTGGCCACCGACGGTCCGAAAGGTTTGCATATCAATTTGTTTCCGGGAATGATTTCACCGGAAGATATTCGACATTTAAAAGAAATCGTTTCCGATTTCGGGTTGGATGCGATGCTCCTGCCTGATTACAGCGATTCTCTGGACGGTGGAATCTGGCATCAGTACGAGAAAAATATCGAAACGGGGACACCTATTGAACATATCCGTCGAGCTCCGTCTGCCCGTGCAACCATCGAATTCGGCAATATTCGGTCCGGGTCCACGTCAGCCGGTGATTTTTTACTGCGACAATTCGGGACACCGCTTTATGAGTTGCCGATACCCATTGGGGTAAGACAAAGCGATTTATTCTTCGAACGCCTACAGGTTCTTTCCGGTCGTCCGCTGCCGCCCAAATACGCCGGACAGCGCAGTCGCCTGATTGACTCCTATGTGGACGGTCACAAATATATCTTCGGAAAAAAAGCACTGCTCTATGGGCCGGAGGATATAGTAGTTGCATTGGCTGCATTTCTAAATGAGATTGGCATTCTTCCGGTGCTGTGCGGTACCGGCGAGAAAAAGGGCAAACTCGCAGACAGCCTGCAGGATGTTCTCGGGGAAAACGTCCGGCATGTGACAGCCATTGAGGACACGGATTTTATTGAGCTGAAAGAAACCGCAAAATCCATGGAGATTGATTTGGTTCTTGGAAACAGCAACGGTTATAAACTGTCGCGCACACTGAATGCACCGTTGATCCGTGTAGGACTGCCAATCCACGACCGGATTGGGGCCGCTCGTATCACCATGCTGGGCTATGGGGGAACGCAGCAGTTGTTCGACCGAATCGTAAATCAATTTATCCGGCAGAAGCAGGAAAACTCGCCTGTCGGCTATACACATATTTAAATCGTAAAGGTAAGCGTAAGAAAGGCAGAACAATGACTTTGGATATGAGCAAACACCCTTGTTTTAATGCAGATATTAAAGAACAATTCGGCAGAATCCATCTTCCCGTTGCACCGAAGTGTAATATCCAATGTAATTTCTGTAATCGTAAGTTCGATTGTGTCAATGAGTCACGTCCCGGTGTCAGTAGCCAGATACTATCTCCGCGTCAGGCGCTGGCCTATCTCAAAGAGATGCAGGGTGTTGATAACCGTTTGACGGTTATGGGCATTGCCGGACCCGGCGATCCGTTCGCTAATCCTGATGAGACCATGGAAACCCTGCGGTTGGTTCGTGCCGAACACCCCGACATGCTGCTGTGCGTGGCCACCAACGGCCTTGGCGCAGCGCGGTATATTGAGGAATTGGCCGAACTGGAAGTCAGTCATCTGACGGTAACCGTTAATGCCATCGATCCGGAAATCGGCCAACATATCTACGCCTGGGTGCGAGACGGCAAAAAGGTGCTTCGCGGGATCGCGGCGGCTGAACTGCTGCTGGAGCGGCAATTGGAGGTCATTCGTCTGTGTAAACAGTACGGGATTGTTGTCAAAATCAATTCGATTATGATTCCCGGAATTAACGGAGACCATATTCTTGAGATAGCGAAAACGGCATCTCAGTTAGGAGCGGACCTGCTTAACTGTATCGGCATGTGTCGTGCCGAAGGCGCCGTATTTAACTGCCTGCAGGAACCGTCGCCGGGGACGGTTTGTGCTGTTCGTAAACAGGCACAGCAATTTTTGCCCCAGATGGAGCATTGTACGCGCTGCCGGGCCGATGCCGTGGGCTGTTTGTCGGATGCATTGCCAATGAAAGCTATTGAATTGATGTCTAAATATGCAAATGGCCCATTAGACCCCGATGAGGAACGCCCTTTTGTCGCAGCGGCAACAATGGAAGGTTTTTTGGTCAATGTGCATCTTGGACAGGCATGTCAATTCAACATCTATTCGTACGACGAAAAACGCGGAACGCGTCTTATCGAAACACGACCGGCCCCGGCCCCTGGCGGCGGTGATGAACGCTGGAAGAGATTGGCTGAAACACTAAAGGATTGCCGCGCTTTGCTGGTTGCCCAGGCCGGGCCAATGCCGGTGAATGTGTTAGCAAAGAACGGTGTGAAAGTTGTTTGCACCGAATGCCTGATCGAACAGGCAATACATGATATTTATCACTGTAAAGCAGTCCAACCGCCGGCGCGGCCCAGGGTCTGCGGAACGTCCTGCGGCGGCAATGCGAATGGATGTGCCTGAAACCTTAAATAACTCTTATATAGGAGAAAGAAGCAATGCAAAAACCCACGTACCACATTTTAGTCTGTAACAGTTTTCGAATGAGCGGCGAATCGCAAGGTGTCTGCAATAAGAAAGGAGCTTCGCAGTTCCTTCAGTATATCGAAGAAGAAATCCTGGACCGCGGACTGGACGCGATGGTTTCGGCAACGGGTTGTCTGAAAGTCTGCGACCGTGGTCCGGCGATGGTTATTTATCCCATGGGTTGGTGGTACGGCGAGATAACCGAAGAGAAAATCGATGAAATACTCGACGCCCTGGAAGACGAAAGTCCGGTGAAAGAATACCTGCTGTGTTAGTACCATACCGGCCGTTAGGAATGATTGTTGAGGTCGTTTAGGCAATGGACCTTGAGGTGACGTATGTTTATGAAGACCTCGTCTTCATTTCGCACAACGCCTTTTTGTTGCGTATGGGCGAAAAAGAACCGCAGGTTCACCTGTACTTCAATGAAGAAAGTCAACCCGATGATCGTGATATTATTACGAAACAACTAACGGAACTGGCTTCGCCGCGTGGTCTTCAGATAATAGACAGCGGCTCATATGTCATGAAATCCCGCCAGGCGGACGAACAATTGGATATCCATTTTGCCGAAAAGAGCGTTTTCTGAGAACTCGTTATGGAAAAGCAATTGACCGAAACCTTGATGCTGTATTTAACTCAGCGGCGCATGTCGTCACTGGGAAATCTGAGCCTCCACTTCGAGAAATCTCTTGAAGAGCTGACACCTGTTGTACGAACGCTGGCAGTACAAAACCGACTTCGACTGACTCAGCCCCGCTGTGCCGGCAGCTGCTCGGAATGTAATTCCTGCGAAGTTCAGACAGCTGCACCTGCCATATCACAGAAAACGATCGCTATCTCACTGGAACAGATGGAGCAATAAGATGACGATTGCTGCGGCAGATTCTTTCATTCGTCAAACAATGGCACGGCCTGTGTTGGTTCAGCAAATCAACATGATCCCGGACAAAGCGGGCCTTAAGCGGAATCTTGCAGAATTAAACCTGAGTTTTAACAGAGACGAATTCGAAACCGCATATACGAACTTATTAACCTGCTGTCAAACCATCGAGCAGGCCGAGTCTCTTAAAGAAATCAAATTATGGTGGGATTGCCTCGAATATACACTGGAACAAGCTGAAACGGATGTTTCATAATAAGCTTTCAATTTTACAACAATTATTTCCATTTCATTTCTGTTATTAACACATTTGTCAATTTTCTCGTAAGTCCTTTTTTATTCAATTGTTACAGCAGTAAAATTGATACAATCTACTTGCAATCCTGATTTTGTGACAATTTTTTCTATTTCTCCAATGTAGAAAATCAATAGGGCACCTGTAGGCTCTCTTTTTGGTTTCCATATAACTCCTTTTCTCCAAAGAAGATACAGCCATGAAAGAGAAGATTAAAAATTTTCCTTCCATGAAATAACACCAGGCATATACGTTGCAAATGTTCTCCTTACAGAATGAGTCTGTGATTCTTATTAGGAGAATAAAAAATGGTGACGAGTAAATATTTAATGCGTCGATTAGAACTTGTTGACACGACTTTACGGGACGGTGAACAGGCCGCCGGAGTTGCGTTTTCAGCAGAAGAAAAAAAGACAATCGCCACAAAGCTCGCCACCATAGGCATCGCCGAAGTCGAAGTCGGAACACCAGCGGCCGGGGACGAGGAGATGCGAACGATCCGTGAAATTGTTGATATGAATTTTCCCGTCCGAGTCACCGGTTGGTGTCGAGCCAATCAATACGATCTGGATTGTGCTCACGCATGCGGATTATCATCGGTTCATATCTCGCTGCCGTCCTCTGAAATTCATATGCGGGTACTCAATAAGAATGAGACATGGGTTTTAGACCAAATTCGTGAATTGACGGCCAATGCCCGAAAGAGTTTTGAGTTTATATCGTTAGGCCTGCAAGATGCCTCCCGCGCAAACCTTGATTTCTTACTGCAATTTATCAAATTGGCGCGGGAACTGGGCGTCCATCGTGTTCGTCTGGCCGATACCGTTGGTATCTGGGATCCGATGCAGACATATCAGACAATCCTGAAAATTCGCAAGCATGCAGGCTCATTGAAGATTGGTTTTCATGGACATAACGACCTGGGAATGGCAACCGCCAATACGATTGCCGCGATTCGAGCCGGTGCCGACACAGTAGATGTAACAGTGAATGGCCTGGGGGAAAGGGCGGGCAATGCACCGCTGGATGAAGTGGTTATGGCATCCCGTGTTTCGCTGGGGTTGGACTGCCGAGTCGACACACAGCAGTTGGTGTCTCTGGCGGTATTGGTCGAAGCGGCCTCCGGCAGAGTACTGCCGGTCAACAAACCGATCACGGGGCAAAGTGTCTTCTTACATGAGTCAGGTATCCACGTACATGCACTTCTGCGAGATCGTACGGCATACGAGCCGTTCGAACCGGCGAGCGTTGGACAGAATGAATCGCAATTTGTACTCGGAAAACATTCAGGCCGAACAGGATTACAACACATCCTTTCGAAACAGGGACTATTGGTGAACGATAGCGATGAAGAAGTTTTGTTAGATCTGATTCGTCGCTCTGCCATCAGAAATAAGAAACGAATACATCTGGAATCATTTGAGGAAATGGAATATGAAGTACAAAATTTTCATTCTTAGTTTTGCATCGATTGTACTGATTGAGATATGTGCCTTTTTAGTTTCGATCTCTGTAAATCCGACAAACACCTCTAGCGCTAACGCCAAACGTGAGTATATACTGACATCTGAAATCACGAAAGAGACGGCGGTGCATTCAAAATCGAAAATCGCTCGACAAACCCTGACATTTCCAAATGCCAAGCGTGAAAAAATTAAGGCGGTATCATTCATGGACCGACAGGGTAACTCCAGCGGAATCACCGACAAGTAATGCTGAATTTAATCCGTCGGGCTGCAATTCGTAAAAAAAAGGAAACACCTGATGGGTATTCAATCGGAGTATGCGACTTGACCGCATAAGAAACGAAGTGGAACAAGCACAAGAAAAAAAAACTGAATTGACGTTACTCATCGTCACGGTCGTGTCAGCATTTGCTATCTTACTTTTAAGCGGTTTCAGTAAGCCTGCTCTTGAGGTGCCTGACAAAACGAATAAAAAGACGGTAACGATTTTTGCCGCGGCCGGAACAACCACGGCCATCCAGCAGATCACAGCTGTTTATGAAGAAGAAACCGGTCGCAAGGTGGTGACCAATTTTGGATCGTCATCGACACTCGCTAAACAAATTTCTGCCGGAGCGGATTTCGATATTTATATCTCCGCCAATTCAAAATGGATGGACGTTGTTGAAGAAAAGAAGTTGATTGATGCTGACACCAAGCAGGATATACTTGGTGATCGGCTCGCTCTTATTACATCGGCCGAAGACGCTGCGGATTTTGAGAATCTGACAATCGAGCGGATTCTTTTGAATACGACCGGTCCGATTGCATTTGGAGATCCCATGCACGTCCCGGTGGGGTTATACGCAAAAGAGGCTTTGCAGGCAATGGGTTGCTGGGCAGGTATTAAAGAGCGGATTGTACCGGCCCATAGTGTCCTGGCAGCACAGCAACTTGTGGAAACCGGCCAATGTCAATTGGGGATTGTCTATCAGACTGGTGCAGGACAGTCACAAAAAGTTAAAATTCTCGGCCTTTTCGATGAAACACTGCATACGCCGATTCGTTTTTCGGTTGCGGCCGGCTTAAACAGTACCAACGGCAGGGCATTGCTGAGGTTTCTAAGTACACCGAAAGCCGAACTGGTTTTTATCAATGCCGGGTTTTCAACCTTGTCGCAGACAGGTTCGGTTCTTCCAAAATATAATAACACCACCTCCTCCTTACTGTCTGTGTTAAATGTGAATGAATGGCAGGCATTTTTGATCTCTGTGAAAGTCGCCGCGACCTGCGTTCTGGTTGTGGCGGTTCCGGGGATTTTACTGGGGTACATATTGGCGTCGAAATCGTTTCCCGGGCGGTCACTCGTTAATGCGTTTGTTCATTTGCCCATGGTAATCCCTCCCGTTGTTACAGGCTACCTGGCGTTAATCTTCCTCGGGAAAAATTCGCTGCTGGGGGGATTTCTTGATAAGACGGTCGGCGTTTCATTTGCCTTTAACTGGGCAGGCGCAGTGCTTGTCGCAGCAGTCATGGGCTTTCCGCTGTTGGTTCGCTCCGTGAAAACCGCCGTGGAAATGGTCGATTGCCGTTATCGTTTTGCCGCGAATACCTTAGGAGCCGATTCCGTGCGAACATTTTTTACGATTACATTACCGCTGGCCGGTCCGGGCATCTTAGCCGGATTGGTGCTTGCCTTTGCGCGAAGCCTGGGAGAATTCGGAGCCACGGCTGTCTTTGTCGGCAATATCCCCGGCAAAACTCAGACACTGTCACTGGCGATTTATAACTTTATGCAAATACCCGGTGCTGAATCATCCGCCATGCGATTGGTTATTATTTCGCTCATCCTTTCATTTACCGCGATGTTATTTTCTGAAATACTCCTGAAAAGAATGAAAACCGTAGGCGGAACCGCTTCATGAACCTTAATATTAATATTCAGCTCCATCGCAATGATTTCAGTCTCCATTTTGAGGGCCGACTAACTTGTGGGATTACTGGTTTGTTTGGTCCCTCAGGAGCGGGAAAAACAACCTTGCTGCATTGCATAACGGGACTGATTCGTCCCGATAGCGGAAAAATCGTACTGAATGGAACTACGTTATATGACTCAACGTCTCATCATCACCTTCCTCCGCGGAAACGGCAGATCGGTCTTGTATTTCAGGACCATCTGCTGTTTCCGCACATGACTGTAGAGTCCAACCTGGCGTACGGGCAAAAAGGCCCGCGTAGAGAAAGGAAAAACCAATTATGCGAAGTCGCGGAACTATTGGAGATCGAATTCTTACTGAAACGCAAAGTTACACAACTTTCCGGCGGGCAGAAACAGCGGGTTGCACTGGGACGGGCCATTCTTGCGAACCCTCGGTTACTGTTGCTGGACGAGCCGTTTACGGGCTTAGATCTGGCCTTAAAACAACAGCTTATCCGTTATCTGAAAAGACTCTATAAGAAATTGCATACCCCGATTATTTTGGTCAGTCACAACCCGGATGATATGATGGAGTTGGCGGAGGAGATGTTCTTTCTCGAGAACGGCCAACTGTTCGCACAGGGAACACTAAACAAATCAAAGCAAATTCAAACACTTGGAAGATTTTGCGGAACGGAAAGCCCCCATGACTTCCGGAAAATGCGAAATCATCTAATCAAAAACCACACATTACGGTTTGGGAAAGCAAAAGCCGTTTGAGAGATCAATGCAAACGATGCTATATTTTACAGTGCTTAATCAATCAAATATACTGTAAACCTTCGCATTTTTTAGGCGGTTAATTTTAATGGATTATGAGCGAAAACATATCGACCCGCCGATGTCTTTATTGGATAAACAGTTAAGACAGGGAGGTCGATATGCATACACTTATTTCGACATGGCTGGAACTTCTTGGCCATTTTTTTACATTTTTTACGATGCCGGGAGCGGAGATTTTTGCCCGGCTGATGACCGGTTGGGTACGGTGTACGGCGCGGCGGACCGTTACCGGCATCATCCCCTTTGCCGATCCGGTGGGATGGCGAACTCACGACGCCTATCATCGCTTTCTTCCGGAGGGTCGATGGGATATGAGTCGCCTGTGGCAGATGCTGGCTCAGATATTGGTTCAACGATTTTGCCGCACAGCAATTGTCACATTGGCCATGGACGACACCGTATTCCATCGCAGCGGCCGCAAGGTCAACGGAGCCGGCTACTGGCGGGATGCGGTTCGCTCGACACAGAAACGCATTGTTTATGCCTGGGGGCTGAATCTGGTCGTGCTGACATTGCAAATCCAACCGCCCTGGGGCGGCGAACCTCTGGGACTGCCAATCAACATGCGTCTGCACCGCAAAAACAGCGATACGTTGATCGAACTGGCCGAGCAGATGATCAACGAAGTGGCTCAATAGTTTCCCAACAGGCGGTTTCGAGTGGTTGGAGACGGATTTTACGCCACTTTGGCCGAGTACTCTGGAACGAACCACGATCATTTCGCGGCTGCGACGCGACGCGAAATTTATGGGCGATTGCTCATGTTTGCGAATTGCCACTGCCCGGATTGTCGGAAATACACCGGTTCGGCATTTTCTTCTATATTGGCCACTGAATCCCAGGGATTCATACTGACCTCGGGGCAGGACAACCTTGCTCTGTATCCGTCATCCCCCGGGAAAGATCGCCGATTCTGCAAAACCTGCGGTTGTCATATTTTTCTGCGTACCGAACACAGACCCGGCATGATTTTCGTCCAGGCAGGCACACTGGATGACGATCCCAAAATTCGGCCGTAAGGTCACTTCTGGACGAGTATGAAAGCTCCCTGGCATGACATTTATGATTCGCTCCCGCAGCACTTGGAAGGGTTGGCTCAGAAGTGAGTGGATACAGCAGTTCGATAATCGTCCACCCAACCGTGTTGTTGAGATTGCCCTCAAAAGGCGGTTTCATGCCCTTGTAAAACCGGTTTCAGCCTCCCTTTCCACGCTTGAAGTCTTGCCAATGCTGGACAGTTTCCTTTTTTTTAAGATAAGGCCGGGTGCTTTTTTCGGTGTGTTTTGTGCAGGCGAAACACCCCTGTTCCCATGCCGGCTGGAAGCCGGCGTTACATCGCGCGGTCGACCATGGCTTTCGCTTCGCGAGAAGCCTTGCCACCCGTTATAATACGCGTATCAGCAGCATGCCGGCTTGATAAGTGGTCAGGGTGATGATGTAGGCCAGGGTTGTCAGGCCGAGGTATTGAAAGGCGGCCCATTTCCAGGTGCCGGCTTCTTTGCGTGTGATGGCCACGGTGGCGACACACGGGGCGGTGATCAGGCAAAACAGCATCACGCAAAAGCCCTGCAGGGCCGTGTAGTCATTGCGCAGGTGCTGCTGGAGCGCTTCGGCGTCTTCGGCAGTGTCGCCAAGGGCATAGATGATCCCCAACTGGGCCACGAAGACTTCCTTGGCCACCGATGCCCCGATCAAAGCCGTGCCGATCTTCCAGTCAAAGCCCAGCGGCTCGATGACCGGTTCCATGATGTGTCCAACGCGGCCGGCGACGGAATACTGCAGCACGGCGGCCTTCTGTTCGGCATCACTCAATCCGGTCAGTCTTTCGTCCGGCGGCTTGGGATAGCTGATGGCCGCCCACATGATAATCGACAGCACCAGAATCACCGTACCGGCCTTGCGCAGGTACATCCAGCCGCGGTCCCACATGTGAATAAACAGCCCCCTGGCCGTCGGCATCCGGTACGGCGGCAGTTCCATCACGAACGGGACCGTGTCCCCCTTGAGCAGGGTCTTGCGCAGAAGTTGGACGCAGACAATCGCCAGGACAATACCGATGACATAAATCAGCCACATCATCGGCCCCTGCCAGGCGGGCTTAAAAAACGCCTGCACGAAGAGGGCATAGATCGCGATGCGTGCCCCGCAGCTCATCAGCGGGATGACCATCATCGTCGCCAGTCGGTTGCGGCGGTTTTCGAGAATCCGGGTAGCCATAATGGCCGGTACCGAGCAGCCGAAGCCGATCAGCATCGGGATGAAACTCTTGCCATGCAGCCCGATCTTGTGCATGATGCGGTCCATGATGAACGCCGCCCGAGCCATATAGCCGGTATCTTCCAGGAATGCGATCCCCATAAACAGGATCAATATCGTCGGCAGAAACACCACCACCCCGCCGACACCGCCGATAACGCCGTCGATAATCAGCGAGCGCAGTACCAGCATAGAGTCGTCCGGCCAGAGATGGTAAATCTGCGCCGACAGCCAGCCGAAAAACGTTTCCAGCCAGTCCATCGGATAGGCGCCGACTTTGAAGGTCAGGTAAAACACCAGATACATCATCACCGCGAAGATCGGCAGGCCGAGATAGCGGTTGGTCAGCACCGCATCGATTTTGTCGCTGATATCATGGCGGACCTGAACGGTCGTCTTGATGGTTTCCTGGCAGGCGCCGGAGATGAAACCGTAACGCCGGTCGGCGATGAGGATAATCGGCCGAATCGCCGAAGATGGTTTGCAGGTGCCGGCGGCTTTCGTCGACCTGCTCGCGGATGAGACGACTTTGGATCCAACCGGACACTTCCGGGTCGCCTTCCAGCAGTTTCAAAGCAATCCAGCGCACCGGGTACTTTTCGTGGAACGTTTCTTCGGATTGGCCGAGCAGGTTTTCAATCACGTGCAGTTGGCCCTCGATTTCGCTGCCGTAATGGACTTTGAGCGGCTGGTGTTTTCGGGCGGCGGCAACCTCGATAACCGCATCCTGCAGGTCATCAACGCCCTTCTTTTTGCTGGCCACCATTTCTACAATACGCACGCCGAGCAGGATTTCCATCTGCCGAATATCGAAAATCAGGCCACGACTCCGGGCGATGTCGGACATGTTAAAGACCAGGATCAGTGGAACCTGCATCTCCATCAACTGGGTCGCCAGATAGAGGTGCCGTTCAAGGTTCGACGCATCGAGGACGTCCACAACGACATCGGGGTGTTCATCAAAAATGAAGTGCCGCGTGACAAGTTCCTCGGTCGAGTAGGCGGTCAGGCTGTAAGTACCGGGAAGGTCCACGATGCGAATGCTTTGGTCATTGCGGCGGCAGCGGCCCTCGACTTTTTCGACAGTCACGCCGGGATAGTTGCCGACGTGATGGCGCGTTCCAGCCAAGGCATTAAACACGGTGGTTTTGCCGCTGTTCGGGTTGCCGGCCAGGCCAACGAGGATTTCATTTTTTCGGTTATCTGTTTTCATTGCATTTTTTATGGAACTGCTTCGCGGGCTTTTTTTACAGATTCCTCACTACGTTCGGAATGATAATCATCGTATCGTAGGGATACTTATACATGGGTGACGAAGATTTTGTGGCTCATGCCGCGGCCGAGGATAATTTTTGAATTTTTGACACAGACAATAATCTGCCCGGCCCCGTCATTGCGAATAACGGTGACGGGCGTGTCCTTGAGGCAGGCCCATGGCCGCCAGGCGGTTTTTGAGCGTGTGGCCGGAATCGATCTCGACAATCCGGACAGTACTGCCGGGATGAACTTGATCCAGGGGCTGCGCATTAGTATTGGGCAGGTCGTCGGTGAGGCCATTGTCACTCTTCATCGATGGATTTCCTGTAGTGTTCAAACTGGCGGACCAAACTCGGAGCCGCTCCCTGTGAGCGGGTTAGAAAGTCGATAAACGTTGTCAGCCTGTCCGTAATTTCCGGTTCGAGGGTATGTTCGGCCCGGCAGGCCGCTTCCTGGGCCATCTGCGGTTCGATGCCGAGGACGTCAGCATAGAACTGTTCAAGAATATCGTGCCGGCAAACGACGCGGGAGGCGATTTTTCGACCCTTTTCGGTCAGAGTAATATAGCCGTAGGGCTTATAATGAATCAGCTTTTTTTCGGCCAGCGCTCGCAGCGCACTGGTCACCGAGGCGCAGGAAACGCCCAACCGGGCAGCAATGGCCTTACTGCGGGCCACAGAACCGTCGGCAGAGAGGTTATAAATCGCTTCAAGGTAATCTTCCAGCGAAGCGCTGAGTTTCTGGGCATTTTTCATCGATCTCTCGTTCATTATTAGTAGCCTCTAATATACTTAGATTTGCCTAACTTTTCAAGCACCTTTTATCCTATTTTGCAATTTTCGTGGATTATTTGTACGATTATATATACTTCAGGTCGGGTTCTTTGGAGACGAAACGGGCTTTTCGCTTTACATCAGGGGGCGATATTGACGATAATACGGCAGCATGAACAACGCCGCTGCCAATGAGCACGAGTTCAATTTAAGGAAACCAGCATGTGTGGAATAGTTGCGTATTTCGGGCAAAAAGCCGCCCAGCCAATCATGATCGAAGGTCTGAAACGGTTGGAATACCGCGGATACGACTCCGCGGGTGTGGCCTTTTTGAAAGATCATGAATTCAGCCTGTATAAAACCAGCGGACGGATTGCGAACCTGGAGGAGATTCTGCCGGGGGTAAATCAGCAAACGCATGTCGGGATCGGGCATACCCGCTGGGCCACACACGGTGAACCGAATACCATCAATGCGCATCCGCATGTCGACTATACCGGCAAAATCGCGCTGGTCCATAACGGGATCATTGAGAACTACTCCACTTTGAAAAAATGGCTCATCAAAGAAGGCTGCGCGTTCAAGAGCGACACCGATACGGAAGTGGTGGCCAACCTGATCGGCTATTTTTACGATCATTTTCATGACCGTAACGGCGAGGCGGCGCCGGAAGAATGCAATCGGGTTCGAGTGGGCCGTACAACAGACGCTGAACGAGGTATACGGCACGTACGGACTTGCGATCCTGTGTAAAGATTGCCCGGATATGATGATCGGGGCCAAAAAGGGAAGCCCGCTCATCCTCGGCGTCGGCAAAAACGAGTTTGTTTTTGCGTCGGATGCATCGGCAATCATCGAGCACACGTCGCAGGCGGTTTACCTGTCGGATAATGAAATGATCATCGTGAATTCAAACGGATTCACAACCAAGACCGTAACCAATAAAACCGTTCAAAAAGAACTCAAGGAAATCGAAATCTCGCTGGACCAGATCGAGCTTGAAGGTTACGAACATTACATGCAGAAGGAGATCTTCGAACAGCCCCAGGCACTGCGAACCTGCCTGAACGGGCGTAGTGGATGTGAAAAAACGGGCGGGTGATTCTCGGCGGGATCCAGGCTATGCTGCGGGAACTGGCCCGGACGAAGCGGATTATCATGAATGCGTGCGGGACGGCCTGGCATGCCGGGATCGTCGGGGAGTTTTTGTTCGAGCAACTGGCGCGGATTCCCTGCGAGGTTGAGTATGCCAGCGAATTCCGGTATCGCAATCCGATCATCGAAGAAGGGACCATCGTGATTGCCATCAGCCAGTCGGGCGAGACGGCGGACACGCTGGCGGCGGTCGAACAGGCCAAGGAACGCGGTGCGACGGTGCTGGGCGTGGTGAACGTGGTCGGCTCAAACATCGCGCGAATGACGGATGCGGGAGTGTATCTGCGTGTCGGGCCGGAAATCGGCGTCGCCAGCACCAAGGCCTTTACGGCACAGGTGTCGGTGTTGGCCATGCTGGCGATTGAACTGGGACGGCGGCGTCATCTCAGCGCCGATAAAGCACAGCATCTGCTTCGTGAACTCATGGGCGTTCCCGATAAGATCGAAAAGATCCTGGCGCAAAACGATGCGGTCAAGGCCATCGCACAGGCTAACAAAGACAAGGAAAACTGGCTGTTCCTTGGACGCGGGTTTAATTATCCGGTCGCACTGGAAGGTGCGTTGAAGCTCAAGGAAATCAGCTATATTCATGCCGAAGGGCTGCCTGCGGCGGAAATGAAGCATGGGCCGATTGCCCTGATTACGGACCATATGCCGGCGGTCTTTATCGCCACCCGGTGTTCACAATACGAAAAAATTATCGGCAATATCGAGGAGGTGCGTGCCCGCGGGGGTCGGACGATCGTGATTGCGACCGAAGGTGATGACAATATCCATCCATATGCGGACCACCTGGTGACGGTACCGGATATCACCGAAGAATTGCAGCCGCTGCTGACGGTGCTGCCGCTGCAGATGCTGGCTTACCACGCAGCGGTCCTGCGGGGACACGATGTGGACAAACCGCGGAACCTGGCCAAAAGCGTCACGGTGGAATAACCATTTGGGATATCGCGTGAAACATGCAATGGGATTTTTGTTGAAGGGCAGTTTATGGCTGCCCTTTTTTCATTGGGACACTGTCGCTTGTTTTTAGAACCGAGTCATGTCCGGGCTGATACCGGTTCAAATACCGCCGCCGAACCGCATGGCCTGTCCAGTGCGACGGCTTATATTGAAACAAACCGCGGCTGGCTGGATAACGGTGTGATCCGAGTTGGAATTGACAAACACTATGGCGGCGCCATCGTCTATGCTTCTGGCGCCGGGTCAACCGAGAACCTGATCAATATTCATGACAAAGGCCGGCAGATTCAGCAGTCGTATTATGCCGGAAGATCGCTGGACCGGACGGCGGCCGGGCAAAGCCCGCACTGGAACCCGTGGCCCTGGAACCCGGTGCAGGCGGGCAACTTTGAGGGCGATGCGTCGATCGTGCTGCATTTCGAGGCGCGCCAAAACAGCACCGTTCTTTTCAGCCAATGTCAGCCGCGTCTGTGGGATATGAACGAGGAACTGGCCAGTTGTCATTTCAGCCAATCGATGCAATTTGAAGCAGGGATGGACAACGTGGTGTGTGTGTCCAACACGATCAACTGCTTTCGCGACCCGAATGACCTCTGGGGGCCTCCGGCACCCCGCAGCCAGGAACTGCCGGCGGTGTACGCCATTCGCAAGCTGAGCCGGATGGTCATCTATGACGGGGACAGGCCCTGGACGAACGATACGCTGACACCGGTCCAGTACGGGCCCGAGGACACCTGGATCTGGACCCGGCAAAAACCAACGGAACCGTGGGCGGCCTGCGTGGATCCGGTTACGCAAAGAGGGCTGGGCGTGTACAGTCCGGCCGGAACCGGCAACACCTGGAACATGGGATGGGTCGGCCCGGCAGAAGGAACCGAATACAGCCCCGCAACGATGCATTTTGCCCCCTTGGCGTCCTGGTCGCTGGCCCCGGACAGCCGCCGGATTTATCGTTACTGGATCATCCTGGGCGACCTGGAGGAAATTCGCCGCCGGGCCTATCAGTTGCACACCCGGTATCCCAACGAACAGAATCGATAGGCTGCCCTGTTTCGGCGAAAACTTTCCGTAACCTCCGTTTATTTTCTTGCGGCCGGGGAGCGTCGTACGGCTTTTTTGGTTTTATTGTTTTTGCTATCGGCCTGGTTATCCAGAACCTTCATGGCCTTTTTGACGTCGGCGACTTTCAGGACGGCGGTGGTTCTGCCGCCGCGGGCACCGGCCGTGCAATAGGCATAAGAAATATTGATGTGGGCCTTGGCCAGTTTATTGGTGACGTCCGCAAAGGCGCCGGCGTGATTGGGCAGATTGACACAGAGCACCTGCGTTTCACTGAACTGCTGATTCATCTTCGTCAGGGTATCGCGGATGCTCTGCAATGACGTGCCGACCAGACGCATCACCCCATGCTCGACCGAATCCATCATGGTCATGGCCACGATGTTGATTTTGGCATCGGCCAATTCATTTAATATTTGAGATAAAACGCCCGGTTTGTTGACCATAAAAACGGAGAATTGCGTGTCCAAGTGCATGGCTGTATCCTTTCTTTGTATTGTCAAACACCCGCCTGCGGAGCCACCGGACTCATCCGGTCCGTTCAGGAACTGCGCAGTGCAGCAACGGCAGCTTCAGTATCTTCGTAAAAATCAAAAATTTTATCCAGGTGCGTAATGCGAAAAACGCGCGTCAGTTGGGGATTGATGCCGCTGATCAGGAGGCTTCCTCCGGCATTTTTCATGCGTCGCCACAGGTCGACCAACAGGCCTAACATTTGCGAGGAAAAAAAACAAACAGCGGAAAAGTCGATAACCAGCTTGCGGGGCTGCTGCCGGGCGACCAGATCATAAAGGGTTTGACGTATATGCTCGATCCCTTCCACGCCTCCAATGGAAGCCTGATTTAACGACACTACATACACGTCTCCCACATTGTCGACATCGACTATTTGTTGATCGCTCATTTGGCCCATAAGCTCCAATGAATATCGGTTATACTATCAGTGTAATCAATCGACCGCATTTTGTCAACAGCAATCTGTATCGACGCGCAGGATGGGACGAGTGTGCCCAGGCCGGTCAGGTCTTCCAGCAGGCCGCGGTGTGTTTTCCATCGGGCGTTTTTGGTAAAAGACGCTGGAACCTCCACTTTGCAGCGGTCCTCGGCCAGCGGACAGCGCGGATGAAACGGACAACCGGAGGGCGGATTGGAGGGACTGGGGACTTCGCCGCCGAGCACAATTCGTTTCTTCTCTTTATTCGGTTCCGGTTCGGGGATAGCGCTGAGCAGTGCCCGCGTATAGGGATGCATGGGGTTGGCGTAGAGCGTGTTTCGGTCGGCGTATTCAACGATGCGGCCCAGGTACATGACGGCGACATCGTCACTGATGTGCTCGACGACGGCCAGGTCATGGGCAATGAACAGGTAGGTCAGATTTAACTGCCGCTGCAGGTCCTGCAGCAGGTTGATAATCTGTGACTGGATAGAGACGTCCAGGGCGCTGACGGGCTCGTCACAGATGATGAACATCGGGTCCAGGGCCAGGGCGCGGGCAATGCCGATGCGCTGGCGCTGGCCGCCGGAGAATTCGTGGGGGTATCGGTTCAAATGTGCCGGCGAAAGACCGACTTTGTCCAGCAAATCGGCCACGCGGTCCCGCCGCTGGCTGCCGCGGCTGATATGGTGAACACCGAGGGCTTCGCCGACGATGTTTTCGACGGTCATGCGGGGATTGAGCGAACCGTACGGGTCCTGGAACATCATCTGCATATCCCGGCGGATGGCTTTCAAGCGTCCGGGTAAGGCGGCAAAGACGTCTTCACCGTTGAATGCGAAGGTTCCGTCCGTCGGCGGGATAAGCCGGATCAGGGTCCGTCCGACGGTGGTTTTGCCGCAGCCGCTTTCGCCGACCAGCCCCAGGGTTTTGCCCTGTTCAATGTTGAAACTTACCCCGTCGACGGCCTTGACATGGCCAACGGTTTTATTCAGCACGCCGGCGGTAATCGGGAAGTGCGTCTTGAGGTTGCTGACCTCGACCAGATTTTTTTGTCCATTATTCATACGTATTGTTATTTTCAGCGTCACGGTGGACCGAAACCACCCACCCGACTATATTAGGTCTTTGCCTTCATAGGCTGCATCATAGCCTTCGGCGTACCAGCAGGCAACGCGGCGGCCGTCGCCAACTTCCAGCAGCGGCGGTTCCTGGGTTTGACATTTTGGTTTATCGCAGCCGACCGGGCAGCGCGGATGAAACTTGCACCCTTCGGGAAACCGCAGCGGATTGGGCACCGAGCCGCCGATGACATCCAGGCGTTGTTTCCGCTTGCCCAACCGGGGCAGCGACCGCAGCAGTCCCTGCGTGTACGGATGCAGCGGTTTTTCAAACAACTGCCGGGCCGTCGCTGTCTCGGCGACGCGTGAGGCGTACATCACGACGATGTCGTCGGCATTTTCAGCAACGACGCCCAGGTCGTGGGTGATGAGCATAATGCTCATGTTCGTCTGCTGCTGGAGTTGCCGGAGCAGTTCGAGAATCTGGGCCTGTATCGTGACATCCAGGGCCGTGGTTGGTTCGTCGGCGATCAGCAGTTCCGGGCCGCAGCACAGGGCCATGGCGATCATGACACGCTGGCGCATGCCGCCGCTCATTTGGTGGGGGTATTCGTGAACGCGACGGGCGGGATCGGCAATGCCGACTTTGCGCATCATATCGACGGCGACCGCCAGCGCTTCGCTGCCGGACTTTTTTTGGTGGAGTGTGACGGCCTCCACGATCTGGTTGCCGACGGTAAAGACGGGGTTGAGGCTGGTCATCGGCTCCTGAAAAATCATGGCGATGTCGTTGCCGCGGATGTGGCGCATACGTTCCTCGGAGGCCTTCAGCAGCGACTGTCCCCGAAAGAGAATCTCGCCTTCGACGATCTTGCCGGGGGGCCAGGGAATCAGGCGCATGACCGACAGTGCCGTGACGCTCTTGCCGCAGCCGCTCTCACCGACAACGGCCAGCGTTTTACCGACCGGGATGTCGAAGCTGACATTTTGCACCGCTTTGGCCAAGCCCTGCTCGGTATAGAAATACGTCGAGAGGTTTTTGATGCTTAATAAAATGTCGTTTTTTTCTGTCATATTTTTTGTAACACGGGCATCTTGACCGTGTCCTCACGGGCTGGAAGCCCGTGCCAGCTTAATCGGTTCTCAGTTTCGGGTCGAGGCAGTCCCGCAGGGCATCGCCGAAGATATTCAGGGCCAGCGAAATCAGGAAGATCGCCACGGTCGCGGCGGCCATTTCCCACCAGACGTTGCGGGCCAGTTCCGTGCGGGCTGCATCAATCATCGCACCCCAACTGGGTTTGTCGGTTTCGCCCAGGCCGAGAAAGCTCAAAATGACTTCGGCATGGATGAAACTGACAAACCGCAGCGAAAAGTTTATAATGATAATATGAAACACATTCGGCAGCAGATGAATGAAAATAATCCGCAGCGACGAACAGCCCATGGCGCGGGCCGCCAAAACGTATTCACTTTCTTTGCGTTTAATAATTTCACCGCGAATCAGCCGGCAGATACCGACCCAACTGGTCAGGCCGATGGCCAAGTAGACCGCTGTAATGCCTTTGATTTCAATCCCGAAAATCGTGTGTTCGCGCAGTACCACCGCAAACGCCATCACCAGCAGAATATACGGGATGGTACTCAGCGTCGTAAACAGCCAGACGACCGCATCATCGACCCAGCCGCGATAGTAGCCAGCAATGGCCCCCAGCGGTACGCCGATTAACAGGCTGATGAAGGATGCACAGAGAGCTACGGTGATGGACGTCTTGGCGCCGTAAATCATTTTGCGGAATGTGGACTGGCCCAGAAAGTCCGTGCCGAAAAAGGTCCAGCCCGTTTGCGGGGCGTCCTGCTCTTCCGGTATCCATTCGTAGCTGGCCCACGGTTTCTGATAGGACGGGCCGACGGATTCCTGCCAGTCAAAGAGCGACAGGTCCCAGTTGAACAGTTCGTTGAGATAGATTAATCCCGCCAGTGCAAAGTAAATCAATACGAGGTAGAAACACACCACCGCAAACCGCCGCTTACGCAGACGGCGCAGACCGTCGGCCCAAAGGCTGCGGCCTTTGGCGGGTTTGTTGGCGTTATCCGTTTTTTGTTCTGTCATGTTCATCGGCGTATTTTTTTACCATGAAAGAAATGAAGATCATGAAGCTCTTTCTAATAATTTAATTTCTTCATGTACTTCATGCTCTTCATGGTTAAATCACATTGTAAATCCTCAGAAAATTACTCAAATTTTACTCTTGGGTCCACCCAGGCGTAGCAGATATCGGTTAATAAGGTAAAGACCGCGATCAACAGTGCCAGGATAAAGGTCATGGCGTTCAGGACGAAAAAGTCGCGGGCGTTGATCGCCTCGATCATTAAATAGCCCAACCCCGGAATGCCGAAGAACCGCTCCAACAGCAGCGAACCCAGAATCAGGTATGGAATCGACAGGACCACATTGGTCACGATCGGGATCATAGCGTTCTTGAGGACATGCTTGAACAGCACTTTACGGGTGGTCAGGCCCTTTGCGAAAGCAGTACGAACATAATCGCTGCGAACTTCATCCAGCATAATCGTGCGGTAAAACCGCAGGTTCGTGCCCAAACCGGCAACAATCCCAATCAGCGCCGGCAGAACGATGCTGTACATCATCGGGCGGTCCGGGGCGTAAAAAATCGGGAACCAGTCCAGCTTATAGGCGAAAAAATACTGGCCGAAAATAATAAAGCTCAGGTACGGGATGCTCATGCCGGCCACGCATAAAATGACAATCAGATGATCCCAGAAAGTACCCCGCAGGAAGGCGACAATCAGGGCGAAGCTGATGGAAATCACCAGCGTGCCGATAAACATCGGGACAGTCAGTACCAGCGAGGGGCCGACGCCGCGAAGAATTTTTTCGCTGATGCGTTCGCGGTCCAGCGCCCGGCCGAAATGAAACGTAAAGGCTTTGCGGAACTGGGCGACGAACTGGCTGTCAAAATCCAGCATGCGCCAAGCCCGGATGAGCTGGCCGCCGCCGAGGCGTTCTTTGAACAAATCGGCCAGCCACTGCTGTTTGAGCGCTTCGCGGGCCAGCACTTTTTGATAATCGGTCACGATGACGGCCCCGCCGTCGGCGGCCTGCTCGATAACCGCCAGCAGCACATTCGGGTCAGCCGGTTCGGTCCACGCGTCGCCTTTCAGCGCTTCAAAGCCGACAAACAGCGGCTTATCAAAGCCGTATTCGTGACGGACTTCGGCGATGGTCTCGGCGTCGGCATTCTTGCCGGCGATCTGCTGGGAAATGTCACCGCCGACCAATGTAAACAACACGAACGTCACCAGCAGCACGCCGATGACAATCGGGATCATATACAGCAGTCGTCGGATAATATAGGCCGTCATTCGTCTTCGTTGGCTTCCTTAAGTTGTTTCAACAGATCTTTATACGCTTTTTGCTGCTCCGTGTCAATACGCAGATATTTCATATAGCCGTACAGGAACGGGTGCGGCTTGTAATTTTCAAGCCAGCCGTGATACAGGGTGTACTGTACGCGATGGCTGGTAAAGACCGCCGGATAGTCGGCCAGTACCATACGTTCCATTTTCCGGTACAGGGCCGTCCGTTCGGGACCGGGGAACATCACCTCGGCCTGTTCGAAAAGACGGTCATATTCGGGATTGGAATAGAAAAAGTAATTGCCCAGCGGGGCAAAATATTTCGTGGCAAACATCATCAGCACCCCCAGGGAATCCGGGGTCGAAAAGCGTACCCCCCCGCCGGCAAAAATCTGGTGCTGGCCTTTATTGGTCTTGTCCACATAGGTCGGCCAGTCCGTGTAATCGCTGCGGACCTGGATGCCGACGGCCTCAATCTGGCGTTCGACAAACTGACCAAACTGACGCATGAAGGTGCTGCCGCCGACAGTACCGATGACCAGTTCGGGGACGGGGCCGCCGTGTATTTTTTCAGCCTCCTTCAGCAAACGCCGGGCTTCGTCCGGATCGTAGCGCATATAGCCTTCGTCGGCGATGGACGGGGCATATTCGTTCAGCAAGGGATGAATGATACTGTGCGCGACGCGCCAGCGGCCGTTATAAAACAATTCATTAAGTTTTTCATTGTCAATCGCCCGGCAGATTGCTTCACGCAGCGGTTTGTTCTTACCTAAGACGGGATCCTGCATATTAAAACCCAGAAAATACAGCGACGGCTGGTCCGTAATATCCAACTGAATGTGACGACGGCGCATCTCCTCCTTGGGCCGCTGCATCACCAAATCGACAGCGCTGGAGAAATTGTCTTTTGGGATGCCTGCAATATCCAGTTCCCCCCGCATGAACAGCAGCCACATCGGCTGATCCTCCTCAATAATCCGAAAGACGATGCGGTCGATGAAGGGCATGGCCAGACCGGCATCGGCAAGCAATCCGGCCTGCCGGTCTTCATCAGAGCCGTCGGCCGGGAATGCATCCTGCCGAAAATTCGGATTTTTCACCAGTTCCAGGTAGACCCCGCGATGCCACGACTCGAGACGATACGGGCCAGTCCCGACCGGGTGAAATATCATATCCTTCTGATATAAGTCTACGGCTTCCCTGGCCACCGGTGCGGTGATGACACTGGTCAGATCGTCCAGAAACTGCGGCCAGGGCTTGACTAGTTTAATTTGCAGCGTGTAGTTATCCAGGGCCTGAAGGCCTTCGACCGGTTCACGGTAGTCGACTTCAAATTCGTTTTTAAATTGTTTGGTGTATTCCCGAAAGGCATCCAGCCCGACGATTCGCTCCTTGAACCCGCCCCAGTTCGGACTCGCATAGCGAATATTGGCAATGCGTTTGAAAGCGAATACAAAATCGTGCGCCGTCAGTTCGCGTCCTTGGCCGTCGGGAAAACATTTGTCATCCTGAAAATAAACGCCCTGCTTAAGGGGAATGGTATAGGTCTGTTTGTCTTCGGAAATCGTCGGCATGTCCGCGGCCAGCATCGGTTCCAGGGTAAAAGGCCGCTTGAGATAATGATAAGTATACAGGGACTCGCATATCTGGGAGGCGATCAGGCTGCCGTAAACATCCTCGACATTGCCGGTATCCAGGCTTTTAATTTTGGCGCCGAGCGGATAGCGGAAAACGGTTTCATTACGGGAAGAGATGTCGTCTTTCTCCGAACAGCCTGTCAGCAACAGCGAAAGCCACAACGCCGCCAGAAAACCCGATTGTCGCAGTAATCTGTTCATCTATTATCGAAACGCCTTTCTGTACGCGTCACGCTGCTGGGTGTTGATTTTGTAGTACTTTATATGTCCGAACCCGATTGTATCGGCTTTATAGGGGTCGGGCTTGAGATTTTCGAGCCAGCCGTGATGGATAATGTATCCCACCCGGTGATAGAGAAACGCACACGGCATTTCTTCGACGACGATACGCTGGGCGGCGTGGTAAAGTTCCGTTCGCTCGGGGCAATCCGGCATCACGGACACTTGTTCGTAAATCGCATCAAACGCCGGACTGTTAAAGTTGGTGTTGTTCGGCCAGGAAGCGTTTTTGCTGTAAAAACAACCCAGGTACGTTTCCACATCCGGATAATCAGCCAGCCAGCCGGTATAAAACAGTTGATGGTCGGAATTCCGCAGTTTTTCCAGGAACGTCGGCCAGTCAAATATCTCGATCTCAATATCCAGCCCGATCTCGGTCAGATTGCGGCTGATAAATTGCAGCGTTTGTTTTTGCACTGTCCCGGTGCGTCCGATGGCCAATCGCATTTTGGGGATGGGGCCGCCGTGAATTTTTTCTGCCTCTTTCAAAAACGCACGGGCTTTGCCCGGATCATAGCGGTGCGGCGACCATGCATCGACGGTTGCATCATAGTCAGCCAGTATCCGCGGGATAAATCCATAGGCGGGCGTGCCCATGTCGCTGAGAATGATGTCAATAAATTTTTCCCGGTCAATGGCGTAATTAATGGCATACCGCAGGGCCTTATTCTTGCCGATAACCGGATCGTTCATATTCATCGCCAGCCAGAACGTGGTCGGCTCGTCGAACAGTTTCAACTGCATCCCCCGCTGCTCCATGTCCTCCGTCAGCACGTTTCCCATCGACACGGCCTGCCCGAAATTGTCTTTGGGGATGGTGTTCAAGTCAATGTCCCCCCGCATCAGCAGCAGCCACCGCGGCTGATCCTCCACCACCACCCGCCAGAACACCCGATCGATAAACGGCACCTGTTGTCCGGCATCCCGCAGATACCCCGCTTCGGCATCGCCCGGCTCACCTTCCGAAGGATACAGGCATTTACGATAATTCGGATTGCGAACCGCTTCCAGGTAGACCCCCCGATGCCACTGCTTCAAAATGTACGGTCCGGTCCCGACCGGATGCTTGACGATGTCTTCGGCGTAATAATCCACTGCTTCTTTGGCCATCGGCGATGTCGGCACATAGGCCAGCCAGTAAATCAACTGGGGCCAGGGACGGGTGAGCTTAAAAATCAGCGTAAAATCATTTTCGGCATAAAGTCCTGCCACCGGACGCGTGTAATCGACCTGTCCCTTCTGACAGCTTTTGGAATACTGTCGAAATGCATCAAGCCCCGCCACCCGTCCGTCAAAGATAAACCAACTTTTGCTTTGCACTTTGACATCGGCGATCCGTTTGAGGGCATATACAAAATCGTGCGCGGTCAACTGGCGCCCCTTACCGTCCGGAAAACAGGGATCGTCGTGGAAATAGACCCCCTGTTTGATCGGAATGCGGTATGTTTTGCCGTCTTCACTGACCTCGGGCATGGCCGCCGCCAGTTCGGGAATGATCTGCGGGGGGCGTTTCAGGTAATGATAGGCGTAAAGCGACTCGTAGAACTCCTTACAGACACCATCGGAAGCGACATCACCGACATCGGCCGGGTCCAACGTCTGCAGTTTGCTCCGCAGCCGTTGGTTATGCACCATTTCACCGGATTCGGATTCGTCCTGTTTACAGGAGGTCAGACAACACAGGCACAGCACCGCTGCCAGCGGTATCAGAGCCTGAACGATGAGCATTCTCGCACGTGCTTTCGGATGATGGTACATGAAGACGACTTTCATTCTTTCCGCTGGCACTTTTGACCGGATTTACTTATTGCGCGGCCGGCGGCAATGATTCGGGAATCGATCCAATTTCCGGCGGCGCGGTAATCGAGCGTCCCGAGGCGTCTTTGCCGTAATCAAAGCCGAAATTCGTCGCCAGGTCGCCAGCCCGCAGACGGTCGCCGAAAATTGTTTCATATTCGCGCTCCAGGCCAACCTGTCGCTGGATCGCACGAGAAACGCCGGTTTGCGAAACATTGAGCATTTTATTCAGAATTGACCGGTCCACTTCGAGGATGACCGTCAGCAAATAACTAAGCTGGGCGTCGTTGAGGCTGTCGGCCCCTTTCATGTAAGCCTGAAAAACCAGCGCATATAACTCGGCGAATTTCCGGGCCAGGATGCTTTTATCTTCGTTATTCTCGGCCATCGAGGCCCGGCTGCCCAGGGCAATCAACAGCCGTGTATCCAGCGTTTCCTGGTCCATCATAAACGACCAGTTCTTATACGCCTTAATCCGTTCATCCGCAACCGTGAGAAGAATGTCACGGGCGGTCGGATGCGCCATCGCCGCCGCAAAATTGACAATCATGGTACGGATTTCGGTTTGCTGTTCGAATTGGAGGCGCTGCTTGAGGACGTTGAGAATTGTGCCTTCGGTCTCTGTGTCGGCCGTCACATCGGACGAGAGCATTTGTATCACCCCCGTATTGGTGAGAGCCTTCACGGCCCAGTAACGGACCACCGGACTTTCATGGTCGATCCGCGGTATCGCGATAGGTGCTAAAGCCGGGCTTTTCAGCCGAGCCGTCAATACCATCAGGTTCTGTTCAAGCATTTCCTGTTTGTTGGTGTCTTCGACCCGTACCACATTCTCAAGGGCCTTTGCCAGGTACTCCCGCGCAATCTCGTTATAAGCAGAACTGTAAAAAGACAGCGGTTCATCGCCCATGAGTTGTTCAAGATCTTTGCGTATCGCGATAATATCGTCCGGGCGATCGGCAATCAGCATCGTGTTGAGCCGGGATTCCCAGAATTCTTCAATGACGCTTCGCTCGGCCTGACTCAGGTTGAGGTTGCCGCCTTCCGTGCGTTGTTTAACATCCTGAACATCGGAAACGGTGACAGCCCATACGGATGCCGCCACAATAAGAACTAAAAATATCGACAACTGCTTCATATTCAAGAATCCGCCCTTTTTTTATCAATTCAGTAAGTCCATTTAAAATCAAGAGTTTTGAAAGCTTACAGCAGCCCTGCAAAACTGTCAAGAAAATTCAGATTCGGCACACGATGGACAGGCGATCAAAGGGCTTATCGCTGCGTGACCGAGGATTTGATGGATGTTTAATGGATCGCGCCGACGGCCCTTTTGAGATGAAATCCTGAAAATCGATTCTGTGACTGCTTTCTACCTGCCTACTGTCAGCGACAGTAACTTGATCTTGAGCTGAAATCATCACAGTCCGTGAGCGTTAAAATAGGCAATTTTCAGGTTTTGAAAAATATTTTTCACAAACTGGACGTTTACAGTTGAACATTTTATAGGACATAAAAATCCATAATAATCATATGTCTTTATTTAATATAAGCTTATAAAAAAACGAACAGGTTCTCCATACACTCCATCTTACCCATTTTATCTAAAGTTTTCAAAAGCCGGCCCCCGATAGAAGGGAAGAAGAATTTTGCCTATGTTAACAAATTAATTGAGATTCTGTGAATATGAAAAACTTAGAAGCTTTAAATAAGAAAGTGAGGACATCCATGAATCAGGAAGTCATTCTGGAACGTTACATGCGGGCGCTTCTGATCGGTGATCGCAACCAATGCCGCGGCGTTATCGAAGAAAGCCTGCACGGCGGCATGACGGCCCATCAGGTGTATATGGATATCATCTGGCCGATCATGGTGGATATCGACAGCCTCTATCGACAGGATAAAATCGATTCGGCCCAGGAAGCCCTCGCCTCGCGTATTAACCGCACCATCGTCAATCAACTCCAGAATAAACTTCCACACCGTATGGCAAAACACAAAAAAGTGGCCATCGTCACAGAAGCCTCCGAACAGGCCGAACTGGGCGGACAGATGATTAACGACCTCTTCGAAAGCGACGGTTGGGATACCCGCTTCCTGGGCGGCACCGTAAATCATGATGATATCATGGCCTTTGTTCACAGCTACGCCCCCGATATTCTGCTGCTTTACGGTTTCAACGGCAAAGATGCCCCGGTCATCCGCAACCTGATCGACACGATACGCAACGTCAATGCGTTTCCAGAAATGAAAATTATGCTCTCCGGCGGTATCTTTTCCCGTGCGCAGGGCCTCTGGGAAGAAATCGGAGCCGATCTCTACGCCGAAACGGCTTCCGAAGCGGTCATCATGGCTCAGTTACCCCAGGAAAAACTGCCGAAGCCGGAACGTACCATCAAACAGCGTTATCAGG
>CAXXNY010000028.1:0-10424 GCA_963674805.2 Christensenellaceae bacterium
AAATCCCTCTTCTGATCCGGTTGGGCCGTGGGGCCGGACAGAACCCCTAATGTGGCGTTATATTCCGGATGCAGTTCAGGCTGAAATGATAAAAGAGCCTGTTGTTGAAATGTGATTTTTCCCTCTTGGTATAAATCTGAGCTTATTGCGGCCATTTCACGGGGCGAAATGTTTCTGACATCGTATCTTGTGGCCAGACTTTTTGCCTCCTCGAAATTAATCTCTTCAAAATAATTTTTTGAATTCTCCTCTGTCTCAGGCAAAGATCTGAAAGATTCCTTGGTTTGCCCCATGGCGGCCGCCAAAAATTAAGCATTTTGAACTATCATTAAGCATCCGTCAGTGAAAAAAAGCCTCTCGAACCTTATCGGATGGGATTCTGAAACTTTAAACAAAAAGCCGGGGTGAGCCCCGGCTTTTTGTTTTGCTGTAAATTTGTTGAGTGAAAGATCCCGTTATTTTGAAAAATTCGAGATTCCTCAGGAAGACGCTTCAAGCGCTTCTTCAATACGGTTGCAGAGAGTTTTCAGAATCTTGATGCGGGCATAACGCTTGTCATTGGCTTCCACCAGGGTCCAGGGTGCAATGACGGAACTGGTCCGGTCGATCATGTCGCAGGCGGCGTGTTCGTAGGCATCCCATTTCTCGCGGTTGCGCCAGTCCTCATCGGTGATTTTGAAGCGTTTGAATTCCACCAGTTGGCGACTTTCGAAGCGTTTCAACTGTTCTTCCTTGCTGATGGAGAGCCAAAACTTGGCCACCACGGTGTGATGCCGGACCAGCTGCTCTTCAAAGTCGTTGATTTCACTGTAGGAGCGCATCCAGTCTGATTCGGAACAGAAACCCTCGACCCTTTCCACCAGCATCCGCCCGTACCAGGAGCGGTCAAAGATGGCAATTTTTCCCCGTCGCGGCAGTTGCCGCCAGAAACGCCACATGTAGGGTTGGGCCCGCTCTTCTTCCGTCGGTGCTGAAATCTGAATGACCCGGTAATGACGTGGGTCAAGGGCGCCTGTAATCCGACGGATGGAGCCTCCCTTGCCGGCAGCGTCGTTGCCTTCGAAAACAATGACGACGGATATGTTTTTGAATTTGGGATCGCGAGTCAGAAGTTGAGCTTACCCTGGTATTTTTCCAGCTCCTGTTTGTAGGTTGATTTTTCCAGGGTCAGGGAGAGGTCAAGGGTCCTCAGGATGAGGAGATCGTCAATGGCCGAAAGGACCGGGGGCAAGGCCACATTGGGGGTTGGCGTTTCTTTGGTTTCGAGGCGGGTTTTCAGGTTTTGCAGCAGGATGTTCCCCAGACTTAGAGAGCGGTAGGCCGGGTCGGTTCCTTCGATGACGGTCCAGGGTGCTTCCACCGAGCTGGTCTGTCTGAGGGCGTGCTCCCGCCACTCGCTGGATATCTTCATAGTGGGCGTGGTGGTCCCAGTCGGCGTTGGTCACCCGCCAGCGTGTGTTTTTGTCCTTCTCCAGTTTTTTAAAAACGTTTTTTCTGTTCCTCTTTAGAAAGGTGAAGCCAGAACTTGAGAATCAAAGCCCCTTCGTTGGTGAGCATTTTTTCAAAGCGGCAGACCCGTTCCATGGCCTGGTCGAGGTCAGCGTTCTTGCTCCGTCCGTAAACCCGGTCGAGGATGGCCGGCATATACCAGGAGTCGAGGAAAATGGCGGTTTTCCCCTTTTGGTGGCAGCATCCGCCAGAAACGCCACATATAGGGTCGTTCGAGTTCTTCCTCGCTGGGTCTGTCCATGGCGATGGCTTCAATATGGCGGGGGTCCATCCATTCATTGAGAAGATGGATGGTCCTCCCCTTTGCCGGCCCCGCTGACGCCGGTAATCACCAGGATGACGGGAAAGGATTTTTTTTCGACCAGTTCCAACTGTGCATCGAGGAGCGCCTCACGCAAAATGGGCTCTTTCTGGCGGAAGGTTTCCTTATCGATTTTATGCCCCAACTCGGCGGATTCGAACATGGTTTCTCCTGGTCCTGAGAAAAAAACTCGGCATTTTCACCTTTTTGTTTAATCTGCGTTCAACCACCATTCCAGTCAAGATTAGCATAAATTGTTCCTTTGGCGGCTCTAAGGTCCACATAAGACCGCAATTTTAACTGGATGGAAGCGAAAAGACTGCTGTGAGCCATTTCCCAAAAAATCCCTGCCGGACCTTGTTTTTAAAGGATTTCGAATTTAATGTAATAAACAATATGGTTTTCCGCGGGCATGGGTGTTCTTCAGGAAATATTTCCAGGAGGAAAGATCATGGAAAACATCGTTTTCGAAAATCAGGATCTGTTTTTTTTCGGACTGTTGCTAGGTGTCGGTCTGGTGCTGCTGATTGTCTCGCTGATTGTCAGGGCCAAAACCGGGGGGAAATACGAAATTCGGCCCGGTGGATCTGGTTTTGGTCCTGATTCCGGTGGTGCTCTGGCTGTTCGGGACCGGAAAGATTACCAAATTCAATGTTGCCGGTGTGGAAATTGAACTGGCGGAGGCTATCAAAAAGGCTGCGGCTAGGCCCATCACCTATCAGAAACTGCAGAAACCCGAAGGGCTGGTAAACGAGATTATGCGAAATATCGAGATGTCCCAAAAAATGGGGGTTGAACAGATACCTGAGCTGATTAAAAAAAAGACCGAGGCTCTGGAGTTTATGCTTGGTTTCGGGGGCTACTGGGGACCGGCTGTTGAAAAATATTTTGAAACCCTGGGCAGAAAGGGGTTTCTTAAATACGTTCTGATTTACGAGAAGGGACAAAACCCTGTTTGGAATTTATGATTTTACCCCCTTTGCAGGCCTATATTCAGGATCAGGGAGCGAAAGGTTATGAAAAATTTTCAGATTATCTCAACAAGGGCGATACGGCATCGAAAAATGAATTGAAAAAATTGCCCGGGTTTGTTTCCGGGGAGGATGCCGTGAAGCCTGGGACCGATCAGTTGACCTGCCTGGAAACCATGGAGCGTTTGAACAGCGACTTTCTTCCGGTAGTGGATGAAAAGCTCAAATATGTCGGCATGGTAGAGCGCAATAAAAATTACCACCAGCCTGATTATCGATGTGACCCGTGCCATCGAAGGTGCGGGTGGTGGGAAATAACCTCCTGAAATCTGGCAACAGGGTATTAGCGGGTTATCCGGTTCAGGAATTTTTCGGCCGGCGGGAAAATCTTGTTCATTCGTTCGTTGGGCATGCTGTCCAGGGTGCGGACCATCATGCGCATGCGTGGGTTGTTTTCAAATACCTTCCGGTTCCGATCGACAAACCGCCAGAAAAGCCCATCCATTACCTCGCACCACGGACCCTTTCTGAAGTCGCTCATGCGCAGCAGATAATTTGATGCGCAGATATAGGGCTTGGGTGCAAACAGGCCGCCGTCGCTGAAAAGGGCCATGCCGTAAACATTCGGCCCCAGAACCCACTCCGAGGAGTCGACGAACATTTCCATGAACCAGCGATAGGCTTCCCGGGGATGGATTTCGCAAAGGACCATCAGGTTGCCGAGAATCATGAGGCGTTCGATGTGATGAGCCCAGCCGAGGCGCCAGGTCTTGTGCAGTACATGATCCAGGGGGGCCAGGCCGGTTTTTTCCTTCCCGCCAGGCTTTTCCCAGTTTGCGATGATGATTGAAAAAATTGCCTTTTTCCTGATTCCTGCCGAAATGTTGATAAATTCCCCGCATGAATTCACGCCAGCCGACAATCTGGCGGACAAAGCTCTCGATTGAAGAAAAAGGGATGTCCTCTTTTGCGCGATAGGCCTGAATGGCTTGGTCGATAACCTCATCGGGGAGAAGCAGGCCGGTGTTGAGAGAAGTGGAAAGCAGGGAGTGGAAAACATAGTCGCTGCGGCTGCTGATGGAGTCCTCAAAGGGACCGAAGCCGACCATGCGTTCGTCGAGAAAGGTTTCAAGGCGACCAAGGGCTTCCGCCCGGGTAACCGGCAGCCAGAATCCGGACGTGCGGCCGGGATTACCGGGGAAGTTGATTTCCACCAGGCGCATGACTTCGCGGGTAATGGCATCCGGGGGGATATCGACGACGGCCGGGACGATTATGTCGGGTGGAAGTTTTTTTCCGGTTTTCCGGGTCGAAGGAATAGTGGCCTCCGAGGGGCCGGCCATAATTATCCATCAGCAGGTCGAGACGCTTTCTCTGCTGTTCGTAGAAGCTTTTCATGGAGGGGAGCTGGACGTTTCGCAGATATTTGCGGAACTCGGTCTTCGGTGTCAGAAACATGGGGGTGGGGTGGGTCTGAAGTTCTATTCTTAAAGCGAAGCAGAGGTCCTGGATGCCTCGTTCCAATTCCCGATTTTCAATCTCCCAGGTATGGAGGCGCGTGATGTTCTGCTCGAGAAGAAAGGATTTCAGGGTATCGAGGAATGGGATTTCCGGCTGGCTCTGGCTCAGTTCCCGGTAGTTGACCTGATAGCCGTTGCGGCGTAGTTCCTCGCGAAAATGGCGCATGGAGGAGAGGATAAGGACCAGTCTTTTTTTGTGATAGCGGAAACTTCGCAGCAGTTCCCAGTCCTCGGCCATAAAAATCCCGGCCGTTTTGGGCGCGGTTGGCTTTTTGACCGGGAAAAGCTGATTTTGAAGAATCAGGTGGACTTCCGACATGAGGTCCGAATTTCCAATCTATTTTTCCGGTGAAAAGTCAACGGGTTTTTCCTTCAGGCCTAGACCTTTCGGGAGTACCGTCAAAGGTTGTTTTGCAGAAAAGGCACAGGGTCAAGCTTAAATGCCTGGGAAAAGAAGATGTCGGCAGAATATAACATTAACCGAAGCTTTAATGCAAATCCCCAAAAGCAGAGTAATTAATTGAAAGTCTCCGGACAAAAAGACCGAGGTTTGGTTGGGATCAGGGCGCAAAAGAAGCGAGTAGCACCTTGAGGAAACTATAGACGCTGTGGATACTCGGAATGTAAGCCCTTTCCTGGACGGAGTGGGCATTCTCAATGGTCGGGCCCAGGGAAATCATTTCCAGCTCCGGCAGTTTATTCTCCAAAATTCCGCATTCGAGGCCACCGTGGGTCATGCTGACTTTAGCTTCGCGGTGGTATGTTTTTTTATAGATACCCCGGCAATGGGCCAGAAGAGGAGAGTCAAGGCGTGGCTGCCAGCCGGGATAAAGACCGTCCCGTTGAAAACGGGCGCCGTGCTGGGCCACCAGCAGTCCGATTCGGGAGGTGAGGGACTGAAGCTCCTCTATCTTGCTGCTCCTCTGAAAACAGAGAATATGTATGCTTTCTTCCTCGCTATGAACAATGGCCAGATTGTTTGATGTCTCCACCACGTCTTTCAGTTCAGCCGACCAGTGATGTACGCCGTGGGGAAGGTTGCTCAGGAGGCGTATGCAACGGCGGCTGTCCATCGCAGAAACAGCCTTTTCCATGGAAGCCGGAAGGTTGCAGGGGGTCAGGGTGATGGAAAGGTTTTTTTCTATGGCAGCAAACTCCCCCGTCACAGTTTTTTGCCGTCATTTGCGTAAGTTGTCGGGCTTTTTCTGTGGTGTTCTGCGGAAGAGCGAAGATCGCCATTGCATCACGTGGAATGACGTTGGACCGGCTTCCGCCCTCAACGGTTACCAACTGGAGAGAAACTTCGCTCATAAGAGCCTCTAGAACCCGGGCCAGGATTTTGTTGGCGTTACCGCGGTTTTCACCGATATTCATTCCCGAGTGTCCGCCCTTAAGACCGGAAACGGCGAGTTGGTAAAGGGCGTGGGAGGAAGGGATGTCCTCTCGGGTCACGGGAAGGCTGATACGGCCGTTTTCTCCCCCGGCACAGCCTATGATGAGGGCTCCCTCTTCCTCGGAATCAATATTGATGAGCGTTCGCCCACGGAGCATCCCGGTGTCGAGGTTTTGGGCACCGCTGAGGCCGGTTTCTTCCTCGACGGTGAATAGCAGTTCCAGCGCCGGTCGTCGGGCGGAACGTTCTTCGGCCAGGGCCAGGCCGATGGCCATGCCGATGCCGTTATCGGCACCCAGGGTGGTGCCGTCTGCCCGCAGCCAGTCGCCATCGACAACAAGGTGGATGGGGTCGGAAGTGAAATCGTGGCTCGAACCGGGAATTTTCTCGCACACCATATCGAGGTGTGACTGGAGGATGATCGGTGGCAGCGATTCATGTCCCGGAGAGGCCGGGACCCGGACAACAATATTCCCAGCGTCATCTTTTGAGTGATCGAATCCCTGGCCGAGAGCTCGCGCCACAACCCATTCGGTTATTTCTCTCTCGTTTCCCGAGGAGCGTGGAACGGCGCTGATCCGGGAAAAAATTTCCAAGACCGCGTTGCCGTTCTGAAAGGTAATGGGCCTGTTCATATGCCCTCCTTTCCGGGAGGATATTAAAAAATGAAAAAAATGTAACTAATTTTGTCGGTGCGACCATTGTTCTTTCCAATGATATCATTCTAATTCAAGTTTTTCAGGAGGTTATTTGCAGCGGCCGACCATTATCTGTCATTGTCTATTGTTTCAACCGGTGTTTTCCCCCTGCCAGAGGCGAAGGGCGGGAACGCTTTCTGCGTGAATTCTGTTGCTGAACGATTTGACCTGTTGTCTGGTTTTGTTGTCAGGCCTTATGAATTAAAATGGAATGGCTTGAAAGCCGATTTAAAAAACCGGCTGCCAAAAGTGGTGCTTTTTAATTTTTCTCTAACATCATGTCACGTTTTTTGCTATGAATATGCAACTATGTACTTATTATGTAACGATGTTTTAACCCGGAAGAAAAGCTAATTTAAAACAACTTGGACGGTGTCGACAGGTGAACGGTTTGAATCCGGTTTCATTAGAATTGAAACGTTTTTACAGTGGAGGTGGCGGATGAGGCGATGGGGGATGTTGTTTGTTGCGATAATTATGGTCTTCGGGACGTCGATGGCGGTTGCCGAGGAGACCGGCAATAGCGCTCAGCAGGGCGGGCAGGGTGGTTTCCTGAAAGGTCTGACGGATGCGCTTGGGACTGTCGCCCAAGGGGGTTTGCAGGAGGCCATGGACCAGTGGCTGGGAACCTATGAGGGTCGTATCGGCCAGGTTGACCTGGTGGAACGGCGCGGTAATGCCCTGGTTCTGGACGTCACTTATGAAAAAGTGAAACGTAGGGACGGTGTTTCCGTCAATGGCCGGGTCCTGGAGGGCGGCTTCCCCCTGGAAGGTTTTGAAACCACCCTGTCACCCATCAGCGGGAAAAAGGGTAGGGTGCGCCTGACCATTCGCAGAAGCGGAGGCAATGACGTCTGGGGGGCCTCCAGCGGTGAGGTGGAATCAGATCAGGTTGAGCTTTTTCTGGTCCGGGAAGGGCATGAAGACCGGCCGTTCGGGAACCTGGCTTACGATTTGTCCAAAGTCTGGACTGACAGCGAGACAGAGGATATTCCTGAGGCTCTGGAAGTTGGCGAGGGAGCCATAGAGCTGGCGGAAGGGGAGACTGTCGGCGGGAATAGCGGAACTCAAGTGTCGCCTCGACCCTTTATTATTCCGGGCACGGTCCTTTCTCCCATTAAGGTTGGAACATCCGCCGGGACCACAAATGCCCAGACAGTCAGGCCCTTATCAGGTGTTTCAACGACCGCCAGTGCTTCTCAATCCACCGTGCAACAACCTGCGACCGTGGTCGCCATAGCTGGTATGCAGGCTGTGAAAACCGGAAAATACGATTTTTACGCCAATGCCGGTCAGGCTGAATGGCGCAGTTCGACAGCCTCCCTGATTTTCCCCGGTAATTCCAACGACAACAGAGGTTTTGTCCGTTGTATCGAAAACGGTCAGATCAACCCGGGCAATGCTGCTCGTCAGATTCTTCAGACCCATCCAAATTGGCAGAATGCCGGCCGGATTGGCGGTCTCTATCCCGAGATGACCCTCGATACCAATGTTCATTTTCGTGCTACGGCCGCTTTTCTTCAAGGGGCTGCCGCTTCAGACGGTGCCAGTTTTCGTTGTGCGGATTCAGGAGAATGGCCGTTTCTACACTGTCCTGCGCAAAAAAGTCAAACCGCAGCAATATGAAGCTTTGGATGCGGACCTCTCTAAGTGGGCAGGCAAGAAAATCAGAATTTTTCTGGGTGTTGACGCCGGTCAAACCAGTACCCAGGATTGGGCGGTATGGGTGAAGCCCCATCTTATCAAGATTGGCTCCTGATTAATCGGAACGGATGAGGAGGAAGTCCATGCGGATTCTGGTTTTGTTCATTTTTCTTTGTTTTGCCCTGGGTTCGGAAAATGTTTCCGCCGATACGAAAGTCCAGATGTCGGGGACCCAGGCCCCTCTTCGAATGGTAACTCCGGTCAGGATGGAGGCGATTAAGTTCAAACCCCTTACACAGGTGAAAATCAATAAAAAAAATCCTCGCCCGGTTGCCCCGGTTGAAACCCATAGCGGAATCAACCACCACCAAAGCACAAGGGCCCGATCCGAAGGCTGCCCTGGATCTTGGCGATGTCATTGCCGATGCCGGGCTTCTCGCCGATCTCGGTGAGGCTGGCGGTTGGGACGCGAATCTGATTTTTCAGGACAAAGCGGCCGGGCACGTTTTTTACTACCTGCCGCGGGAGATTCTTCTTCTTCACGACGCCAATGGTTATAAGTTCAGCGTTCAATATAATTACCAGACTGAAAAGGGCAAACCCTCGGTTATGATATCGGCGGATCTGGGTGCACCTTTTCGGAGCGGGGACGTGGTTCTCCTCAAAGCGGTGCTGCGTGAAGCTCTCGATTTGAAAAAGACCGATCCGTTGGAACTCAAAGCTCTTCCCGGCCTTGGAGCGGCGGCCGATTTCCAGGCTCTGGGTGCCGGCTTTGCAATTCCGGCGGAGCAGATCAATATTACTCCTCCCGCCCATCTAAAACAGTCTTTTCGTCTCACCCTCTCCCTGACCCAGGATGAAGCCGAAGAAGTTCTCGCCCAGATTTCCCGCGAGGGAGTGATCGGGACGCTCAAGGTGCCAGTCGGCGATCAGATGGTCCCAATCCCGATTCGTCTTCAGTACAGCCATTTCAGTGGAGACCTGACCCATGGTTTTGACGAATGGGGTACAGGGGCATCCTACCGGCAAACTCGACAATCTGACCTCTTTCCCCCGTGGGAATTGAAACCATCAATGCCTATCGTCAGGCCGGGGACCGTCTGGAAAGGATTTTTAAAAACCTCACAAAGACCAAGCCGCTGGCCCCTGGAGCAAGGCGCTCTTTCAATTTACCGGCGGCCGAAAAACTTCTCGGGCAGGGGGTCTTGGTCGCCTGGCTGGGGGTTTCCCTGGATAGCGACTGCACCTCTTGTCTCCAGTCTATTGACAAGGAGGTGCGCAAAGGGGTTGCCTTGGCACCGGCGAACCCGGTTGTTTTCGAGGCCATTCCCGGAGTGTTTTCCGATTTGGGTATCTACAAACTCCTGGTCAAGGTGCGGTCCCCCTATTTTGTCGCTGGCGGGAGGACCGTCAAGGACCGGGAAGTCGAGTTGACGGAAGAGGCCAACCGCAACGAGGAACTACAACTTTATATCCCCGAAGGGAAGGGGGAAGAGCCCCTTCTTTATCGTTATCAACTGCAGGCGGTTCTGGAATCGGGAGGGCTGGCGAGCGAAGCTGAGTGGCACGACGCCACCAGTCTCCGGCAGTTTATCGGTACGGCCCAACTGGAAACGATTCTCGCTCCCAAGGAAGCGACGGAGGGGCAGTGAAAACACTTTTTATCCTGTTCCTCCTGGCTTTGGCGACGCCTCTTTTGGCTGCGCCCAATCTCGGTGTTTTTGTCGATGTCGAAGGGGTCCGGGTTTATCAGGATCATGAGAAAAAAAATCTCTGGTATCTGACCCCGGCAGCCCCTGACGTAAGCAAAGAAAAGGACAAGAGCCCCGACTTCGGTCTGGAAATCTACCGCTATCTGGGGCGCAGGGGGACGGGGCGATCAGAATCTTTTTCGCGTGCGGGGCATTCTTCAGATGAGGATTGAGAGAGAGGCGAGGTCAAATCTCAACCGCCTCATCCGTCAGGAACTCAAGACCCTTAAAATCTATGATCCCCGCCTGCGGAGCATGCCCGTATCCGGCACCCGCATCAGCCTGTTGTTTGGAAACCAGTCCCAAACCTGGAATCAAGGGAGCCGCTGGAGTGAGCGGAGCCTGATGCTGCCCCTCGATATTCACATGGCGGAACTCCTCTGGAAGGCGGTTGCCGCCGGCCAGACCCAGGTCAGCCTGGTCGTGGAGGAAACCCTCGATGGTGTTCGCCAGGTGGATAAGAAATGGCAGGATGAGAAGACGCCGACCACCTGGACCTTGCCCCTGCCCCTGGACATGGAAAAGTGGCCCGAGAAGTTCCGGCGGACTGATCTCGGCGGGCGTATGGCGCGCGGCTACACCGGCCTTGATGTCTTCTGTTTCGATTTTGTGGAAAACTTCGATGAGAATCTTTACG
>CAXXNY010000029.1:0-18298 GCA_963674805.2 Christensenellaceae bacterium
TTCCCCTCCGGTCAGGTTGCAGTCGGATTCCACCCACATGCAACCGGTGGGCACCCAGCGTCCCTCTTTCACCCTTTGGCGAACCTTTTCGTACAGGGTGGGATACCGCTCTTTGGCGAACACATAAAGGTGAGGCTGGCTCTGGGCGAAAACGAAATCCGGATATCGATTCATGAGGTCGAGGACGTTTGAGAAAGTCCGGCCCACTTTCCGGACAGATTCGGCCAGTGGCCACTTCCAGGCGACATCGATGTGAGCGTGTCCCATCGCCGCGAAGGTGGGTGCGGAGGCATTGGCGGGACAGTCATAGACCGGCTTCAGGCAACGCCTGACTTGCCGTGCTTGAGATTTCAGCTTCTCGCGAGAAGGATCGCCGTAGTTGAAGAGATCTACCGCTTCGTTGAGGGCATAGATGATGCGGGCGCGTCTTGTGTCATACTCCGAAAGAAGGTGATACGGCTTTCCCAGCCAGTCGCAATGCACTTGGGGATCGATGATGTCGGCTAAGGCGGAAAGATCCCAGTAGGCTTCCCAAACCTCCCGGTTCAGCATGGCCACCTCCGGTTGATGCATCGTCCGGATATCGAAAGCCCCAAGCCGAGCATTGGCGCCCGCCTCGATGAAGAGCTCGACTCGCTCACCACCGTCCGCCTTCTCGAAAAGGATGTATTCCTTTCGGGACCAGCACAGACCCTGAACGGGCTGGCCATCGCGAAAGATGAGACACTCGCTATTCTCAAGGTCGAATAGCAGGACCGCCGTTTCTCCCGCAAAGGACTTCGGCACCCGAATGCGAAGTCGAAACCAGGCTGTCCCCCAGTTCTTCCCCCAGCGATGGCCGTCTTGGATCGGTTTGAACTTGAGCCGCTTCGCTTCGGTGAAGGTCAGATGTTCGGTCGTTTCGGCGATGGCGATGTCCGGGATCGGAGTTCGCTCCGAATGAAGAAAACGTTGTCCGATCTCTCGGATCCGCGCCATGATCTTCTTGATGCGTATCTTTTCGAGGTTCTTCTGGCCTTGAGTGGGCAAGTTCTTTTTCCTTTCTGTGATAAGAAGATCGTGGTATCCAGTGCTGTGTCCAATCGAGAGTATCGGGTGAGACTCCCGAAGAATGGTAGTCCGGAAATCCATTTCCGGGACCCTGTTACGCCTTAACCCGGAGAAGTGTTTTCGGAACTCAACTAGACTCCAAAGAAACTGTGAAGGGCAATCCCCCCCCTACCCCAGTCCCTCCCGCCAGGGGGAGGGGATCAAGTTCCCCCCCCCCGGGGAGGGGGAGGTTAGGTGGGGGTGGCCAGTCATTCAGATTATTCGTTACCTAATTGTGCCTTCCCCACGAATCGTCGTACAATCGCCGGGTTGACAGACTTGGGACCGGATCTTCACGCGAGTCCCCGAGGGGAGAGGCTGTTGATGGAAACCAGACGAGTCAAGATGACTTTTCCGGAAAGGCTGATTACCCAGCCCATTCTATTTAGCGTCGCCAAGGAATTTGATGTGGTCCCGAACATTCGCCGGGCCAACGTTTCGGCAACGATGGGGGAGGTCATTCTGGAATTGACGGGAGAAGAGAACGACCTGGATTCCGCCATCGACCGATTCAAGGAACTCGGTATCAAGGTCGAAGCTGTATCCACTGATGTTGTTACCGAATAACCTTTGACCATGTTTGGGAAAACCATCTTGCCCCGCGGGCAACGTGTGAGGAACCGGATCCGTCTGCAGTTCCTTCAGTTTAGACGTGCCCTGGCCCGGATTGGCGCTCGCCAGCGTGATGATCACGTCATCTACCTCGCCGCCTCACTGGCCTATTTCTCACTGCTTGCCCTTGTCCCCATCAGCGCTCTATCCCTTTCACTCTTCGCCTCGTTTGTCAGCAACGACAAAGACCAGGAAAAGATCTTTAACTGGGTTGTCGGATACGTCTTTCCCTTTGACGAGGATCTGAGGGTTGATTGGAACGGTGCCCTCAAAGGGGCTATCGAGGGGGAAGAGGATTTCGGAGAGATTTCCCCCGAGGCCACCATGTCTCCCGACCGAATTGCACCGGCCACTGCCGCGCAGACTTACCGAATGCCCGCCAGCGGGACGCCCGAGGCTGGAGGGGAAGCGATTCGGGAACGATTTCCTGGTGAAAAGACACAGAGGGAGACGACCGCCTCCAACCTGGATGCCATCCAAGAGAAGTTCGAGGGATACGTCGATGAATTTGTCTCCCAAGCCAGAGGCCTCAAAGAGATCGGTCTCATCTTCCTCATTGTGGCCGGATTCTGGTTGTTCGATTCCATCGAAGATGCCTTCAACAAGATCTGGCGGTCTGAGAAGAGGCGCACCTTCGTCCGCCGGTTCATCATTTTCTGGACAGTTCTGACTCTGGCGCCGCTTTTGATGGTGGGGCCTGTCATCCTCAATCGTTTTGTCGAGTCGAGGCACATACCGCTGAATATCGAAGTCTTCTGGGGCCTCCTCCCGTACTTTCTCACTTGGTTTGCGATCTGGCTCATGTACATGCTGATCCCGAACGGGATTGTTGATAAGAAAGCGGCGGCGGCAAGCGCGTTCGTTGTCGCGATTCTGTGGGAGTTGGCCAAGCGCGCCTTTGCCGAGTACGTTGCGAACGCGGAGTCTTACCAGACGGTTTATGGGAGCCTGAGCATCGTGCTGCTGGTTCTGGCGTGGTTCTACTACACCTGGTGGTTGATCCTTGAGGGTCTGGAAGTGTGTGCGTACCTTCAGTACCCCGACTGGGATCGGATGAGCCGTTACGGGGACCTTGCCCCGGAGATCGGACTGCTTTATTCCTGGGGTGGGCTGTTCTACGCGGGACAGACTTTCGTTCAGGGGAAAGGCGGCACAGCCACCGAGTCGATCTCCTCAGCCCTTGGCCTCGACCAAGTCCGTGTACTTAGAATTCTCAGCGACTTGGAACGGATCGGCATGTTGGTGCGGGACCAGAAGGGGCAGTGGTTTCCCGCCATTCCACTCGACCAGATTACCTGGGCGGATGTCGCCGCAAAACTGGACTATGACATCGACTCGTCCACGGTTTCACTGTCGGAGTGGTTGGAGTCGGCTCTCCGGGCGAGGGGGGTTGTGGAATATCGTCAAGATACCAAACGGTTGCCCACGCTGGAGACTCTTCTGAAACAGCACTTGGACTCGGCCGTTCTCGAAGATCCGGGCGATAGGCCGCCCTTCGGAAAGCCGGTGTCGACCGACCCGATGCTGCCGTGCGAGGACAGGCCCAGTGAAGCCGACCAGCAATACCCGAATCGATGAAGAAGCGCATCCTCCTCTTGATGATTGCAGTGGTTTTGGCCGGGGCAGCTGGTGTTGGGTATTGGGTCTATTCGCAATACCTTCAGCCGGAACAATTCGTGAAGAACCTGCGTGGAGTTCTTGAGGGTGTCCTGGGAGCGCCTCTCGAAATTGGAGCGGCGAGAGTCACCGGGCTAAGCAGCATCCAGCTGGACGACATCCAGATCCCCGCGATGGAGGACCTTGCGGAGGGAGAAGAGCCTTGGTTGAAGGTGGAATCCGCGACGGTCCGTTTCCGGTTGGTGGGGCTCCTGCCGGGGCAGCCGCCGACGCTGCACATCGATCTTGCAAAAACCTCGTTCCATTTGAATCGAGACGATTTCGGAACGTGGAACTTCCTGGCCCAAAGGGAAGTATCCGCTGACCCTCCCTCGGGCGACACGGAACGGAGCTTCCATCACACTTTAGGCGATTCGGCAGTCCGGTTGGCGATCGTTGCCGAACAAGTCGATCTTCACGTAGAGGATTCCAGCTGGGGAGACTGGGAGATCGGATTCCCGGGACTCGTCACTGCGGTTTTCGAACGAGGAAGTGCAGATCCCAAGCATCTCCTTCTCCTTTCCGGCAATTCGGAGGTGAAGGGGGAACTCCCACGCGCGAAGGTGGAGTCTTTCCGGCCCTTCCTGAGAGACCTTCTTTCCACAACGAACCCTTCCCGATCCTCTTTGTCATTCGATATCCGGGTTGCGGTCTCTGATGGCGACTGGGAAGTGACCTCAAGAGGAGCCCCCGGTCTCGTTTACCAAGACGATATTGCGGACTTCGCGGTCAAGCGTTTTCGGCTTTCCGGTCCCCGGGAGCAGGAGGGGAATCCCGCACTCGGGGTGGCGGCAATCGACGAAGCAACGATCGGTCTGTCCAGCTGGGATCATGCGGTCATCAAGAACCTGGATCTGCCTTGGACCGAGGTCCCCGAAGGCGAAATGAAAGTCCGGGTTGGAGATTTTCGTTACGATGGCGAAAAGGTTGGATTCAACCTGAGCGGGGTGAGGATTGGGGACGTAACTCTCTCGACAAGCGATCTCCCCTGGTTGCACATCTGTTCGGACCGGAGGGGGTGGCGGTTGGAGGAAGTGGAGCTGGACACCCACCTCGACATCTCGATCGGTAGCGAACGCGTTGACTGGTCGGACGGGAAGATGACCCTAGCCGGTGGTAAGGGGGGAACATTTCGGTCAAAGGGATTCTACTCACGAGGGGCCGTCTCCGACTGGGAACTGACAGTCGAGGTGGATCGTTTCCCCATCCCCGAGCAACAGATCGATGCGAATACCTCCTACCTTCTGGGTGTGTTTACCGGGGAAATGACTTGGGGAAAGAACCATGCGGGAGAAGGAAAGGTCGTTCTGAATGACGGCGAGATTGGGTCGATCCGTCTTCTGGGAGGGATCGACCGGCTGCTGGACTTGAAGAACCTGGCGCGTTCCTCCTTCGACGAGTTCTCCTTTCATTTTCAGCTTCTCGATGATGCGGTTGAAATCAGCAACCTTGCCTTGAAAAGTCCGGTGCTGAAGATGAACGGCAAGGGATCTTACGGTCCGGGTCAAAACGTGAATATCGAAATTGATGCTACGCCGGGCAAGGATCTGGCGGATGCAGTGAAGTCGGAGACCGCCGCGAACATCATCGAGGGGGTCGCCGGCGGTTCGGGTCCCGTAACCGTCCAAATCAAAGGCGACCTGGACAACCCGTCGTATCGGTTCATTGCGGGAGAGGGAATGAAGATCCCGATCGGGAGATTCAAACTGGACTTCTGAGAGGGTGTGTGAAAAGTCTCGTTTGCGATGCTCCCGGGGAAACGTCATTCCCGCGAAAGCGGGGATGACGGCGTTGGTCCCGCTTCTCACACACGCTTTGAGACCCGCCTCGTTCGCTCAGAACTTGAGAGAGATGCCTGTCATCAGGTTGTTATCATAGTCCCAAGCGTGGGGACCACTGCGGTAGACGGCTTCCATCTGATAGCCGACCGTCCATTCCACCTCCTTGGAAACCGGAAACCGGAGTCCGCTCCCCACCCGGTAACGTGTCAACCGGTTCGGATCGGGAGCCGTATCATAGAAGATTTCCCCGAGTGTGTAGAACTTGGCCGGACCGCCACGGAACTCGATCGAAAGGGGATGGGAAAGGTCCAGAAGATGACGGAGGCGGTAGGACAGTGTGGTGGTGTCATGGATGTCTCGAATATCGAACCTCATGCGGTACTTGAGGTCCCACCGCGTGTCGGCGATCTCTTTCCACGTCTTCTGCAGGTCGAAGTAGTAGCGGGTTTCGTTGGCAGCGGGGTCGTAGTCGATATACCGGAAGTTGGGGGTAAGAGTCCAACCCTCCGCGTACGGCAGAGGAAACTGCAAGCCGATCGTATGATTTCTTTGAAAGATGTGCTCGACATCCTTGTCCCACCGGTGGTGATAGTCCAGAACCAGTTTGAAATCATCGGGGAAACCGTAATCCTCCAGGTCTTTGGAGACCGACACCCACGTCCAGAGTTCCTTGTCGTGTTTCCCGACGGAAAAAGAGGCAGGAGGAATGAGAACACAGCATCCCAAGAACACATCGAGCAAAACTACACATTTCTTCACGACTCTATTCGCCCCTTTCATTCTCGAGCATTCTGCTTCCATCTGGAATCCGGGTCCTGACCAGCCTTCTCGGAACCGGATATGCACCAAAGGCTGTCAAACGTTCGGAGAAAGAGTTCTCCATTCGAAGGAACTGGAGAGGAGTTCGTTTCCTCGAAGAGGGAATTCGAGGCAACCAGCTGGAATTCGGGACTGGCCTTGAAGACGAACGTGTCGCCTGCCTGGTTGGGCATGTAGAGGTTGTCTCCGCTCAGCATGAGCGAAGACCAGGATTCTTTGAATCCTCCCTTTCCTCGCAGGGGCTTCTTCCAAATCTCCCTTCCCGTGAAAACATCGATGCAATGGGCGTTGCTGTACATGTCGTTGACATAGAGGTGTCCATCCACGATGACCCCGGTGCCCAAGAAGAGATCGCTCCGATGCTTGCGCCAGATCCGGTGTGTTTGGGTAATGTCTCCAGACCGACCCGGTCTCATAGCCAGGGACGGCCCGTTGTAACCGCCTAGGGCGACCAGGACATTATTCCCGAACAGGGGGCTGGTATACGCCAGATCCGCGAACCCTTGGCAGCTCCAGATCCGCTTTCCCGTCAACGGGTCGTATGCAACCACCTGCTTAGGCCAGAACATGATGAGTTGACTCTGGTCGCCGACACGGATCACAAGGGGTGTGACCCACGAACCGCGCAGCAGTCTGGAACGGTCTTCCGGTGAGTCCATCGAGTCTTCCGGGACATCGGTTTTCCACACGGTCTCTCCTGTCCGTTTGTCCAGGGCGATGAGGAACTCGCGGTTGCCGGGTCCGAAGTTCAGGATGCACAGGTTACCCTCAAGAACCGGAGAGGACCCGATCCCCCAGATATGATCGTGTTTCCCGAGATCACGCCGCCACAGCTGCTTCCCCTCGTAGTCGTAACATACAACCCCAGCCGATCCGAACCAGGCAATGATCCGCTCGCCATCGGTCACCGGTGAAGGAGAGCAATGCGGGTTGGTCGAGTGCGTCGGGTCCTTCTCCCGGTAAGTCACACCCTCTTGCCAAAGGAGCCGTCCATCCGACCGGTCGAAACACATCAGCGTGCGGAGGTTTTCCCGTTCGATGGCTTGAGTGAGAAGGATTCGGTTGTTCCAGACGATGGGAGTTGAGTTGCCGCGTTCCGGCAGCGGAACCCACCAACGAACATTCTCGGTGCGGCTCCAGTGGATCGGGAGGTCTTTCTCGGTGGTTCTTCCATCCCCCTCGGGTCCACGCCAAGCAGGCCAGTTTTCAGCCGTCGCCGGGATGGTCCACACGGCCAGCAGCAACGGGACAAGAGAAAAGGAGAACGGATTCATTCCCACTGGCCTCCTTGAGCCAGGCTTTCGGTTGAGTTTGAGTCAAGGCTTCCCATTCCCGCAATACGGTAGCCCGGAAATCCCTTTTCCGGGAAAGTCTTGCCCGTGTCCCCGGGGAAAGGTATACCTGGAGGGACCCGCTTCGTCGGGTCCCAAAGGCCGCTGCTGCGAGGACGCGATGGAATGCGTTCCTCCAAAGAGGGTTTACTCGTCACCAGCAGACCGAAGTTCCCGGGCAACAGGTCTGCACACTGTGGAAAGAGTATACTGATTTCGCAAACACTCCGTGAAGTCACTCGACCCGACCTAACCTCCCGCAATATGCAGAAGGCATACATCTTTTCCTTTGCGGGCGTTCTCCGCTACACTCCCCGCGGTATCTTACTATTTCTTGAAAATGGTGATTTCCCCGCTCTACCCGCATTGAGACTCGAGTGTCTTCTGGCACAGAGGTGGTGGGCGGAAATTGAAGAATGGAGAATTGTTTGTCGAAGGAGGACAAAAACACCCACATGCCCATAATCGTTCAAAAATACGGTGGCACTTCGATGCGTGACGTGGAGCGCATTCTCAACAATGCGCAACGAGTGTCGCGTGACATCAAGAACGGCTACCAAGTGGTAGTCGTTGTCAGTGCGATGGCTGGTGAGACGAACCGTTTGTTGGGATTGGCCGATGAAATCAATCCTTATGGTTCCGGCAGAGAGAGAGACATGCTGGCCTCAGCCGGAGAACAAGTGAGTATCGCCCTCATGGCCTTGGCGGTGCATCAGGTGGGACACGACGCGATTTCCTTTACGGCGCCGCAAGCGGGAATCAAGACCGATCCCTATCACACACGTGCCAAGATCCTGGAAATCGATACGGCCCGCATTCAAGAAGTGCTGAACGAAGGAAAGGTCGCTGTGGTGGCCGGCTTCCAGGGAATCACGGAAGACATGGAGGTAACCACCCTGGGACGCGGTGCTTCGGATACGACCGCGGCAGCCTTAGCGGCGGCCCTCGGCGCGGAACGTTGCGACATCTATACGGATGTGGACGGGGTCTATGCCGCAGACCCACGGATTGTGGAAGGCGCCAAGAAACTCGCGCGGATCTCTTACGATGAGATGTTGGAGATGGCCGGTGCGGGGTCGAAGGTCTTGCAAACACGGTCTGTCGTTTTCGCGAAGAAATACAAAGTTCCACTTCAAGTGTTGACGAGTTTTGAAGACAAACCTGGTACGTTGATTTCAGAGGAGGTTGATGAAATGGAAAAAGTCCTGGTGACAGGCGTTTGTTCAGATAAATCAGAGGCACGGCTCACCCTGTGGGGGATTCCCGATCACCCGGGGATCGCCGCTCAGGTTTTCGAGACGGTAGGCGAACAAGGCATCTCTGTCGACATGATCGTACAGAGCATGGGGCATGATGGAAGGGCGAATATGTCCTTCACGGTGACCAAAGCAGACCTGGGAGATGCGATCAAGGTAGTCGAGCAATTGAAAAAAGAGCTATCGGCCGACCAGTTTAGCGTCGATGAGAATATAGCGAAGGTCTCGATTGTCGGTGTGGGGATGAAAGCCAACAGCGGAGTGGCCGCGCGCATGTTCCGCACTCTGGCCGACAAAGGGATCAACATCTTCATGATCAGCACCTCGGAAATCAAAGTCTCCGTCGTGATCGACCAGGATTACACGGAGCTGGCCGTTCGGAGCCTGGCAAAGGAGTTCGATTTGGTGGAAGAGGAGACAGTAGAGGTATAGAGTGCTTGACCGACGCAGGACAAGGATCTTTGCGGAAAGGGAACATTCGGCGTTCTTGATCATCGACTTTCAAGAGAGGCTGGTTCCGCACATTGCAGATGCTGAGAGTATCCTGGCCAACCTGATCCGTGTCTGCCGAGCGGCCGATATCTTGAAGGTCCCCCTTCTTGTCACGGAGCAGAACCCCCGGGGTCTCGGGCCGACTGTCCCGGAACTCGATCCGTACATCAACGGAGTTAAGCGAATCGAGAAAATGACCTTCAGCTGCTTTGGAGAACCGAAGTTTTTGGGTAGACTAAAAGGGGTGAACGTGCGAACCCTCTTGATCGGGGGAATCGAGGCGCACATCTGTGTGGCTCAGACCGCGTTGCATGCCCTACTCGAAGGGTTTCAGGTGCATATCCTGGTGGACGCTGTCGGATCGAGAAGTCCGGCAGCGGCCAGGACAGCCATCAATCGTCTCAAAGAGGCCGGGGCGATTGTGTCGTGTACCGAAATGGCGATCTTCGAGTTGACCGGACGCGCGGGAACCGCGGAGTTCAAAGAGATCCAGAAACTGGTCAAGGGTTGAAACCTTTGCAAGAAAACGGGCGATGAGAATAGGTTCACGCCAAATCACAACTGTCTGCTTTGCAGTCCTGTGTCTTTCCCTTCCAGGTGAGGCGACAGAACTGGCCACACCGGGAACCCGTGTTGCGATCCTGGATTTCTTCAACCTTTCCGACAACGCCGACTATGATTTGTGGGAGACCCATCTGGGACGGGGACTGAGGCGGTCCCTCTTTGTCCACAAAGAGATCAAGGTCATCCGATTTCCTCTCATCCTCAAAGCGGTGGAAGAGGCGGGGATCGACAGCCACTATATCACTCCGAACCAAGTTCCCCCGATTGCCACAAAGATTCAGGCCGATTTGGTGGTCTTGGGTTCCTACAACGTTGTCGGGGGTGTGATTGCGGCATCCCTGAAGATTGTGGACGGGAAGACCGGCAAGACCCTCAAAGAGGATACTCGGTTTGGGTACGAGGACCAGATTAACGAATTCCTGCGCGATCTCGACGAAGGATTGATGATACTGCTTTTTGGAGAGGTGAGGTCGAAGATCCCAGACATCGACGAATCTCCACCGGAAATCGAGGACTCCACACCGGAGGTGGTGCCTACGCCGACCACTCCGCCCCCGCCGACAGCCACACCCACCCTCCAGGGTCCTCCGGACGAAACCGGAACAGGCATCGAACCGGATAACAGCAAACCCGAAGTGTCCCCGTCGGCTTTCACCGACCTGTCACCCTCTTCGGATGCGATGCAGCCTTTTGGGCAAACGGATGTGGAAGTGGAAGGGCCTGTCTCAGAGCCTTTTTCGCCCCCTGTCGAGCCGATTCCCACACAACCGGCACCCGATCCCACAGTTCCACCAGCAGTCCTCCCGGATCGACCGCAGCCCGAGACCGAAAGCCCGTCGGAACCGCTCGATGGCTCCCTCCAGAACGCTCTTGACCAGGCCTGGCAACAGACAACACAGGACAGTCAGGAAGAAGAACCTGTCCCACAGCCGCCCGGGCCGTCCGTTTACCAACCGGCTGCGGACACGATCGGGCCTTTCCAGCCTCCGCCCGCGTCTCCAGAACCGGACCCGTTTGCACCCACGTATCAGCAAGAGCCGGCTCAGCCGGCTCCGCCCAGTCAACCGCTTCCCGGGTCGGCGCAACCGTTCACTACCACTCCCGGAGTCCAACCGCCTATGTACTCCCCCCTGCCCCCGGTTGGAACGGGGACCACTCAGCCACAAATCTCTTCGCCCGCGTCACAGCCCTATTCACCGACGTCGCCGATGCCGCCTATGTATCAGTTCCCCCCGCCTGCCATGCCCCAGTCGCAAGGACCTCAAACTCGAGTGAATCCGATTGAAGTGGAAGTCCCTCCGCTCCAGGCTTCTCCGACCACGGCACCGGAAAACGTTCAGTCTCCATTCCAGCCGATGCCCGCCCAACCCGCACCCCCTCCTCCGCAACAACCCCTGGGGTATCCCTACGTCCCACCCCAGAACCAGGGTTACGCACCTCAACCGCAGGAGGAGAAACCGCGCGGGATCCGCAGGATCTTCTCCTGGTTTGGTGAGACCTTCGGACCGGGCCGGAACGAAGAGGACATGCCTCCTCCACAGGTTCAACAACCCGGTGCCGGTCAATCCCCTCCCCGCCAAGAGACCGAGCGTAAGAAGTTCCTATGGATTTTCGACCGCAAAGAGTCGGATGCTGGATCACGCCAACCCAGCCAGTCTCCCGCGAGCGAAGGTGGAACTCCCGAGTGGAGTGTACAGACCGATGGGTTTGTGAAGGCTCAGGATCCAGAAGGGATCCTGGTGGCCTCCATCGATCCGGTGCCGCCCGCTTTATCGACCGATGTTCCACTCGTTTCCTCCTCTTCCTCGCCAAGCCGAACCGCGGACGAGGTCCCGCGCACTCCCGAACCAGAAAAAGCGGTCAGCCCCTTTCCCGGAACGAAGACCATGGCGGATTTGGGGAAGACCTACTTTGAGAGTGGGAACTATGACTTGGCCGAGGATTCATACCGGAAGGCATTGTCTACCCACCCCAACAATCCCGACCTGCATTTCAATCTGGCCCAGGTATGCCTGGCTCAGGGCAAAGATGCTGAAGCCATCGCGGCCTTCGAGCGATCGGCGTCACTCAACCCCAACGATTCCGGTACAATTGACCGGCTGGGAGCGATGTATGCCGAAAAGGGAGAATGGGGGAAGGCGGTCGATACCTACACCCGGTTGGCCCTGCTTGATCCCTCAAAAGCCCGAACGTTTGTGAAACTCGGCTTGGCATTCGACATGGCTGGAAATCCTCGTCAGTCGATTCGTTCCTACCAGAAGGCGCTTAGCATCGATCCCAAGAACGCGGAAGCCGCGAGGAATATTGCATCCGTTTACCTAAAACTGGGACGACAGCAAGAGGCACAGCCATACCTCCAAATCGCGCGGGCAGCCGATCCCGAAACTCGCGACCTAGACCGCCTCCAGTGGCTTGCGAAGATCCCTCCACCTTCCAAGCACCCCACTCGGGGGACGCTTTTCACTCGATAGGCCGCGATGGGTAAAGTAACCTGGTCGCCGTGCTCCTCGCGGCTGGAAGCCGCTCCTACAGCGAGGGAAAGAGCCGGTTTCTTTGGAAGATCGAGCTCCCGCTAAGTCATAACCGTTCGTTCGCCCATTTGTATGCCGAGAGACCGCATCAGGCGAGAGAGATTCGGTTGTCGCAATCCCAGCCGTTGGGCGGCTCGGGTCTGGTTTCCTCGTTCCAGCATAAGCGCCCGCTTGATCAATCGGGCCTTGAACTCATCAACCGCTTCCGCCAGCGGAAGGTTTTCGAGGTCTCCTTCTTCCGTGGCGAGTTTCTCGACATCGAGTTGGAAATCATCCGGTCCGAGACTGTCGCCACTGGCCAGAACAACCGCTCGCTCGATCGCATTGGCAAGCTGACGGATATTCCCAGGCCAATCGAAGGACATGAATCGCTCGATCGCGCCTTTCTCGAGTTCGAGCGGGGGCAGCCCCAGCGTGTTACATGCCTTTCTCACAAAACTCTCGGCCAGTTCGGGGATGTCTTCCTTCCGATCGCGAAGGGGGGGGAGTTCGAACATGACAACGTTCAGGCGGTAATAGAGATCCTCGCGGAATTCACGATCCGCAACCGCTTGCTCGAGATCCTTGTTCGTGGCGGCAATGATTCGGACGTTGGCCTTCAGACTTTGGGTGCCACCCACCCGTTGAAACTCATGCTCCTGGAGAACCCGCAAGAGCTTGGTCTGGATGCTGGGACCGATGTCGCCGATTTCATCGAGAAAGACACTGCCGCCTTCCGCAATTTCAAACTTCCCCTTTTTCTGGGTGACAGCTCCGGTGAAGGCCCCCTTTTCATGACCGAACAACTCGCTTTCGAGCAGCTCTGGTGTGAGCGCCACCGAGTTCACGACCATGAAGGGGTTTTCCGCTCGTGGACTCCAATTGTGGATAGCCCGGGCAAAGACTTCTTTTCCGGTTCCACTTTCTCCTCGAATCAGGACGGTTGACTTGGTGCGTGCAACCCTCTGTGCGATGTCGATGGCTTTTCGAATTGCCTTCGAGGTGCCGATGATGGTACGGAACTGGCTGCCGAGTTCCTGCCGATAGGCCTCTTTTTCGAGTTGGACCCCCTCGTGGGTCTGGGCGTTGCGCAGGGCCACCGCGGCTTGGGAAGCCACAGCCTCGAGATATTGGATGTCTTCTTCCTGGAACCCCTCGGGGTTGCGGGCATTGATGGCTTCAATTGCCCCCACCAGCTCGCCGCGGACCTCCATCGGGGAACAGAGGATCGACCGGGTTTGGAAACCGACCTGCTGGTCGATTCCGCGATAAAAGCGGTCGTCTTTGGAGGTATCTTTCACCAAAACGGACTCCCGGTGAGAGACAACCCAGCCCACGATTCCCTGGTCGGCTTTCAGCCGGACTTGCCGCAGTTCCTCATTCCCCCCCTCGATCGTGTGGAAAATGAGGTCCCCGGTCTCTCGTTCGATGGTCAGAAGACTGCAACCTTCCACATCAAAGAGCTCGCGGATGGTCGTGGCGATCGTGGACAGGAGTTCGCGTGTATCCAACGTACTGCTGATGAGGCGATTTACCTGGATGAGCTTCTCAAGTCTCTGTTGCGACGGGCTACCTGCCATGATAGGGTTCTCACACACCTCAGGGTTGCTCGAATTGACGAGACCGTTCGGGGGTGGTTGAATGGAACGTCGGTTCCATTAGGGCTCCGGCCGGTCTTCTGAAGATCCGTCGAGTTTATATCCGGTCACCACATTAATGAAGTACATGACTGCTACTCAAACGAAAACCCTTCTCGCGATTCTTGGGCTCATGTTGTCAATCGTCCTTCTCGCGCACGGTTCCTGGGGACAGGATGGGTCCACCACCATCATTATCACCCCGGTTACCGGAGCGGCCAACACCTTCGAACTGATTCGAGTCCATCCCAACGAAGTGGAAGTCGGCCGGGAAGGAATCCGTCTCTCCTTCTCCCGAGACCAAGTCGCCCGTGCCCGGAATCCAGAAGCGGAGACCATCCTGGCCGAGGCTGCCTCGACCCTGGAACAAGTGGAGCAGGAGAACCTCGAAGAGTTCCCCGATCTTCTGGAACGGATGGAACGCAGTCTTCCGCGAGTCCAAGGCGTTGTCCAGCGTTTCGATTGGCTCATTCCTCAAGCAACCGCTACTCTTGCGGAGGTGGAACAGACCGTTTTCGACATCCGCAATACACTTCTCGCCTCGGAGCGTTTGGAGGCGGTCATCGAAGAAGTCGAGCGGATGGCCGAAGGAGCCGCACCCCTTGCGGAAGACTGGGAAGAATCCATCAGCAAGGCGATGGCCGAAGCTCAACTGATCCCCTATCTCTCGATTCGAGAAAAAGTACTGGTCCGAATCTCGAAGGCCAAACGAGCGATCCGACTGGACCTCGCAAACAAGACGGGCCGAACCTTTGCCCGAATCAAGACACTCGGTGCGGATCTCCTGGCTCAGGGGGAGAAGGAGACGCTCAGCGAAGAGCGTTGGTCTCTTGGGATGAGCGAGATGAAACGGTTGCGCGATTCGATCCCCGAGCCGGAAGCCCGGGAAGAAATCGAGGAGTATATCCAGCAGGTCGAGGCCGAGACGGAGGAGCAGATCCGCAAGCTGCGAACACAGCGAATGTTTGCCTCCGCGCAGGAAGCAGTCGGTTCAGTCGAGAAGGAAATCGAATCGGGAACAATCGTCCCGGCTAGCGGAGAAGAAATCCCGCAGATTGAGAATCTCCGGGCCATTCTGGCCCAACTGCCGGAATCCTCCACGAAGACAGGTCTGGAAGATCGATTCGCCAATATCGAACACCGCATCGAGAAAGCTGTGTCCACGATGCTCCTCTCTGCAACCCCGGAGACCCTAGTGGGTGAATCTGACTCAGAAGAACCACCGGAAACGGTTGCTTTGCTCCAACAAGAATGGTTTATTCCGGTCGCTGTTGGGGGTGGCATTGGTGTTCTGATCCTCCTTCTTCTTGTGCTGCTTATCCGGAAGAAGAATAAGCAGGTGGTACCGGGCGCGGTGCCGGAAGGAGACATTTTCACATCAAGTCCGGATGCCTGGCAGAAAACGAAAGAAGAACCGTTGGAAGAAGAGACACCGCCTGGCGGTCTTCCCCCGGAAGCCGCTACCCAGGAAGATGTCTTCGGTTTCACAACGGATGGTCCTGCTGAAGGGGAGTCGACACACACGAGTGATTCCTTGATCGAGGAATCGACAGCGGATTCATCTCCGCCCGTTATGGAAGATCCCTTTGCACTCGATCAGGCTCCTGGTTCGTCCGACTTGGGTTTTCTGGCTGGTCAGGATGAACCCGCCGAGGTTGAAGACCCGCTTGCTCCAACGGAAGAGGTGGATCTCTTTGCCAGTGATGAGAACCCGAACCCCGAGGATGATCCTTTGGGGTTGACCATTGGTCGTGTGGCTGAAGACGAGACACATGGGGAGACTGAGTCTGGTCCCGAAACCGAGGAGGGGGAAGAACCGCGGGAAAGTCGTGAAGAAGATCCTTTCAATTTTAACGATTTCCTGTCGTCTTCGGAGGAAGAGGACTCCGGGGCATCGAGCACCGATGACGACATCTTCGGGTTCTCCGAAGAGAAGAAATAGGGGGCGTGGGGTACGCCGATACGGGCGGGACCTGCATGACGAAGCCAGCAAAATCTATGAGATTGTTTGTCGTCGGAGTCGGTCCGCTTCCTTTCTATCGTTCACACATCCCGCAGAACTCGATCTCCGAAGGCACTTGGCAAATGGTTCAGCCGCTCCTCGAAGACGGGCACACCGTGCGGGTTGCCACACTGGAATTCGGTCAAAAAGAGAACCCCAAGATTGAGTACGTCAAGAAGCCCGGCGAGGTCTCGCCGAATCTCGAACACCAATACTACCCCGAGCCCCTGCGGCAGTCCCGCAAACAGATCTCTCGTCAGTTACAGATTTCTCTCGCGGCCTTCAAACCAGATGCTGTGATCAGTGCGGGATCGATGATTGCGGCCTGGGTAACCACCCAGCTCAAGCACCGGCTCCCGCTCTGGTATGACCTCAAAGGTGCATTCGTCCCCGAATTACAGCTCCGGCTGCAGTCCCCGGATGCCGAAGACACCTTCGAAACCCTTGCGATCTATAAACAAGTTCTGATGCGCGGAGACCGTTTCAGCGCGGTTACCGAACGCCAGGCCCACATGGTCATGGGCGAGTTGGGACTGGTGGGGAGACTCAACCCGGCCACCCTCGGTGAAGACCTGGTAACCGTCAAACCGTCCGGCCTTCCGCCCGATAGTCCGAGCCGGAGGGAACACACAGGCCGGATCCGGGGGCGCCTATGCGGCAGCGATGACTTTGTTCTGTTTTCCTCGGGAGGGTTCAACACCTGGCAAGACACGCGAACATTCTACGAAACCATCGAAGGAGTCTTGCAGGGCAATCCGAAAGCCTGCTTCGTTTGCATCGGGGGTGGGATTGGAGGTCATTTCGACCGGGGTTACAACGATTTCAAAGATTGGGTCGAAGCCGGTCCCGTCCGAGATCGTTGCTTCCTGCAGGGATGGGTTCCGCAAGATCAGGTGGTCGAATACGAGTCGGAAGCCGACCTGGCGATCAACTGCGACCACGACATCCCCGAAAGCCGCTATGGAGACCGCTCCCGGTTCTTGTCATGGATGGCACGGGGGGTAGTTGTCGCGACAACCCCCGTATCGCAGCCATCCGAAATGCTGGTCGAGAAAGGATTGGCAATCGGTCTTCTGGTCGGCGATCCGAAGGGAGCGTCCGAAGCCATTCTGAAAGCCATGGAGGACCTGGACCACCTTCGGGAGACGGCGCGGCGGGCGGAGGATTTTGTCCGCAAAAACTGGTCGTTCCGTGAGACAACCCGCCACCTGCGCGAATGGGCAACCCACCCGGTCTTGGCTGGTGATAACCAGCAGTGGTTCGAAAATGACAAACTTGGGACTCCCTCCCATCTGGCATCCCTGGAACTCACGCTGGATTTCCTATGGCACAGCGACGACCGGAAAGAGGGGAAGCGTCCCTGGAAGAAAGTGGAGAGCGTTCTCCGGGAGAGGTGGCCCTGGCCGGATGGCAGGCGCTGGCCTTTGGGAAGGAAACCAAGGGCAGAATAGATTCCGGACTAAGGAGGGTACCCGGTGTTTCCCCCGAAGGGGGTATATAGACCAGCCCAGGGTCAGCGAAGCGCCACCCTGGGCACACCTCCCATGGAGGAACGGGGTAAAGATTTTCGGAGGCGAAGAACCATGATTCGAATAAGAAGCAAGATCCTCAGTGTACTGGCAGTACTGTGGTTGGTGCCAACTTGGGCAGTGGAAGATGAAACATCGGGCCCGCCACCGTCTCCACCTGGATACGAAACTGAAAAGGCCTTGCTCGCGGATTTTGTCGCGGGCAAGATCACCCCTGTGAACTTCCCAGCCGAATTGCCGGAAACCGTGGTGGAACGGAAGGGAATCGAGTATGGAAAGGTGGGGGAAAGGTCGCTCGAACTCGACCTGTATTCCCCGAAAGACCTAGACCATCCGGTTCCTGCAATCATCTGTATTCATGGAGGCGCCTGGCAGGGGGGAAGTCGGGAGCAGTACAAGTTCTATCCCATTCGTTTCGCCAAGAATGGGTATGTGGCGGCCACGATTTCGTACCGCCTTGTGGGAGAAGCACCCTACCCGGCTGCTGTCAATGATGCCAAGTGCGCGGTGCGCTGGATGCGTGCGAATGCGGAAAGCCTCCATGTCGATCCGGATCGGATCGGTGTTCTGGGCGGTTCAGCCGGAGGGCACTTGGCGATGATGGTGGGGTACTCCTCGGATGTGCCGGAGTTGGAGGGCGATGGAGGCCACAAGGGGGTGAGCAGTGCCGTGCAAGCAGTTGTGAATTTCTATGGTCCCACGGATCTGACAACCGATTTCGCGCAGGCACAAGGAGCCGTCCACAAGTTCTTGGATGGCAAGGAATATGAGGAGGCGCCTGACCTGTACAAACAGGCTTCCCCCCTGTTCCATCTGGACAAGAGCGCCCCACCCACACTCACGTTTCATGGCACGATTGACAGTGTCGTCCCGATCGATCAAGCCGATTCGCTGGATGAGAAACTGAAGGAGCTGGGTGTCTGCCACGTCTATGACCGTGTCGAGGGATGGGGACATGCCATGGATATCGCCCAAGCGATCAATGACCGCTGCTGCTACTTCATGGACCGCTTCCTCGCG